>JBDLPT010000013.1:0-315743 GCA_039800945.1 Bacteroidota bacterium | reverse complement strand
CGTTCATATCTCGAATGATGCTGCCAAAACCCACCTGAATCGTCACGAACCAAAACAAAAACTGAGGCGCTGGACTTCTCAAATCATCGGCTCCTAACAAGACCAAAGCCGCCCACGAAATACCAATTAATAGATTTTTAAATACAAGTAACTTCTTGATTTGAAAACCTTTGCCAATCAAAGGTAGCTCAGCTTGATAGAGTAAACCGAGAAGAAAAATAAACCCTAAAACAAGAAATTGAACACCTGAAAGGTAGCAGACAGAAAAACCAAAAGCGACAAGCAGTTGCGCAATAAACAAGCGTTGCCAACCAGCCTTGAATGGCTTTCTAAAATCAAAACCATATAAAAACCAAGTACCCAAATTGGCCAAATAAATAGTGAAGAGCAGCTTGCCATCAAACGGAGCACCACTTATGCGGGCTCCTGCACCCACCAAAGAAGTAGTTGCCACTAAGAAGAGGAGTTTGATGATATATCGTTTGATCCAATTTTTCACAGCTCAAAGATGCTCAAATTGAACGCAACTTTACAAATTGAAAAATGCAGTTCGATTGGAACTAGTTGTGAAAAACGCAAGCTTAACTCAATCTTAATACAAAAAGCCTTGTCAAGTTAGTTGGCAAGGCTTTCTTTGTATTATGAATTTAATCAATAGAGAACTCAGTTGGCTATCTTTTAACGAACGCGTACTTCAAGAAGCATTAGATGTAAACGTACCACTCACAGAACGCATGCGTTTTTTGGGGATTTATTCCAATAATTTGGATGAATTTTTCAGGGTAAGAGTTGCAAACCTAAAACGACTTATTGAAGTAAAAAATCAAGATGCGATTGGTTTTAAGGGAAAACTGGAAGATTTAGATGTGGAAATCAGAAAAGTAGTTTTGAAGCAACAAGAGTTATTTGAAGCTGCATATCAACAGATCAAATTAGAATTTGAAAGCTATCATATCCATATTGTTGATGAAAAAAAGCTAGATGGAGTGGAACTGGCTCAGCTTGATTTCTTCTTTCATGACCAACTCAAACACGCCATTTTTCCAATTTTACTCGATAAAAAAAGAGCGCTGCCAAAACTGCGAGATTATGCAATATATTTGGGTGTTAAAATCACAAGTAAAACTAGAGCTCGTTACGCCCTAATTCAAATCCCCACCGATTACACTCGTTTTTTCACACTCAAAAATGATAACGAAAAAAAAGTAATCCTAATGGATGACATCATCCGACTTCTTCTGACGGAAATTTTTACAGTTTTTCATCCGCAAAAAGTGGAAGCTTACACGTTTAAGTTTACCCGAGATGCTGAATTGGATCTAGATGACGATCTTTCCCTTTCATTTTTTGAAAAAATTGAAAAAAGTCTCAAACAGCGCAAAAAAGGCCAACCCGTACGCTTTGTTTACGACGACGAAATGCCCAAAGATTTATTGCATTTTTTAATCGAAAAACTAGACTTAAAGAAAGGAATAAATACCATACCTGGTGGGCGTTACCACAACTTTAAAGACTTCATGCGCTTTCCAGACTTTGGCAACGAACACTTTCGCTTTAATACACAACAACCCGTTGCCCACCCGGTGCTTCAGCGCAGCAAAAGCAGCATTCAAGCAATTTTAAAGCAGGATATTTTATTGCATTTCCCCTATCAGCAATTTGATCATGTCGTAGATCTGCTGCGCGAAGCCAGCTTGGATCCGAAGGTAAAAGATGTGAAAATCAATATTTACCGTGTAGCCAAAAATTCAGAGGTCATGAATGCACTATTGGCTTGCATATTCAATGGAAAACAGGTTACTGTTGTGTTTGAATTGCAAGCTCGTTTTGATGAAGAAAACAACCTTTGGTGGAGCAATCGTTTGAAAGAATTTGGCGCCAATGTAATATATGGCTTGCAAAACTTAAAAGTGCACTCCAAACTATTGCAAATCAAAAGAATACATGAAGGGAAAAGCCAATTCATTACTTACGTTGGCACAGGTAATTTCAATGAAGGCACCGCAACCGTTTATACCGATTTGGCTTTGCTCACAGCAAACAAAGTCATTTCCTCTGAAGTAAGTAGAGTTTTTGGATTGCTTGAAAACAACCTAGAAAGACACACATTTAGGTATCTGATGGTATCCCCTTTCAATACGCGCCGAAAATTATTGGCTTTGATCGATCGCGAAATCAAATATGCCAAAGCAAAAAGGCCGGCTTCCATCAAAATGAAAATCAACAATCTTACCGATCTTAAACTTATTGAAAAACTTTATGCAGCAAGTAAAGCTGGTGTCAAGATTGAAATGATCATTCGAGGAATTTGCTGCCTAAAACCTGGTGTCAAAGGTCTGAGCGAAAATATTACTGCAATTAGTATCGTGGATCGCTACCTTGAACATGCACGCTTCTTTATTTTTGAAAACAACGAAGCCCCCGAAACCTATATTTCTTCTGCCGATTGGATGGAAAGAAATTTAGATCAGCGCATCGAGGTAGGAACTAGAATTTTGGACCCTAACATTCAGCAAGAAATTGCGCTTATTTTTGATTTTCAATGGAAAGGTTCAGTTAAAGCAAGAAGTATTTCTAGCAACTATAAAAACTTGTATTCAAAACGAGACCTCCCTCCTTTTCATGCCCAACAAGAACTTTACAATTATTACAAACAAAAATCAGAGCAAATAGCGCAGGATTCTGAGCTTTTCTAGGACGGTTTCAAAGTTTTTATCTTCAATAAATGCTTGCTTGCCTTGTCCTTCAAAATTTTCCAAAATCTTTAGTAAAACCAATTCTGACTGATCTTTGTATTCCAACCTTAGCGGAGCGTTTTGATTCAACCAGTAGTTGATTTGTCGATGATAAATTAGATCGAGTTCCGGGATGGTGGTAGCCCCCACTTTTTCTGCTCCAAGCGCATTGCAACGTTGTTCATAATGGCCTTTCATCGGAATGACCAATACTTTTTTACCTAAAAATAATGCTTCAGCGGGTAATTCGAAACCCGCGCCGCATAGCACGCCTGCAGACTGCAATAAACTTTCTTGAAACCTTTGCTGACTAATCGGTTCAAAAAACACATTGTCTACCCGATAAGCATAATTGGCATGTTTGGAAAATACTTCCCATTTAACAGGGAATTGCCTTAAAAAATGCATGAGTACGTCGTCATGATAACCAGGTAAATACACCGTATAATGTTCAAGATTACTCGGTTGAGCGGTTCTGATTTCCCTACGTATTACTGGGGTAAAAACATGGTTGTCATACGCTTCAAAATGAAAACCATATTTAATTTTAGACGGCACATAATGTTTGAGCACATACTGACCAAAACCTCTTTGAGAGCTCGGCTTAGGCGCATTTGGGTGCAAAACACCTGCTTGATGACTCAACTCTATGCAAGGCACCCTATTCACAAGCGCAGACCAAGCAGAAACAGGTTCGAAATCACTGATGACCAAATCATAAGATTGAATCGGAAAGGACTTAATTTCCTTGAAAAATTCAATTGGATGCGTATTTCGCAAAGATTTTATAATGCTGATGTCTCCATTCTTCCCACTTAAAAAGGTAAGACCTGTTTTTTGGTAGTTGAGCTCAAACTCCGCCTTAATTTGCGACTGATTTCCAGAAATTAAAGTTTCGACATGCGCATATTTACTGAGTATCGGCACCAATTCATGCGCTCTACTTAAGTGCCCATTTCCAGTTCCTTGTATGGCGTATAAGATTTTCATTAGCTTTCTTGTAAATCCGCAATGACTTCCTTGAGTAAAAACTCATAGTTCAGCGCTTCTTTATATTGCGCTTTGATTTCTTCAGCGTCTTGTTTTTGTGTCTGATCGTGTCGATAAAGTATCCATTTATTTAAGTGATATTCCAGCGCAGTTGAATTTTCTACCCAGTCGCCAGAATTTAAATAAAGTACCTCTGCTCCATCCTTACCTTTCATGACCTTGATTTGTGGCTGATGTATATGTCCACAAACCACAAATTGATAATCAGAACACATGGCAATTTCTGCAGCCGTTTCTTCAAAATTATTGACAAACTTAACCACTCCCTTGACACTGTCTTTGACTTTTTGAGAGAGTGAGATTCGGCCCCTGCCTAATTTCTCAGAGATCCAATTCATTAGTGTATTCAGGATAATCAGGGCATCATAGCCCTTCCCACCCAACTTTGCCACCCACTTTGAATGCTTCATGGTTGTATCAAAAACATCGCCATGAAAAATCCAGGCTTTTCCGGTTGGCAGATTCAAGATGAGTTTGTTTTGTATTTCGAAATCACCCATTTTAAAACCTTTAAACTTGCGCAAGGTCTCGTCATGATTTCCAGTTATGTAAACCACTTTGGTTCCGTGTGTCAGCATTGAAGCTATGGTTTTGAGTACTTCCATATGCGCAGCCGGAAAATAGCGCTTGCTAAATTGCCAAATATCAATAATATCTCCGTTGAGCACCAACATTTTAGGATCAATGCTCTTGAGGTAGTTGACCAACTCGGCAGCTCTAGAACCGTAGGTACCTAAATGCACGTCGGAAATCACGACTAAATCAACTTTGCGTTTCATAGTTTTTATTGCAAAGTTGCCTCCTCGATGTTGCTCAGGTTTTAAACCAATGTTATGCTTTTGAATTGCTTTCAATATAGAAATGTTGAAAACACAAAAAAAGGAACCCTTTCGAGTTCCTTTTATGAGCAAAACGAATGTGTATTTTTATTGCGCCAATCCTATCAAAACCTCTACCAAACTTGGATCTAACAAAGTACTGGTGTCGCCTAAATTGGAGGTGTCGCCTTCTGCAATTTTTCGCAAGATGCGGCGCATGATTTTTCCGCTGCGTGTTTTGGGTAGGCCCGGCACAAACAATATTTGATCGGGTTTGGCAATTGGGCCAATGATTCGGGATACCGTTTGCAAGATGTCTTGTTTGGTCAAGTTTGCATCACCATGGGTATCTTCTATAATTACATAAGCAAAGATTCCTTGCCCTTTGATGTCGTGCGGATAACCTACAACAGCACTTTCAATGACACCTGCATGCATGTTGATGGCATTTTCAACTTCAGCAGTACCAATGCGGTGTCCACTGACATTCAATACGTCGTCTACCCTACCCGTGATGCGGTACATCCCGTCGGCGTCGCGCAAGCAACCATCACCTGTAAAATACAGGTTTTCATAGGTAGAGAAATAGGTTTGACGACAGCGCTCGTGGTCGTTGTAAGTGCTACGAATCATGCCAGGCCATGGAAACTTGATGCACAAATTACCACTGACGTCATTGCCTTCAATTTCATGACCATTTTCATCGACTAAACAAGGTTGTATGCCAGGTAAAGGCAATGTGGCATAAGACGGAATAGCTGGTGTTACGCCCGCTAAATTGGAAATCATGACCCCACCGGTTTCTGTTTGCCACCAAGTGTCTACAATTGGACAGCGCTTTTGCCCGATGTTTTCGTTGTACCAATGCCAAGCTTCTTCATTTATTGGCTCACCAACAGAACCCAGCACTTTCAAAGAACTAAGATCTTTCCCTCGAATGGGTTCTAAGCCGAAGCTCATGAGGCTGCGGATGGCGGTTGGTGCCGTATAAAGGATATCTACTTTAAATTTCTCAACGACTTCCCAAAAACGACCTGCATCTGGCCAAGTTGGTACGCCTTCAAACATGAGCGTAGTAGCGCCGGCACTAAGTGGGCCGTAAATGATATAACTATGGCCAGTGATCCAACCGATATCTGCGGTACAAAAATGCACTTGCCCGTGTTGATACTGAAATACATTGACAAAGGTATAGTTGGTCCAGACCATGTAGCCAGCCGTTGTATGCACAACGCCTTTAGGCTTTCCGGTAGAACCTGAGGTATACAAAATAAACAATATATCTTCTGCACCCATTGCCACAGCAGGCACAGCCGGGTTGCCCATGGATTCTACTTTTTTGATTTCATCTTCCCACCAAACATCGCGTCCTTTCAGCATGGATACTGGTGTGTGCGTTCGGGTACAAACGATGACCTTTTCAATGGTTTTATTCCCAACCAAAGCATCGTCAACAACACTTTTTAGTGCGATATCTTTGGCACCTCTAAAAGCGCCATCGCAGGTTACGATAAATTTGGCACCTGCATCGTCGAGTCTGTCTGCAATAGCTTGAGCAGAAAAACCACCAAAAATCACAGAATGAATGGCACCAATTCTTGCGCAAGCAAGTGTGGCAATAGCTAATTCCGGAATCATGCCCATATAAATACAAACCCGATCACCTTTTCTGACGCCATTATTGAGCAGCACATTGGCAAATTGTTGCACCTTGAAATGCAATTCATTGTAAGTCAAGACCCGATGCTGCTCATCTGGATTATTTGATTCCCATATAATTGCAGGTTCATTTCCTCGGGTTGCTAAATGTCGATCCAAACAATTTTCAGTGATATTGAGTTGGGCACCTTTGAACCAAGATATTTGAGGTTCCTTGAAATTCCAATCCAGGACGGCATCCCATTTTCTTTTCCAAGTGAAATTTTCAGCGATATCGGCCCAAAAAGTAGCTGGGTCTTGAATGCTTTGCTGATACGCAGCGTTGTATTCTTCTAGGGTCTTGAGTTGATAAGGATAGTTCATAGCAAGATTTTGAGCTAAAGTAAAAATAATGCAAATTGTGCATTAGGATTATTTCTTCAAAACTACCACGAAATCCGCACTGAGCTTTCAATTACTTTAACTCAAAAGCAACCTCATTTCTACGGCCAAAGAAGTCCCATGGAGCATTATACCCCATGTAAATCAATTTAGCCTCGTGCGCAATGCCTTCATTTTTTAATACCTGCTTCAGATACGCCGCCTTTTCTTGAATTTTTGCATCGTTAGCATACCCTCCAAAACGCAGCACCGCCAATTTTCTGGCTTCCGATTTTGTCAGTTGGACTGCTGCACTTTTGGGTTTGGGCAAAGCCTCCATGCTATACTGCTTCGGCATGACAAACGCCATTTCTGTGCGCTCCCCCAGTTCCATTATTACCGGCGCAGTCATTGAAATTTGCTGCTCCTTTTCGTTCCCGCCAAAGATGTATCCGGCCACTCTTCTAAAACCCGTATTACCAATTTCGTTGTAAGAAGCGGTATCTAAAATAGTTTGCGCCAAAATGAGGCTCGGGTAACTTCGGATCTCAATTTTGTCTTCAATTTTTCGAAGCACTTCGTAATCAGGGGATTCTATCGATGGACGTCGCATGGAAAGTAAAATAACAGACAAAAGTCCGGTGGCTACTAGTAAGAGAAGTAATTTTTTCATCTCGTTTTTTTACATAAAACATTGCATTTATAAAAAAGTTCTTATCTTTGCACCTGTAAACGGCCTTGTGGCGCAACTGAATAGCGCATCTGATTACGGCTCAGAAGGTTTCAGGTTTGAATCCTGACAAGGTCACAAAGAAAAACCCAGTACTTTAGTGCTGGGTTTTTTGATTTTATAATCTTTTGATTATCATTAAATTCAAGGCGTATTTAACCCCATTCATGATCAAACATATACAATTAATCCAGACCATTCTTTTTGTGGAAGATCAAGAAGTGAGTTGCGCGTTTTATCAAAAATTATTTCGGGTCAAGGCAGAATTGCATGTGCCAGGCATGACAGAATTTATTATTTCTGAACACAGCAAAATTGGTTTGATGCCAAACAAGGGGATTGCAAAAATATTGGCCGACAACACCCCTCACCCTTCTCTAGGAAAAGGAATCCCGCGCTGCGAACTCTATTTTTATGTCGAAGATCTTGAAGTGGAATTCAAAAATGCACTCGCTTGTGGTGCCAAATTAATCAGCCCAATTCTTGACCGCGACTGGGGAGACCAGGCATGCTATTTCGCGGACCCCGATGGTCATGTCATTGCATTTGCGAAGAAAATTAACGCTTGATGGGTAGAATAAGCCACCTAAAACTTATACGTCACACCAACACCCAAATTCAAATAATTTGTAACAACACTCCCTAATAAAATATAGGGATCACCGGTATAATGTTGCAAAATCAAATCTGGAGGCAGCACTTCGTCTTCCTCTCTGGTTGTAATATTTAAATCGTAAACCCCACTGATTCGGCCAGCAAAGGACAGTAAGATACTGAAGGCCGGTTCGTAGTCCCGATTTGATCGTCATCAAAAGTACGGTAGGTCAGGCCCACGTTTACATCGCAGCTTAATTTTTCATTGATCAAATTTAAACGCCTACCAATATCTAAAGAAAAGGCTTCAATTTGATTTTGATATTGAAACGACTTCACCTGATTAAATACTGTATTGGGGTCGTAATTGTCACTGTAAAGGGTTGTAGAATAGTCCAACCATTTGCGGTCATAAGCTGCCAGATAATACCATTTACTTTTTGCGATAAAGTCTTGAAAATTGACCTGTATACCAGCACTTGAATTACACTTTAGGTTAACCCCGGAGTAAGGGCCGTAGGCATCGTAATTATTTGAAGTGAAATACAAATTGTTTTGCATCAAAACGCCTTTTACTGCACTAAAACTCAGCTCTGATTTTAGTTGTGCACGAAGGATAAATGTTGAAGATACGAGGATTGTAAGTAAAATAAATCGCATGGAAGGGGTTTGAGGATGAAGGGATCTTTTGGTTAAAGATAGTACAATGATTATTTGTGAATCAAAGTTCTATTTGGCTGTTTTTCTGTTCTACTTTTTCGTAAAACGCTTTTCACCTGAATTTTCTGACTTTTTATTTCACGAAATGAGGACTTATCTTCAAAGATAAAATTTGGGTATTTATCAACTTTCAAGGCGATTTCAATGAGCTTTTCTAAACTAAAATTGATATTTCCCTCATTCAGAATTTGAGAAACTCTTCCTGGAGAAATTGACAAATGCCTCGCTAAATCTTTTTGTTTCATTTGATGGTTTTCCATGTATGTTACTATTGCATCGTAAAGCATTCCGTTAATCCCCTCCACCCAATAAATCGGATTGTTAAGAACCTTTTCTCTAAAACTTTTAGTTGTTTTCATCTTGATAACTATTTATCCTTTTAATTGCAGATTTCACATCAATTTTCTGATCATTTTTTAAGCCACCTAGCACTATAATTCTACCTGTGTGTTTTTCCTGAAAATGATATATACGAACAGATCCATACTTTGCTTCAAAGAGTTTATTCTTTAATTTCAGTTGTTTAATTTCTCTGAATTTAGTTTGAGGTAAGCGAATTAAATCAGCAGCTAATTCAAGATTTCTTATAGCGCCAGCTAAATCATTTTCATAAGTATTATTTCCCTCTATTGATTCAATGAAATCGTTAAATAAGCTGATTTCATTTATGCACAATTCAAATACAGGTATTTTGGTTGAGCTGGATATGTTTGGAGATAAAATTAAGGAATATTTTCGCATTATATTTAGTTATAGCTAAATTATTTTCCCATCAATATAAATTAACTTACAAAGCGTTTTTTTTGAAAAGAAACATGAAAAGTAACCTTGCGTTATTAGTAAAGCACAAGAAAAATACTTAACCCAATAGGAAAAAGTAAACATCTATAAAACAAAAAACCCAACACTTTCGTGCTGGGTGACTTGAATCTAAAATTTGAAATAATTCCAAGCAATAGAACTCCTACTTCATCTTCAACTTTGAAGTAGGTGCTACATTTTGCTTCACTTCTATTGGAGAACCATGAATAATGACATTATTGGAACCAGAAATATCCACATCTAATTCCTTCGAAACAGTGGTTTCGATTTTTTGGTTGATGCCCGTTACTTTCAGGAGCATATCTTGAGAAATAAAGGATTCGCCAGAAAATTTGGACTCTCCGTTGATTTTCATGAGGGTAGAAACCGAAGTACCGCTTACATTTATTTTAGTAAATCCATTGATTTCTATCCAGCTTTTCCTGGCGTCGCATTGAAGGTCGATGTCGTTCATGCCGTTGATTTCAAAATCGAAATTTTCGCTTTTCACACTGATATTACCGGAGGTTTCGCCGTTAAAGTCGAGTTCTAGGTCCTTGACATTTAGATCGAGGTCAAACCGAACAAAACCGTTTACTTCAACTTCTAAATCATTAGCGTTAAATGTTTTAGGGGTAACTATGTTGCAAAAGCCATTGATTTTCATTTTATGAAGATCAGGTACCGTAATGACCAAAACAGTTGCCTCGTTTTCCGGAACGCCCTCTAAAAATAAAGTTCCGTTCTTGATGGTATAACTCAGCGCATCAGCCTCCATTCCGTTTTGCAACAAATTACTCACCGCACAAACCTCTCCATTGATCAGCGTAAAACTAATGCTACCATTCACATCAATTCGATCGAAATAGGTACTAGAGTCACTTTTAACTTCAGTACTTAACGACGTATTTTGTTGAGGTGCTAATTGTATTAAGTCTAAATTTTGTGTACTTAATTTTGGGGGAAATGGCGGAATTTTCGACATAACATCTTCCCTTTCGTTTAATGATTGATTGGTTTTGTAATACTTATAGTTATTTAAATGAACTTGTTTTAACTCATTTTTTTGAACTGAATAATTTGCAAATTTATTTTTTGTAACTGCTATTTTTTCAGGCGCAGAAAACTGAAAAATGCTCAATAATGTGGCAATTACAATTGATGATATACTGGTATACATAAGCCAAGATTTTTTAGTAAATAATTTTTTAAGTGTCGCTAATAAGCCTGCAAATAGCGCCCCTCCATTGATCCATGTTCCAACAAGTTCAATCGAAACCGTTGATGGTTCTTCTCGTTTTTCCTTAAATAGTAGATCTAAATCTCTCATGAAACGATGGATTTGGGCATTTTTTCGTTAAGTGCTTCAGTAAGCATTTTTCGTCCTCTTGACAAGCGTTGTTTGACTGCGTCAGTGCTGCATTGTTGAATTTCAGCAGTCTCTTTTATGGAGAAACCCGCTATTTCAAACAATATGAGGCAATTGCGATAGTCTTCTGTCAAAAGATTAAGCGCTTCATAGAGTTCATCGTGTTGGATTTTTTTTTCAATAGAAAAGTTCGCATCTGGTGTGTTGTCAATTCCTTTCACGTCTGAAAAGGACTGTGTTTTGCTTTTTCTCCGAAAATTGGCGTGCACTTTATTGGCAATGCTAAATAGAAAGTATAAAAAGGCTTCTTTGTTTTTTAAACCCTCGAATCTTTCAAATGCAATAACCAAAGTGTCGTGCATCAAATCATTGAAATCGCAAACCCCATAAGAACGCGCCTTACAGAACCGCTCAAATGACCCGTGCACAGGTTCATACAGTTCCATAAATTGTTTCTTTTTTGACATGCTTTTCGCTTGCTAATTGCTGCTTGATATAGTAAGTGTTAAACTTAGTAAAAAGGTGACAACACTCCCCGATACGCAATTTATCTCGTTAATAATCAAGTCAATGCAGTTGATTTATATAAATTAAACTATCTTTATTCAAAACCAAACTATGAAAAATCTTTACAAATTCCTTTTGCTGATTCTTATTTTAAGCGGATCGATACAAGTGAATGCGCAATATTTTGCCTTGCAAGGAAGTACTTGGCACTATAAAAATGTTGTAGTGGTTTGGCCGGGCCCAGCAGGAAGTGTGGTAGAAGATTATGTGTCTATTACAGCCAGTGGCGACACCACTATTGAAGGGCATTTATGCAAAAAACTCAACCTCAATCAGACCCCTGGCTGTTTAGGTAACGAGAATATGAAATTCACCTATTTTTCGAACGATACGGTTTATTTCTACGACCAAGTTTTGAATACCTACCAAACGCTCTATAATTTTAGTGCAGCAGTAAATGACACCTGGGACATCCGAGTTCCGGATAATTTTGGCGAAGACACCATTTCAGTGCGCATCGATTCTGTAGATATTGTAAATATCAATGGTATCGATCTAAAAAGACAATATGTAACCTATACCACCCATTTTACTGATATTCAAGATTTTGAATATCAATCAGTCGTGATCGAAAGAATTGGAGATTTACATTATTTATTCAATATCAACCCTGAATGGTATTATACTTGTGATGCGAGTGTGATTACAGGTTTGCGCTGTTTCGAAGACAGTAACGTAGCTCAGTATGCAACCGGAATTTCACCAAGTTGCACTTACATAGCCTATTTAGGTACCAACGAAATAGCAGCACCTCACATCAATATTTTCCCGAACCCAAGTTCAGACTTCATCGAGATCCACAATCCTGACAATATTGTCTTTAGTTATGAAATTCATGATCTTTCTGGCAAACTCGTCCAGAATGGAGCTGCTACTTGCATTATAGACTTAACCATGATTCAGAACGGCGCCTACTCTATTCAGCTTACTGCCGGCGCTTTGGTTTACAATGAGAAGTTTCAGATCTTGAAGTAGGATTTCGCATTCATTTGCATTTTTCACAAGTCGTTAAATACCACTTGTGAAATTGAGTTCGCTTGAGGTATAGGTTCGTTTTAAATTTGACGACAACCTATTAAACATTTTGCAAATGAAATTATCACTTATTCTATTCTTTTCCCTGCTTTCTTTCACTGCTAAACAGTGTTTTGCACAAACAGAAAACACTCAATTTCTAGAGAAAGAAAAAGGTTTCATCACCACCGATGGTAGCAAAGTGCTTGTGAAAAAGTATTATGGTTTATCAGAAAACCACTTGTATTTTCGCATTGCTGACGACAAAACTTTCTACTATCTCGACACACTTGATGTGGTCTCCTTCCAAGATATTAATATTGGCTCTAACAAAGAGCTAGCTTCCAAAAAACGCCCTGGGTTGATGAGAGGAATCTGGTTAGGCACCTGTATTGTTCTTGGCCCAATTGGCGTAGTTGGCGTTGCCGGAGTGGGCGAATTAATCGTTTATTCTAGTAATTTAAATATCGAAACGTGGGCTACGTTTTTCACCTTATTACCTTTTGATACGTTTATCTTTTACGTTGTCACCAAAGACGCAGTCGAAAAACTTAATCTCGTGAAAGCCTTTAAAACGGCGAAGCCTTATCTCACTACTTCTCCTCTACCAGCACCCTGAAACTGAATTCTAAGTGGCCGCTTTGGTCGGCTTTGTAATTGGTGTGCCAGTAATTGTTGAAGACATACAGATAGAGCTTGGAAACATCTTGAGTTTCTCTTGACCAGACTTTGGCGCCCGCTTTTTGTTGTTCATTAATGGGTTGACCAATTTCGATGAGGTTGCAATCTGGAGTGAATATGTTAATTCTCAAGGTTTTGTCTTCTAAAATGAATCTTTCAGGAACGCAAATGAATTCTTTGTTTGAACCGGGTAGTTGATCGTCTGGGTATTTGAGCAGCGTTTCTTCGCCATAAGAAAGCGTTGGGTTTTCCAGCGCAAAGGGCAAGCAAACGTGCAGGGCTTCTTTTTCTCGAATGGCTTTTTTATCGATGCTATAATGGAAAATGAGTTCATTTGGGTTGTCGCCGATTTCGATGTTCAATTGGGCGTTTAATTGAGCATTGGCAAAGGTCTGACGCAGATTTTTTTCCTCGGTTTTGAGTACCGGAACCAATTCATTCTTTTGCGGGGAAAGGCCCAAACTGTAGATTAACGCACCTAAGCCAGCTTGGTCATTGGCGAGCAATTCACGATTTTTGTATTGAAAAGAATCTAGCCCCGCTTGCTTTTCAGACAACGCGAAGGAGATATTAGAAAGTGCTCTAAAATCCTTGATTTTTTTAATGTCAATCGGATACAATAGGCGTTCATATTGCAGCTGTGCACTGTCTAAAAATGCTTTTTTGATCCGCCATTGTTCGGTTGTGAAATAAGTGTCTGGTGCAGAAACACTGCACCATGAACCCCAGGTGTGTTCGTGAAACAAAACCAAATTGCGGTGCAAGGCTGCAAATGCTTGCTCGTGAGCCTTATATTTACCACTTTCTTTATAATTCTGCTCCAAGTCAATTACCTTTTGCACCAAACGACGCATTTGAATCTCTTCTGCTGCAGTTGAATATGCGCCGTCTTCCCAGTACGGGCTGATTTCGCCACTGCGCTTTGGCAAAGAAGCTCCATATTTTCTTTCAAAGGTTTGAAATAATGTATCTACGCTTGAAATGACCAATTGCGGCGAGCTGTATTTTTGATTCCAGTTGTAAACAAAGCGACACAGTGTGGTGTCCACAGGGCCATTGTCTGCGTTTTTGGTATAGCGCAATTGCACTATATCATAGGGGTAATTGGCCAATTCTTGGGTGTATTGCGAGATGCGTCTTTCCCATTCAAACTGCTGTTGATTTGCCGCAATATTATGGAAAAAAGAATATCCTTTTCCGGCGGTCCAAACCAAAACTTGCTTGCTCGGATCATGCTTCGAGGTCCAGTAAAAAGGTTGGTCTCCGGTTTCTTTGATGACCCCACCTACGCGGTCTCCGTGATCTGCATGGTTTTCAACATAATTAGGGCCCAAAGACAAATAAGGAATTCCTTGCTGAGCATACGCTTCAAATGCGGCATAGGCTTGTCCAGGAATATCGGTCACCATGGCATTAGAAAGATGAATTCCGTATTGCTGTTCGAGTTGCCCAGCATAGGCAGTAAGCCAAGTAAATTCTTCCGGACGCATGAGGCCGGTAAGCACATTGGCATAATTGACTGAAAGCACCAAATGACCACTTTTTACGGCTGCAACAAACTGCGCTTCTTCATCTTTGCTGGCTTCAGCTAAGAAATTTTCTACGGCCCATAAAGACTCAATATGCCAAACTGGCTGAATGTTTCCTTGACCGCCTTTCGCTACCCAACGCAGTGCCGAGCGGATGTTCTCTGTCTGAATTTTAGCCACATCGGTTTGTAGGTGCGAGTATCCGATGTCGTTATGAGAATGATGTACGATATGAAAAGTGAGGTCTTTTACGGGTAAGACTTCAACATGTAGCATTTGACTATTGATTTTAGTGCCCAATGAAAAAAGCTCTATGTAAACAGAGTCTTTTCCTGTAAAGTTTTTAGGATATGCTGCAATTGAAAGTGCTTGATAACCCGCTCTCATTCTTTTTTGATAGGTAAAAAAGGGCGAACTCAGTTGTATGCTGTCTGCCCCTTGCGGAATCACACACTCAAAATTAAGCGGACGCATTTGTTCATCGCGCAAGATCAAATTGCTTGCACTTAGAGCTGTTCTAAATTCATCTTGATAAGCAAAAACCATGAGCCAGTCTCGACTTTGGGCGTTTCTTCCTACGATTTTGAAGCGCGAAGCTTGTTGCGCATGAAAAGGGAGTTCGAGCTCAAAATACCCGAAAATATCTTTATTGATGTCTTTTTCGAGCATGGTGAAGCGATAATGTCCTTGCGGACCATAATTGCTTGCGAGCTGAAAATTCTGGCGTTCAGACCAGCGTTTTTCGGTTTTAAAAGTAAACAGTAAGCTGTCGTTTAGGAAGACATCGAAAAAACGATCTGCCCCACTGGTTCCGGACGAAAAACCAATTAAAAAACGAAATTGTGCGATCCCACTATTGATTTTCGGGGGCTGTGCCATAAACTCTATCGGGGAGGTGCCATCACAGCGCGTGAGCAAGGCTTGCTTGGCAAAATTTCGAAATGGCGAAAAATAAGTGATGTCTTCACCACTCACCTTTTGGGAAAAACCTGCGAATTGTTGGGCTCTCGTTAGAAAATGGCTACTCAAAAGCAACGCAAAAAGAATGTACTTGTTCAAAATAATAGTGAATTAACGGCCTAATTACCGAACAACTAAAGTAGTAAATCCTAATTTTGTAAAAAAACTATTCTGATGCGTTTCAATCTTTCTGAAATTAATGAGCTTATGCGTTCCAGACGCACCATCTACCCCGAACAATTCTCTGAAAGAAAAGTACACAAAGAACAAATAGAATTATTGCTCAATAATGCGCAGTGGGCACCAACCCATGGAAACACCCAACCTTGGCGTTTTCAAGTTTTTATGGAAGGTGGGCGTCAGAAGCTCAGCTCCTTTTTAGCTGAAACCTACCTAAAACTAACCCCACCCGAGCAACAAAACGACGCCAAATTGGCTAAAATGCTCAAAAGACCTATGCTTGCCTCTGCGGTTGTTGCGGTTTGCATGAAACGCCAAGAATCAGAAAAAATACTTGAACTCGAAGAAATTGAAGCAGTGGCCTGCGCCATTCAGAACCTACACCTGAGTTGTACGGCTTATGGACTTGGCGGTTTTTGGGCAACTCCAAAACTCATCTATAGCCAAGAAATGAATGACTTTTTAGGCCTTGATGCCAAAGACAAATGTCTAGGGCTTTTTTATATCGGTTACCCCGCTATTGACTGGCCGACAGACCAACACCGCCGACCGCTAGAATATAATTGTAAGTGGATTACTGAATAACTCCCTTATTTAGCTGTATTTTCGTTCTATTGTTCATGCGAAATATTTTAAGCCTCCTACTTTGCCTCCCCTTATTTTTAAAGGCGCAGTCCTATAATAAATTGGGGCAAGCCAATTATTTTGGATTTCATTATCGTACAGTCTTGCCCATGACCCAGATGCAATCCGGGATGCAAACTTTTTCTGACAGCGTACTCAAAACAAACATTACGCCAAGCACTGGTTATACTTTTGGGGGGCTGATCCGTTATGGCATCACCGATCTGATTTCAATAGAAACGGGTTTATATTACAATCAAAGAAATTTTAATATTTCGGCAACGCGCCTAGATAGTGCTTTAACCGTGGAGCAACGCCTGCGCTTTGTTCAATTTGAAGTCCCGATTCAGGGCCTCATTGCCATCAAGTTAAGTAAAAAAATATATGCAAATGCAGCACTTGGCGGCAGTATTCTCTACAAACCTAGCAGTGTGGCAACCTATATCAACCCATATGATAAGCACGAGTTCAGACAAGTCGGCTTGGTTGATATCAACGATAAAATTGGTTTTGATTTGCGCGCAAGTGTAGGCTTCGAATACCGAGACAAAAAAATGGGGGTGTTTTATTTAGGCGGCACCGCTTTTATACAACTACAACCAGCGTTTACCTTTTTGTCTAAATATCAGTATGTAAGCTTCAAGCAAATTGCAATAGGCGATGTAGCGGCTTCAGGCTTCGGCCTTGATTTTAAGTATTTTATCCCTTACAAAAGACAAGGACGCCAAGTTTTTCAGCAGGGCCCCATCGAGTAACTATCGATTTCCGAGCTTGTATCCTAGATAGGCAACTGGCAAATAAGCAACTACCAAATCCAAAACGATAAACCAAAGCGGCGAATTTGGAAGCATAACGACCATCATGACCCCTCCCGCTAAAAAAGCAAAACCAATTGCCATCGAATGGATCATTGCACGCTCTACCTTCATTTTACTGACAAAAAATGCCCCAACAAAGGTTCCGAGGGCGTGTGCCAAAAACGGAAACAAAAAATGCTTGGGTTCCATGAAAGGCATTGCCGCCTTTAAACCTGCTTCAGTATTTAAATCTTGGCCTGCTGGCCCTGCGATAAGCTTGGTGCCTAACTGAACAATAAGGCCGTTGGTTATAGCGCCAATAAAAAGGCCAAGTATAGAAAGTAAGATCGATTTCATTTGCAATGTTTTAGTCAGACAAAATAAAGTAATAATTATGAATTGCCCTAAGGCTCGGTTAAAACAACCGCATATTTTTGCTTGGCTTCGTTTCGACTACAAGCGTTGAAGTGCCACCATTCAGTTGGTAGCTGCCTAAAACCTTCGCTTTGCATGAGTCTTCTCAGCAACAAGCGATTAGACAGTTGTTTGGGGCTCAATAAACCAGCCCTTAGAAAAGAATCTTCAAGATTGGGGTATGCAATTTTTCGGATGTCGTCAAACCCAGCGCCCATATCAAGCAAATTTCCGTTGGCATCTTGGATACTGATATCCACAGCCGCACCAAAATTGTGCAAGCTTCGGTTCTTCGGATTCGAGACAAATTTGGCTCTTTCGACCGGAGGCAAACTATCTAGTGCTGACCACATTTTTTCTTGTACTGAAACAGGCCTTAGCGCATCAAAAATCAATAAATGAAAACCTGGTTTTTCTCTTTCTAGTTTTGCCTGAACCTTGGATAGTCTTTGTGCTACATCTTGCTGCAAATAGGCTTTATTGAGCCTAAAATAGAGTCTTTGATTGAGAAAATTATTGACACCAGTATACTTTAAATCAATAAGGATATTCGGGTTGATACTTTGCACATCTACAAGCCCTGAAGGTAGTTGCATGGAGCTAGTTGCTGGCTTTTGTGTTGATTTTTGTGCCGAATCATTTAGCTGCACAAAACCATCTCTTGACTCGTTCTTTTCTAGATTTTTAGGATCTGAATTGTCTCCTTCTCGACAGGAAAAGAGGAAAACGGAAAGCAAAGAAGGATACAAAAGACGAGGCAAGCTTGACCACATCATGTAGTTGACCTTAAGAAAGTATGCGATGGGTCTCGGCGATGATGCGTTGTCTGAGTCCGTCTGAGACTGGATGCAAAGGCATGCGCATGGTTTCTTGCATCAGGCCTCTTGCAGCTAATGCCACCTTAACCCCACCAGGATTCCCTTCTTCAAAGAACATTTTAGTGACATTGAACAAATCGTAATGGGCTTCTTTGGCAAGCGCTAAATTTCCGGACATTGACGCGTGTACCATTTGAGCAAAGCGCTCAGGAAATGCATTGGCAACCACAGAAATAACACCATCGGCACCAGCGGCAATGAGCGGCATGGTGAGGTTGTCGTCACCGGAAAGCACCCCAAAACCGGGTTTACGTTGCCTGATGATGTCCATGATTTGTTCCATGTTTCCGGAAGCTTCTTTAACAGCCACGACATTTGGCACCTCGGCCAATTCTAAGGTGGTTTCCACACTCATGTTTGAGCCGGTGCGCCCAGGCACATTGTATAAAATGATGGGTAAGTCGGTGAAAGAAGCGACCATCTTGAAATGCGCTACAATTCCTTTTTGAATCGGCTTATTGTAATAGGGCGAAACAGACAGAATGCCGTCTACCCCACTTGGTAAATTTTTAAATAAAGAAGCTAGGCCATGGGTGTTGTTGCCACCAATGCCATAAACCACTGGAAGTTTGCCATTATTGACTTCCAAAACCGTTTCTAACACACTTCTTTTTTCATCTTGACTCAGCGTTGGGGATTCACCCGTAGTACCTTGCACCACTAAGAAATCTGTACCGCCAGCTAGCTGAAGTTCAACTAATTTTTTAAGCGCAGTAAAATCGATGCTGCCGTCTGTGTGAAATGGCGTCACGAGTGCGACACCTGAGCCTTTAAATGTTTTCATGATGCAATTCTTTCAAGGGTTTGCTGAATATAATCGAGTTGTGCTTGCGCCTCTGTTTGGGCAGTATCTATTTGCATATCAAAATGAGGATTTTGGGCGTTGAGCAAAATTCTCCTTTGGATACTACTCGCTTGTAAAAGCGGAAAAATTTTAGAGTCGAGACTAGCATTCCAGATCAATAGATCATAGGACTTACTTACTTCTGCTTCTAATTGAATGTCTTTGAGCTTGCCAAAAAAGGAGTAGTCTGACGCAGAATTGTAATAGATAAGAAAATGTGGAGGCAATAGTTTTTTGTCGAGGTCTTTCGGGATATTGACCACCACTAGTGCATGCGCAAACTGATTGCGCTGCAAAAATTGGTCTATGGATTTCACAAACGCTTGCATTTGCTGAGGATCTGTGTAGTCCCAGACAATGGCAATTCTTTTTGTTTGCTTCCAAATACTAGTTATACTCACTGTGAAATCAATTTTATAAATTCATTTTCAGACAACAAAGTTACACCTAAGTCTGTAGCTTTTTGCAATTTTGCTGGCCCCATATTTTCTCCGGCAATCAAATAAGTGGTTTTAGACGAAATACTCGATGCCATTTTACCACCATTGAGCTCTACTAATTCTTTGAGTTCATCGCGGCTAAACGCTTCAAAAGTTCCGGAAATGACGCAAATTGCCCCATTTAACGCACTGGATTGCAGTGTTTTTTGAGCGGCTTCAAATTGTAAGCCAACCTCTTGTAGGCCAGCTACCAACTCTAAATTTTGAGGCACCGAAAAATAAGCCAATATGGACTGGGCAATTTTTTCACCAATTTCATCGACCAAAAGCAGCGCCTCAACCGATGCAGATTGCAAGGCCTGCATGGTGCCAAATGCTTGTGCTAATTTTTTAGCAACGGTTTCTCCTACAAAGCGAATACCGAGCCCAAACAGCACTCTTTCAAACGGAATAGATTTCGAGGCAGCAATAGAACTCAGCAAATTATTGGCTGATTTTTCTGCCATACGGTCTAGGGAAAGCAACTTATCAAATGTTAGAAAATATAAATCTAATGGATTTTTAATCAAGCCTTTAGAATACATTAATTCAACTGTCTCTTCACCTAAACCATCAATATTTAATGCTTTTCTACTGATGAAATGCAATATTTTACCGGTAACTTGTGGTGGGCACGTTTGCTCGTTGGGGCAATAATGTTGCGCCTCCCCTTCTTGCCTCACTAAAGGCGTATGACATTCAGGGCAAACAGAAATAAACGCTATTTTTTGCTGCGTAGAACGCTGAGATAAATTGACCCCAACGATTTTTGGGATAATTTCTCCGCCTTTTTCGACCTGCACAACATCGGCAACACAGAGATCTAACTTTTCGATTTGGTCTGCGTTGTGTAAAGAAGCTCTTTTAACGGTTGTCCCGCCGAGTTGAACAGGCTTTAAGTTAGCAACTGGTGTAATTGCTCCGGTGCGCCCAACTTGATAGCTGACCGATTCTAATAGGGTTTCAACTTGTTGGGTTTTGAATTTATAGGCAATTGCCCAACGTGGAGATTTTGCAGTGAGCCCAAGAATTTTTTGCTGCTCGAAAGAATTTACCTTGAGTACAACCCCATCAATATCAAAGGGTAAGTTATATCTGGCTTGATCCCAATAATGAATGAAATCCATGATACCCGCAACACTGTTGGTTTTTTCGATCATGCGCAATTTCGGATCTGGCACCTTAAAACCCCATTCTTTGGCCTTGAGCACGGCTTCATAATGCCCGCTTTCAGGCGTCTGACTACCGTAAACTCCATATAAATAGCAATCTAAGCCACGCTTGGCTACTTCTTTGGAATCGAGCAGTTTAAGTGTTCCGGAAGCGGTATTTCTAGGATTGGCAAACAAAGGCTCGCCTAGCCCCGCACGCACTTGATTTAAAGCTTCAAATTTTTGTTGTGGCATGAAAATTTCGCCGCGTATTTCGAAATCGGGCGGAAAATCAGCCAGTAATTGCAAAGGAATACTTGGGATGGTTCGGGCATTAGCAGTGACTTCTTCACCTTGTTGGCCATCGCCGCGTGTTAAGGCTTCTACCAAGCCACCGTTTTGATAATGCAAACCAATGGCTACACCGTCGTATTTGAGCTCACAAACAAACTCAGAAGCTTCACCAAGGGTTTTCTGGCAACGCTCAGCCCAATCGATGATGTCTTGTTCTGAGTAACTATTAGACAAAGAAAGCATCGGGAAGCGATGCGCTTTTGTAGTAAATTTTTTAGTGAGGTCTCCACCGACTCTTTTGGTGGGGCTATTGGCTTGTGAAAACTGCGGATATTGCTGCTCTAGAGTTTCTAGCTCTTTGAGCAGTGTATCAAATTCAAAATCAGAAATTTGAGGTTCATTGAGCACATAATAGGCATGGTTGTGTGCATGTAAGGCACTACTCAACGCTTCTATTTTGGCTTGAACTTCTTGCAGATTCATGAGTTAAAGTTAAGCTTTTTGTGCAAGTAACATTCTGTTCTTCCCTTGTAAATCACAATAAATTGCTTGTTTTTTGAAGTAAGGCGTATCAAACAAAATTTTGGTCTGAACAGCATAATCTTCATGCAATTCGAGTGCAATCCATCCTTCATTACTTAAATTACTGAGCGCCAATGCAGCGAGCCGTTGATAAAACAACAATGGTGCTTGATCTGGAACAAACAAGGCCATATGCGGCTCAAAATCAAGCACGTTTGCTTGCATCTTTTCTTTCTCGGCAGCCGGAATGTATGGCGGGTTGGAAACAATCAGGTCAAACTGCTTTTTAGGTTGCCATTCAAAAATATCGGCAAGTTCGAAATCAACCTTTAAATCAGTGAATTCGGCATTTTCTTTGGCTAAAGCAAGGGCATCTGCACTGAGGTCTACACCAAGCACTTCTGCGTTTGGAAATGTGGATCTCAAAGCCAGCGCAATACACCCACTTCCGGTACAAACATCGACAATCTGTGTAAAATCTTGCTTTAGTTTTTTGATCAAATCAATAAGCTCCTCGGTTTCAGGCCTTGGCACCAACGCTCTTGCGTCTGATTTGAGCAGCAGTTCAGCAAACCAAACTTCTCCGAGAATATGCTGAAATGGCTCGTTTAATTGAAGACGCTTCACAAAACTTCTGATGAAAAGTAAATCGGATTCTGAAAGGCGCTCGTCTTGGTTGAGCAAAATATCAGCAGCACTCCAGGCAAAGCGCTTTTGTAAAATTTGCTGCCACATCTGCTTGCATTCGGAAACGGAAAAAAGTGAACCTAATTGCTCAAAGAAATAAAGTTTGGCGCTCGAAACGCGGTTATCAGCTACAAACATCAGTTTTTGCGTAATTCAATGAATGACTTGATTTTTTCGTTTTCGATGAGCACAGTTAAATTGTAATAGGCCAAGCGCCATTCGCCTTTTTCCAAAACAAATATGCCACTTCCCCTACAACCCTGCATCCAGGTGTCTAAATCTTCATCGAAATAAGCTACCTTTCCATCAGCAGCAAAATGCCAGTGCCTGTTAGACGGCTTGAAGTCCCATGCTTTTCCTTTATCGAAGTAAGGCTTGCAAAAGGCCATAAATTCTGTTTTTGTCCAGCGCTCACCCGGGGCAGTTCCTAGAAAGACGAAATTCGAACTTGTCCAATTAAAGTAACTTTCAAAATTTGCTTCACTTGCTGCTTGATGCCAAAAATCAAGCGTCTTATTCAAGAAAATTAGATTAAAGGAATCTCGTTGTGCTGCTTTATCTACTTGCGCAAAAAAATGCCAATGAAAGCTGCTTAAAAATAACAGGAGAAAAATTGGACGCATTGAGAATGTTTTAAATGAATAAAAAATGAACTAAAGCACAACAACTATAGGGCCTCAAGCTTGAAAACACATTTACCTTTGATAAAGGTGCGCCAAGCATAATTCTGGGCCTGCCCCCCTTGTGCGCTCATTGGTTGGTCGAAAATGACAAAAGTGGCGTGTTTTCCTTTTTCAAGCGTTCCTATATATTTTTCTTGAAACGCTGCAAAAGCTGGCCAAATGGTCATTCCTTTTAATATTTCATCTAGTGTGAGTGCTTCTTGCGCTGGGCGCTGCAAGGCAGCTTCTATGGTTTTGAATGGATTGGTTGCTTCAACTGGAAAGTCGGTTCCGAGCGCAACCATGCCAAATTGCTGCAACAAACTGCGGTATGCATAAGCCCCTTTCAATCTTTCTTTACCTAAGCGCGCCTCGACCCAATCGGCATCAGAAACAGCATGTGTGGGTTGGACAGACGGAAATACGGCGAATTGGGCGAATTTTTGAAAATCTTTTGGGTCGATGACTTGTGCGTGCTCGATTCTGAAACGGTGATCTGGTTTTTGCTTGAATACTTTAGCGTAAATTTCAAGAACAAGCGCATTGGCCGAATCTCCAATGCTATGCGTATTCATTTGGTAGCCGTGCTTTAAACAAAACTGAGCGAGGTCTTTCATATGAGCTACATCAGTAAGCAATAAGCCACTACTTTCTGGATGATCATGGTAAGGCGCTTTGAGCAATGCACCTCTGGATCCTAAAGCGCCATCGGCAAAACACTTGAAACTTCGGATGCTTAGGTTTTTATAATAATAAGGACCATGACGTTTTGCAAATTTTCGGTTTACCGGGCTATCCATAAGCATGGCGTATATGTTGAGCTGTAGCTGACCCGTTTTCATTAAGTGCTTGAACCACGCAATGTGTTTAAAATCAATTCCGGCTTCGTGCACTCCTGTAATGCCAAATTGCAATAATTCTTCTTGAACCTGCAAAAGCGCTTTTAAGTAGTCATTTTTCGAATAGTCAGGGATGAATGCTTGCACCAAATTCATCGCATTATCGATGATTAATCCAGTCGGCTGCGGCGTTTGAAGGATGATTTTTTCTCCAAAATTGGAATTTTTAGGCAAACTCAAATTTCTTGGGTACTTGATTCTTGGATCCATTTGAACCGTATGAAAAACAACCTCTCCACCTTTTAGGGACGGCAACTTCTCTACCAACTTGCTTTTCTTGATTAAAAAATCATTGATCAAAGCTGCGTGTCCATCAATGCGGTATAGGCACACAGGAATATCAGGAAAAAGTTGATTAAGCTCGGTGTTTGTAGGCATTTGCTGACCTGCCCATAAACTTTGGTCCCAACCTCTACCAACCAACATTTTGAGATTGGGATGTGTGGCTTTATATTGCTCACAACGGTGCAGCATTTCTTGCTCAGAGCGCACTCCACGCAGGTCTATACCGAGTAATTGATTGGCATACATTAACATGTGGCCATGCGCATCGGTAAGCCCCGGGTAGACTTGCTTGCCTTGTGCATCAATGGATTCTTCTGAGCGGTATTTATTTAAAATTTGCCTTTCAGGCCCCAACTCGATGATTTTGCCGTCTCGAATAGCCATGGCTTCAGCGGTTGAATTGAGGTCATCCATGCAATGAATTTCTGCATTGTGGACAATCAAATCGACTTTTTGACCTTTCATGCAAGAGCTCAAGAGGGCCAAACCAATTAATGTACGATAAAAGCTTTTCATATTAGAAAGGATAACCAATTCCGAAATTGAGGTAATTAGGTAAGAAAGGGCGTGGCATTATGGCTTTGACTTGTTCTAGACTCATGTTAAAATGATCTATCCCTTCTTGATAATAAGTCTCTCTGGTCTTGAAGTCTTGAAAAACCCATTTGGCACCATCGGCAAATGCGGGGTCATAAACAGGAAAACCAACATCGAGGCGCAAGATAAAGTAGTCGAGATCCATGCGCAAACCAATACCCGATGAAATGGCTATTTGCGGTACAAAAGTAGACCAACCAAACTGACTGCCAATGCGCGAGGCGTCTTCGCGGTAGGTCCAGATGTTGCCGAAATCTGTAAAAAGCGCGCCTTTAAAGGTGGACCCCATATTGAAGCGGTATTCGAAAGAACCTCCAAAACGAATGTCACCGATTTGCGTAGCCAAACGCGAAGTATCTAGGTGGTATTTATAGGCTCCTGGACCTAAAGCTCTTGCACGCCAACCGCGGTTGTCATTTGAACCTCCCCCAAAAAAACTGTAGTCATAAGGCATGGCTGTTTTCGAATTGAGGTAAGGAATACCGGCTCCGGCATTTAAACGCAAGTGCCAAGAGCTTCCTTTGGTCAATCTTTGAGAAGTGATGAGTTGATTGTCAAGACGAACAAATTGCGAATAAGGCAAGGCGCCTAATAAATAACTTCCACCGAGTGTGTCTTGATTGGACCTAAAGGCATATAGCAAGTTACCTGCAGCGTCTAGACTTGAATTGAAATAAAAGTTTCCGCGAAATTTCTTCTTTTTGCCTGCTTTTTCGTCTTTGTCTTTATTGTTGTATTCAAACGAAAACTTGAAATCTTGCCATATAAACTGACTGCTGTAGGCATTGTAAAGAAAGAGATCATTGATTTGCTGCAATTTGGCTTCAAACGCCGGCGACTTATCGATACTGACATATTTGATGACAGAAGCACCCGGCAAGCCCAATTGAAATACTTGCGTTTTACCCACTAAAAATTTCCAGGCATAATTGAGCTGAAACACGCGGCGATCAAAAAGGCTGCGTTTCTCAAAATTCATGGCAGTACTGATCACGGTGCGCGGTTTCTGACGCTTACCCAACAAAGTCAGGGGAGTTGGAAACAAGCCCGGAAGATCGAGTTTTAGACTCGGGCCTATTTCAAAGGTATTAAAGGTTCTGCCGGTATTAACGATTTGATCACCGGTTGCATCAAAGACAGGCGGCTGAGATTCAAAACCACCTCCTAAAGAAAAGGTAAGGCGCTCGGCACCACCAAAAACGTTTTTATTGGTGTAGTTCAAGGAAGCTGCAGCACCTAATAAACCAAAACTTGAGGTAAAACGAGGGTCAAAAGCCCAAGATTGTTTTTCGGCGGGCTCGAGGTAATAATGCACAATTAATAAATTGGAGCCCGGAAGTTCTTCAATATAGGGTTTCACGGACCGAAAAACACCGAGTTGAACCAAGGAGCGATAAGAACGATCGAGGTAATATTCTTTGTAAGTGTTGCCTTGTTCGAGGTAGTTTTGCATTTCCAAAACACTTGGCTTGATCCAGGGCTTAGCACCGTTAAAAGTTAGGGTCATGGTGCGCCAATTACTTTTGGTACCGTATGGTAATTTAAGGTCAGCGGCTTGTTGCTTGGTATATAGTAATTCTTGGTAAACTAGCCTGTGAAGGGTATTCAAATATTGCGGCTGTAAAGAATCGTAAAGGCTTCGTTGCAATTTCCCTGCTTCCTGCACAAAACTATTTGCCATAAAAACGGTGTCGGCGAGGTGGAAATATACCTGCTGAATTTTGGTTTCGCGGTAAGGTATACGAACCAAGCTATCTGGATTTTGAACCGAAGGCACCAAACGGTCTTCAAAGCGCATGGTAAGGTGTACGGTCATGGCTTTTTGATTGGTGTCAGCTAAAAATACGATGCTTGTGCTATTGAAACGATAGATGCTTTCGTCTCGCATGAATTTGGCTACTTTTTCGCGGTATGCTTCTAAGTAATCGAGGTCAAAAGCCCTCCCTATTAATGGATGTTCATCAAGTGGTTCGTAATTTTTTCGAATGAGCTTTTGGTGAAGATCCCGCAGTAATCTAGGCCCTACATAAGTCACTGAATCGATGATATATTGAGGCCCTTCATCAATTAAGTAAGTGGTAGTGGCGAAGCGCTTTTTGTCGTTGAATTTTACGGTGGCGCTCACCTTTGAAAAATAGTAGCCTTTTCGGACCAAATATCGGGAAAGTTGTTCTTGACTTTTGAGGTGCAAGACGGTATCAAAAACAACTGGCTTCTGGCCAAATTTGTATTTGAGCTTTTCTGCCCAAATGACTTGTTTAAAAACGCTATCTGGATAGAGTTTAGCCCTGAAATCGGGTTTACCTTTTTCTATTGCTTTTAGATTGCGCTTTGCGTTTACTTGACTCACCTTCGCTTTTTTCTTGTTGTATTTGAACTCAAAATGCTGAATTCTTTGCGTTTTTTTATTGGCTACCATTGCAGAGTCTAAGCTATTGTAGAGCCATAATTTCCAAGGCAATCTGAAAAACCGCGCATTGGGTTGCTGACGCAGCACCTGGGTAAGCTCATAGCGATCGAGTTTGCTAGTGAGCGGATTGGCTAGCGAGATATTGGTTTTGTAGAGTAAATAATTTTGTGGAGGTACATTTTTTGAAAGCCGACAACTCGCTAAAAAAGCGAGCACCGCAAACAAAGCAAATAATCGTAAATTTGGACGCAATTGCATGAACACAAAAGTAACTAATATTCACTTGGAAAAACTGAGTCAGCCCAAGATCAAGTATATAAAAAGTTTGCAACTCAAAAAAAATCGAGATGCAGCTCAGACCTTATATCTAGAAGGTGAAACCCTAGTAAAGGATCTCGTTACTTTTTTTCCGCATTTGGTCTTACAATTGGTAATGGAAGAATCCAGCGCTACTGAATTCCAAGCCAGTGGCCTACCCATTCTGATCGGCTCCGAGAAAGAACTCGAAAAAATAAGCCAACTCAAGACCCCAAAAAAAGTAAATGCTTTAGTAAGTTACCCAAAAACAGAAGCCTGGGACGAAAAATCTAAAGTGTTACTGCTCGACCAAATTCAAGATCCGGGCAACCTTGGAAGTATTATCAGAAGTGCAGACTGGTATGGCATCAAACACATCATTTGCTCTCCAAATACGGTCGACTACCTCAATGCGAAGGTCATCCACAGCACCATGATTTCAGCTTTCAGGGTCAATATTCATTATCAAGCATTGGCCCCCATCATTGAAAAACATGCTGATCATACTTTCGGAGCCTTCATGGACGGCACGCCTTTCGAAGAAATCACAGGATCTCAACTCAAATGTTTGGTACTCGGAAATGAAGGAAAAGGCATTAGCCCCGAACTGCAGTTACTTCTAAATAAGCGCATTACCATCCCTAGGCTTGGGCAAGCAGAGTCTTTAAACGTAGGTGTGGCTGCCGGGATTCTCTTGCAACATTTCACTAAATCTTAATTTGGATTAGCAATATCAGGGAAAAGGCTGTATTTTTGCAAAATTCCCATTTGCCAATGCTAGACATCGATTTATACGAAGCCAAGAAATTATACCCTTTTCAAGAGAAAACCGTCTCTCAAGTCCTAGAAGAACTTCGTAAAAACGGCAATAACTTCAACTTGCTTTATCAGCTGCCTACAGGAGGCGGAAAAACCGTTATTTTTTCGGCTATTGCCAAGCAATACATCGAACAATGGGGTAAAAAAGTCCTGATCCTGACGCACCGTATTGAACTCTCCATCCAAACTTCAAAACAGCTTACCGCCATTCAGGTCCCGAATAAAGTCATCAATTCAGAAGTAAAAACGTTAGAAGACCAAGACGAATACACTTGCTATATTGCAATGGTCGAGACCCTCAATAATCGACTCAATGAAAATGATCAATTTATTGAAAACGTGGGCTTGGTTATTGTCGATGAAGCCCATTACAACAGCTTCAGAAAAATCTTTCAGTTTTACGAAGAGGCAAACATTCTTGGCGTGACCGCTACCCCGCTCAGTAGCAACCGCAACCTACCTTTAAAAGACCACTACAACAAACTCATTGTCGGCGAGTCTATTTCCAACCTCATTACCGACGGCTATTTATCTGATGCCGAAACCTATTCTTATGACGTCAATTTGCACGGCCTAAAAATCGGATCAAACGGAGACTTTACTGTTAGTTCAAGTGACCTACTCTACTCGAACTATTTCATGCAAGAAAAACTCATTTTTGCCTATGAAGAAGTCGCTATCGGAGAAAAAACACTAATCTTCAATGCCGGTATCGAAACGTCGCGCCGCGTAGAAGAATCTTTCAAAAAACTCAAATACAACATTCGCCACCTCGATTCTACGTTTTCCGACAAAGATCGAAAAGACGTCATTCGTTGGTTCAAAGAAACACCTGGCGCCATCCTCACCTCTGTCGGGATCCTCACCACCGGTTTTGACGAACCGTCTGTTCAAACCATCATTATCAACCGCGCCACACGTTCTTTAACGCTCTATCACCAAATGATTGGCCGCGGCTCCCGCCGCATTCCAAATAAATCTCAGTTCAAAATCATTGACCTCGGTAACAACGTGCGTCGTTTTGGCTACTGGCAAGACTACATCAATTGGCAAGACGCATTCCGTTTTCCTGACCGCTTCCTAGAGTCTCGTATTTCTGAACTCGAAGACATGGAATTTGAGGTAGAATACGAATATCCAAAAGGATTTGAAAAGCTAATTCGAACAGACATTCTCGAGGCTTTCTCAATCAAAGATTGTTACATCGCGTGCATCGATAAAGGTTTAAAAGGCAAAGACGCCATTGATCAATCGATCGAAAACCATTACGAAGCCATCGAAGCTTCTGCCCAAGACCTCGATCACGCCCTAAGTTTGCAACATCTTTTACAAGATCATATCGAGCACCGCATCAAACATTACACGAAGTGTATTTCAAAATGCACAGACAACTATTTCAAGTACTTGCTCGAAACCTATAACCGTCAGCTGAGTCAGAAAATCCGACTCAACATTGAAGATTAGTACTTTTCTTGTAATTTTAAGGACATGAAGTCTTTATCCTTGCTCACTTTTGTTTTTTGCCTCTTTGCCGCTGCAAATGCACAACAATTGAAGGCCTATCTCGATACCAAACAATTTTATGCCCCAGGCGTAGGAAGCTACTTAGAAATTTACATTGAATTTGCAGGCTACACCATGGCATTTCAGCCTACGGAAGGAGGAACCAAAGCCACTGTTTTGGTCGATGTCGAACTCAAAGACCTTCAACAAAAAACGGTTTTCAAAGATCTTTACACCCTCGACTCCCCTATCTCTACTGATTCGTCGCAAAACAATTTTGTAGAAATACTGCGCGCCCCGGTAGATTCGGGCAACTACTTTTTAAATATTTACCTCGAAGACCTCAATAGACCAAAAAGCAGCATTCAAGGAGTCTTACCCATTGAAGTGAGCGCCATTATGCAAGGCTTGCAGTTTTCTGGTATCGAAATCATTTCGATGGCTTTTCAAAGCAACGAAGAATCGCGCTTTGTAAAATCGGGCTACCATATGCTGCCTTTGCTCTCCAATTACTTCAACCAAGACATGTCGAGGCTTCCTTTCTACACTGAAATTTATGGTGCTCTTGGCGATATCTTACTCGAAAGAAAGGTTGTCGATGCAAAAAGCAACCAGCACTTTTTATTACTAAACCGTACCGACACACTCGAGGCCGCAGAGGTTTTACCCATATTACAAGACATTAATTTAATGGATTTGCCAACGGGTTCTTACCAATTGCAACTTAGCGCCACCGATCTGCAGACCAAACAAAAAGCAGAGCAAGTATATGATTTCGAACGCAACAACGACATCGAAACCGCTTTTGACTTCGCTTCAATGTTGCTCGACCCCGCTTTTCAAAAATCAATTCATCAGGATAGCGTTGCCTATTATTTTGAAAGTTTAATTCCGATTTCAAAACCCGGAGAAATAAGAACCATTATTGAAGTACTAAAAGGAAATGACACCACCCTGATGCGCAAACATTTACAAGCATTCTGGTACCAGACTTCCGGAAATAAAGCTTATGAAAAATGGTTGCAATACCAGGCTCAAGTAAGGTCTGTTGAAAAATACTATGCAAACAATTACATGGAAGGCTTTGAAACGGACCGCGGACGCGTGTATCTAAAATACGGCAGACCAAACAGCATTGTTGTCAAAGAATCATCGCCTAGCGAATACCCTTATGAAATTTGGGTTTATGATAAAATTGGCATTTACAGCAATAAACGCTTCATTTTTTACAACCCTGACCTCATTACCAACAACCATCGCTTATTGCATTCTGACATGGTTGGCGAACTCAAAAATCCGGCTTGGCAACAAATTTTGTCAAGACGCAATACCGTTAACGGCACAGTCGATGACCCAAACATGCTCAATTACAGGCATTTTGGAGGCAATTCAAATGATTTATACCGCCAATACTAAGGTATGTCTGGTGCAATTGTCATACTCAATTACAATGGTGCGCAACACCTAAAAGCGTATCTACCAAGTGTACTGGCGCATTGTGCGCAGTGGGATGTTTTTGTGGCCGACAACGCCAGTACAGATAACTCAGTTGCTGTACTCGAAACACAATTTTCTGAAGTTCAACTCATCCACCTACCCGAGAATTACGGATTTGCAGGTGGCTACAACGAAGCTTTAAAACATCTAGAAGGAAAATACGAGTACTACTTCATTCTGAACAGTGACGTACGTCTGAGCGCTAATTGGGACACTCCGTTGCTTCAATTTTTAAGTCAAAATCCGCAGGCCGCGGCGGTTCAGCCAAAAATTCTTTCAGAACGCAAACCTGAATATTTTGAACACGCTGGTGCCGCAGGCGGCTACATCGACTCCTTGTATTTCCCATTTTGCAGAGGACGGCTGTTTCATATTTGCGAAACGGATCAAGCGCAATATAATAGCATCCAAGAGGTCACCTGGACTTCTGGTGCGGCTATGCTCATCAGGGCCCAAGATTTTCATCAACAGCAGGGTTTTGACGCCCACTTTTTTGCCCACATGGAAGAAATTGATCTTTGTGTGCGTTTGGGGCAACAAGGTCGCAAATTTTATTGCCACACTGATTCCACTGTTTGGCACTACGGTGGAGCTACCCTAGATTACGACCATCCTAAAAAACTTTTTTTAAATTTCAGAAATAGTCTTTGGATGCTCGTGAAAAACCAACAGCGCTTTTTATTTCCTGTTTTGTTTTTGAGAATGTTGCTCGACGGCGTTGCCGGAATTCAGTTTTTATTCAAAGGCAAACCAATCCTGACCTGGCAAATCTTTTTAGCCCACGTGGCTTTGTACCGTCATTTCGGAAGAAATTACCGTCTCAGACAAAAAAGCAAATCCTCATTTTTTAAATACCACGGCCTCATCATTTGGGATTTTTACGGCAAACAAATCAAGGCTTTTCATCAACTTAACAAACGTAAATTTCATTCATGAAAACGTTATTCTTTCTTTTTGCAGGATTTCTGAGCGTTCCTGTTTTCGCCCAAGTTTCTGCACTCCAAAATGCAAGTGATAAAGCGCAGCAAAAAATAGCGCCAAATGCAGCTCAAAGCGCAAAAAAGTTTGTCTTGCCTCCCTCCATGCTTGTGAACCCACTGATCGGAACCGGCGGACACGGACACACCTTTCCTGGGGTTAGCGCGCCTTTTGGCATGATGCAACTTAGCCCAGATACACGCTATGAAGGCTGGGATGGCTGTGGCGGCTACCACTATTCAGATTCTATCATTTACGGCTTTAGCCACACCCATTTGAGCGGCACAGGTGTTCCAGATTATGCCGACCTTTTATTTGTTCCACAAAGTGGTGAAGCAAAATGGAATGGTAAATTTCAAGATCCAAATGGCTACGGATCATCATTTCGACACGACCAAGAAGTTGCCAGACTTGGTTATTATGAGGTGAAATTGCAAGACGAAAACATTCAAGTCAAACTTTCTGCTTTAGAACGTTCCGGCATCCATGAATACACTTTTCTAAATGAGAATGAAAGAAAATTCATACTCATCGACCTCAATTACCGAGATAAATTACTGAGCGGAAAATTCAATATCATTGACAAGCAACACATCAGCGGCTACAGAATTTCTGAAGCTTGGGCCAACGAACAGCACTTCAACTTTTATTTAAGTAGCTCAATTCCATTCATCTCCTCTACTTTGAAAGAAGTCAATGGAGAACTTAAACTTTTGCTTGAATTCCCAATGAGCACCAAAGACCTCACGCTTACTGTGGGGATGTCTAATGTAGATGAAGCCGGTGCAAAAATGAACTTACAAGCTGAAATTCCGCATTTCTCAATTCAGCAGGTTTATAATGAAAACCTTAAAAAATGGAACCATGAATTAGGAAAAATCGATGTACAGACGCCAGACACCGAGCTTAAATCTATTTTTTACACTGCTTTATACCATGCCATGGTGGCACCAAACCTGATAAGCGATGTAGACGGGCGCTACCGCGGTCGAGATCAAAAAATCCATCAATTAAGCAATCTTCAAGATCAACAATATACCGTTTTTTCGATTTGGGACACCTACCGAGCGAACCACCCTTTATTTACCCTAATTGACCAAAAAAGATCAGGTGCCTTTATCCGAACTTTTCTAAGACAATATGACGAAGGCGGAGACCTACCGGTTTGGGAACTCGCCGCCTGCGAAACCGAATGCATGATCGGATACCACAGCGTGAGTGTCATTACAGATGCTTATTTAAAAGGGATTCGGGATTTCGATGCAGAGAAAGCGCTCAAAGCAATGGTGAGCACCTCTACTGCCAATGAGTTTGGAAAACTCGCCTACGGAAAACAAGGTTTGATCAGTTCAGCAGATGAACCAGAATCTGTTTCTAGAACTCTGGAATATGCCTATGATGATTTTTGCATTGCTCAATTTGCAAAGGCACTTGGACAAGATAAATTGGCAAAACAATATGAATTGCGTAGCAAAAACTTTGTCAATCTCTATGACCCCAACACAAAATTTATGCGTGCGCGTCGTGGCGCACAATGGTATGGGCCATTTGATCCTTCAGAAGTAAATTTCAATTACACCGAAGCCAATTCGTGGCAATATTCATTATATGCGCCTCAAGACATCGAATTGCTCAAGAAGCTACTGGGCGGCCCCGACTCTTTAGAAATGTGGCTTGACCGTTTATTCACGACTCAAATGAAATTGAGTGGCCGCGAACAAGCCGACATCACCGGCTTGATTGGTCAGTATGCGCATGGCAATGAGCCCTCGCATCATATGGCTTATTTATACAATTTTACCAATGCGCCCTACAAAACCCAGAGCTATGTCGATCGCATTCTTAAGGAAATGTATCAGAATCAGCCTGACGGCTTGGCGGGCAATGAAGATTGCGGACAAATGAGTGCCTGGTATGTATGGAGTGCTTTAGGCTTGTATCCGGTAACACCGGGCAATCCGGTATATCAAATTGGTCGCCCTCTTTTTCAACAAGCCAGTATTCAATTAGAAAATGGAAAATCTGTTCAAGTTGTTTGTAAAAATCAAGATATTACTCATCCTTATATCCAGGCAGTAACATGGAATGGCAAACCTTTAGACCAACTTCAAATTAATCATGAAACACTTCTGCAAGGAGGTATTCTACTCTTTGAAATGGGAGCTACCCCTAATAAAAAATTACACACCGCTGCTTGGCCCACACTGTCTGTTCCAAATGATTTTATTCCGGTGCCTTTTATCGAAACCGAGCAACGCGTTTTCTCTGACTCTCTTTTAATTGTGCTTGGCTCGGCAGTCATTGCCAAAGAATATGAAAGCAATCCTGCTATCTTTTATCAAATCGATAGTGAAAAATGGCAACTTTATAAAGCACCCTTCTACATTCACAAAAATGTCGATATCCAGATCAAAGCAGGAAGTAATACCTCTAAAAATCAAGATAAAACCACCTGGAGTGCTGTAGTAGGTACTGCTTTTATTAAAAAAGACCCAAATATCAAACTGAGTTTACAAAGTAAATATTCTAATCAATATACTGCATCTGGTCCCGATGCGTTAATTGACGGCTTAAGAGGTGGAAACGAGTTCAGAACTGGTGATTACCAAGGGTATTACAACCAGGACGTAGTGGCGGTGGTTATTTTTGAGCAAGCAAGAGGTTTTCAAGAAGTAGGCTTTTCTTACATCAAAGACCACAAATCTTGGATATTTGCGCCAAGCCAACTCAAGGTTGAAGGAAGTCTAGATGGTCAAAACTATGCCACCATTGCCCTTCAAGATTTACCGCAGGCCACTGCACAAGACAAAAGTCCAGAAAAAGCAGAACTGCTCATTTCACTCAATAGCAAAAACCTCAGAAGTTATAAATATTTGCGTTTTACGCTCAAAAATCCTGGTTTACTTCCTTCGTGGCATTTAGGTGCCGGAAATCCAACTTGGCTGTTTATTGACGAATTGATATTTAGGTAATCAGACTAAAGGAAATCTACCTTTTACGATGCTGTATTGGGCATCTTTGGCGCCAAATTTCCGATAAAAGGCAGCGATGCTTTCTTGGTTGGAGCCAACAAAGTCCAGGCTCTGATGTGCGTCGGCGAACTTTTCTAGCACGGTATCTATCAGAAAAATAAGCGCGCTTTTTTTCTTGCCAGCCTCATTCACCGTTCCCTTCATGAAATAGAGCTGTCCATTGTAGGAAAAGAATAGCCCCACCGCGACCAAAGCATCTTGATCGTAAACTCCTCCAATAAACGACTGATTTTTTTCTTGAGCCAAAGCGGTGAGTGTTGCCAAACGTTGCCAAGCGGCCCGATTGAGTTTACCCAAATTGACACCTTTTTCTTGTGTAAAAAAACTTTCAAATTGCGCGTAGCTGATATTTTGAAGCGAAAGTCCTTTCGATTTTTTTAGATTGCGCCTTACATTTTCAGAATAAACAGTTCTGATTTGATCGATTCCTTGTGTCCATTCGAGTATTTGAAATGTCCCCGTTTTTAAAGTGGCGCCCTGACCAACCGACAACACTTCCGAACTATTGTTTGCTCTTTTTAAAGAAAAATTCAGATGCACAAAGGCTCGACCATGAAGAAATTGCAACAATGCTTTAAAATCGGCATTGGAAATATGCCTTATGGAGAACTCTCTTAGAAACAGTGGCTGAAGATATGCCCTAAGGCCCCACTTCTTTGTAAGTGGGAGCCGCAACAAGATTTCTTGATTTTGATTGATCAAGTAGACCCAGTTTGTATGCAAAGTATCTTGCACCCAAACTTGCTCAAAAAAACCTAAATTTGAGACAGAAGCAACGTTTTGCTCAAAATTGCGTTTGATAGCTGGAGTTTCGGGTACGATTTGCATTGCTGCACTAAGTTAACGGAAACCATAGAAATGTCACAAGTATTGTAACAATTTTGCGTAAATTCGTTTCGCCTATTTTAAAGATTAAACCATGAAAAAATCACTTATTCTCAGCATCAGTTTATTTTTTACCGCTGTAGCTTTTGCACAAAGTCCAGCTAAAAACAATAGCAAAGAGCACCAAACTCCAGAGCAAAGAGCTCAATTTCAAACTGAAAAAATGGCGTCTGAATTGCAACTCACTGCTGCTCAAAAAGAACAAGTATATACCATTAATTTAGGCATTGCTCAAAAGAACGAAGGCATTCTTACCAGTAACTTCACCGAAGAACAAAAGAAAGAAATCATCCGTTCCAATCAAGAAGCAAGAATTGAAATGCTCAAAAATGTATTGACCGCAGCACAGTTCGAAGAACTCAGAAAAGAGATGAAAGAACAGCGCCAAGAGAACCACCAACAAGGCGGAAAAGAGCACCACGAAAAACATTAAGCAAATTATTGGCATCTTTGTGCCATGACATTTGATCAACTCAATCTAAAAAAGCCCTTACTCAATGCCCTAAATGACCTGGGCTACCACACTCCTACTACCATTCAGGCTGCTTGCTTCAATGTAATGCTATCCGGTAAAGACACCATTGGCATTGCCCAAACCGGAACCGGTAAGACCCTCGCCTACTTATTGCCTAATCTTTGCATGTGGCGTTTTTCCAAAGAACCCCATCCGCAACAACTCATCATTGTACCTACAAGAGAGCTCGTTGTTCAGGTGGTTAGTGAAATAGAAAAATTAACTACCTACATGAATGTGGCCGTTGGAGGAGTCTATGGCGGTGCCAATATGAATACCCAAGCCGCAATGGTATTGCAAGGCCTCGATATTTTAGTTGGTACACCTGGGCGTATCATCGATCTTGCTGCCAGTGGTTCTTTGCAATTGAAGCATGTCAAAAAAGTGGTGATTGACGAAGTTGACGAAACTTTAAGTTTAGGATTCAGACCCCAACTGTTGCGCATTTTTGAATTCCTTCCCGAAAAAAGACAAACTATGGTCTTTTCCGCAACCTTATCTGAAGAGGTGGCAACTTTCTTAGAAGGACACCTGATTGTGCCAACAAGAATTGAAGCAGCGAGAGCAGGCTCCCCACTGGAAAAAATCAATCAAACGCTATACGCAGTTCCAAATTTCAAAACAAAGGTTGCTTTATTGAACTTTTTATTAGCCTCGCTTGAAAAAGATGCAAAAGTGCTGGTATTTGTTGGATCAAGGACACTTGCTGACCTTTTATATGAGGAAATTGAAGCAGACTATAGCGATGAAATCGGACTCATCCACTCCAATAAGGCTCAAAATAATCGCTTTCAGACCGTACAAAAGTTTCAACAAGGAGAAATTCGAATTCTTATTGCCACAGACTTAATTGCCCGAGGTATTGATGTTACGGACGTATCTCATGTGATCAATTTTGACTTGCCAGAAATTGCCGAGAATTACATTCATAGAATTGGTAGAACGGGCCGAGCTGACAAAAACGGGGAAGCCCTCACTTTTGTTCAAACCAAAGATGACGCTATTTTGAAAGAAATTCAAGATTTAATGCAAATTCAGCTGAATGTGCAGCCTCTTCTTGAAGAGATTGAAATTAGCGAAGAATTATTAGCTTTTGAAAAACCAAAAGAAGGCATCCCCGGAAAAGAATTCAAAATAGCCAAAAGAGAAAATGTTGGGGCATCTTTTCATGAAAAAAAGGCCAAAAACAAAAAAGTAAATGTGCGTTATAATCACAAGAAAGCGATGCGCGAAAAATACGGAAAGCCTAAAAAAGCAAAAGGCAAAAAGTAGTGCTTTTTGCCTTTTAAATGCTTTAAAGGTTGCTCAGTATTGAGCAACCTTTTTTATTGCTTGACTATTTTATAGGTGAGTGTCCCTTTTGCATCTTGAATTTGAACGATATAAAGCCCGTTCATCCAAGAAGAGGTTTCGATTTGGTGTTTACCTGCAGCGTAGGTATTTGCGTAAATGGATCTGCCATTGAGGTCTAATACTTGGATAACTACGTTGGCATCTAAATTGACCACAACCAGTTTATCCTGAACCGGATTTGGATACACCTGAACTTGAATCGTTTCTTCATTGATGCCGACAGAACAATTATTATTGGCCAAAGGTGTTGGTGTTACGAGCGCGAAATCAAGGCCCGCATCTGGGCAACGCGCATATGAAACATCGATTGTTTGGACACCAAAAGTAACTTGATCATATACATTCATTGGGCTACTTAGTAAGAGGTCTTCCCCGTTTGCGCTCAATTTAAAATTGGTGTGTAAACCAGATTCTAAAGTGTCTTTATCAGCCCATACCAAAACATAACCATTTGCAGGGATAACGGTTCCGGCTGGGATTTGCCATTTAGTAATATTCATTGGATCATCTGATAAATAAAGACCTGCAAGGTCTATTGGGGCATTGGTGGTATTGACGAGCTCAATCCAGTCTTCTGCTTGCCCATTTGGATCGAGATTGGTGGAACCGTTTACTGCTAAAATTTCATTGATCAGGACAGCACCCATTGTTGGCGCAGGGAATAAAACCGCCAAAGTATGAAATTCATGTTCGGCTCTAGCAGGTGAAAACAAACCTGCGTTGTTGTTATCGGCGTAAATGAAATATTCGAATGTGAGCCCGTTTAGGTTGACGTCGTAACCATAGGTGTGGTCGTTGGCAGCGCCGTCGTTGTGCAAGCCATCATCGAACATCTGAACACGATTGAATTTTAGGGTGTGGCTTGTTCGATAGCCCAAGTAAAGTGCGGTTTCATTGCTCGCGCTTGCATTTATTGTAATTGTTGAACCATAGTTAGGCGTCGATGGCGTACCATGACTATTAATGCTTGGCGCTTGTAATAGGTAAGCCGCATTGGTTGAGAAAAATTGCGCACGCGCATCCATCAAAGCTTTGATACCCGGAATACTTCCGCCTCCACCAGGGCCTCCACCTGCAACAGCTGTGGTAAGACTGTTAAGATATTGACTGTAAGTGTAGAACTTAAATGGATCCGCCTGAATCGAAGAATCGGCAAGAGTCATGAGGTTATTTGCCCAAGTTTCGTATTGCCCACTCGCAAACATTTCTTGTACCATTGTGCGTACATGCGCCATATACATACGTTTGTATAATGGGTTTGCCATCACTTGTTTGATCAAAGGATGGTTGGTTGAAGTGGAATTTGAAAAAGGATCGAGTGTTGAGGGTGTAAAGCTGCCACCACCTGTACCTCCGGGGAAGCCTCCAAAGCTCATGTTGAGATCCCAAACTGTGGGCACAAAACGTCCGTTGTTATCCCAGCTGATATAGTAGTTTTGTCTGAAAGCACCGCTATAAGAGTCAAGATTGACAAGTACGTTGTTAAAAGCAAGCATCCAGATGGCTCTGTCGATATCAAGCGTATTTTCTATAGTTGAAAAATTATTGTTTAATGCATCGCAAAGATTGACCATACGATTCCAGCCATAGGTTGATTGTAATTCATAACCATTAAAATACGCTGAACTATCTGTGCCTAAGTATTTTAAATCAGGGCTCACCGTGCTGCCTGGCCCTGCTCCACCAACGGGGTTACATTTGAAATAAGTGTCATTGGCTTGGTAATAATGTTCGCTATTAAAATTGTCATCTATAGATTGGTTGTTGGTATAAACACCTCTATAAACTCCATTGATATACACTCTTGCAAAATTGGAACCAGGGCAATCCATGTAATTTTCTAAGATTTGATACGAAAGGATTTCACGGATCATGGAAGGATCTTTGTAGCAATTGGAAAGCTTGATGTCTGTAATGCCTTGATAATCTTGGTTTCCTTTGATCGAATTGAGTTCAATATGGAGTGGATTTTTTTGATTATTGGCATTGAATGAACTATTGCCTTTGTAACGCACGCCACAAGAATCATAGGAATGGCCATTGATGCGCACAGAATCGGCATAAATATAGGTTTCTGCTGCTGCATTGGCATCTAGCTGGGCATCCCAGTTGGAAAAACTAAAAAAGATTTCAATGACCTGAATGGTATCGCGGTTGAAGAAACTCTGAGAAAAGGTGTTAAACGGAACTAATACTAATCCGAATAAAAGAGTGAATAATGGAATTCTCATAAAACAAAAAAAATTTAAATCAAGACGACGCCTAACTCCAATTGGTTGTAAACTTATATCTTTGAAACATGAAGATAACATTTTTAAGCATAGTCAGCTTGGGTTTACTCTTTCAAAGTTGTGCCCAAGCCCCTCAAAATCAAGTGAAAAAACCAGAAGTTGTTCAAATACAGACGGTTTTTGAATTGCAAGATTTTCTCAAAGAAAACATAGACCTCGATGCTGCCGTTGACAAAGTTTTTGCGAGTTTAGACGATACCGCAATTGTAGCTCAATTGATCATGCCAGCCGTTGGGCGTTTGGGTCAAGAAAAAAGTACTATTGATCAACATATAAAAGCAAGAATCATTGGTGGAGTTTTGATGCTGAATGGAACCAAAGAAGGCTTTACATCTTGGATTCAGGATTTTGAAAAGCAAAACAAAGCTTACGGAAACCTTCCTTTTTTATATAGTGCCGATGCTGAGCCAAGTTTGGTCAACCGAAAAATCATGGGGTCTACAGCTGTGAAAAAAGCCAATGAAATGACTTCAATCGACGAAGTAAGAGCTTGTGCAAAAACCATCTCCAAAGACCTAAACGACATTGGTATCAACTATAATTTTTCACCCGTTGTGGATATGTCTCCAAACGCAACAGTGGGTTTCAGAAGTTTTGGTGCGGTTCCGGCAAACATCATTCCGTGGTCTGGTGCTTTCATTCAAGAAACACAAGCACAAGGTATTATTGCTACTGCCAAACACTTTCCTGGGCACGGCTTGGTTTCAGGCGATACCCATAAAGCTCTCCAAATGATTGACGGTGAGCTCAAAGAAATCCAGAATTACCCTCCATTAATTGCAGAAGGTGTACTTTCTATTATGGTAGCGCACATCGCGGTTCAAAACAACCCAAAATACCAAACCAATGGTTTACCTGCAACTTGTTCTAAAATCATTGTTACCGATCTTTTGAAAAACGAAATGGGTTTCAAAGGATTAGTAGTTACCGACGCCATGAATATGGGTGGCGTTGTTGCGGTGCCTGAAAATGCCTACAAAGCAGTTGCTGCCGGCTGCGACATCATTTTAATGCCTGTAGACGCTAAAAAAGCACATTCAGAAATCTTGGCTCATTATCGCAAAGATGCAGCGTTTAAAGCGCAAGTAGATGCAGCAGCTAAGAAAGTTATTCGAATGAAAATTGCAATGGGTTTATTGAACTAATTTACATTAGCCAACATACAAATCTATTAATCCTTCAGGAGCTTTGATAAAGAGCTCCTTTTTTTTGCGCTCTACTTTTTCGATGAGCCCTTCAAAAATTGGAATGAGAATTTCGGTACCATTGAAGTCAACTTGCAGCAAAGGATTAGCAGTCATGTCGATGATGTCTTGCACGACGCCAATTGCTCCTTTCTGGGCATCAAAAACCTTGAACCCAATGACTTCATGGTCATAGAATGAGCTCTGATCAAGCTCTGGGAGTACTTCTAGGGGGAGATAAGCTTTTTTCTTGACGAGGCGTTTAGCAGCCTCTTCGGTTTCAATACCTTCAAACTTAACGGCAGCAAAGCCTTTATTTTTAAGCTTGAAACCCTCGATAAAAAATGGCGTGAGTTGGCCATTGATATCTAAAAAAACAGCATCCAATCCTTGATAATCGGCCGGATGCGTAACGTCTAAAAACAGCGAAACTTCACCTTTGAATCCGTGAAGTTTCGCGATAAGACCTAAATAATAGCAATCTTGAATTTGCATATGCTTATTCAGCAGCTGCTTCTTCTGATGCTTCTTCTGCAGCAGGAGCTTCTTCTGCAGCCTCAGCAGCAGGAGCCTCTTCAACCACTTCAGCAGCAGGAGCTTCTTCAACCACTTCAGCAGCAGGAGCTTCTTCAGCAACTACTTCTTCAGTTGCAGTTTCTTCTGCTACTACTTCTTCAGATGCAGCTTCTTCAGCAACTGGTGCTTCTTCTACTTCTGGAGTGTTTTTTGCTTCAATTGCAGCAGCTTTAGCAGCATTTGCAGTTGCTTCAGCAGCCATGCGATCTGCTTTTGCTTTTTCAGCGTTTTTAGCAAGACCTGAAATTTTGTTTTCGATTTTAGCCTCTTTGTCAGCCAACCATTTGTTGAAACGCTCTTCTACTTGCTCAGCAGTAAGTGCTCCTTTTTTCACGCCGTTAAGCAAGTGATTTTTGAACAATACTCCTTTGTAAGATAGAATAGCGCGAGCGGTATCTGACATTTCGGCACCATCTTGAACCCAAGAAAGCGTGCGATCGAAGTTGATGTCGATAACAGCTGGATTTGCAGTTGGGTTATAAGTTCCGAGTTTTTCGATGAATTTACCATCGCGTTTTGCACGGCTATCTGCAGCTACCAAATGAAAAAATGGTTTACCTTTTTTACCGTGTCTTTGAAGACGAATGCGTGTTGCCATTGTACTTTACTGTTTTGGGTACGAAACCCAGATTAATAAATTAGTTAATTAAGGGTGCAAAGATAACTATTTTCTTTGAATTTACAAGGCTTATTTACCTTGCGCTTTAAAGACGATGATCACAGTGTAAAACATAATCTTGATATCGAGTGCCAAACTGCGATTTTTAAGATAAATGAGGTCGAATTTCATGCGTTGTAGCATCTGATCTACGTTTTCAGCATAACCAAACTTTACTTGCCCCCACGAAGTAATTCCGGGTCTCACCCTCGTGAGGTGCGTATATTGAGGCTCTACTTGAACAATTTGATCAATATAGAATTGTCTTTCGGGTCTGGGCCCAACCAATGACATCTGACCAATGAGCACGTTGAAGAATTGCGGAAATTCATCTAGTCTGGTTTTGCGCATAAAACGCCCAATCGGTGTAATTCTAGGGTCTCCTTCGCTAGAGAGTTGCGGACCCGCTTTTTCAGCATCGACATACATGGTTCTGAACTTAATGATCTTAAAATTTCTACCATTAAGCCCTACTCTGTCTTGTAAAAAGAAAATTGGACCCGGCGAAGAAAGTTTGACGGCGATGGCTGAGAAGATAAAAAATGGAATCAGGGCAATGAGCGCCAAGAAAGACAATATGATATCCATAAGCCTTTTGATTGCTCTTTGCCAATAAGGCATAACATCAGGGATGATTTCAATTAGAAGTGCGCCATAGATGTTGGTCATTTCGACAGAACCTGCTAAAATGGTATACATATCTGGCAATACCTTGATGCGTATTTTTCCGTTATCGATGCGCGAAATGATGTCTTTGAGGCGGTCGTGGTCCGAGCTTTCTACAGCAATAATGACCTCTTCAACCCGCTGTGCTTCTAGAACAGATTCTAATTCTGGCGTTTTACCCAAGTGAGGCAAAATTCCATTGAGCAAATTATCTCGGCCATTTACTTGGATGAACCCTACAAAATAATTGATCATGTTGGGGCTGGCATTGAGCTCGTGATACATTTCAAGTGCCTTTTCGTTGCCTCCTACAATTAGGGTTCTAAACCCGTGGCCTGCTGCCCGTATATAACCAATGAGGACCGTAGTAAAAGTTACTCTGAAGAAAACCAGAAGCGCCAAATGTATCCCAAACAACCAAGAAGTTAATTGGTAATAGTTTTGATAGGTTTGAATTTCATCATCGAGTAATAAAGCAAAAAACAAAACAATGGTACCGATGAAAGTGGCACCTAAACTCATGATCAGTACTTTCATTCTAAAGAGTCTCCTTACGTCATGATAAGTGCCTTGAATAAGGTAAAATGCCAGCCAAAAAAGTGGTAATAAAAATGTGCCTAATAAAAAGTTTTGATCCGGATGAAATACTTTGTGTTCGATCTGAACTTGCCTAAAATAAAAGAACAAAGCCCAAGCAAGCGCTGCGCTTATGTAATCTATAAAGACCAAAGATGCTATCCAATAACGATCTTTCACGGAAAATAAACCACTTTGATATTATCGATGAGAATCAGGTTGTTGGCAACACTGTCATTATAAAAAGCTTTAAAAGCTTGTATATAATTGGTATTATTAGGGCCATATCCGATAACTTCAGAAAGCTCTAAGTAAATCTTTTTCCAAATGGCAGGATAGTCTTTTTTCGGCCGCCTCATTTGAAACATAATGTTTTCAGTAATGCCGTTGGCGTTAACAAAAACCAAATAATTCGTGAAATCAAGCGTGTTGCAGTAGTCAAGTTCTAAATAAGCTGGCTTTCCTTTTGGAATACTGAGTTGTTGATCCTGACTCGTGTAAGAAATCCACATAGAATCTTGGGCAGACAACAAAACCTTGCCATAGTAGTTACCATTGAACCATTTCAAAGAGTCATTGGCCAAGTTGAGGTGCGCTGAAGAAGTGTTTGGGTCATCGGTGAGTTTGATGTTGATGTCTTCAAAATCTTCGATCCAAAAACTGACGTTGTCTTTGTAGTGTGTGACTGGATTGATGGTGAGCGTTTGATTTTGAACCAATGTTGCATTGATTTCATAGGCAACCATGTGGTCATTTTTCATTTTGGTTGCATTGACACCGTTGATTCTGATGGTAGGATACAAACGAATGTTGCAAGTCCCGGACTTCAAAATAGGAATTTTAAAAGGCACTTGAAAAACACCAATAAGTTTGTCGTCGATATACACCCAAGCGTCAGTGATCTTGTGGGTGAGCTCCCCTTCCTCGCCATTTAAGGCGGGATTGGCTTCGAGTGTCCAGGAATTGACTTCCAACCAAGAAGGATCTGGGTTGTTTTTAACGCAGGCGCTCAAAAGAAGCAATAAAGGCAAGAGGTAACGATATGCCATGAGTCAGGAACGAATGAATTTTACTTTTATTATAAAACGATGCCAATTAAACAAAAAAAAGCCATTAATCTAGGATCAATGGCTTAAGCTGATATAGTTTGCAAACTTATTTTTTTACCGTTTCTACGATTGCTTTGAAAGCATCTGGGTGGTTCATTGCTAAATCAGCAAGTACTTTGCGATTGAGTTCGATACCACTTTTGTGAACGGCTCCCATGAACTGTGAATAGCTCATACCGTGCTGGCGTGCGCCTGCATTGATACGGGTAATCCAAAGTGAACGGAAATTTCTTTTCTTTTGCTTGCGTCCTGAGTAAGCATAAACCAAACCTTTTTCAATGGCGTTTTTAGCTACTGTCCAGACATTTTTACGACGACCAAAGTATCCTTTGGCCAATTTCATCAAGTTCTTTCTACGAGCTCTTGATGCGACGTGATTTACTGATCTTGGCATATTTTCTAAATTTTTTGGCAAAGAGTGCTTCTCAAAAGAAGACTTAGGGACTCGGTACCGGGTTTTACAATTTAATAACCGTTAAGTGACTATTTCATGCACAATTGCAACTTAACATTTGAGAGGTCTGCATCGTGAACCAAACCAGCGTGCGTAAGATTGCGCTTACGTTTTGTAGCCTTTTTGGTCAAGATGTGGCTCTTGAATGCGTGCTTGCGCTTGATTTTGCCACTTCCAGTGATGGTGAATCGCTTCTTTGCACTGGATTTTGTTTTCATTTTAGGCATTTGACTTCCTTTTTTTTGTGTGTTAAACTTATATATCAGCTTCTTATTTCTTTTTCGGGTTGATCATTAAGATCATTTTTTTACCTTCAAGTTTAGGTAGTTGTTCTACCGCTCCGAGGTCAGCGAGTTCTTGGGCAAACTTGAGCAATAAAATCTCTCCTCTGTCTTTGAACACAATGGTTCTTCCTTTGAAGAATACGTAGGCTTTTACTTTACTTCCTTCTTCTAGGAATTTTTTAGCATGCGCAAGTTTGAAGGCGAAATCGTGGTCGTCGGTGTTGGGACCAAAACGGATTTCTTTGAGAATAACCTTGCTTTGTTTAGCTTTTAATTCTTTTTGCTTGCGCTTCTGGTTGTAAATGAACTTTTTGTAGTCCATGATTTTACATACCGGAGGATGCGCATTTGGAGAAATCTCAACGAGGTCCATTTCTTGTTCTTCAGCCAAAGCAATAGCTTTTGCAACGCTCATGACTTGAGGTTCTTCCCCCTCATTAACTAGACGGATCTCAGACGCAAAAATTTTATCATTGATGCGGTGCTGAGCTGCCTCTTCTCTTTTTACAAACGGTTTTGAGTTTCTTCTCATTCAGTATTTCTGTTCAACTTATGCCAATTCTGCGGCAATTACTTCCTGAATCAGGGCCGCAAAGCTGTCCAGGTTCATGCTTCCGTGATCCCCTACACCGCGTTGTCTGACAGAGACTGCTTCGGTTTCGGCTTCTTTTTCACCAACGATAAGCATAAAAGGTACTTTCTTGAGTTCCGCATCTCGAATTTTCTTTCCGATTTTCTCGTTACGGTCGTCAATAAGTCCGCGAATATCGGAATTATTTAGGAATTCTAAAACTTTTTCTGCGTAGTCGTTGTATTTCTCCGATATTGGCAACACGATAAATTGTTCAGTGGACAACCATAAAGGGAAATCACCGGCACAGTGTTCGAGTAATACGGCCACGAATCTTTCCATGGAGCCAAATGGCGCACGGTGAATCATGACGGGTCTGTGTTTTTGGTTATCGGCACCGATATATTCGAGCTCGAAACGCTCAGGCAAGTTGTAGTCTACTTGGATTGTTCCTAATTGCCACTCTCGACCCAAAGCATCTTGTACCATGAAATCTAGTTTCGGACCATAGAAAGCAGCCTCGCCATATTCTACGACAGTAGGTAAGTTTTTCTCGGCAGCGGCATCGATAATGGCTTGCTCTGCTTTGTGCCAATTTTCGTCAGAACCGATGTATTTTGCTCTGTTTTCTTTGTCGCGGAGTGAGATTTGCGCTTTGAAGTTTTCGAATTTAAGCGTTTTGAGTACGTATAAGACGATGTCGATGACGTTTTTAAATTCTTCTTTTACTTGCTCTTGCGTACAAAAGATGTGAGCATCATCTTGCGTAAAGCCACGAACACGGGTAAGGCCGTGTAGTTCACCAGATTGCTCATAGCGATAAACGGTACCAAACTCTGCAAAACGAGCTGGCAAATCTTTGTAAGAACGCGGTTTACTTTTGAATATCTCGCAGTGATGCGGGCAATTCATGGGTTTCAAGTAGAACTCTTCGTTGGGATCTGGTGTACGGATAGGCTGAAAAGAATCGGCTCCGTATTTTTCGTAGTGACCAGAGGTTACATATAGTTCTTTGTTACCGATATGCGGTGTGATGACTTGTTGGTAACCTGCTTTTCTTTGGGCTTTTTTAAGGAAGTTTTCTAAGCGCTCACGCAAAGCAGCTCCTTTCGGCAACCATAATGGCAAGCCCTGCCCTACTTTTTGGCTAAAAGTGAAGAGCTCAAGTTCTTTACCTAATTTGCGGTGATCGCGTCTTTTTGCTTCTTCTACTTTTTCTAGGTAGTCAGTAAGTTCTGCTTGCTTAGGAAAGGTAATGCCGTAAATACGGGTTAGCTGTTTGTTTTTTTCATCTCCTCTCCAGTAGGCACCTGCAATAGCCGTAAGCTTAACAGCTTTAATAAAACCGGTGTCTGGAATGTGAGGGCCTCTACAGAGGTCTGTGAAGTTTCCTTGGGTGTAAAAGGTAATAGTGCCATCTTGCAATTCGGATAGCAATTCAAGCTTGTATGGGTCTTGCTTTCCTTCAAAGTAAGCAATAGCCTCTGCTTTAGATATTTCTTGACGAATGAAAGGATTTTTTTGGCGCGCCAATTCTTTCATTTTTTCTTCGATTTTCTCGAGGTCTTTTTCGGAAATGGTGTATTCCATGAGGTCGACATCGTAGTAGAATCCATTGTTTACTGGAGGGCCAATTGCCAATTTAATGCCTGGATAATAAAACTCTAGGGCTTCTGCCATTAAGTGAGCAGAAGAGTGCCACATGGTGGATTTTCCTTCTAGATCATTCCAGGTAAGGAGTTGTAAAGAACAAGATTGTTGGAGCGGTAGAGTGGCGTCTTGAACGGCGTCATTGACTTTAGCGGCAAGCACATTTCTTGCCAAACCTTCTGAGATAGATTGAGCTACTTGTAATGCGGTGGTTCCGGCGTCATACTTACGAACGTTGCCATCCGGAAAAGAAACATCGATGGTCATAGATATAATTTGAAGTGCAAAGATACGCAGAAAAGATGGATTGCAAAATGAAGAAAAGCCCCAACTCTAGGTAAATTTACGGGCAGCTTACTTGATTTGCAAACCTTTGCGCAGCTCTTCTTGTATAGTACGCAAACTGGCTCCGATGCTCGCATGATCTAATTGGACGTCTGGAAGTTCTTTAGAAATGTAAGAGACAAAACGCCAAATTTCTAACACCTCTGATACATGGACGTCATAGGGTTCGTATGAAGGATTAGTTGAAATCAGTGTAAATTTCTGACTGCTATTCAAGTGGTTGTGTAAATATTTAAACACAATGCCGTCGTCTTTAGTGACGATGACGCAAGGAATCGAAGAAGGTAAATTGAGCCAATCTTGGACAAATTCTCCGACCACATAAGAACCATGAACGACCGGAGGCATGGAATCTCCGGCTATGGGGAAAGCACGGTATTTTCTATCTTTTGATAAGAAAGGCAAACGTAGCGTTGGTAAATCTTGGAGATAGCTTGGGTCGGCATAGCCAGATGTGTAGCCCGCCCTCACTTTTTCTGGGATGAGCTCGATCTCTTCTTCGTTGTCTTGGTTGACAACCGTGGTGAGCACCCTCAGATTTTGGCCACTTGCCCCTTGTTGCCAAGCGGCACCCAAAGCAACAAATTCTGCTTCAGTTAAATTAGAGAAGTCTTTAGTGAGCAACGCTTCTAAGGAGATTTGTTCGGATTGAGCAATTTGCAACAAAACCTCTAGACTTGGTTGCGCAACTTCGTTTTCATAGCCACTATAGGTAGAGCGATTCAATTGAAGTTTTTGAGCCATCTCTTCTTGAGAAAGCCCTTTTCTTTTGCGGATGATCTTGAGATTTTTTGCAATAAACATAGCTTTGTTTTGATCAAAAATACAAAACATTTTAATATCTCGTCAAAAAATTGATTAATAAATAGTCAATTGATTTATTGAGCCTCAAAACGATATTTGATATAGCCTTCAGCTACTGTGCCACCATCGCTAAACCTTGACATTTTAGCATATTTCAATGCTTGTTCAATCATGCAAGGACTGGCGTTTGCACTTTTGGCAGCAATGTATTGAGCAGCCGACACCCTACCCGCTGCATTTACTGAGACTTGTATGAAAACCGTTCCGGCTGCATTGAAACCACAAGTATACCCCGGGTTTCTTACATACCAAGTATTTTGCTCATAGGCTGTGCGTCCATTTACACTAAAGTCTACCATAACGGCACCGGCATACTGATTTGGACTGGCATTGCCTGCATTGGTTGTAGAGGCTTGGGGGCGGCCCGCTTGTTTGAGCTGCTGAATGCGTTCTTGACTTTGTTGTTTAATTTGAGCTCTTGTAGCTGCCCCACCTGTTTCGGCAAAAACTTGTGCTTCGAAATCGCGGGCGCTCTGCTCTGCAGAGGTTTGCCCCTGACTTGCTACTTGTGTTGACCAATCGGTTTCGGAGGCAGGCCTTGAATCGTTGGCATCTCGGGCTATGCTGCGCAATTGCTGGCTTTGTTGCACTTGCATTTCATGCCTTAACTCTTCTTTCTCTTGATCGTCTAGCTTTTCGAGTTGCACTTCGTAAAGTTCTTCGCCTTGAATGAGGTCTTCTTTGACCACTGTGGTGAGCTCCAGATAAATAAAAACACCCATGTAAACACTGGCCACAACAACGAGTGCTCTGAGATAATGTTCTGATTTAAGTGTCCAACTCATGGTTTTTTTGAGATGAAGATTTTTTGTGACTCAAGGTAATACAAAAGTTGATCTTGAAGGGTCAGGACCAATGTTTGCGCATCAAAGCGGGCAATACGCTGATATTGAGCAGCTAAAATTTCTATGCCTTCTTTGTTCAGCAAACCATCTTTTCCGCCTTTGGTTACCAAAACATATTGGTTTTCAAAAGGTTTGATCGCTTCGTAAACCACAGGGATAAATATCCCTTTTGAAGGCTCAAACACACCAAGCAATTCATTTTGCTCGATGAGAAACCCCATTTGAGCTACAAATCGAATTGCGTTATATTCAAACGCTAAAATGGTTTTACCCTGAGCGTCAATTAGGCCATATTTACCTTTCTTCTTCGCTATTGCGTATGTCCCGATAAACGGCGCAATCTCTTCAAAATGAGGCGCTAAAATTTCTTTATTATTGAGCTTTAGACCCTTTTTTCCATTCTTAATAAAGATGAGCGGCAATTGGCTTGTTTCAACTGGAGAAACGCTTAAAGTTGAATCAGTAAAGAGTTGATTTTCTACCTGAAGACTCTCTAAATATTGTGCCATTTCCTCATAGGGCATCGGCGTTTGAGTCAGGAATTGACCAGCCATATTTAATAAATGAAAACCAAGGCTGTCTTCTAGCAAAAACTGACCATTGTCAAGATGCTGAATGTCATCGTAGTTAAATGACAAAACACTTTCATTGCGCTTGTTGACCAAACCGAATTTGCCCGCTTTGGAAACAATGGCTAGGCCTTCGTAAAAAGGACTTGCTTCATCATATTGGCATGCAATGAGCAATTTACCCTCTTGATTGATGTAGCCATATTTTTGATTTTCAATCCAGGGATAAAAAACCATAAAAAGCAATGCGCCATCTTGTTGTAAAGCTTCTAAATCAGGATAATCGGGGTAGGCTTTTTTAAATGATTCCAGACGCGCTATGCTGTATTCTTGCATGTAAATTTTGTATACTTGCTTCCAAGCCTCTTGGTTTTGAGGAGCCTCTGGATAGGTTCGGACAAAATGTTCGTAGGCACTCAGCGTTGCTTGTTTTTCAATGAGTTTATACAAGCGCTGCCAGGCTTCAGCAACATGCGGATTTTCAGGAAACCCCTTAATGAAATCAATAAGTGCAGCTTCAGAACCTGTCTGAGTTCTTTCCAAATAAAGAAGGTTGTTGTAGCGATTCTGAGCCTCAGACTGTTGCAGCGCATTTGGATACTGCACAATAAATACCAGCATAGCATTTGCTGAACCGTCCTTTATAGCTAAATCATAAGCAAAAGCGTTGCGTTGAATAATTGCAGTTTGATAGAGCTCCTGAAAATCAAATTTGCTTGAAAAACGATCATCAGACACGGACTCATCAAAGAATTGTTGATAGCGCAAAACATAGTTTTCATAGGCCTCAATGCTTGGTGAGGCGTTTATGAATTTCAATTCATAAGTCGCTAACTCATAGAAATGTCTGGTAATGCTCAGGTCAGAAACAGCCCATTGCTCTGCTAATTTGCGTTTCAATTTAGGTTCAGCAAGTTCCCAACCGTTATCAAATATTTCTAGATAATAAAAAGCGCTGTCAGCATTGAGTGCAAACGCGCTCTGGTAATAAGTGGCTAAACCATAGTAGGCAGCTAAAGGATGTTTATTGAGGTCTTGCTTAAAAAGGGAAAGAGCTGTTCCGAAGTTATTTTGAGACAGCGCTTCCATACCTTTAAAGCTTTTTTGCTGCGCAGAAAGTGGATTTACAAAAAGTAAAATACTTGAAAAAACAACGAAGTGCTTTAGCATTTTCATTTTTTCAAAGATGCCTTTAAAGATGAAGGGATTTCACAAACCGGTATGGGCTGCATTTTGTGCAAATTAGCACGGTTTAACTTTCGAAAAATTGCCAATACTTCTATTTGGCGAGTTTCCAACTTGGATTCATCACCAGTGAATTCCATTGCCCATTCGAGTTCAGGATAAGTAGCACCAATTTGATCTTCGTCTGAGCGTCCATCTTCCCATAAACCATCTGTAGGTTTGGCATCGAGAATGGATTGAACCACTCCTAAATGCCGGGCCAAGGCAAACACTTCAGTTTTGTATAAATCTGCAATGGGGCTGATGTCTACACCGCCATCGCCATATTTTGTGTAGAAACCTACTCCAAAATCTTCGACTTTATTACCAGTGCCTGCAACTAAGCAACCATTGGCTTGTGCTATTGCATAGAGTGTAGTCATGCGCAACCTTGCTCTTGTATTGGCAAGCGCCAAATGATTGGTTTGCGTATCTAGTCCAAGAGCACCTTCCAATACTGTAAAACTTGGCGTGAGGTCAATTTCTTTGAGACTCACGTTGGCATAGTTGGCCGCTAAAACTTCCATTTGCTCAAGTGCCCTAGAAAGTTCGGCTTGTGTTTGCCGAATAGGCATATTGATTAAGATTGTTTTTTCACCAGTGAGTGCACATAGTGTTGCGGTAAGTGCAGAATCTATTCCTCCCGAAACACCCACAACAAATCCTTTTGCGCTGGCTTGCTTTTGATATAAGCGCAGCCAATTTGTAATATGATCCGCAAGCAACTGCATATTAGAACAACAAAGTAAATTTAAGTTGGGCCTGATTCATAATGGCTTGGTTGCGAAAATAGGTAGCTCCTCCGTTGCTGTCTTGTGTAAACAAAGTGTAATTCTGCTCTTTTGCAGTGAGGTGAAGGGGCATAAAACCATATTGATACCCCAATTCTACCAGAAGTGAGGTTGAGCCTGCAAAATTCCATTCAGCGCCAAGGTTTATAAATAAGCCTGCATTATAAAAGAAAAGGTCTTTTTTAGCACTCATGCCCAGATTCTCTTGGTAGTCACCAATCACATCCATTCCGGTAGAAGCAAATCCTTTGTCGTCAACGGTATTTGACAATAAAAAACGGTTCTGGATACCAAATTTTACTAAGCCGCGGTAGTCACCGATGAAGTCAGTTCTGAAAACCATTCCTACTGGCAAACCTAGATAAAGTGGCTTGTAGGTGCGTTCGGTCAAGCGATAATAAGAATCATTCAGAAGTGTTTCATCTTTGATTTTAATCACTTGGTCAGTAAAGCGGTAAAATACATCTTGACCTCCAACTTTGTAATTGAAGCGCTCTAGATTGAATTCTAAGCCACCTAAAAAGGCGATGTTTTGAGACTCTTTGGTAGCTTTAATGAAATTTACACCAACAGAAGTGCTCAGACCTGGTTGCGCATCGAGCAAAGTGGTTCCCATTTTCAGGAAGTTGGCACCTACAGATCCGGTGATGCCACCTTGCAATTTCTTTTCTGCCACCACCTGTGCAGTCGAAAAGGAAAAAATTCCTCCAGTGAGGAGACAAAAAAACAAGTGCTGCAGTTGTAGAGATTTCATGTTGTCTGATTAATGTTAATTTTGAACAAAAATAACAATATTCATGATACGCAGCTTTGGTTTTGGCGCTTTACTCCTCTTGCTTTTTGCTTGCAATCAAGAGCCCTATGATGTTCAGTTAGACGAGATAAGTTACCACTTACCGAGTACTAATTTGGATTCAATTGTTCGACATTCGCAAAAAAAGCAACTCAACCGCTATCTTACACAACTCAAGACAGCTGATCGTTCGGTTGCCGAATTTTGTTTTCCTTATGCTTTGCAAATTCCGCTTCAACCCGATAGCACCTTTCAAAAAGCACTGCACAACAATTTGCAAAACCCATTTAACAGAAGTGTTTTCAATGCACTTGATCTAAAAAATAAATGGAGAAAAGAGGTTCAGACTGCGGTAGAATCTGCCTTTAAAAGGCTTACTGCGCTTGCTCCTAAACTAAAAAAACCAAGCCAACTTTATTTTGCTTACACCCAATTTGCAGCAAGTGCCTATTGTTCAGACAAAGGAATTGTTTTGGGGCAAGAACGCTACCTCGGGCCCACACACCCGATCATCAGTCACCTGCCCGAACAACAATTTTATCAATGGATCAAAGAGGGCTTAGCGCCGCAATTTGCCGCCTCAGACGCTGTATTAGTTTGGCTCAGCACACATTACATTAAAGAAACGGACGAAAATTTTGCAAGTGAAATGATCCGCTGGGGGAAATTGCTAGTGATTTTAGACATCCTACTTCCGGAAGAAAGCCTTGCCAGCAAATTGCGCTATACCCAAGCCGATTTGGAATGGGCCCTGGCCTCTGAATCCAAATTTTGGGAATACTTAGTAGAGCAGCAAATGTTATTTAAAACCGATCAAGAGCTCAATATGAATTTATTGAATGAAGGCCCCTACTCGATTGGTCTACCTCAGCAAAGTCCAGACCGCATGGGGCGCTTTTTAGGCTATCGAATTGTGCGTCAGTATGTGGACGCGCAACAACCGAGCCTTAGCGAATTGATCCATATTCCTTATAATCAAATCTTACAAAAATACGAAGTACCCAAATGAGCGAAGAAATCACAAAAACCTCTGAAATCAATATCCAGGTTGGCTTAAATGAAAACCAGTTGCCATTGCGCATGCTGTGGTCTGCCAGTGACGGACAAATCAAAGATGCGGAAGCTGCTGCTTTCTTGCTGTCTCTTTGGGATCCCAAGGAGAAAAACACAATGAAAATTGACCTCTGGACCAAAGACATGACCATTGATGAAATGAAGCAGTTTTTCCATCAAACATTACTGACACTTGCAGATACTTTTGAGCGCGCCACAGGTGAACACCTCATCTCCGAAGATCTTCGAGACTACTGCTACCATTTTGCCGACAAAATGAATATCCTGCCAGAATGATCAAAAGCATTGTTCGGAAAATGCGGACTTCTTATGAAAATCCGATTTCCTATCATATTTTGGATGGGGAAACCCCAATTCTACTCAATGATTTGATCGGAAAGCAGCTCCATCTTACTTTTACTGGGCAGATCTTTTGCCAAGAGTGCAACAAAAAAATCCCAAAAGCCTTTGGCGAAGGATTTTGCTTCAGTTGCTTCAGTGCAGCCGCCTCTGCTAGCCCCTGCATTTTAAGACCCGAGCTTTGCCAAGCACATTTGGGCTTAGGTCGAGACCCCGACTACGAACAAAAACACCACAACCAACCGCATTTGGTTTATTTAGCCCTCACTGACCAAATCAAAGTGGGTGTAACACGACAAACTCAAATGCCAACCCGCTGGATCGATCAAGGTGCCGCACAAGCCATTGTTTTGGCGCAAACCCCTAATAGATATTTGGCTGGCGTCATTGAGGTAGCGCTAAAAGATCATTTTTCTGACAAAACCAATTGGCAAAACATGCTGCGCAATATTTCGCCATCAACCGATGTCGACTTAGCTGCAGAAAAATGGGAGCTTGAAGAAATTTTACCTCAAGACCTCAGCCAATACTGGACCGACGACGAAGCTATTTGGGTTTTCAATTATCCGGTAAGCAATTATCCAGCGCAAGTAAAAGCGCTCAATTTTGATAAAGAAAAAGAAATCAAAGGTGTTTTAACCGGCATTAGGGGGCAATACCTTTATTTTGACGGGCAATTTGTGCTTAATTTGCGCCGACACACCGGTTATGAAATTTTATGGCAACATTGATCCGAAGCATTCTTAATCTTTTTTATCCAATCTTCAGAAGATTCATGGATAAACAAACCTATTACTACGCCGCATGTGGTGGCGGTAATTTGGTACTGAGCTGGATTTTGTTTTTTGTCTTTTACCAGTATTTATTTGCCAAGCGCCTTTTTCAGTTTGACCTCGCTCAAATCCATTACATCGTTTCTGCTTACACCCTCAGTTCGATGCTTTGTTTTGTACTTGCCTTTCTGATTGGTTTTTTACTCAATAAATATGTAGTTTTTACAGAAAGCAAGTTGAACTCAGGCACCCAATTGCTCAGGTATGCCATGAGTGCCGTATTGACCTGGGTAGGCAATTACTTACTGCTCAAAACATTCATTGAAGGTTTTGGTTTTTTTCCGTCAGTGGCCAATATGTTATCTAGCGGCGCAATGGTAGTAGTTGCTTATTTGATGCAACGCTATTTTACTTTCAAATAACCTACTGACATTTATTCTTTCAAGTATTTTACTGACAAATTAAGGTGTCATACCAAGGTGAATAGGCTGCCCAAACACCAAGCGCTCCGTTAGAAATATTTGAAGGCACATTGGTTGGCACCGCAAACGGGCTCCCTCCTGAATACATTTGATTGTATTTTTTCTCAAAGAAATTGAATTCCTTTGGGCCAATTTTTGAGAATTTCACCACTACTGTGTCTCCTAACTTATAAAAGCCACGGTAAGGATTATTGGCCGTTGTATCTTGGAAACTCATGGGGTTTTCATAACCAAACTCAAAGGTTAAACCATTGAAAAATTTATCGTTGAAATAAGGATTAAATGTTTTTGAGAAATTGACATCTGAAAGGTATTTGACCTCCCAACAATAGGCATCTGAACCCGAAGCGGGGTCAGTGAGTTTAGCCCAGGTAAAGCCACGATCCGTGAAACTTCCTTCGGGCTTCCAATAAAAATCGATTAACGGAACCGGTTGATCAATCTTAGAACTTGAGGTATAGGTTTTACCAGCATGCTGAATTTGAAGTGTGTAGGTCTTCCCTACTTCGCCAAGCATATTGAGCGAAACATAAGCACAAAGATGCAATGAGCTCAATAATGGCGCTGGAATTCCAAAAATACCGGCTGCGATATCTTCCAGACCCGCAGGCAGATTGTCTGTACAAATTTTAGTAAGCGTGTCGGTTTGGGTGCCGTTTGAAATAATTACAACGGCGTCGTCCACAAAACTATTTAAATAGGACTCGTAATTTGTTGTAGAATAGACATTGCTGGTGGTAGACAACAAAACGATTGCAGGCCTTCCTGTTTCAATGCTGCCGTCTACCACGAGTTGTTGTTGGTAACCGGGTAAATCTATTTGCACTTCTTTGGTGCAAGAAGCCAGGCCAAGAAGAACAAATAAGCTGATGAAAATATTTAAAATTCGAAATTCCATGTGACACTAGGGATAATTGGAAATAATGAGACTTGTTTGATTTTTAACGAAAAGTTACCCGACATGAAATCGCCGTCGTTGTCTACATATAAAAAGAACGGATTCATGCGGTTGTAAACGTTATAAACCGAAAATGACCAATTGCTTTGGTAGGCCTTTTTGACTTGAATTTCTTGGCCAGTAGCTTTGTCTAGCTTGGTTTTAAACTTCTTACCATAGCGGGTTGCACTGATATCTAGACGATGATAAGGTGCCATTCTGGTCGAATTGCGGGGCCCATATTGAAACAATAAATTCTGATTTTGAACATACCAACTTGCAGGCAGGGTAAGTGTATTCCCTGAAGCATAAATAAAACTAGCTCCAAAAGTCCAGGTTTCATTGAGTTTATAACTACCCACCAAATTTAAATCGTGGCGACGGTCATATTTGGCCGGATAAATGGCTCCTTGATTGATATCTGGAAAGCGACGCTCCGTTTTTGCCCAAGTGTAGCCTATCCAGCCAGTAAAGGCGCCTTGCGCTTTTTTCAAGAAAAATTCGGCACCATAAGCCCAACCTTGACCATAAACCAACAGATTGTCTGTGTTGTCGTTAATGTTGTCACCTGGCAAGGCGCCTTCTTTGAACTCAATGAGGTTTTTCATGCCTTTGTAGTAAACCTCAACTGAAGCTTCATAGCGATCTTTATCGAAATTTTTGAAGTATCCCACTGAGGTCTGAAAACCTTTTTCGGGTTTGGCTAAATCAGTGGTTGGAAACCAAATGTCGGTTGGTAAAGACACCGCGCTGAGGGTCACCAAATGGACATATTGATAATTGTAGGCATAGCCCGCTTTGATTGAACTATTGTCTGGCAATAAATATCTAAGGGCAAAACGCGGCTCCAAACCTTGGTAAAACGCAATAACATCGTTTTTCCCATAATGAATCGTGCTGTCTGAAGTCGAGATGCCGTCGCCTTTGATGTAGCGATCAAATGGGCCCACGTGCGTAAAAGTGCTGTGGCGCAATCCGACATTGAATCTCCATTGGTCATTGAGGTCGAATTCATCGAGTACATAGGCACCAGTTTCATGCGAATACAAATGCTGAATGGTTCCGGTATTGAAAACCACGGAGTCGTCTTGAGCAGATAAACCCTGCGGGGTAAAATCATGATAAATATAAGCCGCTCCCCATTTGATGCGGTGTTTCGGATTCGGGAAATAGGAAAAATCAACCTTGGCTGTGTAGTCTTTAATGCCAGAGGTGAGTGCTACCCTAAATTCATCTTGCGTGGAGGCAAACTGAAATTTGTAATCAGAATAGGTCAAGGTAGTATTCATAAAAAGCTTACTCGAATACAGGTGATTCCAACGAAGCGCTGCAATGCCATTACCCCAAGGCATTTCGACCTTGAATCCTCCTTTTTTATCCTTAAATGAAAAAATATCTTTTCCGTAATAGGCACTCAGGTAGATGCGGTCTTTGTCAGAGAGCTTGTAATTGAATTTGGCATTGACATCATAAAAGAAATAGCCGGAGCCCGAAAAAGGAGAAGAATCAGGAATGGCCGCTTTCATGATGAGGTCGATATAGGTTCTTCTGGCAGATATCATAAATGAACCTTTGTCTTTTTTAATTGGCCCTTCAACCGTAAGTCTTGAAGATATGGCGCCGATACCGCCTTTTACTTTGAATTTCTTCAGATTCCCTTCGTTCATATTTACCTCGAGTACGGAAGAAAGTCGGCCGCCGTAGTTTGCGGGCATTCCACCTTTGATGAGGTTGACGCTATTGATTGCATCAGAATTAAAAACCGAGAAAAAACCAAATAGATGCGCAGCATTATACACCACACCTTCATCGAGCAGGACTAGGTTTTGGTCGGGGCCACCACCACGCACATAAAATCCTTGACCACCCTCAGAAACAGAGGAAACCCCAGGTAGCAATTGCAAAGTTTTAACGACATCGACCTCCCCCATAAATGCGGGTAAGGTCTTGACTTGATCCATTTTTAATTCCATTTGCCCCAACTTGGTTGAGGTAACGTTGTCTGAACGCTTACTGGTTACTCGGATGTCTTTGGTTTCTTGAACCGCCATCTGTAGCTCAATATTTTTGGTTTGGGTCTCTTGAAGTTCAACATTTACCAATTGTGTCTCAAAACCATCGGCCCGAAATTCTAGATTGTAGGTTCCGATTGGCAAAGTAAGGCTATAAAAACCATAGCTATTTGCAGTGGTTCCTGTTTTGAGTTCCTTGATAAAAACCCTAGCATTAGAAAGCGCTTCACCGCTTCGGCCATCTGTAATATAACCACTTAAACTGGCTTTTTTCTGAGCCAAAGCACTCAATGAAAGGAGAAAAAAGAGAGAAAGGAAAAATCGATTCATATAAAATTAGCTTTCAAAAGGACGAAAAAGCGCTGCAAAGGTAACGGATTCAAAACAATAAAATTAGGTAAATGTTTGTGGTGAATAGTTCTTAATTTTACCAACATGGAAGCGCAGATGTTTTATTTACCAGAGCACCAACTCGGCCCTCTTTTGGGCATTGGGGTTGTAGATGAACTGCAGCTGACACAAAAAGCAACTATCAGTGCGTTTAAAAATTTTCTTTCCCAAAAAAATGGCACTTACCTATTTGGTTGCATCTCCTATGATTTAAAGAATCAGTTAGAACGACTTCATTCTGAAAATCCCGACGAGCTCAATTTTCCAACTTTGCATTTTTGGGAGCCCCAAGCCTTATTCAATCTTCAATCAGTACCTCAACTCATTGCCGGTACAGACCCAGATGGTCAAATGCTGAAGCAAGCGCTTGAATTTCAAAAAGAATTGCAGAACAAAACAAGCTATTTTGAAGCTCAGTTTAGTGCCCGAACCCAAGCTGAAACTTACAATCAAAAATTCGAAAAAATCAAAGCAGAACTGCAACAAGGTAATATTTACGAAATGAATTATTGCCAAGAGTTCTATGCCAAAGAAGTACAGATAAAAGAACCCATCCGTCTTTTTTCGAAACTTCATGATCTGACCAAAGCACCTCATGCCGCGTACATCCAAACGCCCCAGCATCTCGTTTTTTGCGCCAGCCCCGAAAGCTATCTTCAAAAAAAAGGTAGTCGCTTGATTTCCAAACCCATCAAAGGAACCGCCCCTAGAGGTCAAAATGCTTCACAAGACCAACAGTTGGCTACCCAGCTCAAAAACGATCCCAAAGAAAGAGCTGAAAATATCATGATTGTCGATTTGGTAAGAAATGACTTATCCAGAATTGCTAAGAAAGGAACCGTGGAGGTAGACGAACTTTGCGGCATCTATAGCTTTGAAACCGTCCATCAAATGATCTCAACTATAAGTTGTGAACTCCGTCCAGACCTAGACTTCTCAACTATCATTTCACACACCTTCCCCATGGGCAGCATGACCGGCGCACCAAAAATTGCCGCTATGAAAATCATCGAAGAAGTGGAAGATTTCCAAAGAGGACTCTATTCGGGCACTATTGGCCTGATCCAACCCAACGGAGATTTTGACTTCAATGTGGTCATCCGCAGCCTGATTTACCACCGTGAAAAGCAATATTTATCTTGTGCAGTAGGCAGCGCAATTACCATCAAAGCTCAACCCGAGAAAGAATTAGAAGAATGTCTACTCAAGGCTAACAAACTCATTTATGGACTCCAGTCTTGACCGCGTTGAACAAGAACTCCAGGTTCAGTTGGCTGCACATCCGGCAAATCCTTACTTGATCGCGGTAAGTGGCGGCCTTGACTCCATGTTGCTTTTGACGCTCATGCACAAAAGTGGTTTACCAATTGAAGCACTGCATGTCAATTATAAATTGCGCTCAACAGCCTCTGACCTTGACGCACAATTGGTGCAAGATTTTTGCAGTTCCAAGCAAATTAAGTTTCATTTATACGAAGTAAGCTCAAAAGAACAGCGCGATCTAAAGACATCTAACCTTCAAGCAAAAGCCAGACAAATTCGTTATGACTTTTTTGCGCAAATAGCTCAACAGTACCCACAACACCTTATTTGCACCGCTCAACACGCCAATGACCAACAAGAAACCTTTTGGTTGCAATGCTTTAGAGGTGCCGGGATGAAAGGCATGGCCGGAATGTCAATCGTAGAAAATCAAATATTTAGACCCTTCTTAAATCTGACCAAAACGCAACTTCTTGAAGCGGCCCAAGCCTTGAAATTGACCTGGCGAGAAGACCAAAGTAATTTGAGCGTGCAATACCGCCGCAACCTTTGGAGGAACCAATTGCTACCCGCACTAGAAAGTGAAATCCCTGAATTGCTAGCTGCTACTCAACTCATTCAAGATTGTTTTCAGGCTGAAATTAAAGCCCAAACTAAAGCATTAAAAGAGATTCAAAAAGAATTTGATATAAAATCAAGTATTACTTTAAAAGAAATATCTTTATTAACTGTATTTCAATTTATTGAGCTATTTAAAAATTGCAGCGTTCCAATGCACATTATTCGGCGCATCCCAACGCTTTTCAAAGCAAAAAATGGCGCAAGGCTCACCTGGACTCGTTCAAATGCTACACAAGCACTCGTTCGTTTTAAAGATCAAATTTGGCTCGTACATGAGCTAAAAAAGGTGGAAGAAATTAGCGAAAGAATTAATGAACAAAATGAAAACGGGAATAAAATTGAAAAAACTGAGCAACTCGAACTCAAGCTTGAAATTTGCCCCCAACTCCCCTTGCAATATGATCTCAAAACGGCATATATCGATGCCGAAAAAACCATTGGCCAAATAGTGCTCAGAAATCTAAATCAGCAAGACTACATTTACCCTATTGGCCTGAATGGCAAAAAATTAGCCTTTGACATCCTCAAAGAACACGGCATTCCTTCAGCACTTCGTAGTCAGTATTTGGGCGTTTTTGACAACGAAAAACTGCTCTTCATTCCCAATTTCAAAATAGACAAAAGAGCAGTTGCAAATCAGCACACCACTCAAATTCTTAAAATAACAGTCGCTAAAAAGCGCTAAATTTGTTTATGAGTAATTTCCCTCCCGAATTTATCAAGCGCATCGAATCCGATGCATTCTACCCTTCAGGGTTACTCAAGAATCTAGACACCCCTGCCCCAACCTCGGTCCGACTTCACCCAAGAAGAAATTTTACATTCGCAGAGAGTTCAGCTGTTGCCTGGAACCCAGACGGTGTTTATCTCCAACAAAGGCCCAGCTTCACTTATGACCCTTGTTTTCATGCCGGGTGTTATTACCCTCAAGAAGCAGGCTCTATGTATTTATTGCAAGTACTCAAACGTCTTGCACTTCCTGAAAACCCAGTGGTATTGGATTTAAGCGCGGCTCCTGGTGGAAAAAGCACCCTTATTGCCGGATTTTTAAATCAAAAAGGCTTGCTCTTGGCCAATGAAATCAACCGGTCCAGAGCCTATATTTTAGCGGAAAACCTCACCAAATGGGGCTACTCCAACACCTTTGTTTGCAATCATTCACCCCAAGAATTGGCCTCAATTGGCCCCTTATTCGATGTAATTGTAGTCGATGCACCTTGTTCTGGTGAAGGCATGTTTAGAAAAGATCCTGCCGCCCGAGACGAATGGACACCTGCTGCCGCCAACAACTGTGTATCCCGACAAGCCGAAATCTTGGAAGCAGCTTGGCCACTGCTCAAAGTAAATGGGTATTTAATTTACTCCACCTGTACTTTTAATCCGGAAGAAAACGAAACCTTACTGCAACAATCACTGATCGAAGAATTTGAAGCAAATCCTGTTGAGTTACCGCACTTTGAGGGCTTGCAAGCCGACCGTAAAGAACTGGGCTATTACTTTTTTCCGGGGCAAACACAAAGTGAAGGATTTTACATTGCTGCTTTTCAAAAAAATACCCACACTGGAAAATCCGCTAAAAAGCAAAAAAATAAAGAAAAAGGGAAAGGGAAAGCAGCAAGTATTCAAGTATACAATGAAGGAGAATTGTTAAAAGAGATTCCACTTCAAAGTACTATAGCTCATGCATATTGGTCCGAAAATGAGCAACTCAAAGCAAGCACACATTTTGCGTTTGAGCTGTTTAAAAATCTACCGAAACTCAATTGGCTGAAAACTGGCGTTCAGGTCGGGCAATTCTTTAAAAAATCCTGGGCTCCGGCTTATGACATGGTTTACTCCCTGGATTTGCAATGGCCTTTGAAAACAATGGACATGGAACTTGAGCAAGCCTTACAAGTTTTACACGGAGAAAGTCAGGCCTGTGACCTTGAACCCGGACACTATTTTGCAACCTACAATGGACAAAAATTTGCCTTACTTAAACAATTGGGGCAGCGCTTCAATAATTTACACCCTACAGAATGGCGCATTCGCCATTTACCAAAGAAATAAACATGGAAATCCAAGAAGCACACGAAAAGCTCCTTCAATACATTACCCAGCGCGTCAGTATTAATGACGAAGAAGCCGCGCGTATCAAAGAGAAATTCCACCTCAGAAAGCTGGCTAAAAAAGACTTTTTTGTCAGTATGGGTAGTACAAATTTCCACCAAGGTTATGTAGTGGGCGGTACGCTCCGCGTTTTCTACACCGACCCCAAAGGCAATGAACACGTCATGTATTTTGCTTTTTCTGATTGGTGGGTAGGCGATTTAGCTGGCTTTCATTTCAACGAAGCTGCCACCTTAAGCGTTCAAGCCCTTGAAGAAAGCTATATTCTGGAAGTTTCTAAAGACGACATCGAGGCCCTTTACCACAAGGTTCCGGCTCTTGAAAGACTCTTTAGAATTATGGCGCAACGCACACTTGCCGTCTTGCAAAAACGCTTCTTACTGACCATTTCTGCACATGCTGAAGAGCGCTATAAAGAACTTTTACAAAGACACCCTGGCATCGAACAAATTGTGGCCCAACATCAAATTGCATCTTACCTCGGTATCTTACCTGAAAGTTTAAGTAGAATGAAGAAAAAACTTTATGTATCTTCGCCAAACAAAAATTAAATCATGAAACAACTCAAAAGAATTTCTCTTGCCATCGCTTTATTTGTTGGCATTTTCGTCCGAGCCGACGAAGGAATGTGGTTTTTAATGTTCATTGATCGTTTGAACCACCGCGATATGCAAAAAATGGGGCTACAACTCACCTCAGAAGAAATCTACAGCATCAACCATTCAAGTCTGAAAGACGCCGTTGTTCAATTCAATGGAGGATGTACTGCAGAACTCATCTCTAAAGATGGTTTATTGCTCACCAATCACCACTGTGGTTACGACGCAATTGCAGAGCTTTCTACCCCTGAGCACGACTACCTTACCAATGGTTTTTGGGCCGCTGACCGCAGTCAAGAACTCAAGCCAAAGTCTTTATATGTGCGCTTTTTTGTGCGCATGGACGACTGCAGCAAACGCGTGTTGTCTAAGGTTTCAAAAAATATGACCGAAGCAGAACGCGACAAAGCAATCCGCGACGAAATTGCACTTATTGAAAAAGAAAACAGTGAAGGTGGAAAATACGTAGTAAGCGTGCGTTCTTTCTTCCAAGGAAACGAATTTTACTACTTCGTTTACCAAGATTATAAAGATGTTCGTTTGGTGGGTACACCTCCAAATAGCATCGGGAAATTTGGTGGCGACACCGACAACTGGGAATGGCCACGCCACACCGGTGACTTTTCTATGTTCCGCGTTTACGCCGATGCCAATGGAAACCCTGCAGATTATTCTACTACCAACACACCACTACATCCAAAACACCATTTACCTGTCAATATGGGCGGTGTGAAAGAAGGAGATTTCGCGATGATCCTGGGTTACCCTGGGCGCACCAATCGTTGGTTGCCGGCAGGTGGCATTGACCAAAACGTGAAATACGCTTATCCTGCATGGGTAGAAGCGTCTAAAACTGCCATGGACGCCATGAAAGTTTACATGGACAAAGACCAAGCGGTAAACCTCAACTACGCATCTAAATATGCGCGCATTGCCAACTACTGGAAAAACCGTCAAGGCATGATCGACGCATTAACCAAATTCCAAACAGCTGATGCCAAAGCTAAAAACGAAGCCAAATTCGATGCTTGGGCCAACCAAGGAAAAAACAAAGCTACCTACGGAGATGTCGTTAAAAACATCAACGCCTACTATGCCGCAACCAATGACAAAGCGCGTCATGACAACTACCTTCAGATTTTATTCAGAGGTTCTGAATACGCTGCAATTTCAAGAGGCTTAGGCGCACAATTAATGGCTTACTCTAAAGCTAATGCAACTGAAAGAGCAGCCATGAAAGAAGAGCTCAAAGCAGCTATTGACGAATTTTTTGCCAATACATTTGGCCCAGCTGAAATCGACATCCTTATTCAAGGATTAAATTTATACTGTGCAAAAGCAAACTACGAATTAGAGCCAGGTATTCAAGCCATGTATGCCGATGGATCAGTAGACACTGAAGTTCGTGCCATGTATGCAGTTTCTATGTTTGCGGCTAAAAACAGACTATATGCTTTCTTAGAAATTCCTAGTGCAGGCATGATTGAAAACGATCCTTTCTTTGCGCTTTCTTCAAACATCATCAAGCACCTCAACAAAAAATCTGATGAACTTACACGCCTTACAGATGAATACAACAAAGCATACCGTTTGTTGGTTGCAGGTCTTAGAGAATCAGGCTTGAGCACCATTCAGTATCCAGATGCTAACAGTACACTTCGCTTGACTTACGGAAAAGTTAGTGCCTTACCTGCAGACAAAAGAAATGATGCAAAAGTAAACTACTACACTACCCTTCAAGGAACCATCAACAAATACAAGCCAAATGACGAAGAATTTGACCTTCCAAAAAGATTGATCGAATTAAACGCCAAAAAAGACTTCGGCCCTTACGCTGACAAAGCGGGCTATATGCCAGTTAACTTCTTAACCAACAACGACATCACAGGTGGAAACTCTGGTTCGCCAGTATTGAACGGTAAAGGAGAACTCATTGGTTTGGCTTTTGACGGAAATATCGAAGCTATGGCCGGAGATGTAATCTTTGACAACAAATTGCAAAAAACGATCAACGTTGACATCCGTTACGTCCTGTTCATCATCGACAAATATGCCGGTGCAAAACACCTTGTAGACGAAATGACCATCGTTAAATAAAGCATTTCAAGTTGGTGCTTCCAACCAATTTGCAAATAGAAAGGCCTCTTCGGAGGCCTTTTTTATTTCCTTTAACTCCAAAAGAATGCCGTAACTTTGTCAAAAAATAATCATGGATTTTTTCAACCTCCTCAATTTTAAGGAAATTGCCACTGCTAGCATGGTATTGTTTGCAGTAATCGACATCATTGGAAGCATTCCAATCATCATCAACCTTAGGCAAAAAGTTGGGCACATTGAGTCCGAAAAGGCCAGTATTGTTGCGCTTTTGATCATGATCATCTTTTTATTTATCGGTGATCAAATCTTGGGATTAATTGGCATTGACGTCTACTCTTTTGCCGTAGCCGGTTCCATTTTAATCTTCTTTATAGCCATTGAAATGATACTTGGTATAACACTCTATAAAGACGACGAACCTGAAACCGCATCTATTGTCCCGATTGCTTTTCCATTGATTGCTGGAGCCGGTACCATGACTACCCTGATGTCCATGCGTGCGGCCTACGCCGATATCAATATCATTCTTGCGATTATCATTAACGTAGCGTTGGTTTACGTTGTCTTGAAGCTGTCTGGTAAAATTGGTGCTTGGTTGGGCAAGGGCGGTATAGGCATTATCCGAAAGATTTTTGGCATCATCTTGATGGCCATTGCTGTTAAACTATTTACAGGAAATATTCAGCATCTTTTTCATTAAAAAGCAGCCAACGCTTTTTGAAGTTCAGACATCGAAAACACCTGATTTAATAGATAGTTACCTGGTGTTTTTAAGGCGATGTAGCGCCACTCATTTTCTTGATTCTTTTTATCCTGATTAAGAAAAAGCGCCAATTTATCGAGGTCAAGAAAAGTAAGCGATGTCAAATCAAAAGCACTACTCAGCACTACCACAAGTTCTGAATAAAACGCTTTGTCTAAAATTCCTTTTTGCCAGGAAATATGCCCCTCGATAAGCAAACCGTAAACAACAGCCAAACCATGACTCATTTGTTTTTCCTCTTGCAGAAAATGAGACTCTAAGGCATGTGCAAAAGTGTGCCCTAAATTAAGCACTTGGCGCAGGTCTTTTTCTAGAGGGTCTTGCTCGACAATATTGATTTTTGTTTGAATCAGTTGCCAAAGTAATTCATTGGAAAGTAAATTGCCTGAGTTCTTTTCTTTAGCTAGGAAATCTTTCAAGGATTGCCATTGTGCTTCCCCTTGAATTAATGCATGCTTCACGCATTCACCTAAACCCGATTGCAGTTCTTGTTGAGGCAAAGAGCTTAAAAACCCTGGATCAATAAAAATATGTTCGGGATGTACGATGCTACCTATAGCATTCTTGATGCCACCGAAATCAATTCCATTTTTACCTCCAATTGCCGCATCGACCATAGAGAGCAAGGTAGTTGGCACAAAAATACAAGACAAGCCTCTTTTGTAGGTTGCGGCCACAAAACCCCCGAGGTCGGAAACAACGCCACCACCTAAGCAAATGAGCAAATCTTTTTTGGTGACTTCATAGCTCAACAACACTTCCCAGAGTTGCCCTGCAATTTCTAATGATTTTGAATCTTCTCCGGCCGGAACCACAATGACTTCGGCATTTGCCAATTGCTCAAAACTAGTGATGAGGTATTCCAAACAATTTTCTTGGGTGTTTTCATCTACTAGGATGAGTTTTTTTCTTGTAGAATAGCTTTCGAGCAATTGCATGAAAGAACTTTCGGTAATAGCGCCGAAATCGACATTACAGTAGGTGCCCTTGAATTGTTGAATTGACATTTTGTAAAAATAAATAAACTTAAGAGAACCCAAGAAGTGTAAAAACAAAGTATTTTTGAAATATGATATCTTTCGACAATACTGAAATCGCGTTTCGCTCCAAAAACAAAAAAGATCTACAACGCGCTTATCTACTTTTTAAAATCATTGGCTGGCCCAGCATGGTAAAATTGGCCAAAGTACTCACCCCTGTCGCATTGAAAATGAACCTTCCCATCGAAGGCCTCATCAAAAAAACTATTTTCAAACAATTTTGCGGTGGAGAAAGCATTTCAGATTGCCAAACCGCTATCAAAGACCTCGGGAAATATAAAATCGGCACTATCCTAGACTACTCTGTAGAAGGTAAAACCGAAGATGAAGACTTTGAAGCCACTGCAGATATCATTATTAAAACAATCATTAGAGCTACGCAAGACGGCAATATCCCGTTTGCGGTTTTTAAAATGACCGGTATTGCGCGTCATGACCTCATTGAACTTGCTTCAGAAAGAATTAGGGCACAAAGAAAAGGACAAGAGCTAGCGCCATTAACACCTACCCAAGAACAAGAGTTTGCGGCCATTCACCAGCGCCTTGACCGCATTTGTAAAGCCGCACATGACAACGATGTTTCTTTATTTATTGACGCAGAAGAAACCTGGATTCAAACCGCTATCGACCACTGGACTTTTGAGATGATGCTCAAGTACAACAAAGTTTCCGATATCGTTTTCAATACCGTTCAAATGTATCGCCACGACCGCCTCGAATTTCTAAAAGCTGAATTACAAAAAGCTAAGGCCGCTGACATCACTTATGGTGTAAAACTCGTTCGAGGTGCCTACATGGAAAAAGAACGCGAACGCGCTCAACAATTAGGTTATCCCTCTCCTATTCAACCCGATAAAGCAGCAACAGACCGCGATTACAATGCGGCTTTGCGTTTGATCATCGAAAATCATGACATTTTTACGGTTTGTGCAGGTACACACAACGAAGAAAGCGCTTTATTTTTAACCCAATTGATGCAAGAAGCGCAAATTGAAAATGGTTCCACTCGTTTTTATTTTGCCCAACTCTTAGGGATGTCTGATCACATCTCGTATAATTTAGCAAACGAAGGTTATATGGTTGCTAAATATGTGCCTTTTGGCCCCGTGAAAGAGGTCTTACCCTATTTATTGAGAAGAGCCGATGAAAATACTTCTGTAGCGGGCCAAACCAGCCGAGAACTTGGCTTACTCATTAAGGAAAAAGCCAGACGCAAACAAAATTAGTACTTGACTAATTTGTAGGTTTTACTTGGTGTACTCAAAAAATAAATGCCAGAAGGATAATTATTTAGGTCTAGAACCAATTCTTGTTGAACTACCAATTGCTGTAAAACCCTTCCTTGCTGATCACTTAATATTGTTCTTATAGGTTGCCCTGACAACGAACTTATGTTTATTTCTCCAGCTGTTGGATTCGGAAAAATACCAATTGCCTCTGCTTCCTGATTTTTAGATGAAAGTCCTACCAACTGATTCAAGGTAAAAACGGTATCGGTCTGGATTTCTCCTCCACCTAAATTATCCAATTTGAGCACAAAAATATTAGCGCCTCCATTGAGGGCATTTTGATTGTCCACAATATTTGAGTTGGTCCCTACTGCAATATACCCTCCATCGGGGCAGGCTCTGATTTGATTGATTTGGTCAGCACCTTGATTCAAAATTACAGTTCCTGACATAGAAGCCATCCAGAAGCCAAAATAAGGATCCACATAACCAAAAACAAGGTCGTAAGCATCTTGAAACGTAGTGCTATTGATCATTTGATAGCCAAACACAGAAAGATTTTGCTGCGGGATATATTGTGCCTGACGAATGCGGTTATTTTCAATATTTGTAGGATTATCGAGGTGCGTAATTTCCTGAATCAAGACACCGGCTAGAGATATGGTTCCTGAAAAATTGTCGTAATTGCTTGGGCTTACACAACGAGACCCCGCATACATTAAGCCATCGGGTGTGCGCGTAAGGTCATGAATTTCATAAGCTCCAGTATAATGTCCAAAATGGTTTTCCCAGAGAATGGTTCCGTTGTCGTGGATTAATGCGACAAACGCCTTAGTAATCAATGAATCCGGTAAATACCATTCACCGGCAATGGCATAAGTGGTGTCCGATACTCTTTGAATGGCATAAGCTCGATCTGAACCTACAGAACCCATGGTTTGTGTCCAGAGCGTATCTCCATTTTTGTCGGTTCTCATGATCAAAACATCTGCAGAACCGCCTAAAACAGCTTGTCTTTCACCAACTAAAACCAAACCGGTGTCGGCGGTAAGCGCTCCGTCATAAATGCGCTCCCAACTAGTACTGGCGTATGTTTTTATCCATTGCTGATTCCCTGCTAAATCTGTAAAAATGAGCATCGGGTCAAAAGAGCCCTCTGACCAAGAATTGGACATTCCGGCTAAATAATACCCCATGTTTGGACGGTAAAAGACGCGCTTTACTTCCTCTGATTCTTGGGCTCCGTATGACTGACTCCACTGGTAATTACCCGCAGTATCTAATTTGAGTAAATATCCTTGTGCGCTTTCTTCCCAACTCCCAGAACTTCCGGCAACCAAAAAGCTTGAATCTGGCAAGACCATTACATCTTCGCCTTTGTCAAAACCTGATCCTGAATACAACTTGTAAAAACGCTGCTGAGCGCTTGTACAAAAGGCTGCGAAGAGAAAGAGTATTAATGTAAATCGCATTGTAATTGCATATAAATGGAGCCTCCTTTTTGAAAGGCGACGTTATCTGATCGAAAGGAAACTTTTACTTTATCAAAAGCAAAAGTACTATAGGCCTGGGCTCTTAGGCCACCAAAACCGCCATAAACCACCCCTACTCCTGTTTGCCAAATTTTAGATGCAGACCAGTGTATTCCGGCAAAAAAGCATGGTGTATAGGTTTTTCTGAGCATAAACTGCGCTCCGTAATAAGCCTGAAACTTAACTAGCGTATCTTCATTGATGAGTTTTGATAAGCGAATGGTAGCTGGTAATAAATACCAATTTCGGATCGCATCTTTACTGAATCCTAACTGCTCTTTTGCTGCAGCGATTTGTTCAGAAAAATTAAACTGCTGCAAGCCCGCTAAATCATAGGCGCCATAATTATAGGTGCCGTTCAATTGATAGCGCGTGAGGGCTTGATATTGGTAACTCATCCCTAAATTTTGGATTTTAAGCTGAAATTCTAAAGGTTCGTTATCGGTTTCTGAGCTAAAACGATAATCGAGATCCAGACTAAGACCAACACCTGTTAGCGGTTGATTGGAAAAATAGGCTTGGGCTTTGCTATTGAAGTAAATAGAATCAGATACAAAGTCTTGATACCAAGAAGAACTTCCAACTTGCAAATCTGCACACTGATGCATAGCCACGAGATTGAGTTGAAAAGCGGTATGCGTTTGGGCTTGATACAACCCGATTCCATAACTCGAAAAAGTACAACTCTGCAAACGTGTTGCTGAGAAATCTAAAGTATCTCCAATAAAAGGTGAGCCACCTAAAAATGCCAAACCAAAAGCATCTTTTGAAAGTTGCAGGCCAGTAAAGTTCGTGACATTTGCGCCGAATTGCCAATTCCAATTTGCTAAGGGCTTAAGGCTATCCTTACTAAATGCTTTATTGGATTGATACTGCGCCGCGGCATTCATTTGTAAGCCAAAGGTAAGGCGTGGCCCTAAACTTAGATAAGTGGCATTTAGTAAACTAGAATCTAGAAATCCACCATAAAGAAAGGCATTGGGTATCTGAATAGGCAAAGCTGTACTATTATAAGCTCCGTGTGCCTCGATAGTCAGTTTTTGCTGCCCAAATGATGCTACATGCTGACTCAATATTATCAAAAGAATCATTATTCTTTTCATGGTCGCATACTGGTTTGAAGTTTCAAATTAAGCTTAAATGCAAGATACGCATTGGCCTGAACCGCTTCAGAAATACTCAAGCCGCTATTTGGGTCTAAAGTAGACAAGCTCGCACTAACCACAACTTGGTCCAGTGTATTGAGCTGCTCCACGAGTTCTATAGGAAGCTGAAGTACTACAGTCGATTTTTTCTTTTGTAAGCCATCTACTGGGTCAATTTGACCCAAGTTTGCCGCTGAAATTTGTGCATCGGCTAATACGGTATGCTTGATTTGACCATTCTCTAAAAAATAAAGCACAAGATCTGTAGCCATCGGAAAGGCATTGGTGGCCTCAATGACCATTTGCGCAGATTCAATGTGTGTTTTCTTCAAATTTTGCTGAAGGGCTAAATCAAATGTGTCTTGTAGCGTTAGTCCGTCAAGCCCCAAATGCAGAGGTAAACTAGCCGAAACCTTCACTTTTAATTTACTGTTTGGAAATGCTTCGTCATGACCAGCCGAGGTGTTGCCCCATGGATTGGGCTGAATTTGATAAGCTACTTGCTGTTGAGCGCCCAAATTTTCAAGATAAGCTTCTAAATTGCTATTGGCCGCGTTGAACTGCAAATTCATAATACTCGGCTGCAAATTGGACCAAGAACCTTGTGCGGCGGCCAAATAAAAGCTTGGGCCAATTGCGGGTGCATAAAGTGAGATACTCTGTCCTTGCAAATTAGTTGCTTGCAAAGAAGAAACTTGCCCTCTTAGTGCAACTTTGAATCCGTTTTCAATGGCCAGGTTTAAATTGACATTTGGTAAATCTAGCGTGCCAGCATTGACTTTATTGAGATACGGAAGCGTAAAGGACTTTTGTTCATCGATGAGGACCGATCCGAAATATCCTTTGGCGTAGTCCAAGACTAAACTTTCAAAAGTTGCCTCATATTTAAACAATTGATTGGCATAGATGGAAACTGTAGGGCCGTTTGGATCTGTTTGGAGTGTGAGTTTTGACTGTAATTTATTGAATTCTAATCCTTGCTGCCCCCCAAGATCGATGTCGTGATTACTAAGGTCTATGGTTTCATAGGTAACTGTAGGATTTTGAACCGTTCCGGCCGCAACCGAAAAATTTTGCACAAAAGGCACCCCATTTTGAGTGACGCCTGGCAATTCAATTTGATACAAAACAAGCGTATTCAAAGGGTTTTGAATCTTTAGCTTTACCCTACCCGATTTCAGATGGAGTTTTTTGAGTTGAATATCGGCTAAATCGAGCTCATGGGTTTTGACACTATTGACAAACGTGAAGCCTGGCGTAACATTATTCACGGTAAAGACAGACTGAAACTGTTGACTAATTGTGGTGTCGGGGATTTTTACGATGTCGGAAATACCTAAATTAAGGAGCGTTCTACTAAGGGCAATATTGATTTGATTGCCATTGATTTGCAGCGTAGAATCGTTATAAAAATTAGAAAGGTCTAGGGTGTCTTTTACAACCGGGATTTCCCAATCGGTGGTCCAGCGTGTGGGTTCTTTTTTACAAGCAACCAACAGCAAGATCAAACAGACACCTAAAAATTTCTTCATTGATTTACATTTTCAATAACGGCAGCGTAACCTTGCCCTACGCCAATACACATCGTAATAAGTGCATAACGTTTTTGAGTGAGTTGAAGTTGCCTTGCAGCAGTAAGTAACAAGCGCGCACCCGACATGCCGAGCGGATGCCCTAATGAAATGGCCCCACCGTTCGGATTCAGTCTTGGATCTTGATCTTGCAAACCTAAGGCTCTAGAACATGCCAAAACTTGAGCGGCAAACGCCTCGTTGATTTCAATAACATCCATTTGATCTAGGGTAAGGCCTGCACGCTCCAACGCTTTTTGGCTCGCGGGCACTGGCCCAATGCCCATAATGCGAGGCTCAACTCCTGCAACAGCAGCAGCAAGAATTTTCGCCATAGGACGCAAATTATGGGCTTTTACTCCCGCCTCGTTGGCTAACAAAAGTGCTGCTGCACCATCGTTGAGCCCAGAAGCGTTTCCGGCTGTAACGCTACCATCTTTCTTAAATGCAGGCTTTAAGTTTGTCAGGGTTTCAATAGTGGTATTGGCTCTTGAGAATTCGTCTTTATCAAAGATAATTGCGGCTGCTCTTTTCTGTGGGATTTCAATTGGTGTGATTTCAGCGTCGTAGAAACCGGCAGCTTGGGCAGCTGCAGTTTTTTGCTGACTCCAGGCCGCAAACTGATCTTGATCCTGACGTGAAATCTTATATTTATCGGCTAAATTTTCAGCGGTCATCCCCATGCTGTCTACGCCATAAAGGGCTTCCATTTGTGGGTTAATAAAGCGCCAACCAAATGAAGAGTCGTACATTTGGGCATCACGACCATAGGCACTAGATGTTTTGGAAATGACCCAAGGCCCACGCGTCATGTGTTCAACACCGCCCGCAATGTATAAATTTCCTTCACCATTGCGCAAAGCACGCATGGCATTTACGGCAGCGGCCATACCTGAAGCACAAAGTCTGTTGACTGTTTCTCCGGGTACTTCTACTGGAAGGCCTGCTAACAAGCCAGCCATGCGAGCTACATTTCGGTTGTCTTCACCGGCCTGATTGGCACAGCCGAGGATGACATCTTCGATTTCTTTTACATTTAAATTGGGATGACGCGCCACTAAGGCAGCAATGACTTTTGCTGCTAGATCATCAGCTCTAAGACTTGCTAATGTTCCGCCAAAATTTCCGATGGCGCTTCTAACACCGTCGATGAGATATACTTCTTGAGACATGTTTTTCATTTTCAATTCAAAGATAAAATAAAAAGCAGCGACGGCAAGAATTCAGCAATTTTACTTATGTTCGCAGTCATGCAAGCACCAATGAATTTTCAAGACTGGAAACAACCAGATCAAGCCGATTTAACGCATTTCAAAACACTACTCAACGAACGTTGTATTCATGACCGCGAAGCCCTAGCAGCCTATAGCCATGACCATACTGAAGATCTGGTCTTTTATCCAGGCTTGGTATTGCTTCCTGAAAACACGCAAGAAGTTTCTGAAATTTTAAGCTATTGCAACGAAAAACAAATTGCCGTAACTGCTGCTGGTGCCCGAACAGGGCTTAGCGGTGGTTGTTTGCCAATTTACGGCGGAATATTGCTTTCCACAGAAAAACTCAACCGCATTTTAGATATTGACCAAAAAAATGCACAAGTAATTACAGAGCCTGGCGTCATTACAGAAGTCTTGCAAAATGCAGTCCGAGAAAAAGGATTGTTTTACCCACCAGACCCTGCCAGCAAAGGCTCGTGTTTTATTGGTGGCAATATTGCCGAGAATTCTGGCGGCCCAAAAGCTGTGAAATATGGCGTCACGAAAGATTATGTCTTGAACCTTGAAGTGGTTCTTGCCGATGGTACCATCATGTGGACCGGCGCCAATGTTTTGAAAAACGCAACGGGCTATAACCTAACTCAACTTGTGGTGGGTTCAGAAGGCACGCTCGCTATTGTCACCAAGATCGTATTAAAATTGCTCCCGCACCCGACCCAAGATCTCCTGATGTTGGTTCCGTTTTTTGACGCAGCTCAAGCATGTGAGGCTGTTGCCGCTATTTTTCAGGCGGGTGTGACGCCCAGTGGCCTAGAATTCATGGAACAAAATGCCCTCAAGTGGTCTCAGGCTTTTTCTGAGGATTACACCATTGAAGTAAAAGACGCACATGCTGCACATCTTTTGATCGAGGTTGATGGTTTTGATCAGGAAGTCCTGATGAAAGATTGCGAAGTTATTTTGGGGGTTTTGGATCAATTTCAAACCGATGAAATTTTATTTGCAGAAACGGCCGCACAAAAAAATGCTCTTTGGAGTTTAAGAAGAAAAGTCGGAGAAGCGGTAAAAGTACAATCGGTTTACAAAGAAGAGGACGCCGTAGTGCCAAGATACCAACTGCCTAATTTACTTAAAACAGTCAAAGAAATCGGCCAAAAATATGGCTTTGAGTCCGTTTGTTATGGCCATGCCGGAGACGGAAATTTACATGTAAATATTATCAAAGGAGACCTCAGCGACGATTTTTGGAACCAAGAATTGACCTTAGCGATCAGAGAACTTTTTACAGCTGTTATTGCCATGGGCGGAACCATTTCTGGAGAACACGGCATTGGCTTGGTTCAAAAACCGTATATGGACCTTGCTTTTCATGAAAGAGGCCTAGACTTAATGAGGGGCATTAAACAAGTGTTTGACCCGAACGGAATCCTGAACCCCGGGAAAATATTCTAATTGCTTATTTATTGATCCAATGTAGGTTTCTGCTGTAAAGCAGCACCCAAATTGCTCCATACAACAAACCTACAATGGTTAATACGGTTGGGATGTCTTTGATGTCATTGAAAAAGTAGGGCAACATGACTAGTCCGATACTGTACAAAATATAAAAATGAAAACCCAGGCGTCTTTGTTGATACATCAGAATAACTCCGGTAAGCCCGAACACCAATAAAATAAATTGCACCGAATTGTAGGACTGAAAGTTTTTAAACATGTTGTCGGTAACGATTTGCATTTGATCCACGATGTAGGTGTATTCTGACACACCCGCTGTTTCAAGCTGTTCGCGCATCTTGGCAAAATCTAATTTGGATTCTTTGATCATGTTTTGATCGGGTTTAGCCCCGAGCATAGCTCCAATTGAACCCATGGTGCTAAAACCAATATTTATACTCGATAAAATGACCAATACTAATAGGAATTTTGGTCTTTTTGCAGCTTCTGTTGCTTCCTGAAAATCAGTCATGTTTACTTATTTTATCAATGAATTGGTAAGCGGCTGCCATATCTGTAGCTAGAATACGGTCTGTATCTAGCACAGACACCACTTCTCTGAATTGAGCGTGTAAATCTTCGAGCCAAACAGAGCTTTGTAGGGGTCTTCTGAATTCTAGACCTTGAGCTGCATGAATAAGTTCTATACCCGCTATTTTCTGACAATTGTCCAGAACACGATAAAGTTTGGTTGCAGCATTGGCTCCCATACTTACGTGGTCTTCTTGCCCATTACTGCTATCAATAGTGTCAATGCTAGCAGGAGTACAAAGTTGCTTGTTCTGACTCACGATAGAAGCGGCCGTATATTGCGTAATCATGAGACCAGAGTTCAGACCTGGGTTTTTCACTAAAAACGGCGGAAGCTCACGGGTACCTGAAATAAGTTTGTAGGTGCGTCTCTCTGAAATACTTCCCATTTCGGCCATAGCAATCGCTAAAAAGTCAAGCACTAAAGCCAAAGGTTGCCCATGGAAATTGCCGGCAGAAACTACTTCGTCTTGATCTACAAAAATGGTTGGGTTGTCGGTAACTGCAGAAATTTCTCTTTCGATGATTTTTGCGGCGTGTTGCAAGGTGTCAAGCGTTGCTCCGTGTACTTGCGGAATGCAACGAAAACAATATGGGTCTTGCACGTGTGCTTTTTGCTGACCCGCGATTTCACTTCCTTTTAAAGTTTCTCTGAACCAAGCAGCTACTCTAATTTGACCTTCTTGATTGCGAATTTCATTGACATTTGCTTGAAAAGGCTCCACTCTGCCATCATAGGCTTCTAAAGACAAGGCCGCAACTTGATTAAACACATCGAATAAACGATAGGCTTTGTCGATGGCATAACTGGCAAAAGACGACATAAATTGCGTACCGTTGAGCAGTGCCAAGCCTTCTTTGGACTGTAAAATGATGGGGTCAAGATTAAATCTTTTGTTTAACTCAGTAGATTTAATTAGTTGATTTTCAAAATACACCTCCCCTTCACCAATGAGGGGTAAAGACAAATGTGCCAACGGTGCTAAATCTCCTGAAGCTCCTAAACTCCCTTGCTGAAATACCCTAGGATAGATTTGGTTATTGTAGAAAAAGAGCAAGCGTTCAATGGTGGCAATTTGCACACCAGATGCACCTTTTGACAAACCTAAAACTTTAAGTAATAACATGCGGCGCACAATTTCTTGCGGCACTTCTTCTCCGATCCCGCAAGCATGTGAGCAAACAAGATTTCGCTGCAACGTCTGCAGATCCTCTTTACTTACAGCCGTATTACACAATGAACCAAAACCTGTATTTACTCCATAAATGAGTTGGTTGGTTTGGGCCATTTTGGCATCGATGTAGTCACGGCACTTTTGTATTTTATCCTTTAGCTCTTGACTAAGCACAAGTTCTTCTTGACTTTTAAGCAAGGCTTCAAAAGCATCTAAACTCAGGTATTCTGAAGTTAATTCAATGGCCATTTTATTTTTTTAGGCGTTTTTAATGAGTTGAGCAAAGTCTTTGGCAAAATAGGTCAGGATGGCATCTGCTCCTGCCCTGCGCATGCTCAATAGCATTTCATAGATGGCTCTGTCGTAGTCAAGCCAGCCATTTTTTGCAGCAGCATAAACCATTGCGCATTCACCACTCACATTGTAAGCAGTAATTGGCACCGGAAAATTCTCTTTTAACAAAGCGATGATGTCTAGATAACACAAGGCGGGCTTAACCATGAGCATGTCGGCCCCTTCTTCAAAATCGAGTTGTGCTTCTAGTAGCGCCTCTCTTTTATTAGCAGGGTTCATTTGATAGGTTTTTTTGTCGCCTAGTTTTGGTGCAGAATTGAGTGCGTCTCTAAATGGGCCATAAAATGCACTGGCATACTTTGCCGTATAAGACATGATTGAAACATCGGTAAAGCCGGCGATATCTAGTTCGTGGCGCAAATACCCCACTCTACCATCCATCATGTCTGATGGCCCAATGATGTCTACACCTGCCTGCGCTTGTGCAACAGCCATTTTGGCTAAAATAGGCAAGGTTTCGTCATTGATAATTTGACCATCTTTTACTAAACCGTCATGGCCATCTGATGAATAGGGATCCATAGCAACATCGCTCATGACCACCGCTTCCGGAAAGCGTTTCTTGATTTCAGATATGGCGTGCAAGTAAAAGTTATCTGATGCCCAGCTATAGGTTGCGGTCTGGTCTTTGAGTTGCTCTTCTACTGCCGGAAAAATATCAAAACTTTTGATGCCTAACTCCATGCAAGCATCGATTTCAGGCAATAAAGTATCTAAAGACCAACGGAAATTATTGGGCAAAGAACTTACTTCTTCTTTGATTCCCTTACCGTCTTTTAGAAAAATCGGATAAATGAGGTTGGCCGCACCTAAATGCGTCTCTTCCACCATCTGACGAATCGTGGCACTCTTGCGATTGCGTCTTGGACGTATATTCATATGCTTACATTAACATACCGCCACATACGTGCAGGGTTTGACCTGTAATGTATGCAGACATTTCTGAGGCTAAGAATACAGTTGCATTGGCCACATCGATAGGCTGCCCGCCTCTTTTGAGTGGAATGCTGTTTCTCCAAGATTCAACAACTTGTTGATCTAGGACTTCAGTCATTTCGGTTTCGATAAAACCAGGTGCAATGGCATTGCAACGAATGTTTCTTGAACCGAGCTCAGCTGCAATAGACTTCGTAAAACCAATTAAGCCTGCTTTTGAGGCTGCGTAGTTTGCCTGCCCTGCGTTTCCTTTGACGCCCACCACAGAACTCATGTTGATGATAGAACCCGAACGCGCTTTCAACATTGGCTTTTGAACGGCTTTGGTAAGATTAAAGGCAGATTTTAGGTTGGTATTGATGACTTCGTCCCATTGCTCTTCTGTCATGCGAAGCAAAAGGGTATCGCGTGTGATTCCGGCATTGTTGACCAAAACGTCTACAGTACCGAAAGTTTCTACAACTTGATCTACAAGCGTTTGCGCTTGCTCAAAATCGGAAGCATCTGATTTAAAACCTTTAGCTACACCACCATTTACACTTAACTCAGCTTCTAAGGCGCGTGCTTTTTCATCTGAAGATAAATAGGTAAAAGCCACTTTGGCTCCTTGTCTGGCACATTCTTCGGCAATTGCTTTTCCGATTCCACGAGAAGCACCTGTAATTAATACAACTTTGTTATCTAGTAAACCCATGTTTGAAATTTTAATTCAAAGATAAGGTTCTTCTCGAAATAGAGGCTTAAATAAGCGTTTAGTGTCTTAGTTCAGTACTAAAAAAACACGATTTCGGATCAGGCGGAGGTCTTTGCGGGCAATCGGCTTCCTGACAAAAGTGGTATCACATAGCGCACTGGCATAATGCGGTGTCACTTCCAATCTGCCTTTGTTGATCACAGGAAAAACCTCTTCAATTTTTGGCGCACTACAATAAGGGGCTTTTCTCTTGCGCAATGCACTCTGAATTTCTTGTAACAAACTTGGCGAACCTTCTAAATCGAGTTTAAAGATGGTATCATGATGCAAAGTGTACAAATGCTCAATAGTGGTGCTTCTAGGGCCATTGCTCATGGGGCAATTTAAATATACATTTTGCTTCAGGCTCAAGACATTTTTAGTAGCCCAACGCACCTGATACACCACTTTAACGCTGCGCTGACCTACACAGAAAACTCCGGCGGTGTCTTTGGTAACTAAAGTTTTCATGAGTACTGAAAACGGATGCTTTCCAAAACTTGGATAACTCACTTTCAGATTTTCTAATTCAATTTTTTTTGCCTCAAAAGGGAGGCTTGCTTTTACAGCAGATGCATGCTCCAAAATATCGAATTGGGTTTGTCGCACGGGGTTTTCATGTCCACAGCTGGCCAGCAAGACCAGTGTAATGCACAAAAAAGCTGATTTTTTATTAAGAAACCACATCGCCATATAAATCGTAATGATCTGCCTGAGTGATGAGAATACGCGAAAAATCACCTAAACGAACATAAGCACTGTCTTTTTTCACCAATACTTCGTTGTCAACCTCAGGAGAATCAAATTCAGTGCGCCCGATAAAGTAGTCACCTTCTACGCGATCAAACAACACTTTATGGGTTTGCCCAATGCGCAGTTGGTTCATGGCGTAAGAAATACCGCTTTGCAATTCCATGATTTCGTCAGCACGTTGTTTTTTGAGTTTTGCAGGAACGTCGTCAGCAAACTGGTAAGCATGCGTGTTTTCTTCATGAGAATAGGTAAAAATACCTAAGCGGTCAAAACGGGTTCTTTCTACAAAATCATACATTTCTTGAAAATCTGCATCGGTTTCACCTGGATAGCCTGCAATAAGGGTGGTGCGCATGGCAATACCAGGGACTTTTGCCCTGATTTGAGCCACGAGTTCTTCGGTTTTTTCGCGGGTGATACCGCGGCGCATGGCTTGCAAAATTTTGGTTGAACCGTGTTGCAATGGCATGTCTAGGTACTTACAAATGTTTTCACGGGCTGCCATGACATCCAACACATCCATCGGGAACCCTGAAGGATAGGCATAATGCAAACGGATCCATTCGAGCCCCTCGATATCAGCCAAGCGATTGAGCAAGTCAGATAGCGCTCTTTTTTTATATAAATCTAGGCCGTAGTAAGTTAGGTCTTGGGCAATTAGCATGATTTCTTTCACGCCTTTTGCCACTAAATTTTTGGCTTGTTGGACCAAATCTTCTATAGGTGTCGATAAGTGTTTGCCGCGCATCAGCGGAATGGCACAAAAAGAACAAGGGCGATCACAGCCCTCTGCGATCTTGAAGTAAGCGTAATGATTTGGAGTAGTCAAAATGCGCTCACCAACCAATTCATGTTTGTAATCGGCCTTCAGTGTTTTAAGCAATCTTGGCAATTCGCGGGTGCCAAAAAAGGCATCAACCTCAGGGATTTCTTTCTCGAGATCATCGCGGTAGCGCTCAGACAAACAACCCGTGACATATACTTTTTCTACTAAGCCTTCTTGTTTGGCTTCGGCATAACGCAAAATGGTATCTATAGATTCTTGTTTTGCGTTGTCAATAAAACCACAAGTATTGATGATGACGATTTCTGCATCATCTTGTTGGGCTTCGTGCTCGACCTCGAACTGATTGGCTTTGAGTTGAGCCATCATAAGTTCGGAGTCGAAGGTATTTTTAGAACAACCCAATGTAACGACATTGACTTTATTCTTTTTGAGCGTTTTTGTTTTCATTCACTGCAAAAATAAGGCTCTTTGCGCAAATGGTCGTACTTTTGACTACTCAATACCTGATCCTCATGAAATATATCCAACTGAGTTTGCTATTCCTGCTCGTTTTCAGTTGTAGCCTCTCTAAAAAAAGTACAATCACGCTGTCTTATCCAAGTAAAAATCCGATTTCAATGCAACATGGAATTGCAAAAATTGACGCTGTAAGTTTTCAAAATGAAGCTGCAGCTCTTGCCATCGATTCTTTTCAAATTGAAGGCTCCACCCTTCGTATTTTCTATACGAGTAGTACAGCATTAGAAAATTTTGAACTCGTGGGCAGTGCCAACATTGCCAAATCCTTTCCGCCAATAAGAGCTTGTAAAATTATCGCAAGTGCAAAAGCAAATCACAAACCAGCCAAAAACAACGATTTGTCACTTGAACTCGGTGTTTTAGAGTTTGACATCAAACCGCTGGCAAATAAAATGGTTGCAGAGGCCCCTACTTACTTGCAAATCGAAGGCTTTGCAGAAAAAATCTTATTTGTATATCCAAAATAATGGAAGAGCGCATCGATAAAATCCTATTAGAAAGAGGCTTGGTAAGCACTCGTGTTCGGGCCGAAGAACTCATCAAAAAATATGGCGTAAAAGTCAACGGAAAACTTTTTTCGAAGCCTGGCAAGAAGGTGCCAGCAGACGCCATCATAGAACTGCTTGCCGAAGAAATCCCTTGGGTATCAAGGGCAGCGTTTAAGCTGATTGCAGCACTCGATCATTGGAAAATCGATGTAAAAGGGCAAACCTTTATAGATTTAGGAGCCAGCACCGGTGGATTCACCGAAGTTATGCTCGAGCGCGGCCTGATCAAAGCATTTTGTGTAGATGTTGGGCAAAAACAATTGCACGATAAACTCAAGAATGATCCGCGTGTTCTGAATTTAGAAAAAACCCACGCCCGAGACCTCACGGCTAAGCTCATCCCTGAAATGGTAGATGGCTTGGTGGTAGATGTTTCATTTATTTCGCTTGAAAAAGTCATTCCGTTCACCATACCCTTTTTAAAAGAGGGCGCCCATGTAGTACTGCTCGTAAAACCCCAATTTGAATTAGGGCCAGGCGCCCTTAATAAAGCCGGTGTGGTCAAAGACACCAAACAATATCCTGCACTACTAGAAAATATCAAAACAATGGCCCAGCGCAATCAATTGCAATGGATTGAATTTATCGATTCTCCTATCTTGGGCGGCGACGGCAACGCAGAATTTTTGGGCTATTTCCAAAAGAAATAACTTACTTTGTAGGGTTATGATGAGTATCGAAGAATTGCAAAAAGCCTTTTTAGACCTAGATTTCCAGGCCAACCGTATTGCCAAACTAAAAAGTGTTGACCCCGAACACCTACACAGATACAATCAACGCTCTGAAGAAGTCAGAAAACAGTTGTTGCAAATGCAGCTCAACGATAGCTTAAATGAGTCTTTGAAAGCGCTTGAACCAATCGACGAAAATTTTCAGGCAGCCTTCTCTTTGGGTAGAAAATTGCTCAATGTGTTCAGTTTTGGTCTTCATAAAAAACGCTACCTCCCCAAAAAGCAAGAAGCGTATTTTAGAAAAGAAGTTGCCGAAAGAAGCCGCTTGTACCAGTATGCAAAGGGTCAATTGACCATTGATTAGTTCCGTATCAGCTATCTAACTCTCCGAATCAGCTGACTAACTCTCTGAATCAGCTGACTAATTCAAAGTGAATTCTTGCTTTGTATTGACTTCTAGCTGGATTTCTTTACCCAATATTTGACAAACAATTGGTGCTGAACCTAAGTTTTCTACACTTACTTTTTGTTGATCAATTGCAATTGCAAGCGGTTGGTTTTTATAACGAATTTGGAATGCGTATCCATTCCAAGGTTTTGGAATACAAGGGGAAATAGACAAACCTGCTTCAGTAACCCTAACTCCAGCCAATCCTTCAACCACAGACATCCAGGTGCCCGCCATCGATGTAATGTGCAAACCTTCATCTGCCTCATGATTGTAGTCGTCGAGGTCGAGTCGGCTGGTACGCAAATACAACTCTAAAGCTTTGTCGAGACGGCCAATTTTGGCAGCTAAAATCACATGCACACATGGTGACAACGAAGATTCGTGCACTGTTTTTGGCTCATAGAAGTCAAAGTTTTCACGAATAATGGTTTCATCAAAATGATCTTCAAATAAATACAAACCTTGCAAAACGTCTGCTTGCTTAATGAAAATGGATCTCAAAATGCGATCCCAAGACCAATGCTGATTAATTGGACGTTCGGCCACAGGGATGTCAGCCGCGGAAAGCTGTTCTTTATCCATGAAGCCATCTTGTTGTAAGAATATTTGGGTTCCGTCGAGAACCGGGAAATATACGTTTTCAACGATATGCTTGAATTTTTTCTGTTCGTCAGCGCTTAATTTTTGAGGTAACGAAGTTTTTACTTGCGCATCGACTTCTAAGCAATATTGAATACACCAACGTGCTATGTAGTTGGTATACCAGTTGTTATTGACATTGTTTTCGTACTCATTTGGACCGGTAACACCCAACATTACATATGCTTGCTTGGCCTCAGACCAATTGAAGCGTTGGGCCCAAAAACGAGCAATTCCGGCTAAAACTGGCAAGCCATATTCTGACAAATAAGCGGTATCTCCGGTGTGTCTGATATAGTTGTAAATTCCAAAAGCAATGGCGCCATTGCGGTGAATTTCCTCAAAAGTGATTTCCCATTCGTTGTGGCACTCTTCTCCGTTCATGGTCACCATCGGATAAAGCGCTGCTCCATTTTTAAAGCCTAATTTCTCGGCATTTTCAATGGCTCTATCAAGATGATGATAGCGATATACTAATAATTGTCGGGCTACTTCAGGATCTGCTGTTTTGAGGTAAAAAGGCAAACAATAGGCCTCTGTATCCCAATAGGTTGCACCCCCATATTTCTCTCCTGTAAACCCTTTTGGCCCAATATTTAATTTGGCATTTTTTCCGGTATAGGTCTGGTATAAATGGAAAATATTGAATCGTATTCCTTGCTGAGAGGCGATGTCTCCGTCAATAACGATATCTGCGCTTTTCCAGATTTGTTCCCATGCTGCTTCGTGTTCAGCTCGCAAGACATCGAAACCAGATGTATAGGCATCGCGGACTCTTTTGATTGCCTTTGCTGCCAATTCAAATTCGGAATGGTTGATCGTGGAAGTAACCGCTACGTATTTCTTGAGCGTAAAACGCACACCTTGTTCGAGGTAGTGCTCAAAATTGTTCTCTACGTAGAAATCTCGTTGGGCTACATTTGGGTGTATGGTGAGTAATTCTTGCTCGCGCCAGAAAGAAAAGCGCATGGCTGTTGCTACACAAAAGTTGGTTTTTTTAGTGCGCGAACACAAAATACCTTTTTGCACATCAACTTTTCTTGAATCTTCTTGCCAAAAGAATTCGTCGTAGTTGGCATCGTGGTTGCTTACGTTGCCATCTAGGTAGGGCGTAAACTTGACGTTCCCACTGAAATTTAATGGCGTAACCGAATAAGATATTGCTGCAATTTCTTCGCGTTCCATGGAGCAAAAACGAATACTTTCAACTTCTAATTCTTTACCGGAAGCAAAGACTACTCTAAAAGTTCTCTTCAAGAGACCTTTTTGCATATCGAGTTCGCGGTGGAAATATTTGATTTGTTGTTGGTTTAGATCCAGGGCTTCACCATCAATTTCAAGATGAATACCAATCCAGTTGGTGGAGTTCAGTACTTTTGCAAAATACTCTGGGTAGCCGTTTTTCCACCAACCTACACGCGTTTTGTCAGGATAATAAACCCCACCTATATAACTTCCTTGAAGCGAATCACCTGAGTATTTTTCTTCAAAATTGGCGCGCTGACCAAAAGAACCATTTCCAATACTAAAAATACTTTCCGCCTGTTTTTGTTTGTTGGCATCAAATTTTGTCTCGATGATCTTCCACGGATCAATTTCAAATAAATTACGCATGTTTAGCTAAACTAAATTCTGTCAAATCGTTAAAATATAAATCGGCTAATTCAGCAATATGAGGGTTGCCCACACCTACTGCTGTAAAACCACCTGCCTTAGCAGCTGCAATGCCTGAGGCTGCGTCTTCAAAAACGAATACTTCAGCAGGATTCAAACCCAATGCTTTGGCACCATTCAAAAAGACTTCGGGGTGTGGTTTAGGGTCTTGAACGCCATTGCCATCAATAACCACGTCGAAATAGGCAGCAATACCTAATTTGTCAAGGATGAAATTGGCATTTTTGCTTGAAGAACCTACACCGAGTAAAATACCTGATTTTTTGGCCTCTTGAAGTAGCGATTCAACTCCTGGCAATAAATCTTGGGCACTTAAAGATTGAATCGAGTCGAGATAGAAGTCATTTTTACTTTTGAGTAAGGCTTCAAATTCTTCATGCGAAACCGTTTTAGCGCCTAACTCAAGTATTTTCTTTAATGAATCTACCCTACTCACTCCTTTAAGGAGTTCATTTTCTTGTTCTGTAAAAGGGATGCCCAAACTTTGGGCGCAGCGTTGCCAAGCAACAAAATGATTGTGTTCTGTGGTTACCAAAACACCATCTAGATCGAACAGGAGTCCTTTAATTTGCGACATTATTCTCTTTGATTCTAAGTGTTAAAAAGCCAGCAATAATCAAGAGCAAGCCCCCAACCGTTACGGCTGCAATTCTTGAATTATCTAAAAAATGAGTCATGACATCTCCAAAGAACAAAGACGCAATGATTTCAGGCAATACAATAAAGAAATTAAAGATCCCCATATAAACACCGATTTGTTTTGCTGGCAAACACGGAACCAACATGGCGTAAGGCATCGAAAGAATGCTGCTCCAGGCTATCCCGACTAAGCCCATGATCAAGAACAACATCCAGGTAGAATTTTGATCAACAAAATTGATGAGCATAAGCCCTAATCCTCCAATTAATAAACTGGTAAAATGCGTCCATTTTTGACCGATTTTGGATGCTAAAAATGGTAAAACTAAAGCAAAAAGGAAAGTAACTATATTTTCAAATGAATAAGCCAAACCAGCTAAATCAGAACCCTTGCCATATTCAGGAGATCCTGGTTGCCCGCCAAAAATTTCAGATGCCACTGCAGTTGTAAAGAAGAACCACATCAAGAAGAGTCCTGGCCAAGTAAGAAATTGCACCAAAGCCAACTGACGCATTTGTTTTGGCATGTGTTTGATCGCTGAAAAAATCTCAGATGCGCCGTGCAAGAATCCTTTCTTTTCTTCTTTGGCAACTGCTAAATCTTCTTCAGAGGGTGGATATTCTTTTGTGGTAAATACGGTGTATAAAACGGCGCCTAAAAAAGCAAGCGCACCTATATAAAAACTCCATTGTACATTAGCTGCAATATGCCCTTCTTGAGCTGTACCGTCTACTGCAAACCAATTGGTAAAAATCCAAGGCAAGGCACTAGCAATGGTGGCGCCTACTCCGATAAAGAAACTCTGCATAGAAAATCCTCTGGTGCGCTGTGCTGCTGGCAATTGATCAGCTACAAAAGCCCTGAAAGGTTCCATGGAAATATTGATCGAAGAATCGAGTACCCAAAGTAAACCCGCAGCCATCCACAAGGTTGATGACGAAGGCATTAGGAATAAACACAATGAACTCAGAATAGCACCAATTAAGAAATAGGGTCTGCGACGACCCAATTTAGGATGCCAAGTGCGGTCACTTAAATAGCCAATAATGGGCTGAACAAGTAAACCGGTTAGCGGCGCGGCTAACCACAGGCCTGGTATTTGTTCGGGTTGGGCTCCAAGACTTTCGTAAATGGAACTCATGTTGGCCATTTGAAGACCCCACCCAAATTGGATCCCCATGAAACCAAAACTCATGTTCCAAATTTGCCAAAAAGAAAGCGTAGGTTTAGTTTGCATGGCAGTAGTTTTAGTAAAAGTTTAGGTATAGTTTTAGCTCGGTTTTATCCTATTTGAAATAAACTTTATAACCCCAAGCCGGAAGTTCAACTGTTTTTTCAACTTTGAAGTTGACTTTATTTCCAGAGAACAATTCTTGGAAAGCACCTACCGTAGCTGCATCGTTGAATTTAATTTGCTGAGGTTTTGCACTTAGGTTTACCACAACTAACACTTGATTTTTATCGCGTTCGCGGACATAAATCAGTTGCTCCTTTTGAGCAATGGTAGAAATGAATCTTGGCTTCACTTGCCCTGCACCCGCAAACAAAGCTGGGTTCTTTTGATGTAGGTGTAATAATTTGTCGTAGAAAGCAACCATGTCCATTTTTGTCCAGTCGATGGCATCTTTTTCAAAGAAAGCGAGACGGCGATCAAGCGAAGTTTCTTGACCGTTGTAAACCAATGGCATCCCTTCGATTGTTGCAGCAATAACCGCCATTGCAAAACGCGCGTCACCCATGCGTTCCATTTCTGTACCATTCCAAGAGTTTTCGTCGTGGTTAGAAGTGAAATTCATGTGAAAGCCATTGTTATTTGGCTTGAGGTGATCCATGAATTCATAAATCGAGGCAACATTTTTTTTACCCTTGGCTATGTCGTTAAGGATATGATGAAATTCCCAGCCGTAAGTAGCTTCAAATGCGTCGTGCAACTCATTACCTTCTGCTTCAGCCAACATAAATACACCTTTGCCCGTTGCATCTAGTGCCCTGCGCGCCTCTACCCAGAAGTCCACCGGTACCCATCCGGCGACGTCACAACGAAAACCATCAATTTGTGCATTTCTGACCCAAAATTCCATGCAACTGATCATTTCTTGACGCATTTCTTTGTTGTCATAGTTTAAGTCAGCAACATCCCACCAGTCTGTACCGATAGTCGGCTGTAATTGCCCTAAAGAATCAAGGGTGTACCAATCTTGGTGACCTTGATCTACCCAAACATTGTCTGGTGAAGTATGATTTGCAACCCAATCAATAATGACTTTCATATTGAGCTGGTGCGCAGTTTCAACCAAGGATTTGAAATCTTCAAAGTCACCGAACTCCGAGTTTACCGCACGGTAATCTCGGACCGCATAATAACTACCAAGTGTTCCTTTGCGATTCTTCTCGCCAATTGGATGAATCGGCATAAGCCAAATAATATCTACACCCATTTTTTGCAATCTAGGCAATTGGGCTTCAACCGCTTTAAAAGTTCCTTCTTTTGAAAACTGACGCACGTTGATTTCATAGATAGTTGCATTTGCTACCCATTTTGGCGTATTTAATTGAGCGAAATAATTCGGCGCAGCAAGTAGTAACGCACTTAGAATCAATTTTTTAATCATGGCTTAAACAGTTTGATTTTGAAGAATATATTTAAGATGGTAATTCACTAGACCTGTTACAGGCTTTTGAATGATGGAAGTTACGTGAATTCCTAATTCTTGTGCAGCTTGCTGAAGTTCTTTTTCAAAAATTTTAGACAAAGAACCTACAAAATGAACTTCCGTATTCTTGTAGTTATCATAACAACAAACATGTACGCTCATAAAATGCTTGAAGCCTTTGAAAACCATTTCTGAGAAAAACGGATGTTCTTTGTGTTTGGCAATGAACGGCATAAAAGATGCAATAAACACGTTTGCATTTGGCTCTCTGTAAACGCGATCAACGATCATGTCTTTATCGAGTTGGTAGGTTGCAATGAAGTCTTGTTCGATTTCTTCAGGCAAATGATGGTATAAAAAAGAAGACAACAATTGCTTGCCAAAATAACTGCCGCTTCCTTCGTCACCTAAGACATAACCTAGTGCCGGCACTTCTTCGAGCAAATTTTTACCGTCGAAATAGCAAGAATTTGAACCCGTACCAATAATACAAGAAATAGCAGGCGATCCTCCGTAGGTAGAATAAGCACAAGCCAATAAATCGTGCTCCACTAAAATAGAGGCATTGGTAAAGATTTGAGCCAAACCTTTTTCAACGATTTCATTGAGTTCAGGGCTTGAACAACCCGCACCATAAAAGTAAACGCCTTTGATTTGAGGCGCCAGTTTCATGATATCTTGGTGTTTTGTTAATTCAGAGACAATAAGGTCGGTGGAATGAAAATATGGATTGAAGCCCATTGTTGAAAAAAAACTTTGGTTATTTTTGTCTTCAACAAGTACCCAATCAGATTTGGTTGAACCACTTTCAATGATGAAATACATATATTTGTTATAGAGTGAATTAGAGCTTTGTGTCAATTTTACACTATGCCAAATATATAGAAAATCCTTAATACGTGCATCACACAAACAAAAAAATAGGCTCCGAACTCAATCCCAATGTCTCTGTTGACTGCGTTATTTTCGGATTTGACCTTGAGCAACTTACAGTTTTACTTATTGATCGCGGAGAAATCCCTTCGGGTTCTGGACCAAGACTCGCACTTCCTGGTAACCTCATCTATGACAACGAAAATCTGGACCAAGCCGCCAACCGTGTACTTGCCGAATTAACTGCCCTTGAAAATATCTATCTCGAACAAGTGGGTGCCTTTGGAGACCCAGATCGCATCCACAAAGAATCTGACCGCGAATGGCTCAAAACCATTAGAGCTGAGCCAGAGGCAAGGGTAATTACCGTAGCCTATTTTTCTTTGGTGCAAATGGCACATTACCAACCACAAGCGTTATCTTTTGCCAAAAATGCCGATTGGATCCCGGTCAGTGAAATCAAAGAATTGGCCTTTGACCACTTTGAAATCCTGCAAGAAGCCAAAGAAAAACTCAAGCAAAAGATTAAAATTCAGCCAATTGGATTCAATTTGTTGCCTGAAAAATTTACCCTTAGTCAGCTACACCGCCTCTATGAGTCTATTCTAGATAAACCCCTTGACAAACGAAATTTCAGAAGAAAAATTCAGAAACTCGACATCTTATCAAGCCTAAGAGAAAAACAAAAAGGTGTTCCACACAAGCCCTCCTTACTTTACGAATTCAACGAAGAAAAATACCAAGAGCTCACCCAAACGGGCTTTGACAACTTTGGTTTCTAGCTTCCTATTTTTTATTCTGCCTCAAATCGCGTAAATTTCTAGAATTAACCTAGAAATAGCTGTAACTATTCTGGGTTGCAAATTGTTCTATACCAGAACCCGATTTTGAAAAGATCAGAATACAACCAATGCGTCGATACATTCAGTGATTCACTGTATCGTTTTGCGCTGCACTTTTTACGCGAAGTGGAGCCCGCACGCGACGTTGTACAAGATTGTTTTGAAAAATTGTGGCTCAACAGAAAAGCGGTTGAATTTGAAAAAGCGAAATCTTGGCTTTTTACTTGCGCCAATCACCTCATGCTCAATCAGGCGAAGCGCAATAAAATCAAGCAACAACACCTAGATTCACTTTTTCTTCATACAGATGCAGGCCCAAGCAAGCAAATCGAAGCACAACAACTCGTGCAATTGCTCGTTCAAGACCTCCCTGCCATTCAAAAGAGCATTCTGTTACTACGCGACCTCGAAGGCTACAGTTATCAGGAAATCGCTGAACAACTGGAACTTTCTGAATCTCAGGTAAAAGTTTATCTTTTCAGAGCGCGTGCCCGCATCAAAAAAATGGTAAAAGAACAATTTGTACTCGCCTCATGAATTTCAATGAAAAAGAACTAGATCAGTGGTTATTTGACGCCTTAGAAGGAAACCTTTCTGAGTCAGAAAATGCACAGCTCGAAGCTTGGCTTGCCGAAAATCCAGATTTCGAAACCGAAGCAGAAGCTTGGTCTCAGACAAAGTATACTGCCAAACCCATCACCTTTGAACCTAAAAATGCGCTGTATAGAAAGCAAAAACAACGCTGGCCTTGGATTGCTGCAGCCAGTGTTTTATTGCTCGGTGTCAGTTTATTATTTATAAATTCAGGTACTCCTGAATCAAATCTGGTTGCTTCAAATACTAAATCCAAAAAGAGTTCTTCAAAATTAGTCGCTTCGAATAGCAAAACCACTTTTAACAATACGAAGAAATTCAATCTTTCAAGTTCAACTCAGGGTTCTGTAAATCAAGCCAATTTTTATCATTTCGACCAAGGTTCTATACATCAGTCACTCCTTTCTCATATAAATCAAGGTTCTATACCTCATTCAAACCTTTCTCATTCCGATCAAATTTCAACAAATCTCCCATTCACAAATCCCACTTCGACAAATTTCATCGAAACAAGTTCATTTCAAGCATCTTCGAATCCTTCTGCTTTAATTTCTTCGTCCGAGAAACTTCACCTCACCTCCTCCACTCCGCTCCAAGAATGGGAGTTGATTCAACCATTGATGCCTAAAAATATCCGTGTTTCTTGGCATGCCTTTCAAGCAGCATATGTAGCTGAAACAAATACTGAAGAGAGCAAAAATAGACAACTCGACTTGAATTTACTGACCAAAATTGACCGCTTTGTCGACAAAGAAATTGGCTTGACCAACAACCAATCTTACGACCTACTTCTGCCGGGCAAAAGCAATATTGACGCCAGTATTAGTAGCGTTGGAACGCTTTCACAGTCTAGATTTCAAAGCATGAGCAGCATCAGAAGCCAGACGAATTTGGAGCAAATGCAAATGCAACAACAATTTAGTTTTGATACTTATGCCAGATCCCTGCGCAGTGGTCTTGGTATTCAGAGCGCTTACCGACAATTTGCCAATGCTGCAGCAACCGATTACGAAATGGCACTTATTGCCGCTCCTAAACTTATGCTGACCAGAAACATCATTCTAGAACCAAGTTTCAGACTCAAATTAGGGGCTCGTTATGCAGATCAAGAGAAACTGCAGGGTATTCAATTTTTGGAACTTGGCGCCCACGACGTAAGAGCCGTCAACATGGACAGCACTTCAGAGCTAGGCCGCAGAATTTTTTACAAAGATTTAGATTTCGGCTTTGGTATCCAGACGCCCATTTTCTTTATCAATGCGCAACTAGACAACGCTTTTAGACACTTCGACTACACTTTCGGAACTGCCAGCCAAAACGGTTCGGACAGAGCCTTGCAAAATTGGACCATTTCTTTCGGCACTCAATATGCTTCGCGCAACGAAAAAATGAGATTGTCTCCCTACCTGATCTATACCAAAACCGGAAACTACGAAAGTTACTACACGGGCTTTCAACTCAATTTCAAGAGCTTTCAGTTAGGCGCCAGTATTGGAAGTGCACAACAATACCAATTGTCTTCAGGATATGTCGGCAAGAATTTCGCGCTATTGCTCCAAAGTTGTCGCCAACAATTACTGAGCTTAAATACACCAAGCTTTAACCATCAACTCACATTTAGAATTTACTCCCAACCGAGTCGCAAAGCCCGACGCTATATCAGTCTTTAGTCATGAAAAAATTTCTTTCGATTTTCGTTTTTTATTGTGCCCAACAATTGTGCTTGGCGCAAGATCCCACTTTTACTCAATTCTACGCAAATCCGGTTTACCTGAATCCTGCGTTAGCAGGTTCTAGCGGTTGCCCTAGAATTGCACTCAATTACCGCAATGAATGGCCACAACTTACGGGCAACTATGTTACTTATGCAGCAGCCTATGACAGCTATTATAAAAATATTTCCGGAGGAATCGGCTTAGTAGCCATGCACGATGTTCAGGGGCCTGGCACCATTCAGACCTCAATGCTTGGCGCGAGTTATTCTTATTACTTAAAAGTAAATCGGAAATTTAGACTCATGTTCGGAACCCAAGCTGCTTATTATCAAAAATTTCTAGACTGGAGTCAGCTTACTTTTGGTGACATGATAGACCCGCGTCGCGGATTTATTTACCAAACAGGCGATGTTCCAAGAGGCAACGGACACCGCGGCTTTCTGGATGTATCAGCCGGAATGGTCGGCTTCACCAAGAATTTTTACTTTGGTTTGGCTGCGCATCACCTCAACCGACCTGATGAATCTTTAATCCTCGGAACCTCGCGTTTACCTATTAAACTCACAGGCCATCTTGGAGCCAACATTAAAATTGGTCAGAGAGGCCGTTATTCGAGCAGCACATTTTTATCACCAAACATTATCTATCAATATCAGAATGGTTTTCAGCAACTCAATATTGGTGCCTATCTGAAATATGAGAGCTTCACAATTGGAGCTTGGTATCGCAACAAAGATGCCTTCATTCTGACAGTCGGCCTCACTACTGATAAATATAGAATCGGCTATAGTTATGACTTAACGGTTTCTCCGTTAGGGAGCGGAACATCAGGCGGGTCACACGAAGTTTCAATCGGTATCAACCTAAAATGCAAGAAACGCGCCAACGATTTTAGAAAACTCAGCTGCCCTTCTTTCTAATAAGTATTGCGCACATTTTTTGCTTCCTAATCGATTTTGTATTTTCGAAGGATGAAAAATGCCCTATTTCTTTTTTCTTTCGTTTTTGCGTGTCATCAATTTTTCGCGCAGAAATGGTCAGAAAACACCACACCAACCTACCCTGAGCTCATTGCACATCTGCAAAAAATCGAACACCAACATAAAGAAATCAGTCTTTACAACATGGGGGCATCCGATTACGGCCTACCCATTTATTTATGTGTAGTAAACGGTGAACGAGACTCATTAAAAACGTTTATTAAAGCCAGAACTCAGACCACCATTTTAATCAATAATGCCATCCATGCCGGAGAGCCCGATGGCGTCAATGCCTGTTTGCTTTGGCTAGATCAATGGATAATGGCCGGCAAACCAACCAAAAGCATGGAAGGAAACGATCTTCCTGTAATTGCATTTGTTGCTGCTTACAATGTTGGTGGCATGATGAACCGTTCGTCTAAAAGTAGAGCCAACCAAAACGGGCCTGAAGCCTACGGATTTAGGGGCTCTTCAAAAAACCTCGACCTCAATCGAGATTTCATCAAAATGGATGCGATCAACAGTTTTACTTTTGCTCGTATTTTCCAGGGTCTTGACCCCGATATTTTTATCGATAATCACGTTTCAAATGGTGCGGATTACCAATACACCCTCACCTATATCTCTTCCATGAAAGAACGACTTGCGCCTAGTCTAGCAAGCCTAACCTACAACAAGTGCATCCCAACGCTAGCGCTGTATTGCAAACAAAGTGGCTTTGATTTGTTTCCCTACGTTGAACTTAAAAAAGAAACCCCAGATAGCGGCATCGTGGCGTTCAATGATTTACCCCGCTATGCGATGGGTTACGCGAGCCTTTTTCACGCGCTTTCCTTTACGGTTGAAACCCACATGCTCAAGCCATTTCCGGAGCGCGTCCAAGCCACACTAAGCTTTCTTAATTCGATGGTTGCATTTGCAATTGGGAACAGCAAAGAAATTGAAAGTGCTAGAAATGAGGCAAAAACCTGGGCAAAAAATCAACAGTATTATTTTTTCAACTACCAACTAGATGAAAACCAAGTGAGTCAAATCCGTTTCAAGGGTTACCAGGCCATTTATCCTGAACATCCCACAACCGGCCTTAAACAACTTGGTTACGATAGAAAGCAGCCCTATGAGAAATTCGTTGCCTACTACAATCATTTCAAAGCCCTAGATTCTGTTCAAATTCCTGCCTATTATGTGGTCAGTGGGCAAGAAACAGAAATCATTCAAAGGCTAAAGGCAAATCTGATCGAATATACGCTCGTCGATTCAGAAAGCACAAAAACAATTCAAGTAAATTCTTTTGTTATTAAGGATTTCAGAGCGCCTTCCAAACCCTATGAAGGTCATTTTAAATTGCAACAAATCGCACTTGAAAAACAAACAATTTCATATGAATTAAAGCCTGGAGACCTGCTCATTCCGAGTCAACAAGAACGAGCTGGTTTTATCCATGCTGTGCTGCAACCCTTAGCCGAAGACAGTTATTTGACTTGGAATTTTTTTGATAGCTATTTACAACAAAAAGAATACTTTTCGCCTTATGTTTTTAAAGAACAAATTGCTGACATACTAGCGGCGCAACCAAAATTGAAAGATGCCTACGAGCAAAGAAAACGCTTAGACATTCGCTTCGCTAATGACGAATGGGAACAGCTCTATTTCATTTATCAAAACAGCCCCTATTTTGAGCCTTCATACATGAGGCTACCTATATATGAATTTATTCCTTGATAAAAGGATAAGATTCATTGGTACCTGAAAATTTCAGGTAATAAAATCCTGGAGTGAACTGCTCAATAGAAAGGGTGTGAAGTGTGGTTTGCTTTTGAACGCGTTGCACAAAATGTCCATCTATGTTATAAATTTCAATGGAATTGCCGTTTGAAAGATCACTTTCTATTTGAATTTGATTCATGGCAGGTATTGGCCAAATCCGAATCTTTTTCAGAGCGTCATAGGCTTGAATATTTGCCGTTTGTTGGCAATTTACATAAACATACTGCTGCGCTAAAAATCTTTGTTGAGCCGGAATATTTTGGATCAGTACGGGTTGATCACCAATAGTAAGCCAAGTTGATACCGGAACAAAACCAGGACGTTGCGCATAAGCAAAAGACGTATCTGAACTAAATGCTGTACCAGATGGCACAATGGTTCCTTTATTGTTATTAGCAAATTGATAATGCCCTGCTCCTTGGATATTGTAATTGACGACACTGTAAGGAAAGCTAGTGTTCGTGACATGATTGCCAATAAAAATTTGATTTGGTGAAGTTTGGTCACTAAAAAAAATACCGTAAAGCACACCTCTGTTTCGATAAAATAAGTTGTCGGGGCCATTGGCACCATGAGAATTGTCAATCACAATATTCCCGACGACATTTTGCTCAAATAAATTGGAATAGACGTAGTTGCCATGTAATACTAAATCACCAGAAGAATTGGCTGGCAAAGAAGCCTCAGACCAAAACGCCTCTGTACTAAAATTGAACGTACTTACATTTCCATTGGCACCTGATTGTAGTAAAATAGCATGGCGCAAGTGCTGAAAAACGTTGTCTTCAACAAGGCAAGAATTGGTTGTAGCTTGCATAACCACCCCATACGCACGGCCACCACCCCCGTATGAAAAGCCATCTTTGAAATAGCAAGCTTTTACAGTAATATTTGAACAGGTTCGCAGGTCAAAATGAGCAAATGTGCAATTTTTTGAAGCCAAATGAGAAAACACGGAATGAACTACATAATTGAGCTGAACTGTACTTTCTTGAGCCGGATCTGTGTCGTCAAGTCGTTCTATACTAAGGCATTTGATTTGAATGTGTTCTAGCGGGTTAATTTTCTGAATCTGAACCACCCCATTGCCTTGATAAGAGCGCCTCATTGGTTCTGAAAGGTAAAGGGTGTCTTGCCCAATACTTGAGATTTGCACCAACTGCCCAACTGTTCCGTAGGCCCACGTTGAAGTTACTAACAAAGAATCATTACAGCGGATTCTTATCCAATTGCCGGGTTGAAAAAACTGGGTTTCACAAATCAAATATGGTTGGTTTTTTACAGGACTTTGTAGCAAGGTGTGGTAGGTGTTTTCAGCAGTACCCGAGCCTACAAATGCTGAACCTACCTGATTTAAGTTAAAAAGAAAATGGGTCTGCGAATTCCCTTCTCCTTCAATAATGAGATTGGACTTTAAATATACGGTATGAGCAAAGAAAAAATTACCCGATGGAAAATGTAATATGGTTGGTTGATTTTGTGCAGCAACAATCAGTTGATTGACCAACACAGAGCAATCGGTTTGCCCACTTGTATCAATACCTAGCTGAGCTAAATCTATTACTTGGGCAGTTGAAATATCTAATGGAGCAGAACCTGCATTTTGCCAGTCTACAAATCTATTATAAGGGAAAGTAGATTGAGCCTGAAGTACAGTATTTGACAATATACTGAGCAGCGTTAAGAATACGATTTTGATCAAGTTGTCTGAGGTTTTTACGAAATTACAATAAATAAAAAAGCCCCGCTGAGCGGGGCTTTGAATTATTCGTTTGATCGTATTAGTTCTTCACAACTCTGATGGCTTCAGAAGCTTCAGCAATGCGTAAGAAATAGATACCTCTAGCTACTTGATTCAAGTCAATGGTAGTTGACAAACCGTTCATTGAACCTTCTTTCACTAATTTACCTTGTGCATCTTGGATTTGGTAAGCACCAAATACCGCCTGACTAGCGTCAATTGTAAACTGATCAGCGGTTGGGTTTGGATACACTTCAAAAGATACCGCATTGATTTCTCCTACTCCGAGCGTAAGTGTCAAATTCAATGTAATTGTTGAATCACAACCCATTTCATTTTGAATCACTTGCGTATAGGTTCCAGATGTTGTGTAGTCGATTCCATTCAATGAATAAGCATCAAGTGCAGTAACGTTAAGCGTTGAAGCTGATGCTTGACCAGCAGTAATGACCATGTTGCCAGAGTTTGCCGAACATCCATTGCCATTAGTAACCATAACTCCATAAGTACCTGCTGTAGTTACAGTAATTGCATTTGAAGATGCACCTGTAGACCAAGCATAGGTGTTACCCGGCGCTGCTGTCAGGGTGAGTGTTTCACCTGGGCAAAGCACGCTGTTTCCATCCATCACTACGTTGGCAGAAGGCACTTCATTAACGTTAACAGTAACTTGTTCTGTATCTGTACATCCGTTAGCTGCAACTACAGTAACTAAATAGTTACCTGCAGTTGTTGCCGCAATCATTGGTGTACTTGCACCTGTACTCCAGTGGTACATTGAACCACCACCTGCTGTAAGGTTGACAGAACCACCTTCACAGAAAGTCAATGGACCATTTGCGTTGATTGTAGCTGTAGGAACAGGTAAAACTGTAATGTTAATTGGAGCAGAAGTAGCCGTACAACCTGACGCAGAAGTAACGGTAACAGTAATAGGACCATTGGTAGTTACATTCACACCTTGTGTTGTGGCACCATTTGACCACAGGTAAGTTGCCCCTGCACTAGCTACAAGCGTAACCGGAGTTCCCTGACAAACTGTTGTTGGTGACAATGCACTAGCAGAAGCTGTGTAGGTTTGTTGAGCATTTACAACTATGTTATTTGATGCTGTATGACAACCTGCTGCATTGGTAACGGTTACAAAATAAACGCCTGAAGCTGTTGCAGTAATGCTTGGTGTGGTTGCACCATTTGACCACAAATAAGTGCTTCCTGCAGAAGCGGCTGCATTCAAGACAACGTTTCCACCATTACAGAATGATACTGGACCATTAGGTGTAACCGTTACTGTTGGTGTTGCAGCAGCATTGATAGTAATTGGCGCTGATGTCGCTGAACAACCCGCAGCGTTTGTAACTGCAACTGTATAGGTTCCTGGAGTTACTGCAACAACTGGTGTGTTAGCTCCGGTACTCCATGCATAAGTTGCTCCTGCTGGTGCAGTCAAGATAGCAGTAGAACCCGGACAAACTGAAGTGGCACTTGCTGAAATTGTAGTAGATGGCAATGCATTTACGGAAACTACTACTGGAACTGAAACACCCGTACATCCACTCAAAGAAGTGGTAACTGAATAGGTACCAGCTGTAGACACAGTAATAGATTGAGTTGGCGCACCATTAGACCAAAGGTAAGAATCGGCTGGAGGAGCGATAAGTGTTACGCTTCCACCAGCACAGAAAGTTGTGTTACCATTAACTTGTGTAATTGCTGATGGCACTGGATTGACAATGATTGTTTTTGAAACAGTTGTTGCACATCCTGCAACATTGGTTACTGTATAGTTAATTGTCGATGAACCCGCCATAAGACCTGTTATTTGTCCAGATGCATCAACAGAAGCAGTTAATGGATTAGATGAAGTCCAAACACCACCTGTAGTTGGATTTGAGTAAATTGTGTTGCCACCCATACAAATAGAGTTGTTACCAGAAATTGGCGTAACTGCTGGAGCCGCAAAGATTTGTACAACCGCTGGAGCCGATGTTGCAGAACAACCTGCTGCATTGGTAATGGTGTATGAATAAGTACCAGAAGTAGTAATCGGCAAAATGGCCGCAGTTGAACCAGTGTTCCATTGGTAAGCCCCGATTCCTGTTGCAGTTAATGTCAAGGATGCACCTTGGCACAAGTTGAGAGGGCCGCTGGCAACGATATTTGCAACCGGAAGTGGATTCACGGTAACATTAATTGGAGGCGTTACTACAGAACATCCTTGTGCACTGGTTACCGTTGCTGTATAGCTTCCTGATTGTGTAGCATTTAAAGCAGCAGTTGTTGAACCACCGGTCCAAGCGTAGGTTGCACCACCTGAGGCAGTAAGCGTTACTGATCCACCTGCACAGAATACAGTTGGGCCACTCACACTTACGTTAGCAACTGGCAACTGATTAACTGTCACTGTGTAAGGTGCAGAAGGCGCAGATACACATCCTGCTGCACTTGTCAATACTACAGAATAAGTACCACCAGTTCCGATCGTTAATGAACTTGCAGTTGAACCGTTGTTCCAAGCATAAGAAGCCGCTGAAGGCGTAGAAAGCACGGTTGTGTTACCTTGACAAATGGTTGCTCCATTCGAAGATGATATTGTAGCAACTGGTAAAGGATTCACAGTAATGTTAGCTGAGTTCGTTTTTGTACAACCGTTAGCACCCGTAGTTGTGTAACTAACAGTCGCTGTACCTGCTGCAATACCAGTGATTTCACCAGTTGCAGCATTCAAGCTCAATAAAGATGGCGTAGAAGTTGCCCAAACTCCGTTAGGAGCCGAGTTAGACACAATTCCTGTACTTCCTGCACAAATTGCAGCTGGCGCAAGTACTGGTCCGTTTACTGGAAGCGCGTTTACAGTAACAACTACTTGATCTGTACCAACACAACCATTAGGTGCAGTAGCCGAAAGTGTATAAGTTGTTGTAGCAGAAGGCGTAGCAACTGGATTCAAAATATTTGTTGCAGTCAAACCAGCAGCTGGAGTCCAAACCGGAGTCAACGGAGGACATCCTGCTCCTGTGCCAGTCCATGTTGCACCTGAATTGTTAGGAGCATATCCGGTAACCAATTGCGTTCCTGCACCATCAATTACATCCCAAGAAATTTCACTTGGCCATGAGCCAAATGTACTTAGCGTAACTTGAATGGCAGATCCAACAGCAGCACTAAAAGTAACATTTGAAGGTCCAAATCCTGATGACAAAGTAACACCAGTTAATACATTAACACCATCAACATTTACTGTGACTAATCCACCATTCCATCCATCTCCATAAGAATCATGAAGCACTAATGTATGCGAACAAGAAGTAGCAAATTGAATTGTCGAAACAATATTTGTTGAATTACCTGCACAAATTGCAACATCTGGACCTGCGTTTACAACAGGAGTTGGTTTAATAGTAATAGCTTTTAAGTTTGTTGTTGCCGCACACCAAGTATTTGGGTTAGCAACAGAATAAATGATATTGGTAGTTCCTGCTGCAACACCGGTAACCACACCTGTTGTTGGATTTACGGTTGCGATAGCAGTATTAGCTGAAGACCAAGTACCATTTGATGTTACGTTGGCAAAAGCAGTAGTATAACCGGCACAAACATCAACTGCTCCAGTTGAGTTAGCTACTTGAACAGCTTGTTGAACAGTAGTAGAATGTGAAACCGGGCCAGTACTTACGCAACCAGATGCGTTGAGGTAATTTACAGAAACTGTTTTATTCCCACCAATTAACCATTGAATTACAGCGGTATTTGATGTTGTTGTTCCACCAGAAACCAACAAGTAATCAACATTTACTGTTCCAGGAAAAGTCCATGTGTAAGCAGACATACCTGGTTGAGTGGTATACGTGTAATTCACATAAGTACATGATTGATTTGAAGGTGAGGCAGTAAACGTTGGTGTTGGAGGAGTTCCTTGAACAATATTTACTATATAATCTTCAGTTTCTCCATCCCAATAGGTAGAACAAGGATTCATTGAAGAACCTGAAACATAATCCCAATTACTTGAAATTCTCATTCTGTGCTGGCCTAAAATAGGACTACACGGTAGATTAATTGGCAAAGAAATTGTTTGGTAAGAAGATGAAGTTGTAGATGTACTAAATGCGACTTTTTCAGAAGCTTCAAACAAGAAATTATCATTAAAATCAATCCATACAGCGTAATAAATACCTGAATAATTACCATTTGTAATATTTAACTGATAAGAAGTTCCCGAGGACAATGAAGTAACTGGTAAGGTATTGTAGAAATTGAAAGCGGTACTCGGTGTAATTGCACTTGTAGAATTCGCAAATGTTGTTCCTGTGATTGTTACATTTGAAATATATTGATCATAGGGGGTTGCGGTATTATAAGTAGGCGTACAATAGGTAATACCAACTTGTACAGGTGCGGAAGTAGCCGACTGTCCAGAACATGTAACTATACAATTGTAATAAGTTGGTGCGCTTGGTGTAGCAGAATACGATGAAGCAGTCGCTCCAGTTATAGCAGCCCAAGGACCTGTAGCACTTGTTGAGGATTGCCATTGGTAGGTGACACCAGTGCCCGACGTTAAATTTTGTAATGTGAGTGAGGAACTACTGCCCGGTGCAACAGCTGCTAAAGATGCAACTGTATTCCCAGGATTTGGAGTACCGGTACAACCCATACTTGGAGCCCAGGTTAATCTACACAATGGTTTATTTGAATTGGTACTAGACGTTGTTACACCGCAAGCAGATGAACCATCTGTACGATAGTAGCGCGAACCATTCGAATAAGAAACACTAGCAACACCCCCATATGGAGACGTAAATGGATTTGATGGGCCGGTACAAATTTCTACTAGAAGATTACTAGTTCCGTTCCATGTAAATGGTACATCTAAAACAATATCATTATAACCCATTGCAGTAGTATACGAGAACGGGTTTTTTACAATTGTAGTAATCGTATTGTCATGAGAGGCTGAATTTACTGCAGTAGTATGCGCCATTCTAATTGTGTAACTTCCTAAAGTTCCTGAGGTTTCAGTTACGTTCCAGGCAAATTTTGAAATCTCAGCATTAGCAACTAATCCGGCAGCTTGTAACTCAGCAACTGTATATACAACCTGATATCTAATACTATTATAATATCTATCAACTGGATCCGCTCCAGAACCGTTTGTATTTCCTGATGTTCCAGCTGGAGTTACAATAGAAACAGAGGGTAATACCGCCCATGTAAAACGAACAATAGGTTTAGTTGAGTATGTCGATGAAGTTGATGTACCACAAGCTGAAGAACCATCTACTCTGTATCCTCGAGAACCAGAAGTTAATCCAGTAATAGCCGCAACTCCTCCATAAGGAGATGTATATGGATTTGCTGCACCCGTACAAATTTCAACTAATAAATTACCCGTACCATTCCAAGTAAATGGCGTATCAAAAGTAATATCATTAAAGCCTGTAGCAGTATTGTAAGTAAATGCATTTTTAACTACTGTTGTAGCAGAATTGTCATGAGCAGCAGAATTGGTTGCCGAAGTATGCCCCATACTAATTGTATAGTTGCCAAGTGAACCTGAAGCCTCGGTTACATTCCAAGCCAGCTTTGTGATTTGAGCATTGGCTACTAAGCCTGCAGCTTGTAATTCTGCGACAGTATAAACAACTTGATATCTGATACTATTGTAAAATCTACAGACAGGGTCAGCACCCGAGCCATTAGTATTACCCAACGTTCCTGTCGGTGTAACTACAGATACAACTTGGGCGTTCAGTGAACTACCCAAAAATAACATCGTTATCAAACTCAAAGCAGACAAAAATTGTCTTGTTCCCAGAGTGAAAACTCGATTTTGTAAGAATTTATTCATAGTTTTTAGTTTGTTACAATTTTATGCGATTTGGGTGACATTTTTAGACAACCGAGCCTAAATTTATTCACAAAACATTGGTTTTCAGTTATCATTGAGCAAGCATTGGAGTTCAGTGAATATTTATGAGGTTTCGATGATTATTGAATACTTTTGAGTGAATATTTTAAGGTTTTTACATCTTTAAAAAATGTATTTTTGTTCATAACATGGTCAGAATAGGATTATTATCAGACACACACAGCGATTTGGACCCAAAAATTCTGGAACACTTCAAGGATGTTGATGAAATTTGGCATGCCGGCGATATTGGTTCTATGGAGGTGCTCGAAATGTTGGAAGCTTTCAAACCTACAAGAGCTGTTTTTGGCAATATCGACGACCACCTTATTCGAAGAGCCACCAAAGAATTTTTGAGGTTTCAGGTGGAAAATATTGATGTTTTGATTACGCATATTGCGGGCCGCCCAGGGAAATATGCCAAACCTGCCTATGAAGAATTGCTGAAAAATGGTACGCCAAAATTATTTGTGTGCGGCCATTCGCATATCGCATTGGCACAAATGGATCAAAAATTCAATATGTTGTGGCTCAATCCTGGCGCTTGCGGTTACAAAGGGTTTCATCAAGTGAAAACCATATTTAGATTTTCGATAACCGGCGATAAAATACATGACCTCGAATGCATTGAATTAGGGCCTAGAGTCCGAAAAATAACGGATTAGGCGATTGTTTATTAGCCCTATTCCGTTTTTTTACTGAAAATAAAGCGCCGCCCCGCACCTACTTTCGTGTTTAAATTTTTAAGACATGAAAACAACCTTTTTACTCCTCACTTGCTGTATAGCAGCATTCAAAACATTTGGTCAATCTTGTACTATTGACTACAACCAGACCCTAGTTGGCATTTACCCAAGCGCTTTACCACCCGCCGTTGTTGGCAGCGTCTATGACTCAGACATCACTTTTGTGCTTCCTACAGATACGCTTGGTTATCCATTTACCAACTTTCAAATTGTCAGCATCAACCTGCCCCTCGGCCTTAGCTGGACCTGCTCAGAGGCGCAAAACAATTGCAATTACAATCCTCAAATGGATGTTTTTGGCTGTATCAATATTCATGGAACCCCATTGGTTTCAGGCAACTTTCAAATAGACATCAGCATCTTGGCCGACCTCACGGTTCTGCAAGGCTATCCATATCAATTCCAAATGAATTTAGAGATCCTACCCCAAATAATTGTCAATTCAAACAACGCTTTCTCATACAGCCAAAGCAGCCCTTGTGCGCCTGCATTATTTAGCTTTACCAATAATAGTTTGGGAAATACGCTTTATCAATGGGATTTCGGAAATGGCTCATATTCAATAGATCCAAACCCAAACCCGCAATATTATGCCGATTCAGGAGTTTATTTGATCGATTTTCAAGCCTATGCTCAAGTGGACACTCAAGTGCAGATTCTTTTGAATCAATTGACCGTACAAAGCATGCACAATTACGGTGAAAACTTTCCTTCGTTTGAGGAAGCCGACACCTATTTTAAAGTCAAAAAAAATGGTCAAATCATTTACCAATCTTCTGTATACATCGATCAGAATCCACCCGTATCTTGGTGGCCAAACCTCAATTTAGAACTCGGGCAAAACTACACCATCGAGATCTGGGAAGCCGATGAAAGCATTGGCGAAAGTTATTTTGGCCCTGATGACTATATAGGAAATCATATCTTGAATCTTAACTCTTGTACGGGCTGTGTAGCGGGCAATGCCAATATTGACTACACAATAGAAATCAATTCGATTTTCCCCCAAGCTTTGATTCATCAAACTGACACCTTTACCTTATTTGAAGGCCCTAGTATTCCGGATTTAAATTATGAAACAAGTTCCCAGCAACTCTGGAGTTCTCCTAACCCTAACTATTTGCAATGGTATTTCAACGGGCAGCCAATTGCAGGGCAAAATTTAACAAGCTTAAACCCTGCAACAGACGGTTACTACCACGTCATGAGCATTAACAATTATGGTTGCTGGCAATCTTCAGACACTTTATTTATCGAGCTACCCAATACCGCTAATATCCATTCGGAGAACCAAACCGTAGGCTATCAAATCATTTTTGATTCTTCTCAAGACCAAATCATTGGCAAGTTCGAATCTTCATGGCTAGGCGCTCAAATTTCATTTTATCAGACCGACGGCAAACTAATTGAACAACGCAAAATTGAAGAATCCGAATTGCGCATCAATGGTTCGGCTTTTACCAATGGACTCATCCTTGTTACCATGCTTCAAAACAACACCATTACGCAGTCAAAAATCATTAAATCGTTTTAGTGGCACAAAAAAGGGGTGACTTTTGCCACCCCTCTTTTTCTATTCATTGAAAATGAAATTAGTCATTTCCTTCATTGGTATCGATATCGGCAAGTTTGGCCAATTTTTTAAATTGAATTTTAGCCTGAATTCTATCTACGACATAGTACATCATGGGTACTACAATAATTGTCAAGAACATAGAGCTGGTTAATCCACCAATTAAGATCCAAGCCAAACCGTTTTTCCATTCTGCACCTGAACCTGTTGCCGTTGCAATCGGAATCATACCAATCACCATTGCAATTGTGGTCATTAAAATCGGACGCATCCTTTCTCTAACCGATTCAAGCAAGGCATTGTAAGTACTTTGACCCTTTTCTTTAAGGTGATTCGTGAAATCGACTATCAAAATGGCATTCTTGGCCACAAGCCCCAACAACATCAACATACCCAACATGGTGAAAATACCCATATTAGAAGAAGTAAGTGCCAAAGCAAGGATGGCTCCAATCAAAGAAACCAAGATAGAGAAGAGTACAACAAACGGATACACAAAGTTGTCATAAAGTGCAACCATAATAAGGTACACCAAAATGACACCAATCCCCATAGCGGTTCCTAGCGCTCCAAAAGATTCTTTTTGTCTTTTGATTTCACCACCCCAAGTAAGGCGTACATTGGGATCCAATGGTTCTTTTTTCAGGTATTCTTCAATGGAAGCCGCCACCGTTCCTGGCGCTGTACCTAAAACATAACAACGCAATGTAGTATTTGGAATTCTGTTTTTGCGCTCAAGTGTTCCGGCAGCGTTGTCTACGCTGATTTTGGCAAACTCGCTCAATAAAACTTGCTTTCCTTCATTATTCATAAAGCTCATTTCTGCGATATCCTGAATGTCTTTGCGATTTGCAGCGTCGAGCATTACTCGGATATCGTACTCTGAACCATTGAGGTCAAATTGGTTGTCATCATTACCAGATAACGCACCTTGCAATTGCATCCCAACGGCTGCAACACTTACCCCCAATTGCCCCATTTTTTCGCGGTCTAGTGCTATTTTTACTTCTGGCGTGATGTCATCGGTACTGAGGTACGGATCTTTGGCTCCTTTCATGGCTTTGATCGCGTGCTTCAGACGACTTGCTTCTTTCATCATGAGCTCTTTGTCATTGCTCGAAATAAAGATTTCGATTGGCGCCTGTTCTGAATCGATGAGCCCCATATTGAGTGCCTTCACCTCTACTCCCGGAAATTCACTTTCCACTTTTTGACGAATGGCATTCATGTACTCTACCGTAGGAATTTCTTTTTGCTTCCCTTTTTTCATCATGATAGTAATTTCAGAACGGTTCTCGGCACCAAAAGCCGCTGCACCTAAACCAGCACTTGGCCCACCAACATTCGAGAACACGATGTCTACCATGTCTTTTTGAGCTAAAAGTAGCTGCTCAATTTTCATGGTAGTGAGGTTATTTTCAGCAAAAGTTGCACTCTTTTCGTACTTCAATTTAAGCATGAACTTACCTTGATCTCCTTGAGAGACAAACTCTTGCCCAACAATTCCCAGACCCATTGTAGCAAAAGAGGCAATGAAAATCGCAATAATGATCAAGCCCATAGTAATTTTGTGTCTGAGGGCCCAACCTACAATCTTCACATAACTTTCAGTAAAGGCAGTAATGCGTCTTTCAAACCAAAGTAAAAATGCCTGGAAGGGCTTATTTGGGTTTAATTTAACCTCTTTAGCAAAGCGAGATGCCAGCCATGGTGTGAGGGTAAAACACACAAATAAAGACATCAGGGTAGAAATCACGACAACAATAGAGAATTGATGCAAGATATCAGAAATGGTTCCTTCGATAAATACGACCGGAGAAAACACCACGACGTCTACCAAAGTAATCGCCAAAGCCGTGAAACCAATTTCGTTTCTGCCGTCTAGGGCTGCTTGTCGGCGTTTTTTACCCATTTGCAAGTGACGATAAATATTTTCGAGTACAACAATCGAGTCGTCGACCAAAATACCAATCACCAAAGACATCGCTAAAAGGGTCATGAGGTTGAGCGTATAGCCCAATAAATACATCGCTACAAAAGTAGAGATCAAAGATGCCGGAATAGACACCAAGACAATAAAGGCATTTCGGATGGTGTGCAAGAACAACAACATCACTAAAGCCACCAACAAGACGGCTAATTCAAGGTCATGAATAACGGCATCAACCGATTCAATGGTCGGGATAGATGTGTCGGTTGCAATTGTAAATTTCAAACCTTCTTTGGCATACTTTTCTTCTAAGTCTTTGAATTTCTGCTTGGTGAGTTTGGCCATATCAACGGCGTTGGCATCGCTTTGCTTTTTGATGCGCAAACCAATCCCGTTAATCCCATTCAAGCGGCTAATCGTTACTTGGTCAGCACTAGCATCTACTACTTCGGCAACATCTCCTAAGCGGATCGCAGACGTACCTTTTGCAGCCAATACTAAATTTTTAAGATCTGAGATATTTTGGTATTTACCGGTAAGCCTTACCGTAATTTGTTCGGCACTGCTCTTCACTTTTCCTGTAGGGAAATCGAGGTTAGACATCGAGACCGCTTGGTTAATTTGAGCTAAAGACAAGCCCAATTTGCGCATCTTTTCTTTATCGACATTAACTCTAAATGCACGGCGTTCGCCACCAATTACTTGCACTTCGGCTACCCCTTTGACTTGCTTGATTTGCGGCAAAAGTTGCTCGTCCATTAATTGCATCAATTCGGCATCAGAAATTTTGGATGCCACTGCACTTAATTGCAATACAGGAGTTGCATTGGGTTCAATTTTGGCCACCATCGGATTTTTTGCATCCTTTGGAAGCGCACTGAGATTGTTGTTGATTTTTCTTTGGGCATCTTCTAAAGCGTCGTCGATATTGGCCGATGCTTTGAACTCTAACAATACAAACGAAGCGTTGTCAAAAGAAAAGGAAGTGACTTCATCTACGTTTTCCATACCGCTGAGGATATCCTCGAGCGGTTTTGAAACCTGAGTTTCAACTGTAGATGGCGAAGCACCAGGGTAAGCAGTTGTAACGGTCAAGAGCGGAGCCGAGAAATCGGGCATCAACTCATAAGACAACTGTTTGTAGCTGATCAGACCACCACCAACTAGGATGGTAAAGATCACTATGATAAAGGAAGGCCTTTTAATGGCCAGTTCTGTAAGTGTCATGCTGCTAATTAATTGCGTTTGATATTCATGCCATCTTCTAAATTCACCTGACCTTTGATTACGATTTCATCAGAGGCACTGAGTCCTGAAACCACTTCGATGTAGTTACCATCAGAAGTTCCGGGGCTAAATGAAGTAAGTTTTGCTTTGCCATTCTTGACAACATAAACCTGAGGATTTTTTGTAGATCCAATAAGAGCTTTTCTAGGCACCGCCATAGCTGTAACCGTTTGGTTGTTTTGAAGCGTTACCGAACCATACATACCTGCCAAGATTTTTGCATTTGCTTTGTTAGGTACTAAAATTTGAACTTTGAAATTGTGCAAGGCATCGGCTTGAACGGAAATGCTGTAAACAGAACCGTTGTATACTTCATCGCCATGTGCATCTACACTCACTGCTACTTTTTGACCTTTTTTGAATTTAAGGACATCTCGTTCAGGAACAGAAATGGCTAATTTAAGTTGACCAATATCAGTAAGCTCAACAATAGGAGTTCCTGGCATCACCATAGAACCGAGGTCAGCCATTTTTTTGGTAACCACTCCGGTAAATGGCGCAAGAACTTTGCAAGCTCGCAATTGCTTTTGTAATTGTTTCAATTGAACTTCAGCTGTCTTGAGACCTAATTCAATTTTTTCGGCTTCCACCGAAGAAACCGCTTGTTCTTTTCTAAGGGTAGAAAAACGCGCGTTGTCATTTTTTAATTGAGCGATATTGAGCTTTGCGTTCTCAATTTGCAATAAAACGAGTTCTTCGTCTAGTTTTGCAATCACCTGCCCTTTTTGAACTTGATCGCCTTCTTTCACTAAAAGTGCAACCAATTTTCCGGAACCTTCAGCTGCCACATTGTTTTGATGCATAGCATCAAAAACACCTAAGAAAGAATAGGCACTTTCAAATGTGTAATTGGCATTTGGAGGAGTCGTTTCCACCAAAACTGCTGCATTTAGGTCGTGGATGTAAATTTTCTTTTTGGCTTTATCTGCATTGTTCAAAAGCTTTGCAATGGTAAGGGCCAAAATTCCGATGACCGCTAATGAAATAAAGAGAATTCTTTTCATGTTTTATTATTTGATGTTTCCGTTTGTTTTTAAATAGTCGAGTTCGGCTTGTCTGAGCGCTACGTAAGCTCCAACCACTCCAGCTTGCGCTTGTTCAAGGCCGGTCTGAGCAATAAGAAAGTCATTGATGGATATGAGTCCTTCTTTGAATTTCAGTTGAGCATTTTTTTGAACTGAAGTGGCCAATTTGAGTTGCTCTTGTGCCAACTCTAATGAAGAAGCTTTTACTTCGATGGTACGTTTTGCTTGATCACTTTGCTGCTGTAACTGCAATCTGGTCAGTTCTTGCTGCGCTTCGAGTTGCTCTTGTTTGAGTGCATTGACAGCCGCTTTGTGGTGCTTATCTAGACCATCGAATAAAGTCCAATCTAGGCGAAGTCCAACAAAAGCACCGTTGATGCCCGTTCTAAAATCTGTCTCAGGGTTGATATTGACATTGTATTGATAGATGCCGTATAAATTGAGGTTTGGCAAATAACCCATTTTGATGCCTTTGGCTTCTTCTTCGGCCATTCTTTGTTGCTGCTCAAGAAGCTGAAGTGCAAATAAGTTGGCTTGATTTGGGTCTACTAGTAAAGTTTTCTGAACCAATTGATCATTTTGAAGTTTTAAGGCTGCTTTGGGATCCAAACCAATCATGATTTTGAAAAGTTCTTCGAGCTGGGTTTGGGTAGCCACTAAATTGGCGTGGTTATTTTCAAGATTGAGGAGGTTGATACGCACTTTGTCTGCTTCGGTTTGCACCATTAAACCTTGCCCCACCATTAAATCCATATTCTTGAGCATTTGTTTGACGTAGGTCACGTTGCTGTCGATGAATTTAATTTGCTGATAAATGCCTTGCAAGATAAAATAAGTGTTAGACACTTGGTATTTCACCTCTTGAATGGTCATATCGCGCTTGATTTTTACGATTTCGCTATTGATTTTAAGCGCAGCCAAACCATAATTTACTTGTGAGTTAAACAAGATTTGATTCAACTGTACGGTATTACTCAAAACGATGGGCACGCCAAATTTTACTTGCGCAAAAGTTCCTGCTGGCCCGCCAAAAAGTTGGGCCGGAATAACCTGACCCGGAATAACTGCATTGTATTTGTAGTCAGCCACATAATTCAAAGACGGAAGCCTTGTGGAGAGATAAGCCGAACGTTGGCTTTCGTTGATCGCAACGTCTAATTGCGCATTGCGGATTTGCACATTGGCTGAATCGGCCATTCGCAAACAGGTGGCTAGATCGTAGTTCTGGGCCTGTGCGGTAAGGCCTAGAACCACAAACAGCAATCCGAAGGAGAGATTTTGTTTCATTTTCATGCTTTTGGGTTTGTTATAAATAAATAATTGATAATCATTTCTGTCACGTATTTTTTATGAATGAGTAAATCATTGTTTACTTGTTGGTCGTCAATTTGATGCAAAGCTTTATGTAGGTTTTTGGACATGAAAGGATAATGCATATTGGACATAATCAAGATAATGGTATTCCTTAAAGAGATGTCACGCACCTCACCTTTTTTCTTGGCCTCTTCAAATTGCTCAAAAATCCCTGTGTTTGCGATAGAGTTTACTACTTCACGCGGCATTGGGATTTTGACATTTTTTTGCTGAATCGAATGCAAAATAAACATTGGGAGCTCTGGATGCTCCATGAAAAAGTCAAATTCTTGATCGATGATCAGTTCTAATTTTTCTTTTAATGGACGATCTGAACTAAAAACAGCCATCATGGATTGCAAGAAATCACTCATGGCCCCTTCAAAAATGAGCTCAAACAACTTTTCTTTAGATCTGAAATAGTAATTGAGTAAAGCTACATTACTACCCACTTCCTTGGCGATGTCGCGCACTGAACAACCATCAAAACCTTTTGTCATAAAGACTTTTCTGGCAGCCGCTTTAATTTTTTCTTCTGTACTGAGGTCTCTTTTCATGTAGGATTTTGCAGAATTGCGCTGCAAATTTAAACACTCTTTTTAAACATTTGTTTAAGAATGCTAAAAAAAATTAAACACTTGTTTAACTTTTGGTCATTTCAGGTGCTTTTTGTTCCTTTGAAAGATGAATAAAATTGGTGCTTTACTCTTGCTACTTCCCTCTTTTCTATTTGCGCAAAACCTGCCAAAAAACACAGAATGGTTTAGCGATGCCAAACTCGGAATCTTTATCCATTGGGGGATGTATGCCGTAAATGGAACCTCTGAAAGTTGGGCCTTCCACAACAAAACGGTTCCTTACGCGCAATACATGCAGCAAATGAGCGATTTTAGAGCAGAAAACTACAACCCTCAAGCCTGGGCAGCACTCATTGCGCAATCGGGTGCCAATTATTGCGTCATCACCACCAAACACCACGACGGCCTTGCCCTTTACAATACGCAACTCAAAACACCTCAAGCCAAAAAAAATCTGAACTGGAATTCGAAATACCCACTCAGCACCACCTATCAAACCCCAGCCAAACAAGATCTTATTGCTCCTTTTTTCGAGGCCCTAAGAAAAGAAAACATCAAAACAGGTGCCTATTATTCTCTCCTAGACTGGAGCTCCAATGACTACCCCGCATTTTTAAAAGATTCGAGTCGCTATCAAATCAGTGCTGATCCAGTGCGTTGGCAACACTTTTTAAATTTCATGCATGGGCAAATTCAAGAAATTGCCACAAGCTACAATCCAGACCTATATTGGTTTGACGGAGACTGGGAACATTCTGAAGCAGAATGGCAAGCCTTCAAAATTGATTCGATCATCAAATCCAAAAACCCAAATGCCATTTTAAACGGACGTCTTAAAAGCTTTGGCGCTTACGACACCCCGGAGCAAAATATGCCTGTTGTTCATCCGGACAAGAAACTCTGGGAACTGTGCCTTACCACCAATGACAACTGGGGTTATCGCCCTCAAGACCACAACTTTAAAAGTCATTTTGAACTACTTAGTATTTTTACCGAATGCTTGGGCATGGGTGGCAACCTCCTACTCGATATCGGGCCCAAAGCAGACGGTACCATACCCGCTGAGCAAGTGGCTATTTTAGAAGAGTTTGGTCGCTGGACACACAAACACAGCTCAGCAATTTATCAAACAGTAGGCGGGCTTCCTGCAGGGCATTACCACGGCAATTCAACTTTAAGCAAAGATTCTTTGCAACTCAATTTATTTGTCGCGAGTCCTCAAAACGTCGAATTGAGCACTTCAAAAGGTACCATGACCATTTACATCAAAGGGCTCAAGAGCAAACCAAAAAGTGTTCAACTGCTTAGCTCAGAGCAAAATATTCCTTTTAAAGAAGTTGGTAGAATTTCTTGGAGTTCTGTGCCAGGTACTTACTTTATTGAAATTCCGATCGCTGCAATGGACCCAATGATCAGTGTCCTTCAACTGCAATTTTCCGAACCCCTTCAACTCTACCGAGGAAAAGGCGGCTTTCATTAACGCCCTAAACTATTTTAGTTTTAATAAACAAACCCTGCATTTTTCGATGAAAATCACCCTATTTACCCTATGCTTTGGTCTACATTTTTTAGCCACTGCGCAGCGGCCGATTTTTTTTCCCAAACTCGAAAATACTTTTGAGTTTTATTTAAGAGAAGCCGGACAAGAAACTTCTCCCTATGAGTTGTATTTCTTTGTGCCTAACACCAGCCTCTTTCCCAATTCAGACCAATGGGGAGCAGATGGATTTGGGGTCATTTGCAATAAGCAGCGCATTGAAATCTATGGTCAAGGCTCCAATGCAATTAGAAACGGCATCTATGACCTACTACAAAGAAAATTTGGTTTTGAATGCTATCAGGCTGAGGCCTTTTCGATTCCGAAAGAAATTCCTAATAAGCTAGACTACGACCGCTATGAATCGATACCGGCGTTTACTTACCGAGAGATCTTTTATGGCGAAACCCGAAGAGCAGGTTACGCCGATTGGCACAAACTAACGAGCGGAGAATCTGCTGGTAACTTTGAAAACCACCCAGGTTGGGGCTTATGGGTACACACCTTACACAAACTGCTGCCACCCGAAACTTATTTTGACACACATCCTGAATATTATGCCCTGCGCAATGGCATCCGCATGAAAGACCAATTGTGTTTAAGCAATCCGGATGTACTCAGTGTTGTAAGCACTAATTTGGCAAAGGAAATGGCTAAAAAACCTCTAGACAAATATTGGTCTGTGAGTCAGATGGACAACTACAACTATTGCGAATGTGCACAATGCAAGCACATCGACTCTTTAGAACATAGTCATGCGGGCACCATGCTGCGGTTTGTCAATGAAGTAGCCAGGCAGTTTCCTTCTAAAATCATCTCCACACTCGCTTATCAATATACGCGCAGTGCGCCCACCCTCACCAAACCTGAGCCAAATGTCAATATCATGCTTTGTACTATTGAAGAAAACAGAGCCAAATCATTGCGTGGCACTGGCTTTGAGAAAGATCTCCAAAACTGGGCACAACTCACTAATAACATCCTCATCTGGGACTACGTCATCAACTTTTCTCATATGGTCATGCCCTTCCCGAATTGGCCCACCCTGCAAGACAACATTTTACTCTTTCAAGAAAATGGCGTCAGCATGCTCTTTGAACAAGGCTACAATTCGCCCTCATCAGAAATGCAACCCTTGCGCAGTTTTTTACTTTCCAAATGGGCCTGGAGCCCTAAACTCAATGCCGACAGTCTCATTTATCAGTTTACGGAAAACTACTATGGCCCAGCAGGTAAAACTGTCAGAGAAATCATCAGGGCCCAAGTAAAAGACTTGCAAAACAGCGAAAAAGCGCTCACCTTATATGAGCCTCCAATCACGCATATCGATGGGTATTTATCCCCGGCAAATTTGAAATGGGCTTTTCAGCTGTATGAAAAAGCCAAAGCCCTACCCGGCATGACTCCGCAATATATCTTGAGAGTCGAAATGGCCCAACAGAGTATTCGATATGCATTGCTAGAAATTTCAAAATCTCCAAGCGCCGCGATGGACTGGTATTTCAACGATAATCAGGCCTACTATCAGGCCATGCTCAAAGATTTCACAAAAATTGCACTCACAAACGGGCCAAAGCTTTTACACGAAACTCGCCTCAGCCCAAAAGAATACGAGCAACTCACCTTGCAGTTTTGGCAAGAAGCAAAAGTCAATCATTTAGCAAAGAGCCAAAAAATAAAATACCACACCCTGCCTGCCAAAGCCTATTCAGATGGGCTACAAATTGCAGACACCATTTCTTGGACTAATGCATCTAGCCTGATAGACGGCCTGCGCGCCACCCAAGATTACCAAAAAAGTTGGCAAGCTTGGCAGGGCCAAAATGCGGCAGTCAGTATTACACTTCAAAAGGCGTATATGATTGATTCTGTCAGGATTCATTACCTAGCAAATAATCAGTCTTGGATCATGGGACCAAGTTATCTGAAAGCAGAGGGGCAAACGATAGATCAAGAACGTTTTTTAGCTACGCTGTACAATCCAACCGTGAACCAGGCTCAAATGAATGGCAGTTATCCGCTGGTTTTAAAAGAATTTCCAAAAAGCCCTATTGAAACACTTGAAATTACGATTGGCAACCCTGGGAAACTTCCAAAATGGCGCGGAGTAGATGGCTTGGGTTGGTTGTTTATTGATGAAATTGAAGTTTATGGCCATGAAAAATAAATTACAGCTCCTTCTACTTTTAGGCAGTTTGCTTCCAAAGCTTGTCAGCGCACAACACCACGAACAAACCTACTTCCCACCAACCGATAGCTTAGTCCTGAACAAATTAGCCACTTGGCAAGATTACAAATTTGGGCTCTTGATGCACTGGGGCGCTTATAGCCAATGGGGTGTAGTAGAAAGCTGGAGTATTTGCCCCGAAGACGAAGATTGGTGCACACGCCGCGGGCCATACTCTGGTTCGTATTATGACTATGTGAGCCATTATGAAAACCTTCAAAAAACCTTCAACCCTACTCAGTTTGACCCCACCCTTTGGGCCAAAGCCGCCAAAAATGCCGGCATGAAATACATGGTGTTTACCACCAAACACCACGACGGTTTTTGCATGTTTGATTCAGAATTTAGCAACTACTCCGTTGCTGACCCAAGCTGCCCAAATAGCAAAAGTGCACACCCCGATCTTGTCAAACCTATTTTTGACGCGTTCAGTGACCAAGGGCTTTGGGTTGGCGCCTATTTCTCGAAACCCGACTGGCACCACCCCGACTACTGGGACCCCAAATTCCCGCCCTATGACCGCAACCCAAACTATGACCTCTTAAAGAAACCAGCCAAGTGGGAGAGCTTTGTCAGCTTCACCCACAACCAAATCATGGAGCTCATGCAAAACTATGGAAAGGTCGATATTTTATGGCTAGACGGAGGCTGGGTGCAACCCTACACTGAAACCTCGCCTAAATGGGGCTACAAACCCGTAGATCAAAACATCAGAATGGATGAACTCGCTGCCAAAGCAAGAAAATTACAACCTGGGCTAATTGTTGTAGACCGAGCGGTAGAGGGTCCGAACCAAAATTACCTCACGCCCGAACAAAGCATTCCAAGCGAGCCTCTGCCCTATCCTTGGGAAACCTGCATGACCATGGCCAATAGCTGGAGTTATGTCCCGAATGACCAATATAAAAGCACTGCAACTCTTTTGAAAAATCTTTGTTTAGTGGTTTCAAGAGGAGGCAATTTCTTACTCAATATTGCACCCGATGCGCAAGGTCGCTGGGACACCACAGCCTACCAACGTCTAGAAGAAATAGGCACCTGGATGAAAATCAACCAAGAAGCAATATACAACTCAAAGCCTGTTGCACCCTATGAAATTAAAAATGGAGATTACGGCACATGGGTTTTCACCAAAGTAGCAACTTACACCTATGCCATTTGGATTCCAGGTTCCATTTCAAGTAAAATGGTGGAATTCGACTTACTAAAAGCATTTCCGAAACAAACATTCAGCAAAGTCAAAGCTTTGGATGCTTCTAATAAAGCGCAACTCAAGAATGGTAAATTTTCGGCGAGCATCGGTAAAAACACCCTCAATACTCCACAAGTTTTTTGCTTACAATAGCAAAACCAGCGCTTTCTTCGTAACTTTGTACCTACGTTCTTTGGGGTCGACATTGGATTTGACAGCGATAGCGGTAGTCAAGTGTCAGCATGCAGAGGCTTGTAGTGTTCCTCTTTAATCAAATGCTACGAACTATAATTGACAACACGTCATACGCACTTGCTGCTTAATTAACGGAATGTTAATTGGCTTAATCTAGCTGAAGTACAGTAGGCCAGACAAGTACTCCTGACGAATTGCCACCCTTTCGGTTCGTCGATTAGGAGTTCATCCCATAGGGTTAGTGTTGCCGATGGTTTTACCGTAACATGAAATTTAAAAACCTAAGTATGCGCGTTGGGTGTTCTTGTCCGGCCGCATATCGAAAACCAACCAACGAACTAAGCATGTAGAAAGCTTGAAAACTCGTCGTTTGGACGAGGGTTCGAACCCCTCCGACTCCACAACAAAAAAGCCCTCCGAAAGAGGGCTTTTTTTATGTTTGCTATTTCAACTCAATTGCTCTATGATCTCCCTGTGAGCAGGGAATTTTTCAAGTAAGAAACTGCGATCAAACAACTCAAAATCCCTAAAATCAAAACCTGGTGCGACGGCGCAGGATACGAGGCTGTAGCCTTCGTTGTCAAGAATTGAGCTGCCGAAAATAGTGTCTTTCGGGATCCAGAGGAAGGGTTGTTGACCTTTGTTGAGGTCCAGGCCCAGCAGATGTTGTTCGTGGCCATTTTCTGAGAGGGTGTGGACAATCAGAGGGCTGCCTGCATGAAAATACCAGAGTTCGTCGCTTTTGATGCGGTGAAATTTGGAAACGTTTTCTGCTGTTAGAAGAAAATAAATAGAGGTTAGTAAATGTCTATCTTCCCACTCTAACGTTTGCGCAGAGCGGTAGGTTTCTTTGTAAAAACCACCTTCTGGATGCGCTTGCAGCCCGAGGTTTTCGATGAGTTGTTGTAATTCGGTCATGGTGAACTATAAAACTACAAGTTTCTGCTGAAGCAACACTGCATTTGCCGATTTTACACTGACCAGGTATTGACCTGATTCTAGATCAAGTTCGAGGTAATCGGTATAAGGCAAGCGCTTACAAATGCGGCCACTTAGGTCCGAAATTTCGATGGTTTGAGCGTCTGCAATAGCAAGGATTTTAAAAGCAATTGCGCCTGCGGTTGGATTTGGATAAACACTCACTTGTTCTTTAGCAAAGGTTTCTGTTCCTAGAAAACCATTGATGTTATATGTGGTATTTGTAATAATGGCCGGATTGAAATCAAAATAAATGTAGGCTGTGTTTTCGATTATTGAATTCATTGGCAAATTCGTGTTCTCCTTTAATGAATAAGTTAGATAGCCTTGACTTGCGTCTAAATTTGTAGCGGATGGCTGTAATTGAATGCCACTGAAGCGAAATACTACTTCACGGGTATTCTGGTCTACCGTATAACTCAATGGATGTTTTGAATCGATGAATCTAAATGTGGCTAGATTAAATTGAGGAGCAATGGTATCGCGAACCACAACATTTAAAGCCGGATAATTTCCGTCATTCTGAAAACGCACGGTATATTCAAGCGTTTCTTGTTCAAACGGCATAAGTAAGGTTGGCTGGTGACACTGCTTATCGTTCGGGTCATATGAATTTAAAACCGTAGCATTAAAGTTGGATTGATTGAACTGCATATTTAACTCTCCTTGTGCCAAAACCTTTGCCGAAAAATTGAAAATGGTTCCGGCAGGTGTATTACCCGCAAAGCTGCAAGTAAAAGTAAAAGAATTACAATCGGATAAATATGGCGCTAATATGGTAACGGTATCGTTGCTAAAGGTAACACCTGGAAGGTTTGTTAAATTCGGAATTACACCCGCTGGAATAGCAATTTGGATGACGCTATTGGCTATATTTCCGCAAGAAACATTGCATACTTGAACACTTACATTTCCGGTTTGCAAAGGTGCCAAAAATTGAAAAGCAGCACTAGACCTAAGTTCTAAATCCGGAACAATTCCTGCTCCTAAACAATCGAGCGTCATATTCATCGGGACACCCAAGGCCATTCCGCTTGCGTCAAAAGAAGAGATGACAAAATCAGGCGAGGTTTGGGTATAACTATGAATTTGCAACCAGTCTGCGCTGATGCCAACGGTAAATGGTGCCTGATTGATGTCGATTTCGGTGTAGAAGGGGTTTCCAAAAGAATCGTGCGGATAAATGGTGGTGTGCGCACCGGTATTATCGGTGATGTCGTAAGGCACATTCGCTAAAAAACTACCGCTAGAACTCAATACAGAAAAAATATTGAAGTACCCACAAGCACTCGTATTGGTAATCACCCACTCTATTGTAGAACTACCGGCAAGTTGTCCACCTGCAGTATTGCTTGTTACGCTTACTAAAGCGTTGTAAATGCCCGCTTGGCTATAATCGTGTTCAAAAATGTAACAATTTGTAGTGTTGGGTGCTGAAAAAACTAACATTGAATCTTGGGTACCATCCATCCAATCAACCAGTATGTGGGCACCCGATTCTGGCAACGCACCTGTTGTCGTACAAACCGACATATTCGAATGGCAGCCAATTCCTGGAATCGAATTGTATTGCAAATTAATGGCGTTAACCTGCGCAAGAACTGAACTTGTGGTCAAAAACAAGGAGAGGAAAAAAAATAAAGTAGTTTTCAAAACATAGGATTTAATAGAACCCTCTGCTGACGAAAGACAAATTCCTAAGGTTGCACCCGAATCAAATTAAAGATGTTTGAGCCAAGCCTTTACTCCTTCACCAAACGATAAACTGAAGCAGCCGCATCCAACTTAAGTACATAGATACCATTGCTATAAGTACTTAAATCAATATGAGTTATGGCTCCAGAAATTTTTCCTTCGAGAATTACCCTACCCTGTGGGTCATAAACATAAAAAGAATCGTTTATGGTTTCGGTAGCACTGAGTTCAAAAATGCCCTTGCTCGGATTCGGAGAAATGGTAAGAGTTGAAGTGTACAAATTTAAGACCGCTGCATCTGACGCTGTAACACAGGTGCTTGTATCCGAACAAGTGCCCTGACTTACCACAACCGCATAGTTACCAGGATCTGCTGGTGTAAAGTTTGCTGAGGTTGCTCCAGCAATTGGTGTATCATTTTCGCAGTTGATCCATTGAAAATTAGGTGCTGTGGAAGTAGCTGTAAGTGTCATGCCTGCAACACTGATTACTACCTCTAATGGGTCGATATTTAAGTTCAAAATTGCCATTTGACAGTTTTGTATTGGGCCTTCATAAATACCTGTGCTACTGTAGGTTTGACCATTCCAAACATAGGAATCACAGCTGCTTGCATACGTAGTATCTGTTGTCATTAGATTGATGGTCAGATTTAAATAGGAAGTGACACAATTTGTTGTCGCTCCTTGATACACACCCGTCGTATTATAACTATTTCCATTCCACAGATAAGATCCACAGCTACTTGCATAAGTGGTATCTGTTTGAGGTGGCGTGATGTTCAATTCAAGATAAGTTGTAACGCAATTGGATGTAGGCCCTTGATAAATACCAGAATCTGTGTAGGTCTGGCCATTCCAAGTATAAGAACCACAAGAATTCACAACAAGCGTATCGTTACTATTAGAGAGCAATTGTAAGTTTAAATAATTTGTATGACAATTGACTGTTGCCCCCTGATAGATTCCGCTAGAAGTGTAGGTTTGGCCATTCCAAGTATATGAACCACAAGTGGATACAACTAAAGTATCATTGATTGTTGGGACAATTGTAAGGTTGAGGGTTACCGTAGAGTCACCGCCATTTACATTTGTTAAAACTACTTGTGGTGTATTTGTACTCGATGTATAGGTCACGTTATTGATCCATGTATAGCTACCACAAGCAGAGGTGGTATATGTGGAGCCATTATTGGTTTGCAACGGTACGCTGTGCGCATAAATTTTGGCCAAGCCATTTGCTTTCGTCTCTACAAATGATGCTACTACATTTGCTCCAGCACCTTTTGAAAACTGAATTCTTGACTTGCTGGCCGAATAAGTAGCCATAGGCACAAACTGAGTAGACCAAACAAAATTACCTTGTGCATTCAGATAACAAGCATTTAGAGTGGTTGGTGTTGCGCCATTATCAAAACCGTCTTTCATTAAAAAGATGGGTTGGTCATTATGAAGGAGTAAATCACCTGCTGAAACGCGAGAAGAACCAATCGGATAAACCATTTTTGCAGTATCAGAAAACATTCTTGCACCCGTTAGTTTGTCAAATTTTTGGATGTAGACACCAAAAGCGCCTTGTGAACCATTTGCATAATTACAGACTGACCAAACATAGGATGACCCTGGGCTAAAGGCAATTTTAGTCTCCATTTCATTGTTTAAAATTCCAGTATCGAAATCCTTTCCGTTAATGCCCCAAGGCAAGGTGCCATCAGGGTTGATGCGTTGCAAGAAAGAATCAAAATGTGTACTTGTGGCAGCTTTGAAGCCATAGTAAACAACATTGCCATCTTGGGCAGAGCTATATAAGGTATTCCACGCTGTAGTTTTGTTGGCTAATTGTATGGCATTGGCCCAAATGGGCAGACCCGCTGAAGAGTATTTTTGCGCCCATAGAGTAGAGCTAATGCCAAAGGAATAGACGTGGAAAATCAATAAGTACTCATTGTTGCTGAGTTCAAAAAGATCTGCGGGCGATTTATTGGAAGTAGCGCCATTTGTAACTTGCTGATTGCTAGACCAAATCGGCATACCAGAAGCTGAAAATTTCTGCATTAAAGTTTGGCTACTTGCATTCCAAGCGATAACTGCTTCACCGGTTGACAATGGTAAAATTGTTACTACATAGCCCCCACCAAGATTGATTCCGTTGGTTCCCCATTGATGCACGCCGTTGATGTTTAACTTAAATGCATAGCCAATACCGCCATTGGTTCCGGTTGCACCGATGTATACATTTTCATTGACATCAACCGCAATTTTCATGATTGCCGTGGAGGTACTCATGGACATATTATTGCTGACCAAAACACCATCGGGGCCAAGAAGTTTCTGACCTGCAGAACTTAGTACTTGCATGCGCAATTCGTAGTTGGTTGGTGCAGATAATGCTTTCCAGAACACAACCACTGTTTTACCTGAGACGGTTCCTAATGATTTCATATCACTGGATTCAGAAACCGCAACTTCTGTGTTGACTGCAGTTTGGTTGGTCCATTGCGCAAAAAGGGCAACCTGACAAAAAAGGAAGGTGAAGAGTAAATTAATTTTCATCTTGGTGTTTTGACCAAAGATAAAGTAACTTATTCATTCATAAAAAATAATGTTGTAAACCTACAACTCCAAATACTTCAAAAATTCGTTTTTGGTTTGTTCTTCTTCGAATTTACCACAATAATGTGCCGTTACGGTGCTGCTATTGACATCCTTTACCCCTCTTGAAGAAACACACAAATGGGTAGCATCAATTACAACGGCTACATCTTCGGTTTCTAGAACTTGCTTCAAGGCATTGGTAATTTGCATTGTTAGGCGCTCCTGAACCTGCGGACGCTTGGCAAAATGCTGCACAATGCGGTTGATTTTTGAAAGGCCAATTACCTTTCCTGATGATATATAGGCAACGTGTGCTTTGCCGATAATCGGGACAAAATGGTGCTCGCAATTTGAATAGAACAAAATATTCTTTTCAACCAGCATTTGGTTGTACTGATATTTGTTTTCAAAGAGTTTGATATCAGGGAAATTAGCTGGATTGAGCCCACTAAAAATTTCTTTCACATACATTTTGGCTACGCGCTTAGGTGTGCCACTAAGGCTGTCATCAGAACGATCAAGCCCTAAAATATCCATGATGGCTCCAAAATGTTCGGCAATTTGCTCGATTTTATCAGCATCAGAAAGCGCAAAAGCATCGGCCCTGAGTGGGGTTTCTACGGAAGTACTCACATGCTCATCGCCCATTTCATCGATAAGGATATCGATTGTTTCTTGCTGGACCTGAAAACCATTTTGTTTCATCTTTAGTTTTATTTGTTAAACAAAAGGAAATGGATTTGGTTCGACAAGAACAAAAAAAGCGCTCTGAAGAGCGCTTTGATGTAAGAATTACGATAATAGAATTTAGAAACGGAATCCTAAACCAATCTGATGGTTGAGGCCGTAATTGAGGAATTTCGGTTCAACGAAAGTTAAATAAGGGCTATGCACATTGAATCCAGCTCCGTATTCGCCAAAAAGAGTAATTTTTTTAATTTTCTTCTCTATACCATAATGTATTTTTAAACCCGCAAAAAAGCCATATTGAACATCATCATAGGTTCCGTAGTAGGTATCCACACGTCTAGTGTTTCCAGTAGTTTTACCAATAAAAATATCTGGCCCTATATACATGTTTGGATGGGCACGAAACAAGAAATAATCATAGCCGACAGAGAATTCGGAATAGCGCATTTTTTGCAAGCTATTTGTTATAGGGTAAGTAACATCTTGAACAGGCCAATTGTTATAGGTTCCAAAGGTAGTTATAGTATTTGTATTTCCTTTGAAGAACTGAATTTCATAATTGACACGAAGCCTTACATTGTAAGTTACTGCTGACTGAAAACCAATAGAGGCACCCTTACCAACTCCGGCAAGACCACCAAAACCAGACGGGGCTAGCATAGATGAACCTTCAAGAGTAAAACTCTGAGCACTTGCAAATTGAGTTAAACCCAAGGCAATCAGCAATTGAAATGTTTTATTGAGAAGTGACATAAATCTATTTTGAATAATTGATATTGAGGTAACTTTGAATGAGGTAAGACGGAATGGCAAAACCAACTCCTTCAGTATCTTTCCCTACTAATTTGGATTGAATCACACCTTGAAGTGTTCCATTCTTTTCAAACAGTGGACCTCCACTGTTACCACCATTGATATTGATATTGACCTGAAGTACATTATTGTTATTTGTCACACGTTCATTAGAAATGAGACCCAAACTCACTGACTGGCCAAGTTCCACCGATTTTGGCGCGCCAATCGTGTATACTTCAGATAAATTCTTGAAAGACTTCACATCAGAAACCAAGAAAGCTTTTTCAAAATTGTATTCTACTTTGATCAAGGCTAAGTCACGGGCTTTGTTGAAGCGAACAATTTTGCCATCGAGTTGGATACCATTTGCTAAAATGACTTTGAAAGCTGAAGGCTGTTCTTGTGTTTTACCTGCAATTACATGGTAATTAGTAATGAGATATCCATCTTGAGAAATGGCAAAACCTGAACCGTGCCCGCCGTCAGTGCGCTTGATAATGACAGAAGCCAGTGCAGCATCTGACAATTCTTTGACCGTATTTTTTGGTTTTAAAATGGTGAGTTGTGCTTCTCGAATTGCAAAATCTGTTTGAATTTTTAGCCGTTCTTGAAAAGATGCAGACTGCTTGAGTTCAAAATAACTCTGAGTAATAACGTCGTTGATCATGTCTACATAGGCAGGTTCTTGAGACCAAGAAGTCACGAATGGGTCTGAAAAACTATAGTTAGAAAGGGAATCAATTGCTTCGTCGAAGTGGTTGTAAGTAATCCAGGTGATATCGAGCCCTAATTTTCTGAAGCTACTTTGCCCTTCATAGATAACATATTCATCGATCTTTTCGATTTTCGCCTTCAAGTAAATGGTGTTGTTGTTATCTTGAAATATGCGATTCACCGTATCTATATAACCAGATTCGTAAAGAATTTTAGAAAGATCATCTGTAAATACAGTATTTTCAGCAAAAAGACGTTTTCTTTCTTTTTCTAGTCCTAGGGTAGAGGCTTTTGCAGTTGTTTTGCGTTTCTTCTTAGACATATTAGCCAAGCGTTCCTCTTCTCTTTGCTTTGCCTCCATGGCGTTTTTATAACGCAACTCCTTTTCTTCTAAAAGTTTAGTTTCAATTTCAGGTGCGTTATTGACATGATACACTTGTATGTCTTCTTCATAGTTTTTGATGTCAACGGTAACCGCTTCTATGTTCACGTAACGTTGAGAGGCATCTCGTTTGTCAAAAAATATTTGATTACTTACAGAAATTTCTTTCGGGTAAAGCAATGTGTTATTTGCATTTAACAACATCGAACCATAACCAGAAACGATCAATGGTAAATCAAGAACACCTAAAAAGTAAAAAATAGGATCTCGACGCTCAGGGATAAGCAATACGTGCTCATCTTTGTACCCGGGGGTCTGGACTACAATTTCTTGGAAGCCAGATCTTGTTACGTTGGCTTCAATGGTTTTACCCGTACCAAACTCAACTGTTTTATTTGAAATTTTTGTAGAATCTGAATTCGTGTAAAACGTAACATCTTGATCCTTAGGGATGAATATTGCAGTGCAAGAGCTAAGTGCAAATAGAGCTGACACGCATGCAAATTTGTATGTAAAATGCATAAATAAATTTTAAAGCCTGCAATTTACAATTTTATATTAAAATATCACTAGAAAAATGCTCAAGTCAAAGCAACTATCAACCCTATTTATTCGTTCCTTTGCATGTAATTAATAAACATTTCGTGAAAAAATCTACCTTATTTGTGGCTATTGCCCTCGCTTTCAGTTCTTTTCAATCTTTTGCTCAGTCTGTAAAAGGCGAAAACATCACCTACTCTTACGTCAAACTTCCGAGTAACCCTGTTCAACCTAAACCTGCTTTTTATCAGTCTTTTGTAACCGCTGCTTACGAAGTGGAAAATCAAAAATTATTGGCTCAATTTGAAGCTGATAAAGCGCAAGCAGAAGCAGATTACCAACGCGACATGGCAGAATATCCCAATCGCTTGAAAGCAGCAGACGACAAATATGCCAAAGAAATGGAAGCCTGGAATGCAAAATCTACCGCCTCTAAAATCTTAGAAAAACAAGTTTTAAACGAAAATAACCACCCCGTAAAAGACTACGTTGCGCAACCTTATCGCCGCACCGTAAGCGCTCCGGTTCTCAAAACTTCATATGACTACACTTCATTGGCTTCAACTTACCTCTTTATTGACGGCATCGACAAAGGAAACGCAAATGCACTCAACTATGTGGTAACGCTACAAGGTTTTGAAGCTACACCTGCCAAAATTGTAACCGAGCAAAAATCAGAAGTGACTATTGTTAATAATGTTAAATCAACCAACAATGTCAACTACTATCATCTTGAATTCACGTATCGCCATCCGATGAGTTTCCGCGTTACAAATGCGGCAAACCAAGAAATCTATGCGGCTGCGCCTGCCGAATTCACCGAATTCAAAACTTACAAAGGAGCAGCCTCAAAAACGTCTCCTTCTTTAGATGCCAGTGCAGCTATTAAATTAATGGAAGACAAATGTTTGCAAGAAAACCTAAAAGTGATCAACCATATGGTCAATGACCGCATTGGTTTTGAAAAAACAGAAAAGACTTTTGAATTGAATTATGTGAAGTCTAAAAATGAATCGCATAACGACATCCAAGATGCGTTTAACGCTGCTCAACTTGGCTTCAAGATGCTAACAACCAATGAAACACAAGCTAAAGCTAAGCTCAACGAAGCAGTTACGATCTGGAAAAAAGCACTCGAAGAATCAGACATCGAGAACAAAAAAGCACGCATCGACAAAGATGTTACGGTGGCTATTTATTTCAACCTATTGGAAACCTATTTTGTATTGCGCAATACCACAGAAGCCGATGCAATCTTGCAAACTTTAGGTAGAATGGACATCTCTAACCGCGACAAAAAAGTACGCGAGGCCTATGAGCAAAGCTATCTAGACCTAAAGTTAAGAATGGCAGCCAACGGACTCTAAGAATCCGTAACTTCGTAGACCATGAAGCAGCTGGTCTTATTTCTTTTTATTGGTTCAAGTCTATTAGCACAAAGCTACAAAGACCCAAAGCTGCCAATAGAAGCAAGAGTTCAAGACCTACTTAGCCGCATGACGCCAGCCGAAAAAGCTTGGCAACTTTTCATGGTCCCTTCAGATTTTGACACCTCAAAATGCCGTTTCCCAGACGGCATTTTTGGTATACAGCTATTTGCCAATGGGCAGCAAGACCCCACGAAGCAATTATTAAATTATAGCCAGGGTCAAGGAAATCTAGAATTGATTGCCAAAGCAAATAGCATACAGCGCTATTTTGTAGAGCACACGCGTTTGGGCATTCCGCTTATCTTTTTTGACGAAGGACTCCATGGCTTAGTAAGAGCTGAAGCCACTAGCTTGCCACAAGCAATTGCCATAGCCGCCACCTTTGACCCCAAATTGATGGAGTTAGCCGCCATACAAATTGCCAAAGAAGCTAGACTCATCGGCATTCGACAAGTATTAAGCCCCGTTTTAAACTTGGCCACCGATGTGCGCTGGGGCCGTACCGAAGAAACTTTTGGAGAAGATCCGTATTTAGCCACACAAATGGGCTTGGCTTTTATTCGCCCGCTCGAAAGAGCTGGAGTGGTCTGCACCCCCAAACATTTTATTGTCAATGTAGGCGACGGCGGCCGAGACTCCTACCCCATCGGACTCAGTTCAAGAGCGCTCTACATGAGTCATTTCAGGCCTTTTCTGAGCGCTTTTTCTGAAGGGAAAGCAAGATCTGTTATGAGCGCCTATAACTCCTTAAACGGCAGTGCTTGTTCTAGTTCCGAATGGTTACTACAACAAACACTTAAGGCAGATTGGGGCTTTAAGGGTTTTGTGATTTCAGACGCCAATGCGGTAGGTGGTGAGTTGGTCCTGCATCAAACCGCAGCAACTTATGCCAACAGCGGCCAACATGCACTCAACGGAGGGCTCGATGTCATTTTCCAGACTGATTGTCAGCACTTTTCTTTATTTGAAGCCGGCTATTTCTCTGAGCAACTCAAAAAAAATCAACTAGACAGCGCAGTAGCAAGAGTGTTGCGCGTCAAGTTTGAATTGGGCTTGTTCGAAAACCCGTATTTAAAAACCCCAAGCCAAAAAGAAATACAAGTGCTGCTACAACAAGGTTGGGATCTTGCGGCGCAATGTGCTGAAGCTTCTTTTGTTCTGCTGAAAAACGATACTTTGCAAAACCACAATGCCATCTTACCTCTTTCCAAAAAAACAAATATTTTACTGCTAGGTGAGGCTGCTAAACACACTAAACTGGGTGGTTATAGCGGCAAAGGATTTCAGACGCAAAGCTTTTTAGATGGCTTGACAGCAGCTTTTGGTACAGATCAAGTTACTTACCTCCCTATTCCGATCCAGCCTTGGGCAGAACCCAAACAAACGCTCTGGCTTAACCATCCATTTTTTGAAGCCACCAGCTTTCAAGCTACTTATTTTAATAACCCAAACTTAGAAGGTAGCCCGCTTGTTTCAAGAACAGAAAACAACATTAATCACCACTGGACGCTCTATGGCCCCGATGCACTGACCGGAAATAGTTTTTATTCAGCACGCTGGGTATCTACCTTGCTGCCCAAACAAGACACCACCATTACTTTAGGCCTAGAAGGAAATGACGGCTACAGGTTATTTATCAATGACACCTGCGTGATCAACCAATGGCAAAAAGAAAGTTATCATTCGAATACCGTGAAGTTGCAACTTCAAAAAGGCAAAGCAATTCATTTCAAAATTGAGTTCAGAGAACCAAAGGCAAATGGTCGCATCCGATTGTTCTATTTAAATGAAGCTGAGCATCAAGAAAAATATTTCATACAACTCGAAAAAGCAATTGCGAAAGCTAATGTTGCCGTTTTTGTGATAGACTATCCTGAAGGCGAATTTCAAGACCGCTCCTCATTGAATTTAGCGCCCGATCAAATAGCACTCATTAAAGAACTCAATACCTGCGGATTACCAGTTATTGTTGTGATCAATGGAGGCAGCGCAGTTTGCATGAAAGAGTGGCAAAATGCTACAAGTGCAATTATGTATGGGTGGTACCCCGGAGAGGCAGGGGGCACTGCGCTGGCCAATGTACTTTTGGGTAAAACGAGCCCAAGCGGCAAATTACCTTTTAGCATTCCACAGCACGAAGGACAACTTCCATTAACTTATTGGCACGAACCCACTGGCCGCGGAGACGACTACGTAAATGGTTCAGGAGAACCCCTCTACCCTTTTGGCTTTGGCTTGAGCTATACTTCATTTGCCTATAATTTGCGAGAACTCAAACAACAAACCTACACGCTTCAAGATACACTTCACCTGAGCTATTTTATTGAAAATACTGGTCTTTACGATGGTGCCGAAGCCATTCAGTTTTATATCAAGCCTATTTTAAGCAACGAAACCTTACCGGTTCAATACCTCATCCGAACTCAAAAAGAGTTTCTTAAAAAAGGTGAAACCCGATTATTTGTAGACTATCAAATCCCGATTTCAGCACTTGAAATCCCTACTGGGCCCAACACCTCAGCTCATCCTACGCAGTTTTATTTACAAATAGGCGCTTCATCTAAAGACATTCGCCTCCAGAGTCCCTTAATCACAATTTCAGAATGATGCGATTTTTACTCAGCTGCCTTTTGCTCTTTTGCTTTCCTTCCCTTGCACATTGCCAAGACACCCTGCGCGCGCTCTTTATTGGAAATAGCTATACAGCCGTCAATAATTTACCCGAAATGGTGAGTCAGGTAGCGGCAGCACAAGGTGATATATTGCTATTTGACAGCCATACGCCCGGCGGAGCCACCTTCCAAATGCAAGCCGCAAACGCTATCAACTACCAAAAAATGCATGCAGATCATTGGAACTATGTTGTTTTACAAGGCCAGAGTCAAGAACCAAGTTTCCCATATGATCAAGTCAATAGTCAAACCTTGCCCTATGCCTTGCAACTTGCCGACAGCGCCAATAGTATTCAGCCCTGCAGCCAAGTTGTATTCTACATGACCTGGGGGCGCCAGGTTGGCGACCCTCAATGGGACTCCATCAACACTTTTGAGAAAATGAATGAACGCCTCAGGGCTGCCTACTTGCGTATCGCCGACTCAGCCTCAGCCGCCGTATCCCCGGTTGGCGTTGCGTGGAAATATGTCCGAGACCATTTCCCAAACATCAACTTATACCAACAAGACGGCTCTCACCCTAGCCTTGAAGGCACCTATTTAGCGGCTTGTGTCTTTTACAGTTCATTCTTTCAAAAATCTTGTACAAACAACAATTATAATCCAGGAATTGACGCGGCAACAGCACTGATTTTACAACAAGTTGGCAGCAGTGTGGTCTTGGATAGTTTGGGCACATGGGCCTTGGTGCTCCCGACTGAACAATTGCAGGTAAGTGCCAGCTTCAGCGGCATTCCGGGCGCTAGTTTATTCAGCTTTTCGGCAAACGCCAATCAAAGTGCAACTTTTACTTGGTATTTTCCGGACCTAACCATAGGAGTGGGGCAAAATGTTGGCTTCGATTACAACCTCAGCACTTATCAGGTCATGCTGGTGGCCACAGGGCTCTGTGATACCGATACGCTTTTGATCGATGTCAATAACCCAAACGCTTCAATTTTAGAGCTTGACAAAATCCAATATCAATGGAATACAAATCGTTCAGTGCGGCTTTTCACAACGGATGTTGATGAAATGAAAGGTTTTGACCTCCTGGGTAATGAAGTTTATTTGGAAATCGAAAAAGGGCAAAATGAACTGCTCATTAGCTATCCATCTACTTGCTTTATCCTACAATTCTCAAGTGAAAACCAAACCTTCGGCTTGCGTACGCCTTACTCGAGCGAAAATTAATCTTCTATTAATGAAGAGATCCTTTTCCAATATTTTGTCTTGAAAAGTAATTTTCTGAGGTAATTTGAATCGGGTTTGGGTTATACCATTTGGTGAAAAAAGTGAAATCAGCCTCATGCTTTTTATGCCATTTTTCAAACTGACTATCGGGTGCCATATTGAATAACCAATAGGTATAAGGTTCTACAAAACCTACATCATCAAGTTGCTGCCAGAAGTCGAACAACACTACTTTGTATGGAGCAGTTGTTGGATCTGCTTGCCAATTATTCAAAAAGGCTTGTCTGATCTGAAGCAGGGTTTGTACATTGAGCTCCACTTTTTTATTTTCTAATAAATATTGGGTAGCTGCTTTTCCAATTTGCATTTCAAACGCCATCGTAAATGGTGTCATTTCTTGTGCAAAACTGATCGTAATTTTTCCTTTATCAAAGACCAAGGCTTTTTGGTAGGTTTCATAAAGTAAAACACTCATTTCGCGCGTTCTTTTTGTATTCCTTTCCAAATTCATGAAAAGTTCACCATAGATGAGCCCCCAAAGTTCGTTTTCGGTGCCACAGTATATTTTTGCCAAACGATAATAATTAGAAGAAAACTCAGGAGCCATTTCGATGCCTTTTTCATAGGTTTCTATGGCTTTTTGCATGTTTTTCTGCATCAAATAAATATTTCCTGTCTCTACATACAAACGCCCGCTATTCGGAAATTTTTGAAGACCTTCTGCATAGGCTGCAATTGCTCCTTCCGGATTTCCTTGAAAATCTATGGCATTGCCAATCATTTGCCACAACTGATCGCTAGCCTGCGGGTGTTCGGTTTGCTTGCGCATGATTTCTTCAGACTTCTTGTAGTCTTTTTGTAAGTAATAACTATAGGCGTATTCATACCATGCATCATAATTATTAGGGTCTTCGTTTAAGACTTCTTCAAGTTTCACTCGGCTATCCGAAAATTGACCTGCATCCATCAACTTAATAGCTTCGTTAATTTCTTTGGCCTTTGGATTTTCTTGTGCTAGTAATTTTAATGGAAGTGCAAGTAGGATCAGGGAGTAAAATAGTTTCATGGGGTAGGATATTAATAGATTTCTTCAATTAATCATTGACTTTGAACGGAACCAATTTAAATTCTTTTAACCGATTCTTATGGACTGCAGAAGTACGCCAAAACACCCGACGTGCGCCACAAAGGTGCGCTATTTTTGCTAAAAAACTCCTTCCTTTGAAGATTTTACCCATTTGGTAATCCAAGGAAAGATAAAACAGCCCGCTTTTTGTTTCAACAAAAAGGTACTGATGAAAATAAGTCGGCAACGATGATAAAACTGCCTGGCTATACAGTTGTGTATTGAGAATTGGGTAATTTGAATTAGTAGCGGAAAAACTTGGCAAATGATGTCTTAACTTTCTTTTTACTTTGCTCCAATGTTCGGTATAAATGGCTTTTTGAAGGGATGAATATCGATGAAAATCAGGCTTTACGGGTTCTTGTATTACGCCCGAATCTATTACTAATAGGTCGGAATAATAAGCCCCTTGATACGCAAAGCGTTGGTCATCTTCAGAAATGGGCTCCACACTTTCTCCATCCTCATCGTGCCATCGAAATGCGTATTTAAACCATTCTCTACAAACATGCGGTTGATATTGAACCATGAAGAATTCATTTGGTGTCGATATCGACTCAATCCGAAGTAATTGCTTAAAAGATTCTCCTGGTGCCAAGGACCAAAACTGCATATATTTTTCATCTACGTTTGCTGAATCTTTGAGAAGCAGTGAAAAAGTTGAATCCAGGCGAAATTGATTGTTTTCGGTTTGATGGTATCTGTACACCACAAAAAGCCCCATCCCCAATTGCGGATGCCCTGGCACCAAAATGCTTCCATGAAGATCAGATACATTTTGAATTTCCAATTCCAGTAAAGTATATTGACTAGACTGACTCTTGATTTGCTTTAAGGTGAGTTTGAGTTGTTGCGGTAGCAAATCGGCAAACGCAAAAGTTGGAAGTACACCTGCAAAAAAGAACAGAAAAATTAATCTTGCCATAAATCAAATTTGTCGAAATGAAGAGCCGGCGCTTTCAAATCTACGTTGGTAAACTGATGCTGCAAAGGTTCAATTTCCATATCTGGGTATATCAAAAAGGACTTAGCCCCCAATTGATTATTGTTTACATGAATGGCCGTACAAGGCCCATAAGTTTGAAAATGCAAACGAGTAGCATGGTAAAAATCAAGTTGTGAATGCTGCCAATCCACGGGAAGCGAACCCAAAACCTCCGGATAAACCCGATAAACAAGTTCAAGGCACTTTATTAGATGCTCCGGTTCAAAAATTATCGAATCATATTGTTGTGCCGAAAACAGATATTGAAGCCCTTTTTTCTCCTCGGAAGTTAATGCTTGAAAATTACTCTTACGAGCGAAGTTCTCCGAGTCTTTGACCGGATTTCCTTGGTTGTAGTATTGTGCAAATTCAAGTTTCCCGCTTGCATTGTAGGCCCTACACCAACCGTTGCGCAATCCTTTGTGATAGCGATAATCTATTAAAATCTTACCAGTAGAATCAAAACACTGATACGGGCCCTCAAGAGAATCTAACACTGTGTGTCGGTACAAAATTTTAGTGCCATTTGCAGCATATAGTTCTTTGGAACTTTCTTGATTTTTATATTGCAGATAGCTCTTTCGAATACCGCTTGGGTAAAATTCTTCTTGTTCTTGCAGCATAAAGCCATCGGGGTGTGTTTGTAGTAAAAATTGACTTTGTGGAATTTTCCCTTCATACCAATGCCTTACTTCTTTATAGCTACCCAGTTTGTTTTCCCGATTAACCTGCAACCTTTCAGGGTCGCCATTAGGATAAAACTGAATGAATGTGGTGTCTTGACCTTTTCTGAAATCTTGTTGCCAATGCAGTTGACCGTTCGGGTACCACCAAGTATCTACGCCGGAATGTAAATCAAGTAAATAAATATTGACATCATGGATGAGCATACCTTGCGGCGACCACTCCTTCAAATAACCTGTGCCACTTTCGTCTAAAACTTGTTCGAGCGTTAGCTGACCGTTTTCTGCCCATTCTTTTTTACATGGGGTAAACGGATGCGCACTTTCTATATCGTAAAAATATACCGAAGAAGGCTTGCCATTTGGATACCAAGTTTGCCAAGTACCAATTTCAATACCATTTTGATAAGTACCCGAACTCAACTTCTTTCCATCGGGGTAGAATTTTTCAAAAAGCCCATCAAGAGCGCCATTTTTGTAAGTTCCCTTTGCTTTTACTTTTCCGTTCTCAAAATATTCAATGGTTGGGCCGTGTAAAGAACGGTGTTCGTAATTCCCATCTTTGATCAGTTGATGTGTTCGAACCTGAACTAATGCACCGCTAAATGAATCATAAATTTTTTCGGTGCCAAATGGAACATTTAAATAGGTGTATCCGTCTTCATCAACCATATGTGACGGATGCAGGCTCTTGTCTGACTCATTGAGCTCTGCATAACGAATCCAGGCTATGGAGCGTTCAAAACGCTTCTTCCCTCCTGTTCCATATTGGGTTTCTTTCATGCAGCGTCTGCCAGTGTGGTCTTGATAAAAAACCGAATGAGATTCCTTCTCACCGCTTTCGCACCAGACGTCTTGCACAACTAAAATGCTATCGCCATCCCAGAATGAAAATTGCGAACGCACCCTTGGCTTGCCTTCAAACGTGTTAATTGTTTCCTCTACTAATCTTCCTTTGACAAATACGCGGCGCTCGTAAATTTTATCCAAATGCAAGGTTTGGCAAACGCCCTCGCGCGGTTTCTGTAAATAAGGATCTTCATAAAAAGTCGAGAACAAGTACTGCCCTCCTTTCTTATACTGTGGATTGAAGTCACAGTTATCTTGTGAAAATACCGAAATAGAGAAAAAAATAAGATAAAGTAGCGCGCAGCGTTTCATAGTTTTGTAAGATCTTTTCAAAACTAATAAAGATTATGCGCTTTTTACTTGATTGCCGTAATTTGCAAGGTAGCAGAGGCTCCGTTATGATACGTGCCTTCCTTGACTTCTCGATAAACTTTATCAATCTGAACCGAAGTAAAATCGGTTCCGAGTAATTCGTGCAATTCTTCTGTGCTATATAATAATTCAGCTTCTTTTGGGCCGCCCGTACCAAAACGCAACTGTTCTTGGTCGTAGACCTCCATGAGCAAGCGACCTCCGGGTTTGAGGGCTTGTGAAATTTGTGGCCAAATATGTTTTTTGACATTTGAAGGGAAATGCGCAAAAACACCCACAATTAAATCCCAAGCATTGGCCTCGAGATCCATTTCAGCAAGATCGGCGCAGATACACGAAAGGGCCACTCCATTTTGAGCAGCGAGTTCCTGAGTTTTTTCAAGCCCAACAGCAGAGTAATCAACACAGGTAACGTGGTTTCCTAATTTTGCTAAATAAACACCATTGCGCCCCTCACCTTCAGCCAAACAAAGGACCGTTAGTCCGGATCCAATTGGCTGTTCTTTTAAAAAATCATTTGGTTCTTGCCCATACGCAAAGGCAGTATCTTTATAGCGTTCGTCCCAGAATTCTTTCATTGAATTTGAATGTTTTTTGTAAGTGTGTGTTGATCGTCTAGAATAAATTGCAAAGTATAGTTTCCGGCGGCTAAGCCCAAACTTTTGAGGTCAATGGTTTTATTGGCTTTTTTCACTTTCTCGTAATACACTTCGTGAACGAGTCTACCATTTTGATCTAAAACAAATAATTCCACATTTGCTTTTTGCGCCAACTCGAAGTCTAGATGGATTTCTTCAGTGGCGGGGTTAGGAAAAATACTCACTTCTATTTGCGTACTCGGATTTTGAACAGGAATGGCATTTGTCTCTGTTTTTTTCAGCCACACTTCATAGAATATAGCGTTGGCACTCGTTTGGGCTGTATTGTTGGCTGTAAAAGGGTTGAGTGCCGTACTTTTCAGCCCCCCAACTAAATAACCAATCAGCAGAGAATCTGCAGTAATTGCATTTAAATCAAGGATTTCAGAAGTATAATACGGCAGGTCTGATTTCGGAATAAATTCGGCACTTGCCCCGAGTAAAGCAGGCATCTCAGAATTCATGATATATTCATGATATGTACCATCGGGTTCTTGGCTGAGTCTGCTGATTGTCTTGACAAATGGCACATTCGGGTCATTGACTATGGTTCCATTTTGATAATAATATTGACTGATCCCGCCTAGAAAGAGATGGTGCATCGTTGCAGTACTTGCATCGAAAGCACTGAATTTGGCCGAGTGGTAATTACTGAGATATTGGCTAAAACCATTGACAGCCAAATGTGAAGTTGGATGAATTTCAACAGGATATAAAAATGGAAGATCGGCATTGAGCTGAAAAACCCCCGATGAAATGAGGTAGCCAAAACTAGAATCAGGGTAAATGTGAGGCACTAAATTGTAGTCGCGGCGGTGTAGATTTATTTGATCGGCTACTGTTTGATAATTAATTACGGCCAACGGCGCAGTCACGGCACTCAACTCAAATTTTTTGAGTCCATCTACATAAGCCTGAACAAAAGTAGGCATGCTCATCGGGTTGTAACGCCCATCGAAACGATGTCCACCAACTAGATAATACTGCGCCCCAATCTTCGCCAAGTTTCCGCCAGTTACGGCGAAGCGCTCATCTTGAATTTGTTCAAAAAATGTACTGATTGGTTGATTCGAAGTTAATGCAGCAATCAGACCATCTAAATGGATTCGCGTTAAGTATGGAAAAGTAATGTGGTCATTTGCAGTGTTGCTAAAAGCATAGCCGCCGGTTAATATGAGTGCGTTATCGTCTTGATAGAAATTCATATTGGTACTTTGCAGCTGTTCTTGCAAAGCCGTTGGCAATTCTTGTAAAGATCGGGTCCAGAGTTGTTTGGTAACTAAATCCAGGAGTTGAATCTGCTGGTTGTTTTGACTTGCCGGGAAGGCATTGAATGGTTGGCGCGCATGCATGCCATCTGGCCTTCCTCCGATGAGAATTACCTTTGTTCCGCGCTGCCCCCAAGCAAAAGAATGCAAACCTGCAAAGCCTTGTATGGAGTCTGCTTTTAACTTTACTTCAAAAGGGAAGTCATTATTTTGTGCTTTTAATTGCTGCGTAAAAAAAAGCAAAAGCAAGAGCAAACCAATGGGTCTCTTGACGGAGATGCAAAACTTATTTTTTTCCATGACTGCTGCTATGAAATGTTAATGAGTGCTCGTTCCAGGAAAAAACAATTCCTTGACAATGATATAGAGCCCCATGACCAAAACGAACCAACCAAAACCTTTTTTCAAGGCCGCTCCGTCTATTTTTTTAGAGAGATGATTGCCGATAAAAATGCCTATTACGGCCAGTGAAGTCACGACCCAAAGTAAGTTCCAATTGATTTGTGCTGCATTTTGCATGACATCGCCGGTAAAACCAATTAATGATTTCGCTGCAATAATAACTAAACTCGTGCCCACAGCTTGTTTCATTGGTAGTTTAGACAACATTACCAAGGCTGGAATGATCAGAAACCCACCCCCTGCTCCTACTAAACCAGTTAAAGTGCCTACCACGGTACCTTCTAGCAAAATCATTGGGTAATTGAAAACCCTTTCCTCTGCTTCATTTTGCACAACGCCTTTTTTTTCTCTGATCATCGAGACGGATGCAGCAACCATTAAGATGGCAAACAAGATCATCATGGCTAGCGGCTTAGTAATGTCAAAACTGCCCACGCTAAAGAGCACTTTAGGGATAGCCGGCACCAAAACTTTTCTGGTTAAGAAAACGGCAAGAATAGACGGAATACCAAATACGAGTGCTGTTTTGACATCGATGAGCCCCTGTTTATATTTTGGGTAAGCTCCAATTAAACTGCTCAGCCCCACAATAAATAAAGAATAGGCCGTTGCCAACACAGGATCTACTTTAAATAAATAAACCAGAACAGGCACCGTAAGAATGGAACCTCCTCCACCAATGAGGCCTAAAGAAATGCCAATAAGTACGCTTGCAAATAGTCCAATGATAGATAGGAGTTCGAATGTCATGGTTTAGTGATTGAAGAAATGAGCAGATTAAAAATGAAAGTTTAGAACGAAACTAGTATGAAACATATTGACTTTGTTGATCTCATACTTTAGATTGCTGTAAGTTTCACCTATACCATATTTATAGACCAATAGCAACTGTGCCTCGAGCCCCGTCAAAAGATCGTTTAAGTTGTATCTTAAATCAAGATTGGCTTGCAAATAACTTGGAATTCCATATTTATTAAAGGCAAAATCTTTTACATCTGGCATACGGTAATAACCTATTCCAAAACCACTTTTTTTCAGCATGCTATTACTTGACATATACTCTAGTTTGAGCGCACAAGCAGTTACATTCGCGTATCCTTCGTTTCTTTCTCGTGGCAAGAAAGTAAAAAATGGGTCACGGCCCCACTCTCTTGGAAACACATAGCGACCTTCAGCAGTAATTCTATTGAAATTGATCGAATAATGCCATTTTTGAAATTGCATTTTACTCCGCAAGCCAAATGCGAGTGCTTTAGAGCCCGCATCTATATAGGCTTTTGTAGGGTCTGCGTTGCCACCATTTGCCAAAGCCCATTCTCTGAGCAATTGCCCACTATTGACCCAAAGAACACGCTTTATTTTATGACTTAAATCGAGTTGCTGCAAGGTTACGTTGAGCACATTGGGTAGCCAATAGTTCCAGGCTTGATAAGTGAGTTTTTTACCTAATGAAAAATCGAGTGCTGCCACACCAATAAAGGGCGAGGCAATATTTCCCTTGTAATTTGAAGGCGATCCGTCTAAAGTAACTCCTTGTCCATTGATGCCGATCGAATTTGCCGCACTCCGCCACTCGTTGGCCCCGCGAACTAAAATTCCGTTTAACAAACCTCCTTGAAGATGCAAACGCTTTGAGAATAAAGTTTCATCAAACCAAAGGCCTTGCACGTAAGTCCCGCTCATTCTACCATCTTGCAAATTAATAAGCGGTGTATTTATGGCTTGCCTTCCAATGGTAATTTTTCCGTAGTTATTGTTCCATTTTAGGTAAAGCTCTTCTAAACGGTTGAGGTCCTGATACTGTCCAGGATGCACTTGATCAAACAAACCTATTTCATAGCGATTAGGTACGCCCGTTTGTAGATCCGGCTTACTTAAATCAGAAGAGGCCAAATGAAAACCATAGAAACCGCCTAAACACAACTGAAAATGATGGTAAGCTTGCGTTTCATAGCTTAGCCCACCGCCAATAGCCCAGGCATAATAATCTGAAAGCGCACCTTCATTGGTTGTCTCACTGAAAAAACTGCGCACTCGAACTTTAGTGACGCCATTTTTAAATGCCGCATATAGACTTGAATCGGAGATTTGCGCTTGCAAACTTGAAACCAAGCCCCATAATAAACCAAAAAGGAGGTGGCGTTTTTGCATTAAATTTATTTCATCACCTTACTTTGGCAAACAAAATCGGAGGTTGGGATGGCCGTTTTTGAAATGGCTCCAAAACCGCCTTCAACTTCTGTAAAGTTTCTGTAACCTCTTGCTTGCAATATGGAAGCGGCAATCATACTGCGGTAGCCTCCTGCACAATGCATAAAGAAATGTTGATCGGGTTGAATTTCTTTGGTCCAGTCGTTGATATAGGCCAAGGGTTTGCTGTAGGCATCTTCTACGTGTTCAGCTTCGTACTCTGTTTCTTTGCGCACGTCAATTACGACAGATTTACCCGCTTCGAAGCGTTGTGCAAATTCGTCTGCGGTAATTCTATCCACAGTATCAATTTCTTTGCCTGCATTTTGCCAAGCAGCAAAGCCACCATTGAGATAGCCCAATACTTGATCAAAACCAACTCGGCTTAAACGCGTCACGACTTCTTCTTCCATTCCGGGCTCGGTCACTAAAACAATTTGTTGCTTGACATCGCCAATTAAAGCGCCAACCCATGGTGCAAAATCACCTTTGACACCAATGCTTACCGATTGCGGGATGAATCCTTTGCAAAAATCACCAGCTAAGCGCGTATCTAGTATAATTGCGCCGGTTGCTTCTACCAATGTTTCAAAAGCTTCAACACTCAAGGGCTTGAGTCCGCGTGCTTTGACGGTTTCAAAACTATCATAGCCTTTTTTATTCATGGCTACGTTGCAACCGAAATAAGCTGGCGGAGGCAATAAACCATCGGTAACGGCCGCAATAAATGCCTCTTTATTCGGTTGATTTAAGGCGTAGTTCATTTTCTTTTGGTTGCCCAAAGTATCTACGGTTTCTTTCATCATGTTTTTGCCGCAAGCTGAACCTGCACCATGCGCCGGATAAACAGTTACATCATCGGCTAAAGGCATAATTTTAGTCATGAGAGAGTCATAGAGTAAACCCGCCAATTGTTCTTGGGTCATGTCGGCAGCTTTCTGAGCAAGATCCGGACGTCCTACATCTCCTAAGAAAAGCGTATCACCAGAGAAAATCGCTTCATTTTCACCTGCTTCATTGATCAGAAGGTAAGTTGTACTTTCCATGGTGTGCCCTGGTGTATGCAAAGCTTTAATCTGAACTTTTCCGATCTGAAAAATTTGTTCGTCAGCAGCGATGATTGCCTCAAATGCTGGTTGGGCGGTTGGACCATAAACAATTGGCGCACCCGTTTGCTTGCTGAGGTCAAGATGCCCGGAAACAAAATCGGCATGAAAATGCGTTTCAAAGATATACTTCAATGTCACGCCATCTTGCTTCAGACGCTCTAGATAAGGCGCTGTTTCACGCAGTGGATCAATGATAAAAGCTTCGTTTTCACTAATGACATAGTAGGCTCCTTGCGCCAAACAGCCAGTATAAATCTGTTCTATTTTCATGTTTTATTTTGGGTTTTGTTATCTTAAATAGAGTAGCGTAAAGATTGAACTTATAAAGTTAAGCACTTTTTTACTCTTGAAATTTCAAGTTTATCAAAAGTACCCAGTTGTGCTGATATTTTATGTAATCATTGTTACAAACCCTATAAAAGCAAAAAGAGAAGGCTTTGGCCTTCTCTTTTTCTTATCATCTCAAGGATTAAAGCAGTGTACTCGGACAAACATATGCTGTTTTTGGAGCATTCGTTTTGGCAATTTCTGTCATTCCTCCGATCACATCAACGAAGTTGTGAATGCCACGGCTTTTTAGAATAGATGCGGCTATCATACTGCGGTAACCACCGGCACAATGCAAAATAAAAGCTTGCTCTGCAGGGAATTTTGCCAAATGCTGATTGATCTCATTCAGCGGAATATTCACGACATCGACCACATGCTCAGCTTCAAACTCACTGCGCTTGCGCACATCAAAAGTTGGGATTTTTTCAGTGAATTTTGCAGCAAATTTGGCCGCAGTGATTCGCTCTACTTGATCGGCTTCTCTTCCTTCAGATTTCCATGCGGCAAAACCACCTTTTAAATAACCAACCGTATGGTCATAACCTACTCTAGACAAGCGGATTATAGCTTCTTCTTCTCGGCCAGGTTCAGTCACCAACAAAATTTCTTGTTTGATATCGCTGATCATTTCACCTACCCACATCGCAAAGTTGCCGTCTAAGCCAATATTGATTGAATTAGGAATGAACCCTTGCGCAAAAACTTCTGGAGCGCGCGTATCTAAAATCAAGGCTTCGGTTTCATTGGCCACTAATTCGAAAGAACTAGGTGACAAACCTCTGTTTGCTCTATCCATAATGGTATCCAAAGAATCATACCCTTGAATATTCATCAGCACATTTTTAGGAAAATAGGCTGGCGGTGTGGTAAGACCCGTGAGTAATTCATCAATAAACTCTTCTTTGGTCATGTCTGGCCTTAACGCGTAATTGGTTCTTTTCTGATTACCCAACGTATCGGTAGTTTCTTTGCTCATCTTTTTACCGCAAGCAGAACCTGCACCATGATTAGGGTAAACGATCAAATCATCACTGAGTGGCATGATTTTATTGCGCAAAGAATCAAATAAATGCGCAGCCAGTTTTTGCTCAGTTAGATCTGCAATGACATGTTGCGCCAAATCAGGACGGCCGACATCTCCAATGAAAAGCGTATCACCAGTAATCAGACCATGTTCTTTTCCGTTTTCGTCAATGAGCATATAGGTGGTACTTTCCATGGTGTGCCCAGGCGTATGCAAAACGCGTACAGTATATGCTCCAACTTTGAATTCTTGTAAATCTGTGGCAACTAACGCCTCAAAGCCAGGTTTTGCTGTAGGGCCATAGACAATAGTTGCTCCAGTTTTCTGAGCGAGGTCGAGGTGCCCAGAAACAAAATCCGCATGAAAATGCGTTTCAAAGACATATTTTATTGTTGCGTTGTCAGCCTTTGCTTTTTCAATATAGGGCTGAACTTCTCTTAACGGGTCAAATATGGCAGCTTCCCCGTTGCTTTCAAGGTAGTATGCGGCGTGTGCGATACAACCGGTGTAAATTTGTTCTACTTTCATAACGATTGATTTAGTAGAACAAAGCTAAGTGCTTGATAAAAAAAGATTTGTGACTCTTGTTACTTTAGAAACAAACTTTGGTCAGTTATTTAAGCAAGAAAAGCAATCCGATTTGAAGCAGAAAAATAAGCACCGCAAAAAGCAAGCCTCTTTTGCCCGCTATAAGAAGTTGCTTGAAATGTACTTTTAAACCTATTGCTGCCATTGCGATGGTTAAAACTAACTTTCCGCTGAATTCTGTAAATTCTATAACTCCATCAGACAACGGAAAAATACTGACCGACATAGATATCAGTAAAAAACCAATTAAATACCAAGGTAATTTCCATTCTACTTTGCGCTGCCCCTGCCCTTTGGCATCTAACCAAGACATCAGAATAAGCGCCGGTGACAACAGGGCTACTCTTGCCATTTTATAAACAAGTGCCAACTGACCCACCTCTTCAGAAACTGCATAACCGGCTCCGGCCACGTTACCAACAGAATGTAAAGATGCGCCAATCAGAAATGCCATTTCATTTACTAACAAAGGGTAAAATTGAAAAAGAATTGGCAAAAGCAGCATTCCTAAAGAACCCAATAGATTTACGGTAGCCAATGAAATGGCCACATCTTCTTCTTTGGCCTTAATTTTCGGTGCTAAAGCTGCAATTGCCGATGAGCCACAAATGGCTGTTCCAAAACCAATTAACCAGCCCGATTTTGCGGGGCAAGACAACCACTTTGATAAATTGATCGTAAGGAATAATATAGCAAAAATGACAAAAGCAATGGAAATAAAACTTTGAAAGCCCACCTGCGCAATTGCATGATAATCAATGCCAAACGCTAGTAAAATTACCGACCATTCTAGCATTTTTGCCCCCGACCAATTGATACCGCTACTCAATTGTGTTTTGTTTACAATTTGAGGCGCTAACAACATCCCTAATACCAAGGCAAGTAGATAGGAATTGATAAAAGAAGGGGTGAACTTTGAAATAAAAAAGGCTACAAGACCAATGCCTGTAGCCAATAGAATTCCAGAAAAATGTTTTCGCATATTTATGGCTTTTTAACCACTTTGCCACTCCAAGATGAAATGCCGCCTTCCATATTGATGACGTTTTTAAATCCTTTGTCTGCCATTAGCTGGCTGGCTTTTGCACTGCGTCCGCCACTTCTACAATAAACTATATAGGTTTTTGAAGGATCTAACTTTGCTATTTGTTGTTCAAAATTTCCACCGTTGTAATCGATAAATAATGTTGCGCCCTCAATGACTCCTTCTTGCCATTCTGCAGGTGTTCTGACATCAATCACAATTGCTTTTTTGTCATTTTTCAATTTGGTGAGTTGGGCAATGGGTGCATTTTTGTAGGCTGTTTGTGCACTCGTAGAACAAGAACTTGTGATCACTAGCATACCGAATAAAAAGAGGGTGATTTGATGAAAGAGTTTCATTTGTTTAAATATTAAAATTAAAAACTGCTGTTTGACTGCGTTTAAATTGATCCTACATTAATCTTGGCAAATGTAAAAATCATTTCTTCATTTTTCGAATACAAATTTCGTTGAAGTGAAGCAAACATTGTGTAACGCTGGTTACATAAAAAAGCCCCCATAATTGGAGGCTTTTTTCAATAATTAGAATTAGGATTTTCCTAACATTTCGTTTTTAAGACTTTCTTGAACGGGTGGGGTTCCGAGCCAAATAGCAAAAAGTGCTTTTTTAAATTCCAAGCCCGGGATAGTGCCTTTAACAGTGCCGTTTTTAGTTACGCGCACACCTTTACCTGGTATATAATCTAAATTGATTTTATCACCCTCAGAAATTGGCTCACTAAAGAACCCAACAAATTTTTTGATTTCTTCTTTGGTGGCTTTTCCGTGGGTTGAGTTTGCAAAACCTTCGTTTACGGATTCAATAAAACGCTCGCGGGTTACACTACTAGAAATGATTTTGATGTGGATCGCCATTTCTTGGTCGTTGTAAATAATTTTGCCCGCTTCGTTGGACTTTTTAGGCAAATATAGCGCTGCAACATATAAATCCATCCAGTATTTTTCTCTCAGACCGGCGCCGTTGAGCACCAAATTTTCATCACCCAATTTCAATTCGGTATAAAAATTAACGCCATGGATTTTTTTAGTTTGGGCAATTGAAACACTGGTTAGTCCGAGTGTCAGGAGTAAAAACAAAGCAATTTTTTTCATGATAGCTGATTTAGTTAAGCGTTCGGTTTAGAAACACTAAAATAGAAATTCTGTTCTAATCTTGCCAAAAGTCAGGGTCTTCATTTTCTTCGAGTAATTTTTGCCAATTGTAATTGGGGTCTTCGGCATCAAATAAAATGGCCTTGTATTCGCCATCTGAAATTTCATAACGCAATACTTCTTCACCGGTGTAGGCTTCAATATCCTCGAGCAACGGAACTTCTGCTTCACTGCAAAAAGAAAGCGCTTGCCCTAAGGCATTGCCCCTACCGGTTCTACCGCAGCGGTGAACGTAATTTTCTGAATTTTCAGGAAGGTCATAGTTAATGACATATTCCATGTTTGGGATATCGATACCACGTGCGGCCACATCGGTGGTGACCAACACTTGGTTTTCAGCAGCCCTGAAACGATCGAGTAAGGCAAAACGCTCTTGCTGGGCCACGCCACCGTGTAAGGCTTCGGCCTTGAGGCCTACTCTTTCAAGTGCTTTTACAATGCGTTCTACCCTCACTTTTGTTCTGGCAAAAACCAAAAAACGTGCTTCCGGATATTCTCGGATCATGTTTTCAAGAAAGAAGCGTTTGTCATCCATCTCTATAAAGGCCACCGCATGTTGCACATTTTTGGAAACCGGATTTTGTGGCGATAGCTGAATTCGGATAGCTGCCCTCACGACGTCATAAGCCAAAGACTTTATCTTTTTACTGATGGTAGCCGTAAAAAACAAGGTTTGGTGCTTGGTCGGAATTTTCTTTTTGATGTCGTGGATGTCTTTGTTGAAACCGAGGTCTAGCATGAGGTCGGCTTCGTCTAATACCAAAGTATGCACCCCTGACACATCGAGATGACCTTGAGAAATGAGGTCAAACATACGGCCTGGCGTAGCAATAAGCACTTCTGCTCCTTTTTGCAATTGACTAATTTGAGCATCTTGCTCCACACCGCCATAAAGACCAATGACCTTGACCTTGGTTTGCGCCCCAATTTGCTCAAAAACAGTTGTGATTTGCTGTGCTAACTCTCGGGTTGGCACTAAAACAATACAGCGAATTTGAACTTGAAAGTTCTTTTTTCCTTTGTATTTGAGCAATTTATTGAGTACCGGAATTACAAAAGCAGCGGTTTTACCAGTGCCGGTTTGGGCAACTGCCATGACGTCTTCACCGTCTAGAATGTGCTTTATGGCACGATATTGGATATCGGTTGGGCGTTTGAAACCGAGCACCGCTAGTTGGTCCTTAATAGTTTGATCAATATGGTAGTCCTCGAATTTCATACGACAAAGATACAATAATGCCCTAGAAAGCACGTTTAGCAAACTCAAACTCAAGATATGAAACTGATTTTTACCTTATTCTCGGCCCTTTTCAGCACCCTACTTTTCGCCAACGACGTAGTCACCGTAAAATCTTCGCTTACTGGTGTAACCGTTTACACGCAAGGAGCTCAATTACAACACAAAGCAAGCTACACCATCAAACCCGGAGTAAGCGAGGTTATTGTAGAAGGTATTTCGGCACAAATCAACCCCAGCACAATACAAGTAAAAGCAACCGGAAACGTAGTGATTTTAGACTCCAAATACGAGTTCTATTTTCCGCAACCTAGCTTAAAACCGAATACTTCTGAACTGCCACCAAAAATCAAGAGCGCGATCAAACAATTGCAAGATTCTATTTTACTCATCAATTTTGAATTGCGCGACATCTCAGACGAAATCGAGGTTCTAGTGGCTGCGCGCAAAATCATCATTTCTAATGGCGCAGTAAAAGGTCAAGGAAAAGTAAATGACAGCATCCAATTGCTCAAGCAAACGGTAGACTATTACACATTAAAGGTGTCAGAACTCAATAAAAAAATCAGCGCCCTTGACCGTCAAAAGGTAAAGAAAACCAACCAAATAAACGGAGTTCAAGAACGCCTCACCGAACTTGAAAATTATGCCAATCAAAACAACCCTCAGCCCGAGGTCAAAGGCATTCCAAGAATTGTCGTTACCCTCATGAGTAAAGAAGCCGCCAGCGGAAAAATTGAACTCAGCTATTTGGCCGCTAACGCTGGCTGGACACCACTCTACGACATCAGAAGCGAAGCAAGCACTGGAAAAATCAGCCTCACATATAAAGCTCAAGTTCAGCAAAACACAGGCCTAGACTGGAATGACGTCAAACTCAGTATCTCTACAAACAATCCGTACGCCAACAAAACCAAACCCGAGCTCAACCCTTGGTACATCGACTACCAAGAATACCGAAAACAACTTGAAGAAAAAGCAAAATATCGTTCTGATGCCTACAATATGGACGATGCTAAACCAGGAGTAGTCACCAACTATGCCTTTAGTTTATCTAATGCTAAAATCGCAGAAGGAAATGCCTTAACTGCCAATGAATTCACAACAGTCGTTCAACAACTCATTGCGGCTGAATTTAAAATTGACCTCGAATACAACATTGCTTCAGACAACCAAATCAGAATGGTGCTAGTGAAGCAGGCAGAACTCAACACTTCATTTCGATACTACGCAGTTCCGAAACTTGACCCAGGTGTTTATCTAGTGGCACAAATGACCAAACTCGATGAACTCCAATTGGTGCCAGCAAAAGCAAACATTTTCTTCGATGGCACTTATATCGGTGAAACCTACATCGACCCTACTACCCTAGACGACACCCTCAATTTATCTTTAGGACGCGATCCTAATATCATTGTGAAAAGAACTTTGCTTAAAAACCAGAGCAAAGAACGCATCATCCAAGATAAAAAGGAGCGAAACTTCGCTTATAGCGTAGAAGTTAAAAATCTGAAATCAGCAGAAGTTGACCTCGTGATTCAAGACCAAATTCCACTCACTACCAACCCTGACATCACTATTGAAAGAACGGATCTTGGCAAAGGACAGCTCGATGAAAAAACTGGACTACTCGAATGGCATTTAAAGCTTAAAGGGAAAGAAAGTCAAGATTTCAAATACGATTTTCGCATTCGCCATGCCAAAGATAAAATGATCAATATCTAAAACTGCAGCGCGCAAGAGCCACTATTTTTTTAACTTAGTGGTCATGAATTTTGTGATTATCGATGTTGAAACCACAGGTGGCCATACCAAAGACTCGAAAATAACCGAGTTGGCTATTTATAAACACGATGGTCTGCAAATTATCGATCATTATCATTCTTTGGTTAACCCTGAACAAGCCATACCCGAATTTATCGTGAGGCTTACCGGTATCACCGATAAAATGGTCGAAAACGCCCCTAAATTCTACGAAATTGCCAAAGAAATACTGACCTTCTGCGAGGGTTGTATTTTTGTGGCCCACAACGCCGCATTTGACTATGGCATGTTCCGCAGTGAATACAAAAGACTCGGCTATGAATTCAGAATGCCTCAACTTTGCACAGTCAGAACTGCTCGAATTTTATTACCTGGCCACGCCTCCTATAGCTTAGGCAAACTCTGCACTGAATTAGGTATCGAAAACAACGCCAGACACCGCGCAGATGGCGACGCCAAAGCCACCGCTGAGCTTTTTACACTTTTGTTTCAAAAAGACACCAAGCAACTGCGCACCTTCATCCAAGAGATCATTCAGCCTAAGGCGGTTCATCCAAATCTTAGTTTGGAAAGCATCGAAGAATTACCCAATAAAACTGGGGTTTATTTGCTCTATAATGAATTCAATCAGCTGATTTATATTGGCAAGAGTATCCACATTAAAAAACGCATCGAGCAGCACTTGCGCAATACCAAAAGTGCAAAGGGCCAGCAAATGAGTCAAGAAATTTGCAGGGTCGAATACGAGCTTACTGGCTCAGAACTCATTGCCATGCTCAGAGAATCTGTTTTAATTAAAGAGCACCGACCAATTTACAACAGAAGGTTGCGCAAAAGCCTCTTCCCTTACGGCATCTACGACCAACAAGATATTGACGGCTACATCAGGCTAAAAATCGAAAACACCGGTAAACAAAGTGCAGATCCGCTTTTGCAATTTAGTTCCAAAAAAGAGGCGCAAAACTTCCTTGAAAAAGTAGTAGAAAACCATGGTTTGTGTCAGAAACTCTGTTACCTCTACCCGAGTCAGAGCGCCTGTTTTCATTATACCATCAAGCAATGTAAGGGCGCTTGTGTTCAAGAAGAAGACCCTCAGCTCTACAACCAAAGAGTCCAAACTTTCATTGACCAAAATCAGTTCAATGGCGCTTCCTTTTTCATCCTAGACAAAGGGCGCAACAAAGGCGAAAAAAGCGTGGTTTGGATAGACCGTGGCATTTACAAAGGTTTTGGTTATGCGCCATTTCATTTTCATGGCAAAGAGCCACAACAATGGGCGCGCTATATTCAACCCGAGCAAGAAAACAAAGACAACAAGAGCATTGTCTCATACTTTTTGCGTGCCGACAAACAACTCAGAATTGTTGAGCTCAATGCCCTAGAAACGCTATGAAATCCATGGGTGCCACATTAACTTTTTTAGGTTCCGGAACCTCTCAAGGCGTTCCAATTATCGCGTGCGATTGTCAGGTTTGTCAATCCTATGACTCAAAAGACAAGCGCTTGCGGGCCAGTGTGCTCATCGAAACAGAAGGCTATCAGTTTTGCATCGATGCTGGCCCCGATTTCAGACAACAAATGCTGCGTGAAAACGTCAAAAAGCTAGACGCTATTTTACTCACCCACGAGCACAAAGATCATATCGCCGGCCTTGACGACGTGAGGGCGTTTAACTACCAAACTCAAAAAGACTTCCCCATTTATTGCAGTGCCAGAGTAGAAACCGCACTCAGAAGAGAATTTCATTATGCGTTTGAAGCCAAGCCCTACCCAGGTGTACCAAAATATGCGCTTCACACCATAGAAAACAATGTTTTTTTCTTGAAAGAAAACATCCCAATTGAGGTGATCGAAGTAATGCACCACAAAATGCCCGTTTTCGGATTTCGCATCGGAAAATTAGCCTACATCACCGATGCAAAAACCATTTCTGCTCCTGAAAAAGAGAAACTCAAAAGCTTAGACACCTTGATAATCAACGCACTGCACGAACAAGAACACCCTTCGCACCTCAATCTTTCCGAAGCACTCGCACTTATTGAAGAACTCAAACCAGCTCAAACTTATCTCACGCATATATCACACCTTTTTGGAAAGCATGAAGAAGTACTAAAAAAGCTTCCAAAAAACGTTTATTTGGCTTTTGACGGCTTGCGTATTCCGTTTCAGTATTTCGCTTAATTTTACACATGCAACCTGCAAATTTCATCGACCTAGAGCAACTCATCAAAAGCAAGAATCCGCGCTTGCTCAAGTGGCTCCCGCGCTTCGTATTGAACTTCCTCAAGAATAAACTGCATCAAGATGAACTCAATGGTTTTATCCAAGAATTTGGCCACCTACAAGACCACGAATTTTGCGCAGCCATTATCGCAAATTTTAATTTTAAGATTGAAGTTTCTGGCCTTGAAAACATTCCAAAAGACGGCGGTGTCATTTTAGCGCTCAACCATCCCTTAGGCGGTATGGACGGCGTTGCGCTGATTCATGCATTGCGCGAAGTAAGACCTGATGTCGTATTGATTGTCAATGACTTACTTCTAAATATAAAACAACTATCCAATCTTTTTGTAGGCGTCAATAAATTTGGCCGAAACCAAGGAAATGTGCGCCAAAATATCAAGGCGGCCTTTGAGAAAGAACAAGCCGTAATAATTTTTCCAGCAGGGATGGTTACACGCGTGCACCACAAACAAATTGTCGAACCCGAATGGAAAAAAACTTTTGTGAGTTATGCCCGCGAACTCAATCGACCTATCGTACCCATTTACATAGGTGGCGGTTTGTCCAAGACCTTTTATCGCGTCAATCGCATACGCACCAAACTAGGCATCAAAGCCAATATTGAAATGTTTTTGCTGGCCGATGAAATGTACAAACAAAAAAATGGCAAAATCAGTTTTACAATAGGTAAAGCCCTACAACCCACAGATCTTCCACAAACGCTAGACGACAGTCAGACCGCTAACTGGGTCAAAGACCACGTTTATCAATTAAAAAGAAATTCATGAAGGACCTCATTGCCCCAATTGATCGAAATATTTTAAAGGCAGAACTCAACGCAGATCGTTTTTTACGCAAAACGCGCAAAGGCGAAAATGAAATTTACCGAGTCAATTGCCACAATGCCCCGCAAGTATTGCAAGAAATCGGCAGACTCCGAGAACTCACTTTCAGAGCCTCGGGTGGCGGCACCGGAGAAAAGGTTGACCTCGACGAACACGACTTCGGCCCTTATGCCTATGAACAACTCATTGTTTGGTCTCCTGAAGACCAAGAAATTATTGGTGGTTACCGTTATTTAGTTTGCCCTGCAGCGCTAGACCACGATGGACACTACCATCTTTCCACCACACATTACTTTGATTTTAGCGAACGTTTCAAGACCGATTTTTTACCTTACACCATCGAACTAGGTCGCAGCTGGGTTCAGCCCAATTTTCAACCCACAGTTAATCCGAAAAAAGGCTTATTTGCACTAGATAACATTTGGGATGGCCTTGGCGCCCTGATTCGTTTTTATCCAGAAATCAAATATTTCTTCGGAAAGGTTACCATGTATCCAGATTACGACACCTCTAGCCGTGATTTCCTATTGTATTTCTTGCGTCATTTCTTTCCGGATCCAGATCACTTATTGAAGGCTTATCAACCTTTAACTTTAGGGCCTACAGAACAATTTGCCGCATTGATCGAGGGCAAAGCATACAAAGATGCCTTCAAAGAATTAAATAGTTTTGTGCGCGAGCGAGGCACTTTTATTCCGCCACTCATGAATATTTACATGAATCTATCCGCTACCATGCGTACTTTTGACACTGCCGTGAATCCTGATTTTGGCAATGTCGAAGAAACCGGAATTCTAGTGACCATTGCTGACATCTACCCAGATAAAAAGGAACGCCATCTCGATTTTTAACAAGATTGGATTCCTACATTAGCAAAGCATAAAATCATAACCAAGTCAAATCAGTCCTGTTTAACTTCTTTCTGATTTTTGCCTTGATTCTATTGATCTGAACATCGGCATACTGAATCCCTAAAATACGCTCGATGTCTCTACTTGACTTCTGATACATGTATTTCATTTTCAAGACCAAGGCTTCTTGTTTATTAACGCAACCCAAAGAAGCATGCAGCAACTCTATTAATAAAGTTTCTCGTTCAATTTGATCCGTGCTAGCAATGAGAATGGCCTGGGTAGTCGTCTGAACCCAAACGGCATTTTTCTGCGCATTCTTTTTTCTAAGCATGGACACACAAAAATGACTCAGCACCGTACGCAACCAAGCTTTAGAATCAAAAAGAGCTGCATCGGCCGGATATTTCTTTTCAAAAAGAAAATAGAAATGTATGGCAAATTCTTGCAAAACATCTTGTTGTTCTGAACTAGGGAAATACTGCGCAATGATTCTTTTAAAAAAAGTGGTATGCGCTTGATAGATTTCCTCGAAAGACTGGTGTTGTAAAGCAAGTTGGTTCATGAAAACGCAATTAACAATTATCATTCCAAACTATTTGTTGATGATTTTTTACGTATTTTCACAATCTAAATAATACTGCTTCGTTTACACACAAGCTATGCAAATTCTACGCGTTTTCATATTGTTGATCACCCTACCTGCTTTTGGCCAATACCAATTAGGCGCAAGCGTTTTCAGTGGTTTTGAACAATGTGTTTCTGCAAAGAGTGCAAGTGTAGGCAGACGCTATTTTGCCCTGCCATCCGGAGATTTTTCTTGCACATTTGACCAACCCGCTCTGCTCGATCCTAAAATGAAAGGCGCCTTACACAGCACCTTAGGCCTTCTGCCAAGCGGAAGTAATTTTGGGGCACTCGGAACCGTCATTCAAACCAAATTTGGCACCTTAGCTCCCACGCTCAAATACATCAACTACGGTAGTTTTACCGAAACCAACAGCATTGGAACGGTTCAAGGTACTTTCAATGCACTCGATTATCAACTTGGAGTCAGCTATGCCTATGCCCCCAACCCCAATTTTCGTTTAGGCGCTCAACTCAATCTTTTAGGCTCTCAACTTGAGCGCTATGCTGCCTTTGGCGTTGGCGCTAATTTTTCTGCATTAGTTATTCACCCCAATCAATTGTTTTGTGCAGCTGTTGGCTTGCGCAATTTTGGCTTTGTTTTCAAAAACTACACCACCAACAGCAAAGCAAATCTTCCGCTAGACACCTATATTGCATTAAGTTATAAGCTTGCCCATGCGCCATTTCGCTTCCATTTAGTAGGGCATTCCCTCAACAATCCAAACAACATCTGGCTAGACCCCAATGCCCAACCCACCTACGATCCACTAACCGGAGATACTATTCCGATTTACACACCAAATCTTGGTGAAAAAATCGCAAATCATTTGCAATTTCAGCTAGAACTCGTACCTAAAGGTGCTTTTCAAATGCGCTTAGGATTTGACTACAACAGACGCCAACAACTGAAGCTCAATGATTTCCCAGGTTTAGCTGGCTTTTCTTTAGGCACTAGCCTAAAAATCAAAAGATTCGACCTAGATTATGCCGTGCAATTTTACTCTAAAGCCGGCACCATTCATTGCCTGGGTCTAAGCACCGACCTCAACCGTTGGAAAAAGAAAATTTAGAGCGCTTTAGCATGTAAATACCCTACATGCTTGATGTAATCTGCGTGGTAAGTTCCGTCTAGGTTTCGGATGTATAATGCTGTTTCTTGGCAAACCTGCTCAATTCTTGAAAAAGACAACACCCAACGTGTATCCAATTTCGACTCATTTGAATGAAACCGAATCTTCTGTTGCACAAAAAATCCTTCATGCTCTAGATAAGCTATAGTTTTTAGCGCAACGTCTTTTGGTAAAATGAGCCATAAAAAACCGTCATGCTTTAACAAATTCAGGCAAGCCGCTAAAAACCCAAAATAAGCGTCCTTAGTCAGGTGCTTTGCTTCATTCAATGCAGTTTCTTTTCCTTTTAAATTATCTAAAAAATAAGGTGGATTAGAAACAATTACATCGAATAAATCAGATCTTTGAAAAGCCTCAACACTTGAAAAATGTATCGATAAACGTGCTTGAAATGGCGCATTTTCTAAATTCAATTTTGCTTCGTTAAAGGCCAACTCATTGGGCTCTAGTGCAACAACTTGAATTTGCTGAAAACGGGACGCCAAAATGAGCGCAACAACTCCGGTTCCGGTTCCTACATCGAGAAGTGTAGCATTGGCCTCAGGTATTTGCACACTTGCGCCTAATAATAGCGCATCGGTACCCACTTTTAACGGGCTTATTTCTTGCCAAATACTGAAATCACGAAAGTGAAATACAGACATTAATAGGCTTTGGCGAAAACCACGCGGCGCTCAGAAGGTTTGCCGGTAACCATACAAACACCAGGTGTTGTATCTCCATCAAAAGGAATGCAGCGAATGGTTGCTTTGGTTTCTTGTTTAATGAGTTCTTCGGTTTCAGCGGTTCCATCCCAATGCGCCAATAAAAAACCACCCTTTTCAATTTCTTCTTTGAATTGAGCGTAGGAATCTATTATTTTGGTGCTTGCCGTTCTGAAATCTTTTGCATTTTGCAATAATTGCGCTTGAATTTGACCAAGTAATTCTTGAATGAAAGTAGAAATACCAGAGAAATCAATTACTTCTTTGGTTTTGGTATCGCGGCGCGCCAGTTCTATTTTGCCGTTTTCTAGGTCTCTTGGGCCCATAGCCAAACGCAAAGGAACTCCTTTGGTTTCGTATTCTGCAAATTTCCAACCCGGTCTGCGGTTGTCGTCGTTGTCGTATTTGAAGCGAATTCCTAAAGCTTTAAGTTCTTTTGCAAGACCATTAAATTTTTCGGTAATTGCTGCCAATTCTTCTTCTGTACGATAAATTGGAACCCCAACAACTTGAATTGGTGCCAATGCAGGAGGTAAAACCAAACCTTGGTCATCGGAATGGGTCATGATTAATGCCCCCATAAGGCGCGTAGAAACACCCCAAGAAGTAGCCCAAACATAATCTAATTTACCTTCTTTGTCGGCAAATTTTACGTCGAAAGCCTTAGCGAAATTCTGACCCAAGAAATGGCTAGTACCTGCCTGTAGTGCTTTACCGTCTTGCATGAGTGCTTCAATACAAAGGGTATCTTCTGCACCGGCAAAACGCTCACTTGCTGTTTTTCTACCTTTTAATACAGGCATAGCCATATAGTTTTCGGCAAAATCAGCATAAACATCTAGCATTTGTTCTGCTTCTGTAATTGCTTCAGCTTTGCTGGCATGCGCAGTATGGCCTTCTTGCCATAAAAACTCGGCCGTTCTTAAAAACAAACGCGTACGCATTTCCCAACGGACAACATTTGCCCATTGATTGATGAGAATTGGGAGGTCTCTATAGGATTGGATCCAGTTTTTATATGAATTCCAGATTATGGTTTCTGAAGTAGGTCTAACAATCAGTTCTTCTTGCAATTTTGCATCTGGATCCACAATTACCCCGCTACCATCTTCGGCATTTTTTAAGCGGTAATGAGTAACCACTGCACATTCTTTGGCAAAGCCATCGACATGTGCTGCTTCTTTACTCAAGTAGCTTTTTGGAATAAACAAGGGGAAGTAGGCATTGGAGTGGCCCGTTTCTTTGAATTTGGCATCGAGGACATCGCGCATGTTTTCCCAGATGGCGTATCCGTAGGGTTTGATCACCATACAGCCTCTTACATCGGAGTGTTCAGCGAGGTCAGCTTGGTAAACGAGGTCGTTGTACCAGGTTGCATAATCTTCTTGACGGGTTACTTTTTTCTCTGCCATAGCTCTTGAATTGAATGCGCAAAGATACAGAATTCCTAAATGATATGAGCGCTACCTTCCTTTGCGACAACGATTTTCAATCAGTCTATGTTGGTAATTTTGATAGCTTGCCATAAGTTCATCGATAAATATGCGCTCTTTTTTTGAAATTGAACGTTTCAAATAAGGTGTAAATGAATAAATATCAAGTGCTTTTTTATCATTTTTAAACAAAACCAAACTGCCGTTTTCATAGACCATTTTAGCCCCTTGTTCTTTTGCAAACAAAGACTGTCCAAAGCAGAAAGCCTGATTGTGGTATCCGAGCATATCCAAAATGGTTGGGAAAATGTCAATCTGTTGAAAAACCTCGCTTGGCTTGTATTTATTAGCATAATACTGCTGCAATTTGATACTCGGATGATAAAATCCAATTGGAATATGATAGCGATCCGGGATGCTTTGGTTTGAAGCTCTTCTTGTAGGCCCAACATGATCAGCAACAAATACAAACAGGGTGTTTTTGAACCACTTTTTAGACTGAGCCTTTTTGAAAAATCCTTTTAAAGCTTGATCGGTGTAGGAAATAGTGGCACAAAGTTGTTCGGGGCCATTTTCAACCCGTTTTTTGAACGTAGGCGGAAGCGTATAAGGATGGTGAGAACTTAATGTAAAAATGGTACTTAAAAAGGGGGCTTTAAAAGAAGAGAGCTCATCGGCAAAATAAGAAAGCATGGCGTGGTCCCAGATCCCCCAATTGCCATCGAAGGCGGCTGGCCCCTTATACTGCTCTAGCCCGTAATAGTGTTCGACTCCAATAGCTTTTGTAAAGTCATCAAAATTCATTGAACCTGTTTTTGCGCCATGAAAGAACGAAGTATGGTAACCCTTTTGCTTTAAAAAACTGGGGAGCGCATCAATTTGATTGGTACAAAAAGGGCTGAGAATATAAGACTCATTTTGCCACGAAGGCATGCCAGCCAAAATAGCCGGGACGGCATCCATAGAGGTTCGGCCATTTGCCACGGCATTTTCAAGAAATAAACTTTCTTTAAGTAGTGAATCTAAAAACGGCGTGTAAGACTCTTTGCTGTTAGGGCCTGCGTATATAGTACCAAAACTTTCTAGCATCACCACCACAATATTGGTGTTTTTCGGCAATAATGAATGTGCTATACTTTCTGTGGAAGGCAGCACTTTTTTCAATTTATGGTCAGAAAAATATTGAACTTTCTTTGGGTCGTTGTATCGACTCGTTTTTAGTACTGTAAATGCCGTATTGAGCACAACTGGTGCCTGCTCTAAATTGGTCATGGCAGTAGCGTCAATGATACTGATTGGCCTCAAAGAAAAACCGCCTCTCGCTAAAGAAAATGTAAAAGCGAGTAGTAATACATAGCTTATCCAGGCCTTGATAGTAGTTTTTGTCAATTGAGAACGGTCCTTAATCTGCTTTTGAAGCAAGCGAATAAAAACAAAGAGTAGTGCCCCAAATATGAATGGTAGCCACCAAAATTCTACTAAAAACTCTCCGGCCAATGATCCAATTTCAGAACCAGTGAGCAAATTCATGAAATAACTAAAACTCGAGCGCTTTTGTGTGTAGGAGAAATAAGCGATATCCCAAGTGTTTAATACCAAAATAAAAACGGCAATTAATAGCAAATATGCATTGCTTATCCATATCCTTAATTTGTTTTGCTTCCAAGGATGAGGAAAACTTAGGATTGCATATGGAAGGCTTAATAATGCAATGGTTACCGCATCAAAAAAAGCTCCATAAATAAATGTACTGAAACTCAGGTGCTCAAAAAAGCTGGCGTTTTGATATACAAAAGCAAGCCGAAGGATGGATAGTGCTATCCAAAGCCACAGGAACGGAAAAAGCGCACGCGGAATTTTAAGCACCTTAATAATTCAAGAGCTGATCAATCGTATCTAGCAACCTGGCATTTGCTAAGAATTGTTTTTCAAGGTCTGCCGCAAAAGGCACCGGCGTATCTAAAGAAGCTACACGCAATACCGGCGCATCGAGCGTTTCAAAGCAATGCTCATTGACCAAAGCAACCAATTCTCCACCGATACCCCCAGTGGTAGTATCTTCATGTAAAACAAGTACTTTACCCGTTTTGGATGCGGCTGCAACAATTGCTTCAGTATCTAAAGGCAATAAAGTTCTTAGGTCAAGGATTTCAAAACTGGCATTTGGCCTCGCTTCTGCAGCTTCGAGTGCCCAATGAACGCCTAAACCATAAGTTAGGATGGTGAGGTCTGTTCCTTGTTTCACAGTTGCCGCCTTACCAATTTCTGTAGTATAATAGGCGTCGGTAACCTCAGCCTTCAGACTTCTGTATAAGTACTTGTGCTCAAAGAAGATAACTGGGTTAGGGTCTTCAAAAGCTGCCAGCAATAAGCCTTTGGCGTCTTGGGGGTTAGATGGATACACCACTTTTAAGCCTGGCGTATGAACAAACCATGCTTCATTGCTTTGCGAATGGAAAGGCCCAGCTGCTGTGCCCGCACCTGTTGGCATTCTGACTACAACATCGGCATTTTGACCCCAGCGCCAATGCAATTTGGCAAGGTTGTTTACAATCTGATTGAAACCAACACTTACAAAATCGGCAAATTGCATCTCGACCATAGCTTTCATTCCTGCGATAGACAAACCTAAGCCGGCACCAATAATGGCAGATTCACAAAGTGGTGTGTTTCTTACACGGTGCTTTCCAAAGCGATCGACAAAACCTTCAGTTACTTTGAAGGCCCCTCCATATTCAGCAATATCTTGCCCCATCAGGACCAATTCTGGATGTTTTTCCATGGCCAGCGCCAAACCATCTTGAATGGCGTCAATGAATCTTTTCTCTGTGCAAGAACCAGCAGGCGCTACCTCATTATAATTATGAGGCGCATAAACGTCGTTGAGTTCTGTTTGTAAATTCGGAATAATTTTGGGCTCTGCATTTGCCGCATCAAAAGCTTCCTGGATTTGCTGTTTGAAATCGCTTTTGATTTGTTCAACTTCAGCTGCCTTTAATACACCCTCTGCAATCAGGAAGTTTTCAAAACTTTGAACAGGATCTTTGGGCTCCCAACTTTCTTGCAAACCTTCCGGATAGTATTTTGTACCTGAAGCTTCTTCATGGCCACGCATTCTAAAGGTCATGAGCTCTAGCAAGAAGGGGCGCGGATTGCTTTGCATTTCAAACCTAATATGACGCACGGTCTTGATCACTTCAAGAATATTGTTTCCATCTACTTGAATGGCATCCATACCGTAGCCGATTCCTTTGTCGATGAATTGCTTGCAACGAAATTGTTCGATTGAAGGCGTACTCAAGCCCCAACAATTGTTTTCTAAAGCAAATATAACCGGGAGTTCCCAGACGGCAGCGACATTTAATGCTTCATGGAAATCACCTTCAGAAGCGCCACCATCACCTGAAAAAACTAAAGTTGCTGCGTTGTTTTCTTTGATTTTTGCAGACAACGCAATGCCATCGGCAATCCCGAGTTGCGGACCCAAATGGGAAATCATGCCGACTAATTTATGAGCTTGTGTACCGAAATGAAAACTGCGGTCACGGCCTTTGGTGTAGCCACTTTCTTTGCCCTGAAATTGAGCAAACAACTTTGCTAATGGGATGTCGCGGGTAGTAAAAACGCCAAGATTTCTGTGCATTGGCAAAATGTATTCGTCGGCAGACATCGCATATGCGCAGCCAACCGATACCGCTTCTTGTCCCCAACCTGAAAACCACTTACTGATTTTTCCTTGTCTGAGTAGAATTAACATCTTTTCCTCGATGGTTCGAGGCAGTACTATCTTTTTGTAAATCTCAATAAGTTCTTCGTTTCCGAAGCCATCGCGCTCGAATTGCATAGGTGTGATTGATGACATAAATGAATTATACTTTTAAACCTTTAACAACACGTTCTTTGCGCTTGGTTTTTTCTAATTTCTTTTTAACTACTTCTAAATGTGCTGCTCTCGGCATGCCACGTGTAAGATCCACTTTGTAAGTATTTCCGCCATAATTAATTTTGGCTCCTCCGCTTGCCGTCCAGTCTGCATCGAGATAATAACGACGAATGCTCGCGCCGTCATTTTTAGTAGCAAAAGGAATAAAACGTTGGTCTCCGGTTTCGAAACGCACTAGAATTTGACCAGCGTCGCCGAATCCTTCAAAAATACATTTGGTGCCGGCCGGGATAATAACTGATTCAGATTGGCTATTTGAACTAGAAACTAAAGCACCATTTTGTGTGGTCAGTTCGCTTTCTTGTTTATTTACCTGATTGAGAATAATTGTATGAGAAATAAAGAACTGGACTTGTCTGAGTTTTTCTTCTGAATCAAGACTAAATTCGTCTCGGATTGCAGTTGTGTATGGCATTTTGGTACCGCAAGACACCGTTACAAGTGCTAAAAGTGTAAATAATACAAATTGCTTCATAGTTTCTTAAATTTGTTCAAAATTAATTAAAAGATGCGTGCATTTGCCAAACCCCTATTGTATATTCTCGTTTCTTTCTTCTCCTTGACAACGGCCTGCCATAACCAACCCTCAGATGCGGTTACAAAATTGGATCAAATCAGGCCAAAATCTATCCAAAAAGATAAGCAAACTAAAATGCCAAAGGTGTTGGACACACTCTCTGCCTTTCTCAAAACTTATGCCAACGATTCAGCTTCTTTAAGAGTTGCCTCTTTCCTACTCGACACCAATCAAAACAAACACTTTTTAAATCGCTTTTCCAGACAACATTTCCACCTCCTTTGCACCGATTCTTCTGCAAACAACTTTAGCCATCAAGAATGGACATTTAAAGACTCGAGCCAAGCCAAAGAAGCTTTTTATAATTGGATAGAGCAATTTGAAACCAATGCGCCATTCAAAATTGGCTCAAAAGATCGCTTTACAAATCAAAATGAAATTATTGTAGTTGCAAACAAGACCATTATTGTGGTCAGCTCAAAAAATAAAATTTCGGTTGGCAATTATTTAAAATGGTTAAATGGAAAATATCCATTAACTTATTTCAACTATGTACTCCTTGCTCAGCCAAGAAAAAGCACAGCCTGGTATCAATTTAAAAATGCAAAACTAAGCCCACAATGAAAATCATTAATCGCGGATTCATCCAAGTAAAACCCAAACAAAGTTTCATTGATTGGGCCCTAAAAATCGAACCAGAACTTTTAATTGATACCGACTCAGAAGGAACCCTCTATTTAGTGGAAGAAGATTTCTGGGATGACGAACAAATTATTCAAAAATATGCCCAAAAAATTTGGAAGCAAGAATGTTCGTCAATCTGCGAAGAAACCGAACTTTGGCCTGAATTGAAAGAGCGTCTCGAAATTGAAAAATATTTTGTTTTCGAATTGGGCTGTACGGTAATTGATCTGTTAAAAGAGACCATCGAAAGTGAGAAAATTTGATCTTAGGCTTTTTCTATTAAGTTCGAATTGAGGTAATTGGGATCAAAAGTCACTTCTTCTCCTAACCAGCTTGGCAATTCAAAAACTTGATCTTCTGCATCTAATTCGAGTTCAGCAATAATTAGCCCTTCCAAAGCGCCATGAAAAACATCGAGTTCCCAGGTGTCTTGACCATGCTGGATATAATAACGCGTTTTTTGCAAGCACTTTAGATTCGCTTCTTCAATCATCGATTCAGCTTCGTCTTTCGGAATTTCGTATTCAAATTCGCTGCGCGTGAGGCCCGTTCCGAGTTTCACTGTGAAAAAAGCCATATTATCTGCCACCCTAACTCTAACAGATCGATCCCCTTCTCTAAGTAAATAGGCTTGTTTAAATAGTCGCTGTCCAATAATATGAGCTTGTTGCCATTGATCCGTGTTCACTAAGAACTTTCTTTCGATTTCTTTCAATTTCCTTATTTTGTAGTAAATTAGTACCGCATGCAACTTTTTATTATTGTCATGCGTCCAACACAAATCTAAACTTAATCTATGAAAATGCGCTTTTCAATTATCGGTCTTTTGTTTTTTTCAACCTTCAGCTTTGCTCAGAAATCAGTAAATGTTTCAGGCATAGACATTCAAACAAAACCTTTGCATTGTTCGGTTCCGGCAGAAGGTTATGAAGCCGATTTAATCCAACTCAGCATCACCAACAACACCAACCAAGTTAAAACCGTTTCTTATAGTTTCGAATTATATTATGACGGTGTTTGTGCAAATTGCGAGCATCCAGAAATGACTTTCACACAAGTGCTTCAGCCAAAATCTAAACTCGAAGGGGTTTGTCTAGACCGCGAGCGTCAGGGCTTAACCATCTTTGACCACATGCCTGCGCACTTGACCAAAACACAACTTACCGACTACAAAATCCTTAACGTAAAGGTCCAATAAGATCTCTATGAAAACTAACTCACTACTACTTTGCTTAGCAGCACTGATCTTCGGTACTGCCAAGCTCAACGCCCAATGTACAGTTCAAGCCATCGCTCAAGACACAATTGTGCCTTGTAATGGTTCCACTGTATTAAGCGTAAATGGCTCAGGCACCAGTGTGCTTGCCTTCGGAGAAAACTTTAATAACGGCCAACCTGTGGGTTGGGATTTCTCACAAATTGTTACCATTGCAAATAATACTTGCGGGGTTCCAAGCCTTGACGGCTCTGACTTCATGTGGATGGGGAACCAATCGGTTGCTCCACGAGTGATGGCCACTGTGCCCTTAGATGTATCGTCTGGAGGAAATGTTTGCTTTGAAATGCGCTATGCCATTCAGGCCCAAGCCTCCCCTTGTGAGGGGCCAGACTTAGCCAACGAAGGTGTTTACTTGCAGTATTCTATCGATAATGGAGCCACTTGGGTCACGATGAACTACTGGAGCCCAAATGGTGGCTACGACGCGACACTCACTGCCTGGAATCAATATTGTGAAACCATTCCGCTGGCCGCACAAACCGCAACCACAAAATTCCGCTGGACTCAACTTGCCGTTTCTGGTGCAGGTTTTGACCACTGGGGCCTTGATAATATATCTATCTCTGCCACAATCCCAAATTACACTATTACTTGGTTACACGACAATTACACCTATCCAACTGGAGTTTATACCGGTGATGACCCCACACCAGTTTCTCCTACCGGAACAACGAGCTATGTGGTCATGATGACAGACAGTACCAATATCTGTTATGATACTATTACTTTATTTATTTCTTACCCACAAATAGACAATATCGTTGAAAACAACCCTACTTGTGGTAGCAGCAACGGAAGTCTTGTAGCGAGCTCTTCTGGCGGAGCAGGTGGTTATACTTACTCTATTGATAATGGCCAAATTTTTCAGTCGAACGGAACCTTCAGTAATTTGGGCATCAACAACTACTCCATTATTTTAGTGGACCAAAACAACTGTTCTGACACCATGCAAGCGCAGCTCATTGGTGTAGATTCTGTCAACATTAGTAACATGGTGGTCACCACCACCACTTGTGGGCTAGACAACGGAATAATCAACCTTACTGTTGAAGGTGGGACACCCGCCTACCAATACAGTCTGACCAACGGTTCTACCTTTTCTGCAAACCCAATATTTAACAACCTGACACCAGGTGTTTATCAAGTTTATGTGCAAGATGTCAACGGCTGTTTTGATCAAACTACTGCAGAAATTTTTCCTTCTACCAACCCAATAATAGGCAATACCACCTCCACACTTGAGTTTTGTAGTTTGCAAGACGGTACGATCAGTACAAGTGCTACACTTGGGGTCAGCCCTTACATGTATGTGGTGCATTTAGGAACTCAACTGATTTCCAATAACACAACAGGTCAGTTCACCAACTTCAACTCCGGCACCTACTGGGTAACCGTTATTGACCAAATTGGCTGTGCCGACAGCACTCAAATAGTTGTAGACAGTATCCCTGCCCCTATATCACCAATGGTAGACACCGTTCTATGTAATTTAACATTACAAGTGAATGGGGTGCTCTCTTACACAGGTTCAGACTGGACATCTAGCTCGAATTTAATTTCGTTCAGTAATGCAAGTGCTCAAAATCCACTCATTACTGCTGATACCGCAGGTGTTTACTTGATCAACATGCAAGACAGCATTTGTGGTTTCAACCAAACATTTAGCCTCACTTTTGTTGCTGATCCTTACACATCTATTAACGACACACTTCTCTGTATAGGTGAAACCGCAACCGTATCAGCAATAGTACAGCCTCAAAACGTTGCCTATCTTTGGAATACTGGGGCAACTACCTCTGCTATTCAAACCAACACAACCGGCAACTACGTAGTGGCTGCTTCTAATATGTGTGGTGTGAGTATCGATTCTGCTTTCATAGAATTTTATTTCTGTGACATCGAGTTTCCAAATGTATTTACTCCAAATGGAGATGGCAATAACGATTATTTCCAAATGCTGTTCTATGGTGGTTTAGCAACTTACGAATGTGTAATTGTAAATCGTTGGGGGAATACCATCAGAACATTTAACAATCCTGCATTCCAATGGGATGGCAAAGACGAAAACGGAAAAGACCTCGATGAAGGAGTCTACTTCTATATTGCCAAGACCGTCACTAATGCAAACGTAAAAATTGAAAAGCAAGGTTTGGTACACCTCGTTCGCGAGTAAGGGTTAATTGCTATCTTTGTGTGTGCTTCAATTAAAGAAAAATACCCCAAGATGGCTGATTATCGTACTTGACGTACTCATTCATCTTTTCGCCTTATTTTTTGCTTACTTAATCCGCTTTGACCTCAAGGCGGATTTTTCTTTGGTTCAAACTGAGTGGGCCATTTTATCTAAGAGCCTTTGGTTTTTCATCTTGATCAAAATCGTGGTTTTTGCATTGATGCAAATTCATCAGGGCTTGGTTCGCTACTCCTCTACTGCTGATTTCAGACGCATATTAGTTGCCGAATTGATCTGCTCTGTTATTTTTGGTTTGGCAGGGATCTATCGCTATCATTTCATTGACAGCTACTACCTTTTTCCGAACTCTGTACTGATCATGGAATTTATTTTCAGTAGTGCTTTTGTCGTTTCTGGGCGCCTGGTAGTCAAATTGCTTTATTTAGAATACACCAAAGAAAAAGGTACCGAGATTCCTTTGTTAATATTTGGCGCCGGTGTCTCGGGTCTCATGACCAAGCGTATCATTGAAAAAGATACTGCCTCCTTGCAAAATATCATCGGATTCATCGATGATGCACCACACTTATTAGGAAAACGCATTGAAGGTGCACGGGTCTATGATTTAAATAGTTTGGCTGACCTTAAAGAGAAATTTGGCATCCATACATTAATCATTGCAGTTCAAAATTTAGCCCCTAAAAGATTGCAAGAGCTTGCAGAACGTGCTTTTGACCTAGGCATCCAAATTCAAAGAGTCCCCGAAGCAAAGTCTTGGACCAATGGTTCTTTTCAAGTGAAGCAATTTAAAAAAATCAATATCAATGATTTGCTAGGCCGTGATGTCATTACGTTAAACAACCCAAAAGTTGCGGCCATGCTACAAGACCAAGTAATATTGATCACTGGGGCGGCCGGAAGCATCGGAAGTGGCTTGGTGAAAAGTATTGCCCAACAACAACCTAAACTTCTATTGCTTATCGATCAGGCAGAATCTGCCCTGTTTGAACTCGAACAACATTTATTAAATGTCGAACCCGGGCTCAATGCTCAATATATTGTTGCTGACATTTGCAATGCGCAGCGCATGCAACAAATCTTTGAAACGTATCGACCAAAACTTGTTTATCATGCTGCTGCCTACAAGCATGTGCCGTTAATGGAAAACAACCCCATTGAAGCGGTTCGAAATAATATTGCCGGAACGCTTACCATGGCGCAACTCTCGGCCAATTACAAGGTGGGTAAATTTGTCATGATTTCAACAGACAAAGCGGTAAACCCCACCAATGTTATGGGTGCTTCTAAAAGAATTGCAGAGATGAGTGTAGAGTTTTTCAACCAGCAACACGAAACTGCATTTATCACTACTCGTTTTGGAAATGTACTGGGCTCCAATGGTTCTGTGATCCCCACTTTTGAAAGACAAATCGCTGCAGGAGGGCCAGTAACCGTTACAGACGAGCGCATCACCAGATTTTTCATGACGATTCCTGAAGCGTGTCAGCTTGTTTTGGAAGCGGCTGCAATGGGAAGCGGCGGAGAGATCTATGTGTTTGAAATGGGCCAAGCGGTTAAAATTATTGATCTTGCCAAAAAGATGATTTTACTTTCTGGTAAACAGCCTTTTAAAGATATTGACATTCAGTTTACCGGCCTCAGACCCGGAGAAAAACTTTACGAAGAAGTACTAGCCTCTTCTGAAAACACCTTGCCAACGCATCATCCTAAAATTCTGATCGCACAAAACAGGGTTACTACTGCAGAGCAATTTGCTCAGATCGAGCGTTTAATAGAAACAGCCAACGATCAAAAAAGCGAAGCAAGTGTGAGCCTCATGAAGCAGTTGGTTCCTGAATATATCTCCAATAACTCCACATTTCAAAAACTAGATCAATGATTTCACCAGCAAAAATTCAAGTAAGACTCACCGATATAGACATTTTAGGACATGTCAATAATTCAATTTATTTGGTTTATTTTGAGATGGCGCGCGTGCACTATTTCAATGAATTAGTAGGGCCAAACTGGGATTGGTTCGAAAATGGTGTCGTATTAGTAAAAAATGAGGTCGTGTATCATCACCCTGTATTGCTTTATGACAAGCCCGTCATTAAAATTTTTCTTCAATATATTGGCAACAAAAGTTTTACCCTTTCTTATGCGCTCACTGTTGGTGAAAAACTGTGTACAACCGGAAGTAGCACTTTAGTAGGTTTCAATAGTAAATTACAACAAAGCATCGAAATTCCTACACAAATGAAAGAAGCCTTGCTGAGGCTAGACAAAGCACCTGTTCAATCCTAATATTCATTCCATGAAGCAACTTTTCCTCTTAGGCTTTTGCTTATTAACCCATTGGCTTACTGCTCAAGTTCCTGACTGCCAACCTACCCGAAAAGCTTGCCCCACCAAGAACGTCATTTATTGTCATGACAAAGTTGCTTATGACGAAGACCGTAATCTGTATTTGCTCAGAAAAGATTTTGCCACACCCTATACCGGGAGTTGTACAAGTTGTTATTCAAATTTTTTAGTCGAAGAGCAACTATCTTTTGAAAATGGAAAAAGAGAAGGCCGCGACACCTCTTATTATAAAACCGGATGTATTCAGGCCGTTCAAGCCTATCATTTGGGTTTACAAAATGGTGCAACCTATATTTATTACGATTCTACAAGACTCAAACAATACGAAATTTGGTATAAAAATGGTCAACTAGATGGGCCTTCTATTCAATTCAAGCGAAATGAGCGCCAGGATACACTGATGCTGAAAAACTATGCGAATGGGAAATTACACGGACAGCAAAGAACCTATTTTGCCAACGGTAAAGTAAGGAAAATCAGCACTTATTCAAATGGCTTACTTGACGGCACCATGCTTACTTTATCTGAAAATGGAGGCAAAGAAAGTGAGTTGAATTATAAAAATGGCAAGAAAAACGGTACTTGGAATTACTATTATGCGAGCGGGAAAATTGCGAGAACCGAAAGTTGGAAAGACGGTAAGAAAGATGGTGAATTCAAAACCATTGACGAGCGTGGTCAAATTTTAAACCGCGAACAATATTTAGCAGATCTACCAGTTGGCAAACACGAAAGTTACTATACAGACGGTAAACTCAATTACAGTTGCACCTACACAAGTAAAGGAGTAAAAATCGAAGAATTTGTGATCGACGAATATGGCGTAAAAAAACAATTGTTTCCGAAGACACCCGAGAAGGAATAATTTAACGGAGCAACATAGTTAAGCCCATCACAAACAATGCAATTCCTACAATTAACGACATCTTGGCGTGTTTGACTTTCTGAATATACTTTCTACCTACAATTGTACCCAACAAGGCAGACGGCACACACAAAAAGATGAATATGGATGGTTCATATTTATCTAGAAAAGAACCCGAAAAATACACGCTCACCCTTGTCAAATCAACAAAAAGTGAAATGACTGCTGTAGTAGCTACAAAAACAAGTGGTTCAATTTTGAGTTTGGAAAGAAACAATGCCCTGAGTGCGCCTTGATGTCCGGAGAATCCACCAAAAAAACCACTCAAAACGCCACCAATGCGCATGCCCCAGTTTCCTTGAATTGGAAATTTCCAGTTGAAAAATTCTAAACAAGCAAAGCAGATCAATAGGCTCCCGAAAATAGGCTCTAAATATGAGGATGCAGACTCATTGAGTTTACTTAAAAGGAAGGCCCCCAAAAAGGCAAAAATGATGGCTGGGATACCGAAATTTCGAAATAAATTCCAGTTGATCGATCTAGCGGTTAGCGCAACCTTTAAGATATTATTACTGAGGTGAACCATTCCGGCCATTAATACAGCAAGCGGAGCATCCCAGTAAAGCAAAAATACAGGGACCAAAATAGTATTGAGTCCAAATCCGGTAAAAAAAGTTGCAAGCGCACCTAAAAAGGGAACTAAAATGAAGACCAGCAAAGAGAGCAAAACATCCATTCGAAATTGTATTTTTGTTAAAAGTACAAATATGATCGATTTACGCAGCGATACCGTTACCCAGCCTTCACCAGAAATGAGAGCCTTTATGCTCAATGCCCCAGTGGGTGATGACGTTTTCATGGAAGATCCTACCGTATTGGCATTAGAACAATATGCTGCGCAGTTATTCGGCAAAGAAGCAGCACTTTTCTGTAGTTCCGGTACCCAAACGAACCAAATTGCAATCAATGCACATGTGCAACCTGGTGGAGAAGTCATCTGCCATGAAGAAAGTCATATTTACAAATACGAAGGCGGCGGAATTGCAAAAAATTCTGGTGCATCGGTAAGGTTGCTCAAAGGTGATCGAGGTCGCATTACCGCTGCTGAAATTCAAAAATGGATCAACCCTGCCCACGACGTTCATTTCCCACTCACACAATTAGTGAGTCTAGAAGATACAGCTAATCGAGGTGGGGGCGCCATATACGATACCGCTGAACTTCAAAAAATTCGAGAACTTTGTACAAGTCTTGGCCTCCCCTTGCATTTGGATGGCGCACGTGTTTTCAATGCACTCGCTGAAAATGGCCTAGCTCCTCAAACCTATGGTCAGTATTTTGATACGATTTCAGTTTGTTTATCTAAAGGTCTGGGCGCACCGGTTGGATCCGTTTTAATTGGTAATCAGAGTTTTATCCAGAAAGCAAGAAGAATTCGCAAGGTTTTTGGCGGCGGCATGCGCCAAGCAGGCATTATTGCAGCCGGTGGTTTATTCGCTTTGAAAAATAATACCACGCGTATCCGCGAAGATCACCAACATGCGCGTTTGCTTGAAGCAGCTCTTTTGCGTTGCAAATACATCAAAGAAGTATTACCTGTTCAGACCAATATTGTAGTCGCTATTTTACATGATGAAAATCAAAGAGATCAAGTACTCGAACAATTAGCTAACGCCAATATTCGTTGCATGGCTTTTGGCCCAGGTATGATTCGGATGGTCACTCATTTAGACATCATGCCCTCAGACATCGATTACTGCGTAAGTTTCATTGAAAACATGTAACTTTTTTCTGGTGTATCGGTAAATAGCTTTATGCGCTATTTTCGACTTTTCACCTTCTTCTTATTGAGTTTACCTCCATTTATTGCGACTGCTCAACAAGACGCGTGCACAACCGTCGATAAAAAAATAAATAAAGCACTACAAGAAGCACTCGCAGCTCCAAGTTTTGAAGAAAAAACAAAAGGACTTGCTGCCGTTGCTCAAAAGTACCCTGCCAATGTACAAGCGTATTACCAACTTGGCTTGGCCTTCTATCAAAAAGGAGCTTTTGAATTGAAAAACACAGGGAATGCCGTTGATGCAGAACCCTACTTCCAAAAATCAGTCTTGTTTTTTCAGGCAGGTATTCAAAAATGCCCCGATTACCAAATTGATGCATACTATTACAGTGCCAAATTGCTTTATCAATTGAAGCAAAATGAGGCCTGTTATAAGCACTTAGCCTTGTTTATGACCTATGAACCTGAAGCCGAAGATGACAAAGCTGAAACCATTCTGCGTCAGCAAACTGAAATGCAGTCCATTTATTTAGCACTTAAATTTACGAACGACGCCAAGGCCAACCCTGTACCCTATGAGGTTGCAAAAGTACAGCAGGTAAGCACTTCGCAAGATGAGTATTTTCCGATGCTGAGCCCCGATAATGAATTGCTATTTTTTACAAGAAAAGCCGACAAAACCAATCTAGGCGATATTTCAGGTGGCGTAGAAGAAGAATTTACTTTAGCGAGTGCACAAGATAATCAATTTGATATTGGGCGTGCACTCCCAAAACCTTTTAACGACGGTAGTTTTTACAATTACGGCTCTGCAAGCCTATCTGCCGACAACCGCGAAATGATTTTGTGCGCGTGTCGGGTTGAAAAAGTTTATCAAAAAGATTACCTCAATTGTGATTTGTATACAACGCGCTATGAAATCACCGAAAGCAAAGGCAAGAAAAGCTATGCGTGGGGGCCGCTGATTAACCTCGGACCACAAATCAATACCAAAGATGGTTGGGAGGCTCAACCTTCCTTATCGTCTGACGGAAAACTTCTTTATTTCACCTCACTGAGAAAAGGTTCTCAAGACAACGACATCTATTTTAGCACCAAGCAAGCCGACGGAAACTGGGGGCAAGCGCAACCTTTTAGCATTGTCAATACAAAAGGAAAGGATAAGAGTCCGTTTTTTCATCAGGACGGTGAAACCTTTTATTTCGTCTCTGAAAGTTCTAACCAAAGACCCGGCATGGGCGGTTTAGATATTTATTTCATGCGAAAAACGAAAGAAGGTTGGGGGCCAATTCAAAATTTGGGTTATCCGATTAATTCTGAAGCCGATGAGCTGGGCCTTTTTGTTTCGACCGATGCGCATGAAGCTTATTTTTCTAGTTTTCAGCAGCAAAACTGGGACATTTATCGTTTCGAACTTTATGAAGCAGCACGCCCCAAAGAAGTAAGAATTTTAACCGGTAAAATCATAGATGAGAATGGTCAAGGCGTTGCTGGTGCAAATTTGCAATTAAACTACCTGGATCGCGATGAAACCATCCAAAGTGGACAAACCAATGAAGATGGTTCTTATGCTATTGCGGTTCAAGTGGGTGAAGACATCAGCCTTTCAGTAAGTAAAGAAAACCATAGTTTCCAAGCCCAAATCATCAAAGCTGAAGAACTAACTGTTCCTACAAAAAAAGTAGAAGCTGCACCTTTAACAGTTGACAGCCTCGAGGTAGGAAAAGCCTATACGCTCACCTCCATTTATTATGCAACAGAAAGTCATTTATTGGACCATGCCTCTAAAATTCTTTTGAAAAATTTTGCCGAATACCTCAAGCAACAAAGCAATATCATCTTGCAAATCAATGGCCACACCGATGATCTTGGGGCTGAGCAAAACAATTTGCTGCTGTCTGAGCGCAGAGCGCAAGAAGTCGTTAATTATTTGATCGAACTTGGCATAGAACCTGAAAGACTACAAGCCAAAGGCTATGGCGAAAGCTTGCCAAAAGTGCCGAATATTTCCGAGGCGAATAGGGCCTTGAATCGAAGAACGGATTTTGAAATTCTAGGATTGTAAGTTCAATCTAAAATCTACCCCGTTCCTTTCCTTTTCTTTCCTTACTCATTCTAATGAACCAATCATTTTCTAATATCTTGAGATAGAAAATAGAAGACATAAAAAAAGGAGCTCGAAAGCTCCTTTTTGAATATGGTAAAACCAGTTCTTAGTGACTGAAGTTTTTCTTTTCGCGGATACGAGCAGATTTACCTGTGCGCTCACGGAAGTAGAAAATACGTGCTCTACGAACTGCACCGCGTTTAACTACGGTAATGCTGTCAATGAAAGGAGAGTTTACAGGAATGATACGCTCTACACCGATGTTACCTGACATTTTACGAATAGTAAAAGTTTCAGTAGCACCTGCGCCACGGCGTTGTAAAACTACACCTTGGAATTGCTGGATACGCTCTTTGTTACCCTCAACAATACGGTAAGAAACAATAATGGTGTCTCCGGCTCCGAAAGCTGGAAGTTCATTTTTGGCGATGAGCTCTTGCTCAATTTGTTTAATGACGTTCATCTCTGAAATTTTAAGCCGTTTTCAACTAAACGGGGGTGCAATATTACGAATATTTTCTGATTTGCATCTCAAAAAATTAGATTTTTTTTGATCTAGACATAAAATGCCATGAGAATCAATAAAATCAATACGGCAGCATAGATCAGAACCAATTGTAAATTAAGTCCTTTGATCAGGTTTTGACCTGATAATTTTGAGTTTTTAACTGCAGCAAAAGAAGGTTTGTTTTTTTCTGTTGGGCGCTTCTGAGTATTTGCTGAAGTTATTGTAGATTGAACATCTAACGGAATACTTTCTAAAGAAGTTGAGGAACTATTGTTGCTTTCTTCTAAATCTCTTTCCCCTACTTCAATGGAAAGATCAAAATAAGACTGCCAGGCAAAAGTTGAAGCCCCCAATTGAATTTGGTCCGTGGCGGTTAGGATACTTACCCCTTTGATCGGCTCACCATTTAATAGAATCAAGGCTGTTGGCGCTGCTTGGCTTAAAAAGATTGTGCCGAAGGAATCTTGCAAAAAGACGGCATGAAATGGCGCAATGTCTTTGTTTGCTATACAAACCTCGTTTGAGCTTGATGATCCGACGGTTAAAATTCTTTTTTCAATCACAAGACAAAAATAATGAAAATACACGGACTCTTTCAGAAAGTTAAGCAACTGTGAATGAGCGATATTGACAGCCTCGCTAAAAAAATGGTTGATAAGTTCCTGAAGGAGGGCTTTCAACAATGCAGAACTACTTGTAATTTTAGCTTTCAATTGAACAAACTATGGGTAAAATCATCGCCATCGCCAATCAAAAAGGAGGGGTAGGAAAAACAACAACATCCATCAATCTAGGTGGCTGCCTCGGCGTGCTTGAATACAAAACCCTTATCATTGACGCCGACCCCCAAGCCAATTCCACATCTGGCTTAGGATACGATCCAAAATCGGTTAAAAATATTTACGACTGCTTGGTCAATGGCACGCATCCTTCAGAAGCCATTCTCGAAACCAGCAATCCGAATTTATTTATCTTACCATCTCATGTAGACCTCGTGGGTGCAGAGCTCGAAATGATCAATATGCCCAACCGCGAGTATTTGCTCCGCGAAGCCTTGAAACAGGTCAAAGATCAATACGATTTTATCCTGATCGACTGCTCCCCTTCTCTTGGTCTTATCACCGTCAATGCGCTCGTTGCGGCAGATTCAGTCATGATTCCAGTCCAATGCGAGTATTTTGCACTCGAAGGATTGAGCAAATTACTCAATACAATAAAAATTGTGCAGGGGCGTTTGAACCCGGACTTAGAAATAGAAGGCATGGTGCTCACAATGTATGACACCCGTTTGCGCTTGGCCAACCAAGTTGTAGACGAAGTCAAAACACATTTTCAAGAATTGGTTTTTGATACCGTAATTCATAGAAACACCACCCTTTCTGAAGCATCTAGCCATGGCTCAACAGTAGTCATGTATGACGCATCTTCAAAAGGCGCTATCAATTACCTCAATTTTGCCAGAGAATTACTTCAAAAAAATGACGCCACCAAAATTGGCAACAACGATAAAATCATAGAAATAGACCATGAGCTCTAATTCAAAGAAACAGCCGGCTCTTGGCCGCGGACTCAGCGCACTTTTACAAAATTCAGATACTGACATCACCGGTAACAACAACGCGGTGCCCGCAGGTGCAGTTGCGCTTATCGCTATTAAAAATATCGAAGCCAACCCTTTCAATCCAAGAACACATTTTGAATTAAGTGCATTAGAAGAACTCAAAACCTCCATTCAAACACACGGCATTATTCAGCCCATTACCGTGCGCAAAATGGGTCGCGATCGCTATCAACTGATTTCAGGCGAACGTCGATTCAGGGCTGCCCAACTTGCAGGGCTCACTGAAATCCCGGCATATGTCAGGATTGCCAACGATCAAACCATGCTCGAAATGGCTTTGGTTGAAAACATTCAACGCGAAGACCTCAACGCAATTGAAGTTGCGCTTTCTTATGAGCGCTTGCTCGAAGAATGTAAACTGACGCAAGAACAACTCAGCGAAAAAGTTGCCAAATCGAGGTCACACATCGCCAATCATTTACGCTTACTCAAGCTACCCGCTCCTATTCAGGCTGCTGTCCGAGACAAACAACTCAGTATGGGGCACGCTAGAGCTTTATTAGCCCTAAGCACCGAAAAAGAGCAGCTTGCCGCTCTTCATAGAATTCTGAACGAACAACTTTCAGTAAGAGCTGTAGAAGCCTTGTCTAAACCAGAGAGCACACCTGCTGCCACAAGCGCTTCAAAAGCGTCTTCCAAAGAGAAAATTGCCCTTACCACCACTGAAAAACTTTATCTCTCCTACCTCAGTGAACAATTGCAAAGCAAAGTAAGTCTCGATAAAGAAACCAACGGAAAAGGAAAACTCATCATTCATTTTGAGCAAGAGGCTCAATTGCAACGTCTTATTGAAATGTTGAAAAAGACAGAATGAAAACCCTTTGGTTAGTTATTTTTCTACCCTTTCTAGCTTTTGGCCAAGAAGCTGAACCAAATAATCCTTCCGATACTTCTCGTCTTGCTTTTCATCAAAAAAGCATGCTTTACTCCGCAATAATTCCTGGTGCCGGACAAATTCGCAATTCCTATATTTCACCTTTGCACAATAACGCCTACTGGAAAGTACCACTTATATATGCCGGCGTTGGTGCGGCAGGCTACTTCTTAGTGAGTAACCAGCAAATGCAAAAAGCCTACAAGACAGAATACAGAAATCGTCAGAATGGCGGAAGTCTGAACCCCGATTTTGCTATCTATGACGACCCCGCGATCCTTCAACTCTACAATCAATATTTAGATTGGCGCGACCTTTCAATTTTAGGGCTTGCAGCGGTTTACCTCATTCAGGTGGCAGAAGCAGGTGCAGAGGCGCATTTTGTGCATTTTGACACCTCCCCTGACCTTAGTTTTCATCTTGAGCCCTACTTTACAGCACAAGGTTATGTCGGGGCTAGTTTTAGCCTGCGCTTTCATTGATTTATATTATTTTTACCAGATGAACATTGCCCTTCTCGGATACGGAAAAATGGGGAAAGCCATTGAACAAATTGCTTTAGAAAGAGGCCATCAAATTGTGGCTAGAATCAATTCCGAAACTCCCTTAACAAGCGTGCAGTGGTCTACGGTCGATGTATGCATTGAATTTACCCAACCGCAACTCGCCCTTCAACACATTCAGTTTTGCGCTGAAAAACAAGTTCCAATTGTTGTGGGTACCACCGCATGGTTGTCTGGTCTGGAGCAAGCAAAAGCAAGTATAGCATTGCATGATTCAGCACTTTTACACGCCAGTAATTTTAGTGTGGGGGTCAATATCTTTTTTGCTTTGAATCAAAAATTAGCCGAATTGATGGCTAATTATCCAGCATATAAAGTCAGCTTGGAAGAAACGCATCATGTTCAAAAACTAGATGCTCCAAGCGGCACAGCCGTAACACTACTAGAAGACCTCCTTGAAACACTCAAACCTTACAATTCTTGGAGTCTGGACCCCAATTCCAGTAAGCAAATTCCGGTAGTTGCTCACCGAATTCCGGATGTACCCGGCACCCATGAAGTGCGCTACGATTCAGAAATCGACACCATCCGCATCGAACACATTGCCCATAACCGCAAAGGCTTTGCATTGGGCGCAGTGCTGGCTGCAGAATTTTTAAAAGGCCGCAAAGGTTATTACCAAATGTCAGACGTCTTAAACTTTTAACCATGAGTTTTCTTTTTTATTACCTACTTATTTTAGTTCATCCGTATCTCGCTCAGTGGCACCGTATATTCCCAAAATTAGGACGCAAGTCCTGGGAAGCCCTGATTCCGGGTTATAACTACTTTGTGCTTTACAAAGAAGTACTCGACAAACCTTGGTGGTCTTTGCTTCTTGTGTTTCCTGGCGTACACATCGTGATGTGGATGACCATAAACCTCAGTTTATTGCGTCGTTTTGGATTCTACAGCTTCACTGATACGCTACAAGCATTATTTTTCCCCTACCTACTTTCTCATAAGTGTGCATCCAAAGATGCCTGCGTTTATGGTGCGCCTACTAATTGGTCAAATTCAAGAGAAGTCGAAATTAGAAAATGGGGTGACCACGTCATTCTCTTTATGTCCTTACCAGTCATTGGTCATATTTTAGCCATTGGCTTTGATAAATTCTCTCGAGACAAACCGGGCACCAAGCCGCGTGTCAAAGAATATGGCGATTCATTTGTTTGGGCATTAGTTGCTGCTGCAGTAATCCGAACCTACTCTTTTGAACCTTTTCAAATCCCGACTGGCTCGATGGAAAAAACCATGGTAGTTGGTGATTTCCTATTGGTAAATAAAATGGCCTATGGCCCAAAAGTTCCAATTACACCACTCTCCTACCCATTGGTGCATAACATTGTCCCGATGGTCAATATCAAATCTTACCTCGACTGGGAAAAAGGAACCTATCAAAGGCTTCCGGGTTGGGCTAAAATCGAGCGCAACGACATCGTTGTCTTCAACTTTCCGTCCGGAGACACCGCAATTTTAGATCCGCGTATGCCGAGCGGACTCATGGGTCATGACTTTCATGGACTCGTCAATCAAGAAGCCTTGTTTGAGTTTGCCCTAAAGAACAATATTAGTGCAGTTTGGGAAGGTCGTGAACCAAATGCACAAGAAAATGCTGCTTTGGAGCAGTTTATCAAAAACCATGAATACTGGAAAAACCAAGCCAGAGCGCGTTTCAGAAACGGTCAGTTCCCGGTTTACATGGAAGAAAGCAAATACGACCAAAGACACGGCGGACTCATTTTTAGACCTGTCGACAAAAGAGAAAACTACATCAAGCGCTGCGTCGGAATCCCTGGTGACATCCTTGAAATCAAAAACTCAGTGCTTTATGTCAACAACAAACCTGCCTATGTGGCCCCAGGGCAAGCCTTATTGTATCGCATCGAAAAAACAAAAGTGGCATTTCCTTCAACTGAAGAAATGCTCTTGCGCTATGGCCTAGAAAACTCTACTGACGGTGCGCGTACTGATTTTGATGCCATCAACGCCGCAGATCCTAACTATTATCTTTTGAACCTGACGCGTTCAGAAAAGCAGCACATCGAAAAAGACTTCAAGATTCGACTAGAAAAAGTGCGTTACCAACCTTGGGATACCAAAAATCCAACTTTCAAACCAAGCCCATTACAACGCATAGCCAACCTAGATCAATTTCCGAAAGACTTCGCGGTAAACAACACCATGACTGATTTCAAACGCTTCCAAATACCAAGAAAAGGCCAAACCATTCGTTTGACCCTTGAAAATATTGCCTGGTACAAGCGCATCATTACTGCCTATGAAGGCCACCAATTGGCTATCAAAGGGAAGCAAATCTATATTGACAACAAAGCCACAAAAACGTATCGCTTTGCTATGAATTATTACTGGATGATGGGAGACAACCGCTTCCACTCAGCCGATTCTAGAGTGTGGGGCTTTGTACCTGAGGACCACATTGTGGGCCGTGCCTCTTTTGTGTGGTTCTCTAAATCGCCTTTTGTCGATTCATTCCTCGGCATCCGCTTTGATCGTATTTTCCACTTTGTAGATTAATGCGCTTCTTTCAGACGGCTTATTTTCCTTCCTTAGCTTACGTAAGGGCTATGGCATTTTGCCCTCAACCACAGCTAGATTTTCATGAGCATTTTGTCAAGCAGAGTATCCGCACGCGTTGTGAAATTCTGAGTAGCAATGGCGTCTTACAACTCAATATCCCTATTATTCATAACAGCGGGAGTAAGCAAGCTGTTAGTGAAGTAAAAATTGATTACTCAAGTTCATGGATCACTGACCACTGGCGCGCTATTGAAAGCGCCTACGCCAATGCGCCACATTTTGAACATTATGCCCATGACCTTCAGCATCTATTTGATCAGCGCCCAACTTATTTGATAGAATTCAACCAATTGATATGGCATTGGCTTGCCACAGCGCTCGGATTTCCAAATGAAATTGAACAGTGCGCTGCATTTTCAGGTGAATTAAGCACCGATAAAAAAGAATGGTTGGGCAGAATTGAAGGAATTACGAAGCCCTACACTCAGGTGTTGGCAAAGGACCAAAAATTTGAAGAGAATTTGTCTGTGCTAGACGGATTATTTAACGAGGGGCCCTTGCTTAGAAAGCACTTTTTGCCACTTTACTCTTAACAACACCGGATGGAGCACGGCAGCATCAGCAATGAGAAGATCGCCGTTTTTATCAAATGTGAGTGCTCTTGGTTGCGTGAGTTGCGCTAAATTAAGGTTTTGAAAACTTAAGAAATTACCTTGTTGATCCATGGTGAGTAAGGCTCCTGTATTGGAAAGGATATAAAACTCATTGGTTTGAGGATGCACCGCCAAAGCCACAGGAATAAAATCAATAGACTCATCCAGACTGAGGTCCTGGTTTTGCTTGACAAAGCCCTGCAAAGCACTTAATTCGAACTGAAAGAGCGGGGTTTCAGATAACTTTTTTGACTTGATTCTAAGCGTACTCAAGACAAAACGCTTGTTTGCTTCCTCAGTAGCGCTTTCTTGTAGGAAAATAAATCTTTTGGAGTTGGGATGAAAACACACTAAATTCAATTGGCTCTCTTCCTGACTCAGACTGATCTCGTTGTAGGGTGCTTCTGGGCTGTTTAAAGCGAAAAAGTGCAGTTTCTGGGTGTTGTCTAGGAGTACAACTGTGGAATCATGACAAGCTACTTGGGTAAATTTCAAATCTGCAGGTAAAGCAGTTAAGAAGTGAAAGCTATTTGAACTGGTATTGTAATTCAATAAAGAGGTGGAGTCATGGCTAATGGCCAACATTGAGTTGGTGTCTAGGGCTGTCATGGCTGTAAAAGGCTGCAAGCCCATTGGTAAATAATTGATTGCTTCTGGATTTTCCAAGTCAAAAAAACCGAGTTCTTTGTCAAAAGAAGAGGCCAATTCTTGGTAATACTCTTTTACGCCTTCTTGCTGAATAGAACGAGCAGCAATAAAGGAAATAGTGGCGAGCACAAATGAAAAGAAGTATTGAACCTTTGTCATGTACAACAAATTTAGAGGAAAAACTCACATGTTAAAACAATTATAATTTTATTATGCGCCATACATTGTTAATTCTCCTTGAAAAGGCCTTATTTTTGTTGGAACGATTCTTGTAAAAACAGGGTTATGAAAAAATTTCTTCTCTTGAGTATTAGTTTAAACTTGGCTTTCTTCAGTTTTAGTCAGTTTAGTATCGGAGGCGGCGCTAGCCTTACAAGATTCATGAATACTACTGGCCAAAATATGGGCAACCTAAGTTTACCCGGTATTAACCTACACATGGAGATCCCCAAAAGTGGCGATGTTACGCTATACGGCCGTGCGCATTTCTTATTTCCAAAAGCAAATGACCAGATCATCAATTCTTATGTTACCGGAATTAATCCGAACACAAACCCATATATTTTAGCCGTAAACAGCCAAATCAAAACCACTTATTTTCTTTTCGAAGGCGGTAACCGCTATTACATTGGCAATGATTATGACAACGGTTTTTCAGGATACGGCGGTTCGGGAATCGTTTTCGGGACTGCAAAAATCAAAAAAGACTACGATAAGTATGATGCAACAGGCCAAGTCGAGTGGGCCGGCACGTATCAAACTGACCCTACCGAAGTCAGAGAAGGTAAAATTTTTACGATTGGGGGCTTTTTACAAGGCGGTGTCAAATACACCTTTCCTGCGGTCGGAACTTTATTTGGCGATATCACGGGCTATTACCTCCTTTTTGCCAACGGCAGCAATTCCATCGCTTCTCAAACCAATTATTTTTCGCCGCTCTATTTCAATTTTACAATTGGGTTCAAGAAAGACTTATATTAAGAAAGTCTTGATTTAATGATTTCCAAGCAGTTCTCCACTACCCTATCTAAATTTGGAGAGGCATCTACCTGAAAATGCGCTTTTGCATAGATAGGCCTTCTTTCTAAATAAAGTGCTTCAAAATCCTTAGCAGTTTTGAGTAAGGGGCGATTATTTTCACCTTTGAGGCGCTCCAACAAAACGGCACTTGGCGCAGAAAGAAAGATCACAAGTCCTTTATTCAATAGTTTTTCCATCATTTGCGGTGCACAAGGCAAGCCACCACCGCAAGATATAATTTGGGGCTCAGCACTCAATTGATCAATAAAATTGGCCTCGTACATTCTGAAAGCAAGTTCTCCTTCTGTTTCAAAAATAGTTGACACCGAAACACCCTTATTTATTTCGATAATTGTATCGACATCAAAAAAAGGCAAATGTAAATCCTTTGCAAGCCGCTCACCTACGCTAGACTTGCCGCTGCCCATCATACCTATGAGAAAAATTGGTTTTTGCATCCTAATTTAGAGCCTTGGCAATCAGCCTATTGCTTTTATTTGAAAATATTTTTCCAAAATTACCATTAAATTCTTTGTATGATCTAAAGTTTATCTGTATATTTGCACCCTCAAAACGGCAGATTCCGTAGCTCAGCTGGTAGAGCAATACACTTTTAATGTATGGGCCCTGGGTTCGAATCCCAGCGGGATCACAAGAAAAAAAGTCCACTTCGAAAGAAGCGGACTTTTTTTTTTGCTCCACTTTCGTGTATTTCAATACACAAATTCCGGGTATACCGAATGGAGAATTATTACCCAACAAGTTTTTGTAATTAAACTTTATTTTAAAAGCGCTACCTACTGCAATATGCAATTTTTCAAGCCCCTTGAGTTTGATGCCTGGTGTGTAAATACCTTCCCCTTCTTTCACCTTTGCTTCTTGTTTAAAATTATCTGCAAAACGGATCCTTACAACCCAGTTTAGAACAAGCAAAAGTTGAACCAATAAATAGGGTAAGTAGGAAGTTTTGAGGAGTAGTTCTTTTGCTGTTGATCATCGCTAAGTAGTTAAAAACAAACACTTAACGCTTAAAGCTATTTCTTATTTTATTTAAGCCCTTGAATATCAATTTTATTATATTTGAGAAACTTAAAACATAAAACATGACTAAAAATTTTCTAAAAATTTTCATCGCTTTGGGGATGATCGCAACTGGGTTAAATCAACAAACTTATGCGCAAGCAGTAGAAGAAGAAAACATGGTAATTGAAGCTTATTATGGTTTCCCAAATCTTTATACTGCTGCTTTTAAAGCGGCCTACGCTAGTACAGGTTCAGAATTAAACCTCCTTGCGGGTGGTACCGGACCACTTGGCTTAAGATTCGAGTATTTGGTTACAGACAAAATTGGTTTAGGTCTGGACATGAGTTATTCTAGTTCTTATGTCAACTTTAGTGATGCATCTAGTGGTACCTCTTTTGACTATGACTTCACAACTGCTAAAACAGGGGTTTTGGCTTGTTTTAACTACCACTTTTTGGATAACGACCAATTTGATTTATTTTCTACAGTAGGGATCGGTTATGCAAAAAGAAACTTTAATTTCACAAGTACAGACCCTGAATATGTTCCGGTTTCTGTAGGAAGTATTATCCCAGTTGGTTTTAAAGCCGGGCTCGGTATGCGTTATTTCTTTACAGATAATATTGGTGCGAATCTTCAAGTTGCTTTTGGCCCAGGTGGGCTCATGAATGCAGGTGTGAGCATTAAACTCTAAGCAAAAACCACATTTAAATGCAAAAGCCCTTCTTCGGAAGGGCTTTTTTTATTCCACTTTGGTGTATTTCAACACACAGGTTCCTGGTATGCCAAATGCAGAATTTGAAACCAAGTTCTTATAGGAAAACGCTAATTTGAATGCATTTCCAGCGTCATTCATTTCGCCTACTGCTGAAAATTGAGATAGCCACATATTACTCACTTGAATGTATTGTTGAGGAAGGCTGATTTGCTGCTGATCTACATTTGCAACTGTTACTGCATTCGGAGAATAGGCAAACATATCCGTAGTCTGAATCAGGCCATCTTGGTTTCCAATAACAAATGTTACCATCGAATCTGGGAAAAAGACCCCGTTGCAATCCCCATGAGTTTTCCATGTACCTACCCAATTAGAACGATCAAATGAAACCTCGACATTTCTGTTGGTAGAAAATTTCCCTGTTGACAAGCTCGCTGTATACAAGACATTATAATTTCCTTTTTTAGAAGTATTGACATTATTGACTACTGTTACGCTTGCTTTGCTACCATCTGCATCAATTGCAATTGCACCTTCATCGATGAATTCGCTTCCAACTGGCAAATGCAGTGTGTCGTCTCCAATTAATTGGATTCCTGGTGTATAAACACAATTACCATTATTCTTTTGAGCCGCGGGATTGTAATTTGAGGCAAGTGGATCGGTACAACCTCTTTTGGAACAAGCAAAAAGTCCAGCAATTAGGACAGTTGAATAACATAGTTGAGTAGTGAATCGAAGCATCAATGTCAAGTTTTTATCATAAACCTGAGACAGAAACGCAGTATACTGCCTTATATTTTATTTGAAGTTTGTAAACGATAATCCAAGGGGTTCTCTGAGAGTTTTTTCTCTAATCTGAACCACATTTGACCAATCTTGACTCTTATAGGTAATCTCTCTAAAGTTCAGTTTTTTTTAATGAGGTACAAAATTATCTTTTCAAATCTAGGTCTTTAAAAATTAACAAATGGCATGAGATCCTAATGGTACTCTCCCAAAATAAATTGTTCTAATTTTGTGCCTATGAAACTTCTTCTCAGCATAGTTCTTTTTCTTCAGCTCCAAAATTTAAATGCACAAACCTTTTATGTTTCGAATTTCTTCAACTACAATTTATTTAACGCCGGGGTCTATGTAACCGCAGGAAATGGCTATGCAACAGGCAATAATGAGTTGGGGGATTTAGAAAAAGGAATGCGCTTTAACACGCAAACTGGGCTTCCGAATAGCAACGGCTATATAACCAAAGTACTCGCATGGATTCCCTATAAATGCAATGCATCAGGAATAGGACAGCTAACAGTAAAAATTTATGAGTTTGGAAGTTTAGACAGCTTAGGTGCACTTCTAGGAAGTCAGGCATTTGCACTTCAAAACTTGGACACCGTTACAGACAACTATTCCTATTTAGGCGGGCCTTTAGCGCTAGGGGGAAAACCTTATAACGTTGATATTTCTTTTAGCAATCCTGTGGCGATACCCAATTCAAAAGACTTTTTAGTATTGATCGAATTACCGACTACACCCGGAGATAATATTGGCATTATGTCAAATCTAAATGGCGATTTTCCTTTGGCCTCAAGTCATTCATTCGAAGTCAAAGCCGATACTACACTTGTGAATCTGCACGACTCATGGCAAGGCCAGTTAGATGTCGCAATGGCCATTTTCCCTGTCATCAGTTTGACCAATGGCGTTCAAAGCAAAGAGCTCATTTGCAATATCTATCCTAACCCCACTCAAAATGAGTTGTATTTCCAAACCACTGAGGCCATTGACGAAATCAAAATTCATTCTTTGGATGGAAAATTAATGTTTCGTACTGACACTCCGGCATTCAATGTAACTCAGCTTCAAGCAGGTTTCTATCATTACACCTTAACAACCAAAATGGGAGGTATCAAAAAAGGGAGCTTTCAGAAGATCGATTAAGCTATCTCTCCACCTCCCACACCATAAACTGAAACGGCGCTAAGCTTATTTGTTCAGTGTATTTTGACGTTTTGGCATCCAGTGCTTTTGCCTTTTTAACGTTGGCATCAATACTTACGGTTTGCATTGTATTCGAAAGGTTGACTGCTACAAGTACTTTTTGCTTCCCGTATTGGCGGAAAAAACTAAAAACTTCAGGATTATTATTTGCGGCCTGTTCATAGCTGCCCACCGCTAATGCGGCGCTACTTTTTCTGAGCGCAATGGTGCTTTTGTAAAAATGATACAAGGAGTTGGGATCTTTGCTTTGTTCTTCGAGGGAGATGCCATCGTTGGATTGCTGATTGGCGTTGTCCCACCATGGGCCTGAGTTTTTGTACCAAAACGGCAGGCCTTCCCCTACTCCTGACGCATACCAATCGAAGGCCTCTCGTCGGCCAATATCGTTTCCGTCTGTATTCCCAAAAGCATAAGCGGTGCCCTTCATTCCAATTTCTTGGCCGTAATAGATGGACGGCACACCTCCGATGAGCAGCATCAGTGCAGCCGCTGCTTTCTGTTTGTCGAGTGCAAAATCTAAGGAGGCAAAGCGGTCGATGTCGTGATTCTCAATAAAGATGACTTGCTCTTTGCCTGCTGGTGTTTGTCTGAGGATCACCTCAGCATTATCGATGATTTGCTGCTTGTCAAAAGATAGTATTGCTTTTTGTAAGCCAAAACCAAACATGCGATCAACCGTTGCTTGCTCAAAATAAGCAAAACCGTAATCGGCCCAATCGGCTTGTTCAGCAACAATCTTGACGGCCGGATTCACTTTTTTAACGGCAGTAATTAGAGGTTTCCAAAATTCAGCAAATAGGTTGGTGAGTGTTGGTTTGCCGTCGAGTTGATCCATGGCATGATCCAACCTGAAACCATCGACACCGTCGTCAAACTTTCCGTCTTTATTCGGATCTAAAAAGTAGGAAAACAAAGCGATGTTGTAATCCAAGACTTTTGGACTTTTTAAATTGACCGTAGTTACATTGATGATTTGCCCATCGTAGCCCTTCAGAAAGCGGAGGTCAAAAACCATAGTAGCTGGTTGCAGATGTGCGGCGTCATCGAATAGAATATAGTCAGCGTATGGTGAATTGAGCTTACCCACTGCATCTTGCCACCACAAATGCTTGGAAGTAACATACTGAGTTTCCATATCGAGGTAGACTTTCATGCCTCGTCGATGGATCTCTTGGACAAGCTCAATGTAGGCTTGCATGCTGCCAAATTCAGGATCAATGGTTTCAAAATTATTTGCAAAATAGTTGTGGTAGCAATCCGACTCATAGAGCGGGAAAAGCAAAATAGAAGTCACGCCTAAGTCTTGCAAATAAGGAAGTTTTTGACGCAAACCATTGAGGTCGCCTTGTAGGTCGCCATCGCTGTCGTAAAAACTTCTTTGACAAACATGATACATGATTTCTCCACTTGTGGTCACGTTTGTTTTTTGTGGCCAAGCCGTGCCGCCGAGAAGCATCAAACAAATGAAAAATAATTTTTGCTGCATAGTTGAAGTTACTTATATTGAATGAATTAGTGTGCCGTCATGTTAAATTTCAAGACGCCGCCCTTCATGATTTCCAAATAGTTGAGCTCAGGTTTTGACAATACCTTTTGATTCAAGGTTGGCTGCTCGTTGTAAATATTGCGCTTAGAAAAATGAGCGGCTTTCACGACGAATTGCTTTTCTTCTCCCAGTTGAATGCTTGCTTTTCTTACTTGCGGGCTTCCGAGTACAAAATTTCCGCTTGCCGCATTTACCGGATAGAAACCAAGCGTTGACAAAATGTACCAAGCACTCATTTGACCGCAATCATCGTTGCCAATCATGCCGTCTGGTGTATTATTATGAAAATCCTGAACCACTTGGTGAATGTACTTTTGCCCTGTTTTCGCTTGATCTGTGTAAGCATATAAATAAATAATGTGGTGGCTTGGTTCATTGCCATGCGCATATTGCCCAATCATGGCTTCTTGCCCAAGAAACTTATTTGGGTGCAGTGCTTCAGTAGTGAAAAAGGCATTGAGTTTCTTCGTAAAGTTTGCTTCCCCTCCGAGCAAGTACTTCAGACCAGCAATATCGTATTGAGCGGGTGTCCAGAAGTATTGCCAAGCATTGGCTTCGGTGTAATCGCCAGGGTTATTTAGCGGCGAGGTGGCCATCAGTGGGTCAAAAGGCGTCCGGAATTGGCCGCTCGTATTTTTCCCACGAAAAAATGTGGAAGCAGGATCATATAAATTTTGGTAGTACTTCGCTCTTTTTTCAAAAGTCAAATAAACATCGGGCCTACCAAGTTTCCTTGCCATTTCAGCCACGCACCAATCGTCATAGCCACTTTCAAGCGTTCTGGATACTGACTCGTTGTCTAATCGATCAAAAGGATAATAACCATATTGATTGTATAGCTCCCAATCCGAATTGATATGACTTTTTGTGCTTGTTTCCAGCATAGCCTGCAAGGCGGCATTGGCATCAAATCCAGTAAAGCCATTTTGATACGCTGACAAAATCATGGGAATGGCGTGGTTGCCAATCATGCAATAGTTGTCTTGCCCCCATGCGGTCCAGATCGGCAAAAACCCTTTTGCTTGGTGATGCAAAAGCATCGATAGAACAATGCCATCTATTTTTTCCGGCGCAATGATTTGTAGCAGGGGAAAAGCCCCGCGATAGATATCCCAAATTGAAAGTGTAGAATAATAGGCTTTATTTGGCGCTAAGCAAATGCTGTCGTTTGCATTGCGATAACGACCATCTACATCGGCAATATTGGAGGGCTGCAAGAGCAAATGATAGAGCGAAGTATAAAACAGTTCTTTCTTTTTGCGAGGTGCTTGAATAGAGACACGATTCAGGTAGCGATTCCATTCTGCTTGATTTTGATTGGTCACAAGTTTGAAATCCCAGTGATTCAATTCTGCTTCCATATTCTGTTGAGCGCCTGCTATATCAAGCGATGAAAGCGCGATTTTAACCTTCAGCACTTTTGATGCAGCTAACTGAAAGTCCAAAAGAAACTTTGGTGCCTTTTCATTGTCTTTTTTCAAAAGTTCTTTTGAACTGATGAAGGGTTGATCAAAGGTAAGCGTGAAAAAATACTTGCGCTTGACCCAATTGTCAGTTGAACAATAGCCAGAAATGGTGTGGTCATTTTCAATTTTGACACTGCTTTCTATGACCAGTGCTTTGGCATCGTTTGGGTCGAAGACAAAACGCAAGCCGTGCTGAAGATCGACCAAAACTTGAGCGGCGCTTTCTGGGAAGGTATATTGATGAAACGCAACACGCTGTGTACAGGTCAATTCAACTTTAACACCATCGTTTTTTGTGACCGAATAATAGCCCACCCTGGCTGACTCTGAAGTTTTATCGTAGCCATTCTTGCCTTGTTCTTTTTTTGGATTGATGGGCAAGAGCAAGACATCGCCCATTTCATTGATGCCGGTTCCATTGAAACGCGTCTGTGAAAACCCTATTAGAAAAGTATCTTGAAACTGGTAGCCACTCGTATGATTCCAACCGTAATCGCGGTTATCAAGGCCTGGCTGAACCATCCCAAATGGCATAGAGGGCCCAGGAAAGGTATGGCCTGTGCCATCGGTTCCGATCAAAGGCTTGACCAAGCGGCTGTGCTGTTGTGCCTTGATTGCGTTCAATGGAAACAGCAAACAAATAATGCCAAACGTCAGTTGCTTAGTTAAACGCATGAGCTTTTAGATTTGCTTGTAAATAGGCTTTCATTTCCATATTGATTTGCTGCTGATCTGCAGTGGGTTCCAATGTAAACGGCGCGCAAGGCATATATGGAACAGGACCAAACTCAGGTGTAATCGTGAAAAATCGTTTTTTAGTTTTGCTTTGAAGGTCAATGATTGCTTGCCACCAAGCCAAGTAAGTATTTAAATGTTCGTTCCATTCGGGTGCAAAAGGATGCGTAACCTGAGCAGCTTGCGCTGAACCTACTCTGGCATGGATGTGAACGATGTGCGGATAAATTTTAGAAAGCAAGTCTTGTTGATCTTGCAAGGTGCTTTCTGAAACCACACAAAAGTGAGAAAAATCAGCAATCAGCTTGAGCGCTGGTAGCACCTCGAGATAACTCAATAGGGTCTTTAGATGAAAAGAAAAGCGCCCGCGATGTATTTCATGCCAAATTGGAATGCCGCTTTCTTTTGCCAAATTTTCTGTTGCTTGCAAGATGGCAAGGTTTGAAGAAAAATCAAAAAAATCTTTACCTGTATGCGAATTGATGGCGTCGGGTTGAAGCCCTATTAAAAATTCAAGGCGCTCGAGGAGGCGTTCTTGATATTGGGCTACTGTTTCTTGTTGCGGATCCAAAACTTGCTGCGCAATAAAAACGAAGTCTGGGTGGCTTGTTGACCTGATTTCTTCCAAGCGCTTCAAGAATGCTTCTATAAAAACAGGATCATCAGGGAAATTGATTTCTACACCATCATAGCCCTCGTACAGCACTTTGTCTAAAAACTCTGAGGCACTCAGTGTTTCACAACCCCAAAATGTGCACAAATACTTGAGCTGCATATTTATTTCAAATAAAGTACTGGATTCAGAGGCGTATCAATTACCTCACCTATAGTTGCACCTGGGCACCAAGTGTGCCAGTCATTTTCTTGATTGGCGTTATCAGGGGCCTTGAGCAACATGTCTTTGTCCATGTAAATGATGGTCATGACTTTTCGCATCACGTTGGTAAGGTTTGCTCCTGCTCTGTGGAAGATCCAACCCGAATGAAAACTGATTTCACCGACATCAAAAGGCTCGATGACATGCTCAAAATCAGTCACACGTAGTCTTTTTTGAATCTGTGCCTCGCTTTCGTCGCCAATTTCTAATTCACGGCCTTCCACAATGGCATGACTTCCCGCACTGAATTCTAAAGGGCCCATTTCTAGGGGCGTGGCTTGTAAGGGAATCCAGGCCGTAACCGTTTTATCTGTGGCTAATGGCCAATAATATTGATCAGCATGCCATGGTGTAATACCTCCTCCACCCTCTTTGAATAAGGCTTGGTCGTGATACAAACGCACGCCGTTTACTTCCATTAAATCTGAAGCAATTTGCGCAATGCGTTTGCTAAAAACCAATTCTTTCACCAGTGCATTTTCTCTCCATAGATTAAAAAGCTGTAAAAATGCCTTTCCGTAGGTGCTGCGCTCCTCCAAGGTGCGTTCTTCTTTATTCATGAGTGCTACTTGCTCTGAAATAACTTCATTGAAATATTGTAGCGCTTCTTCTGAAAGAACTTGCTTCAGCTTGATGAACTGATGCTTTTTATAAAAAGCAATTTGTGCGGCATTCAGGTCATAAGGTGTATTGAGCTCGGCTTGAATATGAACTGGAAAATTGATCATGATGCGTTATTTAGTAAACTATGTAATTGAAAATCAAAAATAAGCCTTCAATTTAAAATTGATTAAGCATATTTTATTCAATACTAATACTATATTGAATTATTTTAGTATTTTGATATATAAATAGGTTAATAAAATACCATGAAAGCATTTTTAGAAGATATCCCCTCCAAACAAGGGGGTTCTAGTTTTTATAAAGCAAGGCTGAAAGTGGCTTCTTTTGAGTTCAAGTGGCATTACCATCCTGAATATGAATTGACTTACATTGTGAAGGGGAATGGCTATCGGATAGTTGGCAATTCTCATGAGCACTTTGGGGCTGGAGATTTAGTTTTGTTGGGCAGCAACCTGCCTCATACTTGGCACGGCAAAGCAGAAGAAGCAACTTTAGCTGAAGCAATTGTTATTCAATTTTCCAAAGCGATGATTGCACCTTTTTTAGTGCTCAGTGAAGCAAAACCACTCAATGAATTACTTGAAGCCGCAAATAGAGGGCTATATTTTAAAGCCGATCCTGCGCTGGTACAAGCACTGATCAAATTAGTGGAAAGCCAAAAATTTGAAAGCGTCCTGCAACTGCTAAGCGTCCTGAATACATTAACTGCTAAGACCTACACGACACTTGCGAGCGATACTTTTCAAAACGTAAGCTCAAAAACTTTTGAGCTGCGCATCAATAAAGTCTGCACTCACCTACAAAAGCACTTTGCTGAACCGATCACACTAACTCAAATTGCTGAGCTCGTGCATATGTCAGAAAGTAACTTTTGTAAGTTTTTCAAAAAAGCAACAGGCAGTACTTTTTCAGCCTATTTAAATGACTTGCGCATTAACGAAGCATGCCGTTTCTTATTAGCAACCGAAGAAAATGTCAGTAAAATAGCCCACAACTGCGGATTTGATTCCTTAAGCTATTTCAATCGGGTCTTTTTAAAAAAAATGAACGCTACGCCTTCTGAGTTTAGAGGGAAAGTAAATTAATCCTTCATAAATTTTCCGCTATGCGCTGCTGCATTTTTCGAAATGAATCGGTAAAAATAAATCCCTTTAGGCCAACTTTGGATATCAATTATTTCTGAGTCTAGCAATGGCTTACCCCATATTTTCTTCCCGCTAAGGTTGTAAATCTCTACGTTCTCTTGAGGGATTTCGGTACCTGTTAGGCTAATGCTCTGTGTATTTTGATCATAAATAAACCTTACAGGAGCAGAAGGTACTTCTGCGAGCCCAACGTTGTCGTCAATTCTTGTTAAAGAAACATCATCGAGAAAATAATAGGCAATTGCTATTGGGTTATTTTCAAAATTTTGAATCTGTGTATTTGCATTATCTTGAAAATTTCCTAACACAATATACTGATAGGCAGAGTCAGGATAAAAGGTATAGCTCAGCTGTTGCCAATTGGTGTCATAAAGTACGCTGTTTGTAGTAAATTGAGGACTGATATTTAAAGGCAAGGTACTGTTTTGTTGTGGTTCAGACAGGGAAAAGGCCACTCCTAAATGATTGCAGCCACTGCCACCATAATTGCCGTTGTATTGCCCGTTTGAAATCCAGTAGGTAAGTTGGTATGCTGCACCCACCACAAGTGGCGAATTGAATTGATGAGCGATGTACTCTCGGTAATCGGTCGAAACACCATGATAAGCAATGATGCCCATAACTGCATTTCCACTATGAGGATTGAGGGTTGCGTAAAACGAATTGGGTAATTGCACCAACCCCGTTGCATTTGTATGAAAATAATCAGGGGTCCCGCCGCCCCCTTGATTGCACTTGGACCAACCCACACATAAATTGGACTGCATCACATTGTTTGGCAAGGCCGTATAGGTTTCAAACCCGCCATTATCAATTAAATTTTGAGCTCCAATATAAGGGCTAAGAAATAGGAATAGAGAAAATAAAGAGCTTTTGAATCGGTTCATTTCAAGATAATTAAATTACAACTATCCCTTCGGCTCTTCTACCCTGCCATCGGCATGTTTGGCAAAGCGGCCGAGTTTGGGGTCGTGGACTTGGTCATAGCGACTCCAAGGCCATCCACCAAATTGGGTTTGTTGATAATCTTGAAAGGCTTGATAGATTTCTTCTTTTGAATTCATGACAAACGGGCCATGTTGAACAACTGGCTCATTGATGGGCCTTCCTTGTAATACAAGAACTTTTGAGGTTTCATTTCCATTGACAAGCAAACTTGCCTGACTCGCGTCGACATCGGCGGCATGATAATGCGGGATTTCTTGTGCCCCGATTTTCAGGCCATTGCCTTCATAGTAATAAATACTGCGGTTGACACCTGGCGCACTGGCCGGAAGTGAGTAGCTTGCCCCGGGCTCTAGATGAATATTGTATACAGCCACATGGTTGTTAGGATCTGCTGCCCAAGAATTTGGAGGCGTTACAGCCGCTTTGTAAGCACCGAGATGACCAACCAAGACTTCAATATTGGCGGTTTTACCATTGGCCGCCACACTAAACTTTGGAACTGTCTCGGCCCACAACATTTTGAAATGCGGCTCGACCATTTTACTCTTTTTAGGCAAATTGAGCCAAATTTGAAACAATTCGAGTGGATTGTCTTTGTCTTGATTGAGCAGCGGAAACATTTCGGCATGCTGTACGCCTTTTCCGGCTGTCATCCATTGTACATCGCCGTTTCCGTAGCGGCCTGCTGCCCCCATGCTGTCGGCGTGGTCAACCAAACCCGTTCTAACAACCGTAATGGTTTCAAACCCACGGTGTGGATGCCCAGGAAAACCAGGTACAGTCGCACCATGATACATTCGAAAACCATCTTTTACGATAAAATCTTGGCCCATGTGTCGGCCTTCAAAATATTTAGGATCTGGGCCTAATTGTGCGTTCCCTTTGGGGAAATAATCTTCGTGGTGAACACAAAATAAAAAAGGGTCAAGGGTTTCCCATTGAAAACCTAAAGGTCTAATTTTAAAAATAAGGTTTGTCATTTCAGCCGTTTTAGATTTGCCCCAGTGGGTAAAAGGAAAAAGCAAAGTTCCTCCTAAACCTAAACCAAGTCTAGAGAGAAAAGATCTGCGTTCAATTTTAGAAGTCATGTTTTTTTTGAGCTAAAATAGTTCAAATTGGCATGTCAAGAACTTGATATACGTTAATAATTTAGTCTTGCTCTAATTTAAAAGCAGAGGTTTGGTGGAAGGTTAAATCTGGATAATCTTGCTCGGCCATTTGCAATAAGAAAGGGGTTTCAGCTAAGAAGACCAAGTTTTCATCTTTGTCTAAAGCCAAATAAGTTGACTTAGCTCTTTTAAATGAAGCGAGTTGTTCGTCATTGTCAGAGGTGATCCAACAGGCTTTGTAATAATTTCTTGGTACAAACCTACAGTTGGCGCCATATTCATGGATGAGGCGGTAGTTGATTACTTCGAACTGAAGTTGCCCTACCGTCCCGACAATTTTGCGATTTCCGGGCTGTTGGATAAAGAGCTGCGCCACTCCTTCGTCAATGAGTTGACGGATGCCTTTGTCGAGTTGCTTAGACTTGAGTGGGTCTAGGTTTTCGAGTTCTTGGAAAATTTCTGGAGAAAAAGATGGAATGCCTTTGAAAAGCATTTTTTCACCGGTGGTAAGTGTGTCTCCAATTTTGAAACTTCCGGTATCATACAAACCAATTACATCGCCAGGGTAGGCGTCGTCGATGACACTTTTATCTTGGGCCATAAACGAAGTCGGGTTCGGGAACTTCATGTCTTTGTTTAGGCGCACATGGTGATAAAATTTGTTGCGCTCAAAACGACCAGAAACGATACGCAAGAAAGCGATTCTGTCGCGGTGTTTTGGATCGAGGTTGGCATGAATTTTAAATACAAAACCACTGAAACGCTCATCGGTAGGTTCTACCATTCGGGTATCGGATTCTCGGCCTCTTGGCGACGGAGAAATTTCACAGAAGGTGTCTAGCAACTCTTTGACCCCGAAATTATTGACAGCCGAACCAAAGAAAACGGGCGCCACCTCCCCTGCTAAATATCTTTCGCGGTCAAAAGTGTCGTAAACTCCTTCGATCATGTCGATTTCTTCGCGCAATTCATTGGCGGGGTTTTCTCCGATTATTTGATCGAGTTCAGGATCTGAAAGATTTGAGATGGACACGACTTCATCGGAAATTTTAGTTTTGTTGGCGGCAAACAAATTCAGCCCTTTTTGATAGATGTTGTAAACCCCTTGAAAGCGGTCTCCCATGCCAATTGGCCAAGTCAGCGGGCGCACTTTGATGTTGAGCTTAGACTCGAGTTCATCTAAAAGATCAAAGGCTTCTTTACCATCGCGGTCCATTTTGTTGACAAAAATGATCACTGGCGTATTGCGCATGCGGCAAACTTCCATGAGCTTGCTGGTTTGTTCTTCTACCCCATTTGCGCAGTCGATCACCAAAATAACGCTATCTACAGCAGTTAAGGTTCTGAAGGTATCTTCCGCAAAATCTTTGTGACCTGGTGTGTCTAGGATGTTGATCTGCTTACCGTTGTAGCCAAAAGCCATAACAGAAGTTGCAACAGAGATGCCGCGTTGCTTTTCAATTTCCATGAAGTCAGAGGTTGCCGACTTCTTGATTTTGTTGTTTTTCACAGCTCCTGCAGTCTGAATGGCACCACCAAAAAGCAGTAATTTTTCAGTTAAAGTAGTTTTACCAGCATCTGGGTGAGAAATGATCCCGAAAGTTCTGCGGGTTTCGATGGCTTCGCTGTATCTCATGGTGTAGGCTAATTGACTCGGTTGCTATGAATGAAAAAAGACCGCAATGCGGTCTTTTAAAGTTTTATTTCAGACAGAAATTAAAATACTTCTGCAGCAGTAAAATGGAATTTACCTTCAATATCTGCGTTTTCGTCAGAATCTGAACCGTGAACTGCATTGCGACCTTTGCTCTCTGCATATGCCTTGCGGATGGTTCCGTCAGCAGCTTCTGCTGGATCTGTAGCACCGATTAAGGCACGAAAATCAGCAACTGCATTTTCTTTTTCAAGAATAGCAGCTACGATTGGCCCGCTGGTCATATATTCAACAAGCTCTCCGTAGAACGGACGCTCAGCGTGTACTGCATAGAAAGCTTTCGCTTGCTCTTCAGATAAACGCGTGTATTTCATTGCTTTGATGCTGAAACCAGCATTAATGATCATGTCAATGATTTTTCCCATGTGCCCGTTTTCAATTGCATCGGGCTTAAGCATTGTAAAAGTTCTGTTGGTTGCCATTTTTGATAAATTTGGGTGCAAAGATACCACTTTTTTAAGAATTGCTCAAAAAGAAACTAGGGCCTCTTTTTAGAAGCAAATTCAATGATGATCCCTAGGGTTGGCTGCACAATTCCAGAAGGGTTTTGAATCAGTTTGGTTTGGTAACGCGTTGGATCAGTAGCACTCACTACTGGCTGTCCGCTTGCGTTGGTTTCAACCAATAATATTGGCGCCACCTTTGTTTTGTAGCCGTATAGGTTTTGAATGTCTAGATAGAAATTCATATTGAACTGCTTCATGTAGAACTTTTTGTCTACCCTCACATTCAATTGATGAAAACTACTTTCTCTTTGCGAATTGAGCTGATTGTAATCGAGCAAACCTACCCCATTGATATTCCAGTTGGTGATTAGACTAGAAGTTGCGATGTCGTAAGGCGTATAAGGCGCACCACCTGAAAACAACCAACGCATCCCGAATTCCCAGCCGTTCTTGAACCTTTTACCTCCGGTAAGTGATACAATATGGCGGCTATCCCAAGAGGTCGGGACATATTTTTGATTTTTGTCTAAAAACTCGGAACGCACCCAAGTATAGGCGAGCACTGCGTAAAATCCTTTGTAGAGTTTTTGTTGGTATAAAAATTCAGCACCATAACTTCTGCCCGAAGAGCTTGAACTCACCGCCTCATTTCCCACTACCCCAAAATCGGAGCCAATATTGGCTAAAGAAATGGAGTCTTTGATAGAGAATGGATAGTTGCTGTATTTTTTCAAGAAACCTTCTAAGGTAACTCTTGCGTTCCATTTTAATAAGTATTCTGTTCCGACCACAAAATGATCTGCTTGGATATATTTCAACGCATTTTGTTGGTTTACTAAATCACCTGCTTGATTACGGTAACCTAAAATCGTGTAGGATGGCAACTGATGGTATCTGGCGATATTAGCATTAATTGCCCAATCTTCAGTAAGTCGGTATGAAGCTGAAAACATTGGTGAAAATTGATTGAAAACATTGCGCATTTGGGCACTGTAAGAGGTGCCGTCTAGGCGTAAGCCCGCTGCCAACCTGAGTCTTTCATTGAAAAATGCACGGCTCAATTGAGAGAACGCTGAAAACTTATGGAGATTTAACTCGGACTCAAAATCTAAGGTGTCGGGCTGTCCAAAAATGGTCAGCAGTTGATAGGTACTGTTGTAATATTTGGCGAATTCATAACCAGCACCCACATTGAAACGCCAGCCATTTTTAAGGTAAGTGTGCTCAAATCGCAACTTATTTTCGGCTTCAAAAGAAGTATAGTTTTGTAAAAGGTTCTGAGGTTCTTCGATCAAATCTTTGTAACGATACGCCTTGTTATTGAGCATATTTCTACTCAATACAAACGTTTGAATTGAAGACTTCGAGCTATGTTGCCAAACAGCACCCATCGTGTAATTCCACTGACCTTGCATTGGTAAATTGCCCAAGATGTAATTGTTGTATTCGATTTGAGCGGTATCTGTAAGACCATTATTTACCTTCTGATTTAGACCAAATTGATCTAGCGCACCTAAACCAATGATGGAGAGTTTGTCTTTAGGAGTAAGCTGAAAGTTGAACTTAAATTGGTAGTCATTGTAGGTCGGAAGAATGGGTAGCTTCAGGGCTGCAAACAAAAATTGCAGATAAGACCTACGCATCGAGAAAATGAAATCGCCTTTTTGCCCTATTGGACCGTCAAATGTGAGCGCAGCATCAGAAGAACCAAGTGCAAAGTTGGTGATGAGGGCATTTTTGTTGCCATCTTTTTGCTTGAATGACAAAACAGAAGACAAGCCATTGGCGCGGTTAGCAGGGAATGCACCTGAATAGAATTCAACTTCTCGGATGAAATTTACATTGAGTAGACCTACTGGGCCGCCACTACTTCCTTGTGTAGCAAAGTGGTTAATGTTCGGAACTTCAATTCCGTCAAGATAAAATTTGTTTTCGCCAGGTGAGCCCCCTCGAATAATGATGTCGTTTCTAAAGGAAGCTCTGGCTGCCACACCTGGCAAGGCACCAATTACTTTACTCACATCTCGGTTGGCACCAGGGAGGCGTTCTACTTCGGTGGCACTTAAAGTCTTTAAAGAGTTGGGCGATTCTACTTTGCGTTGAAATGGCGCTGCACTTACCCTCACATCTTTGGAGGTTTGAACTTTTTCATCTAGATCGATTTGAAGATCTGTGGGGCGCGCATTGGTAATCAACACTTCAGATTGTACCTTTTCTTGAAAACCTGGCGCGGTGATTTTTACGGTGTAAATACCGGGCGGTAATGCTTCAAAAAGAAAGCGCCCTTCAAGGTCAGCCGCTTTAAATAATTGTAGCTCTTGGATGTTGATTTTTGCGGGGCTAACTGGGGTTCCATTGGCTGCGTTACTAATTTTACCAGAGAGCTGGCCAGTTTGAGCAAATAAGCTCAGGGTTGAAATAGTGAAAAGTAATTGGAGAATCTTTTTCATTTTGTTGAATCTTTGTGTCTAAAACAAGAACAAAAGTTCAACAAAAAAGTTTAGCAAAAAACTAATCTTTCGGAATTTGTTGGATTCTTTGCCACTCTTGGGTTCGAAAAAAGGGCCCGATGTAGCCGCGCACTTGCAGTTTATTGGGTTGGTTGGCTTCTAACCAAATAGAACAAGAATAGTATTTACCGTTGTCAGGGTCTAAAATATTTCCGCCTGTCCAAACCTTTCCATCCCAGGTCATTTGAGATAAAATGAGCATATTCATGATGGGTTGATTGTGCAACTTCCCTTCGCATTCAGTACATTTAGAATTGGGGCCATCTTTGCCTCTTTTGTAGATATACACCACTCTGCCATAAAGCACCCCATCTTTTTTATAGAGCTCCACCACAGATTTTTTAAGGCCTGAATGGTCATCGATGGTGACCCAATAGCCTGTAACACTTTGGCCCAATGAAAATAACGGGAGTCCGAAAAAACAAATGAAGGCAAGTTGAATAAGGCGCATGTTTAGCAATTTTTTAGAAAATTATGCAAAATCTGCTTACCGAACGGAGTCATGATCGATTCGGGATGAAACTGCACACCAAATACTTTCAACTCTGGTAATTCAAGTGCCATAGGTACTCCGGCAGCAGACCTTGCAGTGATCCAAGTAGCAGGGCAAGCTACTCGCCAAGAATGATACAAACCCACCTGCATTTCATGAGGTAAATTTTGAAACAATACGGGTGAATCTTGGATGAAAATTGCTTCAGCTACGCCGTGTTTGACGACCTCTTGATTTTCAAGATGCCCACCTAGGTGCTCAGCTAATGCCTGCATACCTAAACAAACCCCAAGAATTGGAATACTACCTACATATTGATTGAGCAATGCAGAAAGACCCAACTTTTCTTGTGGCAAACCTGGCCCCGGAGACAAGATGATCGCATTCTGATCTAAAAAATCAGCTGCCTCGAGTTGATCGTAGCGCTGCACCAATAGTTCTACATCCAGGGCTTCGAGGTAATGCGCCAAATTATAGGTGAACGAATCATAAAAATCAATCAAAAGAACCTTCACCTAGCTTGTTTTTTGTTACTTTGCAAAAGTAGTAAATCTAGAATTTTATTTCTCGAACTTGAAAAAAGCTATTCAAATCCCAAACGCACCTGCTCCGGTAGGGCCCTACAGCCAAGCCATTCAAATTGACCGCCAACTTTATGTTAGCGGCCAAATTCCGCTGAACCCTTCTACTGGGCAACTCGAAATGGAAAACATTGAAATGGCAACCACCAGGGTGCTACAAAATATTGACGCATTGCTAACCGAAGCCGGATTCAACAAAGACCAGGTGGTGAAGGTCAGCATTTTCATGAAGGACCTCAATGAATTTCAAGCAATGAATCAGGTTTATGCCGGTTATTTCACAGGTATTGCCCCTGCCAGAGAAACCGTACAAGTGAGTAAATTGCCTTTTGATGTTTCGATTGAAATATCTTGCATTGCCTATAAATGAAAAGCTCCAGAACACTAGACCTCAGCGTAGTAATTGTCAACTACAATGTTTCTAATTTTTTAGAGCAGTGCCTAAATAGTGTATATGCCGCTACCAAAAACTTAAGTGCCGAAATTTTTGTTGTTGACAACAACAGTGTCGATGGTTCGCAAGCCATGCTGCAAGAGAAATTTCCGGCAGTACATCTCATTGCCAACAAAGAAAATGTAGGTTTTTCTAAAGCAAACAACCAAGCCATTCTGCAGAGTACAGGTAAATATGTTTTGCTACTCAATCCAGACACCGTCGTACAAGAAGATACTTTTGACAAGTGTTTTCAATACATGGAGCAACATCAAATCGTTGGCGCTTTAGGCGTAAGAATGCTTGACGGAAGAGGCCGATTTCTTCCTGAATCTAAAAGAGGTTTACCGACGCCTGAAGTTTCTTTCTACAAGATTTTTGGGCTTTCAAGAATTTTTCCGAAATCTAAATTTTTCAATCGTTACAGCCTGGGGTATCTCAGCGAATACGAAAACCACGAAGTAGATGTGCTTTGTGGGGCCTTTATGTTCATGAGTGCTGCTGCACTGCAACAAGTTGGGCTACTTGACGAAGCATTTTTTATGTACGGTGAAGACATCGACCTTTCTTACCGTATTCAATCTGGTGGTTTTCAGGTAGTCTATTTCGCTGAAACCCAGATCATCCATTACAAAGGAGAAAGCACAAAAAAAGGATCTTTGAACTATGTGTTTGTATTTTACAACGCCATGATCATTTTTGCGCAAAAGCACTTTTCAAAACGCTATGCCAAACTATTCTCCATTACCATCCATTTTGCCATTTACCTCAGAGCAGGCCTCTCCCTATTCAAGCGCCTTGTCAATAAAATGGCCCTACCCCTATTTGACTTCACCGGTAATTTGCTCGTGCTTTTCTGGTTGGCGCAACAATGGGAACAAAAACAAATAGATTTTCCGGATTGGCTGCTGAATTGGCTTATGCCTACCTATATTGTTGGCTGGATGTTTGGCGCATGGCTACTTGGGCTCTACGACAAAGGAGCTATTGTAAAAAGAGTTTTTAAAAGCACTTTTTACTCCACTTTAGTCATTTTGGCCCTTTATGCTCTTCTTCCAAAAGAATGGCAGTTCTCTAGACTTTATATTTTACTAGGAGCTGCTAGTTTCTGTTTATATATTTTACTCAGTAGAAGTCTGCTTTCGCTGCTCAAAAAAGGAAAAATTGACCTCGGACGTTTCCCCAAAAAGCGCTTTGGAATTTTAGCCAACAAAGATGAATTTGAACGCATCCAATTATTACTGGAGCAAACCTACCCTCAAATTGAGGCTATTTATCATGTTTCTGCAGAAGCTTTAGTCGCAGACCCCGCACAGCGTGTGCAATACCTAGATGAAATGCTAGAAATTCATCGCTTGAATGAACTCATTTTTTCAGCTAAAGATTTATCGAGCATTCAAATCATTGAAATTATGGTTTCTACGTCGGCAGCACAATTAGAATATAAAATTGCGCAACCCGATACCAGTTATTTAATCGGTAGCAACTCCATTGACACCGCCGGCGACTACTACAGCCTTCATTTTGATGCGCTCGATCTAGCCACCAACAAAAGAATCAAACGGGTTTTTGATTTGAGCATGAGTATTTTACTTTTCATCTTGAGCCCAATTTTAGTCTTCTTTTACAAGCGACCCCTTCAATTTTACAAGAACCTATTTGGCATCGTTCAGTCTAAATTTACCCTGATTGGCTTAGAGCAAGAACCCTTGAATCAAAAAAATCAAAAAAGAAGTATTCTTAGACCTTATTACTACAATACTGAAAATCAGGCAGAAGCAAAACTTTTATACTCCAAAAACTATAGTCCTCAGACTGACTTTCGTTCGCTTCTAAAAAACTATAAAGCACTCGATCAGCAAGCTTCTTAATTTTGCTCAAAATTGCTTAATTTTGCAGCTCATCAAAGACATCAATTAACAGAAAAATGGCAGAAATAGAAATTCGTCTTCCTAAAATGGGTGAAAGTGTCACCGAAGCTACAATTACTAATTGGTTAAAAAACATCGGAGATGCTGTTGCTATCGATGAGCCACTTGTAGAAGTAGCCACTGACAAAGTAGATAATGAATTGCCTTCAGAAGCTGCGGGCACACTCGTTAAAATCCTTTTCGAAAAAGATCAAGTAGCTCAGGTTGGTGATGTCATTGCCATTCTCTCCACAGACGGTGGTGCTACTGCCTCTGCAAGCACAGTTGCGGCTGCCACACCTGCGCCTGCTGCCTCGGCACCTGCAAGTGCTCCGCAAACTACTGCCCCAGCAAGCCAAGAATCAAACGCTGCACCCGCAATGAAGTCTACCGATGGACGCTTTTATTCGCCATTAGTAAGAACCATAGCTCAGAAAGAAAATATTTCAGCCACAGAATTGGCACAAATCAACGGTACCGGCCAAGAAGGTCGCGTCACTAAAAAAGATGTATTGGCGTTCCTTGACGCCAGAAGCAACGGCCAAACAACGGCTCCGGCTGCAACTACAGCTCCGGCTGCACCAGCACCAGCAACAACTTCAGCTGCTGTCGCTACTACTACCATCAAAGAACCGGTTGTTTTAGCAAATCCTGGTGACGAAATCATCGAAATGGACCGCATGCGCAAGCTGATTGCAGAGCACATGATTATGTCCGTGCATGTATCACCGCACGTTACCTCATACGTAGAAGCAGACGTTACTACTATCGTTAAATGGCGTGACCGCATTAAAAATGACTTCAAGAAACGCGAAGGCGAAAACTTCACCTTCACACCAATCTTCATTGAAGCTGTTGCCAAAGCCATCAAAGACTTCCCTATGATCAATGTTTCTGTTTCAGGAACCAACATCATCAAACGCAAAGACATCAACATCGGTATGGCTGCTGCCTTACCAAGTGGCAACCTCATCGTGCCTGTCATTAAAAATGCAGACCGCATGAACCTAGTGGGCCTTGCCAAAACTGTCAATGAATTGGCAAACAACGCAAGAAACAACAAACTCAAGCCAGAAGATATCCAAGGCGGAACTTACACCGTTACAAACGTTGGTACTTTCGGTAACGTAATGGGTACGCCTATCATCAACCAACCGCAAGTAGCCATTCTTGCACTGGGCGCCATCCGAAAAGTTCCTGCGGTTATCGAAACTCCAGACGGTGATTTTATCGGCATTCGTCATAAAATGTTCCTTTCTCACTCCTATGACCACCGCGTGGTAGACGGAGCACTCGGAGGGCAGTTTGTGCGCCGCGTGGCAGACTACCTAGAAGCTTTCGATCCAGAAACTTCTCTCTAATGTCTTTACAGCTCGTACGTCCGCTTTGTGTATTTGACCTAGAAACCACTGGTCTTCAAATTACCAAAGACAGAATTGTACAAATAGCCATTATCAAATTGCTTCCCGACGGTACGCAAGAAGAATTCAATGCACTGGTCAATCCTGAGCAAGAAATTCCTGAAGAAATTACCGCCATTCATGGGATCAGCAATGAAATGATACAAAACGCGCCAACTTTCAAGAAAATCGCCCCACAGGTAATTGAATTTATTGGCAACTCTGATTTAGCTGGCTACAACTCCAACAAATTTGATATTCCTGTATTATCAGAAGAATTGTTGCGTTGTGAAATCGATTTTGATTTAGGAGCCAGACATTTTGTAGATGTTCAGAATATTTTCCACAAAATGGAACAGCGCACTCTGGCTGCTGCTTACCAATTTTATTGTGGTAAAACCATTGCAAACGCCCACAACGCGCTCTATGACACCCTTGCCACGCTAGAAGTATTGCAAGCACAAACCGAACGCTATACTGACCTCAGTAATGACATTGAAGGTTTGGCCAAATTTTCTACGGTTGGCGACAACCAAATTGCAGATTTTGCAGGTCGCCTTTGTTGGAATGCCAAAAACGAACTCTGCTATAATTTTGGCAAACACAAAGGAAAAACCATTGAAAAAGTCCTTAAAGAAGAACCTGGTTATTATGGCTGGATGCTAGATGCAGACTTTCCACTCCACACTAAAGCGGTACTCCGCAAAGAAATGGAACGACTCAAAGAACACCAAAATGAAGGAAACTTGGAGGACAAACTTGCCCAATTAAAAAGCAAATTCAAAAAACCATGAAAATCATTTGTATCGGAAGAAACTACGCGGATCATGCCAAAGAAATGAAAGCTGAACTGCCAACGCAACCACTTTATTTTCTTAAACCCGATACAGCTTTACTGAAAGAGGATACTTTTTATTATCCAAATTTCACCAATGATTTGCATTTTGAGTGTGAATTAGTGGTCAAGATTGACAAGGTAGGCAAACACATCGACCCCGCTTTTGCTCATAAATATTATTCTCAATTCACTTTAGGAATTGACTTCACCGCTCGTGATTTGCAGCAAGCTTGTAAAGCGCAAGGATTGCCCTGGGAACCCGCCAAAGGATTTGACCACAGCGCCCCTATTTCTACTGAATGGATTGATAAAAATGAGCTCGATTTAGAAACACTAGAATTCAAGCTTTTTCAAAATAATGAGCTGCGTCAGGTGGGGTATCCGAAAGATTTTATCTTTCAAATTGATGAACTCATTGCCTACGTTTCAAAATTCATTACACTTAAAACCGGTGACCTTCTTTTTACCGGAACACCAGCAGGAGTTGGCCCCGTACAAATTGGAGATCAACTGAGAGCTGAACTCAACGGCAAAACGTTATTAGAATTAAGTATCAAATAAAAATTACTTCGGCCTTATTGCTTGATGAGCTTAAAGACTTGCCCATCAGAAAAATTCAGGAAGTAAAGGCCTTCTGTTAATCCTGCCAGATCTAATTGTTGTTTACCAGGCTGCATTTCAAAAGTTTGGAGCATTTGTCCATTGAGGTCATATAATGTTGCCTTCAACGCCTTCCCTCCTCTTATATCGATACTTAAATTTGAATGAAAAGGATTTGGATAAACCCTAATTTCTGTTCTATCTTGTTCAAAAAGACCTAAATCAGAACCCGGTTGGTCTTCGAGTAAGAAAACACCTCCAAGATCCTGCCCCACGAAAAGATCTAGAAAAGCGTCGTTATCGATATTTACAATACAAGCTGAAGCATAGGATCCGATTTGCGCGGATAAACCCACTACATCTGAACTGAGCTCTCTGAAACTTCCTTGCAAATTATTTTGAATACTATCGTATAAGTGAATACTACCATCTTGTGCACCAACGGCTAAATAAATGGTGTCTTGTCGGGTAAAAAACCAAACATTGGAAAAACCGTCAGGGCCGTTGGTGGCTACGTTGATATTACCCAGATTTTGATTCATTAATGTAAATTGAGGCGCTGTGCTAGTACCTGTATTTTCATAATAAATAAGCTTCCCGCCTTTATAGCCAATTGCGAGGTCGAGCATTCCGTCTGCATTAAGATCAAACAATTGTGGGCTCGCAAAAAGCGGAACTTGAATGAGCGCCCCACTAGCATCTGTTAGCGCAGTGGTTTGCTGAACAAAACTTGGATTACTTCCAACTGTGGTATTCACATAATAAGCCAATTCACCTGTTTCCTTTCCGATCAGTAGATCGGGTATGGAATCGTTATTGAGATCGCCAAAAGTTGGCATCAGGTTGAGCCCAAGGCCTGCACTTGATAAATTCAGAAAATCTTGATCGACAAGTACAAATGAAGGTGCAGTTGAACTCCCTATATTTTGATAATAAGCGATTCTTGACTCTTTGTTCAGAACAGGCTTGTAGGCATGGTTGTTGGCAACAAAAAGATCGAGTAAACCATCTTGATTGAGGTCAAAAACCACTGGGCGTGACCCAGCACCATGATCGATCATGTCTCCTTGCAACCAATCATTTTTTTGGAAGGCAAAAATCGGATTGAGGTTGCTATTGAGGTTTTTATACCACCAAACACTGTTCTCATTTTCTGAGACATTATTGGCATTTGGCGAAACCAATAAGTCTTTTTTAGCATCGCCATCAATATCCAAATAAAAGGCTGCCGGAAAAAGTTGGACATTGGCGGGGGTAGTATTGCTCGGGAAATTATAGTTAGCCGAGATCATGTCTGAGTTGGTGTTGGGTTGTGTGCCACCGTTGGTGAGCGCAATTAGGTTTCCGTAGGCTACATCACCTAAAATGATATCGAGTACGCCTGAGCCGTCTAGGTCAAGTGCTAGGACTGTAGAGCCTGAGTGCGCCTTTTCTTGTGGTTTGGTGCCGCTTTGTGCTCCCGGAACGTTTCCTCCGTTGCAATAAGAACTGGTGTCATTTAAATACAAGCTATTGCTTGTGACGTCTTCTCGGTAACCGCCCCAACATCTATTTTTAAGCTTAAATACCAAAGAATCAGCATGTCCGTAAAGCTCCTGACTTTGGTTCTGGTGGTATTGTAAATATTCTCCGCTGATATGATAAGTCAGGATATCCATATCGCCGTCTCCTTCAACATCGACGAGCGCAGGGATGTCAGCTCCGCTGATGTATAAATTGAGGGTTGGTCCTTCGTAATTAGAAACCAAATAAGGGCTATAGAGCTGCCATTGCAGGCCAGTTGACGCTGAACCTATATTTCTATAGGCCTGAATGCCACCGATGGCATAACAAAATAAATCTTTGCGGCCATCTTGGTCGTAATCATAGGTGCTGACCCTGTAATGCAGATTAGCCGGAAAAAACAAGTGCCCTCTTGGGTCGAGTTCATAATTGGGCACTGAATTAACGAGCGTACATTTAAATAAGCGCAATTGATCGGCGCTGCGGTCAAAAACGAGCAGATCTTCGTCGCCGTCATAGTCGTAGTCGAGGGTCGAAAACTGGGGGCTGTTTAAACCACCAGCCCAAGGTGCTTTTAATGGGCTGCCATCTACAATAACCGGGATGGACTGAACGAAATTAAATTGAAATTGACCCCAAAGATTGAGCGAGATCAGGCAAAAAAAGAGTGTCCATTTCATGACACTAAAATTAGTGCAAATCCACCTTAGAAATCCAAACATGTATTCTTTTGTCATCGCCTGCCGTGATGAATTGATTTTGATAAGTAAGCAGCGCATTGATTGAATGCACATGTGCCCTACCCGACATCTCAATTTTCTGAATGATTTTTTGGGTGCTGAGTTCCCATATTTTAATGGTTTTATCTCTAGATACACTTACAAACACCTGATCAGACAGCAATGCTAAGCCGTATATAGTGCCTTTGTGGGCAGGGAAGGCAAACCGTTTCTGCCCCTCTGTATCCCAAGCTCTAATATGACCATCTTTGCCACCACTTATAATGAGGCCATCTGGCGAAAGACAAATTGCCGTACAGGCGTCTTGATGCGCTTGAAAACAGCGCAATTCATTGAAAAACTCGGTTTCAAAAACTTGAATTTGACCATCGCCTCTGGCCACAAGCAGTTGTTTGCCATTTGCAGTTGTTTGCATTTGTCTGATTTTGCCGCATGCTAAAGGAAGCTGAAGCAATAATTTCCAATCGAGATCCCAGACGAACAAATTTCCGTCGGCATCTGCGGTATAGCGATGAGCGAGCAGTGGATTTTCAGTAATTGCAAAAACAGCAACTTGGTGAGCCTTTAAATTTTTAAGTTCTTTTTTTTCAATGACGTCAATTATATGAAGGGTGCCGTCGTCAAGGCCAATAATGAGCTCTTGGTTGAGTTTTGATTTAAAGATAGAAAAAGCAGCGCGCTCGGTTTTAACGACAAAGTGATCTTGGCTCGCTGTTTGTAAATCCCAACGCACCACCAATTTGTCTGCGGCAGCAGAATACAAATAATGTTGGTCTAGTGAAAGGGCGTAAATGGGCCCGCTATGACCTAATAATTGATGTTGAGAAACAAAGTTTTGAGCAGAATTACTCTTGTTCATCTTCGAATTCGTCCGACTCGTCGTTGACTTGTTTTAAGCGATCTGCGTAAGATTTTGGAAGAAAATCAAAGAAAGTATCTCCTCTCAAGCCCAATCTTAGACACTCCAATGGAATGACGTCGTTTGGCGCAATGTTACCCAAATTTACTTCAGCACCAAACAATTTGATGAACCAAACCTGCTGATTTTTTTGAGGTGCTTCCCAAAGAATATCTTCTGGTTTCACATTTGCAATAATGCGATTGATGAGCATGGTATGTGCGGTTCCATTTGGTCTGAAAACACCAACATTACCTGCTTCACGGCCTTCGGCAATTACTTTCCAACTTCCGGCATCGAGTTCGGCTTTCATGAGACGCACCCATTTTGCCGGAGAAATTAAAATCCCGGAGTCTTTGGAACCAACCTCTGATAGAACAGTTCTTGACTGAGACATTTCGTGGATGAGCTTGCATTTTTCGTCATGTGGAATAATGATAGAACCATCGGAAATTTCAGCGAGGTCTAGTTGATATTTATCGAGTAGACGGAGGTAATCATTGAACATCCCTCTTGCATAAAATGCTTCAAATAGGGTGCCTCCAAAATACGGACGCAAACCTGCCTCTTTGTACATTTTAATTTTTTCTTCGAGGTTTTGAGTCACAAATGCAGTTCCAAAACCAAATTTAACGATGTCGGTGAGGTGACCAGAAGCTTCGATGAAATGTTCGGTCTCGCGTAAACCAAGACCTTTATCCATCATCATGGTGACTCCTTTTTGTCTGGGTTTTTCACTACGTTTTGGGATAAAAGTTAGTTTAAAATTCATAGTTCATTTGTTAAGTAAAGGAAATCGCTGTCGTCTAGCAATTTCGGATTGATTTCAAAAATATTTTTGGATAAGACCGTTGATTTTTCCAAGCAGGCCATATAAAGGTGTTTGGCTTCTGCCGCTTGACCTAGCATCCATTTGAGATTTACCAAATGTAATTTAGCTTGGAAATGCTGTGGATGTTTATCAAGAAATTCAAGGATAAACTGTTGGGCACTGCTGATAGAACTCGCTGTTAAAAAAGCGAGGTAATCGTTGAGTGCTTCGTCATCGTAGGGGCCAAGTTCGAGACTTTTTAGGTAATGAAAATTGGCTTCTTCAAGTTCTTCAATTTTCTCGTAGGCACCGGCTAAAACATGATAAATTCCGGCGTTTTCAGGATCGTAGTCTAGTGCTTTTTGAATCAGGACGATGCCTTCTTTTGTTGAGCCGAGCATGTCTTCTACAATTCCGAGGCCTAACCATGCTTCTGGCAACATGGGCTCTAGGGCAATACTCTTTTTATAGTAATGTTTTGATAGCTCGAGTTCGTTGAGTTGCTCATAGGCTTCTCCAATATAGCAAAGTGCCATGGCGTCGTCGCCGTCGTGTTTCATACAGGCTTCGAAATGCTCGATGGCTTTATGGTATTTCTCTAAAGAAAGGTAGGCATTGCCAAGATTGAAATGAGCCGGTCCAAATTCTTCGTTGATGAGAATAGCGTAGTCATAGGCCCAAACGGCATGGTCGAAGTCTTCAATTTTGCTATAGGCATTACCTAAATTATACCAAGCGGTGCTCGAATAAGGCTGTTCGTCTATAAATTTAAGATAGGCGTCTATGGAAGCTTGAGTAGCACCCAGTGCGTCGTAGCAGCGGCCCAATTCGTAAAGTGCTGCTTCGTTGTTTTTATTGGTTTTCAAGGCGCGATGAAGTACATCTATGGCTTCTTGATATTGCTGTAGTCTTTCGTATTCTATAGCGATATCGAGGTAGATGTAGTCGTGCTCAGCAGCCTCTGAATATTCGAGGGCTTTCTCGAAGTATTTAATGGCTGCTTTGTGCTCGCGCTGTTGGGCATGAATAGAAGCTCTGGTGAGAAACAATTCTGCACTAAATACTTCTTGTTTTTCGAGTTGCTGAACTAAATCTAGCGCTTCTTGCAATAGCCCCATTCCGCCTAAGGCTTGTGATTTGCGAAGTCTGAAGAGTGGATTGTAGGCAAATTGATAGATGCCAAATTCTGCGGCTATTTTAGCCTTGTTGTATTGACCCTGAATGAGATAGTGATCAATGAGGCCTTCTAAACGGTCAGAATCGATAAAACCCAATGAATTGCCTTTTAAATGCGCCTCAAATTGCTCGATGTCTTCGTTTAAACTGCTGTCGTTAAAATCCTCTTCTTCGTCGTCAAACATAGGTTTCAATTCTGAATCTAAATTAAAACCTTTCGGAGCGAAACTCAAAAATGCGCAGTAGCACTTATCAACAAAATCTAAGAATGTTGAAAAGTATATTGAATGCTTAAATAAAAATTTCGGCCTGGGCCCGGCATTGCAATATTTTTTAGCCTTGACAAATGATCAATATAGCTCGTGTTGGTCAGGTTTCTTATACCGGTTTGCAGCACCCACTGCTGTTGTTTTAAACTCATTCTTGCATTGAAATGCAGCAATTGGTAGGACACCGATGTGGCTTCTTGAAAAGCTACCTGATTTTGAGCCGCCATAAGTACATGACTTAAACTAAGTTCTACATGACTAATCAAACCCTTAGATTTGAGGTCATAACGCAGTTCATTTTGCAACCTGGCCGGTGGAAGCAATGAAATACTGCTGTCAGTAGCACTTGTAAATTGAAGCGCAGAAAAATTTCCTTCCCAATGCAATGCATGCAGCCAATGCGGATGGTAATGCCAACTGATATCAGCTCCGGATAAAATTCCGCTTTGAAGTTGTTGATAGGCAAAAACTGGCAAACCCTCGATCTGCTGATTGAGTGGCTGTAAATAAATGTAGTTGGCTACGAAAGCACAAAAAGGATTGATATTCAATTCAATATGTTCGTTGTGCAATTGAGCCGAATAATCTACTTGAAGACTGCGCTCAGGAACCAAATTAATATTACCGATTTCATAACGCAGTGCACCATGATGAAATCCATCTGCTAACAATTCACTAAGGTGTGGTGCTCTGAAGCCCGAAGATATATTAAAGCGACTTGAAAAAAATGAATTTGGCGTGTAGTTCCATCCCAAAGATAAATTTGGACTTTGATAGGCTTTTAATTGTTGAGCACCGAGGCTGTTTGTATAAGAGATCCAGCGAAAATCTTGACGCGCACCTAATTGTAGGAGCTGTTTGGCCGAAATTTCAAATTTGATCAAGGTAAAGATTCCTTGATCTAACGTAAAAGCGTCTGGGATTAAAATTTCTTCGGCAAATGGCGCATTGAAATTGTATTGTAGCATTCCGGACACTCCTGCGATATAATGAAATCTATTTTGCTTCTTCAAAAATTTGAGCTGATAGGTGGAATTGGAAAGCTGCATTTGCATCGAAGGCAAACTCACCACTTCTTCATATTCCACAAGTTTATTTAAGGTTTGCCCCAAGAGCAATTGCATTTCGTATTGACCCCAAAAATTTTTCAATTCGTAAGTCAATAATTGATTGGTAAAAAACTGTGAGGGCAAAGCGTACTTTCTACCCTGAACCTCTACCTGAAAACTCAAGGGGTTTACTAATGAATCGAGTGAATGACCTACTATTCCGGTTACCGTATTATTAAATGCGTATCGTAGTGTATGTACTTTTTTGGGTTTGAACCAAGAATAAGTTCCCTTCAGAACCCATTCGTGGTAACGTGAATTTTGGGCAAACTTTCCATTGGGCAATTGAAAATCTGCATGATTTGCATAACTAGCGGCCAACAATCCTCGTTTATTGCCTGCGCTTTTTTTCATGACTAAGGAGGTCGTGCTTCCATTGGTATTATGATTCCATTTTTGCTGTGCGGTTAATTCTGTTTGACCGTTTAGCGCAAAAGGCTGATCCACCAAATATAAAACACCACCTAAAGCGTCGGCACCATACAAAACAGAAGCCGGACCTTTGATGACTTCGACCGAACCCAAGGCCAACTCACCGATTCCTAAACCGTGATCTCCACCCCATTGTTGGCTTTCTAAGCGCTGACCATTGACCAAAGTGAGCACGCGCATGCCTTGCATGCCGCGAATTACTGGTTTAGCGATGCCATTGCCGATCGAACTCACATAAACCCCTGGTATTTTTGTGATGAGTTCGGGAACATTTTGCGCCCCTGAAAGTTGCAACTCCTTTACACTACGCACTTCTAGAGGAATCGTGCTTTTTTGTTTCAGAGAAAGTTGCTGTCCGCTCACCGTGATTTCGTCAGTGGTCATGTGACCAATTTGCAATTCAAATAGTAAGTTGCTGTTTTGCGGTGTAAGGATGGTGTCAAGCAATTTGTAGTCTGGATGTCGCAAGCGCAATACTTGAGATTCAGACCAAGAGATAGGCAAAGTAAATTCTCCTTGCAAATTAGTCTTCACTTGAATTTGAAAGACGGGCAAGGAAACCGTTACCTCAGCAATAGGTGCTTTGGTTTGTGCGTCAAGGACTTTACCTTGAACGGTTTGTTGGGAGAAGTAAGGCAAACATAGGCACATACTTATCCAAAATAAAAATATTTTCATGGGGAATCAGTGCGAGTAATTGAGTAATTAAGTGTATAAACTTTAAACTACCGGAGGCGCTCTGAGTTGAAAAAGATGAAATCCTTCTTGGAAATGAGGAATGACGGAATACCTTTGGTGAACAAAGGGTTTTGGTTTATCAAAATGGAAGTCAAAGGCAACCGGACTAGTAAATACACTTAATGATAAATCGCAAACTGCACATTTTTCATCAAGGGTATGACCTGAAGTTAGTACAGTTTTTTTTTCGTGTGTTGAATGACTACAGTGATGCCACCATTGTCTGGGTGTCAATACTGCCGTAAAACATACAATTAGAAAAAAACTGAGCGCTTTCACACCAATTAAATTATAAATAATGACGCGCAATGTATCATTAAATGATATTAACTACAATAACGCTTCGATGATGCGGTCCATGGTGTAGCCTTCTGCTTCGGCGCGGTAGTTGCGGACCAAACGGTGTCTGAGAATGGCTTTGGCAACAGCTTTTACATCTTCGATATCTGGTGAGTATTTGCCATTAAGAGCGGCATGACACTTTGCAGCAATAATCAAGTTTTGAGAAGCCCGTGGCCCTGCACCCCAAGTAATATACTTTTTAGTGAGCTCTGTAGCCAACGGATTATTGACGCGCGTTTTGGCAACAAGAGTAACCGCGTATTCGAGTACGTTTTCTGCTACAGGAATTCGGCGAATAAGGTCTTGATAGGCTAAAATTTGGGCTTCGTCAAGGACATTTCGCAAAGTAACTTGGTGGTCACCGGTGCTGGACTTTACAATTTGCAATTCTTCTTGGTAACTTGGGTAGTCTACCCAAATATTGAACATAAAGCGGTCGAGTTGCGCTTCTGGCAAAGGATAGGTTCCTTCTTGTTCGATGGGGTTTTGGGTAGCTAGTACAAAAAATGGCGCAGGCAATTTGTAGGTTTGCCCAGCAGCTGTAACACTGCGCTCTTGCATCGCTTCGAGTAAGGCTGCTTGTGTTTTTGGCGGCGTTCTGTTGATTTCATCGGCCAAAATAAGATTGGAAAAAATGGGGCCTTTGATGAATTTAAACTGTTTGGTTTCGTCTAGTATTTCTGACCCTACGATGTCTGAAGGCATGAGGTCAGGCGTAAATTGAACACGATTAAAAGAAAGACCAAGTGTCTGAGCAATGGTATTGACCAGCAAGGTTTTTGCCAAGCCTGGAACACCAACTAAAAGGCAATGTGCTCTAGAAAAAATGGCAATAAGAACTTGGTCAACTACTTCGTCTTGACCAATAATTACTTGATGAATTTCTTTTTTAAGCTGTTGGTAATCAACAACAAGCTGATCAATGCGTTCTTTATCTGTCATGATTAAGGTGTGGGTTGCCAGTTAACTCTGAAATCACAATTTTGGTAGGATGGGTCAATGCGTACATAGGCGTTAGGGATTTTTGACTGCACCCATTCGTCTAGGACTTTTTGCTTTTTGTCATTTTCTGCAGCTAATTTGATCAGGGCGTAATCTTGCTCGAGATTGGCCTGATGCGCAGGTACTCGATTTTGCAAGCGCACCATACGGATTCCTTGTTTTCTTTCAAACAAATCCATGTAGAGTGAGGGCTGAGAGATACCGCCATTTTCTAGGGCGTCTGTCAGAAGATAGATTTGTTGGTCAATTTCATTGAGTTGCTCCATGTCCCAGTAAATATCCATGGTATACGGATTGGTCAATACTCCTTTGTTTTGCTTGGTAGCGTCGTCGTTAGAATAACGAATAACGGCGTCATCCCAGGTGATTTGGTTGCGCTTGAGCAGTTGATAGCAAGTATCCATTTTAGCAGCAGCGACCGTAATGCTGTTAGAGCTGTATTCAGGCATAATTAAAATATGCTGACAAGTGTAGTCGTCACCTTTGCGGCTCACTAATTTGATGATGTGATAACCATATTGGGTTTCGACAATTTCAGAAACTTCTCCGGGTTTGAGGTCAAAAACGGTGGCTTCGAATTGGGGTACCATCATGCCTTTGGTGGCTTGGATCTTTCCGCCCTGACTTGCCGAACCTGGATCCATGGATTTTAGCCTAGCCATGAGCTCGAAAGTTTTGGAACCCGACACAATTTGCTTGCGAATATCAGCCAATTCGTCAAATGCGCGCTTTTTGTCGTCTTTGGTCAATTCAGGAAACTGAACAATTTGCTGAAAGCTCAATTTCATGTTAATGTAGGGAATGCTGTCTTTGGGTAGCTTTTGGTAAAACTGAGCAACCTCTTTTGGCGTAACCGTGATTTCTCCTGTAATTTTTCGCTCCATTTCTTGAGCGAGCATCTTGTTTTTAATAAGGACTCTGAATTCTTCTTTGATGGCAACAGTAGATTTCCCGTAAAATGACTCTAGATTTTCTCGGCCACCCATTTTGCTCTCCATGATGCGCAATCTGTTTTCCATTTCTGCATCGACTTGCTCATCAGAAATAACTAGACTATCAAGCATGGCCTGATTCACTAATAATTCTTCTACCAAAAGTTGTTCGAGAATTTCGCAATTTTTATTGGCTAAATCTCTTTCTTTTTCATTGAGCTGCAAACGTTGCGTTTCGATGTCTGAAAGAAGAATGATGTGGTCCCCTACTTGTGCCACAATTTGGTTGACGACTTTTTGGCCGTGCACAAATGGCACAACTAAAAAGAGGCAAAGGCTGTAAAAAAGTGTTCTGAGCATTATTGTTTTCCGAGGTTATAGAGTGCGTCAGTGTTAATGACGATCTGATGCTTGGAACGTAACGACTCTAACCATTTTTTTTCTAAATAATTTTGATAATCAGAGGTAGCAAGCCCTTTTGCTTCTGTAAATTCTTTTTGAGCTGGGGCCAAAACTTCGTCTACTTTCACGACGTACCATTTGCCTTCAAAAGAATAGACCGGATTAAGCCCTTTTGACCAAGTTCTGTTGTTCAGATAAGGGGTTTGCTTCAATTCAAATTTATTCATTCTTACCTTTAGGTTGAGCTCTGAATCTTTATTGATGACTTCAAGGACGTGCTTAGAAGTAAGGGTGTCAGACTTCACCAACATACCGTATACTTGCACAGCGATATGCTCGTCTTTGCATTCGTAAACGGTTGCATTGATGCGGTCAGACCAAGTATATTTTTGGCGATTGTCGTTGAAAAAGTTGCGTAAACCCGCGGTATCTTTCACTGCTTTGTTCCAAACTTGATCTTGCATGATTTCATAAAGAATAATGCCGTCGTGGTACTCTTGCACTAAAGCTTTGTAGGCAGGATATTTTGCAGGGAGTTGCGCTTCTTCGTAAGAAAGAATAGCCGATTTTTCCCATTGTAGGTAAAGTTGCTTCACGACAACTGCATTGACATCTTTTCTTACCGATCTGAAATTTTTCTCGACGTATTGTGCAAAATCTTGTTGTTTGAATTTGGTGCCGTCCAAAACAAAAAGCGTTTTGTTTGATTTGAGGCGATCTGCTTTCCACTTACCAACATAATAGGTAGAATCTAAATTTTCCACGAACCAAGCCAAACCTTTATCTGCTTTATTTTGATAGTTGTATTGCGTTTTAAGTTTCTGAACGTAAGAATCTTGCGTGATTTTAGATCTTTCGTCTTTGTTGACTTTAGCTTGCAATTCTCTTTTGACAAGGTCAAACGATTTGACGGGTGTCCATTCTAACAATTTGATGATGTGGTAACCATATTGCGTTTTTACCGGTTTGGAGATTTGACCCACTTGCTTGAGAGCAAAGGCAGCATCTTCAAATTCCAAGACCATTCTTTGGCTGGTTCCTGAACCAAACGCAGGAAGTTCACCCGCTTTTTTGGCACTGTTGGCATCTTCTGAGTATGCGCTAACCATTTTATCCCAAGAGGCACCTGCTACAAGACTATCATAGATTTCATTGATTTTCTTTTCTGCATTTTGCTTGGTTTCTACGCTGGCTTCGCGGCCTGTTGGGATCATAATATGCGCCACACGGATGGTTCCTCTGGCAGGTCGTTTGTCTGTGACTTTTAAAATGTGATATCCAAAACGAGTTCTGAATGGATCTGAGACTTGGCCAACAGGAGTGTTGTATGCTTTTTCTTCAAAAGGGTACACCATTTGAAAAGCAGTAAAGTAACCGAGGTCTCCGCCGTTATTAACTACCGATGGATCTTCTGAACCATTTTTAGAACGTGCAACACTTGCAAAATCTTCCCCTTTTTCGATGCGCGCCTTAAGGCCAAGCAAGCGATTATAAGCATCAAGTGTATCTTTAGGGCTCGCGTTGGGATCTAATTTTATTAAAATGTGCGAACAACGCACTTCGTTAGCTGTGCGGTTGTAAGCTTCGGTAACCATGTATTGATTTTGAACAGAGTCAATGAGGTAAGGCAAAGCCAATTGTTTTTTATAACCATCTAGCTCCTTTTTGAGTCTTGGAATGGTGTCGTATCCTAATGCTTCGGCTTCGGCAACTTTTAACTTAAAAACCTGAAACAACTCCATGTATTTGTCCAAAGAATCTTTGTCAAAACTAGCGTTTGGGTTGTTTTTAGTATAAATCTGCAGAAACTCTGACTGAGTCACAGGCTTGTTGTCTACGGTCATGACAACAGACTCTTTTTGAGCATAAGTGCTTAGACCTAAAGCACTAAAAACGAAAAGGAGAATGAGTTTTTTCATCATTTATTAAGAATTCTTGAATTATTTAAGACTATAATTTGGTGCTTCTCGGGTAATGGTGACGTCGTGTGGATGTGATTCACGGACACCTGCCGAGGTGATTCTGACAAAGCGAGCACCTTTGAGTTGATCGATTGTGGGTGCTCCGCAATAGCCCATTCCGGCACGTAGGCCGCCAATGAGTTGAAACATGACTTCAATGAGTTTTCCGCGATACGGCACTCTTCCTGAAATTCCTTCGGGTACTAATTTTTTGATGTCGTCTTCGGCATCTTGAAAATAGCGGTCTTTGCTACCTTTTTGCATAGCTTCTAAAGACCCCATTCCACGATAAGACTTGAATTTTCTTCCTTCGTAAATAATGGTTTCACCCGGAGATTCTTCGACCCCAGCAAACATAGAACCTAACATTACGATATCTGCGCCAGCAGCAATCGCTTTAACGATGTCTCCGGTATAGCGAATACCACCGTCGGCAATTACAGGGACACCTGTGCCTTCTAATGCTTTGGCAACTTCATTCACAGCTGTAAGTTGAGGAACACCAACACCAGCAATGACACGCGTAGTACAAATTGAACCTGGGCCTATCCCTACTTTAACGGCATCTGCACCGGCAGCAGCTAAATATTTAGCCGCTTCGGCTGTTGCAATGTTTCCGACAACAACTTCTAAGGTTGGGTAAAGGTGCTTAACCGCTTTCAATTGATCAACCACCCCTTTGGTATGGCCGTGAGCGGTATCAATAACGATGGCGTCTACTCCTGCTTCTACAAGCGCTTTGACACGATCCATGGTATCGTAAGTTACACCAACAGCAGCCGCAACTCTTAAACGCCCCAAATGATCTTTACAAGAATTAGGGTGTTCTTTTACTTTAATGATGTCGCGGTAAGTAATGAGGCCAATGAGTCGGTTTTGATCGTCGACAACAGGTAGTTTCTCGATGCGATTTTGTTGCAAAATGACTTCAGCAGTTGTTAAATCGGTGCCGTCACCTGTGGTGATGATATTTTCTGAGGTCATGATCTCGGCAACCGGACGGTCAAGATTTTTTTCGAAACGGAGATCGCGGTTGGTAAGAATTCCTTTTAAAGTTCTGTCTGGACTTACAACTGGAATTCCACCGATGCTGAATTCTCGCATGAGCGCCAAAGCATCTTTAACAAGTGCGTCTTCGGCTAGCGTAATTGGATCGATGATCATACCGCTTTCTGAACGCTTCACTTTACGAACCTCAAGGGCTTGCGCTTCGATGCTCATGTTTTTATGAATGACACCAATGCCTCCTTGCTGAGCAATTGAAATGGCTAATGCAGACTCAGTGACGGTGTCCATGGCTGCAGAAACAATTGGCGTATTTACATGAATATTTCGGGTAAATCTACTTTTTAAAGATACATCTCTTGGCAAGACTTCTGAGTAAGCCGGCGCAAGTAGGACGTCGTCGTAGGTTAAACCTTCAGTAATTTGAGAAAGATTCGAGAGAGACATGAACTTATTTTTTAATAAATTCCTGCAAATTTAACAATAAATTTTGCCATTTTGTTAGCATTTGGTTACCAAATCCAATTAGCTTCGTCATGTTATTTGTAATTTTATACTGTGAAACGATATTTTAACCTCCTTTTTTTCCTTTCTTGCCTGATATTCAGCCAAGTTTTTGCGCAAGAAAAACCACTTATTCAGCTCTCTGGAGTAGTTGTCACAGAAGAAGCATTTGAATTGCCCTACACCACTGTTTACAACAAAACCCTTCATAAGGGGCTCATTTCAGATTCTTATGGTTTTTTCTCGGTAGTTTGTAACGCAGGAGACACCATTTTATTTTCAAGAAAAGGATATTCGACCAGCCCGTTTGTGGTGCCCGACACCCTCAATGAAAATCGCTACAGCATTATTCATATGTTGTCTAGAGATACCCTCACCATGCCAGACATCAGGGTCTATCCTTGGCCCAATAAAGAAGCGTTTGCCCAACATTTTGTCAATATGGACCCCTATGAAGACGACATCAGACGCGCTCAAAGAGAGCTCAGCGGAGAATCATTGGCGTTTGTGGCTGCGCGCCTAGACGCAGATCCGTCGTTGGCATATGGCACCATGACCAAACAACAAAACACAAAGATTTACACCAACGGGCAGCTCCCGCAAAACAATTTACTGAATCCGTACGCTTGGTCTAAACTGATCCAGGATTGGAAAGATGGCAAATTGGTAAGGCAATAAAAGATCAGTATTTGCCTGCTTACAGATTGAAATGCTTTTCGGCTTCCACCGCAATATATTCGCCGATTGCTAAAGATGCTGTAGCAGCTGGTGATGGCGCATTTAAAACATGTATTGAGTTTCCATGATATTCAATTCGGAAATCATCTCTGGTATCGCCATCCTCAGCCAATAACAACGCCCTTACTCCTGAACGTCCCGGATGAATGTCATCCATAGTTAAAGAAGGGATCATGCGCTGTAATGTTTTCAAGAAAAGTTTCTTAGAAAATGCCCTGCGGTATTCATTGATTCCGAAAGACATATTGTTGAAAAACAATTTCCAAGTTCCTTTATAGGTCAAGGCATCGTATGAATCTCGGAAAGAAAAATCGGTTTTACCGTAGCCTTCGCGTTTAAATGTAAATACGGCATTAGGGCCGCACTCAATTTCACCGTCGGTCATGCGGGTGAAATGCACGCCCAAGAACGGGAAATCAGGATTTGGAACCGGATAGATGAGGTTTTTAACTTTGTGTTTGGCTTCAGGCGTAAGCTCATAGTAGTCTCCTCTAAAGCCCACAACTTGCTCTTTTAGATTGACGCCATCTTTGCGCGCCAAGCGATCTGCCTGCAAACCAGCACAAAATACGAGGTAACGCGCTTCGAAATTTCCTTTATTTGTATGAATTGTGGAGGTGAGTTCACCTTTTTCAATCCCTTGTACTTCACAAGCTAAATGCATGGCACTTTGTGGATTTGCCGCCAATGCCAATTCGGCCATTTTTTGAGTAGCGCCTCTGAAATCAATGATACCGGTAACCGGAACCCAAATGCCGCCAATACTTTTGACATGTGGTTCAATTTCATTGACCTGAGCCGCAGTAATTTTTTCGATGCCTTCAATGCCATTTTCAAGGCCGGTATTGAATATTTTGTCCATGTGTGGCAATTCTTTTTCTTCAGTAGCCACTACTACTTTACCACAGACATCATGCGCAATGCCGTAATCTTTTGCAAACTGAACCAACTCTTTGCGCCCTTGAATACAGTTGCGCGCTTTGAGTGAACCTGGCTTGTAATACAAACCAGAATGGATCACTCCGGAGTTATTTCCTGTTTGGTGATCGGCAAGGACTTTTTCTTTTTCGAATAGAACAATACTCAGGTTAGGGAATTTCTTTTGCAATTTATAGAAGGTTGCTGCTCCTACTATTCCACCGCCAATGATTGCTATATCGTATTTCATAGTCCTTGTTTTTGATGCAAATTTAAGGATTTTGTACTTTTGCAGTGATGAATGAATTTCAGCGCGTTGCTTTTTATACCCTCGGTTGCAAATTAAACTTTTCCGAGACCTCTACCATCTCCAGACTTTTTGAAGACGGAGGCTTTGCAAAAGTTGATTTCGAAGACCGCCCAGATGTTTTTGTGATCAACACTTGCTCGGTTACAGAAAATGCCGACAAAAAATGTAAACAACTCGTCAAGCGCGCCAAGAAGATCTCCCCAGATTCATTGGTCGTGATTTTAGGTTGTTATGCCCAACTCAAGCCCGAAGAAATTGCACAAATGCCAGGGGTTGACCTCGTTTTGGGTGCCAACGAGAAATTCAACGTTCTCGAACATCTAGAAAACAAAAGAGTCGAGGGGCTTCAGTCAGATCCTGAGCAAACTAATTCTCAAAAAGCAACCGTTGTCCACGACAACATCAAGCATACCCACGATTTTATTCCGTCGCATTCTTTTGGGGATCGCACCCGCTCATTTTTAAAAGTACAAGATGGCTGCGATTACTTTTGTACGTTTTGTACTATTCCGTTAGCCAGAGGAAAAAGCAGAAATGCAAGTATCGCCCAAACTGTTTCAGAAGCTAAGAAAATTGCTGCCACCGCTGTAAAAGAAGTGGTCTTAACAGGTGTAAATATTGGTGATTTTGGGCAAGGCGGCCCTGAGAACTTTTTTGAACTCACCAAAGCTCTCGACAAAATTGAGGGCATTGATCGCTTTCGAATTTCATCGATCGAACCCAACCTGCTCTCCAACGAAATCATAGATTTTTGCCTCAAAGAAGCCGCGCGTTTTGCCCCGCACTTTCACATTCCGCTTCAAAGTGGTTCGGACGAAATTTTAGAAAAAATGCGCCGCAAATATAAAACGGAGCTCTTTCGAAATCGCATCGAACAAATCAAGTCTATCGAGCCTGATGCCTGTATTGGTGTAGATGTAATTGTCGGGTTTCCAGGAGAAACCGATGACAACTTTCTAGAAACCATGCACTTTCTCAAAGACCTCGATATTTCTTATCTGCATGTCTTTACCTACTCTGAAAGAGCCAACACTGGCGCTCCTAAACTGGGTACCAAAGTACCGATGGAAACCCGCCGTGAACGCAGCAAACAACTGCATCTTTTGTCGGATCGCAAAAAACAAGTTTTTTATCAAAGTCAGGTAGGCAAGACAAAAAAAGTTTTGTTTGAGCAAGAAGAAAACGAAGGATTCCTCTACGGATTCACAGAAAACTATGTCAAGGTTAAAACGCCTTTCGACGAAAAGCTCATCAATCAAATTGTTTCCATCGAACTCACAGAAATTGACCGCGACGGGCTCGCTAAATGCCGTATTTTAGCTAACTTTGCCTAGATTTTTAAGCATGAAAACTACATACATCACACGCCGAGAAACCTTTAATGCCGCACATAAACTTTGGCGCGAAGAATGGTCTGACGAAAAAAACTGGGAGGTTTTTGGCAAGTGCTCTAACCACAATTGGCATGGCCACAACTTCGAGCTTTGGGTTACTGTCAAAGGTATCCCTGACCCCGAAACCGGTTTTATCATGAATTTAAAATTGCTGAGCCAACTCATCAAGATACACGTCATTGAAGCGCTTGATCACAAAAACCTCAATCTAGATGTACCGTTTCTTGCAGGCACTATGGCCTCAACAGAAAACATGGCTATTGCCATCTGGGACATTCTGGCCCCATTGGTGATTGAAAACGGTGGTGAAATGGCAAAAATCAAATTGGTTGAAACCGAAAACAATTTCGTAGAATACTACGGCGGAAAGGAACCTTTCTAAGGAAATTCCGTTTCTCTACTCAAAATAATTACTTTGAAAAACTCAAACCTTCAGGACCTTTATAAAAGTGTCATCGAACAACTTGGCGAAGACCCCCAACGCGAAGGCCTCCTCAAAACCCCAGAAAGAGTGGCAAAAGCCATGCAATTTCTTACTAGCGGTTATGAGCAAGACCCTGATCAAATAATTCAGTCTGCTATTTTCCACGAAGCTTACTCAGAAATGGTCATCGTCAAAGACATTGAAGTCTATTCCATGTGTGAACACCACATGCTTCCTTTCTTTGGAAAAGCTCATATTGCTTACATTCCAGAAGGAAAAATTGTAGGTCTTAGCAAAATCCCAAGGATCGTAGACGCCTACTCCAGAAGACTCCAAGTGCAAGAAAGACTCACACTAGAAATCAGAGATTGCATCCAACGTACCCTCAGCCCAAAAGGCGTAGCAGTGGTCATAGAATGCGCGCATATGTGTATGCAAATGCGCGGGGTTCAAAAACAAAATTCAGTAACTACCACAAGTGCATTTACCGGACTGTTTATGAATAACGATGCAACGCGCAAAGAATTTATTAATTTAGTACAAGCTAAAATTCATTAATTATGGAAGATTTCAATTATCAACAAGAAGGCTCTTTAAGCCAAGACTACGCCAGAGACTTCATCAAAAGCGTTTATATCTACATGTTTGCCGCCCTCACTATTTCTGGGGTGGTTTCTTATTTCATTGGAAGCAATGCCTCGTTAATGGCTTCTTTGTTTTTAACCGCTACAGGTGGCGTCTCCATGATGTTTTATGTCGTGCTTTTCGCGCCATTACTCATTTCTTTTGTCATGGCGGGTGGTCTCAATAAATTCTCAATGGGCACCCTTACTGCCTTATTTATAGCCTATTCCGTATTGTTAGGCATGAGCTTGTCTGTGCTTTTCATGGCTTACTCTACCGCAACCCTAGGAATTACCTTTTTACTAACTGCAGGGTCTTTTGGATTTATGGCCATCATCGGTTACACCACAAAAACAGATCTCACAAAGTTTGGTAGCTTGCTTTACATGTTACTTTTTGGTGTAATTATCGCCAGTCTGATCAATATGTTTGTGAGCAGCGAAGGCTTTGACTACGTCATTTCTTTAGTTTGTGTTTTCATTTTTACTGGTTTAGTTGCCTATGAAATGCAAATGATCAAAAACATGGCTTATCAAGCTCAAATGGATGGTACCATGCGTCAGAAATTAGCTTTGTTTGCTGGTTTTCAACTCTACCTTACTTTTGTCAATTTGTTCTTGTCCTTACTTAGATTGTTAGGCAATCGAAACTAAGTCAAGTAAAAAATATAAAAAGGCCCGTTTACGGGTCTTTTTTTTGCCCAAGAAGTTTGTCGATTCAAAACAATCGTTAATTTTGAAAACTAAATAATAAGATATGTCAGACAATTTCTTCGAAGGATCTACAGCAGCAGTTGGTACACTCATCACAATTGCCTTACTAGGTATTATTGTTTCGATCCTTATCTGGGGTTAATTTCTAAAAACGACCTATGCCGTTTAACACCTTATTTTCATGGTGGATTGGTCGGCGTATGGATCGGATCAATGACTATCGCGACAACCCAATAGTCAATCAAAATCGCATCCTTACTTTTTTACTTTTAGAAGGCAGCCATTCAAAATATGGCAAAGTCCATTCTTTTGTCCATATTCAAGGCTACGAACAGTTTGCAAGCGCTGTTCCTCTTTCTGATTACGGTGCGCTTAAACCATTTATTGATCAAGCCATCGATGGAGAGCCCGATTTATTATGGCCTGGACAGACCAAATGGTTTGCAAAATCTTCAGGCACCACCGCAGACCGCATTAAAATCTTACCGATTACAGAAAGTGCGCTCCTAGAAAACCATTATGCTGGCGGAAAAGACCTACTTGCGCAATACTACCACAATTTTGAAGGTCGGAAATTATATAACGCCAAACACCTCATTGTAGGTGGCACCGGCAAAATAGAACAACATAGCGACGGCGTTTTTATCGGTGACCTCTCAGCGATTATCATCAACAACCTGCCCATTTGGACCGAATTGCGCCGGACACCCAAAAAAGAAATTGCGCTGCTAGAAAATTGGGAAGAAAAACTAGAACGCATGGCTGCCTCTGTATGCAAAGAAAACATTTGCATTATTGCGGGTGTGCCGAGCTGGACCTTACTCCTATTGAAAAAAGTATTGGCGCATGCCGGTGCTCAAACCATTAAAGAAGTTTGGCCAAATTTGGAACTCTACATTCACGGCGGCATGTCATTTGCACCGTACCAACAAGCTTTTGAAGAGATAATTGGTTTTCCGGAAATGAACTACGTCGAGAACTACAATGCCTCAGAGGGCTATTTTGGTTTACAAGATCAAAAACACAATAAAGACCTCCTGTTATTAACTAACTCAGAAGTTTTCTATGAATTCATTCCGATGTCAAGTTTTAATGGCTGCAATTCTAACGTCGTAGTGCCACTTGAAAAAGTCGAAGTCGGGATTGATTACGCTCTTGTCATTAGCACCTCGGCAGGTTTGTGGCGCTATATTATCGGAGACACCGTTCGTTTTACGCAAACCCATCCGTATCGCTTTGTGGTGAGTGGAAGAACTGCCCATTTTATCAATGCTTTTGGCGAAAAACTCATAATTGAACACGCTGAGGCTGCACTCAGCCAGGCCTGTAAAATACATCAGGTTCAGGTAAGAGAATATACCGTTGCTCCTTATTTTTCTAGCACCACAGAAGTAGGTGGCCATCATTGGCTGATCGAATTTGAAAAAAAACCAGCCGATTCTGAAGCGTTTAAAAACACCTTGGATGAGCAACTCAAATTGGCAAATGCCGATTACGATGCCAAGCGCAAAGGCAATATCAACATCGGAATGCCGTTAATTACCCTTGCTTCAACCGGTACTTTCCACAAATGGCTCAAACAAAAAGGCAAGCTTGGCGGACAGCACAAAATACCCAGATTGCAAAACACCAATCATTTGCTACTAGAAATCCTTGCTTTACAATGAAAATCGGCTTGCTCTTGATTCAATTATTGCTCAGCATTACATCTCTGTTTGCGCAAACCTGGGCCCTCGAAAAAGCGTTTCCCTTAGACCCAGCGTATGACAACTGGACAACCGATGAATACGGACAATTGTATCAATGGAAAGACAAGCACCTTTGTGTTCAAAATAGCCAAAGTGGGCAAGTACTCAGAGAGTCCTTTATGTCGTTTGGAGAAATCTCAGGTGTTTTTCCATTAAATGGTTTGCGCATTGTGCTCTTTTCTGAGAGTCAACAACAGCTCGCTTTTATAGATAACACCTTGCAACTACAGGGTGCTCCCCTTGATCTTAGCGAACTCAAGTTTTCTTATGTGAGCCAGATTGCCAAAAGTGCAAGACCCGATTACATTTGGCTTTTTGATCAATACCGCTCAAGAATTGTCTTGTTGAATACGCGTACCTTGCAAGCCGAACAAATTCTAGACAATTGCTTCACCCAAGAAAAAAACGTTGTGGTCAGACAATTTTTTGAAGAAGCTACCGAATTGTATTGCCTGCTAGACAATGGCCAAGTTTATCGCTTTGATCGAAATCTGACACTTATTGACCACTTTGAAATTGCGCCAAAAGAGCAACTCTTCACTGTTAAAAATCAGCTTTGGATTTCCTCTGCTACAGCCTTAAAAAACACTAAAACTTTTGAAGCGGTTCAGCGCATTGAATTCCCTGAAGGACAAGAAATGCTCAAACATGCATTTAACGAGAATTATTATTTCCAAAAAGCCGGAAAAATCTACGTTTATAAGCTTAAAATGTAAGCTTGACTTTTTGAAGTTTCCATTGAATTGTCGTACTTTAGTCCTTTAAAATAATTGACTATGCACGTTGCAATTGCAGGAAATATTGGCTCGGGTAAAACCACTTTAACAAACTTACTTTCAAAACATTATGGTTGGGACACCCACTTCGAAGATGTGGATCAAAACCCTTACCTCAATGATTTTTACCACGACATGCAACGCTGGTCTTTCAATCTACAGATTTATTACCTCAATAGTCGTTTTACGCAAATTCAAGAAATCAAAGAATCTACCAATACCGTCATCCAAGACCGCACCATTTATGAAGATGCATTCATTTTTGCACCCAACCTTCATTCAATGGGCCTCATGACAACCCGTGACTTCGAAAATTATTTTTCGTTATTCAACCTCATGGATTCTTTTGTCTCTGCCCCTGACCTCCTGATCTACTTGCGTGCAAGTGTGCCTACATTGGTCAATCAGATTCAGCAACGCGGCCGCGATTACGAAGAAAGCATCCGCCTAGATTACCTCAAAAGACTCAACGAGCGCTACGAAGCCTGGATTTCTACCTATGACAAAGGCCAATTGCTCATCATAGACGTTGACAACAATCGTTTTCCTGAAAACCAAGAAGATCTCGGGAAAATCATCAATGCCATAGATGCTGAAATCAATGGCCTCTTCTAAAAAAATCGTCGTTACCGGCGCAGCTGGTTTTATCGCAAGTTATTTAGCCAAAGATTTAAATGCCGCGGGGCACACAAATCTGATACTCGTTGATGACTTTTCAATAGAAAGCAAGCGCAGCAACTGGGCTTCCCTGCAATACGACCAATGCATAGACCGCGAAGAATTCCTTGCTTGGTTTACCGCTAACGCTGCTCAAGTAGATTTTGTATACCACCTTGGTGCCAGAACCGACACCACTGAAAAAAATCAAGAAATACTTGATCATCTCAACTTGCAATACACCCAACAAATTTGGAGCATTTGCACCCAAGCCCAAATTCCGTTGGTTTACGCCAGTAGTGCTGCAACCTATGGCCTTGGTGAGTATGGATATCAAGACAAGCACGAGCTCAGCACCAAACTGCAGCCTTTAAATTTATACGGAAAGTCCAAAAATGACTTCGATATCTGGGCTTTAGCCCAAACTGCTTGCCCACCCCATTGGTATGGCCTCAAATTCTTTAATGTCTACGGCCCACATGAATACCATAAAGGGCGCATGGCCAGTGTAGTTTTTCATACCTTCAAGCAAATCAAAGCCTCAGGTGAAATGAAGCTTTTTAAGTCTCACAACCCTAACTACAAAGATGGCGAACAGCTCCGAGACTTCATTTATGTCAAAGACATTGCCAAGGTATGTAATTTCTTAGCGCAAAAACTGCCACAAAGCGGCATCTACAACTTAGGTTCAGGAACAGCAAGAACCTTCCATGACCTCGCAAGACTCACCTTTGAAGCATTGGGTTTAGATCCGAAAATTAGTTTCATTGATACACCTCTAGACATCCGTGACAAATACCAGTATTTCACGGAAGCCGACATGAGTAAATTACTCAAGGCTGGATATACTGAAGGTTTCCATTCCCTAGAAAAAGGCGTATTTGATTACGTTCAAGCTCATTTAAGCAAAGAAATTTCTGAATAATTAATACCTCTTTCTTCAGAAAGAAAGAAAGAAAGAAAGAAAGTAAAATTTACTTCATAAAAAAAGCCCCGCATTTGCGGGGCTTTTTTTATATCTTAAAGCTCAACGATTACTCGCTAACTACTTCAAATTTAAAGCTTTGTTTTACACCTTTGTATAGGTTTGCCTCAGCTTCGAATGAACCAATCTCGCGGATAGGCTCGTCTTTGATTTTCAAAGATTTGCGGTCGATATCAAAACCAGCTGCACGAAGGGCCTCAGCCAATTGCACGGTGTTTACTGATCCAAAGATTTTACCGTTCTCACCTGCTTTAGTAGCGATGCTAACAGAAACGTCTGCAAGTTTAGCTGCAACCGCTTGTGCTTCAGCCAACATTTTAGACTCTTTGTGTGATTTTTGACGCATTACTTCTTCGTGTGCTTTTTTAGCACTTGCGGTAGCCAATACTGCGTATCCTTGTGGAATAAGGAAATTACGACCGTATCCTGGCTTAACTGTTACTACCTCATTGGTGTAACCGAGTTTATCTACATTTTTCTTTAGAATAACTTCCATGATTTCTCAAATTTGTCGTTCAACAATGACTTATTTTAACATATCACCAACGTATGGCAAGATGGCAAGGTGACGTGCACGCTTGATTGCCTTGTTGACACGTTTTTGATACTTTTGGGAAGTACCGGTAATACGACGCGGTAAAATTTTACCTTGCTCATTCACTAATTTCAATAAGAAGTTAGCGTCTTTGTAGTCGATGAACTTAATACCGCTCTTTTTGAAACGGCAATATTTCTCCTTTTTAATATCGATGTTAATCGGAGTTAGGTAACGGATATCGTTTGACATAGCTCGTTAATTTAATGGGTTTGACAATGATTAGGCAGTTGCTCCAGCTTTTGCACGACGCTTATCAGCGTAGGCAAGATGATCAGCATCCATTTTTACAGTAAGGAATCGAAGAACGCGTTCGTCACGCTTCATCATCAATTCGTAATCTGCAACCACGTTGCCTTCAGCTTGAAATTCAACAAGGAAATAAAATCCTGTTGATTTTTTCTGGATTGGGTACGCCATTTTGCGCAAACCCCAGCTCTCCGAATGCTTGATTTTACCTCCTTTAGAAGTAATCTCGCCTTCGAATTTCTGCACTGCTTCCTTTGCCTGCTCATCAGACAAAACGGGAGTTAAGATGAAAACAGTTTCGTAAGAATTCATAAGGTTAAACTTTAATTAATAATTATTTGGGGTGCAAAGATAGGAAGAAACTCTTGAAATGCAAGGGATTATTTAAAATTACATACATTTAACTTTTCAAGAAGCAACGCCTAGAATGTTCTGTCGTTAACTCACTTAAAATAAAACACTTGCAAATGCATAAATCTATACTTTTTAGCTTCCTCTGCGCTTTCCAATCGCTGCTGTTGGCTCAAACCCCTACAATTGCCATTTCCCCTTTAAACCCAAGTGTTTGCAGTGGAAACGCAATTACCCTCACCGCAAACACGAATGCCGCCCCCGGAGCCACCTTTCTTTGGTTGCCCGGCGGATTCACTACCCAAAGCATTTCTGTAAGCCCGAGCGCATCAACTACATACTCCTGTACCGTTACAAGTGGTGCATTTAGTAATTTGTCTAGTTGTGCAGTTACAGTCAATCCGCTTCCTACAGCTACCATGGTTGTTAATGGCTTGACCTTGAGCATCATTTCAACAAGTCCTTTAGCCTATTTGTGGCCAAATGGAACTGTCGCCCAAAGCATCACCGCATTTCAATCAGGGCAGATTTGCTGTTGGATAAGCGATTTTTCAGGTTGTAACAATACGATTTGTGTAGATTTCATAGATCCTACCATTGTTTATTCAATTGCAGGGCAAGACGCAACTATAGATTGCAATCAGCATACAAATGGCTACCAAATGAACAACGCAACCGTTGCCGGACACACCTATGCTTGGAGCCCTACAACAGGCTTGAGCAACCCTAATATTGCCAACCCTATTGCAAATCCGGCGGTAACCACCACTTACACCCTTACAGATTACGATGCAAATGGAAACACAATTATTGATAATGTAACTATTAGCGTAAACAATAATCTTCCAACTTTAGACGCAGGGCAAGATCAAACTGTGTGCGAAGGGCAAAGCGTCACCTTAAATGCAACTTCTAACGCCAGCAATGTGACCTGGGGGCAAATAATCGATAACGGTGTTCCTTTTGTGCCTTTCTCAGTGGGATCACAAACCTATTACGCGACGGCTATAGGCACCAATGGTTGCATGTCACAAGACGCTGTCACAATTACTGTGAATTCAGTACCGGTCAGCTCGGTAATTAGTCAGATTGATACTTTTTTATATGTGCCGGCATTAGTGAACGAAACCTACCAATGGATCAACTGCCAAGACAACAGCCAGATCAGTGGCGCCAATTCAAATATTTATTTCCCTTCCAATGATGGCAGTTATGCCGTTCTTGCCAATAACGGAAGTTGTGTCGATACCTCCACGTGTTTTTACTTTTCAACGAATGGCATTAATGAAATGAATTCAGCTCAAATCATGGCATTTCCGAACCCAAATGCTGGACAATTTACGCTTTCTATCAACGAGCAATTAATCGGCAAAACCTTGAAAATTTATAACTTAACTGGCATTTTATTACAGCAGCAAATTCTAGTCAACTTGCAAAACCAAATCAATATTGATCCTTTCGCAAAGGGCACTTATATCTTGAATATTGAGGGGCTAACTCCCATTCATATTTTCAAAAATTAGTGTGTGAATAAGCTTAGCAAACTTCAAAGCCATCTTCGGGTGGCTTTTTTTGTACTTTTACATTATGTCTTTTTTTACACCTGACTTTACCCGCTTTTTTCAAGAATTAGCCGCCAATAACCACAAAGAATGGTTCGATGAAAATCGAAAGCGCTATGAAACGAGTGTCAAGGAGCCTTTCAAGGCTTTTACGCAGCACCTCATCGATGAACTTGCCAAGAAAGAACCTGTATTTAAAGAACTCAAGGCTAGCGATTGCATTTTCAGGATCAACCGCGACATTCGTTTTTCGAAAGACAAAACACCTTATAAAACCATGTGTTCGGCCGTCATTTCACCACAAGGCAAAAAAAGCAGCTCCATCCACGGCATCTATTTTGAATTTGGACCCGAACACGTGAGGGCTTATGGCGGCATTTATGAAATTGCAAAAGAAGATTTACAAGCTTTAAGAGAAGGCCTTGCTGAGAACCTAAACGAATTCAAGAAACACTATACAAATAAAGGATTCAAATCTTTATTTGGCGAAATTCACGGAGAAAAAAACAAGAAGATTGACAAATTTCTTCAGGATGCGGCCATTCAAGAACCCTTGCTTTTCAACAAACAGTTTTACTTTTACACTACATTTGCGCCAGCTGTTTTATTGGACCCACAACTCGATGAGCAATTATTGCATTGCTATGAAGTCGGTAGGCCAATGGAATTATTTTTTAATCAATTTATCAAACGTACATGAGAAATTTTAGCCTCATTATTCTTTGTTTAACTATTTCTAGCGCTCTTTTTGCGCAACACAAAACATTTGACCTTAAAGAATCTGTTTTAAAACAAAGAGCCCTTTCACCTACACGCCTCAATAATTTTCAATGGGTTCCGGAAACAGACCAATATACCATTTGTGCTGCAGATTGGAAAAGCATCCAAATAAGTTCAGTAGGCTCAGAGAAATCGACCGAACTCTTGAGCATCGATGCTTTGAATCAAGCGCTCGGAACCAAATTTGCACATTTTGCCTACAGCTCCTGGGTGAGCAAAGATGTGCTGCAAGTTTCTGACGGCGGTAGTGTTTATGCGCTTTACAACATCAATACCAAAACCGGAACCCTGCATTCAGTTGCTGAAAACGGTGACAACGCCCATTTTCATGCAAACAGCAAACAGCTGGCCTATACCATTGACAACAATCTTTATTTAAACGGAAAAGCCATCACCAAAAACACCAACAAAGGCATTGTTTCAGGGCAAACTTATGCCAGAAGCGAATTTGGTATTTCTGAAGGGATTTTCTGGTCAAATTCTGGTGCTTATTTAGCGTTTTACCAAAAGGACGAAAGCGCTGTTCACGACTACCCCTTACTCGACATCAATCAGGTGCCAGGGGCTTTGCGCTTGATCAAATATCCGATGGCCGGGCAGGCTTCAGAAAAACCTAAAGTGGGTATTTACAATGTAAAAACTAAGAAAACTGTTTTTATCAGCCCGCGTTCTGACGCAGATGCTTACCTAACCAATTTTGCTTTTACACCGAGTGAAAAATATGTCCTGATTGCTGAGGTCAACCGCGATCAAAACCATATGTGGTTGAATTTGTATGATGTCAAGGGTACTTTCATTCGAACAATTTGGGAAGAGGCCAATGACAAATGGGTTGAGCCTGAACACCCTGCGTTTTTCCCGTCTAAAACTTCCGATAATTTCATCTGGATTTCAGAAAAAAGTGGATTCAACAACCTGTACTATTGCGATATCAAAGGTGAAAACATCAAGCCCCTCACTGCCAACAAATTTGTTTGCAAATCAATTCTTGCCTCCAGTGAAGACGGTTCTAAAGTTTACTACGCAGCTACCGGGACTAACCCTTGTAATACCTTAGTTTACGAAGTAGATTTACAAGGAAACAATCGTTTACTAACTGCACAAGAAGGTACTCACCGTTTTGCATTGGCGCCCAAAGGCGCTTATTATTTTGATGCCTACTCTAGCCTAGATGTGGCCAATAAAGAGCAAATCATGACGCTTAATGGCAAAACCGCTAAGCCACTTCACAATGCAGTAGACGCCTTGATAGATTACGAAATTGGCAGCACCGAAATTGGCAGCATCAAAGCCAAAGATGGTTCGGCACTTTACTACCGCATGATCAGACCAAGTAATTTTGATCCGTCAAAAAAATACCCAGTTTTGGTCTATGTTTACGGCGGCCCGCATGCCCAAATGGTAACCAACAGTTGGTTAGCTGGTGCAAATTTATGGATGCATTGGTTGGCAAATCAAGGCTACATTGTCTTTACCCTTGACAACCGAGGCTCTGGTGAGCGTGGTTTTGAGTTTGAAAGTCAGATCCACAGACAACTCGGCACTGTAGAAATGGAAGATCAACTTACAGGGGTCGCTTATTTGAAATCGCTACCGTATATCGACGCAAATAGAATGGCCGTGCATGGCTGGTCTTTTGGAGGCTTCATGACCACTTCATTAATGTTGCGCCAGGCCGGAACCTTCAATGTAGGTGTTGCTGGTGGCCCTGTAACAGACTGGAAATTATACGAAGTAATGTATGGCGAACGCTATATGGATCGTCCGGAGCAAAATCCTGATGGCTACAAAATGAATAACCTCAGTAATTACACTAAAAATCTAAAAGGCAAACTTTTATTGATTCACGGAACGGTTGATGATGTTGTAGTGATGCAGCACAACGAAGTATTGCTCAAGTCTTTCATCGAAAATGGCGTGCAAGCAGATTACTTTGTTTACCCCATGCACCCACACAATGTGAGCGGAAAAGACCGCGCCCATCTTATGGAAAAAATCTTGCTTTACATTATTGAAAACAATAAGTAAGGAATTAAGAGCAATAAAAAAGGCGGCCAATGGCCGCCTTTTTTATTGCTATAGCTTCATGAATTTCAGCTTCATAAAGACTTATAATTTTGATCTCAAACTCGTCCAGCCTCCGCCGTTGTGAACGGTGTAGCCAGCAGACTTGAGTAAGCTTTTGGCACTACCACTGCGCATCCCGGAAGCACAACAAGTAATGATTACTTTGTTTTTTGGAATTTTACTATAGCTAGATTGAATTGCTTGCAAAGGAATATTGACCGCGCCTTTGATATGCCCGCCATTGAATTCAGCAGGTGTGCGCACATCAATGATCATGGCTCCATCTTTGACCAACGCTTTGAAATCCACGCTGGTTCCACCAAATAATTTTTTCAGAATAGACATGATATTAATTTTGAGTCATGAGGTAATTGACATCTAACCAAGAGCCGCCGTTTTCACAGTCTACTCCAATTGATTGAAAGTAGTGAGTGGCTTGTCCTGATCGCCCACCGCTAGCACAGCAAAAAATAATGGGAGCTTGCATATTTTTTATTTCTTCGATATGTGCTGTGATTTCTTGTAACGGAATGTTAATTGAACCAGCCACATGACCGCCAGCAAATTCGGCGCGAGTGCGCACATCAATGATTGTTTTTGACATCTTTTTTATTTTTTGGATTGATAATTTCAAATAAATACTGAAAGACAAGCCCTCCTACCAGAAGCCCCATGAGTATTGTTGCATAAGGAGTGCTGCGCAAAGCGCAACCGGTTGTACATGGGAATAGCAAATAATATGCGTAGCCAATAATGGCACCAATTATATAACCAAGAGCTGTAAAATACTTTTCAGATTGAAGAATTGTTTTCATTTCGTTTACAAAAGTAATATTCGCTCCAATTTAGGAATGTAGCGTAAGTTACAAATGTAGTTTCGATTTAATGGAGCATCGGGTTTCATTTGAAATAGACTACCTTTGACAAAATTTTTGCATGAAACAAGTTTCTTTACAGGCTATTGAAAAAGCCATCGGGGTTGTAGACAACCTCACCGACGACCAACTCGAAAACATCACTGAACTTTACGCGTCAGCTCAAGAAGCCCTTTTAGGCTATGTCATGACCGCACCTGAAGAATATAAAAATGAAGACCTCGAAGGGCTTTTGATTTATTATTTCTGCTTGGTATTAGAAGCGTTCAAACAAGAAGGAATCGAGCTTAGAGCGGTAACAGAAGCCGACATCGACGAAATTGAAGAGCCCTATTTTGATATGCTCGATCAATATTTTGAAACCGAAGACGAAGAAATCATTGAGTCTTTCTGTGACCAACCACTTCTTGCTCAATTCATGGCAATGGAAGTTTCTGAAGAGGATGAAGACGGTTCTGCACTTTCAGAAGAGACTGCTACACAACTTTTTATCGTTTGTTTAGCCATGATTTCACTTTTGAATAGAGCAATTGTTGCTTAATATCAAAGGAATTCTTTATTTTTGCATGGGGTAAGTCTTTTACGACCAGCTCCCTCTTAATCCTCCAGGACAGGAATGTAGCAAAGGTATGAGGTTGTAGCGGTGCGATAAAAGTAGCTTACCCCATCTTTTTTTTTGCTGCCCCCATGAAGATTTCAGCATCTATTTATTCTGACGCCGCTCGCCCCTTAGAAGCCGTTATTGCTGATTTAGTAGCACATCAAGTTGATCTTCTTCATATAGATTGCAACGACAACCTCCAGGTTTTTCAAGACATCAAGCTGATTCGCCAACTTTGCGACCTCCCGCTTGACCTACACATCATTACACCTGATCCAGAGAAATTTTATCCTTATTTGCTTGAAAACCCTGTCGAATACCTAACCTTTCAGGTAGAAGACCTTCAAAACAAATTAGAAATCCCTAAAAATATCAGCGGTAAAAAGGGCTTGGCACTTATTACACCTACCCCAATTACTGCTTTTGACGCCTATTCCGATTTTGATTTTATCCTCATCATGGCGACCATCCCTGGGCAATCGGGCGGTGTCTTTGACAAAGAAAATTTTGATAAAATCAGAAAATTCAGGAAACGCTACCCTCACAAATCAATACATGTCGATGGCGGCGTTAACCCAGAAGTATCTTTTATCTTGAGGCAAATGGGCGTAAGTACCGCTGTTTCTGGCTCTTATCTTTTCAAAGAAGCAAGTATTGGCAATGCCCTCATGAATTTAACCAAGCGCAGCATAGCTTCGGGCTTCAAGGTGGCCGATTTCATGACCCCACTAAACGAAACACCTCAATTTAATTTTGAGAATTGCAACGTTCTGACCGTACTCGAAGCCGTCGATAAAGGCCAAATGGGTGTGGCAATGGCCATTGACAATAAAAACCAATTCAAGGGCTTGGTCTCAAGTGCCGATATTCGCAAAGCAATCTTGAAAAAACTGCAGCAAGCAGAGGATCTCAATACACTGCAAATTGAAGATTTAATCAATTTAAATCCCATTTGCACCCAACAAGATGCTACGGTAGTAGAACTCTTGCAACTCATTAAAAATAGTCCGTTTGCGGTCTTATATTTACCGGTTATTGATCAGCAAGGTCATCTAACAGGTATTGTTCAATTTACCAATCTGATTAAAGCAGAAATATGATTCTTGAAATCAAAAATAGTTCAGCGGCTCAGGCTGCAACGCTTGCTGCGAATGCACAAGCTTTTCATATCGAATATCAAGGCAAGTCTTACCTCATAACTGGCAGTAATGTCAAAGAAGTGCCTTCTGCGTTAGAAGCGCATACCGAACAATTTTGGGTGTTTGGCAATGACATTCAGTTGGCCTCCAAAAAGTTTCAGTCTGACAATAGAGAAGTTTCTTTCGGAAAAGTCAGCATTGGTGGAAACACAAACAACACAATCCTTATTGGTGGACCTTGCTCGGTTGAATCAGAAGCGCAAATCAGAAGTTCTGCAGAATTACTGGTTTCTATGGGCTTAACTACACTTAGAGGAGGTTGTTACAAACCGCGCACCAGCCCTTATTCTTTCCAAGGATTAGGAATCGAAGGCTTGCAATTGCTTGTCAAAATGCGCCAAGACTACGGCCTAAGTGTCATTACAGAAGCGCGCGATGCTTCACACATCCAAGAAATCATTGAGCACACCGATATCATACAAGTGGGCGCTAAAGCCATGTATGACCAAGGAATTTTAAGAGCGTGTGCCAAAATAAAGAAACCAGTACTCATCAAAAGAGGTTTTGGGACCACTCTTCAAGAATTTGTGCAGGCCGCCGAGTTTGTGCTTTCAGGTGGCAACGAAAATGTAGTACTCTGCGAGCGCGGCATCCGAACCTTTGAAACCGGCACCCGTTTTACCCTAGATTTATGCGGGGTAGCTTGGCTACAAGAACACACTAATTTGCCAATCGTTCTCGACCCCTCACATGCCATGGGCTATGCCTACGGCGTGAATCCATTAGCTAGAGCTTGCGTTGCTATGGGGATAGATGGTTTGCTCATCGAAGCACATCCGGACCCAAAAGTTGCCAAATCCGATGCCTCGCAGCAACTAGACTACCCAGCATTTCAACAACTGCACCACGACTTGCAAAAAGTAGCGCAAAGCGTTGGTTATCAAATTGTATAATCATGTTACTTGAATTAAACATTAAAGGGCTTTGTCAAAAAAATGGCATTCAGTTTGACGACTTCTTAGCTGATCTCGACGTCGATCACGTACAAGAACTTTCTCTGTATGACCTCGAAGCCATTTGTGAAGAATACGAACTAGATCTTCAAGCCTTGCTGTTCAAACCCCTTTTTCAGCGCTCTGTGCTCGACGACAAAATCAAAGCCATCAAAATGCTTATTTTAGATGTCGATGGCGTACTTACCGATGGTGGCATGTTTGTCAGCGAGAAAGGAGATCAAATGAAACGCTATCACACCCATGATGGTTTGGCTTTACTTGAACTGAGTAAGACGGGTAAAATTCAACTTGGCATCATTTCTTCAGGTTTTACAGAACACATGGTGCAAGACCGCGCAAAGTTGCTAGGCATTTCATTTGTCTATGTAGGACAAGAACCCAAACTTGACATTTTGCAAAAATGGTGTGCTGAACTTCAGATTTCATTTGAAGAAGTTGCCTTCATCGGCGACGACCGCAACGATTTAAAAGTGATGGAAGCGGTAGGTTTAGCTGCCTGCCCCGCCTCCGCTACCCCTGCCATTAAAAGCATCTCTGACGTCATTCTCACTAAAAAAGGTGGCGATGCCTGCGTCAGAGAATTTATTGATCATTACCTTTCTTAAATCAACACATGTCCATCATCAACATCGGGATTATCCGAGAAGGAAAAACCCCACCAGACTTTCGTGTTCCGCTGAGCCCCGAGCAATGTGTTCAATTACAAGAACAATATAAACAGGTTAAAATCACGGTTCAAACGAGCCCCATTCGTTGCTTCAAAGACGAAGCCTACACAAAATTAGGCTTACTAGTTCAAGAAGACCTGAGCCACTGCGACATCTTGCTGGGAGTCAAGGAAGTTCAGAAAGAGCAATTGATCGCGAATAAAACTTATTTATTTTTCTCTCATACCATTAAAAAGCAGCCATATAATCGAGCGCTTTTGCAAGAAATTTTAAACAAGCAAATTCGCTTAGTTGACTACGAAGTATTGAAAGACGCACAAAATAAGCGCATAACTGGCTTTGGACGTTATGCCGGAATTGTAGGTGCCTACAATGGCTTTTTAACTTATGGGCTTCAAACAAAAAGATTTAAATTGAAGCCAGCACACCTTTGCCACGATCGCAAAGAGGTAGAAAGCGAATTAAAAAAGGTAGACCTCCCTTCAAATTTCCGTTGTGTCTTGACCGGCTTTGGGAAAGTAGGACACGGCGCACGCGAAATTATATCTTTGCTCCCCATCAAAGAAGTGAGCGCTGAGTCGTTTATAAATGAGGCGCATCACGAACCTGTTTTTACACATTTAGATACCCACGAATATTTTGCCCGCAAAGCAGATAATGGCTTTGAAAAAGCAGAGTTTTATTCAAATCCCGAAATTTACAAAAGCAACTTTGAGGTCTTTTCTCAAAAAGCCGACATGTATATTCCGTGTCATTTTTGGTCTGCGAAATCACCAATTATCCTCACCAATGACATGCTGCGCTCACCTTCAAACAGAATCAAGACCGTTGCCGATATTTCTTGCGACATCGCTGGGCCGATTGCCTGCACCATTCGCCCAAGTATCATAGGTGACCCATACTACGGCTATGACCCACAAACTGGCCTTGAGGTGCCGTTTGACCAAGCAGACGCAATTGCCGTAATGGCCGTTGATAACTTACCTTGTGAACTTCCGCTCGATGCCTCTATAGACTTTGGCAACCAGTTGCTCAAAAATGTTTTTCCTGCGCTATTAGGATCAGACCCGGATCATATTATCGACAAAGGCTCAGAGACCACTTTTGAAGGAAAACTCAATACACCTTTCGCTTATCTTCAAGACTACGCAAACGGGAACTAAATATGAAAAACTTCTTCGATATCGTTTTAAAAAAATCCGAAGACTGGGAGCATGGCCACTATGAAAATTGTCAATTTAATGCTATTGATTTTAAAGCATTAGACCTGAAAGGAGCGAAATTTATTGATTGTGAATTTATAGATTGTGACCTCTCTAACCTTTCTTTAACCGGCTGTACATTACAACAAATAATATTTAAGAACACAAAGCTACAAGGTATTCATTTTGAAAATGTTAATCCATTTGGCTTCGAGTGTCAGTTCAATGATTGTTTACTCAGATATTCCTCTTTTTACCAGGTCAACTTACAACAAAGTAGCTTTGCCGATTGCGACCTCACTGAATCAGATTTTACAGAAAGTAAAGCGCAAGGAACCGCATTTGTTAATTGTGAATTAGCGGGTGCTCTCTTTGAAAATTCGGACCTCCGAAAAGCCAATTTTGAAAATTCCACGAATCTCATTCTTGACCCAAGTAGCAATCAAATCAAAGGTTTGCAGTTAAATAGCGCACAACTTGCCGGATTACTCACTAAATATCAGCTAACAATCAAAGGCTAAAGATATTTCCCTAATTTTGAATTATGTTGGAAAAAGGGAACAAACGCATCATTACCGGTTGGGTATTTTACGACTGGGCAAATTCAGTCTACCCACTGATTATCAGCTCGGCCATCTTTCCGATTTTGTTTGAAACACAGACCAGTGTTAAAAACGAAGCCGGAAAAACCATCTACGACACCGTCTCATTTTTAGGCAGAGAATTCCATAACACCGAATTTTACGCCTATGTCATTTGCCTCTCTTATATCATTGTTGCACTGATCTCACCTTTGCTTTCAGGAATAGCCGATGCAGGCGGAAAGCGCAAGCTTTTCATGCAGTTCTTCTGTTACCTCGGCGCTGCAGCGAGCGGTTTGCTCTATTTTTTCTCGGCACCACCTAACGGCACAGAAGGTCAAGTTCCTTTCGTGATCAACTGGAGTATTTTGCCTTTGTTTTTTGGCTCCATAGGCTTTTGGGCCAGCTTAGTTTATTACAACGCCTACTTACCAGACATCGCCGAACCCGCAGACCACGACAAAGTTTCAGCCAGAGGCTATTCAATGGGCTACCTCGGCAGCTCCACCCTGCTCATCATCATTTTAGTCCTCACGGTTTTCACCAAAATGATTCCGATCAAATGGGCCTTTCCTCTCGTGAGTCTTTGGTGGATCAGCTTTGCAACTTTTTCATTCTCAAGACTTCCTAAAACTAATGCCACCAAAGTAGGAGGCTCAAACCTCATCTCACAAGGTTACAAAGAAGTGTATCAAGTTTGGAAGCAAATCAAACTTAATAAAACCCTCAAAGGCTACCTTGGTTCCTACTTCATGTTCAATATGGCTGTCCAAACCATAATGGTCATGGCGGTTGCCTTTGCCAACAAAGAAGTCATTGGCATCAAGCAACAAGATCTCATTATTTCCATATTAATTATTCAATTTATTGGCATTGGCGGCGCTTACCTAATGTCTTTTATTTCAAAAAAGATTGGCAATTTTAAAGCACTAGGTATCTCCATTTTCATTTGGATTTTATTGTGCATTTACGTCTATCAATTTGTTTGGTATCCTTGGCAATTTTTCATTGCAGCTGCGGGCGTTGGCATGGTAATGGGTGGGATACAATCTTTGTCTAGATCTACTTATTCCAAATTGCTTCCCGAAACCAAAGACCTCACTTCTTACTTTAGTTTCTACGACCTCGCTGAAAAAATTGGCTTGGCTATCGGCACACTCACATTTGGCATCATCGAAGGCATGATGGACATCAGAACCTCCATTTTAGCCCTGGTCGTATTTTTCATCCTCGGACTTATTTTATTGATCAGAATTCCAAAACAACATACAGCGCATGAGACAAGAAATTGAAGCAGCGTGGGATAACCGCGCCTTGTTAAACGAAACAAGCACTATTGCCGCCATTGAAAAAGTCATTGACGAGCTAGACCGAGGCTTACTCAGAGTAGCAGAACCGCTAGACAACGGCACATGGCAGGTCAATGAATGGGTCAAAAAAGCGGTCGTGATGTATTTTCCGATCCGCCAAATGGAAACCATTGAAGTAGGGCCTTTTGAATTTCACGATAAAATGGCCCTCAAACGCAACTACAAAGATTTAGGCGTAAGGGTGGTGCCGCATGCCGTTGCGCGTTATGGTGCTTACATTGCACCCGGCGTCATCATGATGCCTTCTTATGTCAATATTGGCGCCTACGTGGACAGCAACACCATGGTAGACACCTGGGCAACCGTTGGCAGCTGTGCGCAAATCGGAAAAGATGTACACCTCAGCGGTGGTGTTGGCATTGGAGGCGTGCTTGAACCCCTTCAGGCTGCCCCTGTCATTATCGAAGATGGCGCATTCATTGGATCGCGCTGCATTGTGGTTGAAGGTGTCAGGGTTGGCAAAGAAGCCGTACTTGGAGCAAACGTAGTCTTGACCAAATCAACCAAAATCATCGATGTGAGTGGCCCTGAGCCTGTAGAACACACCGGTTATGTCCCTGAAAGATCCGTTGTTATCCCGGGTTCTTACACCAAAAGCTTTGCTGCCGGAGATTACCAAGTGCCTTGCGCACTCATCATTGGCAAAAGAAAAGCCTCAACCGACCTAAAAACATCACTCAACGACGCACTTCGCGAGCACAATGTTGCCGTATAAATCAATTTAGAATTACCCTATGCAACTTTGGAATACCCTTGACCGCGCATCTTTAGAGAAACAATTGAAAAAAATTGGTCATCAGTATATTACCATTTCTTTTTACCAATATGCCCACATCGAAGATCCAAATGCCTTCAGAAATGAGCTTTTTATGGCATGGAGTAAACTCGATATTGTCGGCAGAACTTATGTCGCCAAAGAAGGCATCAACGCACAAATTGCTGTCCCGACAGAAAATTTAGGGCAATTCAGAGAAGAGCTCTATCAAATTAGTTTTTTAAACGGCATCCGACTCAATTTTGCCGTAGACGACGCCGAGGCTGAATTTCCATTTTTAAAACTGAAAATAAAGGTCCGCACTAAAATTTTAGCCGACGGCCTCAATGACACCACATTTGATGTCACCAACAAAGGGGTTCATCTCGATGCCGAAGCATTTAATGAACTCACCAGCGATCCTAATACTTTGCTTATCGATTTTCGCAATCACTACGAATGGGAAGTTGGGCATTTCAAAGGAGCTATTTTACCAGATGTAGATACTTTCAGAGAGTCTTTGCCTTACATCGAAGAAACGGTTTTAAAAGGCAACGAAGACAAAAACATTGTCATGTATTGCACTGGCGGGGTTCGTTGCGAGAAAGCTTCGGCTTGGTTCAAACACCGTGGCTTTAAAAAGGTGCATCAGCTAGAAGGAGGCATCATTAAATATGCCAATGACTGCAAAGAAAAGGGCTTAGAAAATAAATTTATCGGCAAGAATTTTGTTTTTGACGAAAGACGAGGCGAAAGAATCACCCCAGACATTATCGCGGTTTGTCATCAATGCGGAGCCCCTGCCGATACGCATACAAATTGTGTCAACGACGCTTGCCATTTGTTATTTATACAATGTGAGGCCTGTAAAACCAAAATGGAAAACTGCTGTAGCCAGGCATGTCAAGACACCATTCATCTGCCATTAGTAGTGCAAAAAGAAATGCGCAAAGGCATTGACAAAAGCAACTTGATTTTCAAAAAAGGCAGATCTGCTGCGTTACCTTTTCAAAACAACCAAGAAAAACCTCAAGACTTAATTAACCAAGCGCTTAACCCTAATCAAGCATGACACTATTTATTAATTGGACTGTTGATTCTCAACTAATTGAGGGCTGGCGCACGCCAAATCTTTATGGCTTGCTTTTCATTTCAGGCCTCATCGTGGGTTATTTTGTAATCCGCAAGATGTTCAAATCAGAACAAGTAGACGACAAGATACTTGACACACTCGTTACTTACATGGTGGTGGCAACCATTCTTGGTGCAAGGCTTGGCCATGTATTCTTTTATGGTCCCTATTGGGATCAAGTAGTGAATGGACGCTTAGAACGCGGTTATTTTTCACACCCAGGAGACATCATCAAAATTTGGGAAGGCGGTTTGGCCAGCCATGGCGCGGCAATTGCCATTTTAATTGCGCTTTTCGTATTCTCAAAAAAAGTATCTCAGCAACCCTATATTTGGATTCTTGACCGCATTGCCGCTCCTATTGCCATAGCAGCTACCTTTATTCGTTTAGGCAATTTAGTCAACCACGAAATGGTAGGGTATGTAACCGATGTGCCTTGGGCCTTTCAATTTCAATATTATTTCAACGAAGAGCTTGGTTTTTACGATCCAAGCCCAAGACATCCCGCTCAACTTTACGAAGCCATTTGTTATTTCTTCTCATTTTGGGTTTTGCTTTATCTCTATTGGAAATTAAAAAAATGGCAACAACCTGGCTTTGTCTTTGGCAGCTTCCTAATTTTAATTTTCGGCTTTAGAATCATTTGTGAGTTTTTCAAACTGGGGCAAACTGCCAGAGATTATTCTTTGCCGCTCAATACGGGTCAACTCCTGAGTATTCCATTAGTCATTGCCGGTATTTACCTCATCTATCAATCGGTTCAAAAATCCAAACATGCTGCATAAAACCCTTTTTGCTCTTTCTTGCACCTTACTTCTTTTTACTGCTTGCCAAACCGAAGAAAAATCTGAATCTCAGGCTAGGAAAACAGCAAAACAACAAGCTGTACAAAAAACTGAACATTTTAAAAATATTTTAGATGCAGACTCTAGCTTGCTCATTACAGGCGCTGACAGCGTATTGATTTCTAAAAAACACCCAAAAGAAGATTACGACAAAGCTTATAGTGCTATTTACTATATGTTTTACAACGAATCTGCGGCAAGAAAGAGACTCATTGAGCCACTCAAACCTTGGCAATTGGCTATCAACAATGAAATCAGAAAAAGTTTGTATCAACCAGACCAAGAAAAACCTTACCCAGGTCAGTTAACTCGAGAGTTAATTAGAAAATCTCTGGCTGCTTTCAAAAAGGAAGCAAATCGCTACAACGATGATTTAGATATGGTTTGGTCGATGTACGATAAAATCACCATTTCTGATGGGTTTGCGAGTTTTGCGAGCTTAAAAAGTGAATCGAGTATGTACCAAGGCGGAGCTCACGGCTCTTTTGGCATCGGAATTTCTCATTTTGATAAAGCAAGTGGTAAAAAATTAAAAATCACTGATTTCTTCAGAACAGAAAAAGACTTATTATCTCTTGCTGAAAAATCGTTTCGAAAATCTGTTGGCTTATCAATGAATACTCCTTTTGAAAAAACAGATTATTGGTTTGAAAACGGATTTTACCTTCCTGATAATTTTGAGTGCTCTAAAAAAGAAATTACTTTTTATTTCAATGCCTACGAAGTTTCAAACTATGCCAACGGCACCCTTTCATTTAGCCTGAGCTTAAAGGAAATTAAACCTTTTTTGTTGCGCGAAATGAAATAAGTAATTACTTAGTGTAAAATTGACATTTTGAACATTGTTTGTGAATGATTTGTATATTTGTGACCGATAAAAACAAGAAAATATGTGCGCTAAAGCCGTAAAAAGTTCTACTCAACCTAAGTTTTCGAAAGAAACCTATGTGAAATGGTACAAAGACATGCTTTTGATCCGAAAATTTGAAGACAAAACAGGTCAGTTGTATATCCAACAAAAATTTGGTGGTTTTTGTCACCTCTATATTGGTCAAGAAGCCATTGTAGTTGGTACTGCTAGCGCCTGCAAGCCAGACGACAAACACATGACCGCATACCGCGATCACGCCCATCCAATTGCATTAGGTACAGACCCTAGAGTGCTCATGGCCGAACTTTACGGAAGAACAACGGGTTGTTCGAAAGGAAAAGGAGGATCTATGCACTTCTTTGATAAAAAAGTAAATTTCATGGGGGGCCACGGAATTGTGGGTGCTCAAATTGGTATGGGGGCTGGTGTGGCTTTTGCAGAAATGTATAAAGGCACTAAAAATGTAGCTTTTGTATCAATGGGTGATGGCGCTGTGCGTCAGGGTATGCTCCATGAAACATTCAATATGGCCATGAACTGGAAAATTCCGGTCATTTTCATCATTGAAAACAACAACTACGCGATGGGAACCTCTGTAGAGCGCACTACCAATGTTACTGATCTTTCTCAAATTGGTTTGTCTTACGGCATGCCTTCAAAGATTGTCAATGGCATGCGCCCTGAATCAGTGCACGAAGCTATTGAAGAAGCTGCAGACCGCGCTCGCCGCGGCGATGGCCCTACCCTACTAGACATCAGAACGTATCGTTACAAAGGGCACTCCATGTCTGACCCTCAAAAATACCGCAGTAAAGAAGAAGTTGCCGAATGGATGGAACAAGATCCAATTGAGCACTGCCTGCGCATCATCAAAGAGAACAAATGGCTCAGTGCAAAAGAACTCGAAGAGATCGATGCATGGGTTAAAAACGAAGTGGAAGAATCAGTGACCTTTGCTGAAAATTCTCCTTACCCAGAAGCGCATGAACTTTATGAAGACGTTTATACGCAAGCAGATTATCCTTACATCAAAGAATATTAAAAAAATAAAAAGATGGCTGAAGTAGTTTACATGCCTAAATTGAGCGATACCATGACCGAAGGAGTGGTTGCCGCTTGGAATAAAAAAGTGGGTGACACCGTGAAATCTGGCGAAGTATTAGCTGAGATCGAAACGGATAAAGCCACTATGGAGTTCGAATCCTTTTTTGACGGTGTACTTTTACACATTGGTGTTGAAACTGGAAATGCAGCTCCTGTAAATAGTGTTTTAGCCATTATTGGCCAAGCTGGCGAGGACATCTCTGCTGCGTTAGCTAATGCCGCAGCTGGCGCTCCTGGCGCCGCAGCTGTTGAGACACCAGCATCAACTCCAGCACCAGCACCTAGTGCTCCGGTTGCAAGTACACCAGCCCCTACTCCTGCACCTGTTGTTGCGTCAGCCCCTACTGCTGCCACAACACCTGCAATTAATGGCTCTGATCGTGTATTTGCTTCGCCATTAGCTAAAAAATTAGCAGCCGAGCGCGGCATCAATATCCAAGCAGTTGCCGGAACCGGTGAAAACGGCAGAATCGTAAAACGCGATGTCGATCATTATGTTCCTTACACACCTGCTGCACAACCAGCTGCTGCAGTTGCCACAATTGCTGGTCAAGTTTCTTACCACGACGAACCCGTTTCGCAAATGCGCAAAACCATTGCTCGTCGTTTGGCAGAAAGTAAATTTACAGCACCACACTTCTACCTTACGCTTGACATCGACATGTCAAATGCCATTGCAACTAGAAAGTCGTTAAACAATCTAGATGGCGTTAAGGTATCTTTCAATGACATGGTGATCAAAGCTGTTGCCATGGCCTTGCGTCAGCATCCTACCGTAAATAGTGCCTGGATGGGAGACTTCATTCGTCGCAACGAACATGTCAATATTGGTGTGGCAGTAGCCGTAGACGAAGGTTTATTAGTACCAGTGGTGCGCTTCGCAGACCACAAAGGTCTTACCCAAATTTCTGCTGAAGTCCGCGACTACGCTCAAAAAGCAAAAGATAAAAAACTACAACCGTCAGACTGGGAAGGAAACACATTCACGATCTCTAACTTGGGTATGTTCGGAATTGAGTCATTTACAGCAATTGTAAACCCACCAGATTCTTGTATTTTGGCAATTGGAGGCATCAAAGAAGTGCCGGTTGTTAAAAATGGTCAAGTAGTACCAGGCTCCGTCATGAAAGTAACGCTTTCTTGTGACCACCGTGTTGTTGACGGCGCTTCAGGAGCTGCATTCTTACAAACCTTCAAAACATACATGGAACAACCTGCAGCCATGTTGCTGTAAGTAGTTTTTCAGATACCACCTTCTTAACGACGTATATGCTATAAATCTTTATGAATAGCGTGTACGTCGTTGTGGTTTTCTTCAATCTGGTCTTTGATGATTTGGATGGACTTCGCGAGCATAATGAGTTCAGGTGAACTATTCTGACGCAACCAATACCAACTTTCTTTTTCGTGTTCAACCGCCATAGCAATATGATACATGACCAACAGGTCGTATTGTTTGAGCCATTTCTGGGCTTTTTCGTTGCCTTCTGCAGCAGCCACCATTGCCAGCAATTGCGGGTGCCCATTTTTCATCAACCACTGCCGTGCTGGGTCTTGCAATCGAATGGCATGGGATAACATAAAAAGTTCTGGGTAACCATTTTCTTGCAACCAAATTTGCAGCTCTTTATTTCCTTCTATGGCTTTAGCTAAGGCTAAAATCACTAAGGATGGATATGTAAATTGTGCCTGACTCATGCAAAAAACCAAAGCGCTACGGCAATTGCCGCTATCACACAAATTAGATCTACCAAAAGCATCACGCCAAGCGTATAGCGCGTATTGCGTACATTGATAGCACCAAAATAAACCGCAATTACATAAAAGGTAGTTTCTGCCGAACACTGAAAAATAGCAGAAAGTCGGCCCGCTAAACTATCGGGGCCAAACTGATTCATGGCGTCGATCATAAAACCCCTGGAACCAGAACTACTGAAAGGCCTGAGGAGTGCCACAGGCAAAGAATCTGTGATTTCTTTGCTCACGCCTGCATACCTAAACAGTTCAGAAATACCATTGGCAAGTAGTTCAAAAAGACCTGAATTTCTGAATACCGAAATGGCTACTAACATCCCTAACACATATGGGAAGATTTTAACACCGGTGTCTAGGCCACTGCGGGCGCCCACCACAAATGCATCAAAAACAGTCGTTTCTTTTTCTTTGAATTTCGCTTCGTTTTTAAATGCAAAAAGCAAGGTCAAAACAATAATTCCGAATAGAAGGATACCCGAAAAATTATTGGTGAAATAGTTTTTTTCAACCAGATCTAAAGAACCTACATAAAATAATAGACCTAAGATGGCACCAATCACTCCCATCAAAACCCCCAAAAGCAGACCACTTCTGAAGGAAATACGCTGTCTGATCCCTACAATAAAAAAGGCGGCGAGTGTACCGATAAATGAGGTAATGATACACGGCAGCATGACATCGGCCGGATTAGCTGCATTGGCAGCAGCTCTATACCCAATTATAGAAGTTGGTATTAAAGTGAGGCCCGCAGCATGCAAACTTAAAAACATGATCTGGGCGTCTGAAGCTTTTTCTTTGTCCGTATTGAGTTCTTGCAAACTTTCCATTGCCTTTAAACCAAAAGGAGTTGCTGCTGAATCTAGACCTAAGAAATTGGCTGAGAAATTCATGGTCATGTAGGTAATGGACGGATGCCCCGCAGGAACACTCGGAAAAACTTTCTGAAAAAACGGGCTTAGCCGCTTGGCTAAACGCTCTGTGGCGCCAGAATCGATGAGCAATTGCATGATGCCTGCAAAAAATGCTAAGTACGCCATTAATGGTAAAATAAGATCAAACAGACTGGCTTTTGCAGTAACCAACAAACCATCTGACTTTTGAACACCAGAATAAATAAGGACCGTTTTCTCTTTCAATACATAGCTCGTGTCTTGGTCGTTCGGATTTACATCTTTGATATAAGTATTGTTATCAGCCCTTGCCATGCTTTCAACTACATGCTGCGGCAGTTTCCACTTAAAGGATTCTCCGATTAAAATGGGATCGTCTTTCTTGCCATTGAGTACGTAATCAATGCTGTAAAACTGACCCGAAAAAACGGAAAACAAAACAAATAAAATAGAGCTGATGAATATAACCAGCCAAAATCGACTCAATACCATAAAACGAAGTTGCACATTTTTTAGCCAAGAAGTTCAAAGCCCAACAAAAAGAATTAACATGTGTTATTGAATAGAGTGCCAAAGTATGGCTTCCTTTGTAAAAAAAATCATCATGAAAACAGTTTTTCACCCTGCCGATTCTAGAGGACATGCCCACCACGGATGGCTAGACGCCAAACACTCTTTTAGTTTTGCTTCTTGGTACAATCCAGAACGCATCCATTTTGGCATGCTAAGGGTTCTTAACGACGACATCGTGGCTCCGGGAATGGGTTTTGGCAAACACCCCCACGACAACATGGAAATCATTACGATTCCATTGAGTGGCGATATCAAGCACCAAGACAGCATGGGGTTTAGTGAAGTGATTCATGCAGGAGAAGTTCAAGTGATGTCTGCCGGAACCGGAATTTACCACAGCGAGTTCAATCCAAACCACGACCAAGCGTTAAACCTATTTCAAATTTGGATTTTTCCGAATCAAAAACAAGTAGAGCCACGCTATGCCCAAAGACCTTACTCCCTTAAACAAAATGAATTCTCTTTACTGGTTGGCCCTGAAAAAACTGGACTCAGCACCTGGATTCATCAAGATGCATTTATTTCAATTGGAGAATTTGAGGCCAATCAATCCGCAACTTATACCTTGAATCAGGCCGGAAACGGCATTTATGTTATGGTTGTTGAGGGCAGCATTGAAATCAATGCGCAAGTCTTGGGTGCAAAAGATGCAATGGGCATCAGTGATTTTGAAGAAATTCAATTTTCTATCAAACAAAACAGTAAAATTCTTGTCATAGAAGTACCAATGAACTAAACATGAAAGCAACCATTTTAAAAGCCCTTAATTGGCGTTACGCCACTAAAAAATACGATCCTGATTTCAAACTATCTGCCGAAGAAAAAAGTGTAATTGAAGAAAGTTTACAACTTACCCCGAGTAGCTTTGGCCTACAACCATTGCATTTTTTCTGGATCAATGACCCCGCGCTTCGCGAAAAAACCAAAACAATTGCTTGGAACCAACAACAAATTGTTGATGCCGCTGAAGTGCTTATTTTGTGTGCAAAAAATGACCTAGACGCCACCTATTTGGATGCCCATGCAGACCACATGCGCGACACAAGAAACATGGAAGAAGCACATATCCAAGGTTTTAGGGCGCACTTACACAATTCAGTTTCAAAAAAAGAGGCTGCTTCTATCCAGACTTGGAATGCCAAACAAGCTTATATTGCACTCGGACAACTCTTGCATACCTGTGCGCTACTTGAATTAGACGCCACCCCCATGGAAGGTTTTGAACCTGCTGCCCTCGACGAATTACTAGCACTTGAGCAAAAAGGTTTGCACAGCGTACTGATCTGCACCATAGGAAAAAGAGCCTCAGACGACAAATATCAATTTTTATCAAAGGTAAGAAGACCTAAAAATTCGTTATTTACAGAGCTTTAAACATGCTTTTTTAGTATATTTGGGGATGCGCATTTGTAGCCCTACTCTACTTTTCTTGTTTTTATTTTTAGCACCGTCATTTTGGGCTGCTCCGCGCATGAGCAATGCCGACCGTCAAGAAATCGAGCAAATTCAGAGTGATCTTTTGAGGTCTCAAGGTGCGGTAAGCCCAGAACTCGCGAAAAAATATCCCATTTACAACATAGACGGAAGATGGTATCTTTCTATGCTCGCCAGAAGTAATGCTCAGTTCAGTGCGCAAGAATTGGTTTGGCAACGCATACTTTTTACAGAACCCTTGCAGCAATTTTTAAGTGTAAAAATTCCGTTGCAAAAACTTTCATGTATTCAAGAACTAAAAGGCTTAGACTATCTCGAAATTGCTGGAAAAATCAAACCAAACCTCGATAAAGCCATCAAAGACCTCCATGCCGATTCAGTGCACTTAGGCTTGGGGCTACCACAAGGATACACCGGTAAAAATGTGCTCATTGGCGTTACCGATTGGGGCTTTGACTACACCCACCCTGTTTTTTACGATACACTCTTACAACAGCACCGCATCTTAGCCGCCTGGGATCAATTCAAAACAAATGGTCCGGCGCCAAATGGCTTCAACTACGGCACAGAATACAGCAACACTGCAGCCTTACTTGCTGCAGGTTCTGATACCGCAAACATTTACAGTTACGGTACACACGGCACACACGTTGCCAGTATTGCAGGAGGTGCTGGTGCCACCACACCATATCGTGGGGTTGCCTTTGATGCTCAATTCTTATTTGTTACTTTTTTAGTAGACGAAGGCGCTGTGCTTGACGCATGGCAATGGATGTATCAAAAAGCACTCGCTGCCAACAAACGCTTGGTTATCAACATGAGCTGGGGCCTGTATCATTTCGGTACCCTAGACGGCACTTCTTTACTGAGCCAGGCCATAGACGCTTTTAGCAATTTAGGAGTTGTCTTTGTCAATTCTGGTGGCAACAACGGAAATGTCAATTTTCACCTCAAAAAAACTTTTGCCAACGACCAACTCAAATCGCGCATAGAATTTTACGACTACGCCGCTAATCCTAATATGTGGGGGCAAAGTATTCACGCTTGGGGAGAAGTTGGGCAAAGCTTTGAAAACGGCTTAGTAATTACCAATAACTCAAATGTCGTTATTACAGAAACGCCTTTTTACAGCACCGCCAACACACCTAACTACATCGATACTTTCATTGTTGCAAATACAGACACCATCTGGTACAACATTTCTGCAGATGCAGCGCACCCATTAAACGGCAAGCCTCAAATGCGTTTGAGAGTTAAAAACACCAACACTGCACTCAGGGTACAATTGAAATCAAAAGCGCTAGCCGGCACTGTTCATTATTGGAATGTCGCTGAACTGACCAACGACGTTGGCAATTGGGGCATGAATTTCTTGACCGGAGGCACCGGCACCACTGCTGGTGATAACCAAAACGGGATTTCCGAACCTTCTTGTGCTGATCAAGTTATTAGTGTAGCCGCTTATGCCACCCAATACGCAAATAATTCAGGTGCTATTGTTGGTGGCGCATTAGCCAATTTTTCTAGCCATGGCCCTCGTTATGATGGCGCCATGAAACCTGATATCGCCGCTCCTGGTGTGTCTATTGCCTCAGCAATTTCCTCCTTTACCGATGCCAATTTTACCTCTGTAGCCAATACCACCTTTAACAACACCACTTATCATTTCGCCAAATTTTCTGGCACCTCAATGGCCTCACCAATGGTGGCTGGTGTGGTTGCGCTCATCTTAGAAGCTAATCCGTATCTCACTACCGAACAAGTGAAAAACATCCTCATGACCACCGCACGCCAAGATAATTACACAGGCATTATTCCAATTGGTGGAAGTCCGCTCTGGGGTGCAGGAAAAGTAAATGCTTATGCAGCTGTCAAAGCCGCTATAGAAACACTTGGCACCGACCCTACCCTGATCAGCACTGACTGGAATGTGTATCCAAATCCGGTTCAACAATACTTACACTTTACAATTGTAGAATTGCCAGAATTTGCAGAAATCATGTCGCTAGACGGTAAACGCTATTACTCTCCAATTGTAAATGGCAAAGTTGCTGTGCAAGACCTTAGCCCCGGGAGTTATTACATCCGTTTGCACATCAACGGAAAAATTCAGCAGGCACAATTCATCAAAAACTAAAATGCAAATTCGTTTAGCCCAAGCCCATGAATTGCCTATTTTAGAGCAATTAGCAAGGCAAATATGGCCAAGCACCTACCAAAACATCATTAGTCCGGAACAAATTGAATTCATGCTCCGCTGGATGTACAGTACTGAAACATTACTCAAACAACTCAAAGAAAATCACGAGTTTTATTTGCTTTCAGACCAACAACAAGATCTAGGATTTATTGCACTAGAATGGATGAACCAAGATACCCAATCAACAGATTGCATTCTTAAAATCAATAAACTCTACATTCTCGATCAACTACAAGGCAAAGGTTTCGGCAAAGCCCTCATCCAAAAGGCCATTCAAAGAGCCACCGAAACCCATGTAAAAGAAATTATTTTACAAGTCAACAAAGCCAATAAAGCCAAAGACTTTTATACGCACCTCGGATTTTTTATAAAAGAAGAAGCGGTCTTTGATATTGGTAACGGATTTGTCATGGACGACTACATCATGGCCTTTTCGCTTTAAGCTTTTTTGTATCTTCGTGAGCCTAAAATCAATCTGCACCTATGCTTAAAATCGACATGCACACCCATATTTTGCCAAAAACTATGCCCAACTGGACAGAAAAATTTGGCTACGGGAAATTTATCCACCTGATTCCGCAAACCGATGGAAGTGCAGACATGATGCAAGGAGGGCAGTTTTTCAGACGCATTCAAGAAAATTGCTGGGATGCCGAACTCCGAATCAAAGAATACGAAACTTTTCAGACCCAAGTTCAGGTCGTATGCACCATACCCGTTATGTTTTCCTATTGGGCAGAAACGGCACATGCATTAGAACTGTCTGAGTTTCTCAATGACCACATCGCAGAACTTGTTGATCGCTACCCTAAAAACTACATTGGTTTGGCAACCATCCCAATGCAAGATACCGAAGCTGCGATCCAAGAATTGGAACGTGCAAAGCGCATTGGCCTTGTCGGGATTCAAATTGGATCTAACATCAATGACGAAAACCTCTCCGAAGAAAAGTTTTTCCCGATTTTTGAAGCCTGCGCACGCCTTGGCATGGCTGTCATGATCCATCCTTGGCAAATGATGGGTTTTGAAAGCATGAAAAAATATTGGCTTCCTTGGTTAGTCGGCATGCCTGCCGAAACTTCAAGGGCGGCTTGCTCCCTGATTTTTGGCGGTGTATTAGAAAGACTTCCAGATTTAAGAGTCTGTTTCTCACATGCTGGCGGATCATTTTTACCGACACTTGGTCGAATCGAACACGGTTTTAATTGCCGTCCTGATCTTGTTGCCATTGATAACCCAAATAATCCACGCACTTACCTCGGTAAATTTTGGGTAGACAGCATTACCCACGACATCGATGCGCTTGAATATATTTTAAAAATGCAGGGTTCTAAACGGGTGTGCTTAGGCAGTGACTATCCCTTCCCGCTCGGAGATTTAGAAATCGGAAAATTTATTGAAGACAGCAACTTGAGCCATCAAGTGAAGGAAGACATCTTCAGCACTGCCACATTAGAGTGGTTAAATCTAGACAAAGCTTTGTTTTTGTAAATGCGCAAAGATTATACGATCTAATAATCAATTCTTTGATCTGATATCTCGCTAATTAATTTCATATTTCAAGCGAATCGTTACGCTTGCGGTTTTACGTCTGGAGCTCGTATTAAAGCTACCTCCCCACTCGTATTCTTCGGAAGAATTTTCGGCTGTAATTTGAAAAATTCCCATATCGGCATACATCAGTTTACCTAAAGAACCGCCGCCATTTTCTGCAATTTTTGCAGCGCGTTCATGTGCATCTTTGGTTGCCGCTTCAATCATTTTGAGTTTCAAAGTGGCGAGTTTGGTATAGTAATATTCTGGCGCAGCCGATTTGAGCTCAATGCCTGCATCGATCAACTCCGATACCTGACGCGAAGTATTTTCGACAATATCTACTTTTTTGGAACTAATCGTAAGATTTTGCTCCAAAGAATAGCCTTCAAAAGTAGTTTCTTTTACGTTCCCTTCGTCGTCGTATACGTTTGACCACATTTTTTCAATTCCGGCCGCTTCAAAAACCATTTCGTTGTCGGCAATACCTCTAGACTTGAGGTAGGATTTTACCCTGCGCATATCTGAATTGAGTTGCGCATAGGCATCTTTCAATTCATAACTTGTTCTAGAAAAAGAGGCCTTCCAAACAATTAAATCTGAATCAAAAGATCGCTCCCCTAAGCCTGTCACTGCTACGGTATCATCTGGCTTTCCTTTGGACATATATGATTTCCCTAGAATAGAGCCCGTAAAGACTACCGCTACAGCAATAAGAATAGTGGCGAAATGTTGTTTGAAAAAGTTCATGGATTTTATGTTTTAGACCAAACCAAGGTACTACAAATTTGTTACAAAGTCATGGAAATGAAAAATATCGTTGTAATTGGCGCTTCTAAAGGGATTGGGCGCAGTCTTACAGAAATTCTTTTAGAACAAGGCCATCAGGTTTATGCAACCTATTGCAAAACTGTTCCCGAATTCCAACACCCGAACCTGCATTGGCAATCCTTTGATGCAACTGAAAGTCAGACGCTTGACTTACCTGAAATACTACATGGTTTGGTGTATTGCCCTGGCAACATTGCACTCAAACCATTTAATCGTTTCTCAACAACAGATTTTGCTGCGGACTATAACTTGCAAGTTTTAGGAGCCATTCAAAGCATCCAACATGCAATGGCTGCCCTAAAAAAATCAGGAGCTGCTTCGTTGGTGTTGTTTTCTACGGTTGCGGTGCAACAAGGCCTACCGTTTCACAGCCTGGTTTCGGCATCAAAAGGCGCAATTGAAGGGCTCACCCGAGCGCTTGCTGCAGAATTGGCTCCACAAATTAGAGTCAATGCCATTGCGCCATCATTAACCAACACACCACTCGCAGAAAACCTCCTGAATTCTGATGCAAAGAAAGAAGCAAACGCCGCACGCCACCCACTCAAAAGAGTTGGCGAACCAAAAGATATTGCCGCAATGGCTGCTTTTTTATTGAGTGAGCAAGCGAGTTGGATAAGTGGACAAATCTTGCATGTCGACGGAGGCATTTCTTCATTGCGCGTATGATGGAACTCCTGACAAAAGATGAGCTACTTTTAAAAATTGGTAATTTTGACCCCATACACTACGCCAAAACAAGAAATTATGTAAATGGAGGGGTCAGTTATTTGTCACCCTATTTAGCACGCGGTGTCATTAGCATACCAGAAGTTATTCAAACTTTAAAAGTAAAAGGCTACTCTTTCTTTGAGATGGAGTCTTTTATCATGGAATTGAGTTGGCGAGAACATTTTCAAAGGTTATGGCAGCAGTATAATCCATTAATTGCGCTGCGTCAAGAACAAGCAAACCTTCACCCAAATTCAGGGATACCAAATGCCATATTACAGCAAAAGACGGGCATCAAAGTTTTAGATCAAGCCATTGAAACACTTGAAACTGAAGGATACCTCCACAATCATTTGCGCATGTATTTGGCAAGTTTGATTTGCAATCATTACCAAACGCCTTGGTTAACGGCTGCAACCTGGATGCATTATCATTTGCTCGATGCAGACGTGGCAAGTAACCATTTCAGCTGGCAATGGGTTTGTGGTGCTAATGCCATCAAACGCTATTACGCCAATCAAGAAAACATCAATAAATACACGCAAACCCAGCAGACCAAAACCCCACTCTCAGTGGGTTATGAAGATATTCAAAGTGTAGTTCTTGACGATGAAAGACTGCCCCTACCCTATACTTTTGAAATAGCTGCAAATCCTAGCCTTCAAATCAATCCCCAATTGAAAACCTGCCTCTACACCCCATATCAACTTGATCCTTATTGGCATAAGGAAGAAGATTGCAATCGAGTGCTGTTTTGGGATGTGAATTTTTGGCGAGCGTATCCGGTCTCGCAAAAAGTTCAAAACTGGATCAATCAAATTGCTGCAAAAAACATCGATAAACTTCAGATTTACTACGGCACTCTTGAAGAACTATTATTATTGCTGCCCAATACGAACACTTATTGCAAAGAACATCCCTCAACGCAACATTTTCCATTTGAACTTGAAAGCAGGAGCTGGATTTTACCTGACCTAGAACAGGTACCGATATCCTTCTTTCCGTTTTGGAAAAAAGTTCAAAAACAACTTAAAAAAAATTGGTGAACGAAAAGGATGGCTGAAACTTCAATTGGTATTGTCTGGTTCAAAAGAGACTTGCGCTTGCAAGATCATGCACCATTGCAGGCTGCCGAACAGAGCAACCTCGCAATATCTTATATTTTCATTATCGAACCGGTAGAAATCGAAGCCCCTGAACATTCGCTGAGGCACTGGCAGTTTCAATGGCAGTCTATAAAGCAAATCAATGAGCAACTTTTACCCTATGGTCGAAAAGTTGAGGTATTGTTTGGTTCAGCTCCTGCTATTTTTGAAAATATTTCCAAAATATACAACCTGCAAAAGGTTTGGAGTTACCAAGAATCTGGCCCACCTAGGACTTTCGAACGCGATAAAAATTTGCACCAGTTTTTTAACGAAAGAAACATCGCTTGGCAAGAATTTCAGCGCGATGGGATCATACGAGGATTAAAAAAAAGGAGAAACTGGGACGAAGCTTGGTATGCGTATGTCAATAGTCCATTGATTAAAAATGAACTTGATCTTTCTAAAATCTATGTTCAATTCAACCCTCGCCAATCCTTTTTACATTTAGACCAAAACTTCGAAATTCCCGCATCTTTTGAAAAAAAGCTCAATGACTACCCTTTGAGTTTTCAAAAAGCGGGTCCGTTGTATGCTGAAAAGTACTTATTTGACTTTCTGAAAAAGCGTATTTCTGGTTATCAAAAAGGCATCTCTAAACCATTACTCAGTAGAAAAACGTGTAGCCGACTCTCCCCCTTTTTAGCTTGGGGAAACCTTTCCATTCGGCAAGTAGTCAAAACGACTGCAGCGCATATGCGGCACCATAGTTTTCAGAAAAACCACCAGGCATTTTTGACACGTTTGCATTGGCATTGTCATTTTATTCAGAAGTTTGAAACCGATTGTTCCTACGCCACCCATTGTATCAACTCCGCCTATGAGAACATCAGTTATCCTAAAAATCAAGCGTTGATTTTAGCTTGGAAAGAAGGCAAAACAGGTTATCCGTTGGTAGATGCCAATATACGCTGTTTAAAGGAAACCGGCTGGATCAATTTCAGGATGAGGGCGCTTGTTGTTTCCTTTTTTTGCCATCATTTATTACAAGATTGGAAAGATGGGGTGCATTATTTAGCACAACAATTTCTGGACTACGAACCCGGTATTCATTTTCCTCAATTTCAAATGCAAGCCGGGACCACAGGTGTCAATACGATTAGAATTTACAACCCTATTCAAAATAGTTACAAGCACGACCCAAATGGAGATTTCATCAGACAATGGGTTCCTGAATTAGCCCATCTTACAGCAGAATGGATTCACGAACCATGGAAAATAAGCCCTGAATTAGCTCAGACATTTAATTTTGAGTTAGGCATCAGTTATCCAAAGCCAATCATTGACCCTGCCAAGTCTTTGCGCGAGGAACGTAAATTTTTATGGGAGATCCGAAAATCAGAAAGTGCAAAAGCAGAAGGCCAAAAAATTCTAGAAAAATTAGTGCGCCCCTCAGTTGCGCGCCAAGAACCAAAACGCAAGCATACCAAGACCCAGCGAAAAAACAACATTGACAAAAAAAATGGCCAATTGCCCCTGCTGTAAGAGCAAGAAATTCTCGTATGAAAAGGTACTAAAAGTAGAAAGGCCACCGCATATTCCGACGACAACCAAAGGATACAGAGACGCCCATTTCTCGGAATCCTTGAATTGATAAACCACAATGGCCAGAACTAGACTCGCTATCACATTACTCAGTAAGGTTGCCCAAGGAAAACCAACACCTTGAAAAGGCACTGCTTTTGAAATGAAATAGCGAAGTAAACTCCCTAAACCACCCCCCATAAAAACCCAAAGTATGGTTACTAAACCCATTTCACTAAGATTTTTGAAACAATAATTTTTCTTAAGAACCAACCAATCAAAAGGCCGAGTAAGGCGCCTGCAACCACATCTGAAGGGTAATGCACGCCAAGGTAAACTCGGCTCATGATTACTAAAAACGCATAAATGATGAAAGCTGCGGCTACCCCACGATTGACACGAATCGAGGTCCATAGAAAAGCTAAGACTGCAAATAAATTAGCGGCATGTGAAGAAACAAAACCGTATTTTCCACCTAAATAGGGTTTTGAATTGGCCAGCGTATGAAAGTATAATTTGGCTTGTAGCAAGGGTTCATGCGAGGGCCTGAGTCTTTGGAAAATATCTTTGAATAAATGAGTCGAAATAAGATCAGAACTAGCGACTACGACAAGTGTCAGAAAAAAGAGCAAACCTGTTTTTTTCCAAGAAAAGTGCTGTTTGAGCAACCAAACCAAACAAACAGCCAGAGGAAGATTGATCCATTTTGAGGATAAAACCCACATCAGAAAATCTAACCAAGGAGAATGCCAGCCATTAATAAGCAACAGGCAATCTTGGTCTAGCTGAAGAAAAAAGTTAGTCATTTGTCAAGTGCTTCCAGATCAGGTCTTTGAGTTCTGTAAGACCTTGTTGGGCTACCGAAGATATAAAAAGGTACGGAATATTGGGAAGGTCAGCGCTTAAGGCTGTTTTTAATTCGTCGTCTAGCATGTCGGCTTTGGTGATGGCTAGTAAACGCTCTTTGTGTAAAAGCTCAGGATTATATTGTTTGAGCTCGTTAAGTAAGATCTGGTATTCTTTAACGATGTCATCTGAATCTGCGGGGATCATGAACAACAACAAAGAATTCCTTTCGATGTGTCTTAAGAATCGAAGACCTAAGCCTTTTCCGGCATGGGCTCCTTCAATGATACCAGGAATATCGGCCATTATGAACGATCGGTAATCACGGTAATCGACGATTCCTAAATTAGGTCTGAGGGTAGTAAAAGGGTAGTCTCCAATTTCTGGTTTGGCAGCAGAAAGCACAGAAAGCAAGGTGCTTTTGCCTGCGTTAGGAAAACCAACTAAACCGACGTCGGCAAGCACTTTTAATTCGAGAATTTTCCAACCTTCTAGCCCTTCTTCGCCTGGTTGGGCATATCGAGGTGTTTGGTTAGTTGGCGATTTAAAATGGTTGTTTCCCATTCCTCCGCGGCCACCGCGTTGAATGATGAATTCTTCACCTTCTTCGGTGATTTCAAAAAGAACTTCACCGGTTTCAGCGTCTTTGGCAAGGGTGCCCAACGGGACATCGATGTAAACATCTTGACCTTGGGAACCCGTTTTTAAATTTCCGGAACCGTGGGCGCCATGGCCTGCCTTAATATGTTTCTGGAATTTAAGGTGTAATAAAGTCCAGAGCTGCTTGTTTCCTTTGAGGATGACATGGCCACCTCTACCGCCATCGCCTCCATCAGGCCCACCTTTTGGGATGTATTTTTCGCGACGAAAGTGCGTAGAGCCACCTCCCCCATTTCCGGAGGTACAGTGAATTTTAACGTAATCAACAAAGTTATCTGAAGCCATTTAAGATCTGGTGTCTAGGGCAGTAAATAAGCGTTGTGTGATTTCGTCGATGCTGCCAATGCCATCGATGGCAACAAATTTATTTTGAGCTTGGTAGAAAGCTTTTACAGGAGCCGTTTCTTGATTGTAAACAGTGATTCTTTTTTCAATAACTGCCGGATCTGCGTCGTCTGCACGCCCAGAAACTTCGGCACGCTTTAATAAGCGAGACTTGAGTTCATTTTCTTCGACCTCAAGCGCTAGCATAAGGGTAATTTCTGTATTTAAACTTGCTAAAAACGTATCTAAGGCCTCTGCCTGCGCATTTGTTCTTGGAAATCCGTCAAAAATAAATCCTTTTGGTTGCTCGTGTTTGACAACCTCTGAACGCAGCATATTGATGGTGACTTCGTCTGGTACCAATTGCCCGGCATCCATGTAGCTTTTTGCCAATTTGCCTAGTTCGGTTTCGCCTTTGATATTTGCTCTAAAAACATCACCGGTAGAAAGATGAACTAAACCATATTTTTCAATGAGTCTTTCGGATTGGGTTCCTTTTCCTGCCCCTGGAGGGCCAAATAGTACGATGTTTAACATAACTAATTGATTAATTGATAGATGGATTTCAATTCACGGCCGAATTCATTGTAATCTAGGCCATAACCGACTACAAATTTATTGGGGATTTCAAATCCGATGAATGCGGGTTGATGTTTGCCTTTGTATGCTTCTGGCTTGAGTAAAAGCGCACAGATTGAAATGCTGGCAGGTTGTTCTGTCTCGAGAAGGGTAAAGATTTTATCCATGGTGACCCCGGTGTCTAGGATGTCTTCGAGAATAATGACGTGACGGTCTTTAAGACTCTTTTGTAAGCCAATGAGTTCATCGACTCTGCCTGTAGTTGCCGTCCCATGATAAGAACTTACTTTTACGAAACTGATTTCTGGTTTACAAGTGAGTTCTCGGACTAAATCGGCCGCAAATAAGAAAGCGCCATTGAGCACCGCGAGTATGAGTGGGTTTTTGCCTTCGTATTGCTTATCTAGCGCAGCAGCCAAAGAACAAACGCGTTCTTGAATTTGCGTTTGATCTATGTATGGGGCAAAAGAAAGATCTTGTATTTGAACCACTGAACTCATCTTGCTACAAAGGTACAATTTTAAACGTATCTTTGCGCCATGGCGAAAACTTGGTACGGAAGCACCTCTAAAATTGGTGTCCTTGGTGGAGGTCAGCTAGGCCGCATGCTCATTCAAGCAGCAAACTCTCTAGACATACAATTGCACATGCTAGACGCTGACCCAAAAGCACCTTGTGCTGCAGTAGCACACTCATTTACAACAGGCTCAATTCAAGACTACCAAACGGTTCTTGATTTTGGTCAAGACAAAGATTTGCTAACTGTAGAGATTGAAAATGTCAATACAGAGGCACTCAAAGAGCTAGTCAAGCAAGGAAAAAAAGTTTTCCCTCAACCCGAAATTTTAGAATTAATCCGAGACAAAGGGCTGCAAAAAGATTTCTACAAAAAATATCAAATCCCTACTGCACCTTATATTTATTGGGACCCAACGGCAACTACCACACTCCCTTTCGAATTTCCAGTTGTACACAAAATGCGCACTGGTGGTTATGATGGCAAAGGTGTGCAAGTTATACGTTCAGCAGAAGCATTGCAAAATAGTTTCCAAGAACCTTCTATCATTGAGGCTTGCATTCCATTTGAAAAAGAACTTTCTGTCATTGTTTCCAGAAATGAAGCAGGGCAAACCAACTGCTTTCCGTTAGTAGAATGTGAATTCAACCCTGAAGCCAACTTGGTTGAGTTTTTGTTTTCTCCAGCAAATGTCACTGCTGAAATTGAAGCGAAAGCACAACAAATTGCCATTGATATCATAGAAAAATTAGACATGATCGGCTTGCTAGCTGTTGAGTTTTTCTTGACCCAAGACCAACAACTTTTGGTCAATGAAATCGCACCAAGACCACACAACAGCGGGCACCATACAATCGAAATTTGCGTTACCTCGCAGTTCGAACAACATTTGCGCGCCATTTTAAATCTTCCATTAGGAGACACCAAGCTCATCCAAGCGGGTGCCATGCTGAACCTCATCGGAGCCAAAGGCCATGACGGAAAAGTATATTACGAAGGCTTAAATGAAATCCTTAGCATCTCAGGTGTCCACCCGCATCTGTATGCCAAAGAAATGACCAAGCCATTTAGAAAAATGGGGCACGTAACTATCTCGGGGCAAACCATGACCGATGTTAGAGAGAAAGCCAATCTGGTAAAAACCAAAATTCAGGTCATTACCCAAGACTAAAAAGTATCTAACAATACTAAACAAAAAGAGCCGCTAGAAGCGGCTCTTTTTGTTATGACTTCAATTGAATTAACGAATGATCAACTTCTTTTGACTGCGTTGACCATTTACTTCTAAATCAATTAGATATAAACCTGGAGCAAATGAACTCGTGTTCAAACCAAGTTCGTAATCTCCTTGAAGGCTTCCAAATTGTTTAGCTTGCAAAATACTTCCTTTTGCATCTAGCACTTTTAGACTTACTTGTGCTTTGGTCGGAATGTGAAGGTTTACTTGAGTAAAATCCGTTGCAGGATTCGGCGCAACACTTAACATTTGCTCCAAAGAAATCCCTGAAATTTCTTCTATACCCGCAACAAATCCGTTTTGCACTGCTTCAGGAATGGTAGTATAGCCCGCGTTGTCAATTTTTCCTTGTGGGTCAATGAGCATACCAACAATATGCATTTGGGTTTCATCCCATGTGTTCGGCAAAGTAAATGTAAAGTTTGCGGTAAAGGTTTCGCCAATTGTTGTGTTGTTCGGGATCAGACCAGTCTGACCATCAAAACTTGGTGCAATTGCTCTTGCAACGTGGTCGTAAACCATTTGGGCTGCAGGCACAGGACTCGGCAAAGATTCAAAACCTCCCATTACACCGTTATTACCTCCAGCATAAGCATTGGCTTGGTTATAACCTGCTCCAGTTCCTGTAACATCATCTTCGGTAAGTACACAAGCCACTTTATAGGCTCCTGTTGTTGCTTGCACGATATTTGTTGTGACCGACACGTTTAATTCTCTGGTAACCGGATCAAAGGTGGCGCCATTTGTCAGGACACCAAACGGAGCTGTTTGCAATCTAGAAAAGAAGTCAGTACCCATTTGAGAAGGATCCACATCCCCTAAACGATCTACCAGACCACTTGGATAACCGCCAATTAGGGTGCCGATACCTGCGTCGTAGTCTGTTACGGTCATTGGATCGCCATTATGCACAGCAATTCCTGCCCAGTAACCTGCGTAATCGGTTTGGAATTTATCCATATAAACGGCTCCTCGTGGGCACCACTGACACCAGGTGCCTGTTGCTTCTTCACCAACAACAATTTTACCTGCTGCCGGAACCACTGGATCAATGGTTTGAGTTAAAGTGTTGTCGTTAGCGTTGTCGTCATTTCCCCCATTGATATTACTGATGGTTACGACGGCATTATTTGCGCCTGCAACTAATGTAACCGTTGGAAGAGTGACACTATAACTACCTATGCTAGCCACATTGACAGCCGATACATTTTGAAAATAATTTTGACCATTATAATTCAAGTTTACATTAAAACCTGTGAGTGCAGTTTGACCAGCGTTCAGAATAGAAACCACCGGATTGGTAGTTTGCCCCGCAATAATACCACCCATATCTAAAGAAGCAACCATTGCATTGAGCGCAGGAAGTGTAAAGGTTTGGTGATCAAAAATTACGTTGTCCAGATAGAACTGATTGTTCTGTAATGGATAAATATCTGCCGAAGCGACAGCATTGATACCGTTGATCCAGGTACCCACCAATTGATTATCGATGTATGCCTTCCAAACATGCAAGGTAAGGTTTGCTTCAATTTTAAGATTGAACCAGGTTGCTTCTGGATAAGTTGCTGTACATAAATTAGAACTTACGCCATCGTCAATTACTAAAGCCCCTGCGTCTAAATAGACATTTAATGCCCAAGTGGTCCCGATAGTTTGGGATCCCTGAATGTTGTAATAGGCGCCTTTACCAGCATTGACAAAGAAATCAGAGCTAAGTGTAAAAATGCCGCTATTATAGAGTTGTCCAAAATTCAAGACGACATCTTGCGGACCACCATTAGCAGATGTGGACGCTAAATAAATAGAATTGGGTGCACTAGCCGCATTGTTATTGGTAATCGTGACGTCTGAAGTGCCGCCTTCATTTCCTGACCAAGTTGACCATGCAGTAGATTGTGGCCCTAGGTAAGAACCGGCAGCGTAACTGTCGAAATTATCTGAAAATAATTGCGCCGATGCTTGTTGTAAAGTAAAAAATCCGGCTATGAGTAAAAGAGTTTTTTTCATTTGAGCATTAATTTAGACTCAAAAGATAGAAAAAACCACTTAAACCAACTAATTTTTTTTTAATGGAAATTATTCTCCTTGAACGGATTGTTCTTTACTAAGGTAGCGCAGTACCTCTGCTGCACCCATCAAACCAAAAAGTGCCGGCATGTAGCTAATGGTGCCGTAAAAACTCTTTTTGTATCTTGCGCCATCGGTCATTTTTAAAGAATGGGGTTGTTGCACTTCTGTAGAAAAAACTACCTTGACTCCGCGGTAAGACGCGTTTTTTCTTTTCATGCGCTTTTTGATATGCGCACCAAGTTTACAACCCGAAAGTTGCTCCATATTGGCTACTTTTACCTGACTTGGGTCCATCTTTCCTCCTGCCCCCATATGAGAAATGATTTTCACTTTCAAGCGCTTGCAAGCTAAAATCCACTCGAGTTTTGGCGTAACCGAATCGATGCAATCCATCACGTAGTCTGGCTGCTCAGTTTGTAAAATTTCCCAAACTCTTGCTGGCAAAATAAACTCTTCGATCACCTGTACCTCGCAGTCTGGATTGATATCTTTAATGCGTTCTGCCAGAACGACCGCTTTATTTTGATCTATGGTAGAATCTAAGGCGGTAAGTTGACGGTTTTTATTGGTCGGATCAAAAGCATCGCCATCAATGATGGTCATTTTTCCGACTCCGCCGCGTGCAATAAATTCTGCAGCATAGGATCCAATTCCGCCCAAACCAACGATAAGTACATGAGCCTCTTGGAGTTGCTGCATGCTTTTCGCACTTAATAAAAGTTCTGTTCTTTCTAACCAGTTTGTCATTTGCCCATTTTTCGGGGCAAAATTACTATATTCGGCAGGTAAACTAAAATTGCACTATGGAAAATACAAAGAAGAATGGTCACCCAACAGGTCTGTGGTATTTGTTCGGTACTGAAATGTGGGAGCGTTTTGGGTATTATTTAATGCTCGGAATTTTTTCACTTTACATGATTGACGGTTGGAATAACGGAGGAATGGGTTTTGATGCCCAAAAGAAATCCGATATCTACGGAACTTATTTGGGGTTGGTTTACCTCACTCCTTTTATTGGTGGGCTCTTGGCTGACCGTGTATTAGGCTATCGCAGATCCATTATTATTGGTGGGCTCATGATGTCTGCTGGTTATTTTGCTTTGTCTTTACACAGCGAATCTTCCTTCTACATTGCCTTACTTTTGATCATTTTAGGTAATGGGTTTTTCAAGCCTAATATTTCTACACTAGTAGGAAACCTCTACTCAAATGATGAAATGAAGGATAAAAAAGATGCCGGATACAACATCTTTTACATGGGTATCAATATCGGTGCCTTCATTTGTAATTTCGTGGCAGCCTACATGCGCATCAACTACGGTTGGGGGCACGCTTTTGCAGCAGCAGGTGTAGGTATGCTTATCGGGGTCGGAGTTTTCTTGCTTGGTACAAAACACATCAAACACGTTGATGTGGTTAAACCCGTTCAAGAATCAGACATGTCTACCGTTAAAATTCTGTCTTATACCGTTTTACCAATGTTCATTTTCGGGATTTTAGGCTACATGCTTCCTGGAAACTTCTTGGGCTCTGACACCAACGATGCATTTATTATTGGTTGTTTACCAGTAATTGCCTTCTTTATCTACTTAGCCTTTACTGGCGATGCAAAAGAAAGCCGTGCAATTAAAGCCTTATTAGCAGTATTTGCATGTGTCATCCTCTTCTTTGCAATTTTCCACCAAAATGGAGATGCACTAACGGTATGGGCAGAAGACCACACAGATCGTGAAATGAGTGCTGGCATTGCCGATGTGGCTGATCAATTAGGTATGGCTCAAGTGGTAGTAAATAATAAAATCGTGAGTTCATCAGACCAAGATTTCAAAGCAACCATTGACTCACTTAGAAAAGTGGAAGAAAAAATGCCAAGTTTTACCAAAGCAGAACTTAAGGCAAAAGCAGATTATTCTTCCAATATTTCTCAACTCGAAAAATCGCGCAAATACTTTGAAACACTTCCTGCAGACAAAGTTCCGGCAGAAGGCAAAGACCTCAAATTATACTCAACTGAGCTTTATCAGTCAATGAATCCATTCTGGGTAGTTGCTTTAACACCAGTAGTGGTCGGATTCTTTGGTTGGATGCGTCGCCGCAAACGCGAGCCTTCCACGCCAACAAAAATTGCAATTGGCCTTGTCATTACAGCGCTTTCTGCCTTAGTTATGGTAGGCGCCGTATTTGCCACCAATGACATGACCATCAAAGCAAGTTCAATGTGGTTATTTGCTTCTTATGGAGTAATTACGGTTGGTGAATTGTGCTTGTCTCCAATGGGGCTCTCATTGGTTTCAAAACTATCCCCTCCACGTATTACCGCTCTTATGATGGGTGGTTATTTCTTGGCTATTTCTGTCGGAAACAAACTTTCTGGCATGCTTTCTAGCCTCTGGGAAACTTTCCCGCAAAAACAAAACTTTTTCTATTTGAACTTTGGTCTTGTTTTAGCTGCAGCCATTATTTTGATCCTCATGCTCAAATGGCTCAATAGCGTCATGAAAGAAAACAATGTTCAATAAATTATTGACACCCTGAATTTGAAAGGCCCCACTTGGGGCCTTTTTTATTATCTTCACCTTCGATTCGATTCCATTCGAAACCTTTTTTACAATTAACTCAACTCATTTGCCATGCAAACACTTGAAAATATCCAAAACTTTAAAGGAAGCTACCCTAAACAACTCTGGAGTTTGTTTTTTACCGAAATGTGGGAGCGCTTTTGTTTTTATGGAAATCGCGGAATGCTCGTAATTTTCATGACCGACATTTTATTATTCAATGCGGGTGATGCCCAACTAAAATATGGTGCCATTCAAGCTTTTGTATATGCTTTTACTTTTATCGGTGGGCTTTTTGCAGATAAAATCTTAGGCTTTCAGAAGTCTTTGCTTTGGGGTGGTGCGCTCATGATTTTAGGAAGTACCATCTTGGGCATAGATGCGAGTCGTTATTTTTTCTATGGCATATGCCTGATTATTGTTGGGACCGGTTTTTTCAAACCTAATATTTCAACCATGGTTGGCGAACTCTACAAACCAGGTGATATTCGTCGCGACGCCGGTTTTAGTCTGTTTTATGCCGGCATCAATATTGGTGCGCTTTTAGGTGGCGGAGTATGTGTGTATGTTGGCAAAACACAAAGCTGGAATATGGCCTTTTTGTTATCAGGCATTTTCATGGCAATTGGCTTGATCAACTTTTTATTGACACGCAAAAACCTTGGCCCTATTGGCCTTGACCCTAATGTTAAGCAACCTGAGAACCTCAAGAGAAATCAGTATTTGGTATATGCTGGAACCCTGGTTTGCTTGCCGCTCATTTACATTATGATTACAAATACTGCTTACACAGACCTATTTATGTATATCATTGGTCCGCTGACTCTACTCTACCTCATTTACGAAATGAGAAATCTAAAACGCGAGCAAATTAAACATTTACTTGCTGCTTTAGTTTTCATCTTTTTGAGCATTGTTTTTTGGGCGTTTTTTGAACAAAGTGGAGGTTCATTAAGTTTAGTTGCCCGCGACTTACTTAGCAACGATTTAGGCGTCATTAAAATCGACCCAAATGTTGTGAACAATAGCGTAAATTCTTTATTTGTGATTTTGTTGAGCACCGCCATTGGAGCCTTATGGATTTGGTTAAAGAAAAGAAATGTTGAGCCCAATTATTACCAAAAATTTGGTTTTGCTTTTCTCTTTTTAAGTTTGGCTTTCTATCTTTTCTATAGCTTGCGCTTTTCATTGAATAGCCAAGGTATGGCTTCTTTATGGTTGTTTATGCTGGCCTATTTTGTCATTTCTATCGGTGAACTCTTTTTATCGCCTATTGGTCTTTCTTTAATGACAAAACTTTCCCCAAAACATCTTTGGGGCATCATGATGGGGATGTGGTTTTTAGCCTCTTCTTACGGACAATACTTTGCCGGAATTCTTGGTGCAGGAATGTCAAACCCAGACGAGCATGCCAGTTTAGCAGATCGTTTAGATGGCTACACAGCTGGCTACTTGCAATTGGCTATTTACGCACTCATTACGGGTGTAGTAGTGATTTTAGCTTCTAGATGGCTCAAAAAACTCATGACTACCGAAGATACCGCAGCCTAATTGAGTCTTTTTTGAACGAGTGCCTCAACTTTTTGAAAGAAGTGTTGGGGCTGATACGTGCGCCATTCGAGATCGTCTAGCTCGCCGCCCATGGCAAAATATTGATCTATATGTATGCGTTGAAATTCTTTGCTGACGTGCTCATGAAAATTAACCATTGCTACCCAACCGTCTTCGAGGTCATCAAACCACTCTTCATAGTAACAATCGTCTGAAAAGTGAAAATTTAATACATTTTCTCCGATAAGGATAAATTGATTAATGCCGAGTTCAATCAATGGATCCACGACTTCTCTTTTGAGTACCATGATGTCATTTTCAATGGCGTCATTCCATTCGCCGATCAGCTCTATGACCGCATAATGCTCGTCGTAATCGACATATAAGATCTTCAAAAACAAGGTCTGAGAACCAAATTCATCCCATTGTGGATGAATATAAAAGTTATAAATGGTGTTGCTGAAAGAAAACTCGCTGTATTCTCTTCCATAAAAAGGAGAAGATGCGTCTTCTGCGGCAATATAGTAGCCGCGCCAATTATAGAAAGGTTCCACAAAATGCATCCTGCAAAATTACAAGGATTCTTGTAACTTTGGGGCGTGGGAAAAGATAAGTTAAAACGATTTGCAGCCATTAAAACCTTTGCAAACGTACACGAGCCCGTTATGGGAGAAGCCTTTGCTTTTAAAGGCCGCTGGAGACAAGACGTATTTCATAATGACAACCCGATCATTTTAGAATTGGGCTGTGGAAAAGGCGAATACGCTGTAGGGATGGGCAAACGCTACCCTGACAAAAATTTCATTGGTGTCGACCTCAAAGGAAATCGCATTTATATTGGGGCTAAAGAGGCACTTGAACTAGAACTCAATAATGTAGTTTTTTTAAGAACGCGCATCGATTTCATTTTAGCCTATTTCGAGGTGGGGGAAGTCGATGAAATTTGGTTGACTTTTTCGGATCCGCAGCCACAAAAAGCACGCAAAAGATTGTCGTCTCCGATTTTTACTGCACGTTACAAGCAAATTCTCAAGCCGGATGGCATCATTCACATGAAGACCGATTCTGACGTTTTGTTTGACTACACCTTAGAACAAATCGAAGAGCATGGCCACGAAATGTTGGCTTGTTATCCTGATCTTTACGCCAACCTTCCCGAAGACCTCGATGAACAAACCAAAGAGATTTTTCATATCAAAACTTACTACGAAGAATTCTTCAGTAAGCGTGGGCATGTCATTAAATACTGTAAGTTTAGATTAGCTAAATAAAAGAAACTCCCTTATTTTGGGGCTTGTTTTTATTTTCTGATAATGGTGTAATTGGCATAGTGGGTGTCTATACCTATTTTTTTGAGCCAATCTTTAAGGATATTCTTGAGTCTTTTTTTATGACGTGTGATGTCGGTTTCAAAAACCCAATTGCGTTTTTCGATTCTTTCTTGAACACACAACGGATGCGTACCTTGAAAGCGAGCGAGCTGATGGATATGATCTTCGTAATCAAACTGTTCGGCAACTTTTACATTTTTGTTTACCCAGTCGTCGTCATGCCATAAACGATGAAACTGTTCTTGCTTTCTTTGCATCGCACCTGGATCTTTGACCCAGCCATAATGAAAAACGCGCGCATGGGCCAGCGCTACTTTTAGTTTTTGATCTGGGGTTTTTCGGAATCCTTGGGCATCGCGGTAAGAGTAGATGCCTCGGTTGGGCTTAATGACTCTAATTTCTTTTTTGTACCAGTTATTGGAAACGCCAACAAAGTCATATGAGCCATAGAAATGTAAGTAATCGAACAACAAACCATCTACCTCGTTGTCTTGCACATATTGTTGCATGGCTTTCAAAATAGCGGGATGATCTTGCTCGTGGATCACTTCATCACCTTGGATGTAAAATGCCCAATCTGAGTCAGGGGAAATTGCGGCAAGTGCTTTGTCTGTTTCGACAGCCAAGACCGCGCCATTGGCCCTTAGGGAGTCGTCCCAGATGGTTTCAATGACTCTTACTTTGGGGTCGATGGACTGAATTAGAGCTAAGGTGTCGTCGGTCGAATTGCCAACTGCTACCACAACTTCATCACAAAGTGGTAAAATTGAACGTATGGATGCCTCAACTGGGTAGTCGAGTAAGATGGCGTTTCGGATAAAAGTAAAGCCGCTGACTTTCAAGTCTATTTGTCTAGAACTTTAGGGATCCTGAAGTAATCGGAATCTTTTTTAGGTGCATTGAGCAAGGCTTCTTCATGTGTAGTTTCTTGCACAGGGATGTCTTCGCGGAGGCGATTGACTTCTTCAGACATAAAGATGAGGGGCTCAACACCGGTGGTATCGAGTTCACTGAGCTGATTCACAAAAGTGATCATGCGCTGCATGTCTTGACGAATGGCTTCTTTTTCTTCGCCTTCAAAAGACAAACGCGAAAGATGAGCGATGTGGTCAATGAGTTCTTCAGTTACTTCCATGTGTCAAAATTACGATTTTTTCATGAGTTCAGGATGCGCCTCAATTAATGGCTGTTCGATCAATTGATAACATTTTTGAGCGCTGTTGTCTATGGTTTGAGTGGCAATTTCTTCTGGAGTGATGAAAGGGTGAATATAAACTTCGACTACACCAGGATGCGCGGGGCCAAGTATGATGGTGGGGTCCGAGAATAAGTGAAAATTTTGAGTAAAGGTAAGGGGTAAAATGGGAATGCCGAGGTCTTTAGCAAGGCGAAAAGCACCATTTTTAAATGGCAATAATTGAGGAATGTTTTCTTCTGAAATGGTTCCTTCTGGGAAAATCACGATAGACCAACCCGCTTCTACGGCTTTTTTAGCCTGAACTATAGCCTGCCCTGCCTTTGATTTGTCTTTGCGGTAAACTGGAATGTTGAGCGCCTTAAAATAGGTCCGGACGATGGGGTATTTTAATATTTCGGCTTTGCCCAAAAAAGCAAACGGATGTTGAGGCAAAATGGAATGCAACAAGAAAATATCTAAATAAGAGCTATGGTTGGCCACAATAATAAAAGGGGCTTGGGGAAGCGGCGATTTAAGTTTATAGCGCACCGGATAGAGGCAAAAAATACGCATCATCCAACTCCAGAGAATGAAGATTTTAAAACCAGATTTGCGCCAACTTTCTTTGAGTTGCAGTGTCCAGAAAAAGGGGTAAAACAAAACAGCAAAGATGAAAAAAACCAAGGCGATGTAGAGTTTCCATAAAAGTCCGAAAATGCCTTTGATTTGCTGCATAGCTCAAAGTTACAAATTACCCACTAGTCTGGCACGTAAATTAACGGGCTAAAATGACTAATTTTGAACAAAATTTAACAAATGGCTCGCATACTCACCGGCATTCAAAGTACAGGAACCCCACATTTGGGAAATATTCTAGGTGCCATTTTACCGGCTATTGAATTGGCAAAAAATCCGGCAAACGAATCCTTTTTGTTTATCGCCGACATGCATTCCTTGACCCAAATCAAAGACGGATCTTTACTCAAGCACAACACCTATGCCACTGCTGCGACCTGGTTGGCACTTGGTCTGGATCCAACCCAAACTGTTTTTTATCGCCAATCAGACGTTGCTGAAGTAACCGAACTCACTTGGTACCTTCTCTGTTTGTATCCTTATCAAAGACTCACTTTAGCGCATTCTTTTAAAGACAAAGCCGATCGTCTGGAAGATGTAAATGGCGGTTTGTTTACCTACCCTATTTTAATGGCTGCCGATATTTTACTTTATGACGCAGAAATTGTGCCGGTAGGTAAAGATCAAAAACAGCATATTGAAATGGCCCGTGATGTAGCCAATCGTTTCAACCTTAACTACGGAGAAACGTTTGTGTTGCCAGAAGAGCAAATTCAGCAAAACACCATGCTTGTGCCCGGAACAGACGGTGAAAAAATGAGCAAAAGTCGCCATAACTTTATTGACATATTCTTGCCTGAAAAACAATTGCGCAAGCAAATTATGTCTATTGTCTCTGACAGTACTCCGCTAGAAGAGCCAAAGAACCCTGATACTTGCCACACTTTTGCACTCTATAATTTACTCGCGACACCAGAGCAAATTGCTCAAATGAGAAGCAACTATGAAGGTGGTAATTATGGTTACGGACATGCCAAACAAGCACTTTACGAACTGATTTTAGAAAAATTCAAAGAAGAACGCTTGCGCTATAATCACTTCATGGAAAACACAGCTGAAATCGATGCAGCATTAACCATTGGTGCTCAAAAAGCAAGATCGGTAGCCCAAGAGGTGCTCAAACGCGCGCGTGCCAAAGTAGGTTACTAAAGATTGAAGCCAAACAACCTAAGGCCTAGGGTTTTCAATAGCCTTGTGCGTAAAGCTAAGCCCTACTTTGAACCAGCGGCCCGGCATTTGCACAAAACCCGCCTCTACATATTGCGTATTCGTTAGGTTATTTGCTTCAGCAAATACACTCCATTTGTTGAAAATAGTCACATTCAATTTTGCATCAAACACCTGATACAACGGTTGTTCGATTCGCTCTACCAAGCGATACACCAAGCTTAAATGCACGTACTGACTCAAATCAAATACTGCTACCGTATTGAATTGTTGCTTCATGCTAGTAAGCGCATATCTTGACTCCTCTGTACTTGAAAAATTGTGCTTTGCGGTAATGTAGGTGTAGTTCAGTTTCAAATGATTCAGCCCCCAAGTTCCTCGCAAGTTGGTTTGCATTTGAAAACTTGTTTCAAGACCTTTAAAAGCTACATTAGCAATATTGACCGGCATCCAAGGGTTTGGGTTTGGGTTAATTACCGATGGAACCCGAACCCAATCGATCATGTTGGTGTGCTGGCGGTAAAACAGGTTGGCTTCCGCCTGCACAGTATAATTAGGCGCAAAACCAAGATCTTTGCTCGGATTCAGGCGCCAGCCCATTTCAACTGCATGACTATATTCTGGTAATAAATTAGGGTTGCCCACATTGGACGGATCCGAGTAGTACATTTCTGTCCAGCTTGGCACCCTATTTCCTCGACTATAATTGGCAAAAATAAATTGTTGACGCTTGAAAGAAGTGCCTATTTGCAAACTTGGCATTAGCTGAGGGTTTTGCCAGTTGTAGGCAAAAAACAATAATCCGGCTGCATAACGAAAATTTGAAATGGAACCGGTAGATTGCAAATAAACACTTTGGTAATCGCGCTGTCTGAGGCCTAGATTACTGCTGTTGAGTTGCTCAAGACGTTCTTCAACCCCGATATCTAGCTTGTGTCTATTAATGTAAAAAGAACCTTGTAGTTCATAACTCAATACATTAGAAACGTGGGTGTTGGTATAAAACGAAGGGTCCAAACGCTTGAGTCTGAATTCGTCTGCATGGCTTCTTACAAGCAATTGTTGTTTAAAATGTAGATTTCTGTGGTCCTGCTTCATTGATAAATTTTCTCTCCGTGGGAAATGGAAATTGTGCTTGATGCCAGCCATTGCCATTGTGGTATGCTCCCACTGATCCGGAAATTTATTGGAATAGAAACCATTAGCGCCAAAATTTCGATCTGTATAGGCTGCCAAATAACTAAGAGAATGTCCATTTTGTTTACCCAATGAATGAGAGCCCGTATAGAACAACTGATGATTTACAAAATCAGAATTATACCAATGACCCGCAGATTGATCTCTTGAAACCGCAATAAGTTGATGGAACTTTTTGATTTTCATGCGCACCATCGCCTGTGCGCCAAAACTATTAAAGCTGCCACCATAGGTACTTGCCTTTACTTCAAATGGCCCTGTAGGATAAGCCCCAATATGCACCGCACCGGTTAAAGCACTTTGACCAAACTGCAATACAGTTGGGCTTTTGAAAACCTGAATTTCAGAAATAGCAATGAGTGGAATAGGCAAGCTTGCCGCATGATGCCCCGTTTGTGGGTCTGTCATTTTAAAGCCATTAACTACAATTAAACTTTGCTCAAAGTTTCCGCCTCTAATGCCAATATCGGCCTGCGTACCACTTAAGCCTCTTTGGCGTACATCTACGCCACCAACTAGCGCTAACGCCTCAGGGATGCTACGCACAGGAAGTAGCTTGAGATCTATTGCATTTAGTTTTTCGATACTTTGTGTACGGCTATAAAACGAACCACCATTTCTACCTGCAATAAGTGCAACCTCATGCATGGTTATGGTTCTCGAAATCTTTTCTAATTGTATCCGTAGTGAATCTTGTTTCTTTATAGGGAAAACCAATGGGTCTTGCGCATAAATCGAAGTAAAAAAAACGGTAAAAAGCGCAAAAAATATGCTCTTTGCTTTAAAGGGAGAGAAGGGAAAATAAAACATATTGGAGAGATGAATGGAATTGTTTGTTTCCATAAAAACTCGCAAAAGTACACATTCTAAGTGGTTCAGCGCTTAGAAATCTTGTTGCCCGTAATGTTTCGTTGCAAATTGCATTTGTGACGTCCCACTTCGAAACCGCGTAAAGCACTGTGCTTGGTGGCCCTACCCTGTACTCTTGCTCTCCATAAACGCCACGAGCTTGGCTTGAGCTCACTGCGCATTAGCGCAATTACCTCTGCTTCTTTCAGGCCAAATTGCAAAAGAATGGCATCAAAAGGCGTGCGGTCTTCCCAAGCCATTTCAATGATGCGGTCGATATCTTGAGGGTCTAAAGCTTTTCGTTTCATGACGTAAAAGAAACAATAACAAAGCTGATTTGTTTGATGATCATGAAAGGCGTTAAAAAACAGCACTTGCCCGAGAAAATTTGCCCAACTTGTCAAAGACCATTTACATGGCGCAAAAAGTGGGAGAAGAACTGGGAAGAAGTCAAGTATTGTTCAGATCGGTGCAGAAATCAGCGCACTTGATATTGCAATTCTTGGGTGGTAGGAAGTTCTCCACTATAAGTAAATGTTAGTTTGTGAGTACCCGGTAACAAACTATTAAAATTGGAATCGAAATGCAACTGACGCTGCTTGGCATATACCCAAAAATCTACTAATGGAAGTTTAGTTTCTATGCGCAATACAGCGGTTTTCAGAACAGGATCAACATTTTCAATTGTCAAAATGGGCTGAACGTCAGGCGCCTTCCTTTTCGGTATGTAGGTAAACAAACGATCGTACTGCTCATCTATGACTACCTTAATAAAACCTGTATACTCTTCAGAAATCCCCATCAATACTTGGGTTTTATAAGTTTGTACCGGATAGGTTTTGCGTTCCTTTTTTTGGAATTCGCCCAGCGCATTGTAAAACTGTACTTCTACCGTTACCAAAGTATCTTCAGGTACTTCACTGCACAGCACTAAAAAACGTGAGTCATCTTGCTGCCTTTCAAGTACCGCAATTGACCTATAATCGTCTTGGACAGTATAATGCAATGCTTTCCAATTTCCGAAATAATCGAGGCTAGACCAGGTTGGGGCCGGCCAGCAATCATTGAGCTGCCAATAGATTGTACCCATGCAACGCGGCGCAGCCGAACGATGCCCGGCAATGGCCATACTGACGGCTTTTTGCTGGGTAAGTTGAGAATAGTAAACAAACGTTTCAAAATCTTTGGCTTTGCCGTAATAAAGTTTGGCGTGTTTTTCAATCATGCCATTACCTACATAAGATTTCTGGTGGTTCCTCATGACCGCAGAATGCAACTGTAGGTCTTTATCTTGTGCAAAACTGCGAAGAGTCAGCATTTCCGGAAAACTCTGAAAGCCATATTCTGCATTAAAACGCCCAATTTTATTGGCGAAATCGGTAAGCGGATCTTTGCCATGCCAAACACCCCAATAATGCATGGTTCCGGAATTGAAATATTCGTCTTTGCCCCAATTGCTGAGTGGCGAGGTATGCACATAGGGTAAATTTGTAAACTGCCTGATTTGTGTCGGAATCAGTTCTTTAAAGAGGACTTGATAAGCTGCTTCAATTTGGTTTTGTTCGGCCTCATTTAGATGGTACTGCAACTGAAAACCCCAGTTTTTCCAAGCTACGTCTACTTCATTATTCCCATTGAAATACACGACTGATGCATGACTTGCTAAACGGGGAATTTGTTGTATAATTTCTTCACGCACTTGACTTGTAAATACTGAGTCTGCTGGGTACATCGCACAAGCAAACATGAAGTCTTGCCATACCATGATACCGGCGCGGTCACAAGCTTTTAGAAAAGACTCAGGTGCATACATACCGCCACCCCAAACCCGAACGATATTAAAATTAGCTGCTTGCATTTGCGGCACAAGCGCAGCATAAGCGCTATCTAGTTTTGGACCCGCAAAGATGCCTGGCGGGATGACATTTGCACCCTTTGCAAAAATGCGGCGGCCATTCAGTTCTAAAGTAAAAGAAGTTCCCCACTCGTCTGATTCTTGAATAAGTTGAACTTTTCGGATGCCAAATTCAAAAGGATACTGAAGTATCAATTCATGTTGTTCATTAAAAACAAGCAATGTATCAGAATATAAATGAGCTGTGCCTTGCCCTGCCGGCCACCACAATTTTGGATTTTCAACAGCAACCACTTGTTCAATGGCTTGATTAGGTTCAAATTCAATCGTTTTAAAATAGTGGCTTTGCGCACTTAATTTACCCGCAAACGCTGTAGAGCTTAAAGTAAAATTCAATTGTAATTGGGCGCTATTTTCTTGCAAATCAAGCGTATTCACGACAAAATAATCCAGCGTTGCTTTTGCTTTGACATGAACTGAAATTGGAAAAGCAAAACCAATTGTATTGATTCTTGGCGCCCAATCCCAGCCAAAATGATATTGAGGTTTTCGGGTATAAGGTGCAACTTTATCAGAGGCAACATCGTTGGGTGCCGGGTATGAAAAACCATATTTATGTTCGGTGTCGTGGTGATGACAAACCGGGGATTCGATTTTTATTTCTAAAGTATTATATCCACAGCGAAGGTCAGATACTTTGAGCGGAATTTGATAATGCACAAAGAAATTATCGGTAGCAGCCAAGTGCTGTCCATTCAGATAAATTTGCCCATAGGTATCTAGATTCGGGATATCTAGTGTCAATTCTTGGGCGTTGAAAAAGGTTTCGTTCAAAAAAAACTGAGCTCTAAAATTCCATTGCTCTTTCTCAACCCACTGAAACAAGGCCTCGTTTTCACCAACAAACGGATCAGGCAGTTCTTTGGTTTTTACAAAAAACTCTTGCACTGATCCACATTCGCCAAATGGCAACCACTGCTTTTTAAGAGGATGAAAAACCTCCCAATTGAGCACTACTTGTGCATTGGCTAATAAGCCAATAAAGAAAAAAAGAAAAAAGAAAAAGCTTTTCTTCATGCTACCAATTACGGTCAAACTTTGTATCAACCAGCTTGGTATCGGTGTTGGTGCGCAAGGCAAAGTTGAAACCAGCGTAAATGGCATAGCCTCCGTAATTTCCTGCTTTGTCAATGGCAATGAAACCGCATTGCAAGCCGGTGAGGTCTTTGTTTTTTCTGATGATGCGCATACAAGTTTCTTTGCATGCTTCTTCTGGGCTGAGGCCCTGACGCATGAGTTCTACAACGGTATGACTTCCTGCTACACGAACAATGGCTTCGCCGAGACCAGTGGCGGTTGCGGCACCCACTTCTTCGTCGACAAACAAACCGGCACCAATAATTGGTGAATCGCCCACCCTGCCATGCATTTTATAGGCCCACCCGCTTGTGGTGCAAGCACCCGCTAATTTACCCTCAGCATCCATGGCGATCATGCCAATTGTGTCGTGGTTTTCGTGGTTGATTTCAGGTTTTTTGAAAAGATCTTTGTTTTCTGCGCGCCACTTTTCATAGTCTTTCTTGACTTCTGGAATAGGCATTTTAGCCGTAGCAAAACCGAGATCGAGCGCAAACTTTTTGGCGCCTGCCCCTACTAACATAACGTGTTGTGTGCGTTCCATTACTGCGCGCGCCACATTAATTGGATGCGCAATTCCTTCCAAAAACGCTACAGATCCACATCTGGAGTCACCACTCATGATACAAGCATCTAGCGTTACGTGCCCTTCGCGGTCGGGCCTGCCGCCTACGCCTACACTGCGGTTGCTGAGGTCAGCTTCGGTGACCATTACGCCTTTTTCTACGGCATCTAGCGCCGCACCGCCTTTGGCTAAAACTTCCCAGGCACCTTCATTTGCGGCTAAACCATGATTCCAGGTAGAAAGCACAATTGGGCCTGTTGCTTTTCCGGAAAATGAATGCGTTAAGGTTTGGTTCGCTTTGGCTTTGTCTACTAAACTCAGCGCGCTCAAAACGGCCCCAAAACGAATAAATTGTCTTCTTTTCATGCTTAACGTTTTTTAAGTTCGTCGCCTAACCAGCGCTGAAATATTTGTGCGTTTTGCGTGTGTTCGGAACCAGATGCCGTGAAATTATGCGTTCCGGTATAATCGGGTTTGGCACACATAAAAATATAATTATGCTTTGTAGGATTCAAAACTGCATCTACTACACCAATTGGCGGCAAATAAATGGGTCCAGGAGGCAGCCCTTGAATTTTATAGGTGTTGTAAGGGCAATCTACATCTCGATGTACTGCTAATAAACGCTGAACACCTTTGAGTTTGTCACCCCAACAGAATTTAAAAGTTGGGTCAGATTGCAATTTGATGCCTTGTTTGATTCTATTTAGGTAGAGGCCGGCAATAATAGGCCATTCTTGCGCATTTTTAGATTGCTCTGAATAGACAATACTGGCTAAGGTAACCGCTTCACTTGGGGCATTAAGGCCCACTTCTTTGAGTTTGGCCATCCTTGCAGGTGTCCAGAAATCTTTAAATGATTTGGCCATTAAATCGATGAACGCTTGAGGTTTTTGATCCCAATACATTTCATAAGTGTTTGGAATAAAAAGTGCCGGAAGCTGCTCGTAAGTGAAGCCCAACTTACTTAAAATTGCACCATCTTGAAAAGCAGCCATAAAGGCAGCGCTGTCAGACTCTAGCTGCTGCTGTAATTTACCTGCGAGATCATTAAGCGAACGGCAATTTTCAAAACTCACCTTCACGGTTTGTTCGGCGTTTCCATTTTGATTGCTGTTCATTTTAAAACCATTCCAAATGTGTCTTAAAGCTGTGCCGGGCTCAATAATGTATTTTCCCGGGGCAATATTGCGTGGGTTCATATCTTTGTTTTCACCCACCAATTGAAAAGCCGACGGATCTTGGAGCACTCCTTTTTCTTGCAATAATTTTGCAATAGCCTCCACATTGAGCATTTCTGTTTTTGAAGGAATAAAAATGGTTACTGCATTGGTGTTGTCGGACTTTTGAAAAGCCGCATAATAGTAGCGCAACTGAGGCAATGCAAGCGCCACAATTGCAATTGATACAATACTTGCTATTAAAATTAGTTTTTGTTTTCTAGACATAATTGATAAGTTAATTCATCGAAAATTTGATTTTTAAAGCGCAACCAATTTTTACGAGTTCCGGCATGGAAGAAGCCTGCTTTTTCAAATAATTTGATGCTCGCTTCATTATCGCCATGGATTTGACAGCACAAATTTCTCAACTCTAGTATTTGGGTGCAATAGTCAATAAGAAGTTGCAGCGCCTCACTTGCAAAACCCTGACCTTTGTCTTGATCGGCGGCAATTAAAATACCCACAGCAGCATAACCATGCTTAAAGTTGACATCGTATAAATCGATGACGCCCACTGCACGGTTGTCTGAATGAGTCATGAGCACGAGGCGCAACTGCCCCGATTTACGCAAATCAGATTGTTGTTCAATGAGTTGAACGATGTCATACATCGAAAACGGAACCTCCGTATTGGAAACTTTCCAGTTTGCAGGATTGTTTTCCCAGAGAAAAATAGTGCCGGCGTCTTCCTTTTCAACCGCTCTTAAGTAAATTTGCTTACCGCTTAAACTCATATATTCCTGAAAAAACTTTTTGTGTGGGGCCAGTTAGAAAAACTTGCTCAAAAGAACCATCGGCAAGGCCTTGCCATTGCACGCTAAGATTTCCACCTTTTGTCTGAACCTTGGCACTACCTTGTTTCATTTGATGGAGGTGCGCATAGGTTAAAGCTGCGGCGGTTACACCAGTGCCACAAGAAAGCGTTTCGGCCTCTACTCCTCTTTCATAGGTTGCTACGCGAAGAAAATCGGGCTGAATATCGAGCAAATTAACGTTGATTCCGTTTGCTTGATAGGTGTCGTTATAGCGAATTTGCCTTCCTATTTGCGCCACATGAAGTTCAGAATGATCCGCATCTAAAAGAATATAATGCGGAGAGCCCGTGTGGAGTTCAAAAGCATTTTCTAGTATTTGAATGGGCGCTACGTCTGACATTTTTAATTTTACCTCAGACTCACAGATCCAGGCCTCATGAGGGCCGTCAATGGCAGCAAAAAAAGTGTGTGCATTTTTAATAAGACCTAAGCTCGCTGCAAATGCAACTGCACAACGCGCACCATTGCCACAAAAAGACTGCGTGCCGTCAGCATTGTAGTAAACCATTTCGAAATCAAGTTCTGAATGCTTGCGGATGCAAATAAGGCCATCGGCACCTATGCCAAATTTTCGGTCACAGAGGATTTGAATGTCAGCAATTGACAATTTGTCATATTGATCATTCAAATCATCGAGAAGAATGAAATCGTTACCGGTACCTTGATATTTGCTAAATTGAAGTGTCATTGAGGCAGAACAAAAATATTCAATTAATCCGAACAAAATCTTAACAAAATTTAACATTTTTCAAGCAATTTTTGGAACACTCTTTGCGTTGATGGAATCAAACAATAAAAACTGACACCATGACAATACTCAACACCTTAAAATTGTTCGGAATGGGTATCCTAGGAGGAACCCTTCCTTTGGCAACTTATGTCATTATTCAACACAATTCTACCAAACTTTCGGACCAAGTTCTAGACGGTGGTCGTAACCTCATGCATCAGGTAGACTACAACGGAGTCCCCGCTAGCCTAGACTTTACTTCTGCTGCCGAAAACACTGTTCATTCAGTGGTGCATATCACTACCAAAGTCGTACAAACCACTTTTCAGCGCGATCCCTTCCAAGAATTCTTCTACGGCCCTGGGGCAGGTGGCCGAGAATTCAAACAATATGGTGCGGGCGCTGGCTCTGGCGTCATTGTTTCTTCAAAAGGCTATATTGTCACCAACAACCACGTCATTGAAAACGCGAGCGAAATTCAAGTTATTCTCAACGACAACTCTAAATACGACGCCAAAGTCATAGGAGCTGACCCCGCAACCGATATCGCTGTTTTGAAAATAGAAGGAGAAAATTTCCCAGCGATTCCTATCGGTAATTCAGATGAACTCAAAATTGGAGAATGGGTGCTTGCCGTCGGGAATCCCTTCAACCTTACTTCTACCGTAACTGCTGGTATTGTCTCTGCAAAAGCAAGAAATATCAACTTACTATCAGAAAGAAACACCCAAGATATTGTGCCAATCGAGTCTTTTATTCAAACAGATGCTGCCGTTAATCCAGGAAACAGTGGGGGTGCATTAGTCAATACTCGTGGCGAACTCATCGGTATCAACACCGCCATTGCTTCCCAAACGGGTTCTTATGCCGGCTACTCATTTGCAGTGCCCATTAACTTAGTAGACAAAGTCATGCGCGACCTCATCGATTTTGGAATTGTGCAACGCGGCTTCTTAGGCGTCCAAATTGCTGACGTCACGCAAGATGTCAAAGAGAAAAACAAACTCCCAGACCTCAAAGGCGTCTTTATTGCGAAAGTAACCGATGGGGGCTCAGCAGATAAAGCTGGCTTAAAAGACGGCGATGTCATTTTAAAAATTGGCAGCAAAGAAGTCAACTCTGTTGCAGCACTTCAAGAAGAGATCGGCAAGCGCAGACCTGGTGACAAAGTGAATCTGACGGTGCGTCAAAAAGACGGCGACATCATAGCCAAAGAATTGGTATTGCGCAACAAAGAAGGTGAAACTGAACTCATGAGCAAAGAAGAGATCAGTAAAAACTATGCTTTAGGAGCAACCTTTGTCGAGCTCACAGAAAAAGAGCGCAAAGAACTCAATATTTCATATGGTGTAAAAATAAAAAGCATCACCACTGGCAAACTCAAAGCCATCGGTTTGCAAGAAGGAATCATCATTACAAAGGTCAATAACGAACCGATCGAAACCGTTCAAGAACTCACTGAAAAATTAAGTGGCGTCAATCGTGGTATCTTATTAGAAATCATGGATGAAACCGGTAAACGCGACTACAGAGGCTTTGGTTTATAACGAACCAGAGCCTCTTTTCTGCTTCGTTGAAAAAGTTTAAAACTCGTTAATAACTCCCCAAAAAAACCGAGTTTCAGATTTTTTTAAACTTAATTTTCGGCGTTACTTTGCCAAACAAGCAGAAGTCAACTTTACTTAGCAAAACAGATAAGATAAGCGCATGAGACAGCTAAAAATTACCAAATCCATTACTAACCGAGAGAGTCAGTCTCTCGATAAATATCTTCAAGACATAGGTCGTGAAGAACTCATTACAGCAGAAGAAGAAGTAGAGCTTGCTCGCCGCATTAAAGCAGGTGATCAAAAAGCCCTCGAAAAACTAACGCGCGCCAACCTGCGTTTCGTGGTTTCCGTTGCCAAGCAATACCAAAACCAAGGTCTAACCCTTCCTGACCTCATCAACGAAGGAAATCTTGGTCTTATTAAAGCCGCGCAAAAATTTGACGAAACCAGAGGTTTTAAATTCATTTCATACGCAGTATGGTGGATTCGCCAATCTATTCTTCAAGCATTGGCTGAACAAGCACGTATCGTACGTCTTCCACTCAACCAAGTAGGTTCATTAAACAAAATCAACAAAGCGTTTTCGCGCCTTGAACAAGAATTCGAAAGACCACCTAGTGCCGAAGAATTAGCAGAAGCGTTAGAAGTTCCTGAAGATAAAATCAAAGAGAGCTTAAACGTTTCGGGTCGCCACGTATCTATGGACGCCCCACTCACCACCAATGACGACGGTGGTACGCTGATGGACGTAATGGCTAATCACGATTCTCCAAAAACTGACCACTCTCTTATGGCTGAGTCTTTACAAAAGGAAATCGAAAGATCACTCAGTACACTCACAGACAAAGAAAGAGAAATCATCCGTTTGTTTTTCGGTATCGGCATGAACCACGGCCTTACTCTCGAAGAAATCGGAGCAAAATTCAACCTCACCCGAGAGCGCGTTAGGCAAATCAAAGAGAAGGCAATTCGCCGACTCCGACACACCTCTCGAAACAAATTACTGAAGTCTTACCTCGGTTAATATATTGAAGGCTACCTACACGTGAGGTAGCCTTTTTTATTTCTATCTTTTCAAATCATCAATAAATCATCAATCAACAACAACATGGAAACCAAAGACGGTTATGAAAAAGAGCTCAATTTGCACATTGAGCGAGAAAGAGCAGCTGTTAAATTGCAAAGCAAAGTTGGCGAACTCCTTTACGACAAAGGTATTGAGCTGGTTTTATTTCGCAACCACCTAACAGACACCACTATTTCTGAAATCCTTAACCTGCATGAATATGCAAAAAAGGTCGTCAATAAGCCTATCGACGTTTTTACCACAGCTGCCTTAGCTGAAACCCTCATGACACTAGATATTCCGGCATCTAAACTCGACATCGGTTTACTAGCTAGCGAATGGTTGGCGGGCCACACCGAACAAAGCGGAATGGCACGTTTTCTCATGGAAAAATTGGGTGGCATGCAAAGTCCACAAGCCATTGAACCTAGAGATGTAGTACTTTATGGTTTTGGTAGAATTGGTCGTTTGGCTGCTCGCGAGCTCATTAAACAAGCAGGAAAAGGTCAACAGCTCAGACTCCGCGCTATTGTTACCCGTGGCGCTTCAGATGCTGATATTATTAAGCGTGCATCTTTGCTTCGCAACGATTCAGTGCACGGTGCCTTCAAAGGTTCAGTGATCGAAGACCTCGAAAACAAAAGCCTCATTATCAACGGACAAATTGTGCACATGATCGATGCCGCAAATCCGGAAGACATCGATTACACTGCCTACGGAATCAACAATGCACTCATTATTGACAACACCGGTGTTTTCACCAATCGCGAAGCGCTTTCAAGACACCTTCAAGCAAAGGGTGTTGGCAAAGTTTTGCTTACCGCACCAGGTAAAGAAATTCCAAATGTGGTTTATGGCATCAACCAAGGTACACTTGACGTTGAAAATGAAAATATTTTCTCTGCGGCTTCTTGTACAACCAATGCCATCTCCCCTATTTTAAAAGTAGTCAATGACCATTTTGGAGTAGTCAAAGGACACATTGAAACCGTGCATGCCTACACCAATGACCAAAACCTTTTAGACAATATGCACAAAAAGCCAAGAAGAGGCCGTTCTGCTGCTGTCAATATGGTTATTACCTCGACTGGTGCTGGTTCTGCAGTTACAAAAGTGATTCCTGAATTAAAAGATAAACTTACTGCCAACGCTGTGCGTGTCCCGACTCCTAACGGATCTTTGGCTATCCTTAGTTTGGAGCTCAATAAGACCACTGACCTCGAGCAAATCAATTCAGCAATCAAAGATGCCGCGCTTCACGGTGAATTGGTCAACCAGATATTCTATTCTTTTGATCCAGAATTGGTTTCGTCTGATATCATTGGCAATACTTGCTGCTCGGTGTTTGATTCAAACGCAAGTATTGTTTCAAATGACGGAAAAAATGTAGTTTTGTATGCGTGGTACGACAACGAGTTTGGCTACACCAAACAAGTTATTCGTCTCGCAAAATACATCACACAAGTTAGAAGAGCCATTTACTATTAATGAAAAAAAAGATCACCATTGCCATAGACGGCTACGCAGCTTGCGGTAAAAGTACGCTCGCTAAAGATTTAGCCAAGGCCTTGGGATACACCTTTATAGACACCGGCGCGATGTATCGCGCCGTTGCTCTTTATTGTCTAGAGCACAAGCTCATCACAACAGACGGAGACTTTAACCTCCAAGCAATCATCAGCGCCTTACCTGCTATTTCAATTGCATTAAGCACTGATCAAAAGGTATGGTTGAATCAGATCGATGTGACCCATGAGATCAGAACCCCAAAGGTTGTAGGAATTGTTTCGAAAATTGCAGCGATCAAGGAGGTTAGAGCCAAGTTAGTCGAGCAACAACAAGAGATGGGTAAACAAGGTGGAATTGTAATGGATGGACGAGATATTGCCTCTGTAGTTTTCCCGAATGCAGAACTCAAGCTTTTTGTACTTGCCTCAGATGAAGTAAGAACTCAGCGTAGACTTGCCGAACTCCTGACCAAAGGAGAAACCATGACACAAGCTGCCGTTTTGGAAAACCTTAAGTCCAGAGACCTTCAGGACAGCACACGCAAAGAAAGCCCTTTAATTCAAGTACCTGAAGCAATTGTATTAGACACTTCGGCACACACGCGTGAATCGCAGTTAGAATGGGCTCTAGAAATTGCCAAGCAATTACTTGAAGAAAAAAAGTGAATTCAATCGAATCTTAAGGATTCAGACTAAAAAATCTTATTGGTAACCTATTAAGGCAAACACAGAAAATGAAGACAACCAATGGTCGATGTCGTAGTTGCCTTTTCCGATACTTTCTTGGGCGTAATCCCACATATCGTTCATGCTCTTGGTCCAGATCGCTTTGGTATTGGCATCCAACGCCTCAGCGGGCAAACTTTGGAGCATGCCATTTAAACACCAAATTCTGTTGAGGTGATAACCGTCCCAATGAGATTCATAGCCGTCGTGTTTGTCGGTTTTTTTAATTTGGAGGTCCTTAGCCACGCTATTTGCATCTAACAAACCTGGTGCAAAATTCTTTAACCATTTTAAATAGGTTTCTTGGTCATACACCTTGCGCATGAGGTCAGTAACGAGCAATGAGGCCGACATAAAATCGTATTCAAATGGCTCGGCTCTGAGCGGAGCTTTGGTCATTTTACCATAGTATTTCTTACTTGCTTTCAAAACTACTTTTAATAGCTCTTCATCTCCAAAAGCTCGGGCATAGTCTAATGCAAAAGATAAATTGAGGGATGGCGCATCATGGCTTCCTGATAAATTTACTTCTTTCATTTCTTTCCAGATTACCTGAGAAGCCGCAGCACACAAACGGTACATCGGAGACAAATTCTCTAACCATCTTTGGGCATCGGCGTCTGGCCAAGTTTTGAGTTCTTCGGCAACTTTAAGCAACCAACCTTGCCCGTATGGGAATTCAAAAACATATTGTTCTGGATTGTTTTTAAAGTATTCGAACTCCTTTAATATATTTTGTTCGGAAAAGCTTTGTTCAAGTTTGGCTCTGATTTCTGCAGCTTCCGGAATTTGAGGATAGGTTTTTAGGATTTTAATGAGTGCCCAGTGATTGTGCACCGCACTATGCCAGTCGTAGCAGCCGTAAAATGCTGGCCATAAATCTTCTGGGGTATCTGTATCTCCGGGCTTTCTTAACGCTTGATAATAGTAATGTGGCGTAGATTTATTGGTGCACTCCAAAGACAATTTGGCAAAATAAGAAGCTCCGGCTTCAGATAAGGTGTAGCGACCATCTGGTTGGGTGGTCACGAGTGCTACGCTTGCCGTTTGAGCGAAAATAAATTGAGCGCAAAAAAGTATTGCGGTGAAAAACGAAAATTTGAGCATGGGTAGTTTGGTTTAGTTAGGATTGGCTTGGCTTTTTAAAGCCATTTTTAAAAATAGATAATGACTCAGTGCCAATCCCAACAATGGAAATGATATTGAGCGGAAATTCGAGCAATACGTGTGAAAAGCTCAAGAAGAATAAAAGGCTTAGACCTAAAGAGTAGTCATAGGCGTAGAAACCACAAGCTGCCAACCAAGTAAGGATTACTGCCAAGAACCTTACTTTTGGAACTTTATGCCAACGGATGATTTCTGTTTTACTAAACCAGTTAAGGTAATGATAGAGGTAAGCAAAGGCAATGAAGCGCATCAGCATGATCCCGACTTCAGAATAATAAATGTGGTCATCCATTTCTTTTTTAGTGCGCGATTTCATGACAGATCTTGGCAGCGGTTCAAAGCGGTATTCGTTGATGCTTTTTACGTAACGACTCGAAGTGTCAAAGAAATAAAGCAAGTGGTCGTATTGAAACTGAGGAGCCAAATTAGCGGTATTGATAGGCATCGGCTTGACAACAAAAGGCTGATCTTTTATGGCTTTTAAAGAATCGACGTGAGCCTCATATTTGGCAGAATCGATAATGCCTTGCCCCACAAAATAACTGCGGTTACCTGGCTTGGTAATGATTTCGAGGTATTCTTGATTGGTCAGTTTCTTTTCTTGGATGAGATCAAAGTGATCTAAAATCAAGTAGTTGGTGTTGTAAAAACCATCACCTTTGGCATAATAGGCGTCTTTGCCAAACTTGGAAAGAAAGCCTCCTTTGGTGGCTACAGGCAATCCGAAGACAAGCACTAAAGGTATCGCGACAAAACCAACCATTTGCCACATTCCGGATTTACTCCTGGTTTTGAGTGCGCCATAAAGCATAAACAAACCAGTAAACACATAGACGTGAATGAGTGTTGGAATAAGCGCTGTGAGCGCAAATACGGTAGTACTGTCGGCGTTTTGTGCAGCTCTGTCAGGGCTTAACCACCCTCCAACAAAAAGGTAGAGCAAGAAAATTGCTCCGATTTTAATCCATAAATTTTTAACGAGTGCAAATAAAATGGAGGCGAAAAGTGCAAAAACCAGCAACTTATCAAAGAGATTCATTTCTACAAAATAGTCGTAGACATCTTTACTGAAACCGAAATCTTTGGCAAAAGCCGCATAAGACAACATAATGCCCACAATTAATAGCACAAGGTAGTCCCATTTGCCTTTTGAATAATACTGACGGTCGTGTAGCCAACTAATTTCAGTGAGGTAATGCAAAGGCCCTAAATAGGCATAAGCCAACAAGAATGTTTCAAACGGAAAATAATAGGCCAAAACTGCCGTGATGAGCATTAAACCTATATTGAGGTAGTTGATTTGATTTTCTTTTAGGGCGTTCATGGCTCCGTTTTTTATGGTGTGCTACAAAAATAAGGAATGTCAGACTCTGAAAAAAATGACAAGGGTCATAAAAATACAAAGCCCTATACTCCTATTTATTCTTCTGAAAACAATGGAATCTGATCTGGGTTATCGTCTTCTTTTTTAGATAAATCCCATTCCATAGTTGGCGTTTCGGCGTCGTCAATTTCCTCGAGTTCTTCTTCCACCTGTACTTCTTGCTGATCTGGCCATGGCTCTTTGCCTTCGTCAATGGCGTGTGTCAGGATAATTTCTTTGACCTTCATTTTAGTCATTTGATTACCTTGCGCTTTCATGCCCTTGACATCAATGAGGTCAGCGAGGTTGAGCACTTGATCAGGAAGATTTTTGGTTTCCTTGAGCAATTTATTGAAGATGATTCTGGCTTCTGGTCTAAAAGCTGTAGAAACAAGATCCATGTAAGAACCTGGCGCTTCGGAAATGAAACTCACGCGTTTGTCTTGGGTAACTTCACAAGTAAAGCGCTTGACATAATGCAGTTCTTTCTCGGCATCAAAATAAACGGTAGAAATAGGACGATCCGGCACCCATTTTTCAATGTGGATCATGTCTTCGTCAAAGTGGGTTGCTAAATCAAATGAGCTCAGGCGGTATTCTCCGGTTTTATAGAGTGTCAGGATGCGATCTTCACCTTTGAAAGAACCGAGGAATTTGCCGCGGCCTTCGTCATTGAGCCTACCCACCACCTGATCGTACCAAATTTTACGAGCGGCAAGTGTAGACCCCCCTACTTCCTTTTGGACAATTTTTTGGATGATTTCTTTGGTCACTCGGTTACCTGCAGAATTTCGGCCTTTGATGATGAGCGCACCTAAATCGATGTCAAAACGGAGGCGTTTGAGGTGAGGGCGCGGTCTGAGAAGCACGCTTACTACCTCGCGCTCACCGTTCGGATGCACACTGAAATACAGCATCTTGGAACCTTTGGTGCCTTTGGTGAGGTCGTATTCGGTATCGCGGGTGATCGAGTTCACGTAGAAACGCTTCATCATGGTTGGCCCTCCTGTACCGTCTTGGTAGAACAGATGATAAATGGTGCGGGTGTCGCCTTTTTTCCAGACATTGGCATAAATGAGCCCTTTGCCTACAAATTTCTTGTCGGCTACTTTGGTAATCATCATTTTACCCGTGGAGAAGAAACAAATGATGTCGTCTATTTCTGAACAATCGCAAACTGACTCAGTTTTCTTGAGGCCATAACCAATAAAGCCTTCGTCATAGTCGACATAAAGTTTGCGATTGGCAATGATCACTTTGGTTGCAGAGATGGTATCAAAAGTTTTGATTTCAGTTTTGCGGTCACGGCCTGCACCAAAACGCTTCTTGAGGTCTTTGAAGTAGTCAATGGCGTAGTCGGTGAGGTGTTCGAGGTCATGCTTCACTTGCTTCATTTCCTCTTCGATCTTGAGCAAAGCGTCGTCGGCTTTATCGGCATCAAAACGCGTGATGCGGATCATTGGGATTTGCGTCAATTTTTGCAAATCTTCGTCTACAATTTCTCTGAGTAATTGCTTCTTGAATGGCTTGAAGCGTTCATAGAGATAGACATAAAGTGCTTCGCGGTCGCTGTAAAGTTTGAAGTCGATGTACATTTCATGGTTAATGAACAATTTTTCTAAGGTTGAAAAATGCCATTGTCTTTCGAGTTCATCGAGCTTGATTTGTAGCTCTAGTTGAAGCAACTTAACGGTGTGGTCCGTATTTACTTTAAGAATTTCGGTAACCCCCATAAAACGCGGTCGGTCACCATCGATAATTGATGAGTTCGGAGAAACTGAAACTTCACAATCTGTAAAGGCATAGAGTGCATCTATTGTTTTATCCGGAGAAACCCCTGGTGCCAAATGCACAATAATTTCTGCCTCCGATGAAGTGTTGTCTTCGATTTTTTTGATCTTGATTTTGCCTTTGTCGTTGGCTTTGATCACGGATTCAATTAAAGAACCTGTTGTAGTGCCATAAGGAATCTCGTTGATAATGAGGGTCTTGTTGTCGACCTTTCTGATTTTTGCTCGAATGCGTACTCTTCCACCCCTCAAGCCATCGTTGTAGCCAGAAAAATCTGCCATACCGCCATTTGGGAAATCAGGGAGTAACTCTACCTTTTTACCTCTGAGGTGATTGATCGATTGCTCGATGAGTTCATTGAAATTGTGAGGCAAAAATTTACAAGCCATCCCGACTGCAATTCCTTCAGCACCCTGCGCGAGCAAAAGCGGGAATTTCATGGGTAATTGTTCGGGCTCTTTGTTTCGACCGTCATAACTGGCCAACCAATTGGTCGTTTTAGGGTTAAAAGCTACATGAAGTGCAAATTTTGAAAGTCTGGCCTCTATATAACGCGGAGCAGCTGCGCCATCACCAGTAAGGGTGTTTCCCCAGTTACCCTGGCAATCGACCATGAGGTCTTTTTGACCAATTTGAACCAACGCATCGCCGATAGACGCATCGCCGTGCGGGTGATACTTCATGGTATTGCCGATGATATTGGCCACTTTGTTGTAGCGACCATCTTCCATTTCGCGCATGGAATGCAAAATGCGGCGCTGCACAGGTTTTAATCCATCGTATAGGCTTGGGACTGCTCTTTCTAAGATTACGTAGCTGGCGTAGTCTAAGAACCAGTTTTGATACAAGCCATTTAACGGGACTATTTTGTCGTCGAGGTGCTGCTTTTCAAACGGGTTGTGCTCGCCTGAATCTGGGCTTTGGTCTAAGTTTTCGAGTTCGTCTTCTGCCATGGTTATAAGGCTAATTCTGTACTAATTTCTTCGGTTGCATCTGCTTCTTTGTCTTGGGCAATTTCTTCGGCCAAGTCTTTTTCTACGCGCAAGTTATCGATAATAAAATCTTGGCGATCCGGAGTATTCTTACCCATAAAGTAGGATAGAATGGAATCGATGGAAGCATCTTTGGTCAGGATCACGGGTTCTAGGCGGATATTTTCACCAATAAAATGCACAAATTCGTCTGGAGAGATTTCACCCAAACCTTTGAATCGGGTAATTTCTGGATTTTTCCCCAATTCAGCAATAGCAGCCCTTCGCTCTTCCTCAGAATAGCAATAAATCGTTTTCTTTTTGTTTCTGACCCTAAACAATGGAGTTTGCAAAACATAGACATGGTTACGCTTCACTAAATCGGGAAAAAACTGCAAGAAGAATGTCAGTAATAGCATTCGGATGTGCATACCATCGACATCGGCATCGGTTGCGATCACAATGCGGTTGTAGCGGAGGTTATCCATGTCTTCTTCGATGTCTAGAGCCGCCTGGATCAGGTTGAACTCTTCGTTTTCGTAGACAACTTTTTTAGTAAGGCCATAGCAATTCAAAGGCTTTCCTCTTAAGGAAAACACGGCTTGTGTACTTACATTTCTTGACTTAGTGATTGATCCACTAGCGGAGTCCCCTTCTGTAATGAATAGTGTGGTTTCTTCGCGTTGTTCGTCTTTGAGATCCGTAAGGTGGGTGCGGCAATCGCGCAATTTTTTATTGTGTAAACTTGCTTTTTTAGAGCGATCGCGGGCCAATTTACGGATGCCTGCTAGATCTTTTCGCTCTCTTTCAGATTGCTTGATTTTTTTCTCGATGGTTTCGGCTACGTCTGGATTGCGGTGCAGGTAGTTATCGAGTTTATCCTTTAAAAAGTCGTTGATGAATGCGCGCATTGACTTGCCGCCCGGCTCGATTTCTTGCGAACCTAGCTTGGTTTTGGTTTGAGACTCGAAAACTGGCTCGATAACCTTCACCGAGATAGCGGCTACTATTGATTGCCTAATGTCTGACGCTTCATAGTTTTTGTTGTAGAAATCGCGGATGACTTTAGCAACTGATTCTCTAAAAGCACTTTGATGGGTACCACCTTGTGTAGTGTGCTGGCCATTGACAAATGAATAGTAATCTTCACCATAGGTACGGCCATGTGTAAAAGCCACTTCAATATCTTCATCTTCAAGATGGATAATCGGATAAAGGGGATCACCATCCATGTTGTTTTCAAGCAAATCCTTTAAACCGTCCTTGGAGTTGTATTTTTCACCGTTGTAATAAATAGACAAACCGCGATTGAGGTAGCAGTAGTTCCACATCATTTTGTCTAGGTACGCCGTTTTAAAGGCATATTTCTTGAAAATGCTGTCGTCTGGAATAAATTCTACATAGGTACCGTTTACTTCATCGGTTTTTTCCAACGGGGTTTCCGAAACCAATTCTCCGCGTTCAAAGGTGGCTCCTTTTTTCTCGCCATCACGAACGGCATAGACCATAAAATAGGAAGACAGCGCATTGACTGCCTTGGTACCTACCCCATTTAAACCTACTGACTTTTTAAATGCTTTGGAGTCGTATTTACCCCCAGTATTCATGCGAGAAACCACCTCAACCACTTTTCCTAGTGGAATTCCGCGGCCGTAATCTCGGATAGACACCTTGCCATCTTTGACTTTGATGTCTACGCGTTTGCCATTTCCCATGACAAATTCGTCAATACAGTTATCTACAACCTCTTTTACAAGGATGTAAATTCCGTCATCGGCAGCCGCACCATCGCCGAGCTTTCCGATGTACATTCCGGGGCGCAAACGAATGTGCTCTTTCCAATCAAGCGAGCGAATGTTGTCTTCGGTATATTGATTTTCAGCCATGTATGGATTTGAATTTGAGAACAAACAAAAATAACAATCTAAATCGCTCCAAGACCAACTCAAAACAGGAAATTATACACGAAATATGTTGATAACAATAGGATTTAGGCTATCTTTGCCCACAAATTGTAAAAGAATTATGGCAACTACTGCAGATATCCGCAATGGCTTGTGCATCAAGCACAACGACAAACTTTTTCAGATCATTGAATTCCAACACGTAAAACCAGGAAAAGGCCCGGCTTTCGTAAGAACCAAAATGAGACAAATCGAATCCGGAAAAGTCCTTGACCACACTTTTTCAGCGGGTCACAAAATCGAAATCGTTCGCATCGAAAACCGTGAGTACCAATACCTCTACCAAGAGGCAGATTCTTACATTTTCATGAACAATGAGACATTCGAACAAGTCAATATTCCACTCAAAATGGTAGAAAAACCAGGTTTTCTTCAAGAAGGAATGACGGTTAACATTCTCTTCCATGCTGAAGAAGAAGCTCCATTAGTGATTGAACTTCCAATGTATATCATTTCTGAAGTTACTTACACCGAACCAGGCGTTAAAGGAGACACCGCAACCAACTCCATGAAACCAGCAACCATTGCAACCGGAGCTGAAGTTAAAGTTCCTTTATTCATCGACAACGGTGAAGTAATTAAAATTGACACAAGAACTGGCGTTTATGTAGAACGCGTTAAAGGATAATCCATGAAAGAAACCGCACTCACTCACAAGCATGTTGCGCTTGGCGCCAAAATGGTCCCATTTGCAGGCTATAACATGCCCGTACAATACGAAGGCGTCAATGCCGAACACGAAACAGTCAGAAACAGCGTAGGTGTTTTTGATGTTTCTCACATGGGTGAGTTTCTTTTAACCGGCCCAAATGCCTTAGCACTCATTCAAAAAGTTTGCAGTAACGATGCAAGTGTTTTATTTGACGGCAAAGCACAATACAGCTGCTTGCCAAACGGCAAAGGTGGCATCGTAGATGACCTCATCATTTACCGCATTTCAGAAGAAGCCTTTTTCATTGTTGTCAATGCATCTAACATTGAAAAAGACTGGAACTGGTTTGTGCAACACAATGACCTCGGCGTTGAAATGCAAAACCTGTCTGATCAATATTCTTTACTAGCTATTCAAGGTCCTAAGGCAGCTGCAGCCATGCAAAGCTTAACCTCTGTTGACCTCGCCAACATGACCTATTACACTTTTCAATACGGCACCTTTGCCGGTATTGAAAACGTCATGATTTCAGCTACAGGTTACACTGGTTCAGGAGGTTTTGAAGTGTACGTTAAAAACGAAGATGCCGAAAAACTTTGGGATGCCGTTTTTGAGGCAGGCGCTTCATTTGGCATCAAACCAATTGGTCTTGCTGCACGCGACACTTTGCGTTTAGAAATGGGCTTTTGCCTCTACGGAAACGACATCGACGACACCACTTCTCCATTAGAAGCTGGCCTAGGTTGGATCACCAAATTCACGAAAGAATTTACGGATGCCGATTTCCTTAAAAAGCAAAAAGAAGCAGGCTTGACCAGAAAACTAGTTGCTTTTGAAATGATCGACCGAGGCATTCCTCGCCACGACTACCCTATTCAAGACGCTAATGGCAACATCATCGGAAAAGTTACTTCTGGCACCATGTCTCCAAGCATGAAAGTCGGAATTGGCTTAGGTTATGTGACCATTGAAAACGCTGCCCTTGAACAAGAAATTTTCATTGAAATTCGCGAAAAAGGAGTCAAAGCAAAAGTGGTGAAACTTCCATTTTACAAGGCTTAAATTTTAAAATAAATTAAGGTTGAACCCTTCATAAATCTCCACAAAAGGATTCAAGTCTTGTGCTTAATCCCTAATTATTAAAGCACCTCTCGGATCATCTGACAAGATAGCCGTAGGTGCTTTTTTCATGATAGCCCTTTGCATTTTGCTCGAACGCATTTCAAAAAGAAACACCGTTTTTCCTAGGCTTTTGATCTCTGCTATTTCTTCTGTAGTAATATTTTTACTGCGCGTCATGAGGCCATAGAGTTGTGGGATCTCTTCTAATTTTGCTTTACCTTCAGCAAAGGAACTCGTAGAAAAAACAACCCTAAACTCTTGTGCTAAAGCTGCAAGCCAATACGGATAAGAACTATCAATAATAATTTGATTTTTCAATGAATCTGGAATGGCTAATAATTTTTGCTTAAATAAATCCATATCGGAATAAGCCTGAGCACACTCGTTCCAATGTTTGATGTCTAAAATAAAGGTCATACCTGGCTTTAATTTATTTAAGACCGTAGATAAACGCACCAAGTGCTCTCGATGTGTGCTTTTGTAGTGAAATGTTTCAATTTCTTGATCGGTGAGTTCTGCAATACAACCCGAACCACTAGTTGAAATCTCAAGTTTATTCTCATGAAATAACCAAAGTGTGCCGTCTTTACTCATCCTAACATCCATTTCAACACCATCTAAATTAGGTAAACTCATCGCCATGTCTATGGCAGCCTCTGAATTGTCATGATACACACTGTAGGCAATGTTCATCCCCATGCCTGCATGCCCAAAAATTTGAACAGCAGGATATTGTTCTGTTCTATTACATGCAAATATTAGCAAGAACAAACTTATGTGTTTGAGGAGAAAAAAGAGGAATTTAACTTTGATGCGACTTTTCATTTTTTTGAAGCGACTTTTCCTTAAAAATTATATTATCTTTTTCCGAAAAAATAACTTATTTGAGCCTGAGGATTCAGAAAAAAATGAGTTGATTTACTCGGCTCGAGTACGCCATACATTTGCTCCATTACAATACCTGCATTCAAATAAACTGACAACCTTTTATACTCACCAAAAGCCAAACCCGCCCCGAGGTAGAAACTATGGTAAGTATCTAAGAAACTGGCATTTTGAAAATCAAACTGATAGCGAAGCGCATAACATGGCGTTGCCTTTTTCAGCGTTGCCTTTTGCGAAAATGGAGCTTGAAAACTAAAAGCTAGTTGCGGTGCCAAAACACCTTGCAAACTGCGTTCTACACCTAGGCCAAGATCTATGCCTAAACTACCATAATCTAATGGTTTTACCACTTTTAAACCCAAGACTTGATCATAGCGATGAATAGCTGCTCCAATACCAAAATGAATTTGAGCCCAATTTGGTAAAGAATTAAGAAATAGAAATAAAAAAATCGTAAGTGACTTCGTCATCGGGGTACAAAAATAAAAAAGGCCCTCCAAGTGGAAGGCCTTTCTGTTATTTATTTTAGGATTATACCAAACCTTGGTCAATCATGGCATCTGCCACTTTAACAAAACCAGCTACGTTTGCTCCTTTTACGTAATCTACGTTTCCGTTAGCATCTTTACCGTATTTCACACAAGCTTCGTGGATAGAAACCATGATGCCGTGTAGACGTTGGTCTACTTCTTCAGCTGACCAAGAAAGACGTAAAGAGTTTTGCGACATTTCAAGACCTGAGGTAGCTACACCACCAGCATTTGATGCTTTTCCTGGAGAGAAAAGAACGTTTGCTGCTTGGAATGCTGCAATTGCTTCTGGAGTTGAAGGCATGTTTGCACCTTCTGCCACACATTTTACACCATTTGCGATGAGCAATTTAGCTTCTTCCCCATTGAGTTCATTTTGAGTAGCACATGGAAGCGCGATATCTGCTTTCACTTCCCAAGGACGCTTACCTGCAACAAATTTTGAGCCTGGATATTGTTTTGCGTATTCAGAAATACGACCTCTGCGATTATTTTTAAGATCCATTACCCACGCCAATTTTCCAGCGTCGATACCTGCTTCGTCATAGATATAGCCTTCAGAATCTGAAAGGGTAACCACTTTACCTCCTAATTGAGTAGCTTTTTCACAAGCAAATTGAGCAACGTTTCCAGAACCTGAAACCGCTACAATTTTACCATTGAAAGAATCTCCTTTAGTAGCCAACATTTCTTTTGCAAAATAGACAGTTCCGTATCCTGTTGCTTCTGGACGAATTAAAGAACCACCCCAGTTGCGACCTTTACCGGTAAGAACACCTGTAAATTCATTGCGAAGACGTTTGTATTGACCAAACATGTAGCCAATTTCACGACCACCTACTCCGATATCACCTGCAGGAACGTCTGTATCTGCACCAATATGACGGAAAAGTTCTGTCATGAAAGATTGACAAAATTTCATTACTTCGTTGTCTGACTTTCCTTTTGGATCAAAATCAGAACCACCTTTACCACCACCCATAGGCAATGTAGTAAGTGAGTTTTTAAAGATTTGCTCGAAACCTAAAAATTTAAGGATAGAAAGGTTTACAGAAGGGTGAAAACGCAAACCACCTTTGTATGGACCGATTGCACTGTTAAATTCTACGCGGTAACCACGATTAACTTGGATATTTCCGTTGTCATCTAACCATGGAACACGGAAAATGATGGTGCGCTCAGGCTCAACAATACGATCTAGAATTTTAGATGTCTTGTATTTAGGGTTAGCCTCAATAAAAGGAATTACCGCTTCGGCAACTTCCTGTACAGCTTGCAAAAATTCAGGTTCGTGACCGTTTTTGGCACGTACACGATCCATGAAAGCTTCGATTTCTGCGTGATACTGATTTGACATAAAAGAGTTGTTTTTTTGTTTGTAAACTTTGGCAAAATTAATCGAAAAAGCAGTCTAGGAAACATCTTTTTTCAACATTTTATTAGTGTCGAAATGACACTTATTCAATTAAAAGTTTCAAATGCTGAAAAATATTTAAAAAAGTGAACAATTTTCTTTTTCAAAAAGCAACTCGACAGAGTATATTTGCGTTTAGCAATCGATTTAAAATACTACTACACGATTATGAAATTGTTTACTCGTCATATCCAAGCCAATTTACTAACCATTCTTTGTGCTTTCCTCCTGATTTCAGTTCCACTTTCCTACGCACAACCGGTATCCTTATGTTTAGGACAAGATACAACTGTTTGTCCGGGACAAACTGTCACTATTAATAACTGCAATTCAGGAACAACGCCAGGTACTGCAGCAGGTCTATACCTCAACGCACCATCAAGTGTATCTCTTTCTGATGACTCATGGTCTGCAGCGGTAAACATAGGTTTTACATTCAACTTTTATGGAACCAACTATACACAATGTGTGATTGGTTCAAACGGACTCATTTCATTTAACCTATCCAATGCCAGCGGCTATTGCCCTTGGGCACTTTCAGGAGTTGGAGGTTTGCCAAATGCAGGTTTTGCCGCAGCAAAAAACACCATCATGCTTACTTACCAAGACATCAATCCGTCTTTGGGTGGGCAAATTCAGTATCAAACTATTGGTACTGCTCCAAACAGAAAATTTGTAGTGCTCTACAAAAACATCATGATGTTTAGCTGTACCTCACAGTGTAACTACATGGCCATTATCCTGTACGAAACAACCAATGTTTTCGAATTGCACATCGGTAACAAACCCATTTGTACTACTTGGAACAGTGGTTTGGCCATCCAAGGATCAGAAAACAACATGCCTTCTCCAACTGCACACATTACCCCAGGAAGAAACAATACTGTTTGGGGTGCGAACCAAGATGGACGCAGATTTACACCAACCTCTCCAACCAATACAGCTGCCTATACCATTACCCAAATTCCATACTTAATGGTAAATAGCCCCGGTAGTAACTTCGTATGGGCCAACACAAATGGGCAAACTTTCCCATATAACAATGGCGTTTTAAATGTAAATATCATACCACCCGGCACCACCGGATACTTCTTATCTGGTGCAGCCTGCGGTACAAGTATCGGATCCATTACGCAGGATACAACTTGGATTACTAGATCATCCCCATCCGTAACTACTGTTGTTACTCCAGATGTTTGTTCGCAAGGCATCGGGACTGCCACTGCTAATCCGGGCGCAGGATCCCCTGCCCCATGCACCTACACCTGGAACCCAGGTGCTATAACCGGAAACCCAGCTACTGGCCTCACTGCAGGAACCTACACTGTAACCCAACACGATGCTAACGGATGTAATTCTACAGCTACAGCTATTATCACAGACACACCTGCTAACTTTTCCTACACCTCTACCGTGGTTTCTTGCCCGGGTGGATCAGACGGAACGGCTACTGCCAACGTTACCCCAGCAACTGGTGTCATTACCTATCAATGGAGCACGGGAGCCAACACTCAAACTGCAACGGGCCTAAGTGCAGGCAACTATTGGTGCTACGCCTCAAATTCAACGGGTTGTTCGGATACCATATACGTGACTATCACTGAAATTCCGGCCATGATTTTAAGCCCTGTAAACGTAATCGATGCAAACTGCTACACAATTGCAAATGGTCAGGCAACCATTAATGTGACGCAAGGTACCGCACCATATCTTTATGATTGGGATAACTCCTCTTCTTTAGCCGCTACAGCGCTCGATTTACCAGCCGGTTTGAACACTTGTACAGTAACCGATGCCAATGGTTGTGTGCAGTCTGTTTCTGTAACAATTGGTCAGCCAAACCCATTAGACATCACCTTCCTTACACAAGACACCATGATTTGCTCTGAATCAAATATCGTGTTAAGTGCGGTTGGCGCAGGCGGATCTACTGCCTACACTTATTCTTGGACAGAAAACGGAATTCCGATTGGAAACGGTGCCAACATTACTGTTGATCCACTCAGCCCCGGAACTGTTTATTGCGTCACACTAAGCGAACTTTGTGGATCACCTACCACTACAGAGTGTATGACCATCACTTTCCCACAAGATATCATTGCAATTATTCAGCCAGTTGACAACCAAATTTGTACACCTGGTGATTTCGAATTGCGTAATGTTTCTACAAACGGACAAGACATCGCCAGCACCGTATATACTTTTTCGAACGGCGACACCTTTACGCTTCCTAATCAAGATACTTTATTCAACACCATTGCACAGCCTGGAGATTACGACCTCAGCGTAGTAATCACATCTATTCATGGCTGTATTTACAATGGCTTCTTTGATAATTTATTGACCGTTACTCCGTTGCCATCTGCAAACTTCACCATTTCAAAAAATCCAGTTACCTGGTTCGAAACCACCGTTCAAACCAACGACATCTCTTCAGGAAATATCGCACAATACAATTGGTCTTCACCAGGCGCAACTCAAATCACCAACAACGGATCAAGCGCCATTATATCTTACCCAGAGGGCGTAATGGATACTTATCCAATTATGCTTACCGTGACCACAGTTGATGGGTGTACCGATTCAATCAGCATCAATATTGAAGTGGTATCCGATGTGATTTTCTATGCACCAACTGCATTTACCCCAGATGACGACGAACACAACCAAGTTTGGTCTTTCTATGTTGAAGGAATCGATACTGAAAACTTCAACTTAAAGATTTACAACCGTTGGGGAGAAATCGTATGGGAAACCAACGACCCTAAAGGCTATTGGGATGGTTACTACAACGGCGTTAAAGTGATGCCAGGTACCTATATTTGGAAAGCATGGTACAAAGACGTAGATACTGACGGGAAAACCAACAAGACTGGCATGATTCATGTAATCAGATAGTCCATGAAAAAAATTATTATTCCCGGAGCAATCCTCCTTCTATTTTCACAGGTTTCTTGTGCTCAAAAGCTCAAAGAACTTGCAAAAGACGTTCAAATTAAGGTTCCAACAGAATTACCTGCACAAGCACCAAAACTCACTAACGAAGAAGTGATTTCTGGTCTTAAAGAAGCCCTACAATTGGGCATAGAAAAAGCAGTTAGCAAAAGTGGTGTAACAGATGGTTTTCTTGCGAATTCGCAAATTCGTCTCCCCTTCCCGCCTGATGCAATGAAGGTCAAAGAAAAAGCGCTTCAATTAGGTATGTCAACCCAAGTTGAAAAATTTGAAACTACCTTGAACCGTGCAGCTGAAGAAGCAGTAAAAGAAGCTTTGCCTATTTTCAAGGAGGCTATATTAAATATGAGCGTTCAGGATGGATTCAAGATTCTCCATGACGGAAACGGGGCGGCTACTAATTTTCTCAAACAACAAACCCAAAATGAACTCGCAGCCGCTTTTTTACCTAAAGTAAAAGCTGCCACTGCTAAGGTTGGTCTCACCGCCTATTGGAATCCGATTATTACCAAATATAATGCAGCTGCAAAGCTTTCAGGAGGTGAAACACTCAACCCTGATTTAGACGCCTTTATAACTCAAAAAGCGATAGACGGACTTTTCTTAATGGTTGCTCAGGAAGAAAACCAAATTCGCGAAAATCCGGCAGCCCGCGTAACCGATTTACTTACTAAAGTTTTTGGATCAAAATAATCCTTCACGCTCATCGATTATTTAAAAATGCTTTATCCAGAAACCGAATTAGTCCTTGATCAAAATGGTGCTGTTTACCATCTTGGACTTTTGCCCAAACAACTTGCCAACAAAGTAATCTTAGTCGGAGATCAAGACCGAGTTGGTTTAATTAGCCGTTTCTTTGATGTCATTGAACACAAAGTCCAACACCGAGAATTTGTTAGCCACACCGGAAGTTATAAAGGCAAAAGAATTACTGTGCTTTCCACAGGAATTGGCACAGACAACATCGATATTTGCTTGCAAGAACTTGACGCTTTGGTCAATATCGACCTAAATCAACGCAGCAATAAAACTCAGTTCAATTCTTTAGACATCGTCAGAATTGGTACTTGCGGAATATTACAAGAAACCATTCCAGTTCATTCGTGGGTGCTTTCTACACACGCTTTAGGCTTAGATAATGTGGCACATTTCTACCCTATTTCGAGTTCACCGGAAGAAATAGCGTTGCTAGATGCCATCAATAAACAAATTGTGTTCCCGCAAAATGTCATCCCATATTTAAGCGCTGCAGACGAAAGTTTAGTTAACCGATTGAAGTCTGAAAAAGTACATGCAGGCATTACCGTTACGAGTTCTGGCTTTTATGGTCCTCAAGGAAGAAGCCTTAGGTTAGAAAGTAAAATGAAAGACATTCATTTGCAACTTGGTGCCTTTGCTTCAGAGGGGCAGCAAATCATGAATTTTGAAATGGAGAGCTCGGCTATTTTTGCGTTGGGCAAAGCACTTGGACATCGCTGTACTACCATTTGTTTGGGAGTAGCCAACAGACCACTAAAAGAATTTTCAAAAGGAATCAACGAAGCGATGGACGAATTGATTCAATACGTCTTGGAGCGCATCTAGAAAGCATCTTGTTCAAGAAATTATTTTCATTAAAGGAGCTATTCTAAAAAGCTTTACTTTAAGAGTTTATCTAGCGTAATATGTAAGTTAAGGCCTCTGAGCGCCTCACCACTGGCAATAATTTCACCAGTACCATTGAGTAAAAACGCATTCGGAATAGTGCTGACCTGATAATTTGCGGCGGCAATACCTTGCACATCTAGTACATGGTTTTTCCATGTGAGATGATCAGCCGTGATGGCTTGTTTCCAGGCTTCTTGATCGCGGTCTAAAGAAACACTAAACACTTCAAAACCCTTGGCATCTTTAAATTCTTTGGAGTGGTATTTTTGATAAGCCTCAACAACATTTGGGCTTTCTTTTCTGCAAGGGCCACACCATGATGCCCAAAAATCTACCAATACCATTTTGCCTCTCAAATCTGAAAGTTTCAGAACTTTTCCTTTAGGTGAGAGCAAACTAATTTCAGGTGCTTGCTGGGTGCTGAGTTGAACAGTTGGTTCAGTTTGCTGAAAGCAAGCTGCATAGCAAGCGAACGCAATCAGTAGGACTGCAATAATTCCTAGGCGGGTTTTCATCCGATTCTTCTGATGTCTGCACCAATATTATTCAAGCGCAGCTCGATGTCTTGATACCCTCTGTCGATTTGTTCGATGTTATGAATAACGCTTTTTCCGTTGGCAGAGAGTGCAGCGATTAACAAAGAAACCCCCGCTCTGATATCTGGAGAAGTCATTTCGATGCCTTTAAGGCTATGCTCGCGGTTGAGACCAATAACGGTTGCTCTGTGTGGGTCACAAAGAATAATTTGCGCCCCCATATCGATAAGTTTATCTACAAAGAACAATCTGGATTCGAACATTTTTTGATGGATGAGTACTGAACCCTTGGCTTGTGTAGCTACGACTAAAATGATTGATAAGAGATCAGGTGTAAAACCTGGCCATGGCGCATCGTAAATAGTCATGATGGAACCATCAATGAATGTCTCGATTTCGTAATTTTCTTGAGCAGGAATATAAATATCATCTCCACGACGCTCTAGTTTGATGCCGAGTCTTCTGAAAACATTTGGAATGACACCTAAATTTTCCCAAGAAACATCTTTAATGGTGATTTCAGATTTTGTCATGGCCGCTAAACCGATAAAGCTTCCGATTTCAATCATGTCGGGTAAAATGCGGTGGAAACAACCTTTGAGTTCTTTTACACCTTTGATTTTAAGCATGTTAGAACCAATCCCGGAAATGTCAGCACCCATGGAGTTGAGCATTTTACAAAGCTGTTGAATGTAAGGCTCACATGCAGCATTATAGAAAGTGGTTTCACCTTCTGCCATCACCGCCGCCATAAGAATATTGGCTGTTCCGGTAACGGAAGCTTCGTCAAGGTGAATGTAGGTGCCTTTAAGTTGAGCCGCTTCTACAGAGTAAAAGTGCTCACCAGCATCGTAATTAAATTTAGCGCCTAATAAAGCGAATCCTTCAAAGTGAGTGTCAAGACGACGGCGACCAATTTTGTCTCCGCCAGGCTTAGGAATGAATCCACGACCGTAGCGAGCCAAAAGTGGCCCAACAATCATGATAGATCCACGAAGAGATGAAGCTCTTTTTTTGAAATCTTCAGATTCTAGGTAAGCCAAGTCAATTTCTTTAGCCTGAAAAATATAGGTGCCTTTTTCAACTTTTTCAACCTTAACGCCCATGGTTTGAAGCAAAGCGATGAGTTTATTGACATCTACAATATCAGGAACATTGGAAATGGTTACTTTTTCTGCAGTAAGTAATGGCGCACAAAGCACTTGCAATGCTTCATTTTTAGCACCTTGAGGAATAATTTCTCCTTTTAATGGCTTACCACCGTAAATTTCAAAAGAGGCCATGTTTTATTTTTTAATGAATTTCTTCTTTTTGAACTTATTATTATTGTTGTTGTTCTTTTGCTTGTTAAAGCGCTTGTTTTGGTTCTGACCAATCCCCATTGTTTTGAGGAGCGTATTGGTATTGACCAAATCATCGGGGTTTTCAAGAATAAGTTCACCCTTGGATAGTTCTTTAAGTTGCTGTGCAATGACATGATTTTCTACGGTGTCATTGTTGTAGGCCAAGAATTGCTTCTTCATGAAATTGGCCATGGTGTTCTTGAGGTATTCTTTTTCTTCGGGAATCACTACTTCTTTTGACGCTTCTAACATAGCTTGCGTATATTTTCCGTAGTGTCCATAACGAATTTTTGATGATGGATAAGCCATTTGTTTAGGCTTTTCATTGAGCACCTCTTGCTTAGGTTTTTCATACGGAGAGTCTACATCTAGCTCAAAATTTGACATCACAAAAAGGTGGGTCCAGAGCTTATGACGGTAGTCTTCTACATCTCGCAAGTGCGGATTGAGTTGCCCCATTACTTCGATAATGGCTTGTGCAGCACGATTGCGCTCAGTGCGGTCTGAAATTTCCATCGCATGAGCAATCATGTTTTGAACATTTCTGCCGTATTCTGGCAAAATCAAGGAGCCACGAGTTGTGTTGTATTCCATATTAGTTCTCTAAATGAGCTGCCAACGCGTTGTCAAAGATGTCTTTGGCTTCGGTGATGAAACCAAAATGTTGTTCGTCGATTTGAATTTTACCTTTGGTGACATGGCCTAAAAGCGTCATGTTTACGCCGCTGGCTACCATAAATTCAACAAAAGCTTCTTCTTGATCTTCAGTAACGCTCACGACGGCTCTACCTTGACCTTCTCCGAATAGAAAAGCGTCTAGGCGAATGTCGGCATCGCTAACGATGTCAAAACCTAATTCTCTTGGCATGGACATTTCAACTAGCGTAACATATAAACCACCATCTGCAACATCGTGAACTGCATTCACTAAATCATTGGCAATTAAACCTTTGATAGCTTGGTGCATTTGAAATTCTTGGTCGAGGTCAAAATATGGTGCTGGCGAAGCTTTGATACCGTGGTAAGAAGCTAAATATTCTGAAGAAGCGATGTCTTCGGTATAGTTTCCGATTAAGAAAATGAGGTCTCCTTTTTGTTTGAAGTCAAGGGTCATGACTTTTTCTTTATCCGGAACTATTCCGATCATGCCGATGGTTGGTGTCGGGAAAACAGGCACTTCTTTGCCGTTCATGACGGTTTGGTTGTAAAAAGAAACGTTTCCACCGGTAACTGGTGTTTCGAACTTCAAGCAAGCGGCTGACATTCCTTTGATGGCGCCAACAAATTGCCAATAAGATTCAGGGTTGTAGGGGTTCCCAAAATTCAAACAATTGGTAATTGCGCTTGGGTTTCCTCCTGCACAGGTAATGTTTCTTGCCGCCTCACTTACGGCAATCATGGTGCCGATTTCGGGATCTGCATTGACATAACGAGAATTGCAGTCTACGGTCATGGCCAAGGCTTTGTTGGTGCCTTTGATATTGACTACACCGGCATCTGACGGACGGTTAGTGGTCATATTGCGGGTGCCGACCATAGAGTCGTATTGTTCGTAGACCCAACGTTTAGATGCGATATTTGGCATTGCCAACATTTTGTCAGCAACCGCTTTTAGGTCAGCAGGTTCTTCAACACTGTTGATGTTGAATTTTTTGTATTCTTGATAATAAGCAGGTTCTGCATATTCTCTTTTGTATTGAGGTGCTCCGCCGCCAAGCACTAAAGACTCAGCAGGAACGTCTCCTACTAAATCACCCGCCATATAGTAGCGAATTCTGCCGGTGTCGGTAACGGTGCCTATTTCTTCGGCATGAAGATCCCACTTATCAAAGATGTCTTTAACAATTTGCTCTTTTCCTTTTTGAACTACAACGAGCATGCGCTCTTGAGATTCAGAAAGTAAAATTTCATAGGGCAACATGTTTTCTTGACGTGTAGGCACTCGGTCTAGATGAATTTCCATACCTACGCTGCCTGCTGCACTCATTTCACAGGTAGAACAAGTAATACCTGCAGCTCCCATGTCTTGCATCCCGACAATTGCATCGGTTTGAGAGAGTTCCATGGTAGCTTCTAAAAGGAGTTTTTCCATGAATGGATCACCCACTTGAACAGAAGGGAGGTCTTCGGCAGATGCTTCAGTAATGTCTTTGGAGGCAAATGCTGCACCCGCAATACCGTCTTTACCGGTAGCAGAACCTACTATGAAAACTGGATTTCCAGGGCCTTTTGCAGTGGCAGAAATGATTTTTCTGGTGTCGATAATACCCGCAGAAAAGGCATTAACTAAAGGGTTGGTATTGTAAGATTCATCGAAGAAAACTTCACCACCAACAATCGGAATACCGAAAGCGTTTCCGTAGTCACCGATACCTTTAGTAACTCCTTTTACTAACCATTTCGTTCTGGCTTCTTCTATATTACCAAAACGCAAAGAGTTGAGTTGAGCAATAGGACGCGCACCCATTGTAAAGATGTCGCGGTTGATACCGCCAACACCTGTTGCTGCACCTTGATATGGTTCTAGCGCGCTTGGGTGGTTGTGAGACTCAATTTTAAAAACACAACCTAAACCATCGCCGATATCGACAAGACCTGCATTTTCTTCTCCGGCTTTGACCAACATGTGAGGACCATCTTTAGGTAAGGTTTTAAGCCACAAAATGGAATTTTTGTAAGAACAGTGTTCACTCCACATCACAGAATAAATTGCTGTTTCGGTAAAATTTGGGGTTCTACCTAGGATTTCTTTGATCATTTCAAACTCATCGGCACGGAGGCCTAAATCGAGGGCTTGCTGTTGTGTAGCTTCTTGTTGGTATTGGCTTTGCATAAGATTTGTGAATTCGAGACAAAAGTAAGCATTAATTAGATAGCATCTTTCAACATTAAGCCTTAAATTTGTCCTTTAAAAAGCTAAAAGAATGAGTTACGATATCATCGTTGTTGGAAGTGGACCTGGCGGGTACGTCACGGCCATCCGTGCCTCACAGTTGGGTCTTAAAACTGCTATTGTAGAACGCGAATCTTTAGGTGGAATATGCCTCAACTGGGGTTGTATTCCGACCAAAGCACTATTGAAAAGTGCCAATGTCTACGAATATTTACAACACGCTTCTGAATACGGCATTACCGTAAAAGAAGGCAGCGCCGACTTCGACGCCATCATCAAAAGAAGCCGCGATGTAGCGAGCGGAATGTCAAACGGTATTCAGTTCTTGATGAAGAAAAATAAAATTGACGTCATCAAAGGTACTGGCGTTATTCAGGCAAACAAAACCGTAGAGGTTACCGATGAAGCGGGGGCTAAAACATTGCACGTTGCAAGCAAAGGAATCATCATTGCTACTGGTGCAAGATCTAGAGAGTTGCCAAACCTACCACAAGACGGTAGCAAAATCATTGGTTACCGCCAAGCCATGACCCTCCCTGCTCAACCTAAGAAATTAGTTGTTGTTGGTTCAGGAGCCATTGGTGTTGAATTTGCCTATTTCTACAATGCAATTGGAACAGAAGTTACTATTGTAGAATATTTACCCAATATTGTCCCGGTTGAAGACGAAGAAGTTTCTAAGCAACTAGAAAAATCTTTCAAAAAGGCAGGTATCAACATCATGACCAATGCTTCTGTCGAATCAGTAGATACGAAGGGTAAAGGTTGTGTGGTTACTATCAAAACTGAAAAAGGCGAAGAAAAAATCGAATGCGATGTTGTATTATCTGCAGTCGGAATTCAAGCCAACATTGAAAACATCGGTCTTGAAACAGTCGGAATCGTGACTGACAAAGGTCGTATTTTGGTCAATGAGTATTACCAAACCAACATCCCTGGCTATTACGCAATTGGCGATGTGGTCCCGGGACCAGCACTTGCACACGTTGCTTCAGCTGAAGGCATCATTTGTGTGGAGAAAATCGCGGGACATCACCCAGAACCACTCAATTACGGAAATATCCCAGGCTGTACCTATTGCTCGCCAGAGGTGGCAAGTGTCGGCATGACCGAAAAAGCTGCCAAAGAAGCAGGTTACGAAATCAAAGTTGGTAAATTCCCGTTCTCTGCATCTGGTAAAGCAAGTGCTGCTGGTGCAAAAGATGGTTTTGTAAAACTTATTTTTGATGCCAAATACGGAGAACTTCTTGGTGGTCACCTCATCGGAGCCAACGTAACCGAAATGGTTGCCGAATTGGTTGCAGTACGCAAACTCGAAACAACAGGTGAAGAACTCATCAAAACCGTTCACCCACACCCTACTATGTCTGAAGCCATCATGGAAGCTGCTGCAGCAGCCTATGGTGAAGTCATTCACTTGTAAGAATTAATTTCTATTAAATAAAAAAAGCGCCCAAAAGGCGCTTTTTTTATTTTCATTTATTCCTGAATCAACTGCTGAATCATATGATGTCCAAACCATCTAAGTTTGCATGGCTTAATTTTAATAAATCATAGGTTATCTGATCACATTTGCATTTTTCAAAAGTGATGTTTTTTACGCGTTTGTTATCTTTAAAAAATGTGTTAATTAGCGTTGCATCTTTAAATTGAACTTTGTAGAATGAAACGCTTTCAAAGTGGCAAAATTCTATTCTTCCCGTAAAAATAATTTCACTCAAATTGGACTTAAAAAACTTGGTGTGTTCCCATTTTATATTTTGAAGTCGGCAATTTTCGATATTAACGAGTTCAAAATTTGTTAACGAGAAATCTACATTCGTAAAATCACAAGACTCGAGGTTACTTTTATACCAATTCGAATGAGTTAAAATTCCTTCCTTAAATTTCGAATCTAAAATATTATTTCCAGAAAAACTCGCATCTGTCAGATTTGAACAATTGAAGTCACAAGATTCTATATTACAATCTTGAAATTTAACCCCTCTAAAGCTCATTTTATAAAAATGACAAGCCTTGAAATTTGACTTTGAAATATTTGGCGAAATCCCGAGTAATTGAGAAAAATTAAAGGCCTCCCAATTCCCTTTCGAAAGATCTCTTTCTAAGTTCTTATTTTCCTTATTAACTATTCGGTCATGGTCTGATTCTAAATGATTTGTGTCACTAATTTCACTATCTGAATCTTGAACGAAGTAATCGAGACTTACATTAAAAATGATTGCTAATTTGTTGAGTTGATAAATGTCTGGTAAAGATTCGCCTCGTTCCCACTTCCCGACCGCTTGCGGACTAATTGACATAAGAACTCCTAACTCAGATTGAGTAAGCGCTTTTGATTTGCGGCCTTTTAGAATTTTTTTGCTAATTGATGCAGTAGTGGTCATTTGATCATTTTTCAACAAAACTAAATATCAAAGTTGGAAGCAAAGGGAAAAGAACACAACGGTTGGTTGTATTTACTTTACTTTTAAGCGTAATATCTAGAATAATTAAAATTGTCCTTGAAAGAGATTCAAATGCCCAAAGCTTCGTATATAAAATCGAAGGTGGAAAGTATGACGGGTTGGCCATCAATGACCGCAATATTGTGTTCGAAGTGAGCACTTGGTTGACGGTCTGCGGTTACGATTGTCCATTTGTCATCTAGGGTTTCCACTTTTTCTGTCCCCATGTTGATCATCGGTTCGATAGCGATGGTAAGGCCATTTTGGATTTTCTTACCTCGACCTCGTCTGCCGTAGTTTGGCACTTGAGGTTCTTCGTGTAGTTCTTTTCCTAAGCCGTGACCAACTAAATCTCTAACAACACCGTAGCCATTAGCTTCAGCATGTTGTTGGATGGCCCAGCCGATGTCTTCAATGCGGTTTGCAGTTGTAGCTTGTTCAATTCCTAAATACAAACATTCTTTGGTTACCTTACAAAGTTTTGACACTTCTGGGCTTACTTCACCAACTTCAAAAGTATAGGCGTGGTCTCCGTAATAACCTTTGTAAAAAGAGCCGCAATCTACTGAAACGATGTCGCCTTCTTGAATGGGTTTATCAGTTGGTAAACCATGTACTACCTGCTCGTTGACTGAAATCAAGAGCGTACTTGGACAACCATATAAACCTTTGAAACCAGGCTTGGCATTTTGGGTAAGAATGAAATCTTCAGCAAGCTGATCTAGAAAGCGGGGGGTAACGCCTGGTTTGAGGTTTTTGGCCACTAAACCAAGTGTACGACTAACAATTTGCGCTGCTTCGCGCATGATTTCTATTTCTTGCGGGGTTTTGTATCGGATCATGAAATTATCTAAGAGAGACATTAGGCAAAGTTACCAAGAAAAAGCATGGTGTCAGCGCCATCTGCATAGTCATTTAATTGAGGGGCTTGAGCGGCACCAAAAGGAAGGTATTGATGGCCAACTATACATTGGATTTCTTCTTGGTGTTTTTCAATGAAACTTTTCACTTCATCAGGTGTATCATAAAAACAATAATGTAACATCGCCAAAGGTGAAAACAATTGATCACTTTCTTTAAGTAAGATGAAATTGTTGTCGAGAATAGGGCTCTGATTCATGAGATGAATAGCCTTGTTGTAGTCGTAATTATTGCCGTATTTTTTATGATTAACCACCTCTGCCATAGGTAATAAAGATTCAAAAATGCGGTTTAGTTCGAAGCCTCTTGGCAACCAAACTTGCGTAACATTGCGGCAGCCACGTCCATAATAGCGCAGCACATCTTGGCCAAGCAATTCCAATTCTTGAGGTGTTTCAGAGCCGTCTAGCACCGCCAAAGAACTGCGATGCCCCCTGAACAAATGCGGATATTTTTCGAAATAACTTCTGAAATGCAACATGGCATTATTGGAGCCAGTGGCAATCACTGCAGAAAAATCTGACAATTTACCTTGTACAAATTCAATGCGATTTTTTAAATCGGGTTGGAAAGTGCACAAAATTTCAGCAAATGCAGGTAAAAGTCTGGCGTCTTCACTACTGAGCTTAACCACAGCGGTATGCCCAGCGAGCAAAACGCATAAAAAATCATGAAAACCTACCATAGGTAAGTTCCCGGGAAGAATGAGCGCTACTCTATGAGGATTTTGGGCAAATTGATAAGGAGTCAGCCAATTTTGAAGTGCTTCTTTAGTTAACCAAGGTCTCAATTCATGCAGGGCTAAATGAATTTGCTCGGGTGTAAACCAACCATTATAATGTTGTTCTTTTTGAATAATTGCTTCTAAACGGGCATATTCATCCGCTGTTAGCAACTTTGAGGGGCGCTTTTCAAGAAAATCCTCAAAAACTTGACCCAAAGCACAAAATGCATCGATAATTTGTTGTTGTTCCACGCTGCAAAAGTAAGCTTTTAATTTTTTTTGTTGCCTAGCGCACAAAACTATCGCTCGGTCGTTATTATATTTGCACAAAAAATTACTGGATTATGGCAATCATGATTACTGACGAATGCATTAACTGCGGGGCTTGCGAGCCAGAATGTCCAAATAATGCAATTTACGAAGGAGGCGCAGAATGGAAATACGCCGACGGAACCTCCCTCAAAGGCATGATCCAAACCCTAGACGGCGATGAAATATCTGCAGATTTTACTTTCGAACCAGTAAATATGGACGTCTATTACATCGCGCACGAAAAATGCACTGAATGTGTGGGCTTCCACGATGAACCACAATGTGCTGCGGTTTGCCCTGTAGACTGCTGTGTTGACGACCCTGACTACCGCGAATCTGAAGACGAGCTTCTCGCAAAGAAAAACTTCATGCACCTCTAAAGGTGAAGCAAGGCTTTCTTCAACTTTTACTATTTCTATTTTGTACAATTCCGCTTTGGTCATATAATGGCAGAGTGAGTCATGTCTATTTTGAACAAAACCAAAACGGACAAATTATTAAAAACTCTTTTAAAGAACCCCATGGTCTTAAACTGATTGAGACCAGCAACCACTTTCATTTTTTCATCGATGCGAACAATCCTTTGTTTCACATTTATGGACATATTGGAGGCTATAATATAACGCTGCTACATTTGCTTGCACTTGGGCTCAGCTTGCTGCTTCAGCTCTTGAGTTTTAGAAAAATCAATCGGGTTATGGCAGAAAGCAAGTTCTTCAAAAGGTGGTCCTTGAGGATTTTAAAACTGACCTTATGGGGGCTGCTCTTGATCGGAAATATTGGTGTTTTACTTGGCATTGACTACTACCAAACCCAAATTCATTTTAGATATCACCACATACCCGTTTTCAAAAATCAAACAATACAAGCCGTTCAAAAAGGCCTACATAATCCGATTTGGTTTGAAAAACAAACTACCCAAAAACTCAGTTTTCAACTCTATATCAAAACCGGGAATAAATGGCACACCCAACGAGAAAATCCGGTGTTGTATTTTTCAAAAGATCAACAAAACCACTCCCTGCATTTTTCGCATTCAAGTCAATTTTTGAAGTTGTATCAAAATGGGAGATTTGAAAAAATCATCCGCGCAAAAAATCAATATGTCGTACTGGAAAGCACTGACAACCTAGGGCAGTTGCACCAAGATATTTTTCTGCCCAATGGCCAAAAGGTCAATCAATCAGGCCAGTCGAAAAAAGACCCTGCCAAGCGAGTTTTGTTGTTTGTTAACGGCTACAGACCAGTATCTGCATCAAAGGATTTAGAAAAGGTAAAAGATCAAATTTTGCAAAAAGGCCTCGAACATCCCGATTCCAAAAATTTAATCTACAGCTCAGACACCTATGATTACTGGCAAAATAGCGCTGAAATTCTTAAAAAATTTGAAGCACGACTAGAGCCAGACCTGATTCTTTACGCAGATGGGCATCATTCCATACAAACTTCAAATCACCTGAATTTGTTGAATTTTGCAAGTAAAGCAGCCCTTTATCCCAAACCTTGTATTGGCAAAAAACATCGGTGCTACACCACTCAAGTTGCAGATCAAACCAGTATTCGAACTTATGATTTGCTGGCCATTAAATCCAATACGCAAGGCTTCATGACACGCTTCAAAGCCGGGAAAATAGCTGCACTCAATCTTTTGCAAGAAATCAGCAGCCTCGAAAACTACTCAAAAAACGACACGCTTTATGTAGTTAGCCATAGCATGGGGCATGCTTATTTTTGTGGAATGGTTTCTGTCTTGAAAAAACATCTTCAATTTGCCAATTATTATGCCCTTGCTCCAGAAAATGCAAATGCCAAACATTTCAATATGAAAAGATGGCGCAACGTTTTTCAGTATGGAACCATTTTATATGGCCCTCAAAAAAATGCTCCTTGCGAGCAAGATGGAGTTGCACCACAGGTAAAGATGAGTGGGATATCAAAAAGAAATCAAATCGGATTTCCGAAAAGATACACCCCAAAATTAGGCTACTTCAGCTCGCATTATATAGGATATTTCGATTGGATTTTCAGTATTAAACCCAAAGAAATCGGCTATATCTCTAAATCCTAAAACCTTTCAAATTTACTTAAGATCATTTCAATGATCGAGGCGCCAACTGCTCCGTTGTGCCATTGGGCATCGTGCATTTGAAGACCAACTTTAGCTTGAATCAGCAAATTGATTTCTTGCTTAAGTTTACCCTCACCTGCTCCATGAATCACTTTGAATTTTTGAGTTCTTTGTTGGTGCTGCAAATTGCAAAACTTTTTGAAAGCACTCATTTGAGCTAAAAATAAATCATGTGCCTGGAGTTGAGCCGAAAGTCCTAGCGCTTCGGCATGTAGGTCAATTGTGGGGATTTCTTTGAGCACAGCTTGCTTGGCAGAAGTATGTTTAGCTGCGATTTGCTCATCTTTTATGACTATTTTATGGGAAGCGATGGATTTTCTGGCAACAACAAAATGTTTGGCCATTTGCTGGGTGAATCCAAATTCGTCTTGCAAAACGAGATTGCTCTCTTCTATTTTCAATACAATAAATACACCTGTTTCGTGTAAAATACTTACCTCCTGACCTACTTCAAAAATCATTGAAATCTTAGGGCTTTAACAGGGCTAATTCTAGCCACTACTCTACTCGGTAAGAGCAGCGCCAAAATACAGACCAAGAAGGTTAGTAAGTTGATGCCTAAAAAATAAAGCCAAGAAAACTGAACAGGTACAACTTCTAAGTAATATACTTCGGGATTCAAGGTGAAAAATCCGAACTGTTTCTGTAGAAAAATCAAGGAAATAGCAATCGCATTTCCGAGCAACAAACCCCTGAAAACCAAATAAGCAGCCTGATACAAAAAGATAGTGCGAATTGAGCGGTTATTGGCGCCAAGTGCTTTGAGCAAGCCAATAAATTGGGTTCTAAGGACAATTAAAACAAGCAAAGCTGAACCGACATTAATAACCCCAATGACCAACATTAATACAATAATGATCATGACATTGACATCTAAAAAGCTCAACCAAGCAAAGAGGTCCGCTTCGGCATCTTTAACCGCGTTAACTTGCAGCAGATGACCGTTTACTGGGCGCATTTCTAGGGTGGCTTTCAATTGTTGTTCTAGTGCATCTAAGCCTGAAAAATCTTTTGCAGCCACTTCAAATCCTGAGATATAATTGGCAGTAGTACCTACTCCATCTTTGAAATAAAAATGTAGCGGGCCATATTTGGTTTGATAGGCCTGATGGGTTGCCCCATCGATGAGCAAAACAGGATTGCCTGATTCGTCTAGGATGAAATCTGAAAATTGAATAGGGCGTGGTGCTTGAATGGTAAGGCTTGACTCATCAATTATTTCGAGCTTGTCTGAACCAGCAACAGCTCGCAATGCCTGAATCTTATAAGTGGTGTCTTTGAATTGAGCCACGCGATAGGCAGTGTATGGCTCTGGGCCATTTCCCCAATCAAAAATGAGTCTTTCTGCTGATCCGGTAATTTCTGAATTGATGGTTAACAACTGATTTTCGATGAGCGGTCTTAATGCAATACGGGTTCCGAAGTCACTCATTTGCTGAACCGCCGCCAAACTTGTGTAAACCAATTTCTGATCGTATTCGGCAAAACCTGTTTTATAAATGCCAACGATTCTCATTTTTTTCAAAATGGGCTGTTGCTTAATGTAATAAACGGAAACCCGATCGTTCAAATGGTAATTGAGTTTCTTTGCAATGTTCTCTGATACGATGATTTGATCAGCTTGTTTAAAATCAATTGCTTGTCCTGAAAGGAGGTGCTTTTGAATGAAAGCCAGTGCAGTTTCAGAAGCCACCCCTTTAAACATGACCCCAAAAATATCTTGGCGCTCAATAACAGAATCTTTGTGGTTATGTATCCGAATCGTATCTGCAAATTTTTGTGATTGAAGCAATGCAGGTTTATAGGCTACAGCATCGATTCGTTCTACTTGAGGCAAGCTTTTAATTTGGTCGAGAAACGGAATTCTTTGATCAATAGGTTCTGCCTCAAAAATATGTGCTGAGCCAGCTTTTGAAATAAAGAAGGGCGCATTGAAGCCGATAATTTTTGCTTTTATCTCGTCTTGAAAGCCAACCACAATGGCTAGTGTCAAACTATTCACTAATATTGCCAATGCAATACTAAAGATTGAAATTCGAACAATTGGCTTGGTTCCTTTCAGACCAAGATGCTTTTGCTTGATCAGCCTAGATGATATGAAACGTTCAAAAGACAACTTACTTTATTTCTTAGTTCAAAAATACACAAAGCTTTTGGCTTGGGGGGTGCTTGGTTCAATTTTACTCCACTCTTGCCAAATTCTAGAACCCAAAGCAACACATTCAATACCAAAGCAAGTTGCTGAAACCATCATCATCGATGAAGATACAGTTGCAGCTAAACCCATCCATACAAGCCCGGCAACTGCTCAACACAGCAAACCATCGGTCCAGGTACCGCTTTTAGGGATAGACCGCCTTCATCTCTTTGTTGACTCTTTAAAAGACAAAAGAATTGCAGTGGTAGGCAACCAAACGTCAGTAGTAAATGGCATCCATTTGGTAGATACCCTACTTGCATTAAACTTACAAGTAATTAAAGTTTTTTCTCCCGAACACGGTTTCAGAGGAGACCTCGACGCCGGCCAACACGTGAGTCATAGCATTGATGAAAAAACAGGAATTCCACTGGTGTCTTTGTATGGATCCAATAAAAAACCAACCGATGCACAACTTGCAGATGTTGATATTGTTATCTACGACATTCAAGATGTTGGGGTGCGCTTTTACACTTACATTTCGACCTTGCATTACGTCATGGAAGCCTGTGCCGAGAATAAAAAGCAACTGGTTGTATTGGACCGCCCAAATCCGAATGGGCACTATGTCGATGGCCCCGTACTTGAGCCTCAATTTAAATCTTTTGTGGGCATGCACCCCGTACCTATCGTCTATGGCATGACCATCGGTGAATACGCCATGATGATCAACGGTGAAGGCTGGTTGCACCGAGGTGTACACTGCAGTTTGTGGGTCATTCCTTGTAAAAACTATAAGCACAAACTCAAATACACCTTACCCGTGGCGCCTTCTCCGAACCTTCGAACTGAGGCTGCCATTACACTGTATCCGAGTTTATGTTTGTTTGAAGCAACAACTGTTAGTGTTGGACGCGGCACCGACCAACCTTTTGAAGTATACGGACACCCCAAATTTCCGCCGCTTGACTATCAATTCATGCCCATCCCTACCATTGGCGCCAAGAGCCCTCTGCACCTCAACAAAATTTGCCAGGGTTATGACCTAAGATCAAGCACTGTGAAAAGAAGCTACGAAATTAACCTGAGCTATTTGATCAATGCCCGTGATCTACTCGGAGACACAAATGTGTTCATTGATCAACCTGCCTTTTTTAATCGTTTGGCCGGAACAGCTAGTTTAAAAGAACAACTAGAAAAAGGATGGTCGGCAAAAGAAATCAGAGCTACTTGGCAAGATGGCCTGAATCAATTCTTAGCCATAAGAAAGAAGTATTTACTTTACGAATAAGCCCTTTTGTTTACTTGAGTAGACTAACGTGTCCGGTAAAGCGAATTGCATCTTCGTTTGCTCGCATTTTCAGACTCAGCACCCAAGAATAGACTCCGTCCTGAACCGGAAGATTCATGTCAGCACCGTAAGTGCCATCCCAACCATAATTGGCGTCATAAGATTCAAAGACCATTTCTCCCCAGCGGTTGAAAATCATGAAATGATAACTTGATTCTACATAGCGATTATTAATGATCGGCTTGAAGTCATCGTTAGTGTCGTCGTCATT
>JBDLPT010000012.1:0-217255 GCA_039800945.1 Bacteroidota bacterium | reverse complement strand
CTGCAAATGGTTCGTCATAAGATGGTTTACGCAATACTTCTTCATCCGTTTTAGGGTTGATTCCAGTCACGCCTTCGATGTCCATTGGAGATGGAAGAATTTCCATTACCATGTCCAACATCGCTTGAACACCTTTGTTTTTGAAAGATGAACCACACATCATTGGAACAACTTTTCCTGAGATTGTTGCTTCGCGAAGTGCATTCAAAATTTCACGCTCAGTTAATGAATTCTCATCTTCGAAGAATTTCTCCATCAATGTTTCATCAAACTCAGCAACTGCTTCTAACAATTCACTACGAAGTTTTCTAGCTTCGTCGATAATATCTGCTGGAATTTCGATTTCTTGGAAAGTCATTCCAAAATCTTCTTCATTCCAAGTGATTCCTTTAAAGTTGATCAAGTCAACAACTCCTTTGAAATTGTCTTCTTCACCAATGTTGATTTGTAATGGAAGTGCATGACTACCCAACATTTCTTTTACTTGACGACAAACGTTCAAGAAATCTGCACCTTGACGGTCCATCTTGTTAACGAATCCAATACGAGGAACGTTATAGTTGTTTGCCAAACGCCAGTTTGTTTCAGATTGAGGCTCAACACCATCAACCGCTGAAAACAAGAATACCAATCCGTCTAATACACGTAACGAACGGTTTACCTCTACAGTAAAGTCAACGTGTCCTGGGGTATCAATAATGTTTACATGGTAGTTTTGACCTCTGTATTTCCAATCTAATGTCGTTGCAGCAGAAGTAATCGTGATACCACGCTCTTGCTCTTGCTCCATCCAGTCCATTGTAGCTGCTCCATCATGAACCTCTCCAATTTTGTGACTAACACCACCGTAAAATAAGATACGCTCAGTCGTTGTCGTTTTTCCTGCATCAATGTGAGCAGCAATCCCGATGTTTCTTGTAAATCTTAAATCTCTTGCCATGTCTTAGAATCTGAAATGTGAAAATGCTTTGTTCGCTTCTGCCATACGCATGGTGTCTTCTTTTTTCTTGAAAGCAGCACCTTCTTCTTTCGAAGCAGCGATGATTTCAGAAGCTAATCTTTGAGACATTGTTTTTTCGTTACGTTTACGAGCATAACCAATTAACCATTTCATAGCTAATGATGCTTTACGTTCTTCACGAACTGGAGTAGGGATTTGGAAAGTAGCTCCACCTACACGGCGACTTCTTACCTCAACACTTGGAGTTACATTTTCTAATGCTTTTCTCCAAACATCTAATCCTTCTGTTTCTTCTATTTTTTTATCTACGATTTCAATTGCATCGTAAAATAAACGGAATGCTAAACTCTTCTTACCATCTAGCATTAAATTGTTGACGAATTTCGTTACTACCACATCGTTAAACTTCGGATCTGGCAGAATCGCAATCTTTTTGGCTTTTCTTCTTCTCATTTTGTAAAGCTTTTAATTATTTCTGCTTAGGACGTTTAGTACCATATTTGGATCTTCTTTGGCTACGACCTTGAACTCCAGCCGTATCCTCTGCACCACGAACAATGTGGTAACGTACCCCTGGAAGGTCTTTTACCCTTCCTCCTCGCACAAGTACTAATGAGTGTTCTTGAAGATTGTGGCCTTCACCACCGATGTAAGCGTTGACTTCTTTTCCATTTGTCAAACGTACACGCGCTACCTTACGCATGGCCGAGTTCGGCTTCTTAGGAGTCGTCGTGTACACACGAACGCAAACTCCTTTACGTTGTGGACATGAATCAAGCGCAGCGGACTTACTTTTCTTCACCACCGCAGTTCTTCCTTTGCGAACTAACTGTTGAATAGTTGGCATAAAATACTCTTGTTTTTATAAATAAATAATAACCCCCAAACGCACTTTGAGGGGTGCAAAGATAACTATTTATTTTTATAAACCAAGAGCGTTTGAAAAATAATCGGCTTTTTATTGCTTGATTTTCAAAATCAAACAAATTGTTAGTGCCTAGTAAAAGAAACTTTTTGAAATCAAAAAATCAAAAAGTGGACACTTTAGAATTGATAGTAAGAATGTGCCTTCAGATTGAATTCAAATTCTAAGTTTAGAAAAGGGTAGTAGTTTTCAATAGGGGCAGTACGTCGGTTCAATCTTTCCTTGAAGTGGATTTGTTTTGCTAATGAAGCAAGTTCAGTAGCACTAGCGCCTTTGAGCGTGTATACCTGAATGGTATTTAAACAAAGTATAATTTGCTTGAGTTGTGCTGGATAAAGATCCTTCACATCATATTCGCTTAGGATATGAATACAGTCTTGCACTTTAGCATCAAACTCATCTTTTTCAATTCGAGGTGATTGATCAAGCAAAGTAAGTTCAGATAGATATTCATATCCGCGTTCACTTTGTTTCGTAACAAAGTTAGACCAGAACGCAGCGTCATCGATAAATTCTGAGCCTTCATTCCAATTACTAATTTTTCCTAAATGTGCATTGGCACAGGCAAGCAATGAATAATAATATTGGTAAGGGAAATTTTTAAAGTAATGCCAATCGTATACATCATAAGTACCAGCAGCATTTTTCATTAAAACGTAAAATTTAAAATCTTCGCTGTCACTTGAAGGTTCAGAATGTCCATTTTTATGTGCTAGTAATACAGGGTAGATAAAAATGGTTTGTTCCGGGTTTGAGATAAGGATGTCACTAGTAGTATAATTAATATCATAACTAATCGCGTTGATGCGCTGATAGTAATTGCAATATTCTGAATTAACCTCTTGTGTATACTCATCAAGAAGAGGTTTGATATAAGTTTGAATAAGCGCTTGGTGGCTTGGGTTTCCTGGAATGTGTTCGAAAATATAATCCGCAAAAGAAAATGGGTTATCGCCAACTATTTCATTTGTTTCATATTCAACCCAAAGTTCTTCTGTATAAATAGGAGGGTTTAAACTAAAATCAAAGGCCTTGCTGTAGAATGAAAGCAGAAAATCTTGCTTTCTTTTTTGAATTTGATCGGTATTGTTTTCGATTTCTATCCCATTGATTTCTCTCCCATTACTTAAGAGTTCTCCCCATAGACCCGTAAACAGCGTCCATTTGTCTTGACTATTATTGAATCTTAAAAAATTAAAATCTTGTTGAATTACAGTGTCATTTACTTTTAGATCTATCGAATTCAAACTAGAATCATATTGATAAGACTCCCAATCAGTATTTATTATCGTGTCAGTAGTTTGTGTGAGCAGCCATATACTTTTTTCATCTTTACTTATGAGTACCCCTATAGTTTGATCAAATGGGATTTGGTAGGGAATAGCCTTTAGTATTTTTTTTGCTTTTGAAATTCCATCGGTAAGATACTGTGGGCTCATTACTTCCATGTTGAGTAGCGCTTGATTTCGTTTTTGCTGAAGTTGAGCAAGTGTTATAATCGAGGGGTTTAATTCTGATATGGTTTTGGTAATCCAGTTAATTGCATGTGTTTGCTCAATGAAAATATCCCAAAAACCAAATAAAGCAGTTTCATAACCGTAAGAAATTTCAGGTAGTTCATTGGGTAAGGAATAATGCATTGATCTTGATTGTTGGTTGCATTGTACATCAATGCGTAACGATACACTGTCTTCTTGAATTTTTACATCTGATATTACAATTTCAGCATCGGGCTGACCAAACTCTTTAGAGAAAATTTGGTTGAAGCTGAACATTGGAAATAATGCAACCTCGGATGAGCTTATGTAGGCTTGTATGCACTTTATACCAAAAATATAGGCAGGTAAATTATTTGTTGGGTCTTTCATCATTTCTTGGAAAGCTGCTAGGTAGGCAGTTTCCGAGTGTTCCTTGTTCTTTTTCTCTTTGGCTACCTTTTTAATTTGTTTGGCACTCTTGTCCAAGTTCTCCATCATTTGTTCATTCATCCTTATGTAGTCAGCATTTTGAATCTGAACGGTTCCTTGATTTTTGATAAGGAAATGATAAGGTTTCTGAGCAAAGAGACCTGAGGCTAAAAGTAAAAAAGCAAGGGAGAAAATGAATTTCATGAAAAGTTAATTTGAATACGTTCTAAAAGGAAGAACCTTAGCTGTTTGAAAATCAAAGAAACAACAATTTGAAGAATAAAAAAAGGAACCCCTCAGGATTCCTTTTAAATATTAAAAAGAGTTCGCTTATCTGTATAAGGTTGCTTTCACGGCCTTTACAATGCGCTCTACATTTGGTAAAGCTTCGTCGATTAGGGTTGGTGAAAAAGCAAATGGGGTATCGGTTTGTGTGACGCGTTGAACAGGCGCATCTAGGTAATCAAACGCATAGCGTTGCAAGTGATAAGCAATTTCTGAAGAAATACTGGCAAGTGGCCAAGATTCTTCAACAACTACACAACGATTGGTTTTCTTGATAGATTCTACAACAGTACCGTAGTCGATAGGGCGGATGGTGCGCAAGTCGATGATTTCTACGTTGATGTTTTCTTTGGCGAGTACCTCGGCAGCTTCTTGTGCAATTTTGATGATTTTACCAAAAGATACTAATGTGATGTCGGTTCCTTTTCTTTTGACGTCAGCAACGCCAATTGGGATGATGTATTCTCCTTCAGGAACTTCTCCTTTGTCTCCGTACATTTTTTCAGACTCTAGGAAAACCACTGGGTCGTTGTCGCGGATAGCGGCTTTCAAAAGCCCTTTAGCATCTGCAGGGTTTGAAGGAGTAATTACTTTGAGGCCGGGTACGTGTGCATAGAATGCTTCGAAACTTTGAGAGTGTGTGGCAGCTAATTGCCCTGCAGTTCCGTTTCCTCCACGAAATACGATCGGACAACCATATTGACCACCTGACATTTGCAGCATTTTAGCAGCAGAGTTAATGATTTGGTCTGCGGCAAGAATGGCAAAGTTCCAGGTCATGAATTCTACGATAGGACGCAAGCCGTTCATGGCAGCGCCAACCGCAATACCGGAGAAACCTAATTCTGCAATAGGGGTATCGATGATGCGTTTTGGGCCAAATTCATCGAGCATACCTTGTGAAACTTTGTAGGCGCCGTTATATTCTGCGACTTCTTCACCGAGTAGAAATACGTTTTCATCGCGGCGCATCTCTTCTGACATGGCTTCTCTAAGGGCTTCTCTGAATTGTAGGGTTTTCATAGTGTCATTTTTACAATTAGCAAAATTACAAATAAGTCAGAAACTTCAAATGCTTATGCTACTTTAAGTGTTGCAATTTTTGATTTGCCGAATTGTTGGGTGGCGTAATCGAGGGTAATGTGTAAAGATTTCTTGTTAGAACCTGGAAGTTCGAACATGGCATCTGTAAGGATAGCCTCGCAGATAGAACGCAGGCCGCGCGCCCCTAAACCAAATTCCATAGCTTTTTGAACAATGAAATCAAGGACTTCTTGATCGAGCTCTAATTTAACGCTATCCATCTCAAACAATTTAGTGTATTGTTTGACGAGTGCATTTTTAGGCTCGGTAAGAATGCGTTTGAGATCTGCCTCTTTCAATGGTTCGAGGTAGGTCAGGACCGGGAAACGACCGATGAGCTCTGGGATTAAGCCAAATGAGCGGATGTCTGTTGGAGAAATGTATTTGAGTAAAGAATCTTGTTCGATGCTTTGGTCGTGTTCTGAAGAAAAGCCAATCGTTTGGCGATTCACGCGGTTAGCGATGAGTTTCTCGATGCCATCAAAAGCACCTCCGCAAATAAAGAGGATGTTTTTTGTGTCAATGGAAATCATTTTTTGCTCGGGGTGCTTGCGACCGCCTTGAGGTGGCACATTTACAGTAGCACCTTCTAGTAGTTTGAGCAACGCTTGCTGTACCCCTTCGCCGGAAACATCGCGGGTAATGCTTGGGTTGTCGTTTTTACGGGCAATTTTGTCCACTTCGTCAATAAAGACAATGCCCATTTGGGCGCTTTCGACATTGTAGTCTGCAGCTTGTAATAGGCGAGACAAAATACTTTCGACGTCCTCCCCAACGTAACCTGCTTCAGTGAGTACGGTAGCATCTGCAATGCAGAATGGTACATTTAAAAGTTTGGCAATTGATTTGGCAAGTAGCGTTTTACCGGTTCCGGTACGGCCTACCAACATGACATTAGATTTTTCAATTTCAACTTCGTTTTCAGAAGTTTTTTGCTTGAGTCTTTTGAAATGGTTGTAGACGGCAACAGATAAAACTTTCTTGGCATCTTGCTGACCTATGACGTATTGATCGAGGTGCGCTTTGATTTCTTGTGGCTTGAGTAAATTTAAGCCCTGAGCACTTGCTTGTTTGGTTTCAGTTGAACCTGCAAGTTCTTCTTGAACAATTTTACTAGCCTGATTGGCACAAGAATCACAGATGTGACCATTGACACCTGCAATGAGCATATTGACGCCAGAACGCGGCGAACCGCAGAAAGAACACGTGGTTTCTTTTTTTGCCATTTTTTATCTTGGATTGCGCAATAAGACTTCGTCAACCATTCCGTAGGATTTTGCTTCGTCGGCGGTCATCCAGTAGTCGCGGTCTGAATCGGCCCACACTTTGTCGTAGTCTTGCTTGCTATGGGTTGCGATGATGTCGTAAAGTTCTTTTTTCAATTTTTGAATTTCACGTGCGGTAATTTCGATGTCAGAGGCTTGGCCTTGTGCACCCCCAAGAGGTTGGTGAATCATGACGCGAGAATGCTTTAGCGCACTGCGTTTGCCATCTGCGCCAGCGCAAAGCAAAACAGCCCCCATTGAAGCTGCCATACCTGTACAGATAGTGGCAACATCTGGGCGGATATATTGCATGGTGTCGTAGATCCCTAAACCTGCATAGACAGAACCTCCAGGAGAATTTAGGTAAATCTGAATGTCTTTTTTGGCGTCAACCGATTCTAAGAAAAGAAGTTGAGCATTGATAATGTTAGCTACTTGGTCATTGATGCCAGTTCCTAAGAAAATGATGCGATCCATCATGAGTCTAGAGAATACATCCATTTGAGTCATGTTGAGGGGTCTTTCTTCGATGATATAAGGAGTCATGGAAGATTCGATATAATGATCGACAAACATACTGCTGATGCCCATATGTTTGGTAGCGTATTTACGGAATTCGTTGCTGTCCATAGTATTGTTTTTATTAGGTCTCAAAATTAATGATAATGGTTGGCTTATGGCAGAGCTGAACAAAAAAAAATCCTGAACGAATTCAGGATTTTTTTAATGCTTTGGATGAACTTATTTTACTAGATCTGTAAAAGCAGCTTCATTCATGTATTTTAAAAACTCGCGGTCTTTGGCTGCTTTAGCTTTCAATGCAGCATTTTTAGCAAAGGCTGTTTTAAGTGCTGCCGTAACGGCTTCTACATTTGCACCGCCTCTTGCTTCAATAATTGCTTTCAAATAAGCAAGCTCAGCAGTTTCTTTTACGTTTGCAGCTGCTTTTTTAGCAAGTTCTGTTTTGTTGAGCAAAACAAGCGCTAAAACTTTGTTGTAGCTGTCTTGGGTAATATTTTTCTCTGCTGCGGTGTAATTACCTTCCATGATGTCAATGATACCTTGGTTGTAGCCAGTAACACTTGTTTTAGATTTAAGCAATTTTTTAGCGGCATCTTTTTTACCTTCTAGAATTAAGCTAGCAGCAAGGTTGTTGTCGGTAACTGCATTGGCTTTAAGGTCATTTGCTTTTTTGAATGCAGCAGCAGCTTCTTTGGTTTGGTTCATTTCAAACAAAGTAGCACCTAGATTGGTATGGGTACGGAAATCTTGAGAGAAATTTGCCGCAGCAATGTTGTAAATGCGCGCTTTCTCGTTGAGGTCTGTGGTGAGTTTTGCACCTGCAAATAACAATTCTTCAACGGAAAGAGAGTTAGGGTTATTTACAACAGCTGTTTTGATTTCGTCGTCAGTAAGACCGTATTCTGTGTATTTTACAACGATTACTGCACGTCTGATATAAGGGAAAACATCGCGCTCTAGTTCTGTGTAGGCTTTACCCAAATTGATCATGTCCTTTTCTCTTTGCTCGGGATCTTTGGTCATTTCCAAAATGCGTACAAAAAGGTTTTTGTCAGCTTCAGGGATATTTGGCGTAACCGCTAATTGGCTTTTGAAACCATCAAAGTCTTCGCCAAATTTGGCCAATTTGTAGGCAGAGGTGTCTGTGTAGGCAGTCAATTTTGCTTTCTTCATCAAGTCAGAAATTGCTTTTCTAGCAGCAACTGTACGATCCGATGAAAGGTTGTCGTTTTTTGATACTTCACCATCTGGCGATGCGTATCCGTTGATTTCAATTCCGGTGATTTTAATCTTCGGATTGTTTTGAGCCGCTTGTACCCAAGCCATGAGTGCACTGACATCTTGGTCCTTGAGTTCGTTTGGACGCACTGCAGATTGACCTCTTTCAAAATTGATGGTAGCGGTTGTTGTCTTTTCAAACTGACGCACTAATGCATCTTGCTCGGTAAGGACTTTGAAAGTTTTGTCAACTAAATAGGGAGTAATGATGGTTGCATCGGCAATTTTTGTTTCTGGAAGCGCGCCTTTTTCTTTGGTTTGCTTGTAGAGTTTACCGGTAATGATCAAATCAGCCGCTTCCATTTCTGGTTGGTAAGCAAGCGTTTTTTCAAAAGTTGCAGTACCGCCAGTTTTGAAATCAATAGTGCTTCCGTTTCCGGTTACCTTTGAACCATTTACATACCAAGTTCCGACTTCAATGTTTCCTAATTTAGGAGTGATTTCAGCTTTGGCTTTCTTTTGAATTCCTTTTTCAGGAACATTTACGGTAATGGCAACTTTAACAGAATCGCCATGCATTTCTAGTGGGTTTGGATTTACCGTATAGGTAATGTCTTTCACTAAATCACACGAAGAAATCATAAAGATTCCGGTGCTGAATAATAATGCGGGCTTTAAAAACTTTGAAGTCATAATTTCTGATTTTACAGAGCAAAAATAGGAAGAAAAATTAAGGAAGCGAAAAAACAAGGTTTTCATAGAGAAAAACCAAGCTGAAGTTCTGCTAGTGGTTTGAGCACAAAATCCCTTTCGTGGTATTTAGGATGAGGAATTTGAAGGGTTGTATCGTTAATGACTTGGTTTTCATAGAAGATGATATCTAAATCGATCAGGCGATCTTCGTATCCTTCTCTAGTTTTAACACGTCCAATTTGCTGCTCAATAGCTTTAAGGGCAAACAGTAATTCTTTAGGCATTAAATTGGTGAGCAATAATAAACACCCATTTAAAAACAGTTGCTCTGATTCAAATCCGACTGCAGGGTTTTCGTAATAGCTTGAAACTTGTGCTACAGCACCACAATTTTTACCAAGTAATGCGATTGCTTTAGCAATGTTTTGTTCGCGCTCCCCTAAATTAGAACCAAAGGCGATCACCACCCGATTCGGACCTATTGTTTCCATTCGAATTGATCGATGAGTTGCAGCAAATCTTCTTTTAGATATTGAAGGGTTGGGCGAAGGCTATCATAGTTAGGACGACAATTCATGAGTACCTCGCCTCTGATGAAATGCTGCGTAGAATCGGTTAGATAAAATTGAAAATTTGTAGCCACATTGCCTTTTAATTCAAAAAAAGTGCCGTATACTTTTTTCTTTGGAAAAAGAATTTGTTCGTAGTCAATTTTGTCGGCCATAATTTTGTGTTCGTCAACTTTGTCATTGGCAAAATTGATGATTTCAGGCAAGGAGTCTTTACTTGGAATGCGCAAATAGTACAAAAATAAGGAGCCGTTTAGTGGGCCCAAATCAATTTCTTGCACGGAGTAGTTTTGCTTAGTTTGTTCGAAAACTTTGGGTTGATATAAGTCGGCGAGGTCAAACTGATAGGCCCCAGGGCTCACGTAATGGTGGTAGTGGTGGTCTGGGAATTCGGTTTTTAAATAGGTGCTAGGCTTAGGAATTGGTGCATTTTCTGAACAAGACATGCACAGAAATAGCCCTAAAAGAAAAAGGCAGCTGAAAAGTATTTTACTTTTTGTCATTGATCACAACTTTAACGGATTTCACCCTTTTTTTATCAGACGACTCAACGATAAGTTTAAGCGCCCCGACCTGTACAAATTCATTGTTTTTTAGAATGCGGCCAGCCACTTCAATGATCAGACCACCTAGTGTTTCTGCTTCGCCACGTTTTGCATCAATCGGATTTTCATAGTCTTCTCCGATAATTTTTAATAGGTCATTGATAGATGTTCTGCCTTCAAAGACAAAAGTATTTTCTGATTGCTTGGTGTAGTTGATTTGAGCGTCGTCAAATTCATCGGTGATGTCTCCAACGATTTCTTCAAGGATGTCTTCAAGTGTAACAATACCACTTGCTCCGCCATATTCATCCACAACAACGGCCATGTGCATTTTCATGTTTCTGAATTCTTGCAGGAGGTCGTTGATTTTTTTGTTTTCAGGAACGAAATAGGGTTTTCTTAAAACAGACTTCCAGTCAAAATCAGCTGATTTTTCGAGGTGATTCAGTAGATCTTTGATGTATAGAATTCCGATGATGTTGTCGGGGTTTTCTGAAAAAATGGGAATGCGAGAATAGCCTACCTCAATAATTTTTTCGAGCACTTCATGAAAGTTCAGTTCGGCATCGATGTCTTCCACATCAACGCGTGGAGTCATGATTTCAGAGGCTTCGGTTTTCCCGAATTTAACGATGCCTTCTAATATTTTATGTTCGTCTTCTGAACCGTTTTCAAGCTTTGTTAAGGCTAATGCTTGTTCGAGTTCGTTTTGATCGAGGGTGGTTCCTTTTTGTCCTAATTTTTGAATGAAATTTGTACCCCAAACTAAAGCCGATTTGAGCCAAGAAAGCGGTGGAATTTGGTTTAAAAAATGGATAGGATACGACATCCAGGTGCTCACGAGCAAGGCATTTCTGTTTGCAAAAATCTTTGGAATCACTTCTCCGAATAGCAGTAATACCAACGTGATTCCGACTACTTCTATAAGTAATCTCATGAGTTCTTGTCCTGCTTTGACCGGATAAACATCATTGAGTACAAACGTAGATAAAATGACAATGCCTACATTTATGAAGTTATTGAATATCAGTAGTGTAGCTAGGATTTCTTGTGGTTTAGAAAGCAACTTAAGAATCATTTTGACGCGCGCGTTTGTCGAATTTTTAATTGCAGCGTTGTCACTAGGCTTCAATGAAAAAAAGGCGCTTTCTGAACTCGAGGTGAGTGCAGATAAAATCAGCAATAGTAAAATAATCAGTAAGTAAATAACGGTTGCATCACTGAAGCCTGCTTGAACAGTATGTAGTGATGCGTTAAGACTCGGAGGTTCTATTGAAGATGTCATGTCTTAGAAAGGTAAATCATCGCCTGGTTCGGTGACTAGGCCGGTCATTGGAGAAGGAGAGTTTGGCTTTCCTTCGTTGCCGTAAGAAGAGTTGGAGCGTTCTTGGTTGTCGGGTCTGGTAAGAATAGTGAGGTCATCGCCAACTACTTCAGTAGCATAGCGCATATGGCCTTCTTTGTCTGTCCATGAGCGTTTTTTGAGTTTCCCTTCGACATAAATTTTGGTGCCTTTGCGCAAATACTTCTCTGCGACTTCAGCAAGACCTCTCCACAAAACGATGTCGTGCCAATCGGTGTTTTCCTTTTTTTCACCGGTTTGTTTGTCGGTGTAAATTTCTGAAGTAGCTAAAGGGAAAGACGCAACGACCGAGCCGTTTTCTAAGCGTCGGACATCTGGATCTTTGCCAAGATTACCGATGAGAATTACTTTGTTTACGCTGCCGTTCATATGATTTTTCAACCAATAATAGTTATTTTTTTCGAACTACGCGTTTTTTTGAAGTTTTTGGTTGGTTGGCTGCAATTTCCAAACATTCTTCGAGTGTCAAGTTTTCTGGCTTGGCATCTTTAGGTAATTTGAAATTGTCTTTGCCAATTTTCAAATAAGCACCATAACGACCATTTAAAAGTTGAAGATCAGGGCGTTCTTCGAAAGTTTTGATCACTGCTTTGGCGGCTTCTTCGGCTTTGAGTGTGTCGAGTTCAATTGCGCGCTCTAGGCTCATCGAAAGTGGGTCTTCGTCTTTCGGAATAGAAGTAAATCTTTTCCCGACCTGCACATATGGTCCAAAACGACCGATATTCACTTTGACTGCATCGCCATTGTGTTCGCCTAGTATTCTTGGCAAATCAAACAACTTGAGGGCTTCTTCAAGGGTAATGCTATTGATCGATTGATTGCCTTGCAGGGATGCAAATTGGGGCTTCAAACCATCGGCTTTTTCGTCGCCAATTTGGATCATGGGGCCAAATCTTCCAATGCGGGCAATTACTTTTCTCTGTGACTTCGGGTCAATACCGAGTTCGCGTTCGCCGGTTGCACGTTCCGAATGCTCAAGGGTTTGCTCGACATGGTTGTGGAACGGGCCATAGAAAGACTGTAACATGTCTGTCCAGTTGAGGTTTCCTTGGGCAATTTCATCGAATTCAGCTTCTACCTTAGCGGTAAATTGATAATCTAAAATTTGTTCAAAATTGGCCACAAGAAAATCGGTTACTACAACTCCGATATCGGTTGGAGAGAGTTTGTTGCGCTCTTTACCGGTGGTTTCAGTCTTGGTTTGCTCATTAATTTGCCCTGCTTTGAGTTCTAGTTGTGCGTAGGCTCTGAGCTCGCCTTCTCTTTCTTTTTTCTCGACGTAATTCCTTTTCTGAATCGTAGAAATGGTTGGCGCGTAAGTTGACGGACGGCCAATCCCTAGTTCTTCTAGTTTTTTCACCAGAGAAGCTTCTACATATCGCGATGGTGCTCTGCTGAAACGCTCGGTAGCAGTGGCTTTTTCGAGCGCAAGTTTTTCGCCTTGAGTAACTTTTGGCAACAAGCCTTCAGTTTCAGTGCTGTCTTCGTTTTCGTCGTCGAGCGTGCTGGCTAAATAAACTTTTAAGAATCCGTCAAATACGATTACTTCTCCTTTTGCTTGAAAGTAATGCGAAGAGGCCAGCCCTCCAATTTTAATAGTGGTGCGCTCGAGTTGGGCGTGTGCCATCTGACTGGCAATTGCACGCTTCCAAATGAGTTCATAGAGTCTGGTTTCGTCGCGTTCGGCATTGATGCTGCTTCGATTGAAATCAGTGGGTCTGATGGCTTCGTGTGCTTCTTGAGCACCTGAGGTTTTTGTACTGTATTTAGTGGGTTTTGAGTAATTTGCCCCAAACTGACTCGTGATCGACGCTTGTGCCGCTTGAATAGCGGTTTCAGATAAATTTACGGAGTCAGTTCTCATGTAAGTAATGTGCCCTGCTTCGTAAAGTCTTTGTGCAACACTCATGGTTTTGGTTACTGAATAACCCAATTTCAAACTGGCTTCTTGCTGAAGTGTTGAAGTTGTAAAGGGTGCAGCTGGGCTTTTTGTGGCTGGTTTTTGCTGCACATCTTCCACGAAAAACTGAGCCGTTTTGGCTTGTTCTAAAATTTCACTTGCCGCATTTTTATCCGAAAGCGGTTGGTTAAGTTCTGCTTTTAAATTGCCGTCTGACGTTTTGAAATCGGCTTGCACTTTAAAAAAGCTTTCCGTATTGAATTTATCAATTTCCTTTTCTCTTTCGACAATAAGCCTAACAGCTACTGATTGAACGCGCCCTGCAGACAAGCTAGGTCTTACTTTTTTCCAGAGTACTGGTGAAAGTTCAAAACCTACTATTCGGTCTAGCACCCTACGCGCTTGTTGGGCATCTACAAGTTCTTTATTGATGTTTCTTGGGTTCTCGATAGCTCTAGTTACGGCACCTTTTGTAATTTCATTAAAGGTGATTCTTTTCGTATCTTTTTTTGCTAAATCGAGCGTTTCAAATAAATGCCAAGAAATGGCTTCTCCTTCGCGGTCTTCATCGGTCGCGAGCCATACAGTTTGTGCTTCCTTTGCTAATTTTTTAAGTTCAGCGACAACTTGTTTTTTGTCAGCGCTGACCTCGTAATTCGGAGTAAATTTATCTTCAATATCGATGGCAAGGCCTTTTTTAGCAAGGTCTCGGACGTGACCGTAACTCGATTTCACAATGAAATCTTTACCGAGATATCCTTCGATAGTTTTTGCTTTAGCGGGGGACTCGACAATTACAAGATTCTTGGCCATAAGGGAGATTTTGACGACAAATGTAAAAGGAAAACACAGCAAAGCGCAAGTTGTTTGCGTCATTTTTATCGAAGATTTTTTCTTAACCTATGGTTAAATAAATGAATAAACAAATCAGAAAACAATTATGACAATTTGTCAGCATTTTGAATTTGCCCTATTTTTGCAATTCAGAAAACAACATGGAGTCAGGAAATAAAATTATAGACGAAGATTTACAAGGCACGGCGCTTGTATTAGACAATCAAGAAGGTGCAGCTAAAAAGCTATACCTAGAAAGCTATGGTTGTCAGATGAATTTTTCAGACAGTGAGGTAGTTGCATCTATTCTAGCAAAAGATGGCTACCAAACTACAAGAAACATCGAAGAAGCCGACGTCATTTTACTCAACACATGCTCTATCCGCGAGAACGCCGAACAGCGTGTTCGAAACAGGCTGACTGAGTTCAAAATTAAAAAAGACAAAAACCCTGATTTAGTAGTCGGGATCTTGGGTTGTATGGCCGAGCGCCTCAAAAAAAATCTACTCGATGAAGAAAAATTAGTCGATTTAGTGGCGGGCCCTGATGCTTACCGCGATCTTCCGAATCTTATCGACGAAGTAGGCACTGGCCAAAAAGCAGTCAATGTGCTTTTGTCAAGAGATGAAACTTATGCAGATATCGCACCTGTGCGCTTAGATCAAGGCGGAATTTCAGCTTTTGTTACCATCATGCGTGGCTGCGACAACATGTGCTCGTTTTGCGTGGTGCCATTTACCCGAGGCCGCGAGCGTTCAAGAGACCCAAAAACAATTGTTTCCGAGTGTCAAGATTTGTTTGACAAAGGGTACCGTGAGGTTACCTTGCTTGGGCAAAATGTCGATTCTTATCGATGGAACCTAAGTGCTAAAGGCGAAATTAAAAATGCCAATGAACCCACCACCAATTTTGCCCAACTCATGGAAATGGTTGCGTTGGTCTCTCCGTTGCTTCGCGTCAGATTTAGCACCTCACATCCTAAAGACATGACCGACGACGTCCTTGAAATGATGGCGAAATACGAAAACATTTGTCCATATATTCATCTTCCTGTACAATCTGGAAACACCGATGTGTTGTATCGCATGAACCGCGGTTATACCAGAGAATGGTATTTAGAAAGAATAGAAAGCATTAAGCGCATTGTGCCAGGTTGTGCGATTTCCACAGATATCATCACAGGTTTTTGTGGTGAAACCGAAGCAGAGCATCAGGATACTTTGAGCCTTATGGATGCCGTGCAATATGACTTTGCCTATATGTTCAAATATTCGGAGCGTCCAAAAACACTTGCAGAAAGACGCTTTGCAGACGATGTCGCCGAAGAAGTCAAAGGGCGCAGACTCAATGAAATTATCGACAAGCAACTCAAGCATTCTTTGGCCTCAAACCAACGTTTGGTCGGGACCATTCAAAAAGTACTAATCGAAGGGCCATCTAAAAGATCTGAAGCGCATCTTTGCGGCAGAACCGGAACAAACGTCATGGTTGTTTTCCCTAAAGGTAATTTACAAAAAGGAAATTACGCAGAAGTGAAAATCACAGATTGTACTTCAGCAACTTTAATGGGTGAGCTTATTTGATAGAAATAAAGAAAGCTTAATTATTTGGCTATGAATCTTTTACAAGTTAAACAGCGTTTTGGCATCATCGGTTCAGCACCTTTACTTAATAGGGCGCTTGAAATCGCCATGCAAGTTGCCCCAACAGATATTTCTGTGCTTGTAACCGGAGAGAGCGGAACAGGTAAAGAAATCATACCGCAAGTAATTCATCAATTGAGCGCCAGAAAACACGGCGAATACATTGCAGTAAACTGCGGGGCAATTCCTGAAGGCACCATAGATTCTGAGCTTTTTGGCCACGAAAAAGGTTCATTTACCGGTGCGCAAGGTAGCCGTCAGGGTTATTTTGAAGTGGCCAATGGCGGAACTATTTTTCTGGACGAAGTTGCGGAACTTCCAATGCAAACCCAGGTGAGATTGCTTCGCGTACTCGAAACCGGAGAATACATCAGAGTAGGTTCGTCCAAACCGCTCAAAACCAATGTGCGCGTGGTTGCTGCTACAAATGAAAACATGCAAAAGGCAATTGCTTCCGGAAAATTCCGCGAAGACCTCTATTATCGCCTCAGTACCGTTCCAATCAGTTTGCCTGCACTCAGACAACGCGCAGAAGACATTCATTTGTTGTTTCGCAAATTTGCCAATGACTTCGCTGAAAAATACCGCATGCCTGCCATCAAATTATCCGACGATGCAGTTCAACTATTATTGCAATATCCTTGGCCTGGCAATATTCGTCAGCTTAAAAATTTGGTGGAGCAATTATCTGTGATTGAAACAGCCAGAGAAATTGATGCAGTTACGCTTCAAAAATACCTGACTCCCATACAAGAAAAGTCAGCGGGACTTAGTGTAAACGATGCTTCGCAAGAATCTATTTCGGAAAGAGAACTAATGTATAAGTTTCTTTTTGACATGAAAAAAGACCTTACTGAGCTCAAAAAATTGGTGCTAGATCTTACTGGAAATCCAACCATTCCGTTGAATTCAGACCAAACAGCTGTCGTGAATCGCATATATCAAGAGGTTTATGAGGAACCCGCACTTACCCCAACCAGAATGCTTCCGGTTTCTCCAGTTCATGTTGAATTACCTCATGTAGCCACCCAGCCACAGGAAGAGTTTGAAGAGCATGAAGAATTAGAAGAGTCGCTAAGCCTTGAAGACCGAGAAAAAGAGCTCATCATGAAAGCCCTTGAAAAACACAGAGGGAAACGCAAGTATGCGGCACTAGAACTCGGTATTTCCGAAAGAACGCTTTACCGTAAAATCAAAGAATTTCATCTCGGCGAATGAAAAAGTTAGTCAGTTTTGTGCTCTTAACCTTGCTGCTTAGCTCTTGTTGGCCAGAAAGTTTTTCTTTTGTCGACAAAGGCGGAATGCCAGAAGAATGGCAAACTTTCACCATTCAGAATTTAGAAAATTCAGCTCCTAATTGCCCGCTTTCTTTTGGCCCCTTACTCACAGAACAACTCAAAGATGGCGTACAAAACAACACGCGCTTGCTACTCAATACCACTTACGGAAAAGGAGAAGTCAATATGGAAGGCGGCATTACCGCTTATCAAGTGCAACCTCTTGCCATACAGGGAAATGACGTCGCATCGAGCAATCGCCTGACCATGACTCTTCAAATGAAAATCAATATCAAAGCCCCTAAAGAAGAAGTCTGGCAATTTACTTCTACGCGTTTTGCCGATTTTGCAGCGGGATCCAATTTAGCCGATGTAGAGAAGAAGCTTTTTGAGGAGATTTCGACACAAATGGTACAAGATTTAATCAACAAGTTATATAGTAATTGGTAATTTAGGCAAGTGTTAACCAAAGAGCAACTTCATATTCAAATTAAAGATCCAGGCACTTGCCAGGTTTCTCAGGTACCTGATCTTATTGATTTAGAGGAGGCTTACCCTTATGCAACAAGCTTTTCTATCTTACATCTAAAAGCCTTGGCAAATAGCCAAGATGTTCGGTTGGCAACCGTACTCGATCAAAAAGCATTTTCTATTCCGAATCGAGAAATTCTTTATCAACTTTTGCAAGCTACAGTGCAAAATCAAGAGGTTGAAAATATAGAAATAGGAAAAAATGATGCAATTGAAGATGAAATAACCGAAGTAGATCTTCAAGAGAATAAAATCGAAACCACATTAGAAAATCTTCAAATAGTAAAAAACGATGCAATTGAAGAAGAAAAGATTGAAGAAGAAAAGATTGAAGAAGAAAAGATTGATGAAGCAACTGACGTAGATCTTTCAGAACAAAAAATAGTAACTGCTGCAGAAAACAAACCCGATGAACTCGATCAATTGCTTCGTGCAAGCATGATCAGCGCGGCCTATGTGGACCTCACTTATACACAAGAACTCGAGGAATTAGAAGCGCAAAACAATCCGCTGCTCGAGCCAGATCAAGCTGCTCAAGCAGATAATTCTAAAGCAAACAGCGCAGCATTCATTCAAGAAGCCCAAACCGAAACAAACTTAAAAGTATCCGAAATAAAATCTTTTAATCAATGGTTGCATTTTTCAGAGGAGGGGGCATACCAAGACGAAGATAAACCGCAGTTTATTGAAATTGAAAAGCCCAAAAAAGCATTTTATTCGCCGGCTCAGAAAGCCAAAGAAAGTCTAAGCGATCAGCAAATGCCGGTTTCTGAAACTTTGGCTAAAATTTATGCCATGCAAGGGGCTGTAGCCAAAGCAATTGCAGTATATGAGCAATTAATTTTGCTTAATCCAGAAAAAAAGAGTTTCTTTGCAAATCAAATCAAAATACTCAAGAAAAACCTGAATTAACCATGACAGGAATACTTTCATTTTTAATCATTGTAGCCAGCGCGCTACTTATTTTAGTAGTTTACGTTCAAAACCCTAAAGGTGGGGGCTTAAGTTCTGATTTCGGAGGAGCCACTCAACTTGGAGGTGTGCAACGCACCAACGAACTCATCGATAAACTTACTTGGGGTCTTGCTGCAGCCATTTTAGTTTTCAGTTTAGGAATTAGCATTAGCCAACCTAAGCCACCAAAACAAGTTGCTCCACAAGCCCAACAACAAGCCCCAGCCCCAGGTCAAGGACAGGGTCAAGGCCAATAAGAAGTTGAAATAATACTATTGAAAATGTCAGTATGTCACGCATACTGACATTTTTTTTGTCGGTAAATGAAAAAATGTCTTGAAAATTCAATTGGCATGTTTTTCGAAGTTTAGCAAACAACTAAAAAATTTAAAATACATGTCAGTAAATTTTAAACCTTTGGCAGACAGAGTTCTGATAGAACCTGCGCCAGCAGAGCAAAAAACAGCCAGTGGAATCATCATTCCAGACACTGCAAAAGAAAAACCCCTTAGAGGTACTGTAGTCGCAGCTGGAACTGGCAAAAAAGATGAGCCAATGTCAGTAAAAGTAGGTGATGCAGTGCTTTATGGCCAATATGCCGGAACCGAAATTAAAATTGACGGCAATACTTTTCTCATCATGAGAGAATCAGATATTTATGGTATTTTCTAATTTTTAATGAAGAAAAAAAATGGCAAAAGAAATTTACTTTGACGTAGAAGCCCGCGAAAAACTCAAAAAAGGAGTTGATGCTTTAGCAAACGCAGTAAAAGTCACCCTTGGTCCAAAAGGACGCAATGTAGTTATTGGTAAAAAATTTGGAGCACCACACGTTACTAAAGATGGCGTGAGTGTTGCTAAAGAAATCGAACTCAAAGACCCAATTGAAAACATGGGTGCTCAAATGGTAAAAGAAGTAGCTTCTAAAACGGCTGATATCGCCGGTGACGGAACTACCACCGCAACCGTTTTAGCGCAAGCAATTGTAGCTGCTGGCCTTAAAAATGTCGCTGCAGGTGCCAATCCAATGGACCTCAAACGAGGAATCGATAAAGCTGTACAAGAAGTTGTTGCCAACCTTAAAAAGCTATCTAAGCAAGTAGGTAACGACAACAGTAAAATCGAACAAATTGCTACTATTTCGGCTAACAACGACGAAACTATTGGTAAACTAATCGCCGAGGCGATGAAAGTGGTCGGCAACGACGGTGTAATTACCGTTGAAGAAGCAAAAGGAACAGAAACTGAAGTGAAAACAGTAGAAGGAATGCAGTTTGACCGCGGTTACCTTTCACCTTACTTCGTGACCAACGCCGAGAAAATGATCACTGAAATGGAAAATCCTTTGATTTTAATTTCAGAAAAGAAGATCTCAAGCATGAAAGAATTGCTTCCAATTCTTGAGCCAGTAGTTCAGTCCGGTAAATCTTTATTGATTATTGCCGAAGATGTAGACGGTGAGGCACTCGGAACACTTGTTGTGAACCGTTTGCGCGGCTCATTGAAAGTAGCAGCTGTTAAAGCTCCTGGTTTTGGTGATCGTCGTAAGGCAATGCTAGAAGATATCGCCATCTTAACTGGCGGAATGGTCGTTTCAGAGGAGCGCGGTATGACACTTGAAAATGTCACCTTAGACATGTTGGGTTCTGCTGCAAAGATTGACATCGATAAAGACAACACAACAATCGTGAACGGTAAAGGTAAAAAAGCCGATATCCAAGCGCGTGTTGGTCAAATTCGTGCGCAAATTGAGCAAACTACCTCTGACTACGATCGCGAGAAATTGCAAGAGCGCTTAGCGAAACTTGCAGGCGGTGTAGCTGTGCTTTATGTAGGAGCACCAACCGAGGTTGAAATGAAAGAAAAGAAAGACCGCGTAGACGACGCCCTGGCTGCAACCAGAGCTGCTGTTGAAGAAGGAATTGTTCCTGGTGGTGGTGTAGCACTCATTCGTGCGATTGAAACCCTTGACAAATTAAAAGGTGCCAACGAAGACGAAATGACCGGTATTCAAATTGTGAAGCGTGCTGCTGAAGAGCCGTTGCGTCAGATCATTGCCAACGCTGGTGGTGAAGGCGCTGTAATTGTTCAAAAAGTACGCGAAGGCAAAGCTGACTTCGGTTATAACGCCCGCACCGATGTTTTCGAACCGCTCTATAAATCTGGTGTCATTGACCCCACTAAAGTAACACGTATAGCAGTAGAGAACGCATCTTCGATTGCTGCGATGTTGCTTACGACAGAGTGTGTCATCGCCGATGAACCTGAAGAAGCGAATCCAGCTGCTGCTATGGCAGGTATGGGTGGCGGCATGCCAGGTATGATGTAAGGATACAAGAGCCTTCGGGCTCTTTTTCATTTCTTTCTTCCCGATTTTTTTCGGATAGCGAGAAGTGTCTATATAAGAGCCACCTTCGGGTGGCTTTCTTTTTTTATTTTTGCTTGATGTGTTATAGCAATTCTTCCACTTCCACTACGCAACAACTCGCAGAGCGCTATCAAAAATTGAGGCCTACTTTTGGCCCTGAGCTGCAGTATTATTTTGCTTCAGGTTTTCATTTTCCACAATGGAACATCATCACCAACGACGCGGCTATAGAACAAATGCGCTGGGGGCTGCTGCCCAATTGGTACAAAGGCGGGGCTTGGATGGATTTTGCTTCAAAGACCCTCAATGCACGACTCGAGACCTCTACAGAAAAGGCTTCATTCAAACACTTGGTAAATAGCCACCGTTGTTTGGTGCCATCTTCTGGTTTTTTTGAATGGCAAACCCAAGGAAAGCTCAAGATTCCATATTTTATTAAAGCTATTGAGCAACCAGTTTTTTCCATTGCAGGTATTTACGATACTTGGCTCAATCCATCCACCGGAGCGCAAGAAAAAACTTTTACCATCTTAACTACTGAAGCCAATGCGCTCATGGCCGAAATCCATAATGCTAAGAAGCGCATGCCCTTGATTTTAAGTGCTCAAGAAGAAAATTTATGGTTGAATGGCGCGCTGCATTTAGATCAAATAGCAGACCGGTCGGGAATTCAGCTCGAAGCATGGGAGGTAGATAAAAAGCTATTATTGAGCTCGGGAGCAAATGTAGCTGAGGTTCAGCAGAAATATTACTCGCAAATTGGGACGCAAAAAGGCTTATTTGATTAATTTTGGCACTACAATTGCTTGCTAAAGCCCATGAAATTTATTCTTACTATTTGCTTACTTTTTTTATTCGGATCTTGTATCGAGATTTCCGATGACCTCACGTTAAATAACGATGGTTCAGGGAATCTGAAGTATAAAATAAATTTAAGCGCCAGTAAAGTAAAGGTAAATTCTATGCTGGCTCTAGATAGTTTGCACGGAAAACCTGTGCCTTCAATCGAACAAATTTCAGCCAAAATCAAAGAGTTTGTCAAAATTTTGGATGCACAGCCAGGGATTAGCAATGTTTTAATGGAGGAAAACTACACCGATTTTATTTTCAAACTGAGCTGTGATTTCACCAATGTTAAATTATTGCAAGAAGGAATCAAAAGAAGTGTTGAGCAAATCAGCAAAGAGAAACTTTCTTTGCAACAAGAAGAAAACTGGATTACCTGGGACGGCACTACCTTAAAACGCAGCATTCCAGGCTATATTTCAGAAGAAATCAAGGCGCTCAAACTAGACGACGAACCTTCATTAAAGGAGGGCGTTTATACTTCCATAGCGCGCTTTGAAAGGCCTGTTTTGCGCTTTGAAAACAAACTCGGCACGCTTAGTAAAAATCAGCAAGCTGTAATGGTTAGAACCAACACTTTTGCCCTAAAAGAAAATCAATCTTTACTAGACAACATAATTGTCTTGACACCAAGATGATACTCACAGATTATTACTAACTTCGTTTAATAATTAAAGTTACGTGGGTAAAGCACTTCAGAATTTCTTGTGGCTATTTTCAGCTAGCCTTGTCTCGACAACCATTTTTGCACAAACAACGGCGCGTCAGTCAGAATTACTCATCCCTTCAGATGCGGTCACTGTTTTTAGCATCAACAACATCAGCTTGTTGCAAAAAATCTCCATGGATGACCTCGTTAATTACGAGTTCATGTCAGACGTCCATCAAGAATTATTCGATGGTTCAACTTCCGGCAAAACGCTCAAAGACGCCGGGCTAGATTTTGACCAAAGACTCAATCTATTTTACGGCAAAACCGCTCAAACCGAGCTCACTGGCTTTACCTTTGGTGTTGGCAACAAACAGCATCTTTTTGAAGTATTCGATGATTTTCAGACCTTAAGCTCAGACATTCCGGGGCTTGAAATCTACGGTACTTTTTTCAATAACCTCATCATTCAAGGCAACTCGGCCATCTTAGTAAGAATTGAACCAACCATGGATCACATTGACCAAGTAACTGATTCAATTTGGTATGCACGCGGCAATGAAATCCCATTCGACATTTTTGAAGAAGCCCCGCAAGAAGAACAAATTTTGGATGAACAAGAATACGACAACCAAAATACTCAGTTCCCAGAAGCAACAGAAAACCCACTTATCAAAAACTACTACGAACTCCGCGATAGCGTGCAGGTGATGTTGCAAGAGCAAGAACTAGAGCGCCTCATCAACGAGCTCTTTTCTAAAAAAATAAATCTTTGTAGTCAAGATGCCCGCTTTACAGCGCAACTTGCGCACAACGCCGAAGCAGTATTTTATCTGGACAACGCAAGAAATCTTGATAAATCTCAAGGTCTGTGGTACTTTCAAACTGTATTGCCTTCCTTGTATAAAGACATTCAAGATCTTTATGCGGGCAACGTAATTCTTGGTGATCTTTTCTTGAAAGACAATCAAGTAGAATTTGCAGTTGAGGCCCAATATGGCCCAGCACTTGGCAGTATCTATTCTGAGCTCAACGACGCCAAGTTTGACAAACACGTCTTGAAATACATTCCGGCCAACAGCTCTGCCTACTTCACCTACAACATCAATTTACAAAAGGCCTACGAGCAAGCTTATAAAGTCCTGATTCCGTTGCTTTCCGATGAAAAGAACGCACAAATCGCCATGAATGTCCTGACGCTTGAATTACTCAACGAGTTTGTCAATAAAGATGCTTTATTCGATACCTACAAAGGCAGTATGTTTGGTACTTTTAATGGTATTCAGAAAATCATAATCAAAAAAATCGAGTTCGATTACGACGAAAACTTTGTGTACCAAGAGCGTGAAACCGAAGCAGAGGCAGATATGCCAATTTTCACACTCGGGTTTTCTACAGAAAGATCAGATATTCCAGAACTTGTTCTGAATCACTTAGCCCGACTGAGCTCACGCTTTCAAAATCATGGCAACTATTGGCGTTACGAAAACGCAATTCTAGATGCAGCGCCGTTGTTTATCATCAATACTGGAGATCTTCTTATCTTTTCAAATGACGAAGCTTTTGCAACACAATATTCAACCGGTTACGGGAAATTAGCGCTCTCGAAAAAAGCAGCCAAACGCGCTCAAAAAAGTGGCTTTATGTACGGAAAGGTTGATATCAGTTCAACGCTCAATCGTTTCCCTACAGAATTGCTCACACCTAAAAACGCAGAAGTCATTTCCTCTTTAAAAGGCAAGTCTGGCTTGTTAGAATTGACCTCTTCTGAAACCGATGCGGCTCATACTTCGTTTAACCTGAGTTATTCATTTGAAGGTGAAGAACAAACAGGAAGACACCTTTTAGACTTGATCAATTCGCTTTATTTGATTTACACGCTCAATCCTTAAGCATGTATCGTAAGTTTTTAACACTTGTCATGATTGCAGGTGGTTTGGCACTTGTACTTTTTGTAAAGTCTTATCTTTTCGAAAGCCCAAAGTCTCCAAGAATCATCGATCGCTTACCTACCGCAGACTTTTTAGCAAAGGCAAATATTCTGGAGCTAGCCAAAGAAACCAACTCGCTGCTTCAATACAATAAACTCTCTATCCGTGATTTCACTACCTATGAGTTCTTATTAGGTCAGGGAAAACAATACGGTTTAGATCTTGAACAAGACGCCTATTTATTTGCACAAGAAAATGGCGATTGGGGTGCCTTAATTCAGCTCACAGATTCATCAAAAGTAAGTATTGGGATAGAGCGCCTTGAAAAATATGCAGAACTCCAAGATTCCATGATAGGAAGTACGCGTTTCTATTTCATCAAAAAGGAAAAATCTTTCTTGCATTATGGCAAAGACTTCGCCCTCATCTATCAAGGCTCAAATTTTTCAGATGTCCTGAACCAGGTTATTTCGGCACACCACGGTGGTATTAATAAAGATTGGGATCGTTTCTTGAAACAGCGCCAGTTCAAAGATGAACATCTAGTCATTTACGCCAATTGGCCGAAGCTGAAAAAATATCAGATCGAAACCGCCATGTTTGCCCATGACAGTGATTCTTTAGGTTTCAAGTTGAAAAGTTATATCAAGAAAAAAACACCGCTCTATTTCTCCATGAAGCGCGACGGTCTGAGCTATCGCCGCGAAGCACAAACCGATCGCCTCATCGATGTGCATTTAGATATCCGAGAATTCAAGCAGCACCCTGAAGACTCTGTATATATTCAGTTGGCAAAATTGAGTCGAAAAGTAAGTTTTCCTTTTGAAAGATTCTTAAGTGCTTGGAATGGCGATTTAGTGTATCAGCAAGGTGGATTTCAGATTCAACAAACGCGTTTTATCGAGACCATTCTCGATGAAGATTTCAATGAAACAGAGGTAGAACGGGTCCGTTTAGATACCGTTCCTGCATTTTCAGTTTTTGCGTCATTAAACGGTAGGGGGCCGCTTTTAATCGCCAAATTGGCTCAAAAAGGTTTGCTCAGACAAGATGAAGATGGCTATCGCTTTTTGTTTTCACCTTTATTGCATTTTACCAAAATTGGTCCATTTTATCAATATTATTCGGGTGCGACACCGCCACGCATCGTAAAAGGCCACGACAACCAAGTATTCTGGAAATACAAAGGCACCAATTACTATTTTAGAATTGACCGCATGACCCGTTATGAAATTTTCGGGAGCCTTCAAGTGCCTGTAAGAAGTTTGCTAAGGAGAAATAAATTGCTTTAAATCAGGGCGTAACCAAGATGAATTCTTCTTGGTTGTTTTCGATGTAGCTTAAAGTCTCAAGAATTTCATCTAGATCTGAACTCGTGACCAACTTGGTGCGGTAATCTTTAAAGTGAGCAATCCCTTTGAAATAATTGGTGTAGTGTCGTTTCATTTCGGTTACACCAAGTTTTGGACCCTTCCACTCAATACTCATGAGTAAATGCTCTCTACAAGCCACAACGCGTTCGGCAACAGTTGGGCCTGCCATTTTTTCTCCGGTTTGGATATAATGCTTGATTTCTCTAAAAATCCAAGGATAACCAATGGAGGCACGCCCGATCATTACACCATCGACGCCATATCGGTTTTTATATTCAACTGCTTTTTCGGGGCTATCGATATCGCCGTTTCCAAAAACCGGAATTTTCATTCTTGGATTGTTCTTGACTTCGGCAATTAAAGACCAATCGGCTTCGCCTTTATACATTTGTTTGCGCGTGCGACCATGAATGGAAATAGCTTCAATACCGATGTCTTGTAATCTTTCGGCGGCTTCTACCACATTTTTGGTGTCGTCGTCCCAGCCGAGGCGTGTTTTAACGGTGACTGGAAGTTTGGTGGCCTTAACGATTTCTGAGGTGAGGCGCACCATTTTTGGGATGTCTTGCAACAAGCCAGCTCCGGCACCTTTGCAGGTTACTTTCTTGACGGGGCAACCATAGTTGATGTCAATAAGATCTGGTTGTACTTGTTCAATGATTTGAGCAGATTGCACCATACTTTCAGTTTCTGAACCAAAAATTTGGATGCCTATTGGGCGCTCATATTCAAAAATATCGAGTTTTTGTCTGCTTTTTGCAGCATCTCTAATAAGACCTTCAGATGAAATGAATTCGGTATACATGAGATCTGCACCGTATTTCTTGCAGAGCGCACGAAAGGGTGGATCACTGACGTCTTCCATGGGCGCAAGCAACAATGGAAAATCTCCGAGTTCTATGGATCTAATTTTTACCATTTTAGGCTTGCTCCATCAGTTTGAGGTATTCTTTGAGCTTTTGCTCATTGCTGAGGCGTAACACCATCAGTTTGTCGTCAGACTCAACTACGATATAGTCTTTTAAGCCATCGAGCAACACCGTTTTTTCTTTCGGAACATTGACCAAACAATTAGAAGAGTCAAACGCAAAAACGCGCCCTCCAATGAGAGAGTTGGCTTGTTCGTCTTTTTGGAGATGCGTAGTGAGGCTGCCCCAAGTGCCGAGGTCACTCCAGTCAAAATCTGCAAGTACCACACTGACATTTTTAGCTTTCTCCATAACGGCAAAATCGATAGAAATATCTGGGCAAGCAGCAAAAGCGTCTTTTAAAAAGGCAACTTCTTGAGCGCTGCCGTAAGCACTAGTGTCTTGATTAAAGATCTGATAGACGTCGTTTTGGTGGGCTTTTAAAGCTTCTGAAATAACCGAAGCTTTCCAGACAAAAATTCCGGCATTCCAGTAGAATGTACCCGCTTCTAAAAATTTTTGGGCAGTTGCGAGGTCTGGTTTCTCGCGGAATTGTAATACTGGGCAAGCGCTGCCTTTGGTGGTATAGGCCGTTTTTTCAAATTCGATATAGCCGTATCCGGTATCTGGACGGCTTGGTTCGATGCCAAGTGTCACTAATTGCCCGGTTTGGGCGGTTTGCCAAGCCACATTGATGATTTCTTCGAAGCGTTGCTCATTGATGATGAGGTGGTCTGCAGGTGAAATGAGCAGGGTCGCTTCAGGGTCTAGGGCTTGAATTTTTGCAGCAGCATAGGCAATGCAGGGCGCTGTATTTTTACGTTCGGGCTCGCACAATACTTGCGTGTTTTTGAGCTCTGGGAGTTGTTGAAGAACTAGCTGCTCATAAGAACTATTGGTCAGGATGTAGATTTGTTCAGCGGGGATAAAGCGGTTGAGTCTTTCAAAGGTTAGACGCAACAAAGATTTTCCGATGCCTAAAACATCTAAAAATTGTTTAGGATTTTCTGGGGTTGACATCGGCCAAAAACGGCTTCCGACGCCGCCCGCCATTATGAGGCCATAGGTATTATTCTGTGTCATGAGCAATTGGTGTAATGGCAGCTAAAGCGTGTATGAGATACATTTTTTGGGTGCCTATTTCGGTGCAAAGATAACGAGTTCTGCGCAGTTGTCCTTTTTTAAAGCGCTTGCCGCTTAATAAAAATTCAGCATGCAGTGGTAGGCTTTCAAGAACCTGAGCATCTTGTTTGTCATAGGTCTTGAGTACTCTACTTAAATGTAGGTCGGTTCCGGACGAAGCTTTTAAACGCGTCCAGCTTTTCCAAAGTACTTTTTGAAGTTCGGGCGGAAGCGCTTCACTTTCCAAAATCGGCAACAATCTCTCTCGAAAAGCGGCCTTCCATTCTTCTCCGTGGGCAGCCACTTTCCAGCCAAATTTTCTGTAAGTATCCAGATGTGCAAGTTCGTGCAACGAAGTAATCAGAAAACTATAAGGGTTTAAATCTCCGTTAACAGTAATGATGGGTTTCTTTTGAGTGGGGCTTGTTCGAAAGTCGCCTAGCTTTGTTTTTCTGCCGTTGACAATTTTAAATTGAATATTGGCGTTCAGAATGCAGTCAGATAAATAAGGCGCAAAATGCGCGGGAACAAATCTTGAGAGCGTATCAATAAAGTGCTGACGCTTGTCATCCATAGAACAAAGATAAAAAGTGTAACGGCTTAGATCGATTTAGAAGAGAATTTATTGTGTAATTTAGCCTAGTGAAATTTCTACAATTATTTGGTCGCTATCTTTTGATGCTTACCGTGGTCTTTACAAAGCCAGATAAGTGGCGTTTGTATTTCAAACGAAGCATCAATGAAATCGATTTGATTGGCATCAATTCACTGCCAATTGTTGCCCTGATGTCAACTTTTATGGGGGCGGTTATTGCCTTGCAAACTGCCTCAAGTATGGAAAGCCCTCTCTTGCCAGATTATACCGTGGGTTTTATTACGCAGTCTAGTACCATCTTAGAATTTTCGCCTACCATCATTTCTCTTATTTTAGCCGGAAAAGTAGGTTCAAATGTCGCCTCGGAAATTGGTACCATGCGCGTCACCGAACAAATTGATGCACTTGAAATCATGGGGGTCAATTCACTCAACTTTTTAGTACTCCCAAAAATTACGGCAGCGCTCGTGTTTTTTCCTGTATTGATCATCTTTTCTATGGCTTTGTCTATGTTTGGCGGCTGGATGGCCCTTTACTTGTCTGACCTCACCACCACCGATATTTACATTTTAGGAATTCGAGCTTTCTTTAATCCTTTTCATATTACCTATGCGCTCACTAAAACCGTAGTCTTCGGTTTTCTTATCGTGAGTATTTCTTCTTTCTATGGCTATTATGTCAAAGGCGGTTCGCTCGATGTGGGGCGTGCCTCCACTCAATCTGTCGTAAGCAGTAGTATAGCTATTTTGATTTCAAATTTCATCCTAACCCAATTAATGTTGTTGTCATGATAGAGGTTAGGGGACTCAATAAAAGTTTTAATCAACAACAAGTGTTGTTTGATATCAACCATCGCTTTGAAAACGGAAAAGTCAATTTAATCATTGGGCAGTCAGGTCAAGGAAAATCTGTATTAGCCAAGTGTATGGTTGGCCTCTATGAAGCCGATTCTGGTCAGATTCTCTTCGATAACCGAGATTTCACCCAATTGGAAAGAGCTCAGCGCAGTGAAATCAGGCAAGAAATTGGCATGTTGTTTCAAGGCGCCGCACTTTTTGATTCACTTACCGTGGAGCAAAACATCATGTTTCCGTTGCAAATGTTCACAAAAATGACCAAAGCAGAAATGCAGGTGCGTTGTGATTTCTGTTTAGAGCGCGTTAACCTGGCGGGGCGTAATAAATTGTTTCCGTCAGAATGCAGTGGTGGGATGCAAAAAAGAGTAGGTATTGCCCGTGCTATCGCCATGAATCCAAAATACTTGTTTTGCGACGAACCCAATTCTGGCCTAGATCCAAAAACCTCTATTGTCATCGATAAACTTATCAAAGACATCACCCTCGAATACAACATGACCACTGTTGTCATCACCCATGACATGAATTCTGTAATGGAAATTGGCGATAACGTCATCTTTATTCATCAAGGACAAAAGTGGTGGGAAGGAGACAAAAACACCATCATTACTGACGACAATCCTGAGGTCGAGGCATTTGTCTATGCTTCTTCTTTTATGAAGGAAATTAGAAGTCAAATTCAACAAAAAAGAAGTCTGTAAGTGATTTTTTTATTGCAGTGTTGTAATTAATTAATTCTTTCTTATCTTTGCATCCCCGAAAGGGGCTTGAACAAGCGGTTCAAGAAATATATAAAATTGCGGATGTGGTGAAATTGGTAGACACGCCAGACTTAGGATCTGGTGCCGAGAGGTGTGCGGGTTCGAGTCCCTCCATCCGCACTAAGGTCTCGTTGGCTCAACGAGGCCTTTTTTTTTAAATAATAGGCAAATTATTCGTTCATGAAAATTACTCGTCAAGAAATCGATGCCCAAAACGGGATTTTAAAAGTCGAAATTGCAGCAGCAGATTATGAAGCTAAAGTAAAAACTGCGCTTGAGAAATATCGCAAAACAGCAAAAATTCCTGGTTTCAGACCTGGTCATGTTCCTGCTGGCCTTATTCAAAAGCAATTTGGTAAGTCAGTATTAGCTGAAGAGCTTAACAAAATTACCAACGATGCACTTTACCGTTACATCATAGACGAGAAACTTGATATTCTTGGAAATCCACTGCCAGTAGAAAATGGAGTTGAAGGAAGTTTTGATCAGCCTGCAGATTTCACTTTTAGCTATGAAATTGGCTACAGTCCTTCTTTTGAATTGCCTATTACCACCAAAACAAAAGTTGACTACGCAACCGTAAAAATTGATAAAGAACTCATTACCAAACAGGTTGAAGATTTGCGTCGTCGTTACGGCAAACTCATTTCTTCTGAAGCAGTTAGTGCCAAAGACATGGTAATGGGTAAATTCGAAGAACTAGATGGCGCAGGTGTAAAAGCTGACGGCATCTCACATTCTACAACCATCTCGATGGAGTTCTTAGAAAATAAAGCGGCAATCATATTACTTACCGGTAAAAAAATCAACGAATCTTTTGAACTAGACCCTAAAAGTGTAGCGAAAGGTCCAGAAGATGCTGCTGCTATGTTAGGAATTGCTCCTGAAGTATACGCTAGCCTCGATTCCAAATTTCAATTTACTGTCAACGACGTAAAAAGAATGGAAATGGCTGAGCTCAATGAAGAGTTCTTCCAAAAACTTTTTGCTGATGAGGTCAAAACCGAAGCAGAAATGAACAAGCGCATTGAAGCTGATTTGGCAAGAATGTTCGAAGAAGATTCAGATCGTTTATTTACACGCAAAGTGTACGACATGTTGCTTGAAAAAACCGACATGAAATTCCCTGAAACATTCCTTAAAAAATGGATCAAAACTTCAGCCGAGAAACCAATATCTGACGAAGAAATCGAAAAAGAATTTGCGGCTTATTTGCTTTCACTAAAATGGCAATTGATCCAGACTAAAATCTTCAAAGACAACAACATTCAGTTGACCAACGAAGAAGTGCTTGATTTCACCAAGAATTTGGTAATCGGAAATTATGCACAATATGGCTTGCCAGCACCAGAAGAAGCAGAGCTTTTAGAAACTGCTCAACGCTTGTTGCAAAATAAAGAACAAGCAAATGGCATCTATGATCGCTTGGCAGAACGCAAGCTTACTGACTACTTCAAAACAGCCGTAAGCATGACTAAAAAAGAGCTGAAATACGACGATTTCGTAGCGCAAGCACAAGCCTAAGCCACATCCCAATCCAGCACTTGTAGCTGCTGATCTTGAGCCTTGATACCGTAGTATAACTGAATGCTGCGTATCAGGGCTTTTATATTTTCGGACTTCATACTTCGGTTGGGTGTCAGTGCAATAATTTCCCTTGCGGGTGCGGCTGAATCTTTAAGTTTTTTAATTCCTGCCTTTTGTTTCTCTGTCCAACGGAAATAGGCCGGAACCAACGTGTAACCTCCTTGTTTTTCAGCCATCTCCATAAGAAGCGATAAGTTGCCCCCTTCGTAATCCCATTCCGCCTTGTGTTGTAGGCTGTCTAACTTGCAAAAATGGAGCATCTGGGTACGCAAACAATTGCCCTGACTCAAGAGCCATGGGTGCATTTTTTGAATTTCTTCTAAAGTAATTGACTGCGAATCGAGCTGCGGACTATAAATTAGTATTTCTTCTAAAAAAAGTGGAATAGTCTGAATTCTAGGATCGTGATATGGACCTGCAATGATGGCCAAGTCCAGTTCTTTTCTATCGAGTGCCTCAATGGCCTCAGTAGTTTTGAGTTCGCGAATTTTTAAGTGCATTTGTGTGAACTCATTTACCCATTGTGAAAATAAGTCAGGTAATAAATAGGTGGCAATTGTCGGGATGATACCAATTCTTATCTCTTCTCTGATATTTCCTTTAAGTTGTTCTGAAAGGTATTTGATTTTATCGGTTTCAGATAAAATCTCACGCAAAATGGGCAACAGTTTTTTGCCTTCATTCGTTAACTTAATGGGTTGGCTATCTCGATCAAAAACGGCATATCCCAATGTTTCTTCAGCCTTTTTAATTTGCATAGAAAGCGTAGGCTGCGTGACAAAACAACGTTCGCTTGCTTTTTGAAATTGTAATTCTTCGCTAAGAATCACGATATAAGACATCTGTTGAATAGAGATCATGTTGTATAGATAAAATCTATACGAATATAAAATAAATCGAAAACATAAATAATATTAATTGCTCTAAATTTGTCTTGTGAAACATTGTTTATAGCTGCTTTTGATTGCTTAAACAACCAAAAGCACTTAACTTTGTTAAGCATTAGTAGTAATCTTTAAAAACAAAAAATTATGTCAACATTAGTCGGAAAAAAATTCCCAGACATTACTGTAAAAGCCATTGACGAAATGGGCGATACATTCAGTATCAATGTGCTTAAACAAGCCACAGACAACAACAAAAAAGTAATTCTTTTTTGGTATCCAAAAGATTTCACTTTTGTTTGCCCAACTGAAATTCATGCTTTTCAAGAAGCAGCAGCAGAATTCGAAAAAAGAAACACAATTGTTATTGGCGCATCTTGTGACACCGCTGAAGTTCACTTCGCATGGTTAAACACAGCCAAAGACAACGGTGGTATCGAAGGTGTTCGTTTTCCTTTAATTGCAGATTCAACACGTCTTCTTGCTCAAGAACTTGGCATCCTAGACTACGACATGTTTGACGAAGACAACATGGCCGGGGATAATGTGCCGTATCGTGCAACTTATCTTTTGGATGAAACCGGAATGGTATTCCATGAATCAGTAAATCACTTCCCTGTAGGAAGAAACGTAAATGAATACATCCGTTTGATCGATGCGTTCGCACACGTTCAAAAACATGGTGAGGTTTGCCCTGCAAACTGGGAAGAAGGAAAAGATGCCATGAACGCAACCCGCGATGGCGTAGCTAATTACCTCAGCAACCACTAAGATCATGTTTAGCGAATTAAACTCAGATAACTTTGCTCAAGTTTTAGCAGAAAATGCTAAAGTGATGGTTCAATATGGTGCCGGATGGTGTGGCAATTGTAAAATTACCAAGCCAAAATTCAAGCGTCTTGCAGAATCTCATGAAGACATCGCTTTTATTTATATCGATGCTGAGTTATATCCTAACGCCAGAAAATTTGCCAATGTCAGTAATTTGCCAACTTTTGCTTCTTTTGAAGGAGGGCAATTAAAGGCAGAGGCCCAGGGCAATAAAATTGAAACCATTCAAGAAGTTCTAGATGCGCTTACCAGTCATTAAACATATCGTTGAGTTCATCGAACAAAACGATGAAGATTACGTCAATGAAACCATGGAAACCTTGGAGCATCTCATCGATGCGCCAGGAATCAAAGATGAAGAACTTGACGTCATCGGAGAGCTATTGTCAAATTTTTCTGGTGCCATTGAGGTACATCGCGAAATCAAAAACGGAACACCCAAAAAAGAAGCCTTAAACGCTTTCATGAAACGGGTTACCGGATCCATAAACTAATAAAAACCACCTTCGGGTGGTTTTTTTATGCCTATCTTTGCGCCATGTCTGACTTACTAAGCAAGCTAGAAGCCATCCATTATCGCTTCATAGAGGTGGGTAAAATGATTACCGACCCCGATATCATTTCGGATATGAGTCGCTATGTCAAACTCAACAAAGAGTACCGCGACCTCGAAATTCTTGATCAAGCTTATCTCAAATACAATCTAGTATTAGGAAATCTCAAAAGTGCTAAAGCGCTATTGGAAGATGAAAAAGATCCCGAAATGCGCGAGATGGCCAAAATGGAAATCGACGAACTCGAGCAGCAACGCCCTGAGCTCGAAGAAGAAATCAAATTACTGCTGATTCCTAAGGACCCTGAAGACGACAAAAACGCCATCATCGAATTGCGCGCCGGTACAGGTGGTGACGAAGCTTGTATTTTTGTTGAAGATGTCTTTCGTATGTACACCATGTACTTCAAAAACATGGGATGGAATTATGAAGTGATCAACTCCTCAGAAGGTTCGGTCAAAGGCTATAAAGAAATTGCAATGGAAATTACCGGTGCAGGCATTTATGGTTCGTTAAAATTTGAATCTGGAGTGCACCGCGTGCAAAGAGTTCCCGAAACAGAATCTCAAGGCAGGGTGCATACTTCCGCAATAACAGTAGCGGTTTTGCCCGAAGCTGAAGAAGTCGATTTCGAACTTGACATGAATGATGTGCGCAAAGATACTTTTAGAGCATCCGGAGCAGGAGGTCAGCACATCAATAAAACAGAATCTGCCATCCGCCTGACCCATATCCCGACCGGAACTGTTGTCGAGTGTCAAGATGGCCGTTCTCAGCATAAGAACTTAGAAAAGGCTATTTCCGTGTTGCGTTCTAGACTTTATCAAATAGAACTAGATCGCGTTCATAACGAGCGTGCGGCACAAAGAAAAACACTGGTTTCTACCGGAGACCGCTCTGCTAAAATCAGAACCTATAACTACCCGCAGGGTCGCATCACTGACCACCGCATCAATAAAACCATGTACAACTTGGGTGTATTCATGAATGGTGATATTCAAGAAATGTTAGAAGCACTTAAAATGGCAGAAAACGCTGAAAAACTGAAAGGAGAAACCGCATGACAAAAGCAGCATTAATTGAGCAAATCAAGCTTAAATCATCTTTTTTGTGTGTGGGGCTCGACCCTGATTTAGCCAAAATTCCAGCACACCTACTCAATTCAGAAGATCCACTTTTTGAATTCTGCAAGGCTATTATAGATGCCACACACCCTTATGCAGTTGCATTTAAACCAAACACTGCCTTTTTTGAGTGCCATGGTGCAAAAGGCTGGGAAGCATTGCGCAAAACCATTGCTTATATCCCAGAAGAGTGTTTAGTGATTGCCGATGCCAAACGAGGAGATATCGGAAACACCTCGACCTATTATGCCAAAACTTTCTTTGAGCATATGCAAGCCGATGCTGTCACCGTAGCTCCATACATGGGCTCTGATTCCGTAAAGCCTTTTTTAGCTTTCGATGATAAATGGGTTGTTTTGCTTGCGTTAACTTCAAATGAAGGCGCCAAAGATTTTCAATTGTCTGCTGAAAATCCGACGCCCCTTTATGAGCAAGTATTGAAAAAATCTACCGAATGGGGTAGTCCTGAGCAACTGATGTTTGTAGTAGGGGCCACCCGTGCTGCAGACATTGCAAAAGTAAGAGCTTTGGTGCCTGAGTACTTTTTCTTGGTACCCGGAGTCGGGGCGCAAGGGGGAGATTTAGATGAAGTAGTGCGTTATGGAGCAAACCATGAAATTGGTTTACTCGTGAATTCTTCAAGAGCCATTATTTACGCGTCAAATGGCCCTGATTTTGCTGAGGCAGCCAAAAAAGAAGCGCTGAAGATGCAAAACCAAATGGCCCTGCACGTTCAGCGCTTTACTTTATAATTTCGATTATCTTGTTGCTAAATCGGCGCTTTGTTCAGTTTGATTAAGGCTACCGTAGGCATCGCAACTTGCTTTACGACCTGCTCCGCAAGAAGCTAAAACGAATACAGCTACAAAAGCTGCAAGAAAAAGAATAGATTTTGTTTTCATGGTTGTTGTTTTGTTGTTGTTGCTTCGTTTAACGGAAGTCATTTTACAAAGTTACAATTTTTCAAAAATTAGCTCGTTTAATTATAGTTGCCCTCCAAGTAATGTTACTCAGAAAATTCATACTGGTCTTTGTTTTTGCGCCATTTTTTATTTGGTCTCAACAAAAGGTTGAATTTCATGCAGCACTACCAAAAGATTTACAAGCTGAATTGGGAACGCTGCCTCAGACTTTAAATATAAATAGTTGGGCCCAATTTTCCAATGCACTCCAACTGAAGGCGCTTGGCAGTGGTTATTTTCTATTTGAAGCCAAGCTAGAGGCTCAAAATGATTCATTATTAGTTATTCAGCTAAATGCGGGTCCTAAGTTTGATGGAATCACTATTGCTGATGCCAAAAAACAGCATTTCTATACACCTAATCAAGTTCAAAGCCTGATTCAGGATAGCATTCAATTTTACCTAGACAATGGTTTTCCTTTTGTTCAAGTGAGTTTACAGATTCCTTCTGCTATAGAACCGCAAGCAACCATTACTATTGATAAAGGTCCAATAATTTTTTTTGGAGACCTCGTAGTGAAGCCGGAGGGTATTGTTGCGCCAAAAGTATTATCGCGCTTATTGCATATTGAAAATGGAGCACCTTTTTCAGAACGGCTATTACTGCAGGCACAGCAACAACTCGGAAAACAAGCCGGGTTCCAAATGTTGCGCAATCCGGAGTGGCTGCTCAAGGATGAAAAAGCAGAAATTTATATTTACTTAGAACGCGCCAAAGCAAGTTCAGCAACCGGGATTTTAGGTTTGCAACCCAATACACTCACACAGAAAAATGCGTTGGTAGGTGAACTCCAACTCAATCTCCAGAACTTTTGGCAAAAGAATGAAAAATTCAATTTGAATTGGCGTAGCATTGCCCCGGGTACTCAGCAACTCGACATGCAACTCAATTGGCCTTATATCGCGGCGAGTGCTTACGGTATCCAAACAGGGCTCAAGTTGTACAAAAGAGACACTTCCTTTATTGAATTGAAAGCTCAATTGGGCGTTCAATATCAAATGCCAAAAGCTTGGCAAGTATTAGGTTTAGTTGATTTTTGGAGCTCGAGTACAATTGCTCAAGGTGCAGCCAATCAAATTCAAAGTTTTAGCAATTTATCTTATGGTTTTGGTATGCAAAGACGGGTGCTCAATCATGCTTTTAACCCAAGTAAAGGTCAGGTTTTTCATAGTCAATTCTTAGTCGGATCGAAGAAGAGTGCCACAGAATTACTCACGATCCGTTTCCAGGTGAGCCAGCAGCAGTATTTTTTATTAGCGCCCAGACACACGCTGTTGTTTCAGCAACAACTCTCCGCTATTTATTCAGATTCACTTTTCAGAAATGAGTTGTACCGATTTGGCGGCCTTGACCGAATGCGTGGTTTCAATGAGGAGGCCTTCTTTGCATCTGGTTTTTTATTCTCTGGACTCGAATACCGCTTTATCGTCGATGAGTACGCTTATTTTTCGGTTTTTACCGATTGGGCAACCTATCAAAATCGAATGATTTCTACACATTTAAATGTGGTAAATGCTGTCGGTGTTGGTTTAGCGGTAGGAAGTAAAAACGGAATGCTGCGGCTTAATTATGCCATTGGAGCCAATTGGGGTGAAGCCTATCAGTTGCGGGCAGGGAAAATACATTTATCCTATATTTCTTATTTTTAATTATGAAAATCATTTTTGCGAGCCAAAATCAAAAGAAAACAGAAGAAATTAGATCGCTGCTTCCGCACGGAATCACTTTGGTCAATTTATATGACTTAGGCCAACAAGAAGACATCCCTGAAAATGAACCTACCATCGAAGGGAATTCGGCTTTCAAAGCAAAATGGGTCTTTCAAAAATATGGCTTGCCTTGTTTCGCAGACGACACCGGTCTAGAAGTTAGTGCGCTAAATGGAGAGCCTGGCGTGCATTCAGCCCGTTATGCCGGTCCAGCACGCTCAGATCAGGCCAATATGGATTTATTGCAGTTCAAATTAAAAGCACATACGGATCGCAGTGCTCAATTTAAAACGGTGATCACTTACCACGATGAAAAGCAGGTTTTGCAATTTACTGGAATTGTAAGTGGAAGAATAGCAGAGCAAGCCAGAGGTGAGCATGGATTTGGCTATGACCCAATATTTGAACCAGAAGGTTTGGATAGAACTTTTGCCCAGATGGAACTTTCTGAGAAAAATCAATATAGTCATCGAGCAAGAGCCTTGGCTCAGCTACTAACTTTTTTAGAGCAGCTTTAAAAAATAAGCTACTGCTCGTTTAATCGGCTGTTAAAGGTTCTTAATAATCGGCTGCTACCGATTCAATGATGATGGCTACACTTTGAACGTCACCATTGATTGGGGGGCACAATTTGGTGATTTTAACGCGCAATTCATCAATGCCTTTGAGTTCGTTAAATATGCGTTGGCTAATGCGTTGTCCGACGTGTTCAATGAGTTTAGATCGAATAGCCATTTCTTCAGTAACAATTCGATTGATGTCAACGTAGTCAACAGTTTGATTGAGGTCATCGGATATTGAGGCAGCACTAAAGTCTGTAGTAAGGCGGATGTCAACGACGTAATTTCCGCCAATTCTTCCTTCTTCTTCTAGGCAGCCATGAAAAGCATAAAGCTGAATGCCGTTAACCTCAATTAGCTGTTTCATTGACAATTTTTTCAATTGTTTCTAGGCCAAGCCCCAAACGAGCAATGACTTCTTCTTTGCCCAAAAATGCAGAAATTTCAAACATTCCAGGGCCTGCACCAACACCTGTTAGTGTGAGTCGGTAAGGCAAAAGAACAGCGCCAATGCCAACTTGTTTGGCTTCTAAAAATGATTTAAAGGCGGTTTCAATGTTTTCAGCAGTAAAATCTTGAATGTTGGCTAAGATTTCTTTGAATTCTTGGATGAAACCAGTAGTTTCTGGTTTCCAGCGTTTTTTGATGGTTTCTGCATCAAATTGCTCCGGACGCGCTAATAAATAGGCGCCTTCTGTTAGGATATCTTTCGCAAAAGTGGCGCGTTCTTTCATGAGACCACAAATGGTGGCCAATTTTTCTGAATTGAACTCAATACCTTCTTGTTCTTGGAGCATATTGGCTAATTCTTGGTCAGAAAGCGTTCTGAGGTATTGTTGTTGGAACCACTTTGTTTTATCAGGATCAAATTTAGCGCCGGCTTTGCTGACACGCTCTAATGAAAAGGCCTCGACTAATTCGTCTAGTGTAAAAATCTCTTGTGGTGTCCCTGGATTCCAGCCGAGTAGGGCAAGCATATTAATAAAAGCTCCTGGCAGATAGCCGTTCTCACGGTATCCTGAATATAATTCACCTTCAGCGGTAGTCCAGTTTGTCGGGAAAACCGGAAAACCTAAGCGGTCACCGTCTCTTTTTGATAGTTTTCCGTTGCCATCGGGGCGCAATAATAATGGTAGGTGAGCAAATTGTGGGCAATCCCAACCAAATGCTTCATAAAGCAAGACATGCAGGGGTGCTGAAGGCAGCCATTCTTCACCGCGGATGACATGGCTAATTGCCATCGTGTGGTCATCGACAATATTGGCGAGGTGATAGGTTGGCATGCCATCGCTTTTGAATAAAACTTTATCGTCTAGGTTATTGGTGTTAACCACAACCCAACCACGGATGAGGTCATGAAAACGCACATCTTGATTTCTTGGCATTTTCATGCGAATCACGTAGGGTTCGTTGTTGGCCAAAAGTTGCTCGACTTCAGATTTTGGAAGCGTAAGTGAGTTGCGCATGCTGTTGCGCGTTACGCTGTTGTATTGCCAATTAGGCATACCCATATTTTTGGCTTGATCACGCATGCGGTCAAGGTCTTCGGCGCTATCAAATGCATAATAGGCTTTGTCTGCAGCAACTAATTGCTCTGCATAGGGTTTATACATTTCCTTGCGTTCAGATTGAACATAAGGACCAAAATTTCCACCCAAGCCAGGGCCTTCAGTTGGCATGATGCCACACCATTGGAGGGCATCCATAATATAATCTTGAGCTCCGGGTACGAAACGCGTTTGGTCGGTATCTTCAATACGAATGAGGAAAGTACCGTTGTGTTTTTTAGCAAACAGGTAATTGTAAAGTGCAGTGCGAACTCCACCCATGTGAAGTGGGCCTGTAGGAGATGGTGCAAAGCGAACGCGAACTGGAGTTGTAGACATAATATATAAATAGGATGCAAAGATAATAATTTGAAAAAGAATCAAGTTAGGAATTGACCTCTGTCATGTTTACAAAGGCTCACTTTGTTGAACTTTGTTTAAAATTCAACACCATGACAGAAAAAACATTCATTTACGATCAGCACACGGAAAACCAAGATTGGCTGAAAAGATTAGATTTCTACAAAGAGGAAGTGCACATTCTAGGAGAAAGATTAGAGGAACTCACTAGAAAAAACAACGATGCTAACTTTTTAAAAGAGGTAGAACATTTTCAAAATCAATTCCTCATCCAACGCAATTCAATCGATGAACTCAGCCACAATATTCGAGCCAACGAAGGAGATTTAGTAAAGGAAATCAATCACAATCCAGTTGCCGTTGATCACCGCAAAGTTGAAAACCATGATGCAGAAGCTGATTTCATGGGATATTTCGAAAAGAATTTCGCAACCATCCGTGCAGACTTCAATCAGTTTGCGGCCAAGTGGATGTAAGCTTTTAAATAATCACTTTTTGAGTTCTGCCATTTTGGTTTTTTAAAAAGTATATACCGCTCGGCATTTGATTGATTGAGATACGGTTATAACCTTTTGCTAAGGAAAAATTGGCTTCTAATTGACCAAGCGCATTGTATAATTCTAAATACAATGCGTTATGATTTTCAATGTATATGAAATCGGCATCTTGACCTTTTAGCTTCCATGCTCCATTATTGAGTTCAGTGATCCCAACTCCACCATCTAAATTGATTTTTACGATGTAATCAAGAATATTTGAACAAGAATCATCGAAAATTGCATAATTGACTAATCCTTTGGTGATGTCATCATAGCCATCAAGAATCAGGTTTTCGATATAGCTAGAATCTTGGGAGCAAAAACAATTGGCATTGACCTGGAAATTTTTGTCAGTAAGGTTTTGGAGATTGAATTCAGTATTATAACAAATCGTATTGTTTTCAATGAGCGTAGAGTTAGGAGAATAGGCCAAAACAGCAACGCCTACCTCGTTATTATTGATCGAATTATTTGTTAGAATGCTATTGTCTCCGAGTTTCACTGCAATATTGTTGTTTTCAAAGCTGCAATTGTCGATGTTACATGACCCTGTATTTTCGACGGCAATCCCATTTCCTTGGAAAAGGCAATTTTGGATCGTGTGCCCAAATCCTTCCGTTATTCCAAAATCATTATTGATAAATTGACAATTGCTGATCATTCCTGGTGAACCCACAATATTATTTCCATTGCCTTGAAATAAACTGTTGGAAACACTAATAAAATTGGACCAAGTAAAGGAACAAAAGTTATCGATGAACTGACAATTATTTGCGGTTAAAGAACCGTATGAAATTTGTGCTGCTTGACCCACTCCATTCTCTTGGAAGAGACAACCTTGATAGACCATGTCCGCATTTAACTGGACAGCGTAATTATTGTTCTTAAAATGGCAATTGGTCCAATTATAGCTAACACCAGGTTGTGTAATATCATTATAAATCCCATACCAGCTTCTTTCTAGGTGAAAGCGATCCATTTGAACATTGCCACCTTGAGATCCTTTAATGTTGATGCCATGCCAAGTCTGTGTTTGAAACGGCGTGGCTTCATCCGTTGTAAAAATAATTGGATTTGCATCTGTTCCAATTGCAATTAATGATCCTCGGATTTCAAGATATCGAAAATTGCCTGTATTGAATGAGTAGTCCGGAGTAACCTTGATAATGACACCAGGCTCAATTGTCAACGTCACTCCTGGGAATACTACCATTGAACCAGTCATGATGTATGGACTATTTGCAACAGTCCAAGTCGTGTTTTGATAAATACCACCTGCTACATTGGTTTGCGCGATTAGTGATTTGGTAGATACGAAAATGAGCAGAAGGGTAAAGATAAATTTCATGTTTCAAAGAGTTTTTCGATGAATATTTTTGAAACATTGAAACAATGAAAGAATCGTAATGTTTGCGCATTTTCCGCTCAGCGGTCATTAATTAAATTTATACATAAAAAAAGGCGAGCTGTTAGGCTCGCCTTTTTTATTTGAATAGCAATGATTATTCAATGATAAACTCGCGTTTTACAGAACCGTAAGCTGTTTCTACGTTGAGGTAGTAAACGCCTGACTTGAGTTCAGTAGTATTGTACTCTAATACAGGTAATTTTGTATTGTTGTCAGCTGCGATAGTTCTACCTTGGATATCAGTAATTTGGTAAGCGATGATATCAAGACCATTTACTTGCGCATAAAGTTTTGCAGTGGCTGGAACTGGGAAAACTGAGAAGTTTACATCTAGTTGTTGAGCCACGCCCATGTCACAAGCTAGGTAACTCATGTTAGAGAAGTTCACATGACATGCAAAATAAGCTGAGTCAATGTATGGGTTTCTGTTCCCTTGAAGGGTATAAACGTATTCATGACGAGCAATTTCGTAGTTGTCTGGAAGGTCATTGAAATGCCATGTTTTCAAAGTTTCTTGACTTTGGTTTGCTGGCAATTGCCAGTTGTTACCAAGTTGTCCGTTGTAGCAAGTTGCCATATAGAAGATCGAGCGTGCAGCATTTCCTTTTTGCTCAGGTCTTGGTTCAAATGCCAATTGATTTCCGGCATACCCGACTTTACAACCTAAATAAGTAAATACAACATTTCCGTCGATATCCATTAAAGGTAAGTTACTTCTTGGTGTATTGGCTTGTTGAAGGTTGGTTGGCCAAAGGTTATGTTGGTCATTGTATTCTGGTTGCTCTGGGTTATCGCAAGGGTTTGTTGGCATCCAAGAGTGGCAATAAGAGTGCTCTCTAGAGTAACCTACAGCTGTCCAGGTAAATGGATCTTGGAATACTTTTCTTTCACCAGAGTAAACACATTGTACAAATGACTGACCATTTGTGGTGTCGCGCACTTCGTATTGTGTCATCATGGTAGTCAAGTAGTTGTAATAACTAATTGAAGTGTGCGGATTAATTAATGCGCTCAAGTCAGAAAGGAAAGAAGAAGCTCCGGATTGGATTCCGTTGTAGTAATTTCCAATTTGCTCACCTTGGCTTGTAACGTTGCCAGTTGCAGGATTGGTTGTTTTGTAATTTTGGTAACCACTTGGTCCGTTGAATGCGTAAACTGCAAAAAAGTAGTCTGTGTTGGCATCGATATGACGCGGAGTAAATGCAGTTCCTGAACCTACGTATGCCACTTTTGCATTACCGATTGCATCACCTCTTTTGTAAGTAGTACCGTCGATTGGCAAACCAGCAACAGGGCTGCCAGCTCTCCATAGTACGAGGTAGTTTTCTGCAGTGGTTGCTGTATATTCACCAGCAATTGTGTAGGGTTTTACAACTGGGAAAGTAAGGCCAGTTGGGTTGGTAGCCGGTTCAGTAGCTAAATTGTTAGTACCGATTCCGTAGAGGTTGATGATGTATGGATTTTCATCGTTGTCATCGTTGGCAATAGAAAGCGTTGCCAAACGAGATCCTGCACCCCCAGGAGTAAAGTTTAAAGTTACGTTTTGTGTGCTGTTACCTGCTACTACAACGTTTGCATTACATGCATAATCTGCCGCATTGGTTCCGCTAAATGTAGCGCCAGAAACAGTAAGGTTTTGTACTCCGTAGTTTTCAATTGTAATGGTGGTGTTGGCTGCTGTGCCTACAACATAGGTATCTCCGGTAAGGATGTTGTTACCGTTGATTTTTACATTGATTTCACGTGCAGGCGCAACGTAGGTAAAAATATCCTGAGTACTTCTTGGGATCAATTGATAGTTGCTCACGTATTGACCTAAAATACCAATGATACTAATTGGGCCGGACGGAATTGCAGAACCATCGATGTTGGTAGTTCCGTTGATACGGACATCAAAGGTATTTGTACCGTCGGTGATTTGAACGGTGCTGTTTCCGGTAGCAAAACTTCCGGTTTGTACAAATGTAACGTTGTCAAAACGAACCAATTGACCTTCTAAAGGTTCTCCTGCACTAGGAATTGGAATGACTTGTGCTACAGGTTGTACTACTGCTGCACCGTGATTGGTATAAGAGTTTGTCGGAGAAAGTTCGAGTAAGCCATTGAATTCAAAAAGCACCCCTACAGCTGTGATTGAATCTCCTTTTTGGACACTCGCAAGGTTAGTGCCGTAGCAACCAATACCAGCGGTACCATCTTGAATATAACGAATAGGGCCAAGTTCACTACCATTGGTAACCACACCTTTTACGGTTACGGTTTGACCAATGCCGAGGTTGCGCACCTGTTCAATGGTTTGTGCAGATAATTGCCCACCAAGGCAACATACTGCTAGACTAAATAATAGTTTTTTCATAGTTAGAATTGAATTGCTAAGTTAAGATTGAAACGCAGCCCTTGACCAAACATTACGGTTGCTGATTGCGCGTTGAATTGATCATAGATGCCATTGGCGTTGTTAGTGGCATCTGAGATAAATGTGGTGTTTAATAGATTGGTAATTGCTCCACCGATACTTACTTTTTTGTAGCGGTAACCTGCAAATACATTGATAAGCGAATAAGAAGGAATTTTCCAAGAATCTTTGCCGGCATTGGCTCCTTGTAAGGTAAAAGGATCAAAATTGGCATAATAGCGGTCAAAAAACTGTCCTTGAATTTTGATGTAGCCATTTTTAATAGGCTCATAGCGCAAGGAGGTAGCCATGGCTGTTTGAGCGGCGTCGCCTACATGCACTCCTTTTGCATCGAAGGTAAATTCTAAAGAATCGTATTGAGGAATTAAAACGGTTTTGCTAGAATTCCAGATCCAGTTTCCGATAGAGACCATAAACTCAAAAGAGAGTTTTGGCGATATTTCCCAGGCGATGTCAAGTTCTTGACCTGTATGAATGGCATCCATACCATTGATATTGACGCGAATAAATTCGGTAGGGTCATTGGGGTCAGGAACGGCTACGCCATAAGGAAAAGGTTTGTTTTTCCAGTTGGTGAAGTAGGCGTTGTAGTTGACGCCAAAATGCTTGTTCGTATAATGATAACCACCTTCAGCAGCGTAAATGATTTCATTGGTAATTTCTCCAAAAAATGCGTTTGTATTGTTGTCAATTACATTAGAAAATTGTGGAGTGCGATTGAGGTAGCCTAAGTTGCAGTAGATGTCTTGGTACTTGTTGAGTTTATAACTTACCCCTGATTTTAAAGTGATTCCAGGAATATATTTCCAAGCTGTAGAATAGTATTCTAAACCTGGAGAGCTGGCATCATAGGAAACACCATTATAAACAATAGTGTCAAGTGCACCAATTCTAAGAACGGTGTCGCCTAAATCGAGCGCTTTTCTTTGGAAGTAATCTACGCCTTTGTAACCGTTTACAATGGTTGACAAGTTGACAAACCAATTGAAGTTGTCACCTGAATATTCTACCTGTCCAAACAAACCTGCGTATTGAACGAGTCCGCTACGGTCAGCATTAAAAGTATTTTTGGCGATTTTATCACCGACGCGCATCATGGGGTTAGCATCATTGAAATTGGCGGTGCTTACAAAGTAATCGGCACCTAATAGATTTGTGATGACTTGATAGTGTCTTCCTTCATAGTAGCGGTAATCTAGACCACCCGAAAGCGCAACTTTTTTGTTGTATTGATAGTTGAATTGCCCAAGATAACCCAGCCAAAAATGGTTGTTCATGCTGGCTAACAAAATCTGGCTTGCTTTGATTTCTGTAGGTGAATAAATGGGGTCAATATTAGGTGTTCCAAAAAGTGAATTCACGGTATTTTCTGTTACCATTTGATCCCAATTGATGGTCATGTTAGAATCTCTTAATACAGCAGATGAATTAAAAATGCTGGTTCCTCCACCTCTTCCGATAGAGAGGTAAGCGAGGTTTGAGATGTCTAATTTATCGTTGACCGACCAAAAATCTTTGAGCGTAACTTGAGGTTTATTGTAGAAGTTGAGTTTTTCGCTCAGAAATTCTTTTTCACCATCTTCATTGGTGATGTAACCATAATGTTGATTGTAACGAATGCCGCGGTCATTTAAAATTAGGGTAGAGTCGTATGGAACACCTAATTCTTGAGCGCGATTCGAATCCCAATATTGAATGGCTTGATTATAGGATCTTTGGCCATGTTTTTGCGGGGCAGCAAAAGCCGAAAGGGTGACGAGGTGGTTGTTTAATCTTTTGGAAATTTTAGCATAGCCAAAATAGCCTTGAGTAGGCGTGCCATCTACCCAACCTTGCCCTTGTTTGTAGGAGCCTGAGAACGTTAAACCCCAGCCGGATTTAGTCATGCCGGTGTTGTAAGATAAAGAGCTGCGTAAAAAGTTACCGGTGGCATATTCTTGTTTAAAAGAACCGCCTTTTTTGGTCCCGACTCCTTGTGTAATGATATTGATGGTGCCGCCAATAGAAGGCATGGCAATTTTTGTTGCGCCTAGACCTCTTTGAACTTGCATTTGTGCAGTGATTGCGTCAAGACCAAACCAGTTGGACCAGTAAACAGCACCATTTTCCATGTCGTTCACGGGTACGCCATCGATCATGACGCCGACGTTTCTTTGGTCAAAACCACGCACGTTGATGCGCGCATCGCCATCGCCACCACCTTGTGTGGTTGCGTAAACACCAGCCGTACCATTGAGTAGCATAGGCAAATCTCTCGAAGCAAGTTCTTCAGTGATTTTTTTGGTGTCAATTTTTGTAACGGCAACGGGTACATTTTGCCCTTTTACTAAGTTGCCAATTACTCTAATTTCTTTAACCTCTTGGGTTTCACCGATGCTGAAATCTTGAGAAATGCTTGGCTTATTGAGCGTTAAAGAGTAGCGCAAGGTGTCTTGTAGCGGAAGCGTAAAAACGATTTCATATTTCCCGTAAGGAACATTTTGAAATGCATATTTACCTGCTTCGTTGGTGGCTACTCTTGCATATACTTTTTGAGCAGTAAGTAGGGTGATTTTTGCACCCGCAACTGGAGAGTCACCTGGATTCATGGTGGCTACACCAAGAATTGAGCCCGTTTCTTGAGCAAGCGCTTGAATACTAATGAAAGCACCAAGCAAAAACAATAAAAGAGAGCGCATGGATTAGCGAATGATAACCTTGTGTAAGGTTTGTTCTCCGTTGGTAAGGGTAAGACGCAAGAAATAAACGCCTTGTAGAGCACTTAAATCGATTTCGGCAAGACCTTGAGTAGGAGCAACCTGAATATCTTTTACAGCCTGTCCAAGTGCCGAAACTACTTGAATTTTACGTACTTCGTTTTGTGTTTTTACATAAACTAAGCCGTTGCTTGGGTTTGGATATACACTAGGCGCAAATTTTGCAGTTTCTTTTACTGAGATTGAGTTACAGTCGCAAACATGGCTTCCTAAAGAAGACCAGTTACCATCTAAGATAGGATTCCCTGAAGTTCCGAAAAGGGTGTCGCCGTTGGCGTCTAGTCTAACTACTACTGCAGGAATGCTATCCCACTCTAAAAGTGGATCAAAGAAAGAAGGGTTTGATACTTGACCTTTAAGGATATTTGCCTTGCGGATCATGCCGTGATCTTTGGTGATCAAAACACCAAGACCAGTACTGTATGGGAATTGTGTTGACCACGCACCGTCATTACCTGAAGCAGTTCCGGTTTCGTTTGCTGGGTTTTCGCCGATTTTACCGAAAACGTCAACAATGGCAAAGCCGGTAACGTTGGTTGCATTGATAACAGTTGTTGCCGAAGCAGGAAGGGTGCCTTTTGCTAAAAGAATAGCGTCGTTTCCATTCCAATAAAATGCATTTGTGGTGTTGTAAACCGGGCAATAAAAACCATCGGCTCTGGCTTGAAGAGAATCCCATACTGGGGCTTCTTGACCAGTACCGTTAGGGTCCAGTTTTTCAAGAACAGCTACATAAACACCTTTGGCAGGGATCGTACCGTTGAGTTGAACAGAGTTTGCAACAGTTGCTGTAGTGGCACCATTTGAATAACGACTCACAAAATAGCCTGATAAATCAATTGCATTATTGGTCGGGTTGTAGATTTCTAATGCTTTATTGTTTGACCATCCTTCAACATATTCTGAGATGAATAATTCGTTGCAAGTGTTTTGTGCAAAAGCATTTGTAATTACTGCTAAACAAAATAAAAGTAGTGTTTGCTTCATGAGTTTAAATTTAAGCGACTGATTATCAGACTTGAAAATATCTTAACTTCTTATGGTTTCGGCTGCACAAATGAGCTTCAAGGAGATCATAAAAAGTTGACACAAATTTAAATGTTTTCAGTGAAAAATAAAAAAAAGAGAAGAAATCTAAATTATTAAAAAGTTAAGGATAATGTTCAGCTACAATCACAAACTGCTTAACTTAGAGCCTTAAAAATAGAATAATGAGATTTTTTACCTTCTTTATTACGCTAACTGCGCTTTGCTTTTCTTCTAATGCGCAAGACCTCAGTATTGCACGCATCTGGAAAAATTATGAGTTTTCAGCAAAGGGTACGGGTAGCATTCAGGCCATGAATGATGGCGAACACTATGTTTCAATCAGTACAGAGGGTTCAATTGTCTCTAATCCAATAAATGCCCAAACACTAGAAAAGCAAATCGTACTTGTTCCAAAAGAAAAATTGGTTTGGAATAGCATTCCAATTGCAGTTGAAGGATTTGATTTCAATGCCAATGAAGAAAAAATCTTGATCTGGACAGCCACCAAAGCAATCTATCGCAGAAGTTTTGAAGCATTCTACTTTTTGTATGACATCAAATCTCAAAAATTAGAGGCGCTCGATGAAGTGCATACACCTCAAACCTTGGCAGAGTATAGCCCTGATGGCAACAAAGTATCTTTTATCCACGGCAACGACCTTTTTGTAAAAGACCTTAGAACGGGTAAGGTTAGAAAAATGACCCAAGATGGCAAGCGCAATAAAATCATCAACGGAACTACTGATTGGGTTTATGAAGAAGAATTTGCAATTACAAAAGCCTATGGCTGGTCTGCGGATAGTAAAAACATCGCCTTCTTAAAGTTTGACGAAAGAGAAGTGCCTGAATTTCAAATGGCCATGTATGGAGAGCTGTATCCAGAGCAATACACCTATAAGTACCCTAAAGCTGGCGAAAAAAATTCGCTTGTTACGCTGCATTTAATGCAAGTAGAAACGGGTAAAATCAGCCAAATTGATTTAGGGGCATACGAATATATTCCAAGACTCAATTGGTCCACAACTAGCAATCAATTGGTGGTACAAACCATGAACCGCCATCAAAATGAACTCAATTATTGGCTCATTGATTGTAAAGGCAAACAAGTCACAAAAAAACTATTCTACCAAGAAAAATCCAACACATATGTAGAGGTAGACGACAATTTAAGTATTCTCTCGGACGGTGCATCTATGTTGCGCTGCAGCGAACAATCCGGTTTCAATCATATTTACCAGATTGGTTTTGATGGAAAGGTGCGGTCAATTACTTCTGGAAATTGGGATGTCATTGAATTCTTAGGAATCAATCAGTCTACAAACACAATTTTTTATGCTAGTGCTGAACCTGGCGCTATCTATAAATCGATTTATTCGATTCAACTCGATGGTTCAAATAAGCAATTGTTAAGTCCTGAACTAGGTTATCATCAGGCTGAGTTTTTAAATGGCATGAAATATTACATTCATACCTATTCAAATGGAAACACGCCTCCTGTAAGTCAACTTAAAGCAGTAAACGGCCAGACAATCAAAATCCTCCAGGATAACGCAGCCCTTGTTAATAAAATGAAAAATGAAAGGTTGAGTAAGCGATCTTTCTTAACCATTCAAACTTCAGAAGTCACGCTTAATGCGTCATTGATATTGCCGCAAAACTATGATCCTGCTAAAAAGTATCCAGTTTTCGTAAATGTTTACGGCGGGCCGGGGCATAACGAAGTGCTAGATGCTTGGGATGGCAACGATTTCTTCTTTCATCAATTACTCGCTCAAAAAGGCTACATGGTGCTTTCTATTGATCCGCGAGGTACACAATATAGAGGGGCTGAATTCAAAAAAGCAACCTATATGCAATTGGGTCATTTAGAAATTGAAGATATCATCAATGCAACAAAAGAATTTTCTAAAAGACCTGATGTTGACCCTACGCGCCTCGGTATTATGGGGTGGAGTTTTGGTGGCTTTATGTCATCCCTTGCCATGACCAAAGGAAATGGTTTGTTTAAAGTCGGTATTGCGGTTGCTCCAGTTACCAATTGGCGTTTTTACGACAACATTTATACAGAGCGTTTTTTACGCACTCCTCAAGAAAATGCCAAAGGCTATGACGAAAATTCACCGATCAACTTTGCCAATGACCTACAAGGAAAGTATTTTTTAATTCATGGTTCAGCCGATGACAACGTGCATTATCAGAACACAATGGAAATGATTACTGCGCTAGTAAAAGCCAACAAACAATTCGATCTTTTTATCTATCCGAATAAAAATCATGGCATCTATGGTGGCAATACAAGAAACCACCTTTTTGAAATGATTTTGAACTACATAGAGAAGGAGCTCTAAACAATATTAGGTTTGGAATGTTTTTTGTTGAGAAGTTTGACAAAAATCTAGACTTTCTTTTGTAATTTAGGCACGCAATTATCAAACGCATATACATCCATCAAAATGAGTGAAACAGCCAAAATAGAACTTGACGGTAAAGTTTACGAACTTCCGGTCATTGTCGGTTCTGAAAATGAAAAAGCAATAGATATCTCTAAACTCCGCGATCTTTCGGGTTATATTACCCTAGACACCGGTTATAAAAACACTGGAGCTACCAAAAGTGCAATTACCTATTTAGATGGTGAAGAAGGAATTCTTCATTACCGCGGTTATTCTATTGAAGAGTTAGCAGAAAAAGCGAGCTTCATCGAGGTTGCTTACCTTTTGATTTATGGCAATTTGCCAACTCAGCAAGAACTGAATTCATTCCAAGATAGTATTTGCAAGCATACTTTGGTACACGAAGACATGAAGCAGTTTTTTGAAGCCTACCCTTCAAAAGCGCATCCAATGGGCGTGCTTTCTTCTATGGTGGCTTCATTGGCAACTTTCTACCCAGAGTCTTTAGATCCAAACAGAAGCCCAGAGGCTAAAAATTTAACGATTCATCGCTTATTAGCGAAATTGCCAACATTGGCAGCATGGTCATACAAAAACCTCATTCGCCATCCATTCATGTATCCGCGCAACGAGTATGACTACTGCAAGAATTTCCTTTACATGATGTTTGCCATGCCAACACAAGACTACCACGTAGACCCTGTTGTCATTGACGCACTTAACAAACTTCTTATTCTTCACGCTGACCACGAGCAAAACTGTTCAACTTCAACCGTAAGAATTGTAGGTTCTTCAAATGCAAATCTTTACTCTTCAGTTTCTGCCGGAATTTCGGCACTTTGGGGTCCGCTTCACGGTGGTGCCAACCAAGAAGTAATTGAAATGCTAGAGCGCATTCATGCCGACGGAGGAAATGTAGACAAATGGGTTGCTAAAGCAAAAGATAAAGAAGATCCATTCAGACTCATGGGCTTTGGTCACCGCGTTTACAAAAACTTTGACCCGCGTGCTAAAATCATCAAAAAAGCATGTGACGACGTCTTAGAAAAACTAGGTGTCAATGACCCACTTCTCGACATCGCAAAAAAATTAGAGAAATATGCCCTAGAAGACGAATACTTCAAAGCGCGCAACTTATATCCAAACGTAGACTTCTATTCTGGCATCATCTACAAAGCGTTAGGTATCCCAACCGAGATGTTTACCGTAATGTTTGCTATTGGACGTCTACCGGGTTGGATTGCTCAATGGAAAGAAATGACAGAAAACAAAGAGCCTATTGGTCGTCCGCGTCAAATCTATACAGGTCATACCAATCGTAGCTACGTTCCGATTGAGAAAAGATAATTTACAAAGCATAAAAAAAGGGGCGGTTTTACCGCCCCTTTTTTTATGTGCTTAAATGCTACTCGCTGTCCGTATTTTCGTTGCCATTTCTTTTGGATCCCGAATAGGTTTCATAGCATCTGAAACCGCACTCGAGGTCACCGTTGAATACTTTGTATTTTTTACTTGGCTTTAGTCCAACACTTTTGAGACCTTCTTCGCTGGCACTAATAATCCAAGCTTTTGAGTCCGTGAGGTCGTGCTTGAGCCAATTGCCAATTTGTTCGTAAAGTGTAGCTACATCTGCCGAAATACGTTGGTCATAGGGTGGATTCGTCAAGACAAATACTGGGGCTTCTACTTTGATTTTTTCAAAAGAACAAGGTTGCACCTCGACAAAACGTCCAAATGAAAATCCTCTGAGATTTCTTTTGGTTTTGAGGACCATATCGTCAGAATGATCCCCTCCAATGATCTGACAAGGCAAGCTTCTGACAATGCGCGGCGCATTTTCATAAATTTCTTGCCAAAGCTCTGCATCGAAATTTTTCAGGCTTTTGAAAGCGTAATGCTGTCTTTCGATATTACTCGGAATGCCGGTAGCTAATAGTGCGGCCTCAATCAATAAGGTGCCCGAGCCACAAAATGGATCCACGAAAGTTTGCTTGCGGTCCCAGCCTGAAAGCCTAATAAGACTTGCAGCCACTACTTCGTTGAGTGGTGCGGAGCCAACCGATTCACGATACCCACGTTGAAACAAGGGTAAGCCACTAGTATTGACAGAAATTGTTACTTCGCGATCTTTAACATATAGGTCGAATAGAATGCTTGGTTTTTTGAGGTCAATGTTGGGTCTTTCGTCAAATTTTTCCTTGAATTGGTCAACTATAGCATCCTTTACTAATAAAAACGGATAATGCGTATTTTTAAAAATAGGGGAGAATACCGCCCCTTTTACTGCAAAAGTTTTGTTGATGTCAAAAAGCTCAGTCCATTTGATTTTGGAGCAACGTTTGTAAAGATCTTCTTCGCTTTGAATATAAAAACGATCAATTTCTACCAGAACAGAGATGGCACAACGAATATATAAGTTGAGTTTATAGACGTCTGCCCAAGTTCCTTTGATCCTTACGGCTCTATTTAATAATTCAGCATCTGGATAACCGAGTTCTTTTAGTTCATCGGCTAGTACTTCTTCAAAGCCAAAAAAGCACTTCAAAGTGATGAGTAATTCGTCTTTTTTGGTTTGTTCTTTTGAATGCATTCTTTTGGGATTCGTTAAATTTGTACAAAAGAACGAATTTGTTAAAGACCAACCTCTGCTTTTTACTCCTTTTTTTTAGTCATTCTCTGTTTGCACAAGTTCGCCCAACGGTTGGTGTGGTGCTAAGTGGCGGTGGCGCTTCAGGTGTTGCGCATGTTGGTGTGCTCAAAGCGCTCGAAGAAAATCACATCCCTATCGATTTTATTGTTGGTACTTCTGCGGGTGCTTTGGTTGGTGCTATGTACGCTTCAGGTTATTCACCAGAAGAAATAGAAGCCTATGTGCTTTCAGACGCTTTTCAGCTCATGGCTATGGGGCAGAAAGAACTCGACAAACAATTTTTCTTCTATCAGGAAGACCAACAAGCATCCATGTTCAATTTTTCGCTTTCTCAAGATAGCATCATAAGTAAATCTTTACCGCTGGCGTTTGTGGATCCTACCTATTTTGATTTTGAAATGCTGAAAATATTTGGCAGAACTAGTGCCAGTGTAGGAGAAGATTTCAATCGTTTATTTATTCCGTTTCGTTGTGTAGCCTCTGCAGTTGAAACCAAAGAAAGCGTTACTTTTTCAAAAGGGAAACTCAATCAAGCAGTGCGTGCTTCCATGACCTTTCCACTCTACCTCAATCCAATCCGAATTGACGACGTTTTGTATTTCGATGGGGGGCTGTATAACAATTTTCCGATCGATGTTTTATATAACGATTTTCATCCCGATGTAATTATTGGTAGTAATGTTTCAAAAAATTTAGCTCCGGTTTCAGAAAGAGATTTTATTGGTTTACTGACCAGTATGATGACCACCCCAACCAATTATAATTTACCCTGCACAGAAGGCATCATCATCGAGCCAAATACAAAGGTCGGTACCTTTGATTTTGAAGCAGTTAAACAAGCCATTGCCGATGGCTATCTTGCCACCACTGCACAAATTGAAAGCATTCAAAATCTTGTGGGTGTTCAGGCTAACACAAATGAATTGAGCCAAAAAAGAAAGACTTTTCAATCTGCATTGCTCCCGATTCGGGTAAGTTCGGTTCAAGCTTATTCAGACAAAAAGCAAGACTTGCGCTTTGTGAGTAAATCGATTTTACCTAAACAGAAAAAGTACATTCTCGATAGTGCTTTGCTTGAGAAGAGATATTACCGAGCTATGGCGGCACCTTACCTGGGCTTTGCCTATCCTACTTTTGTGAAGCAAAACAATGAAACACTCGCGCTCAGATTAAAGGTGCATAAGTCCAATGCGTTTCGCATCGACTTTGGCGGCATGTATTCATCAAGAGCCATCAATACAGGATTTTTGTCATTAGCCTATCGTCAGATGGGGAGAGTGGGTCAAACAGTTTCGGCGAATTCTTATTTTGGTAAATTTTACGGATCCGTTAAAACGCAATACGAATTAAACCTTCCGGGCAGAGTACCCTTTTCTGTTTCAGCCTATTTTACGCTTAACCGCTGGGATTACTTCAGAAGTTTTGCAACCTTTTTTGAAGATGTAAAGCCTTCTTATTTGATTCAAAATGAAAGTTATGCGGGTATACAGCTCAAATTGCCATTAGGATCTCATAGCAAACTCACAGCTAATGCACGATATTTTTACCTGGATGATCAATACTATCAAACTTCTACTTTCACAAAAGAAGATACGGCAGATTACACTACGTTTTATGGAGAATCTTTCTCGTTGGAATACTCTAGAAATACGCTGAATAGAAAACAATTTGCTTCTGACGGCACCCTGATTTCAATCAAGGCCAGATATATTCTTGGTGAAGAAACAACATACCCAGGTTCGACCTCGATTTTAAATGATACGGTTCAAAAGTCGCATCGCTGGCTGAGTTTACAAATGGAATTATTGAGCTTCCCCTTCGAGAAAAAGCGCTTTTTAAGTGTTGGGTTTCATTTGAAGTCGGTGCTCAATAGCCAGTCCTTATTTGCAAATTACACCGCTAGTATGCTTGCCTTGCCAGGTTTAAACGTGCTTCCGGACCTAGAAGCCTATTTTATAGCGCCTTATCGTTCTACGCAATATGTATGTGGCGGTACACAATGGATTCTGAGTCCATTTAAAAATATAGACATCAGATTAGATGCCTATGCCTTTTTGCCAATTATTCAATTGCAACAAAACCAAGATGGCACATTTAGTTATGCCAAACCCCTCAAAGGGCGCAGCCTACTGGCATCTAGTTCTTTTATTTATCATTCGCCAATTGGCCCAGTGAGGGCAACTCTTAATTATTTTCCAAAATATGCCCAGCCTTTTCAATTTCAATTGGGCTTTGGTTACTTATTATTTAATGAACGCGCAATCCGCTAACTTATGAATTCAAATTACTACCTCAACGGCATTCAACAAATGGGCATTGGTGTCCCTAATGTTCCTGAAATTTGGGCTTGGTACCGCAAAGCTTTTGGGCTCGATGTTAAAATTTTTGAAGAGGCTGCTCCGGCACCATTAATGACTCGCTATACTGGTGGAGAAGTGCAGCATAGAACCGCAACACTTGCCTTAAATATGGCTGGTGGCGGCGGCTTTGAAATTTGGCAGTTTACTTCCAGAAATACCGAAAAAGCCAATTTTGATGTGCAGCTCGGCGACTTAGGTGTATATATATGCAAGATTAAATCTGCCGATGTGCTCCATACCCAGCGCCATTTAAAAGCGATGGATGCAAACGTGAGCGAGGCCTTCCAAGATCCTGCAGGGCGTTGGACCTGTTTTGTGCAAGACCCCAATGGAAATTATTTTCAAATTGTGGAGGGTGCATCTTGGTTTGCAGCAAGTAAACATCCTTCAAAATGTGGAGGTGTAGCAGGTGCAGTAATTGGTGTGTCAGACATGGAAAAAAGTTTGCCATTTTACCAAGACTTACTTGCTTATGAGCAAAAAGTATATGACGTTTCAGGCGTTCAGTCTGAATACAGTTTTATGCCAAGAGGCACTGAAGCGTTTAGAAGAGTTTTATTGACGCACCCTAAAGTGCGCTTGGGTTATTTCGGCGCCTTACTCGGCATCACCGAAGTTGAATTAATCGAATTAAAAGGCGAACAAAGCGCAAGACCTATTTTCGAAAATCGTTTTTGGGGAGATTGGGGTTTTATTCATTTGTGTTTTGATGTGCAAGGAATGGACGCGCTCAAAAACCGTTGCGATGACTTTGGCGCGCCATTTACCGTAGATTCAGCCAACTCATTTGATATGGGGGAGGCCGCAGGTCGTTTTTCTTACATTGAAGACCCTGATGGTTACTGGATTGAATTTGTCGAGACCCACAAAGTACCCGTCATGAAAAAATGGGGCTGGTATATCCACCTTAAGCAAGGGAAGACGCCAAAGCACTTGCCAAAATTTTTATTGAAGGCGCTCGGGCTTAATAGGGTTAAATAAGTCCTTTAGCTCTTAAATATTCGTCTAGGCTTTCGATATCAGAAAACAACACTTCTCGGGCCTTGCTTCCTTGGAAGGGCCCGATGATATTCATGCCTTCAAGTTGATCCACAATGCGCCCTGCTCGGTTGTAGCCTAGCTTAAGTTTGCGTTGCAATAAACTTGCTGAGCCCTGTTGGTTCATGACCACAATTCTAGCAGAATCTACAAACATGTTGTCCATTTCATCGAGGTTAAAATCGCCTCCACCTTCAGCTCCTTCCGGAATATATTCTGGCAATAATAGCGCTTCAGGATAAGCGCGTTGTGAGCCAATGAAGCTACAAATTTCTTCTACTTCTGGGGTGTCTACAAAACCACACTGCAAACGCTTCATGTCAGAACCAGTAGAAATCAGCATGTCACCTCGGCCAATTAATTGATCAGCGCCAGAGGCATCGAGAATGGTGCGTGAGTCAATTTTTGAAAGAACTCTGAAGGCAATGCGTGCCGGGAAGTTTGCTTTGATCATCCCGGTAATTACGTTGACCGAAGGCCTTTGGGTTGCTACGATCAAATGAATACCGATAGCACGAGCTAATTGCGCAATCCTTGCAATCGGATGTTCTACTTCTTTACCAGCTGTCATGATGAGGTCAGCAAACTCATCGATGAGCACCACGATGTATGGCAAATAGCGGTGTCCTTTTTCAGGATTGAGTCGGCGACCAATAAATTTGGCATTGTATTCTTTGATGGTTCTTACACCGGCATCTTTGAGCAATTCATAGCGCTCATCCATTTCGATACACAAGGAATTCAAAGTGTTGACCACTTTTGAAGTGTCGGTGATAATGGCATCTTCTTCACCTGGCAATTTGGCCAAGAAGTGTCGTTCAATTTTGTTGTAAAGCGTGAGTTCGACTTTCTTAGGGTCAACTAGAACGAACTTGACTTGTGCCGGATGCTTTTTGTATAAAATAGAAATCAAAATGGCATTCAAGCCTACAGACTTCCCTTGTCCCGTAGCCCCGGCCACCAAAAGGTGAGGCATTTTGGTGAGGTCAAAAACATAGGTTTCGTTGGTAATGGTTTTCCCCATAACAATGGGTAATTCGCCATCAAAATGCTGGAATTTATCAGAGGCAATCAACGAGCGCATTGAAACCATTTCAGGATTAGAGTTCGGAACTTCTATACCGATGGTGCCTTTACCAGGAATTGGGGCAATAATACGAATACCAAGTGCGGATAAGCTTAATGCGATGTCGTCTTCTAGGTTTTTAATTTTTGAAATACGAACACCAGGTGCGGGTACGATCTCATAAAGCGTAACGGTAGGCCCAACGGTAGCTTTGATTTTGGCGATATCAATTTTGTAGTGAGAAAGTGTCTCGACGATGCGATCTTTGTTGCTTTCCAGCTCCTCTTTGCTCACTGAAACCCCTGTGGAGGTGTAGTCTTTCATGAGCTCGAGCGGCGGCAATAAGTAGCCTTCCAAATCTTTGGTTGGGTCATACTCGCCATACTCACGAACTAAATTTTTGGCAATATTTTCTTCGTCTGATAAACTCATTGCCGGTGCACTAGCGACAGCCGCAGCAATAGGAGCCTCCGCAGTTTCAATAATTGGGTCTTCACCAAGTTCTATTTCAAATGAATTTTCTTCGAGTGGCGAAGGGTCTGCGGGCGTTTCAACAGTGAGTTCACTGAAATCTTCTTGATGGGGTGCTTCAGTAGGTGTTTCTTCTTTGATGCTCACAATGAGTTCGCTTTCTTGCTCAAACACGTCGTCGTCATCATCAAAGTGGACCGTTTGCGCGATGTCGTCGGCTTTGATCTGGTCTTCTCTGATGGTGTTCACCACGTAAAGGTCATCGAAAGGGGCGGCATCATCTGAATATTGAGCAGGATCTTGGTTGTCATCATGGCTACCAAAAATTCGGTCAAAAAGTGCCTTGTAATTTGGGCTAAATAAAAGCGTGGTAAGTACAAAGAATGAAACCAAGTGTAGGGTGAGTGCACCAAAGCTACCCAACGTTAGTTGCAACCATTCATTGACATAAAATCCAAAAGTTCCACCAGCATAACTTACTTGGCTATTGAAAAAGCCGAGAAAGAGAGAGGCCCAAATGATATAAGATGCAGCGATGCTGATGCTGCGACGTATTGGCAATAGGGCTGTATTGAATAAAATTCGGACACCCAGTAAAAAGAATATGAAAACCAATCCAAAAGCACCGAGACCAAAGCCTTTATAAATCAAAAGATGCGAGCTCCAGGCACCAAATTTCCCTAACCAATTTTCTGCAGCAGGAATATTTTTATTAAAGATATAGCCCAGAAAATCTTGGTTGAGTAGTTGGTCTTGATCTTGTTTCCAAGTAAAAAGATAAGAGATGCAGGCAAGCAATAAATAGATGCTCGTTAAGGAAAGAATAGAACCCGCAACCAATTTGATTTTTGTGAGGTCAAAACGCATTTTTGGCGCAGAAATTTTACTGGCCTTTTTTTCCTCTTTGACTTTGCTAGTAATGTGCTCTGCCACAACCTTCTTAGCTCTCGGAGAAGGGTTGACACTTTCCTTTTCTTGAAAGGACTTGGCACTTGATTGAGGGATGTATTCGTTTTCTTCCATGAGTCTATTGCGTCTAATCTAACGAAAATACAGCAAAGAGGTACATGAAAAAAAGCCAAGACGGAAACCTATAAACACTCCGGTGTTAGTTCGAATTGAATTTCTGTAAGTTATTGTCCGTTAGACATTTGCAAAAAAGCATCAAGACTCATTACCTTGTATTTTTTATCGGGCAAAAAGAGAGCTTGAGGTGGGGTACGGTAGTCTATTTTTTGCAATTCAAAAGCCATATAGCCGTTTTCTGTCGGAATCTTGCCCATTACCGGTAGGCCAAAGCCAGCATTGAGCCCTACAAAATACTTTGCAGGAATACTTTTGCAAAAATAGAGTGGATATTGGATGGTCTCGAAGTCCACTGCGGCTTCTCTACAGCGAAGCCCTGAAATTTGCTCCCATTTCCACTTTTTACGTATTGCATAACTGGCTTGTTCACGAGCGGTATCTTTAATTTGAATTGCGAAATAAAGACCATCAATTTCTATGAGCGACAGCATTTTTTGCTTATTCAAATGATGAATGGTTTCTTGTGTTTTTCCGTTGGCTAAAATATAATTGATTCGGACAATTGAATCTTTGGCATAAATAAATAGCTTCCCATCAGTGGTGTCATGCATGACGTAATCGACGGTAGAGATATTATATTCTAGGCTGCCTACAAATGCTTTTTGGGCAAAAAAGGAGGGGGCAAAAAAGGCAAATACCATTAATGTCAAGACATACTTCATATTCAAAGATACATAAATAGCCTTATCTTTGTCCTAGCCCCAAAAGGGTCCACTATGTCAAAACCCATACAATTCATTTTTAACCCTTCTGAAATTGGTGCCGGTACGCGCGGTGCTTCATTGGGGCCAGAGGCAATAAGAGCAGCTGCTCGTTTAAAGGGTAGTTCGTTGTTTGCTCAATTTCCTATTCGCCATATTGCCCAACACAACGATTTATTAGATCATTTAAGTCCTTACCGTTTTGCAAAAAACATCGATGGGCTTCAAAAGGTGTTTTCTTCGTTAAAAACAGAAATAGCGGCGGTGCTTAATGAGGCTGCTATTCCACTGATCCTTGCCGGTGACCACAGCTCAGCGGCAGGCACGCTTGCAGCGCTAAAAAGCCAGGATCCACAAAAACGCATTGGCGTCATTTGGATTGACGCACATGCCGACATCCATTCTCCATACACCACTCCTTCAGGAAATATCCACGGCATGCCAATTGCGGCTGCCATGAGTCTTGATCATCAAGATTTGGCTAAAAATCAGCTAGACCCACAAACCATTCAAATGTGGAATGGGCTCAAGTCAAACGCGGTTTTACCCCAAGACCTTATTTATATAGGTGTCCGAGATACTGAAGCCGAGGAAGATGCGGTCATGAAAGCCTTAGGCCTTAGAAATTACACCGTTGCCGAACTTCGTCAAAGAGGTTTGGTAGTGTGCCTGGAAGAAATCCGACAACAACTAGCAGCCTGTGATGCAATCTATGTTTCTTTTGACGTAGATAGCATTGACCCCACAGAAACTTCCTATGGAACAGGTACGCCAGTGCCAAATGGCCTGAGTTTTCAAGAGGCAGACACTGTTTTACAGTTTTTTGCCCAAGATGCTAAACTTATTGCGTTGGAAGTGGTTGAAGTCAATCCATGCCTAGACGACCAAAAAAATAAAATGGCTGAGCAAACACTCGCCCTAATCGAAAATATCATTCAGCAGTTAGAATCATAATGGAACAACAAATTCGTAAAGCCCTCATTGAAGCAGCTCCAGCCTTATTTGGAACCGAAATTACCGAGAACCTCATTCAATTTCAAATCACACGCCGCGATGTGGAAGGAGACCTTACTTTAGTTGTTTTCCCTTTTGTTAAATTATTGCGCTGCTCGCCGCAAGAGGCCGGCGACAAAATAAAAACCTGGATTGAACAAAATATCCAAGGTGTTTCTCATTGTGTGGTGGTCAATGGATTTTTGAATATTGTATTGCAAAAAAGTTATTGGCTCGATCAGTTGAATGCCATGCAGCAAAATCCAAATTTTGGCTTGCAAATGGCCAATTCCAAGCCTACCATCATGGTAGAATATTCTTCGCCAAACACCAATAAACCATTGCATTTAGGGCATTTGCGCAATAACTTTTTAGGTTATTCAGTTGCCGAAATTTTAAAAGCAAACGGGCACAAAGTGGTGCGCACTCAGGTCATTAATGACCGAGGCATTCACATTTGTAAATCCATGTTGGCCTGGGAGAAATTTTCTCCGTTAGATGCAAATGGCGAAAGAGAAACGCCAGCCAACACAGGCATGAAGGGTGATAAGCTGGTCGGTAAATATTATGTCGAGTTCGATAAAGCCTTGCAAGCAGAAGCGAAGGCCATCATGGGCAATTGGGCAAACCAAGATTTTTCAGACACACCTGAAGCCGTTCGAGATGCGGTGATAAATTTTGAAAATGCCAAAGTAGGTAAAGATGAAAAAGCTTGTGCGGCTATAGACGATAAAATCAAAGAACTCGCAAAAAACCAAACAGAAATTCTCAAAGAAGCCAAAGACATGTTGGTGAAATGGGAAGCACGCGATCCGCAGGTATACTTGCTCTGGACCACCATGAATGGTTGGGTTTATAAAGGATTCGAGGCTACCTATCAAAAAATGGGCGTCAGCTTTGATAAACTCTATTATGAATCAGACACTTTCTTATTAGGGAAAGATCAGGTGATGTCGGGCTTACAAAAAGGTGTTTTTTATCAAAAACCAGACGGTTCTATTTGGATTGATTTAAGCGCCGAAGGCCTTGACGAAAAACTAGTTTTACGCTCTGACGGAACTGCTGTTTACATGACCCAAGACATCGGCACTGCCATTGATCGCTTCAAAGATTATCCGGACCTAGACGGCATGGTTTATACCGTTGGTAATGAACAAGATTATCATTTTAAGGTGCTGTTCTTGATTTTAAAGAAGTTGGGCTACAATTGGGCAGATAATTGTTTCCACCTGAGCTACGGAATGGTAGATTTACCAAGCGGAAAAATGAAGTCTCGAGAAGGCACTGTTGTAGACGCCGATGACCTCATGCAAGAAGTTACCGATTCTGCTAAAGCCATGACTCAAGAACGCGGTCATCTCGACGGGCTATCAGAAGAAGCAAGAGCTGCCCTTTACGATCAAATCGGTATGGGTGGCTTGAAATATTACCTTTTGAAAGTCGATCCAAAGAAACGCATGTTGTTTAATCCAGAGGAGTCAATTGATTTAACTGGAAACACAGGGCCGTTTATCCAATATGCCCATGCCAGAATCTGTACTCTCTTACAAAAAGCAGACTTCAAAGCTGAGCCAGTTGCTCTTCAACTAGAATTGAAGGCAGAAGAGCAAGAAATCATCAAGCAGCTTGCTCAATTCCCGTCCATTGTAGAGGATGCAGCCAAACAGTATTCTCCGGCTATTATCGCTAATTATATTTATGAGTTAGTGAAGCTTTACAATACCTTCTATCAAAGCGTAAAGATCATTGTGGAGCCAGATGCTGCACTCAGACACATGCGCTTAACCTTGAGTGCCACGGTTCAACAAACCATTGCACATGGTTTAAAGATGCTTGGAATCGAAGCGCCGCAAAAAATGTAATAGGCTTATTGGTTAAAGATGACTTGATCGGTTAGCTGTCTGACCATCACAAAAAGTTCTTCTTTAAAGGTTTGAGCCTCGTATGCTCCTTTTTCGATCATCCTGAGTTTGTGTTCCCATTGACCTGTTAATTCAGGGCTTTTGAGCAGGTCAAACGAGATTTTATCAATGAGTGCCATTCCGGTTGGCGTAGCAATGAGGTTCTTCTTTTTCTTTTCGATGTATTGTCTTTTGAATAACGTTTCAATAATGCTGGCTCTGGTAGACGGCCGGCCAATTCCGTTCTCTTTCATGACTTCGCGCATTTCGTCGTCTTCGACTAATTTGCCTGCAGTTTCCATTGCTCTTAACAAAGTAGCTTCTGTATAAGGCTTGGGTGCACTGGTTTTTCCTTCGTGAATATAAGGTTCATGCGGGCCACTTTCTCCTTTCGTAAATAGAGGTAGAATTTTATCTTCCGGGCTTGTTTGTTGTGCTTTTAAATCTTCGTAAACGACACGCCAGCCTTTGTCTAGAACTTGCTTGCCAGTTGCCTTGAATTCTAGGGAGTCTACCTTGCCGATAACCGTGGTGTTTGAAACTTTACACTCTGGATAAAAAGCAGCAATAAAGCGCCTTACAATAAGGTCGTAGACGCGTTGTTCGTCTGGGCTGATACCAGATGGAGCAACACCAGTAGGGATAATAGCGTGGTGATCCGTGATTTTTTTATCATCAAAGATCTGTTTGGATTTTTTGATTGGCTTCCCTTCTAGCGCTTCAGTAAAGCGTTTGTAGTCTCGGAGACCAGATAGGATTCCTGGAATTTTTGGATGGAGGTCTTCAGAAAGGTAAGTGGTGTCTACCCTTGGATATGTGACTAATTTTTTCTCGTATAGATTTTGAACACAGTTCAGTGTCTCTTCAGCTGAATAAGCATAATAACGGTTGCCATCGACTTGCAAAGAGGTGAGGTCATAGAGCCTTGGATTTCCTTCTTTGGCATCTTTTTGTTCAAAACTCAGGATTTCAAAAGGTTTATCTTTGAGGTAGTCAAGGCCTTTCTGTGCTTTTTCTTTGGTTTTGAGCCGTTCTATCTGGCAATTGAATTCGGTCTCTTTGTATATTGTTTTGAGTTCATAGAAGTTTTCGCTTTTGAAAGCATCTATTTCTTTTTGTCTTTGAACAATTAATGCAAGCGTAGGGGTCTGAACCCTCCCGACCGAAAGCGTTTGTTTTTCGCGGCCAAATTTTCTAGTAAATAAGCGGGTACCATTGATGCCGAGTACCCAGTCTCCGACCGCGCGCGCATTTCCGGCGGCAAAAAGTCGGTCAAAATCGCTGGCAGGTCTGAGTTTTTGAAAACCATTTTTAATGGCTTCTTCGGTGAGTGACGAGATCCAGAGTCTTTTGACCGGAACCTTGCATTTCGCCTTGAGCAAAACCCAGCGTTGAATGAGTTCTCCTTCTTGTCCGGCATCACCGCAGTTTATCACCTCTGTAGCCTGAGCAATTAAGCGTTCAATGATATGAAACTGTTTTCTAGCGCCATCGTCGCCGCGCAATTTTATGCCAAACTGAGCCGGAATAATAGGAAGATCCTCTAGTTTCCAGTATTTCCAGTTTGGGTTGTAATCTTCGGGGTCCTTGAGTGAGCAAAGGTGACCGTATACCCATGTAACGGCATAACCATTGCCTTCCAGGTAGCCATCCTTACGGTTCTTGGCACCTAAAATCTCCGCTAAATCACGGGCAACACTCGGTTTTTCAGCAATGCAGACAATCATTTACTTCTTAAAGCGCTGCATTCCGCTTTCTAAGAATTTCTTGTAGGCTTTGATGTCTGGTGTATAGCCGATTGCCTGGGTGAGGTCATTGCCGTCGTGGTCAATGACAACATACAGGGGCTGTTGGAAGCTGCCGTATTTTTGCATTTCGAGGTCGGCCCATTTGTTTCCGACTGTTTTGATGTTTCCGCTCAATTTAGAAACGCGTACTTCGTTGGCAGGAAGTGGCGTGCGGTCATCTACGTACAAAGAAACAATGACAAACTGCTTTTGCAACAAAGGTCTAATTTCGTCATTAGTCCAGACGGTTGATTCAGTTTTGCGGCAATTCTGACAAGCATAGCCTGTGAAGTCGAGTAGGATCGGTAAGTTTTTCTTTTTGGCATACTCTTTTCCTTTTTCAAGGTCATGGAAAACCAAAATAGAGCCATCTCCGACCGGATGCATGTCTGCAGCAAACTGTGCTGAAATGGAGTCATTACCGAGGCCGGTTTCAAGGCCACCATTTACCCAACGGAAATTATCTTCAGAGTGTGTTCTTGGCGGGGCAATACCGTCAATGAGTGTAAGTGGTGCACCGAACATTCCGGTAAACAAATATACAGAGAAGGTCAGGGCGATGAGTGCAAACATAAAGCGCGGCACGCTCAATTTTTCTAAAGGTGAATCATGGGAGAAACGGAGCTTGCCGAGTAGGTAGATGCCCATAATGAAAAACAACACAAACCAAATGGCTACGAACCACTCACGCGTAAGTAAATCCCAGTGGTAGGCAAGGTCTACGGATGATAAGAATTTTAAGGCAAGTGCTAATTCGGCTAAACCTAAAACCACCTTTACAGAATTTAACCAGCCACCAGATTGCGGCAAAGAATTGAGCCAACCCGGGAAAATAGCAAAAATGGTAAACGGAATAGCCAAGGCCAAAGAGAATCCGGTCATGCCAATTGCTGGGGTTAAATAAGAACCAGAGGTTGAAGCTTCAACTAATAAAGTCCCGATGATTGGGCCTGTACATGAGAATGAAACCAAGCCAAGTGTAAAAGCCATAAAAAAGATGCCGATATATCCACCGCGATCTGCTTGTTTGTCCATTTTATTGACCCAAGAGTTTGGCAATTGAATTTCAAATGCACCAAGAAAAGAAAAGGCAAACAAAACGAAAATACTGAAGAAGATGAGGTTCATCCAGATATTAGTAGAAAGGTCATTTAGTCCTAACGGACCCATTGCAGCTGTAAAAATGAGCCCAAAGCTTACGTATATTAAAACGATGGAAGTACCGTAAACTAAGGCTTTAAAGATTCCTTCACTGCGTGTTTTAGATTGCTTGGTAAAGAATGTAACAGTCATCGGAATCATTGGGAACATACAAGGAGTCACTAATGCAACGAGTCCAGCAATAAATCCGGCAATGAAAATAACGAAATTAGAATCTTTCTTTTTTTCTTTTTGCTGAATTGGCGCCGGCGCTTGGTCAATAGTGGTTCCTCTAGCGTTTGTATCTGAAATAGTAGCCTGAGTTGCATTGGAAGTGGTGTCAAGTGAAGCAGCAGGTGCGCCAGAGGCTTTGTAGCCACTTACTTTGAAGTTTGCGGTGTAGTCAAAAGGAGGGAGGCAACCTTCGTGATTGCATAACTGAAAGAAAAGATTACAACTAGCCGTAAAAGCTTGGTCGGAAAGAATTTCAATTTTTTGTTTGAAATTGGCTTTGTTTTCAAAATAAAGCGAAGTGCCCAATTCGTCTTTTTGCACCAATGGCTTACCTGTTTCTGTGGGTTTGCCTATTGTTTTAAATGCAGCATTTGCTTTGAATTTGAATTCTGGAACAATGCCGGTGCCGTCGGCAGCCATTGGGTCATGCTTCAAGGAGAAAATGTGGTACTCAGGCACAAGCTTCGCATTAAAAACCAAATTGGCGTGGCTTTCGTCTATTTTTTCAACTGTACAGTTCCATTTGATGAACTGATTCATGAAGTCTTGGGCGCTACTTGTAAAAGTGAGGCCAAAAAAGAGGAGGCTAAGAATAAATGCTTTCATTGGTTTTAGTTTGGTTTTTCTAATTTGGAGGGTGTGACCTTGATTTCAAAAGGCACTGTTTGAGGAGGTAAACAACGTTTGTCGTCGCAGAGCATATAGGTGATTGCACCTTTAACTGCTGTTGGTTTTTTGACGAAAATACGGTTGTTTGCGAGAAATTCATGTTCGTAGTAGGAAACCTCAGCGCCAAAATTGGCTTCATAGGATTTTTTAGCGATGGTTGTCACTTCAAAAGGATGAATTTCCTTTACGAGTTTGTTTTTTTCAAGAACAATTTGTGTAGGTACTGGGCCAATACTTGGGTCTAAATCAAGGGCGTAGAGGTGCCAACCGTTTTCAATTTTTGCGCTAATTTGAATCGAAGAAGGAAAAGCAACGAAATCAAAACTCCATTGAATTTTCTCTTGACTAAAAGCCCAAGTGCTTAAAAAAGAGAAAAATACAAGTGTGAGTAGCGCAGCTCGCATGGATTAAAACCTTTGAATGCTCTAAATTACAAAAAAAAACGACTTAAATTTCTTTACTGAGTTACCATTTAAGGCGAGGATCAGCAGCGCTTTGTTGCCCGACTGTTTGCCCATCTTCGAGGTAGAATGACCCCGCCATAGCAATCATGGCGGCGTTGTCTGTACAATAACTCATTTTTGGAATGCTCACCTGCCAACCTTGGTTTTGTTTGTCGAGTAGGCGTTTGCGCAATTCGCTGTTGGCTGAAACACCTCCTGCAATAGCTACGCAGGTGATTTGAGTTTCTTTGACCGCTTTTTCTAGTTTCTGTAACAAAATGCTGACAATGCTATTTTGAATGGACGCACACAGGTCGTTGCGTCTGGTTTTTCTGAACTCGGGATCTTGTTTTTCGGCGGCTTGCAGGGTGTATAAAATAGAGGTCTTCAGGCCGCTAAAGCTAAAATTTAGTGCTGGAATTTGAGGTTTGGCAAAAGAAAATGCATTAGGGTCTCCGAGTGGCGCAAGTTGGTCAATGAGTGGGCCGCCTGGGTAGGGCAGCCCGAGCATTTTAGCGGCTTTGTCAAATGCTTCGCCAGCAGCGTCGTCTATGGTAGAGCCTAAAACTTCCATGTCTAAAGGTGAATTGACTCTTACAATTTGTGTGTGGCCGCCGCTTACGGTAAGGCAAAGAAATGGAAAGGTGGGTTTGTTGTCAGAGGCGTCGTCGATGAGGTGGGCAAGAATATGGGCTTTCATGTGGTGAACGCCAATCAACGGTATATTTAGTGCAAGCCCGAGCGCTTTGGCAAAGCTTGTGCCTACGGTGAGTGACCCCATCAGGCCAGGCCCTTGCGTAAATGCGATGGCATCAATTTCATTGAGTTTTACGCTGGCTTGTTCCAGAGCGGTGTGTACTACCGGTATGATGTTTTCTTGATGCGCCCTACTGGCAAGTTCTGGCACCACGCCGCCATATTGTTCATGGATAGCTTGGCTAGCAATTATATTGGCACGAATTTGGTTTCCTACCAAAATTGCTGCGGAGGTGTCGTCGCAGGAAGATTCTATGCCGAGTATGATCTTGGTTTTTGCTGTCAAAAGATTGCTAATTTTGTAACAAACATGACAAAGGTACTTAAAATCACGGGCCTATTCATCTCGCTTATTTTCGAGTTGCTATTGCTGCTTGTTTTTGTACTTCTTTTTGCCATACGTAGCCCCCGCATCCAGACCTTTATTGCCGATCAAGCCACGAACTACCTTTCTGCTGAATTAGAAACGAAAATATCGATTCAAAAAGTTGATATTGTGCTTTTTAAGCATTTAGACTTAAAGAAATTATACATCGAAGATAAGAAGGGTGTTGTTTTAGTGGATTTGGCACACCTTTATCTGGATCTAGACAAAATAAAAATACTACAGAATAAATTAATAGTCAATGATTTAGTATTTTCAACCGGAAGTATAAATTTAAGTCGCTCAGCCAAAAATGGCAACTACAATTATCAATTTATTGTCGATTATTTCAGCAGTCCAACTCCGAGTAAAAAATCATCAAAACCACTCCAAATTCAACTGCAAAAAATTGCGCTAGAAAACATTGCATTTGCTTACCACGATTTTCGTTACGACACCCTCAAATACGGCATTGACTACGATCATATTGAGCTTCAAAAATTGAATTTAGTAGCCACAAATTTGGTTTCAAATGGCGATCGTCAAGATTTTTTTCTAAAAAAGCTCTCCTTTTTAGAGCGTTCAGGATTTCGTCTAAAGCAATTAAGTGCTGCTGTGCGTTTATCTGAAAAAGGAGTTTCCTTACAACACGCTTTTTTACGAACTCCGCTCAGCAAGCTCTACTTTCCGCGTTTAGCGCTTCATGCAAAAAGTTGGGACGACTTCAATCATTTTGACGACCGCGTTGTATTTGACGTCCAACTTAATAAGAGTCGGGTTAACTTAAAAGACATCAGTTATTTTGCTCCTGAACTAAAGGGGTCTAAGCAAGTGTTTTATTTGGCCGCAAGTGTTTCCGATAAATTAAAGCGTTTGCAAATCAACCAACTCGATTTACGCTTTGGTAAGCAATCCTTCATTCAAGGAAATCTTCAGCTTCCTGATTTTCGTTTACCGGTGGCTCAGCTACGACTGAATGAGTGGCTCAAAAAAGCCCACCTGGACTTTATTGATCTTGAAAATCTCGATATGCCTTCGGATTTTGCCTCTATTGAAATTCCAGCCGAGATCAGCGTGCTTGAATTTATAAAGCTTAAAAATACGAGTCTATCAGGAAGGCCAAATTTGCTGCAACTGAGCATCCAAAATGCGCAAACTCAGTTAGGTGAGCTAGCACTATCAGAATTGATGATCAAACAAAAGGATGGTGGTTTTCAATTGGGAGCAAAACATCCCGATTCAACCCTATTAGTGCTGCATGATTTTAATTTAGGCCCCTTAGCGAGTCTTAAAGATTTAGGTCAGTGCAGCGGAGCACTTCATTTCCAGCTCGATGTGTTTGATGACGGCGCATATGCGCTGCATTCCTTAAAAGGAGATCTTAAAAAGTTGGTTTTCAATAATTACAGCTATCAACAAACAAAGTTAAATGAGGTGTCGATTATTGACGAGCACTTAAATGCCGATATAGAATTTAAGGATCCTCACCTTCAAGCTGAAATTCAGTTAAGTGCTTCATTATCTGAGGTAGTAGATTACCAGTATGAACTCTCGGTTGAAAAAGCAAATTTGAGTGCGCTTGGTTTTGGAAATCGAGGGCCTAATGAGTTGGCATTTGACATGCGTGGCAGCATCAAGGGTGCTTCATTCGATGCTTTCAGTGGCTATACCTCCTTTACTAATTTGCTGTATTCAGAACTTAATGAGCAAATTGAGGCCGAATTGGCTCAAGTGCATTTTAGTCAGACGCAAGATGATTCTTTTATCCAATTGAGTAGTCCGTTGTTTGATTTCAATCTGGCGGGCAGAATTGATTACGAGCTGATAGCCAATGATCTTTTGCATCACTTGGCAACAATTTATCCCGAACTAAAAAAGAATGTTTCAGAGGTCAAGCAAAGTAATGCAGACTTCACTTTTGATTTACAGTTCAGAAATGCCAAGCCTTTGCTCGATATTTTTTTACCAGATGTGATGATTGGTTCTGGTACTCACATTACAGGGCTATTCAATTCAAAAGAAGAGGACCTCAGTTTTGAAATCTCGAGCCCTAAACTAAAAATTCAAGATTTTACTTTGGAGCAAATTACATTTGACCAGCAAATCACCAAGGACCACACTTATGGCCAAATGGACATCGGGCTTCTGGTCTACGACGATTCCACCTCATTTCACGACCTTAAGTTTTTAAATAGTGGGGCCAACGGTGTGCTTGACGCAAAAATTTCTTGGGATCCCAACACCAATGATTATTCTGAGATCAAATGGAAAACGGTTATGCTGCCCGAAGATTTCATCAATTTTTCGTTGCAGCCCTCATTCTTTACGATCAACGGTATTCAATGGGAAATTGCCAATCAGTCAGATATCTTGTTGGCGGCCTCCGAATTAAACATCTCTAATTTTGAATTGCACAGAGCCTATCAGTCGCTCAAAGTAAATGGTTGTCTTTCCGATAACCTTCGCGATCAATTGCGCTTTGATGTAGTAGGGCTTGACCTTGGTGAACTCAGTAGTTTGCTAGATCTGCCAAATGCCTACAGCGGAATTTTTAGTGGCTGGGGTACACTTTCATTGCCATCAAATAGTTTAAATATCCAAGCCGATGCCACGCTTGAGCAATTTCAAATCGATGGTCAAATGGTCGGGGACATCATGTTGCATACCGACTGGAGCGATGCCCGCAATAGCATCTTATTGGAAGGAACTCTGCAATATCGCAACGAACGCACTTTTGATTTTGATGGTTTGTACAACCTCAAAACCGACAAACTCGATTTAGGACTCAATTTTAAGCAAACCGATATTTCTTTTGCCAATGCTTTTATGGATCCTGAAGTAGTCAAGGGAATCAAAGGAAAACTCAATGGCAGATTGCGCGTTTTAGGCAGCCCATCGGATCCAAAACTTTCTGGAAAATTGAGGTTGCAAAACGGGGGGGCGGAAATTGCTATCCTTGGCGTTCAATACGAGCTCGACGGCCTAATTCAGGTTACCGAGGAAGCATTCTTCTTAGACAACATCCCGATCAAAGATCCCGAAGGCAATACAGCCTATTTATCTAGTTCAATTAACCACCATCAATTTGGAAAATGGAACTACGATATTCAAATCAACTTTGAAGACGACATCAAAAAAATAGACCCTAGAACCAACCAGTTATCTGCCATAGATCGTTTTCTTGTGCTCAATACCAAATACAAAGAAGGCGAAGTTTATTACGGAAAAGCCTATGGTAGAGGAACCGCAAATATCTTTGGAACCGCCACCAACACTGAAATTACTGTAGATGCCACCACTCGCAAAGGTACCGAAGTGATCTTCCCGATGTATGGAATGTCTGAAATTGACGAAGAAGACAATTTTGTGCGTTTTGTCAAACGTGGTGTGCAGCAAAAAATTCAAGACGAAGGCATCGATTTTACCGGTTTGGATCTAGACCTTAATTTCCACGTGACACCAGATGCCAACATGAAACTCATCTTTAACGACCAAACGGGTGATGAAATAACGGCAAAAGGCGCCGGTGATTTGAACATTAAACTCGATCAGTTTAACCAAATGACCATGAACGGACCTTATGTCATCGCTAAAGGAAGTCGCTATAATTTTGCTTTGGGTTCTATTAAACAAACTTTTGACATAGAAGCGGGGTCTAAAATCGAATGGACAGGAGACCCATACAACGCCGATATCGTCATTAATACCGTAACTCCAAAAAGAGCCTCCATTCTTGAATTGAGTCCGGAAATTCAAGACAACACTTTGGTCAATCAAGAAATCAACTGCTACCTCAAGCTTACCGAAACTTTGCTTTCGCCAAAAATTTCTTTCGATATTGTTGCGCCAAGAGTCTCGGAAACAGGTAAGGCACTTTTAGATCGTGTCAAGGCAGATCCAGATGAACTCAACAGACAATTTTTCTCTTTGCTACTCGTCAGTAAGTTTCAGCCTCTAAAAGGAAATTTATCTGCTGGCGGATCAGCAGCGCTCGATTTGCTGGAGTCTCAAATCAATGCTGCGTTGGGTAAATTGTCAGATAACTACAAGCTCAATGTAGACTACGGTTCTGATGTTGTTGCGGGCGAAAGCAAAGTAGAATTAGGGGTTGCAAAAGGTTTCTTAGATGATAAATTGGTGATCACCACAAGTGTGGGTGTTGAAAACCGAAGTGCCAACACAGCCGGCAATAAATCCTATTCAAACACCATGATTGGCGATGTGAATGTCGAGTATAAAATCCAAGATAACTTTAGGGTAAGAGCTTTCAATCAATCGAATACCAACTCAGTCAACGAAAATCAGGGGCCTTTTACCCAAGGGGTAGGGGTTTCGTATTATGAAGAGTTCAATCATTTTTCCGATTTAGCTTTTGTAAAGCAAATCAAACAATTGTTGGTAAAAAACCCAAAAAAATCAGGGCAAGCACCCACTAATAAACACAGACAACCTGTAACTTTACCATTAAATGAAAAAAGTACTAGTAGCCAACCGCGGAGAGATAGCTAGACGCGTTCTTCGCACCCTTAAAAAGATGGGCATCAAAAGTGTAGCCATCTATTCTGATGCTGACGCAAATGCACCACATGTTTTAGAAGCAGACGAAGCGGTATACGTAGGAAAAAGTCCTTCTGCCGAAAGTTATCTGCAACAAGATAAAATCATAGAAATATGTAAAGAACTGGGTGTAGATGGAGTGCATCCGGGCTACGGATTCTTATCCGAAAATGCAGGATTTGCCAGAAAGCTCAAAGCGGCAGGTGTAAAACTCATTGGCCCTTCTCCAGAATCCATGGAAGTCATGGGAGACAAACTTTCTGCAAAACAAGCCGTCAAAAGCTTTAATGTGCCTTTAGTACCCGGCGTAGACGAAGCTATATCCGATGTCAATGCAGCTAAAAAAATTGCTGCTGAAGTAGGATACCCTATTCTCATTAAAGCCTCTGCTGGAGGTGGTGGTAAAGGGATGCGCTTGGTTTATCAAGAAGCAGAATTTGAAGAACAAATGGTTTTGGCTCAAAATGAAGCGCGTTCTTCCTTTGGCGACGACGCCGTTTTCATTGAAAAATTTGTCGATCAACCACGTCATATCGAAATTCAAGTCTTTGCCGATCAGCTAGGCAACGTGGTTTATCTTTTCGAACGCGAGTGCTCTGTACAAAGACGCCACCAAAAAGTAGTAGAAGAAGCGCCAAGTGCCGTGCTCACCCCAGCAATTCGAAAAGCCATGGGTGAGGCCGCTGTCGCAGTTTGTAAAGCTTGCAATTACGAAGGAGCCGGAACCGTAGAATTCCTGATAGACGCCAACCTCGATTTCTATTTCCTCGAAATGAACACCCGCTTGCAAGTAGAGCATCCCGTTACAGAAGAAATCACTGGCCTTGACCTCGTAGAATGGCAAATTATTGTAGCCAGAGGCGAGCGCTTACCCAAGCTCCAAGACGATCTTCAAATCAACGGACATGCCATTGAAGTAAGGGTTTATGCAGAAGACACGCTCAATGGCTTTACCCCAGATATCGGAACGCTCAGACGCTACCGCATTCCTTCAGGTAAATCTATTCGTGTAGACGACGCTTTTGAAGAAGGTATGGAAATCCCAATTTACTATGACCCTATGATTGCCAAATTAGTCGTTTGGGGTAAAACCCGCGAAGAAGCCATTGATAAATGCATTGCGGCCATCGATAATTATCAAATATCAGGTGTCAAAACTACCCTCGACTTCGGAAAATTTGTACTCAAACACCCCGCATTTAGATCCGGAAATTTTGACACAAACTTTGTAAAAGAACACTTTAGCGATCCACAATTGCTCAAAGGTGCCATGCAAGAAGAAGAAAAAGCACTTGTTTTTGCACTCGATACAATCTGGAACGACGTACAAGCATTCAAGAAGAAATCGTTCGCCTCACGCAACATCGACTCTTCTTGGAAAAATCAAATTAGATAAAAATAATTCACAGAGCCACAAGGACTCATTTAAAAAACGTACATTTACGGCGCAAATTTGAACGCATGAACTTACACGAATTTCAAGGAAAAGCCATTCTTAAACAATACGGTGTTGCCGTACAAGAAGGCATTGTAGTAGACAAAGCATCCGACGCGGTTGCAGCAGCTAAAAAACTCACAGAAGAAACTGGTACCTCTTGGTATGTAGTTAAAGCGCAAATCCACGCAGGTGGCCGCGGTAAAGGAACTGTTGAAGAAACAGGGTCTCACGGTGTTGTGCTTGCTAAAGGCATCGACGAAGTTGAAGCCAAAGTTGCTGGTATTCTTGGTGGTCATTTAGTTACAGCTCAAACAAACGGCAAGGGTAAAAAAGTAAACCAAGTTTTGATCGCACAAGACGTTTACTATCCGGGTCCGTCAGAAGTAAAAGAGTTTTACATGTCTGTTTTACTTGACCGCGAGTCAGGAAGAAACGTCATCGTGTACTCTACAGAAGGCGGAATGGATATCGAGCACGTTGCGGAGCATACTCCAGAAAAATTGCACAGAGAATTTATCGATCCTAGAGTGGGTCTTCAAGGTTTCCAAGCAAGAAAAATTGCTTTCAATCTTGGCCTTTCAGGCGACGCTTTCAAAAACATGGTGAAATTCGTACCTGCGCTTTACAAAGCATATGAAGGTATCGACGCATCAATGTTCGAGATCAACCCATTATTCAAAACTTCAGATGATAAAATCATCGCAGTAGATGCAAAAGTAAGTCTTGATGGCAACGGTTTATTCCGTCACCCAGATTTAGCCGCACTCCGCGATAAATCAGAAGAAGATCCAACTGAAGTAGAAGCTGACGAAGCAGGATTAAACTTCGTTAAACTAGACGGTAACGTAGGTTGTATGGTAAACGGTGCTGGTTTAGCAATGGCTACCATGGACATCATCAAATTATCAGGTGGTAATCCAGCAAACTTCCTAGACGTCGGAGGAACCGCTAACGCTGAGCGCGTTGAAAAAGCATTCCACATCATCCTTAAAGATCCAAATGTAAAAGCTATCCTCATCAATATCTTTGGAGGTATTGTACGTTGTGATCGCGTTGCCCAAGGTATCGTAGATGCCTACAAGAACATCGGTGAACTTCCTGTTCCACTTATCGTTCGCTTGCAAGGAACCAACGCCGAAGAAGCAAAACGCCTCATCGACGAATCTGGCCTCAACGTACACTCGGCAGTATTATTACAAGAAGCTGCAGACAAAGTAAAAGCAGTATTAGCGTAAGCTCATCATACTTACAAAGAGCCATCTTCGGATGGCTTTTTTTTTAAATTAATTTTATGGCACTTCCCTCTATCTATTCCAAAGAAACCACCTTGCTATTGCAGCAGCGCGTCGATGCGCTTACTCCAAATACGCCTGCGCTATGGGGAAAGATGAACGTTGCTCAAATGCTATCGCATTGTCAAGTTGTCTATCAGCAAATTCTAGGTGAAAACCATGATAAACCAGGTGTTTTTATGGGTTGGATGCTACGCACCTTCTTTAAAACATCTATGGTTAACGATGTTCCATACAAACCAAATCTTCCTACAGGGCCAACATTTATTCGCTTAGGTCAAGAATTTGACATCTCGGAGGAACAACAAAAACTCAAAAATTATATTGCTCAAATTCAAGAAATGGGCCCAGATCAATTGGCAAGTATTCCATCGCTTTCTTTGAAAAAGCTCACCGCTGAAGAATGGAATAACCTTCTTTACAAGCACCTAGACCATCACCTCAAACAATTTGGAGTTTAAAGAATAAATGCTATATTCGTTTTAGCTAAAACACACATACTTAACTACGTTAAAACGAACACACTATGGCAACATTTATTCAAACGAGTGGGGGCTATTTACGCTCCACGCGCATTACCTATTGGTCAATCTTTGCAGTTCAGACCTTTGTAGCAATTTTTGCATTTCTAGTTAACTATCACAAACCAGTCGATTTCGGAAAATTTCATCCAGACGAAATCATGGCTTATTTCATTCCGACCATTGCAGTTGGTGGACTTATCGCTTCTCAATTGATATTCAAAAATAGAGTCAAGTTGGTAGCCGAGAAAAGCCAATTTAAGCAAAAATTAGATTGCTATAAATCGGCATTAATGATGCGTTTTTCACTTTTGGAAGGTCCAAATCTGATGGTATTAGCTGGCTACTTTTTCACCGGAAATCCATTATATCTTGTAATGGCGGTTGTTTCTTTATTAGTTTACCTTTCTGTCATGCCAAGTGTCACTAGCATTTCAAAAGATTTGCACTTAAGTGCTGAAGACGAGGCGCAATTAGCTAATCCAGTTTTTCCGCTGGCATAAAAAATCAGTTAACTTATTTTTAATTGATTTCCGCAGGAAAAATGCCCTTCGGGGCATGCTTTATGGCCATGTAAACCACAGGGTCTGCAACTTAGGTCAGCCACCTCTATTATTTTTGAATCATCTGAAAGGGGGCCAAATCCAAAGGTTGGTGTGGTTGAGCAGAAAAAAGCCGTAACTGCCGCATTGGTTGCAGAGGCTAAATGCAAAGGGCCGCTGTCATTGACAAAATTTCGGTTTGCTTTTTGCATAAGTGCTGCAGACTGAAGCAAGGTCAATTCACCTGCCAAATTCTCAATATTGGCTTGCGGCAAAGCCGTTCTTATTTCTTCCAAATAAGCGTGGTCGGCGGGCGCACCAAGTAGGTAAAAGTGAGTGGTTGGTGCCGCAAGTTGCTCAATTTGTTGCAGCCATATATTTATTGGAGCTTGCTTTGTATACCAAACACTTGTTGGAGCTAAACAATAATAGGTTGGGGTTTGGTAGCAACTCACTTTTTGTAAATCTGCATTTGCAGGATAGAGCTGAGGTCTTCTTTTGGGTTGGGCAACTAAATCCTGAATGAGTTGAAGGTTTCTATCTACTTCATGCCATCCTTCTTTTAATTCATGCGAGAAGCGTTTGGAATAAAGAAATGAAAGCGGATTTTTCTGAAAGCCCCTTGTTTCTTTTGCGCTCGTTAAAAAAGTAAGTAGTCCGGAGCTTGCAAAACGCTGTAAATTGATGACGAGCTCATATTTTTGAGCCCGGAGTCTTTTCCCTAATTGCCAAAGATTTTTCAATTTTTGATTCTTGTCGAAGGTATAGACGCAATGTAAAAATGGATGCTTAGCAAGTAAAGATTCATTTCCCTTTTTGACCACTACATCAATTTGAGCCGCAGGAAATTTTTCGTGTAGATTTTCCCAGATGGGTGAGGCTAAGACAACATCTCCTAAAAAAGCGGTTTGTATAACAAGTATTTTCTGCAAACTCATCGAATTAGTGTGACATAACCTTGCTTGACAATAGAATCGGTCTTATTGATCAGCAATTCAATTCTGTATTGAAAAACATCATTAGTAGCGGGTACACCCGTTTTTTCAATGATACCATCCCAACCTTTTGCAGGATCGTTGGTCTCGAATACGACTTGCCCCCAACGATCAATAATACTGAAAGTATATTTTTCAGTATCCACATTCTGAACAACCGGAAGAAAAATTGGATTCATGCCATCTGGTGTAAAGGCATTAGGCACAAACATCAGGGGCTCGTATTTCAAGCAAAATTCATTGGAGTAACTGCTATCGGCAAAACCGTACTGATTCTGGTTCTCGAGCGCCATAATTTGGTAACATACTTCGCCATTATTTCTGAGCTGAGACACGTCGTCGGTCAAAGTATAGGTTCCGTCTGGCAGGGTCTGAAAAGGAACGGCATCCCAAGTTCCGTAGACATTTCTGAAAGCTTGGTAATTAGTAATTCCACCATCGAAAAGAGAATAAGGCGTCCAATTGATATGATTGATCATGTTATACTGATCTGCCGTACCTGTGACAAAAATGGTGGTATTGCTATTTGCATAAGCACCGCTATTGCCACAGCTATCAACATAACTGCAACGATAAGTCCAGGGGCCCCAACCAGTGTCTACATCATCGTCGAGTAAGAAGGCTACGTTGTTACTAACCGTGGCACTTCCGATGATTTCAAAAACCCCATTGGTATCTTGTCTTTCAAAAACAATTTCATTGACCCCAACACTTTGGTCTACCCAGGCTTTGAGCTCAATATCTTTTTGGTTGATGCTAGCTACCCTGAAATAGTGGAAAGCAGGTGGGGTAGGTTGCGGCATGGTGAAACAAAGCAAATTGGAAAACGCAGCAAATCCATTGCTCAGATTTGCTTTAATGGCAATGCAATAGTTTTCATTTTTAACAAGTTGCACTATTGCAAAAGTATCTGTTGTTGTGGTGAGCAAGGCCCAGCTGTTGTTGTGTTTGATCCAGATATCGTAAGAAATTGCCGAGGCACCAACATATTTTGTCCAATTGAGTGTTGCGGTCTGTGGGCACATTTGTAGGCTATAGGTTGCGAGTATACTTGTATGCAAATTGGCTTTTGCTGAGGTTTGAAAAGTAGGAGGAAGTGTAGTGGTAAAGCAAGAATCAAAAGCAGCAACGGTGTAGGTAAAAGGCCCAGGGCCAGCTACATTATATAAATAGCTCGTATTGGTTTGTCCGTAAACTGTATCGAGTTCAACAATAAAACCATTGGGATCAAAAGTGTAAATGACATAACCATAAGTATCAGAAGCATGGTTGGTGTCCCAAACTACTTGCATCTGTTGGCTCAGTGTGTCAAAACCAACACTATATAGTACAGGGATATTAGGGGTCATCATGTCTTGGAAATTATCACCAGGCCGATTCGAATTGAAATTGCAACTAGTGGTTTTCAAATTGACCCGGTAGCGTAAAAATTCATCACAAACATCGATAGTATCAGTGTAACTTGTTTGGGAGTAAGGAACACTATCTAGAAAATTGAAAAAATTGGTCGGAAATTCTCGGTAGATGTAGAAGTATCCGTTGTAGTTCGGAGAGGGTGGTGTTTTGGGTTTATTCCAATTGAGAACTGCGGTGCCGTTTGCAGGATTGTTCACGGTCAAATAGATGTTTTTGACGGTATCGGAAAGATTTTGATAAGTACCGGCACAACCCGAAGTTACTCCTAAATAAAATTGCTGCGCAGCATTGACAGCGGGTATGGTAAAGTTGTTGCTAGTGATATTGGAAAGGCTCCCCAATAGTCCATTTTGAACCGAGTAGACTTGATACGCTGCAAATGTATTGGGTGTGCTAGGGTTGAGTGCATCCCAAAAAATGGTCAGGTCATTATTATTGGCGGTTTGGATGCAGTTAATTTCTGGGGCACTTAAAATCCCTGGGTTCAGAACGTGTATCGTGATGGTGGTGAAGCTCACTTGAGGCACCGGGCAGACGTCGTCACTGGCTTTGAAAACAAAATGAAAACTCTTTTGACTTAAAGCTTGCCCTTGGCTGTCTAGGAGGTGATCACAGGTGGTTTGCCAAGAAAATTGTGTTTGAATATTGCCAACTCCATTGATGGGTAAGGGGTTGTTCAGACCAGGACATGGGCTAACGCCGCAAGGCAAACTGCCTTCTAAAAGAATATTTTGTGCACTTCCATTTGCTTGTAAATCTGCATCGGTGACATCGATTGGAAAGGATACTAAATCGCCGGCAGCAACGGTAAGTTCATAAGATGAACCGCCATTGAATGGAGGAGCCAGCACGGGCGGGTTATTGGAAGAGCCACAGGGTTGCAGTACCAACTGCATTTCGCGTTCGGTCTGCGAAATAAGTGTGTTACCTCGATAAGCTTTCACTACGATTTTAACCACGAAATTGCCAATCGTAAAAGAGGTAAAGGTGAGCTTGCCGCTTGCAGGATCTAAAACAGCTGCAATATTGTTGGGGTTAATGGAGGGGCCAGGAGTTGGGCTCAGCGCACTGAATCCAGGTTCGAATGGGATGGCGATAGGGTTTGTAGGTGGGTTGTAGGTGCCTATCGGAAAATAATCAAATGGAGTTCCAAATTCAAACGCCAAAGAATCTTGATCAGGGTCATTGACGGCTGCATTATATTGGTAGGCTTGCCCCGCACAGCTTACAAACAAAGGGTCTTGGTTAAATTTTGGAGCGTTGTCTGGTTGGTCAAGATTGAATATTTTGGCCGCCAAGGTGATGCCATAAGTGGCAGGATTGCTCAGGTTGGTAATGGCAGAACTTCTTGAGAAATTTTCATAGGTAAATGCCCAGCCTTGTGCAGGAGGGGTTCCGGTAATTTGAATAGGCGCACTGCGGTAAATTACTTTTTCAATAGCTCCGATGCCGTTGCCACCGTTGTTTCCGGTGCCGCAAAGTAGCGGACCCGGGCCGCCTGTAATTTGCGTGCAACTAGGCGAAAGATCAATTCTTTGTACAAATAATACGGGAATATTGGTGAGGGTTGGGTGGTTCCAAACCCTAATGTTTTCAGCTACAGCATTGACATCGGCACCATTGCAATCGCGGTAAAAAACAAGTTCAAATTGGTAGACATTGTTTCCTAGATGCGTATAAGTGAGTTCACCGCCAAGTGCATGCGAAGCCAAACTCTGAAAACTCAGTAGTAAAAAAACAGCAATACAAAAGCGTTTAAACATCCGTTAGTTAACGTATTTTCTAGGTTTTTAGTATAACGGAAAGCTTTTAAGAAAGGTTGCTATCCGGCGGAAATAATCAGCATTTCTTCCCAATTCAAGTAGCGCTTGGCTAATTCTTGAATTCGCAGGGGAGTAATTTGTCTAATACTATGGATAAGTTGGTCGTAAAAATCGAGCTCTAGGCCATAGTTCATCACATTTGCATAGAGGTCGAGCATGGCATAAGGGCCATCTGCACTCTTGAGTAATTGCCCAAGCATGTAGTTTTTCACCAATTCGAGTTCTTCAGTGGGCACCAATTCGGTTTTGAGGCGGATAAATTCTTTCTGAATTTCTTCAAAGGTTGCCAAGCGGGTGTCTACACCCACCTCTGTTCCGATCACGAAATAGCCAAAATCAGGATGTTCAACCAAGTAAGAGCCAATTCCGTAGGTATAACCTTTGTCTTCGCGGATATTACTCATGAGGCGACTGCCAAAATAATCTCCTAGTATGGTGTTTAGAATGCTGAAATCACAAAAATCTGGATGCGTTTTATTAAAAAGTGGACGCCCAATTCTGATGGCACTTTGCAGGGCTTTTGGCAATTCGATATGGATGGCACCTTGCTCCGGATTCCAATTAAAATCTGTGTTGGTAGGATTAGCTTTACCAAACTGACTGAGTAAAACCATTAAGTTTTCGATATCTGCTTTGCTTAGATCACCGATTACAAATGTTTCGATGAGCCCATTTAAATAACTTTTCTGGTGGAAATCGAGTATCGTTTGGAAGTCCACATGATCAAAATCTTCAAGTTGAAGCTGGTTTGCAAAGGTACTGTGGGCAAATAAGCTCTTTTGAAATTGTCTTTGAGCCAGAAAATTGACTTTTTCTTTCTGGACTAAGAACTTTTGTTTCCTTTCGGTAATTAAATCTTGCAGTTCTTTAGCCGGAAAACAGGCATTGAATAAGCTCTCATGGAATACTCGGTAGGCGCCAACAAGTTGATCTTTTAGGGCATAAATACTCACAATAACTTCTGACTGACTCAGGCTGACGTCGTAATAGGCGCCCAAAGCATCGAGTGCTTTTTGAATCTGAAGTGCAGATTTTGTCGGTGTGCCGCTGATTAATAGGCCTGCACAAAGCGACGCAATGATGGGTTGGGTAGCGGTAGTGCCTGCACAAAAGTGCAGTTCGATTTTACTGGTTTCGTTTTGGATGCCGTTGCGCCAGTAAAGTTGAGTTTGATTGGCAAGGTCCAGGCAGGTCGGACGCACAAATGAAATTTGCTCAATGGGTTGTAGAGCAGGAGTTAATTTTCTATCAAGCATCTTTTTTTGGATTGATGAGGAGTCTTGAACAATTGCTTTTGACTAAAGTCTTTGCTGCAAAATGCTGCAGAGATTCTGGGCTAACTTCGTTGTAGTGTGCAGCCTCTTCGTTGATGAGTTGTGCGCTGCCCAAGAGTTCAAAATAAGATAAATTCATGGCTCTGCTGAGTAAGCCTTGATCTTGAAATGCCTTGGAGGTTTGCAATTTAAGTTTGAGTTCGTGCAAGCTACTTTTCGGGATTTTGCGTTCAATCGTTTTCTGAAGCAGGGGCCACAACACACTTTCGAGTTGCTCGATGGATATACCGTCTAATAATTTACCACTAATGACAAATAATCCGTCGTCTAGGGAGGCGGTTATGTAGGCGGTTATCTCGGAAACTAGTTTCTTTTTTTTCTTGAGTTCGATGTAGAGTGGGCTTGTTTTTTCGTTGCCTAAATAATCGCTCCATAAATCGGCCTGGTAATAAGCAGGTTCATGGCGCTTGCCCATTCTGAACGCATAATAAAAAGCGCTAGCCGGAACTTTCCTTTCTAAGGTTTTGCTTCGAAATTTCTTTTGTGCTGGCTCAATGGGTAGGTTTCGTTCGTGTTTGATTTGAGCCGGAATGTCTTCAAAATAGTCGGCTACTTTTTGCTTTATGGTTTCGAGCTCAAAATTACCAACAATACATAAAATGGCATTAGCCGGATGATAATAGCGCTTGAAAAATGCACGAACATCGGCCATGCTTGCCTCTTTGATTTGCTTGATGTTTTTGCCGATGGTAGCCCATTGATACGGGTGCTTTTTGTACACCAAAGGGCGCAAGTGCAACCAAGTGTCGCCATATGGCTGGTTGAGGTAGCGTTGCTTAAATTCTTCGATTACAACTTGCCTTTGAACTTCCAAACTTTTATCGGTAAATGCCAAAGACAACATGCGGTCACTTTCTAGCCACAGTGCGGTATCTAGATTTTGTGCCGGAAGTACATCGTAGTAATTGGTGATGTCGTTGCTCGTAAATGCATTGCTTTGCCCTCCGGCTGCTTGCAATGGCGCATCGAAATCGGGAATATGAACGGAGCCCCCAAACATGAGGTGCTCGAAAAGGTGCGCAAAGCCCGTTCTTTGAGCTTCTTCGTCTCGGGCACCGACATCATACAATACATTGACAACGGCCATTGGGCTCGAAGGCTCTTTGTGAAAAATCACACGCAGGCCATTTTTTAGGGTAAAACTATCGTAGTGTATCATGTTAAAAAACTTGTTGGTTGCCAAGTGTTTGGCGATATTCTTGAAGCATTTGCTCGATGATTTGTTGTGCGCTTAGAATGGCCTCAAATTGCCCTGCAACTTGCCCAATTTCTAATTCTCCGTCTTGAAGATCGCCCTCGAACATGCCTTTTTTAGCCCTTCCTCTACCTAAAATTTCTTGAAGTTGCTGGGCATTTGCGCCTTTGGCATAGGCTTCTTGGACTTTGTCGAAAAAGGCATTTTTAAGCAAGCGTACTGGAGTTAGTTCTTTTAAAGTCAGTAAAGTATCACCGTCTTGTGCAGCAATGACCGCTTCTTTAAAAAGTGGATGTGCACTAGATTCTTTGCAAGCCACAAAACGACTGCCTACCTGAACGCCATCAGCACCCAAATTGAGGGCGGCTAACATTGCTTGCCCAGATCCAATGCCGCCAGCCGCTAACAAAGGCAAAGAAACAGCTTTGCGCACCATCGGAATGAGGCAAAGTGTTGTGGTTTCGTCACGGCCGTTATGACCGCCGGCTTCAAATCCTTCGGCAACAATTGCGTCGACCCCTGCCGCTTCTGCTTTTTGTGCAAATTTGACACTCGCCACCACGTGAACTACTTTGATGCCGGCATCCTGCAAAGTTTGGGTCCAGGTTTTTGGATTACCAGCACTGGTAAATACAATAGGAACTTTGTGTTTGATGATAGTCTGGATGTGCGCTTCTATATTTGGATACAGCAAGGGTAAATTGACTCCAAAAGGTTTATCGGTAGCCGCCTTGCATTTTTGAATGTGTTCGTCTAGGATTTCAGGATACATAGAACCTGCTCCGATCAGGCCTAAACCACCAGCGTTGGATACTGCAGAAGCGAGCTCCCAACCCGAACACCAGATCATTCCGCCCTGAATAATTGGGTATTGAATAGAGAAGAGCTGACAAATGCAATTTTGATTTGTTGTCATAGTATTTTGTAAGTTACAAAATTAGTCTAAATGCTTAACTTAGCACGTATGAACAGCTTGGCGCGCATCTTATTTTACACCCTGTTTTTTTGGAGTAGCCTTTCTTGGTCTGCGAGTGCGCAATTTCAAGGAAAAGAGTTTGTACCCAATAAAGGGCAGTGGCCACAAGATGTTTGGTTTATGGCCAAAGATGGCCCCAATAAAATCTGGATGGGCCAAGACCGCTTTTTGTATCAATTTAGCGATTATTCCATCCTAGATGCCGCGCATCACCGCCTCGAAAACTCAGAAAATCCTTCTGTTCCAAATGCCTTTTTTGCTCAAATTTTTGAGCATACCAACGCAGCGGTTCAAAGCGTAGGTCACAAGCCAAAAACACATACCTACCAATTCTTTCAGGGTCAAGATGCTTCCAAATGGGCTTCTGGTGTGCAGCCTTTTGAGCAGGTTAATTATGCTGCGTTTTATCCCGGAATCGATTTAGTATTAACCACGGCAAAAGAGAACTATAAATATGCTTTTGTGGTTCAACCCGGTGCAGATCCAGGTCAGATCAAATGGCACTACGAGGGTGCAAAAAAGGTAAGCTTGAATGCTGCCCGAATTCAAGTTCAAACCGAAATCGGGGAACTCATCGAGCAAGAACTATTTGCTTATCAGCTCATTAACAATGTTCGAAAAGTAGTCAAATGCAAGTACCAAAAAGACGCAAATGAGGTAATCGGGTTTGATATCGGACAATACGATCCCAATTTTCCCTTAATTATTGATCCAGTTTTGGTATTTGCTACCTACAATGGCGCTGTTTCCGATAATTTTGGTGCAACGGCAACCTACGGTTACGACGGTTCAGCCTACGCGGCAGGTGTGGTTTATGGAAACAACTTCCCACTACCAAGTTTAAATAGCTTTGATATCAGTTCTAATTTTACCGCTCAGAGTGGAAATTACGGCATCACAGACGTTTTCATTACGCGTTATTCGCCAGACGGAAGCACCATGCTTTGGTCTTCGTTTTTAGGTGGAGGAGATGCCACTCAAGGAACCGAAACGGCTCATAGTTTGGTCTGTGATTCGCTCAACAACATTTATATTTTTGGCGCAACCTCAAGTCTTGATTTTCCTGTAAGCTCGGGTGCTTTTCAAGCTACACATGGAGGAGGTGTGGCCAATACCAACTTCTTGTATAATGGTGTTTATTTTGGGGCGCAAGGAAGTGATATTTACGTATCGAAACTCAGTGCAAATGGTCAAAATTTGTTGGCTTCAACCTATGTGGGTGGCAATCAAAATGACGGCGTTTCTTATCGTGCTATTGGTTTGCCTTACAACTCTGTTGCGGCCTATGATTCTCTAACCACCAACTACGGCGATCAATTCAGAGGTGAAATTTATCTCGATGCGCAAGGAAATGTTTTGGTAGCCAGTTGTACGCGCTCTGCTAACTTTCCGCTTCAAAGTGCATTTCAATCCACCAAAGGAGCAGGGCAAGATGCCGTGATTTTTAGGCTCAATAATAATTTAAGTAACCTGCAATTTTCTTCGTTCTACGGAGGCAATAAAGATGACGCTGCCTATTCAGTTAAAACCGACACGCTCGGGGCAATTGTTTTTGCTGGGGGCACTTGTTCCAATAACTTAATGGGTACATCTGGGGCATATCAAGCCAACTACAACGGCGGCAAAACCGATGGATTCGTCACTAAATTAAATGCGCAAGGCACCAGTATCATTCGCTCGAGTTATATCGGAACTGCAAATTATGATCAAACATTCTTTGTTGAAATAGACCGAAATAACCACATCTTTTTATTGGGGCAAGCAATGGGTGGAGGGTTCCCTGTTAATAATGCACAATATAGCAATCCGGGAAGTAGTCAGTTTGTTCTGAAATTAAATGAGCAGCTCACTCAAAATTTAGCATCTACAGTAATCGGAAATGGGTCTGCGCAAATCAATATATCTCCTGCAGCATTTCTTGTAGACATTTGTGGCAACATATACATCTCGGGTTGGGGTGCTAATATTTTACAAAGTGTCCCGCTGAGCGGAATGCCAATTAGTGCCAATGCTTTTCAGAACACCACTACAGGTTTTGATTTTTACCTAATGGTGCTGCAAAACAACATGACTGGCCTGCTTTATGGTTCTTACCTTGGAGGATCCCTTGCCCATGAGCACGTAGATGGCGGCACTTCTCGTTTTGACAAAAATGGGGTAGTGTATCAATCGGTTTGCGGGGGTTGTGGTGGACATTCTGACTTCCCAACCTCAAACGGGGCTTGGTCCAACACAAATAATAGTGCCAATTGTAATAACCTTGTTTTCAAGTTTGATTTCGAACTGATCCCTACCGCTGAATTCAGCAGTTCGGTTGTACAAGGTTGTGAAGACCTGACCGTTAATTTCCAAAATACATCTACCCAATGGGATTCTTATCTCTGGGATTTCGGCAACGGTGACACCACTTCTGTCATTTACAATCCAATTATCACCTATACCAACCCCGGCACCTATGAGGTTAATTTATTTGTAACCGACAGTGTTTGCCTCATCACCGATACCGCACAAATTCAAATACAAGTGCTAGACGCTATCCAACTTGTCCTCAACGACACGATAAGTTTATGTAGTTCAGCCCCTTATTTATTGAGCGCGCAAACCTACGGTACCGCTACCCAGTTTATTTGGTCTACCCAGCCCACACTCAATCCGGTTTTGAATTCTCCACAAGATTCAAGTATTACCGTGACTCAAAATGGCTGGTATTATTGTCAAGCAAGTAATGGCTTGTGTAATCAGTTTGATTCCGTTTTTGTAGAATTTGACGTGCCCTTGCAGGCGCTTTTTAGTGTTTCAGATACAATGGGTTGTGCGCCTCTTTCTATTCAAATTCAAAATGGCTCCACGACTACCACGAGTTTTACTTGGAATTTTGGCAACGGACAACAAAACTCAAGCACTTTTGAACCTACAGTGCAGTATACACAACCCGGAATTTATACCATCCAACTTGCTATCTCTGATTCCGTTTGCCAAGGATCAGCAACTTACAATTTACAGATTAATGTTGGTCCCTCCTTGGAAGTAAGTGCGCCATCAAATATTTTGCTCTGCAATTCTACAGATACTACGTTGATCCCAACCATAACAGGAATACCAAACGCTGTACTTTGGTCCTCGAATAATAACTTTTCAGATACGCTCAATTTGAACGGAAACCCTAATCTGGAACTCACCGATCCTCAAAATGCTTGGTATTACGTGCAAGCAGCTAATGCATATTGCAGTGCTGTAGATAGTGTATTGCTTACAATTGCTGCTCAAGATTTAGTTGTCGAAGTACCTACATTAACTTGCGCCGGAGCACCTTTTGTTGCGAGTATTTTCCCTAACCCAAATTTTCAGCTGATTACCTGGGCTCCATCAAGTATAATTCAGTCAGGGCAGGGGCAACCAAGTGTTTCAATAGCTTTAACCTTGCCGCAATATGTATATGTTGCGGTTCAAACTGCACAAAATTGTCAGTTACAAGATTCTGTTTTCGTTAATTTATCAGCGCTGAACCCATTGAGTGTGGTGGCAAGTGCCAATCCTAATGTCATTTTACCAAATACAAGCACCCAATTGCAGGGCCAGCCTACAGGGCCTTATACTTATGCTTGGACGCCGTCAAATCCCTTGAGTTCAAATACGGTCCAAAATCCAAGTGCATTGCTTTCCGAGACCACCCTATTTACACTCACGGTTTCAGATGGCCTTTGCACCGGCTCAGATACCGTGCTGGTTAAAGTATACGACAGCATTTGTCAAGAACCTTTTGTTTATGTTCCCAATGCGTTTAGTCCAAATCACGATGGCTACAACGACAAATTATATGTCCGAGGTCAATATATCCATGACTTTGTTTTCAGAGTCTATGACCGCTGGGGAGAACTCGTTTGGGAAACCACTCAACTTTCAGCAGGTTGGGATGGTACATTTAGAGGTAAACTCCTAGACCCAGATGTCTATGACTACTATCTTCAAGTGACTTGCACGGGTGGCTTGGAAAATATCATCAAAGGAAACGTCACACTTATCAGATAAACCATGAAAAAAATCATTACTGCTGCTTCAGAAAAATTTTTAGCGCAATACCTTAACAATGCCAGCCCTACAGGTTTCGAAACCCCCGGGCAGCAACTTTGGCTCGACTACCTCAAGCCTTACATCGACGATTACCTTACTGACGCTTATGGCTCAGTTGCGGGTATCATCAACCCAGGGCAACCTTATAAAGTGGTGATTGAAGCCCATGCCGATGAAATTTCATGGTTTGTTCATTATATCACCAAAGACGGATTCATTTACTTGCGCCGCAACGGTGGTTCGGACCACATGATTGCGCCTTCAAAACGCGTCAATATCCACACAGACAAAGGTTTGGTGAAAGCCGTTTTTGGTTGGCCTGCCATTCACATGCGCCAGCAAAAGGAAGAAACCCCAAGCATGAAAAATATCTTTTTAGATTGCGGTTGTGCCTCCAAAGAAGATGTGGAAGCCCTTGGCGTTCATGTCGGATGCGTGGTTACTTTTGAAGATGAATTTTTGATCCTGAACAAAAATAAATATGTCGGCAGAGCCCTAGACAACCGGGTTGGAGGTTTTATGATTGCCGAAGTAGCCCGTCTACTCAAAGAGAACAAGAAAAAACTTCCTTTCTCTTTATATGTGGTCAATTCAGTGCAAGAAGAAATCGGTTTACGAGGTGCCGAAATGATGGCGCATCGCATCAAACCAAATTTGGCCTTGATTACAGACGTTTGTCATGACACCGCCACACCAATGGTGGATAAAATTGAAAACGGAGACCAACAAGGCGGAAAAGGCCCAGTGCTTACTTATGGCCCAGCGGTTCAAAATAATTTCCTCAGACAAATTATTGCCACCGCAGAAAAAGCTGAAATTCCATTCCAAAGAGCTGCGGTTTCGCGTTCAACTGGCACAGATACCGATGCATTTGCTTATTCAAACGAAGGGGTAACAAGTGCGCTCATTTCCTTGCCATTGCGTTACATGCACACCACCGTAGAAATGGTGCAAAAAGAAGATGTGGAAAATTGTATTCGCCTCATTTATGAAACACTTTTGAGCGTCAAAGCGGGGCAGGATTTCAGAAGTATTAAGTAGCAATTAGCTTATTGCAAAACGATTTGCAAATCTTCTAATTCGATCACATCACCGGCAATGAGCTTTGCGCGCTTGCGCAGCTCTACTTCACCATTTCTAATGATCAAGCCTTCTTCGACAATGGCTTTTGCTTGCCCACCGGTTTCAGCGATGCCCATAGCTTTTAATAAGCCAATGAGTTCGATGTAATCGCCTTCAATTTGAAAGGTTTGCTTCATCTTATTTGTTTTTGAGCTCCATGGCTTTTAATGTATTCATCATCAATGAAGCAATAGTCATGGGGCCAACTCCACCCGGAACCGGAGAAATGTAGCTAGCTTTTAAAGATACTTCGTCAAACTTGACATCGCCGACCAAACGCCAACCGCGTTCGCGTGAGCTGTCAGTAACTCTTGTGGTTCCCACATCGATTATGACAACACCGTCTTTAACCATGTCTGCAGTAACAAAATTGGGTCTGCCGATTGCGGCAATTATGATGTCTGCCTCACGGCAAAGTGCTTTCAGATTTTTGGTTTTGGAGTGCGCTAAGGTAACGGTGCAATTTCCGGGGTTGGTGTTTCTGGCCAACATAATAGAAAGTGGTGTTCCGACAATATTACTGCGCCCGATAATCACACAATTTTTTCCTTCGGTTTCAATTTGATTGCGGCGCATGAGTTCCATGATACCTGCTGGGGTAGCCGGCAAAAAACCTGGCAAATTCAGGATCATGTTTCCTAAATTTCTTGGATGAAATCCATCGACATCTTTCTTAGGGTCTATGGCTTGGGTAATTTTGAGTTCATCGATGTGCTTTGGCAGCGGAAGCTGAACAATAAAACCGTCAATGCTGCGGTCTTCGTTGAGGCTTTTGACTTTCTCGAGTAAAATGTCTTCCGGAACAGATTCGTCGTAACGAATCAGGGTGCTTTCAAAACCAATGGCTTCACAAGCCTTTACTTTTGAGGTCACGTAAGAGACTGAGCCTCCATCGTTTCCGACGAGTACAGCAGCCAAATGAGGGATCTTTTTTCCTTCTTTTTTTCTGAGTTGAACTGCTTCTTGCAATTCTGCCTGAATTTGGGCGGCTGTGGCTTTTCCGTCGAGTAACTTCATTTGTAAATTTTTGCAAAGATACAAAGAAGCAATGAGGGTGCAAATCCCGTATCTTTGTTGAAAAAAAACATAGCTGATGAAAAGAAACATGCTTCTCATTCTTTTGCTCCCATTTCTTGCTTTCTCACAACTGCAATATCAAGGAGCAGAGCTAGGTCTAGAACCTTATGTAGGTTTTTCAAATGTAGGCGGTGCTGTGGGTGGTGAGCTCAAATATGCGGCGCGTTTGTCTGACAATCTATTGGTAGGGCCATCGTTTCGTGTACAAAGAGTTTGGTCCAACAATTTAGGCATGCAGAGTCAAATGACTACATGGGGAGGTGGCGCTTTTGCTCATTTGCGCTATCAAGAAAAAATATTTGGTGGGGTAGAATTCCAATACCTCAAAAGCCCATTTAGTTTTTCGAATCCTACACAGACCTTCAAACCATGGTCTGCAAGTTTAATGATCGGCGGTGGGTTTTACCTAAAACTTTCAGATAAACTAAGGCTCAATGCGGCATTGTTTTATGACGTAATCAATGCGCCAAACAGCCCTTTTAGAAGTAGCTATTCTTTTAAAATAAAAAATGAATACGGTCAGGTGGTTCGTATTTTACCGATCATTTACCGCCTAACTTTCTTTATTCCTATCGACCAAAACTAATGAAAATAGGTATCGTACTATATCCCACTTTTGGTGGAAGCGGCGTGGTTGCAACCGAACTCGGAAAAGCGCTTGCCGCAAAAGGACATCAGGTCCACTTTATTACTTATTCTCAGCCGGTGCGGTTGGGTTCTTTCCGTGAAAACATATTTTATCACGAAGTATCGATCACCGACTACCCTTTATTTGATTTTCAGCCCTACGAAACCCAGTTGGCCAGTAAAATGGTCGATGTCGTGAAGTACGAAAAGCTCGATATTTTGCATGTGCATTATGCCATTCCTCATGCTTCTGCAGCCTTTATGGCGCAGCAAATTTTAAAAGCAGAAGGCATTCACATCCCGTTCGTGACCACGCTTCACGGCACCGATATCACTTTGGTGGGTAAAGACCCCTCGTTTGAACCCGTGATTACCTTCTGTATCAATCAATCAGATGCGGTTACTGCGGTTTCAGAAAGCCTCAAGCAAGATACTTTGGCCCATTTTAAAGTGACCAATGAAATCCAAGTGATTCCAAACTTTGCACCGCCATTGCCCCCAGAAGACGACCACCGTCAATATATTCGCTCCAAATATGCAACTGATGAACAACTGATTCTTTGCCATGTCTCTAATTTCAGACCCGTCAAAAGAACCGAAGATGTAATTAGAGTTTTTGCAAAAGTCCGTGCCCAGAAAGATTGCAAACTTATTTTGGTGGGCGATGGCCCAGATCGCTATGCGTGTGAGCGTTTGTGCAGAGAAATGGGCCTTTGTGACTACGTCATTTTCTTAGGAAAAGTACGCGACACCGCCCATGTTTTGCAAATTGCCGATGTGTTTTTATTGCCGTCCCAGACCGAGAGTTTTGGTTTAGCAGCACTTGAAGCCATGGCAGTGGGCGTACCCGTAGTTTCTTCAAACACTGGAGGTATTCCGGAAGTCAATATCCATGGAAAAACGGGTTTCCTTTCTGAAGTAGGGGATACCGATGACATGGCGCAGAATTTACTCAAACTAATTGAGCCTTCTACCCTTAAGCAATTCAAAGCCAATGCTATGGAGCGCGCTCAAGATTTTAGTTTAGCACAAATTTTACCACTTTACGAAAATTTATATCGTAACTTAGTTCAAATTCAAGCATGAAAATTGGGGTTTTGTTATCCGGTTGTGGCGTCTATGACGGCGCCGAAATTCAAGAAGCAGTACTTACACTACTTGAAATCGAGCGCATGGGTGCTCAGGCGGTTTGTATCGGAATCGATGCCGTTCAACATCATGTGGTCAATCATTTAACGGGTCAGGAGCAAGCTCAGTCTAGAAATATGCTCGAAGAAGCGGCTCGTATTGCGCGTGGAAACATTGTAAAAATTCAAGAAGTGGTTCCGGCAGATATTGACGCCTTAGTAATTCCCGGCGGATTCGGCAGCGCTAAAAATTTCAGTTCTTGGGCCTTTGAAGGGCCTGCGGCGTCCATCAGACCAGAAGTCAAATTGCTTTTGGTCAATATGTATAATGTAGGCAAACCTATAGTTGCATTGTGCGTAAGCCCCATCTTGTTGGCATTAGCCTTACCAGAGCTCCAATTAAAGCTAACACTTGGCAACACAAACGAAGCTTCTCCTTATGACATTCAAGGTTTTCATGACGGAGTTGCAACAAAAAGAGCGCATCCGCAAGAATGTCAACTTGGTTCTGTGCTCATCGATACCGAAAACAGAATCATTACAGCACCTTGTTACATGATGGAGGCCTCCCTTCTTCAAGTTGAGCAAAATATCAAAGAAGCATTCCGAGCTTTAAGCACCTTACTTGAATCCTAAACAACAGCATATTGACAAATGGCTGCAAGCGCGCAAAACGCATTTCAGTGAAAAAGACCCGGAGGTCTTGTATGCCAATATTATTCAGGGATCACGCGCGGCTTTAAGCACGGCAATTACACTTATAGAAAGTGAAAATCAGCAAGATAAAATCCTAGCCAGTCAATTATTACAGCGTTGCAAGCCCAAAGCGCAGCGCGCCAAAAGAATTGGCATTACTGGGGTTCCGGGTGTCGGAAAAAGCACCTTTATCGAAAGTTTTGGCATGCAACTATTGGCAAAAGGACAGAAAGTTGCCGTACTAGCCATTGACCCTTCGTCTTCTATTTCAGGTGGCAGCATTCTCGGCGATAAAACCCGAATGGAGCAGTTGTCAGTTCAAGAAAATGTTTTCATCCGGCCAACTGCTGCGGGCAAAACACTTGGAGGCGTGGCCAAAAAAACGAAGGAAGCCATTTTACTTTGTGAAGCCGCTGGCTATGATGTTATTATTATTGAAACCGTAGGAGTAGGGCAATCCGAAACGCTGGTGCACAGCATGGTCGATTTTTTCTTGCTGCTCATGCTTGCCGGTGCAGGCGATGAACTCCAAGGCATGAAACGCGGCATTATGGAACTCGCCGATGCGGTAGTAATCAATAAAACAGACGGTTCAAATATTCAGTTTGCCAAAAACGCCCGTTCGCAATACGCCAGCGCCTTACATGTCTTTTCTCAAAGGCCAGACGCCTGGACCGTCCCGGTTCTTTGTGCTTCAGGCCTCGAACAAATAGGCCTCCAAGAAATCTGGACAACCATTGAAAACTACTTCGAACACCTAGAACAAAAAGGTTTACTCGCTCAAAAAAGAGCCGAACAAGAGGTTGTATTATTTGAGCAATTGATAGAAGAGCAGCTCCGATACGCATTTCTAATAAACCCAACCCAACAAGCCAAATATCATCAAATCCAACAAGCCTTATTAAATGGCGAAATCATGGTTTATGAAGCCATTGCAGCTTTGTTTGAGGGGGTAAGGTAAATTCCTCCCTAATACTTCACCAACTTAAAATTGCTCAACGTTTCGTTGTTTTTGAAAACGCGCAAGATGTAGACGGCGGCTCTGGCTTCGGTAAGGGTTATTGGGGTTTGGAGTTCGTTGTGATTGATTTCTCCGGAGGCAATTTTTCTGCCGCTTAAATCTACTAATTCATAAGTGCAGCCTTGGGCCATGGTTTTGTTGTCGTGTGTGATGACAAACGCACCATTGTTTGGGTTGGGGTAAACAGAAAAGTGGATGCTTGGGCCGTCAGGAGGCAGCGGTGCTACATTGAATATTGCGGTAAATGTTTGGGTGTTGTTGGTCACATAGACATTTAAGGAATCTTGCAAGGTGTCTGAAATATTAGAGGCAGCTTCCCAATGAGAAAAGACAAAACCGGGCTGGGCTTGGGCTATTAAGTCAATCGGCACACCATCAAAATAGGTTCCGTTCCAAGGGTAGGTGTCAGGTGTAATGGTGTTGAGTTTGATTTTACCGGCATTTTCAGGATAAACAGCGAGCTCTACCTGCACTTTCTTTGGAAGATTAAACACCAGGCGCAATTGGTTGAAAACAAAAGTGGAGCGGCAAGCCAACTGATCTCGGAACATTTCGTGATCTGCTGTAAATGCATCCATTTGCGCGGCAATATTATTGGGGTCTCCCCAGCGCGCAAATTGTTTGGGCATTTCTGGCAACATGCCTTGGTAAAACTGATTTTCGGTTTCGATTAATTTCTCTAATCGATAACTAGTGTTCATCAGGTCCGCAAAGCGATTGATAAAGTAATTTCGGTAACTTAAATTTTCGATGCTTTGTTTCCAAATATTGATGTAAGGGTTGCTTTCGGGTTGCCCCATCATGTAGCTCAAATGGTTGTCAGTGCAGTTGGTCCAGCCGTTGGGTGCTAAAGACAATTCGAGGTCAATGAGTGCAAAACGCCATCTGCCCTGCGTTTGGTCAGAACGAGTAATTTTAATGTTGTTGCCTGGCCAATCGGTGTTGCCCATCCAAGATTCTGCAATGATGTAATCGGTGTAGTGTTTCAAATCAAAATATTGGTCGGCCTCTTGCCAGTAAGTTGGCGAACTTGGGTCAAGGGCGTCAAAAGTGTTGTAGGCAGTCCAGAAGTGATCGATATCTCCTTCCACTGCGCGTAAAATCAGGTTATACCAATAGCTCAAAGAAAGGAGCTCTACGCTGTCGGCATTGGCGTGGTCATGGATTTCGAAATATTCCGTATTGAATTTTTCACGAAGTTCATAGAGCCCAAAGTATTGCCCGTTGATATAGACGCTTACTGGTCGGTAGCTCGAATAATAGTTTTGTGTGCCTTCGCTCATGAGTCTTACCTGGCAAGCATCTTTATAAGGTAATTTCAAATACTGATTCGAGCCATTGCGCAAATAAATTTCACTGTATTTCTGCCGCTGAGGTCTGTCAGGCAAGAGCCCTAAATGCCAGGCGTCTTGTCCGTAAACTCCATGATTGAAGATGAGTCTGAATGAATGTTGAGGCTGAGACCTGCTTCCACCTGCGCCGCCGTCTATTCTAATAGCAGCCTTACCTTCTGCTAATATAATATGTGTTGCTCCGGTGTCGAGTAAGGTTGCGTGTGCTGGGCGGATCCAATCCATGGCCCAATTGTCGAAGATACCGGTAGCCCCGAAAAGATTTGTATTTGGAGTTGAAACCAACAAAATTGGGGTGGTGTGGCTAATGTTAAAAAGGTAAGATCCTACAGCTTGCTCACTTGGCAATAAATTGCCATTTGCATTGAGTGGAACCACGCGTGCTCGTAGTACTTTATTGCCTGATATAGTTATTGGGCTAGTATAAGTGGCTGAGCTGCCTACCGGGTCTTGGCCGTTTAAAGTGTATACTAATTTAGCAACTAATGGGTTAAAATTGGCACTTATGCTTACCGTTTGTGGGCTTACAAAAGCACCGCCGCCGATAGACAAAATTGGTCTAGTTAGTGTGTCTGAATAAACAAGTGCCGAATTGTTGCTTTGCCCGGGGCTGGGTTGCATCCAAGAAATATTGGTTGAACCATTTGGAAAACGACCCACAGAAATATTGGCTTGCGGGCTTGCAACCGAAAGTTGATCCGCGAGCTGAGTGCTGGCATCAAATAAGTAAACGGTTTCACCACTGGTACCCAACTTAAAATTGGTGTGCAATTGCTCGCCGTCTATCGGGTAAAATTCTGATCCCAATGCATTTTCTGAAGTCAGGTTCAAAGAAATATCAATGTAGTCATAGTTTTCACTAATAGTGCTTGCTACCTGAAATGCCAGCGTTTGAATAGGCCCTGCAGTAAGCCCTGCAGCTTGGAGTTCGCTGGCTAGAATTAAAATTTGATGCCTTGCGCCCCAATACCAATTGCCATATGGTGCTGGGTAATCGGTGTTGCCATTAGTGAGGGTTCCAGCCCCAATTATACTATTGTTGATCTTGATATTTGGCCTCTGGTTGTAAACCTGCCCAGCCACACTTGAGCAAGCAGCAGGTGAGCCATCCATAAAGCTAGCCATACAAGAGGCATACGGGGTTGAAGTTTGATAAAAAACGGAGTTCTCAGTGTAGCCCGTGCTATTGTAAGAACAAACATCAATCAATAGATTAGAGGCGCCATCCCAAGAAAAATTTTGATTAAGGGTATGCGTGTTCCAGCCTGCAGTGGGTTGAAAGTTTGTAGTGGATCCTGCAAAAATAAAGGGCGGTGTTCCGAGTTTATTTTTTCCGCTGCAAAAAACTCTAATAAAGGAGGAAGGGGCTAGTTCGACGCTTGGAAAAGCCCAGCCATTTTGCGCATTGGTCTGATCTGAAAGTTTCCAATTAAGCAAATTAATTGGACTGTTTGTAGGGTTATAAAGTTCAATCCAATCTGGGTAGTCACCCGCTTCATCGGCAACAATGTTTCCATTTTTATTGCAGCCTTCATTGATTTTGATTTGCGCATTTGAAAATAGCGGGAGTGCGCAGATAAAAATCTTGAGCAGAAACAGAGCAGAATTGATTTTCATTCCTTAAAAATAACAAAAAGGCAGGCAAAGGCCAGCTTTTGAATGTAAATGAAACGCGCTTGCTTATTTGATAATTTGCAGTGCTTTTCTTGTGATCTCTTGTGCGCTGCGTAATTCGAGGATGTAAGATCCTGTCGCGACATTGTTTGTAATGACTTCGATTGCGCCGTTGCCAAGTGTCTGTACTTCAATGGCAAGTGCTTGCCCCATTTGATTGAACATAAAAATTTGCTCAACTGCAGGACCTACAATATAAAAGTTACCTCTACTTGGATTTGGGTAAACCAAAGTTTCGGTGAGTTCCTGAACGGTTGTCCCGACTATGGATTGAACGGTAATCGTATCGGAAAAGTGGCAACCTAGTGCATCAGTAATCTGGAAAAAATAATTTCCGGCAGCAAGGCTGCTGATATTTTGAGTGTTGGCGTTATTGCTCCATCCAAAAGAATAAGGTGCATTGGCTCCTTCGACTACTAGTTCAATGGCACCGTCGTTTCCGAGAATTTCGGGTGTAATGATTTGCTGAACTGACCACATGGTAGGCTCAGAAATAGTGGCAGTTGCACTGACCTGACAACCATTGGCATCAGCAATAATGCAGGCATAAGCTCCGGCTGCTAAACCAGTAAGTGCTGCTGTATCGATTTCGATTCCGGCCCATTGATAATGGTAAGGTGCGCTTCCTCCAGAGGTACTGAGGGTTAGAGACCCACTTGGGTCATGTGGGCAGTTGATATTGCCTACGCTTAAATTGGAGCTCAAATTACTGAGTGTAAAATTGACATTTTGCGTAACTGCACAACCTGTTGCATCAGTCACCATACAGCTAAAGTTTGCCGGGCCTGTTGTACTGATGATGTTCGTGTTGTTATTTTGCCCCAACCAATTGTAAGTGTAGGGTGCAGTTCCAGTTGTAATTTCGATTTGCGCAACACCCGTTTGATTTTCATTGCAAAGCACAAGATTTCCAAGTGTATGAACGCTTAATTCATGCAATTCAGTAAGTGTAGCAGTAAACCATGCCTGACACCCTGCGGCATCAGTCACGACACAACTATAAGAACCCGCAGCTAAATTTTGCAATGCCGTATTTGAACCCAAATTGTTTGCCCAATTGTAGCTGTACGGTGCGGTCCCCTGACTCACATTTAAGGCAATGCTTCCGTTGGATTGTCCGCTGCATGAAATTTGCTGAGTAGTAGCATTCACTGTTAAATTACTTGAATTTGGAATGAAGATGGTTTGCGACTGTTGGCAATTATTTGCATCCGAAACGATGACCGGATATGGCCCTGCGGCAACGCCATTTAAATTTACGCCTGTATTTCCGTTTGACCACAAAATGCTTAGCTGACCCGTTCCTCCTGTGCAATTCAGCACAGCAGCACCATCGGCAATTGCACAAGTAGCGGCAGAAATATTACTTGAAATATTTATAGGGATACACGATTTAAAAATTGGATTGATAACAAATGAATAGTTAATTGAGCTTGGATTTTGCCATGCACCTGAATTTGCTTGATCCCATTTGAAAAAGACACTATTCGGAGCGTAATAATCGGTGGATGTTGCCAAGCGGATATTTCCAATGGCAGAAGTGGCTTGTGATACCCCAAAAAAGTAGGTGCCAGGTGTCAAGTTTAGAGCGCCGCCGGCAATCGGTAATTTAACAACAACGCCATTTAGGTGGTCCGCGGCCGTAGTGGTGTAGTTGAGTGTGGTGGCAATCGGACTACTATTCGGAATCATGGTTCCTGAGCCGTTGTCTGTGGTTTGGTAGATTTTTACGCTGGCTAGGTAACCTGCAGGTGTACCTGCGTTCAGGACAATCAGCACTGAATCTATTACATCTGTCTGAGCAAGTGTATAGGTATTACCCAAGACAATATTGCTTGCCATCGTAGTTGCATTTATTCCTTGTGAACCGTTGTTTCCTACGGTTCTTGACATTTGCCCTGTGGTCCTTGTAAAGAAGGTGGTTTTGGTATTGTTTTGTGGAATTTGATCACCTGGATTGTCGAAAATATAGGAAACCGAATAAGCGCCAAGTGCAGAAACATTGAAATCGGCTACAGTGAAGGTGTCTATTTGCCCTGCGATAAGATTCTTCGGGGTGGATGTTGCCGAATAAAGAACCGTATTGTTTTCATTTTTTACTTGAACCGTTAGTGTGACATTATTTACACTTGCTGCTCCTAGATTGGTGGCTCTTGCCCAAAAACTAAGTGTGTTTCCAGACGGAGTTTGTCTGGTGGTTTGTTGGGTGTAAGCTCCGCCAGGATTTAGGTTATCTAGAAATGCGATATCATTTGTGGGGTCTTGACCAAATTTAGGACGCATCATAAATACTGCATTGAGCCCATACGTTTCAGTACTGTTCCAGCCATTGTTTCCAACTTTAACTAAACTCTTGCCGCTGGTAGCTGTGGCATTACTTACCCCCAATGGGAAGCCGCTTGTTCCGCTATGGCTGATGGCAAACAAATAATGGGCACCGGTTGAGATGACCAAAGGCGTATTAAAGGTGAGTGTTTTCCAACCCGCTCCGTTTGCCGTTAATACTTGACTGGTGTATATTGGATTTGCACTGGGTATTCCGTTGAGCACAGTGAAAACCTGCACTGTGTAGGTTTGTGTGGTGGAGTTACTTGCCAAATAATAGGAAACTCCGGTTACGCTTCCAGCGCCAAGGAAATTAAATACATTGCCTTGTTTCCACGAAAAATTTGTCGAGCTCCAATTGTAAGCGGTCTGAAAATTGTTGTCGTCGCGGGCGTAATAGTTGTAATCTAAAATCAGCGCTTGTGTGGCAACATCATTGGCGCTATTTGCGTCAGTCTGAGCTTGTGTTTTAGTATACTTTATAACAAAAGATTTGGAGCTAGTATAGGCGCTGTTCCATGAGCCACAATTTACGTTTGCGCTATGTCCGGAAGCCAAGTTGATAGGCGCACTGCTCAAGGTTGCTACCGGATTTAAGGTGTCAGTCACTTCAAATATTGCTGCGGTCAGGACCACATTGGTGAGGTTGCCGCCACTGTAATTTTGAATAGTTCCTCCAAGCGGAATACCGGCAGTAGCTTGAGAAATCGGAATGCGCTGGTAACGATTGCTTAAATAGCTAATTCCGGAGTCGTTATTAATGGGCAAAGGAGTAAAATTAAAAGACCAACTAAAACCAGAAGCTTCCCACTGGTTGTCCCATTCGAAATAATAAGTGTTGCCAGCTAAAACAGTGATATTTTCTATTTTAGAGGCATAAGCAGAGGCGCCACTGGAAAAACAACCCGGAAAATCGTCGTTGTTGGCAACGGGGCTTAAGTTGGAGCAAGTACCGGTCCAGACCCAAAGACGGGTGTCTGCACCTCCTCCACAAGATTGTATGGTGAGTGTCCCGCTAATTGTTGGCGTGTAACGATACCATCCAGCGGTTAGCGTGAGGCCGTTTCCGTTTAATCCTGGTGTAGAAGGAGTACCGCTAAGGGTAGTGGCTAAAAACGAACCAGGAGCAACCAATTGGGCTGTACTGCAAGTTAGTCCTTGCGCAGTAATGGTTTGATTTATAAGTAAAAGGCAAATAAAGAAGACGGACCGAAGTAGTTTTTGCATCATGAGGTTGAGCTTAAATTGAAGCCCAAAAATATCGCAAAAAAATTAGAAATTTTTAAGAATGATCTTATTGCGCAACAATTTGATTTCTCCTTTGATTTCGAGCTGTTTGAGCAGCCTTGAAATAACAACCCTCGAAGAGTGCAGGTCGTCGGCAACTTGTTGGTGGGTATGGTGGATTTCTAAGCTTCCTAAAATTTTGGCTTGATCTGATAAATATTTAAGCAAGCGTTGGTCTAGGTTCATAAAAGCGATGGCATCGATGCTTTCCATGAGTTCGAGCATGCGCGTATGATAGCTGCCTAAAATGTACTGACGCCAAGATTTGTATTGATCGAGCCATCTTTCCATATATTCTGACGGAAACATAAGTAGGAGAGAGGGTTCCATGGAGGTGGCTTTGATCTGGCTGTCTATTTTGCGCGTACAACATTGCAAAGACATCGCACATGTGTCGCCACCCTCGATATAATATAGAAGTAACTCTTCGCCGTTGTCGTTTTCTCGAGAAATTTTGATGGATCCTTCAATCACAATCGGAATCATTTGCAGATGATCACCTACATTGACCACAATTTCATCGGTAGCGGTTTCGCGCACTTTGGCTACATCGGCCATTTCTTCAATGAGAGCGGCCTCTAGCACATACCCAAGGTGGTCTTGGAGTAACTGAAGTTTATTTTCGGTGCTGAGCATCTTTGTTGTAAGAAATGAAGAAGTTGGCCCAAATAATTTTGGAAAGCGCAAACAAATACGGTGACAAAACAATGGTAAAGAAGACAACTAAGCCAATTTGCCACCAAGCAGATAACCACGGAAACCAAAGGTTGCATGAGGTCCAGATAGTTACAAATAGTGCCACACCTAAAGCGTAAGAGACATACATTGCTCCGTAGTAAAATCCCGGTTCGCGTTCGTATTTAAGGTCGCATACATCACAATTTTTTCTGATATCACCTAAGTGCTTGAAGTCATAGGGATGAGACACTAAGAATTGTCCTTCTTGACATTGTGGGCATTTCATTTTAGAAATGCTATACATTTTTGTTCCTTTTCCGAAAATCATACACCAAAGTTACATGAAACAAGCTTTATAAAAGTAACCTAGGTTACGAATGTCAGCAAAACTGACAAAAAGACATTCTGAAAGCTTAAAAAAGCTCATTATGTCATATTTTATTTGCAAAATATCAATGGCACAATCCTTGACTGATGCAAGTATCAAAATTTAAATTCAAATGGGAAAAATTATCGGAATAGACCTCGGAACCACAAACTCATGTGTTTCGGTCATGGAAGGAAATGAGCCTGTCGTTATTGCAAATGCAGAAGGCAAGCGTACTACCCCTTCAGTTGTAGCTTTTGTAGAAGGTGGCGAACGCAAAGTCGGTGACCCTGCAAAGCGTCAAGCAATCACCAATCCTACAAAAACTATTTACTCTATCAAACGCTTCATGGGTACAAGCTTCGATGAGTCTTCAAAAGAAGTTGCTCGCGTACCTTATGACGTAGTAAAAGGAGACAACAACACACCACGCGTCAAGATTGACGACCGCCTATACACCGCTCAAGAAATCTCAGCCATGATTCTTCAAAAAATGAAGAAAACAGCAGAAGATTACTTAGGTCAAGAAGTTACAGAAGCAGTTGTAACTGTTCCGGCATATTTTAACGATGCACAGCGTCAGGCAACCAAAGAAGCAGGCGAAATCGCTGGTTTAACAATCAAAAGAATCATCAACGAACCAACTGCTGCAGCATTAGCTTACGGCCTTGACAAAAAAGGTATCGATCAAAAAATCGTAGTATTTGACTTCGGTGGAGGTACGCATGACGTCTCTGTATTAGAACTCGGCGATGGCGTATTCGAAGTATTGGCAACAGACGGCGATACCCACCTTGGTGGTGATGACGTCGACGACGCAATCATTAACTGGTTGGCTGAAGAATTCAAATCTGAAGAAGGTCTTGATCTTCGTCAGGATCCAATGGCACTTCAGCGCTTAAAAGAGGCTGCTGAAAAAGCAAAAATTGAGCTTTCTTCAACGACTTCTACAGAGATCAACTTGCCTTACATCATGCCAGTTAACGGCATTCCAAAGCACTTAGTTCGTTCATTACAACGTTCTAAATTTGAGCAACTCATTTCTAGCATCGTTGAGCGTACTATTGCACCGTGTCGTTCTGCACTTTCAAATGCAGGTCTTCAGCCAAGCGATATCGACGAAGTTATTTTGGTAGGTGGATCAACTCGTATCCCTGTGATTCAAGAAGCAGTTGAGCGTTTCTTCGGAAAAGCACCTTCAAAAGGAGTAAACCCTGACGAAGTAGTTGCTATTGGGGCAGCCATTCAAGGTGGTGTATTAACAGGTGAAGTGAAAGATGTCTTACTTCTTGACGTCATTCCACTTTCATTAGGTATCGAAACAATGGGTGGTGTATTCACTAAACTCATCGATGCCAACACAACCATTCCTACCAAAAAATCAGAAGTGTTCTCAACAGCCTCTGACAACCAACCTTCTGTTGATATCCATGTGCTTCAAGGTGAGCGCGCAATGGCCAACGACAACAAAACTTTAGGTCGTTTCCAATTGTCCGATATTCCACCAGCACAAAGAGGCGTTCCACAAATCGAAGTAACTTTTGACATCGATGCAAACGGAATCATGAATATTTCTGCCAAAGACAAAGGAACAGGTAAGCAACAATCTATCAAAATTGAAGCTTCAAGTGGTTTGTCTGACGAAGAAATCCAACGCATGAAAGCAGAAGCAGAAGCAAATGCAGATGCAGACAACAAGCGCAGAGAAGAAGCCGAGATGGTCAACAAAGCAGACTCCCTTATTTTCCAAACTGAGCGTCAGCTCAAAGAATACGGAGATAAAATCCCTGCCGACAAAAAACAACCTATCGAAGATGCATTAGCTGAATTGAAAAAAGAATTCGAAGCTAAGAACATGGCAAATCTTCAACCAGCAATGGATAAACTCAACGAAGTTTTCAGTGCTGCATCACAAGAGATGTACAACGCAACCAATGCAGAAGGTGCTGCTGATGCAGGTGCCAATGCAGGTTCGGGTTCAGCTCAAGATGAAGTAACTGATGTTGACTTCGAAGAAGTAAAAGAAAAATAATCCAGACTTTTTCCTTTCAAAAGGGCTGCCAAACGGCAGCCCTTTTTTTGTATATTTGACCATGCTTTATTCAAAGTCTTTTTTACACCGCAGTTCTAACGAATGGGTGGTTTTTGTTCATGGCGCTGGCGGAAGCTCTTCTATTTGGCATAAACAACTCAAAGATTTTTGCGAAAAACACAACGTGCTCGTACTCGATCTTCGAGGGCACGGAAAAAGTCAGAAAATCAACTCTGAAACCAAAGCATACTCCTTTCCGCTCATCGCTTCAGATGTCATTCATTTGCTGGATCAAAAAGGTATAGATCAGGCGCATTTCGTAGGTGTTTCTTTGGGGTCTATCATTATTAAAGAGCTCAGGGCGCAAAGACCAGATTTGGTCAAAAGCATGATTTTTGCAGGCGCCGTCACCAAACTCAATATTCGTTCAAGGTTTATATTAAGAATGGGCAGGGCTCTGTATCAATTTTTACCTCAAATGTCTTTGTATAAACTGATGGCGCGTATCATGATGCCAAGAGCCAATCACAAAGATTCTCGTTCGTTATTTATCAATGAAGCCAAAAAAGTAGTTGACAAAGAATTTCAACGTTGGTTCAAGCTCACTGCACGCTTAACCGCTTACCTTACCCGAATCAACTCCAAGCCAGAAACCATTCCTACACTTTATGTAATGGGGGCTCAAGACCACATGTTTTTAAAACCAGTCAAACTACTCATTCACCAAGACAAAGCTTCTGAATTGAAAGTTGTGCCGGCCTGTGGTCATGTTGTTAATTTTGAACAAGCCACTACTTTTAATCGCTTGGCGCTCCAATTTATTCAGCGCCACAGCACGCTCCAAAGTGCTTAATTAACATTTAGAATGAGTTTTGTTAAAAAACTCTGTTCATTTCTAGTGTTTGGCGGCCGAATTTAACTTAAATTTGTGCTCAATTTGCAGCGAAGGTTTCGCTCAAAGAAACTTGTAAATTGAACCCCTTATGCCAAAAGATAGCTCGATCAAATCCGTCCTCATTATCGGAAGCGGTCCCATCGTCATCGGTCAAGCCTGTGAATTTGATTATTCCGGATCTCAAGCCGCACGCTCATTGCGTGAAGAAGGAATTGAAGTAACCCTAATCAATTCCAATCCAGCGACCATCATGACCGACAAAGTGGTGGCAGATAACGTTTATCTCGAACCATTAGAACCAGCTAGCATTGTCAAAATTTTAGAAGCACATCAAATCGATGCAGTTTTGCCAACCATGGGTGGGCAAACCGCACTCAATTTGTGCATTCAGTGCGACGAAATGGGCATCTGGGAACAACACGGCGTTCGCATTATCGGTGTAGACATCAATGCCATAGAAATCACCGAAAATCGCGAGGCATTCCGCGAGCTCATGATAAAGATTGGGGTCCCTATGGCACCTCAAAAAACCGCAAAATCTTTCCTCGAAGGAAAAGAAATTGCGCAAGAATTTGGCTTCCCACTCTGTATTCGCCCTTCTTACACCTTGGGTGGTTCAGGTGCCAGTATTCTCCATGACCCAAAAGAATTTGACAATCTGCTCGAAAGAGGTTTACAATTGTCTCCAATCCATGAAGTCATGATAGACAAAGCACTTCTGGGCTGGAAAGAATACGAATTAGAACTTTTACGCGATGCCAACGACAACGTCGTGATCATCTGCTCGATCGAAAACTTCGATCCAATGGGTATCCACACAGGTGATTCCATCACAGTGGCACCCGCCATGACCCTCTCTGACACCACTTTCCAAAAAATGCGCGACATGGCCATCAACATGATGCGCTCGATCGGAAATTTTGCCGGGGGTTGCAATGTTCAGTTTGCGGTTTCCCCCGACAACAACGAAGACATCATCGCTATTGAAATCAACCCGCGTGTTTCGCGTTCTTCAGCTTTGGCTTCAAAAGCTACCGGCTATCCAATTGCAAAAATTGCATCCAAATTAGCCATTGGTTACCACCTCAATGAGCTCAGTAACCAAATTACCAAAACCACTTCTGCGCTTTTTGAACCAACCTTAGACTACGTTATTGTAAAAATTCCACGCTGGAACTTCAATAAGTTTCCAGGAACCAATCGTCAGTTAGGCTTGCAAATGAAATCGGTTGGTGAGGTGATGGGTATTGGTAGAAGTTTCCAAGAGGCCCTTCAAAAAGCGTGTCAATCACTAGAAATCAATAGAAATGGTTTGGGTGCCGACGGCAAAGAACTCACCAATCAAAATGAAATTCTACATTCTCTAGAGTTTGCCTCTTGGAATCGTTTGTTCCATATTTATGACGCAATCAAACTCGGTATTCCGTTCAAAACGATTGTCGAGAAAACCAAAATTGATATCTGGTTCTTGAAGCAAATCGAAGACCTGATCAAATTAGAGCGCAAAATTGAAAAATTCCACCTCGAATCTTTGCCAGAAGAATTGTTGTTCGAAGCCAAGCAAAAAGGTTATGCCGATCGTCAGATTGCCCACCTTTTACGCTGCCTAGAATCAGAGGTCAGCGCCAAGCGAAAAGATCTCGGAATCAACCGCGTATACAAGTTAGTAGACACCTGTGCAGCAGAGTTTGAAGCACAAACGCCTTATTATTACTCCACTTTCGAATACGAAAACGAATCTGTAGTCACTGACAAACCAAAAGTTGTCGTGCTGGGTTCTGGGCCTAACCGAATTGGCCAAGGTATCGAATTCGATTATTCTTGTGTGCATGGGGTGCTTGCAGCCAAAGAATGTGGTTACGAAACCATCATGATCAACTGTAATCCAGAAACGGTTTCAACAGATTTTGATACTGCAGATAAACTTTATTTCGAGCCTGTTTTCTGGGAACACATCTACGACATCATCCAACACGAAAAACCTGTGGGTGTCATTGTGCAACTCGGTGGTCAAACTGCGCTTAAATTAGCTGAAAAACTGAGCCGCTATGGCATTCCAATTTTGGGTACCAGCTATGAAGCCCTAGATCTCGCCGAAGACCGAGGTCGTTTTTCTAAATTACTCGAGAAAAACAATGTACCGTTCCCTAAATATGGCGTCGTAGAAAGTGCCGAGCAAGCGCTCGAGCTTTCAGACGAACTTGGCTTCCCACTTTTGGTCAGACCTTCTTACGTATTAGGTGGGCAAAAAATGAAAATTGTCATCAACAAAGAAGAACTCGAGCACCACGTTGTGGACATCATCAATGAAATGGGCAGCAATCAAATTTTGCTAGACCATTTCCTAGGAGGAGCCATTGAAGCTGAGGCCGATGCAATTTGCGATGGTGAAAACGTATACATCATTGGTATTATGCAGCATATCGAACCAGCCGGTATTCACTCCGGCGATTCCTATGCCGTTTTGCCACCCTACAATCTTGGTGATTTCGTCATGACGCAAATCGAAGACATCACCAGAAAAATTGCTGTGGAACTTAAAACCGTTGGTTTGCTCAATATCCAGTTTGCCATCAAAGACGACAAAGTATACGTCATTGAAGCCAATCCACGAGCTTCTCGCACGGTTCCATTCATTGCAAAAGCCTACGACGAACCTTACGTAAATTACGCAACCAAAGTGATGTTGGGTCACAAAAAAGTGACTGACTTCAACTTCCAACCGCGCAAAGAAGGGTATGCGATTAAAATTCCAGTATTCTCCTATGAGAAATTCCCTGACGTTAAAAAAGAACTAGGTCCGGAAATGAAATCTACCGGTGAAGCCATTCGCTTTATCAAAGACTTAAAAGATCCTTTCTTTACAAAAGTTTACGCCGAAAGAAACATGCACTTGTCGCGTTAACTTTAACTGACTTTCCTTTTATTAGGGCCTCGCTTTTCGTATATTTGTTCGATGCAGCGTTTAGAAGAGATTACGGCACCCATACAGCAAGAATTGCTAGATTTTGAAAAGCATTTTCAAAACACTATGCATTCCGATGTCGCGCTCCTCGACAAAGTAACCCATTACATCGTCAAGCGCAAAGGCAAGCAACTGCGCCCTATGTTTGTTTTTCTGAGTGCCAAAATGCTCGGAGAAGTAGGGCCCATTACTTTCGATGCCACCACGCTTGTAGAATTGCTTCACACCGCAACTTTAGTCCATGACGACGTCGTAGATGACGCCGCAGAACGCCGTGGTTTTTTCTCGGTCAACGCGCTCTGGAAAAACAAAATTGCTGTCCTAGTCGGAGACTATATGCTCTCCAGAATTCTTTTGCTTTCTATTGAAAAACGCAACCTAGATCTACTAGAAATTGTTGCTAGGGCGGTTCAAGAAATGTCAGAAGGAGAGTTATTGCAAATAGAAAAGGCCAGACACCTAGATATCACAGAAGAAATATATTACGAAGTCATCCGCAAAAAAACAGCCTCGCTCATCGCCACTTGTTGTGAAGCAGGTGCGCTTAGTGTTGGTGCCGATGCCGAGCGCGAAAACATGCGTCATTTCGGCGAACTTATTGGTTTGGCTTTTCAAATCAAAGACGACATCTTCGATTACGGCACTGGTGAAAAAATTGGCAAACCTACCGGCATTGACATCCGTGAACAAAAAATGACCCTTCCATTGATCTATGCGTTCCAAAACGCATCCGATGAGGTAAAAAAAGAATTGAAATACATCATTAAAAATAAATTTGACGACAGTAAAAGCGTCAAAAGGGCCATTGAGTTGGTATGGGCAGCAGGCGGCGTTCAATACGCTCAAAAAAGAATGGAAGAAATTGCGCAAGAAGCACTTTCGTTATTAGCAGCTTACCCCAACAACACAGCAAAAAATTCGTTAATGGCATTGGTGGCATTCACCATGACAAGAGAAAAATAACATGAAAAATTTTTTACGCATACTTTCTGTATTCTTGCTATTACTTAGTTTTTTAGCTTGTAATACTCCTGACAAAACAAAATCATCATTACCCGCTCAAAAAGAAAATTTAGTTGACCTCAAAGATGGCTTTTATAAAGAATGGTATCCGGGTCGCAAACAAATTAAATACGAAGGGCAACTCAACAAGGCCGGTAAGCGCGAAGGCAAATGGAATTTTTATTCCGAAAAAGGAAATTTACAATCCTTTACCATGTTTGTCGATGGCAAAAAAGAAGGGCATTCTTTGGTCAAATATCCAAACGGAAAAGTCCATTATTACGGCGAATATCGCAACGACCAAATGGTCGGAGAATGGGTCAATTATGACCAAAATGGCAAGAAATCGGTCAAGATTTATGAATAAATGAGTAAAATTCCGCCGCATATCGTTGACCTAATTCTTCAGACCGCTCGAATCGAGGAGGTGATCGGAGAATTTGTGCAATTGAAACGCGCCGGTTCCAATCTCAAAGGCCTCAGTCCATTTACCGACGAAAAAACGCCTTCTTTTGTAGTTTCACCAGCCAAGCAAATTTTCAAGTGTTTCTCTACCGGAAAGGGCGGAAACGCAGCAAGTTTTCTCATGGAAAAAGAACATTTTTCTTACCCAGAGGCTTTGCGTTGGTTGGCAAAAAAATATCAAATTGATGTCCCAGAAGAGCGTGAAGCAACTGCCGAAGAATTAGCTGCGCTCAATGAGCGCGAAAGCTACCTGATCATCAACGAATTTGCCAAGAATACTTTTTCCAACATGTTGCTCGAGTCTGAAGAAGGTAAAGCAATCGGTTTATCTTACTTCGAGGAGCGCGGTTTTACTAGAGCCACCATCGAAAAATTCCAGTTGGGTTATTGTCTTAATACCGGCACAGGTTTTACTCAGTTGGCACTCGATAAAGGCTACAACCAGACCTATTTAGAAAATATCGGGCTTACCAAATCAAAAGATGACCGCGTTTTTGACTTTTTCAAAGGTCGGGTCATGTTCCCGATCCATAGCATTTCAGGACGCGTCTTAGGCTTTGGCGGTAGAACTTTGTTGTCTGATAAAAAGGTAGCCAAGTATTTCAACTCTCCCGAGAGTATCATTTACAACAAAAGCGAAATACTATATGGTCTTTATTTCGCAAAAGGCGACATCGTTAAATACGACGAATGCTTACTCTGCGAAGGCTATACGGACGTCATCAGTATGCACCAAGCAGGCATTCAAAATGTAGTTTCTTCCTCCGGAACTTCTCTTACCAAAGAGCAGGTTAAACTCGTGAGTCGTTACACAAAAAACCTGACCATTCTCTACGATGGTGATGCTGCAGGCATCAAAGCAAGCTTCAGAGGAATAGACCTCATCTTAGAAGAAGGCATGAATGTAAAAGTGGTGCTTTTCCCCGATGGTGAAGACCCAGATTCTTTTGCAAAATCAAGAAGTCATGCCGAGCTAGAAGACTATATCAAAACGCATAAACAAGATTTTATTTCCTTTAAGGCAGGTGTGTTACTCGCTGACGGAAATCCCGATCCGATCCTGCGTGCAGGGCTGATCAAAGATATTGTGCATTCTGTTTCACTCATCCCAGATCAAATCACAAGATCGGTCTATGTGCAGCAGTTGTCCCAACAATTTGACATTTCGGAGTCAATAGTGCAGTCTGAGTTGCTACAACTCCGAAAGCAGTCCATGAGCAAACAATATCAAGATCCAGCGATCAATGAAATTGTGCTGCCTTCACAAGCACCTGCGCAAGCCTTAACAGCACACGCACAAACTGAAGATTCAGATTCTTCCATTTATGAAGCAGAGCTCATCCGATTACTACTGAAATACGGAACTCGTGCAATCAATTATGAATTACCTGGTTCCGAGCAAGTGCAAACAAGCGTCATTGAGCTCGTGATTCACGAATTGCAAAATGACGAAATCAGTTTTGAAAACCCTTTGTATCAAGAGATTTATACCATTTTTGCAAAGGGCATCACTGAAGAACAAACGCTTTACGAAGGCACCTACTTTTTGCGTCACGAAAATCAACAAATTGTTCAGTTAGCTACTGATTTTGAGGCCCAACAACAAGACCTAAGCCACAACTGGGTCGCTAAATACAAAATTCAAACAAAAACTGAAGCCGATGACCTTTATCAGACGGTTTTGCATATGTTGTATCGTTTTAAGCTTGCACATGTAGAGCAGCGCATCGCTCAAATCAGACGCGAATTAGAAGCAAATGCATTCAATGAAGACGACGCTATGTTGGCACTCGGAGAAATGGTGAGCCTCGAAAAAGTTAAAATGTTATTATCCGAACAAATTGGTATTACTGTAATTCGTTAAGCATGCTGTCAACCACGCTTTTTTATATTGGACCCTACAAGATTTGTTTTTGGAATCTCATTTTCCTTTTGCTGATTTTTTTGGTGGCTGCCGTTTTGCGTAGACTCATCCATCGCGGTTTAAAAGGATATGTTAAAAGTGTCAATTTACAACTAGAGGCCAAACAACTTGCTAGGCTAAGATTGGTGAGCCAAAGTGTTTATTTACTTGGTTTTTATATTGCCGTACTAAGTCTAAGGTACAACAACGGCAGGGTTACTTTCGACGACTTCCTGAAATTCAAACTTTTTAAACTCAATCATTTTAGTTTTGATTTCGCAGATGTTTTGGTGCTCATTTCAGTGTTTTTTGGAGCCCGAATTGCCGTGAATCTAACTCGGCTATACATTGCCAAACGCTTTAGAAGAAGCGCGCACTACGATCCCGGAACCGAATATGTCTATATTCAGCTAGCAAAATACTTCATTTACGTATTTTCGATTATCCTCGGCCTCAAATTGCTAGAAATCGACCTCATGATTTTACTCACGAGTTCTGTGGGTCTTTTGGTAGGATTAGGTTTAGGGTTGCAAGATGTATTCAAAGATATTATTGCCGGAATGGTGCTCTTATTTGAAGGAAATTTAAGAGTGGGGGATATCGTTGAAATTTCGAGCAAAACAAAAAATGGTTCTTCAGCTGATGGTTTTGTTGCAAAAATTGTCAAGATCAATATCCGCACCACACAAATTCAGACCCGAGAAGGAAATGTGCTGATCATCCCCAATACACACCTTACCCAAGATCGCATAGAGAACTGGAGCCATGGCTCTGAGCTCACAAGATTTACCATTCCGGTTACCGTAGCTTTTGGATCTGATCTTGAACTGATCAAGCGAATTCTCAAGCAAGCTGCTTTGGCGCATCCTAAAGTAAAAAAGAGCAACCCTGTGATCGTTAGGTTTGCCGACTTCGGAGAATCAGGTATTCAATTAGAACTGATCTTTTGGGCAGACCAAAGTTGGGACATCAACAATTATAAATCAGAGATTCGCTTTGAAATAGATAGGTTATTTAGAAATTACAAGATTGAAATACCTTATCCACAGCGGGTTTTGCATCAGGCACCTCAACGCAATTCGTAAAGGTAGCGTTGTATGGTATTTTCTATGCCTAAGTAAAGCGCGTCTGAAATCAGGGCGTGGCCTATAGATACTTCATCTAAAGCACACAAATTGTTTTTTAAGTAAGCTAAATTATCTAGGCTTAAGTCATGACCAGCATTGATGCCTAAACCCAATTCTTGGGCAATTTTTGCCGCAGCAATATAAGGTTCAATAGCGCGTGCTCTGTTTTCTGAAAAGTTTTCGGCGTAGGGTCCCGTATACAATTCAATTCGGTCAGCTCCTAATTCAGCTGCTTTTTCAATTTGGCGTTGATCGGTTTCCATGAACAGTGAAACCCTTACTCCTTGCGACTTGATTTGTTCGATGATATTTTTTAAAAAATCGGCATTTTCAATGCAATTCCAACCGGCATTGGAGGTGAGTACTCCAGGTGGGTCAGGCACTAGGGTAGCTTGCGCTGGTTTTAAGTCTTTGATCAGGTTTAAATAGCGCTGATCCGGATAACCTTCAATATTAAATTCGGTCTGAACCACTTCTTTAAGACCGTAACAGTCTGCGGTAGTGATGTGTCTTTCATCGGGCCGTGGATGTACCGTAATTCCTTGTGCGCCGAAACGCTCGGCATCAATGGCAAACTGAACTACATTTGGCATCGCGCCACCTCTGGCATTGCGCAGGGTAGCAATTTTATTAATATTGACACTAAGTCTTGTCATGGCACAATAATTGGAAAACAAAAGTACAAAACATTAAAGGTTTTTAGTATTTTGGCCGCAACTATGAGAGCAAGCGAAATTATATCTGAAATTTTACCTCCACTCTTACACACTGATTCAGGTGAAAAAGCCTTGTTGTGGATGGATGAATTCCAAGTCAATCATTTACCCGTGCTGAAAAATGGAAATTTTGTCGGAGTGGTTTCAGAGTCAGAATTGTTAGATCAAATTGATTTAGAGCCAAGTCTAGATGGGCTTTTTCAGCATTTACCACGACCGTTTGTTTTTGAAGACGCACACCTTTTTGACATCCTTCAACATTTTTCTCAATACAAACTAACTTCCTTGGCAGTACTCAATCGCCAAGAACAATATCTTGGATCCATTTCGGCACAAGATTTATTAGAGTTATTGGCGCATTCAACCGGGGTGAAAGAACCAGGGGCAGTGCTCGTTTTGGAAATGGATGCCAATAGTTATGTGCTTTCTCAAATTGCACAAATTGTTGAAAGTAATCAGGCCAAGATTTTAAATCTCTTTATCAATAGCGATCCCGATAGTACTAAAATTCAAGTGAGCATCAAGATCAATCAACAAAATCTTAGTGCAATTATCCGTACCTTTGAACGCTATGATTATCAAGTGTTGGCTAGTTACCAAGATCAAAACCAACCCAATGAATTACATGAGCGTTTTGACGAGCTCATGCACTATTTAAACATGTAATGAAACAAATCGCGATTTACGCAAAAAAACTATACAAGCAAGATTTACCAATTCTCGAAAACTTGTTAGCTGGTATCCAGCAAAAAGGTTGGACAGCAGTTTTGGAAATTGAGCTAGCCCAAATGTTGCAAACTAAATTTCAATTGGCGCATGGCTGTCCGTCTTTTGAATCCTCGCAAGATTTAAAAAAGGGTTATGATTTATTAATTAGCCTAGGCGGTGACGGAACCTTTCTAAAATCGGTGTCCTTTATCAGAGACTCCGGTGTCCCGATTCTCGGTATCAATACCGGGCGTTTGGGTTTCCTTTCTAATATTGCCAAAACTCAAATAGACCAAACCCTTGACCGTTTCGAAAAAGGTCAGTTTGAATTTCAAAAACGTTCTTTACTTCGTGTCGAAACCGAAGATCAGCTTTTTGGCGAAGAGAATTTTGCACTCAACGAACTTACCCTTCAAAAGAAAGATACTTCTTCTATGGTGAAGGTACATGCCTATCTAGACGATAAATATCTAAATACTTATTGGGCCGACGGCCTAATTGTTTCGACCCCAACGGGTTCTACTGCATATAGCCTCAGTTGCGGTGGGCCAATCATTACTCCGGGTTGTCAGGTACACATGCTTACTCCAATTGCAGCCCACAACCTCAACGTAAGACCTGTAGTTGTACCTGATCACATGCCTATTTCTTTGCAAATTGAAGGCCGAGACCGCTCTTACTTGCTTTCCCTTGACGGACACTCGCGTCAAATCAAACAAGGCGAAAAAGTTAAAATAACCAAAGCCGAATTCATGATCAATGTGGTCAAATTCGAAGACAACAATTTTTTAGATACCATCCGCAACAAAATGTTGTGGGGAAGTGATACCCGAAATGACTTATAATTTACAAATGAAAAAACTAACCCTTACCTTGCTTTTAGGAGCGCTTTACTCAAATGTACAAGCCCAAGAAGCCCAAACGCCAATCGTTAAAAATAGAATTGATTCAGTCAGTTATTTGGCAGGTCAGAACATTGCCCAGAGTGTATTAAAAGACTTTCCTGAAGTCAATGTGAGTTTGCTAGTGCAAGGCCTTTCTGATGCACTTATGCAAAGACCTACAATGCTCCAAGATCCAGAGAATAAGTGTGTCATGGCCTATTTTCAAGAGAAAATGCAAGCTGTACAAGAGGCAGAGCAAGCCGTGGATCAGGCAGCAATGGCACAAGAAATTGAAGCGGCTAGGGCAAACCGAGAAAAAGGAGAAGCATTTTTAGTAGCCAATGCCAAAAAAGACGGAATCCAAGTAACGGCAAGTGGCCTACAATATGAAGTCCTTAAAAAAGGAAGAGGTGCGCAACCGAAAGCGACTTCTACAGTAAAGGTTCATTATACCGGAACTACAATAAACGGCGAAGTTTTTGACAGTTCCGTGGAACGCAATGAACCGGTTAGCTTCCCGCTAAATGCGGTCATTCCAGGCTGGACCGAAGGGGTTCAACTCATGAAAGTAGGTGCTAAATACCGTTTCTATATTCCGCAAGAATTGGCATACGGTCAAAATTCACCAACTGCCTTGATTCCACCATTCTCTGTGCTTATCTTTGAAGTCCAATTATTAGAAATTGAAAAATAATACCATGAAACAATTCATTTTAACCCTATTATTTGCACCACTTTTTGTGGTTGCGCAAAATTTGTCAGACGGCATTTATGCTAAATTCAATACCAATAAAGGTGTCATAATTTGTCAGTTAGAGTATCAAAAAGTACCCATGACTGTAGGAAATTTCGTCGGGCTCACCGAAGGAAAACTCAAAGTCAACGACAAAGTAATTGACAAACCTTTCTTTGACGGTTTGCGTTTCCACAGAGTAATTGCTGATTTCATGATCCAAGGTGGGGATCCTCTTGGAAATGGTTCTGGAGATCCAGGCTATAAATTTTATGATGAAATTGATCCAAGCTTAAAACATGTTGGTCCTGGTATCCTATCAATGGCTAATTCTGGCCCCAATACAAATGGTTCTCAATTTTTCATTACCCATAAAGAAACACCGTGGCTAGACGGCAAACACACTGTGTTCGGACATGTTGTGAGTGGTCAAGAGGTGGTAAATGCAATTGCTCAAAACGACACCATGAAAACGGTTGAGATTATCAGAGTAGGTAAGGCCGCAAAAAATTGGAATGCACAAGCGGCGTTTGATCAAGTTTATCTTGCTAAAAAATCCGACGAAGCTGCTCAAGAAGCTGAAGCTGCGAAAATTGCCAATATGTCTCAAGAAGAGTATAAAGCATATATGCTTCAGGAGGTTTTAAAAAAATACCCAAATGCCGTTCAAAGTGAATCCGGTTTAGTTTATGTAATTTTGGATAAAGGTGCCGGCGCAAAGGTTGAGCAAGGAAAAAAAGTAAGCCTTCACTATATTGGAACCTTCAGAAGAGATGGTAAAAAGTTCGATTCTTCAAGAGATCGAAATATGCCACTAGAGTTTGACTATAAAGTTCAGCGCATGATCCCTGGTTTCGAAGAAGGGATAACCTACATCGAGGAAGGTGGTAAAATTTTATTGTTTATTCCATATTACAACGCTTACGGAAAACAAGGCAGACCAGGGGCAATACCGCCTTATTCAGATCTTGTTTTTGAAATCGAATTATTAAAAGCGGCTGCCGAGCCTCATGATCACCCGCATGGTGAAGGTGACGGACACCAACACTAATCGATCAACAACTTTTTTGTGCTGGTCTTTCCATCTGGAGTCAGCATTTGAAGCAAATAAACACCCGGAGAAAACCCTGATACATTCAGGGTTTTTTCGTTTCCAAAAGATTCGATTTGAGTTCCATTCAACGCATAAATAGCTAATTCAAATTCTTTTAATGCTGTTTGAATTTGCACTACTTCACTGCTTGGGTTTGGACTTAATTCAAAGTAAGAAACAGGTTCAGTAGAAATGCCTCCTTGCATGTCGGCAAAAGCAAAATGAATATTTTCAATGAGCCAACCTTCTTTGTTGTGGTCTAGGCTATCGCTTTTAAAGCTAAAACGGTAATACATGGTGTCGGTCGGAAAACTTTTGAGAGGGATGATCCAAACCCATTGCAATACAGAATGTCGATTTGAAAAATGACCTGAAAAACCAGCTTTCCCATCGTAAAGGGTATCTGATTGACTGTAAAAGTTTTCGGTATTAAAGGCGACATTAGTGATGGCGTCGTCGTAAATATCAACCCAAGTTTGACCGTAATCATAAGAAATTTCTATGCGCCCGCCATCGTGCGATGAATCAGAATCCATGCTGTGGTCAAATGATAAAATGAAATTAAAAATAGAGTTTTCGTGAGCCGGCCAATGTATTTCAAAACTGGATTCAGCATGAATAGGGTAGTTTGCTGATGTATCGGTAATCAGGACATTTTGAGCACTGTTGGGTTGTAAGAAAGTTTTGTTGGAATGCCCAATTTGCCATAAGCTATTTGTGTCGAGTTGTATATAACTGCAATTTTGAGAGAAATCGCAAGAATCTACATCGATAATGCCCTCGAAAGGATTGATTTGTGCTACAGAAATTGGAATAATTCCGAAAATAAAAGTTAGGATAGTTAGGTAATTGAGCACCTTCTTGTTTAGGTCAGTTTGTAAAAACATATTGCAAGATATTTGCCCCCATTTGCAACGCTTGCTTGCGCTTTTCTGGTGGGTCGTTGTGGACTTGAGGATCTTCCCAACCGTCAGAGAGGTCGGTTTCAAAAGTGTAGAGGCAAACCAAGCGCCCTTCGATGACGATGCCAAAAGCTTGTGGTTTTTTGCCGTCATGCTCGTGTATTTTAGGCAATCCGTTAGGAAATTGAAAGTGTGCTTTGTAAATAGGATGATCAGATGGAAGTTCTGTCAGGGGATATTCAGGGAATACTTTTTTAAGCTCTGCCCGCACAAAGCCATCCATTCCATAGTTGTCGTCGATGTGCAAAAAACCACCTGCCATCAGGTAGTTACGCAGATTTTGTGCTTCTGTTTTTGAAAAGACCACATTTCCATGCCCCGTCATGTGCACAAATGGATACTGAAAAAGATCTTTGCTGCCCACTTCTACATAAGGGACCTCTTTTGATATTTTAGTGTTCAATTGCCCATTACAGAAATTAATTAGGTTGGGCAGTGCCGTTGGATTGGCGTAGTAGTCTCCACCGCCATGGTATTTCAAGACGGCTAACTGGTAAGTTTGTTGTGCTGTTAAACAGCTGCTGATCAATAAGATGAAAAATAGAAATACGCGTTTCATGGTTGCAACTGGTTAGGATCTTCTTTTGAAATAAAAGACTTCGTCATCGCCAAAAAAATGCGACTGGGTAGGGATTTTATTGAGTACAGGTGCTTTGACGCCTTCGCCAAAATGTACATTTCCTACGATTACATATGCTTCGTCCCAAACGTTGTCGATGATAAAGTATTGAAGTGTACGGCTGCCACCTTCAACCATTACTGAATGAATATTGCGTTTATAGAGTTCTTCAAGAATGAGTTTTGTTGAGGTCTCTTTAATTTTAATCCATTCAATGCCTTCTTGTTTGTCATTTTTAAGCCGATTAAAAATAAGCGTTGGGGCAGCTTCTGAAAATAAACTGATGTCGTTTTTAACTTGAAGTTGACTATCAATGAGGATGCGGATTGGATTTTGCCCCGCGACGTCGCGAACTGTGAGCGATGGGTTGTCATTGAGTGCGGTATGCTTCCCCACAAGAATGCTCATTTCTTGACTGCGCCACAAATGCACGAGAGCTCTGGTTTCGTCTGAAGAAATCCAGTTGATGCCTTTTTCATTTGGGCTGCGTAGTTTGTCTAGAAAACCATCTTTGGTTTGTGCCCATTTGAGTGTGACATAGGGGCGTTGCTTTTCGTGAAAACTAAAGAAACGCTTGTTGAGTTGTTTGGCAGATTGCTCGAGAACACCTACCACAATAGATATGCCTGCTTTCTTGAGTCTTTCTATTCCTTTGCCTGCAACTTTTGGGTTGGGATCTAGGGTTGCCACCACAACGGTTGCCACTTTTTTCTCGATGAGTAAATTGCTGCAAGGAGGGGTTTTGCCAAAATGAGAACAGGGTTCAAGACTTACGTAGACTGTAGCGCCCTCAAGATCAGATGGATTTTGAACCGCTGCAATTGCATTGACTTCGGCATGTGCAGATCCAAATTTTTGGTGGTAACCTTCTCCGATGATCAGGCTATTTTTAACAATAACACACCCGACCATTGGGTTGGGGGCAACCGCAACCCCGCCAAGTTTGGCAAGGTCTAGACAACGTTGCATATATTTTTCATGCGGCATACCCAAAGTTAAGGATTTACGAACTACGAAACGATCTTGCGAAAAGTTAAATTTATTCGAGGTTCAGTAATATTTCGGACTTTCGGAAGCAGATGTTTCCAATGATGTTGCAAGGAGCCGTGCATGTGTAGTAAACTTCCTGGCGTTAATTCGAGTTTTATTTTTTCATTGGTTTGATTGTGTCTGAGTTCAAATCTTCTCGCAACGCCTAGGCTCAAGGAGGCAATGCTTGGATTGACCCCAAGACTCTTTTCGTTGTCGGCATGCCAACCATTTGAGTCATTTCCGTCGCGATACAGGTTGACGAGCAGCGCATTATACTGAGTTCCTAAAAGTTGCTCAATTTTAGTTTTGATTTCGAGTAGAAAATCGGGGAATTCATTGCTATGAAGCGTTTGTCCTGAATAGCCATAAGATTTACCCATTTCAGCATAAAAAGCTTCAAGTCTTGGTACGGCAACTTTTTTTCCAAAAAGACTGATCTGATTTTGTTGGAAAGGAATTTGAGTAAGCATGCTCTGATAAAGTGCTTTTACCTCCTCTTCTGTCAAAAAGCTTGGGAAGAAATCAATCAGGCCCTGATCACTATTGAGAACGTTTTGCCGGAATTGATGGTAGTCTGTAAACATTTTTAATTTTGTAGTTCAAAAATAAGGAGATGCATTTTATCGAAAGTTTATTTGACTTAAAATCCGGAGATTTCAGTAAAGTCATTTTTGGCTTACTCACCAACATTATTTTGGCAATCGTTATCACTATTGTCGGATTTTGGCTGACCAAAGTGCTGACCCGTTTGGTACACAGAGTTTTGGTAAAAAGCGAAACCGATGCGGGGCTCACTTCCTTTTTAACTAGCTTTCTTTCTTTGGCCTTGAAAATAATGGTAGTGATCTCTGCCATTACTCAGTTAGGTGTTCAAATGACCTCTTTCTTGACCTTGTTAGGTGCCGCAGGAATTGCCATTGGTATGGCCTTTTCCGGAACCCTTTCAAATTTTGCAGGTGGAATCATGATTTTAGTATTGAAACCATTCAAAGTGGGGGATGAAATCAAGGCACTCGGCGAACAAGGGGTGATTTCTGAAATTCAAATTTTCAATACCTATTTAAGAACTGGCGACAACAAAACACTAATCTTCCCGAATGGCCCTTTGGCAAATGGCAGTATTGTCAATTTTACCAAAGAAAAAAATAGACGCGTCGAATGGAATTTTGTATTCGACCATTCCATGAAATTTGAACAAATCGAGGCGCTTATTTCACCCATATTTACCGCCGACAAAAGAATTTTAACAAAGCCTGAACCTTTCATTGGTATCCAACAACTTTCAGACAAAGGGCTAGAAGTAAAAGTAAGATGTTGGACCAAAACGCCTGACCACAGTGCTGTCTTTTTCGGAACACAACAACAAATAATTCAGGTGCTTCAAGCCGCGCAAGTAGCCTTTGCAAAAGCATAGAAAATTTTAGTATTTTCGAAACTAAATCTTCCAAGATTTGTTACTGAACGCAAAACCTAACTTATGCTATTAACTATTTTACTCTTGATTTTTACTGTGGTGGTAGTGCCATACGTTTGCTTGAATTTTGGATATACACCCAATGAATTACAATATGAAATTCTTCAGCAGATGTCTTATACAGTGGGTATTGTCATTGCCTATTGTTTCATCATCGGAGAAATTTCTAGAAATAACTCTCAGGTAGATAAACTTTGGAGTGTTGTGCCAATTCTATACACTTGGCAAATGACACTTGCCGCACCGGTACTTTCAGAAAAAATGGTCTTGATGTCTGTGTTGGTTACCATTTGGGGTGCCCGCCTGACCTTCAATTTTGCCAGAAGAGGAGCCTACACATGGCGTTTTTGGGCTGGCGAAGAAGATTATCGCTGGGAAGAACTCCGCAAAAGACCTGGCTTCAACAATAAGTTCATTTGGGCCTTGTTTAACTTCTTCTTTATTTCTACCTATCAAAATATCCTGATCTTTTTATTTACGGCACCTATTCTGAGCACACTCAGTTCAGGTGCAGACCCTTCACTCAACTTAATAGATTACTTGCTTGCGGCGCTTATGCTTTTGGCAGTAACCATTGAATTTATCGCAGACCAACAGCAATATAATTTTCAAACTGAAAAACACCGCAGAATTAAAGCAGGTGAACCATTAGGTGACTACGAAAAAGGATTTGTCTCTACAGGGCTTTGGGCAATAGTCAGACATCCAAACTACGCCATGGAGCAAAGCATTTGGATCATTTTCTATTTATTTAGCGTCAACGCAACAGGTCAATGGATCAACTGGACCATTGGAGGCTGTGTGCTCCTGGTTATCTTATTCAAAGGAAGTTCAGACTTTTCTGAAGAACTTTCAGCTAACAAATACCCAGCCTACAAAGCCTACCAAAAACAAGTCCCGAGATTTGTTCCTTTTTTAAAGTTTGGGAAGTAATCCACTAAAGACCTAAAGCAAAAACTTCAAAACGCTAAAAGCGAGTGCGAAAAAGACAATGATTTGCAAGAACCATTGGCCTGCACTTTGGTGCCCTTTTGATTTAAGATAGAAATGATTGACGGAGCCCAAGATAATGCCAATTGCAAACGCAAGAAGTAGGGGGCTACGCATTATTCAGAATACAAGGAAAAGCTAAAGATTTACAGTAAACCAAATTGCTCAAAATGATGCGAGAAATGCTTGGTGTGAAGACGCTGCCATTGTGCAGCGTTCAGCTTTCCGTAGAATGGATGCAAATGTGTTTGCGAAGGGTGTTCTTCGTAGTACTCAGAGAATAATAGAAAGGCGTCAGTGAACTCATCGATAGCGGTTTCGAGCTCGTCGTTGCGAAGCGGGGTGTCTGGGCTTGCAAAAGAAACCTGAAAATTTTGAGCCATTGGCTTATCGGTTTCAAGCCAGGCTTGCATTCTTTCGATTCTATCTTCGGGAACTTCTAATTGGTATTCGCCTTGACCAACAGACATATAAAGAGCATCGGCAAGATGTTCTACCATTCTTTGGGCCGACATTTGGCCCCACTGTGGTTTGGATTGAGTGTTTAGGGTATTCAATTTTCCGAGTAAAAACTCGAGTTCTAGATCAAATGCTGACATGCTATTTATTTCCGATAATGATGTGAAGACTTTTCGGGACAACTCGAACATTGAGTTCGTGCCTTACTTTTTGAGGTTCTCCATCATAATGTGCCAAACTAGTAGGCAAAGAAATCTTGGCTTTCTTGAAAGAAATGATTTCAGCGTAGCTAGAGCGGTCAGATTTTCCAGTAAAGAATTGGAAAATCATTTTGGGTAAACTAAAAAGTGAAAAAGGTTTGAGTAAGAAAAGTTCGAGTTTTCCGTCTGTTGCGTCTGATTTTGGAGAAACTTTAAAACCATTGCCAAACTCAGAAGTATTGGCAATTGTACAGAGTACAACAGGCATTTTTTTAATTTGACCGTTGGTGTCTATGGAGATGTTCATAGGGTTGTAACGGAAAAATTCTTTGAAGACATGTTTGACGTAGGTCCAAAAGCCTCGTTTGGTATCTTGGTCAAACTTTTGGGCAATGATGGCGTCAAGGCCGTAGCCTCCTACACCTAAGAAAGGCTGTTCGTTGACCATAACGGTATCCATCTGGATGTGATGGTTTTCGTTGATGGTTTCGATGGCTTTTTTAATATTTCTTGGGATGGCCATGTGGCGCGCTAGGCCATTTCCTGAACCAATTGGAATAACGGCTAAACTCGTTTTTGAACCAATTAAAGTGGTGCCTACTTCATGGACTGAGCCATCGCCTCCAACTGCACAAACAATTTCTACACCTAAGTCTATGGCTTGTTTTGCAATTTCAATTGCATGGCCTTTGTATTGGGTATATTGAATTTCAAAAGTGAATTGGTTGTGGTCTAGGTATTGGCGCACCAAAGCCGGAATGTCGTCTTTGCGACGAACTCCAGAAATGGGATTAATAATGAACCAAATGCGCTTTTTCATAAAACTACAACGATGCCTTATATTCAAAATTACGCTTTTTTTAGGAAAGTATCAATAAGTTTTATCGATGGGTCTTCCGAGAAGCTAACTTTTCGCTTACTTTAGCTGCAAAAATAGTGCCATGAAAAAGAAAGCTGAAGTCAATCCCCTAGAAGCTAACAGACAACAACTTATTGATCTTTTAATGCATAAATCGGCCCTTAAGCAAGATATTGCCGATGACCAAGAAAGGGTATTTAGTGAGCTAAAAGCTTTAATTGAGCAAGAAATTGCCGCTTTGAAAGCCGTCATTACCGATGAAAGAGTAAGGTTATTTGTCAAAGACCGCGGCGACCACGAGTTCCATGTGTACATTGGCTCAGATGTGCTGGTTTTCAATTTACATCACAACGTTTTTAAATTACCCGATAGCAATCCGCTTTGGGGAACGGCTTACTTTAAAACCAATCCGAACAACGGTTATTTTGGCACCATCCATATTTATAATTTCTTAGCTGAGTCGCTGCAGCAAAATAGACTCGATGACCAAGGTTATTTATTAGCTAGGATTTTTATCAACCACGAAAGACATTTTTTTATCGAAGGAAAAGGCCCCTTGGGTTATACTTTTAGCGATCCGCAGCATATGCTATTAAGTGCTGAAATGTTGCAATTGATTGCGCAAATGAGTTTTGCGTATGCCCTTCAATTTGACCTGTATATTCCGCCTTTTGAGTTGATGGATGAAGTAAGCGTTGGGCAAATTTATGTGATGGGAGAGCAGCTCAAGCTACGCACGGCCAAGCGCTTAGGCTTCAAAATGAGTTCTGATGCCCCAGAAATTTCGTAAAAAATTACTTTGAAGTCTTGCGCTTCAAGAATTTCCTAGTATATTTGCAATCCCAAATTCGGGGATTTTGACATTTTGGCCCATTCGTCTAGTGGTTAGGACGCAAGGTTTTCATCCTTGAAACAGGAGTTCGATTCTCCTATGGGCTGCCAAATTTATTTTTGGCCCATTCGTCTAGTGGTTAGGACGCAAGGTTTTCATCCTTGAAACAGGAGTTCGATTCTCCTATGGGCTGCATTTTTTAACGGTTTTTAAATTAACAAAGCAATGGCAAACCATAAATCATCCATCAAACGCATTCGTTCAAACGAAGCTAAACGCGTATTGAACAAATACCAGCATAAAACTACGCGTAATGCAATGCGTAAATTGCGCGCTACTAAAGATCGCAAAGAAGCAGAAGGTTTATTCCCTGCAGTAGTTGCTATGTTAGACAAACTTGCAAAACGCAACATCATTCACAAAAACAAAGCGGCAAACCTTAAATCAGGTTTACAATTGCGCATCAACGCGCTTTAATCGCTTTTCATTTTTTTTTGTTAAGGGTCGCCTCTATGGGGCGACCCTTCTTTTTTCATTAAGTTTGCACTATGAAGTTGCGTTTTTTCTTATTGTTTTCTTTGTCTTTTATTGGTTGTGTTCAAGCTCAAGAATTGGGGCCAACTGATACACTCAAAGGCAATGATCGCGTATTGGGTTCAAGCTATCAGCTGATGCACAGTATGGATGGCTTTAGTCAGACTTTCTTCATAATGCCCAATAGTGGCGGTCTGCAACCTCAGGAAGTTTTGCATCCAGAAAACAGCTTTTTTGCAAGTGCCCCATCGCAGAAAAAAGACTTTTTGTTTAGTGCTTTACCTCATCTGGGTTTTGCCTACGGCTTTGGTTCTGGGGGTTCACAGAAGCTTAGGGTAGATTACGAGCAAGCTTTTGCTCATCAACTATTATTTAATCTTCGTTACGATCGTTGGCAACGAAATGGGTTTCTCAGAGCCGATGAATTGCGCTTTAGCGGCCTTCAGTTGCTGTTGTTTCAGCAAGGGAAAAAACATCAAATTCAACTTGCGTTTGAAAACCAAAGTGATGATCGTCAGTGGTCAGGTGGAATTACCCAATATTCAGCGCTTAGTTCACTTTCTTTAGATTTAATGCCAGTAAATAAGGAGAGGTCAAGTCTTCAAAAAAATAAGTATCAGCTTGAGCTCAATATGAATTACCGTATAATCGGCGATTCTGTACACTACCTTGCACTGGCATCAGAGCATATCTATCAGCAAAAAAAACGAACCTATTTTGAATTTGCAGACCTGAATGCTCTTTACGGTCAGACCTACCTGAATGCCGATACTTGCGCTGATTTGTTTCAAGAATCATTTTTGGAGAATAATTTAGGCATGAAATGGAAAGCAGCACATTGGCAACTCCAAAGTATGTTGGGTATCAAACAACGCGCGTGGTCAGACCCTTTCTTAAAGTATGACACCACTGAAATAAATTTAGATAATCAACTTCGATTAAAATGGGGGTCCAATCAAGTGGCTCACCAGAGTAGATTTAACTTAACAGGGGCCGCAAATGGGCTCAAATCCATCACAAAGTATAGCTATTCAAGTGCCAATTTCGACCTAGAGTTAGCGCACAACTACAGCAATGAATGGCCTATGCTCATGCAGCGTGCTTATTTCAGTAATTTGACGCAATATGCTTGGTTGAATCCGCAAAAACAACTGTTTCAGGAAATAAGTCCAAAAATCAATATTAAAATAAATAGAATAGACCTAGGATTTTCAGCTGGGTACTATTCATTTGCTTCGATTTATAGATTTGATTTAGCAGCTATGCAATGGAGCAACAGTGGAGTAGGGGCAAGCGGTCATTTTTATTCTTTAGGTACCCGACTTGCTTACTATGCAAATAAGAACTGGAAGTATTTGGCCAATTATGCTTACTTAAAGCAAGAAAATTTTCAAAATTTCCCGACGCATACCGCAAATGTTTCGGTGCTTTGGAGCGGTGGGGTTTTCAAGGATAAACGTCTGAAACTGACTCTTGAGGCGCAAGCGCAGTACCAATCGGCAACAAGGTCTTTGGTATTTGTGCCGTTCATGCAAACGATTGATTGGGGCTTGTCTGCCAGCAGCATTTCTTATTCAGGTGCGGTTAATGCACAATTGAATGCCGCAATTGAAGTAAAAACTTTCAGGTTTTTCTTGAATGTAGCGAATATGGGCACCTATTGGTTGCCAAAAGAGTGGTCATCTATTGCGGGATATCCAATAGCAGGACTGCAAGTAAGAGTAGGTCTTACCTGGGATTTTTGGAATTAAAATTTTAGGAAGAAAAAGCGACTTACGCTTTTGCGAGTACCTCGGCCATTTTAGCGCCAATTTGAGCAGGAGAATCAACAACGTGAATTCCACATTCTCTCATGATGCGTTTTTTAGCTTCTGCGGTGTCATCGGCTCCGCCAACGATTGCGCCAGCATGACCCATTGTGCGTCCTTTTGGAGCGGTTTCACCAGCAATAAACCCTACTACAGGCTTGGTACCGTTTTCTTGGATCCAGCGTGCGGCGATAGCTTCTAGGTTACCACCAATTTCACCGATCATGACAATACCTTCTGTTTCAGGGTCATTCATGAGTAATTCAACTGCTTCACGGGTAGTGGTACCAATGATTGGGTCTCCCCCGATACCGATTGCAGTGGTGATGCCCATTCCTGCTTTGGCAACTTGGTCAGCAGCTTCATAGGTAAGGGTACCTGATTTTGAAACGATACCAATTTTACCTTTTTTGAAAACGAAACCAGGCATAATACCCACTTTTGCTTCGCCAGCAGTAATTACACCTGGGCAGTTTGGTCCAATCAAACGAGTGTTGAATCCTTTGATGTATTCTTTGGCTTTAACCATGTCGTTGACAGGAATACCTTCAGTAATACAAACAATTACTTTGATACCGGCTTCTGCAGCTTCCATGATCGCATCAGCAGCAAACGCAGGTGGTACAAAAATAATAGAAGTGTCTGCTTTGGTTTCGCGAACCGCATCTGCGACTGTATTAAAGACCGGACGATCTAAATGTGTGCTTCCACCTTTAGCAGGGGTAACACCACCTACAACATTTGTTCCGAATTCGATCATTTGGCTTGCATGGAAAGTTCCTTCACTTCCTGTGAATCCTTGAACGATAACTCTTGAATCTTTATTTACTAGTACACTCATTGTATTATTTTTTGCGTGTCAAAAATAAGCATTTATTTGGCATCAACGATAGTCATTTCAAAATAGAGTATTTTATCTTTTGAAATTTTATCGGTTCCGGCTTGGCCGTAGGCTAATTGAGGCGGGGATATACAACTCAACTTACTCCCGACAGGCAAATGATAAAGTGCTTCTTGCCAGGCTTTTATTAAGCTATTTAGCGGTAATCCGACCGCTTGGGTTTGTTTGTCAATGGTGGTTCCGTTGAGCAAGGTCAACTTGTAGGATACCCAAACGCTATCTTGAAATTGAATTTTTCTACCCTTTCCAAGACTATCTATATGCAAATAAAGCCCACTGCCAGTAGCTTGATGGGGGAGCTTTCTTGCTGTGATGTAGCGTTTGATCTGAACATCGAAGTTTTTTTTGTCGGAGGCAGAGTAATTACAGGCGCCTAGTATGGCCAAGCAAACGAAAAAAAATATGCTTCGGATCATGGTCTTTGAAGTACGGCTAAGAAATGATCATCTGCTGTGCTCGCTCGGCGGCATTTGAAACCAATTTCAGTGGCGTGCTGATGCAATGTGTCGTAGTCGACATATAACCAATCAAAAACAGGTCCGCTGATTTTATTATAGTGCATTTGGAATTTGAAATTTCCGTAGTAGGCAGAATTGAGGTCTAGCCACATAGAACCATCTTCGTCTTCGTAAAGATATTTCACGTCAGTAGAATCGGCAATTAGACAACCACCAGGCTCAAGTAAATCAAAAGCATGTCTGAGAAACGCAGGCAGGTTGGCCAGGGTTTTAGCCAAACCAAAACCATTCATAAGGGACAAAATGGTGTTGTATTTTTGCTTGTTATTGAGCGTGTAGAAGTCAAGTTGTTTGGCATTTAAGCCCATGCTTTTCATGTAGGTTACCGCACCTGCCGACAAATCAATTGCTTGTACATCTAGGCCGTAATCTTGTAAAGTTAGACTGTGCACACCTGCTCCTGCGCCAATATCGAGCACTTTGCCTTTGCAAAGACTGAGCGCCTCAAGTTCGAGTTCAGGCATGTCTTTTTCGGTTCTAAAAAGCACCTCTATAGGAATGATGTCGTCATCACATAAGTCGGATGAAACGATAATGTCAAAAGGTTTTTTGTTTTTAGCGAAGTCGAGAATAGCCTGACCTATTGGGTCTCCGGTAGGAGTATTTTTTTTAGTATTCATATTCGTTGTAATCGTTGAGGTCGTCGTCTGCGTAGTCGTCATCGAAGTCTTGGAAACCGTATTCATCTTCTTCGTCGTCATCTGCTTGTGTGGGAGATCCTAATACTTCGTCGCCGAATAGGTTTTCGTCTAGCAAGGCTCTTGATTGTTCTAGTGGTGCAGTGCCGATAGCGAGTGCCATTAATGGCGCTACAGGCGTTTCTTTTTCATAGGCAATTAATTCGACTAAGAAAATCCACATTCTCAAGAAATCATAGACCAAAATAAAACGTTGGTCGGGTTCTTCGATGAAATCTTGAATAGTTGCCTGTTTCATGACGCTTGCGGGTTCGTCTATGGCGTCGTCGTCGTAAGAAAGGTCTAGCAAAGACAATTCATGACCTTTGTCCCAGGAATCGTTGGAAACATAAAAGCTGGCCATTTGGTCGCCTTTGAAAGCAAAAGCTTCCATGATGGCGTGATAAAAAGTTTCAAAGTTTGCATCGGCTGCAATTAGTATATCTCTGAAAACTTCTTCGTTTTTATCGCTGTCGAGTAGGACTCTAAATTTTAATCCGGGCATCTGATTCAGATTTAAGTTAAAGATAACGATTATTCGACGAGTAGGGGTTGCTTCACGACTTTTAATCCGAGCGCATCGCCAAGCCTAAGCATTTCAGCTAGAGCTTCGTTGTAATCGTTATTAATGGTGCCGTCAAGAATGGCATCTTTGATTTGTGTTTTTATGGTGCCAATTTCCGAACAGGGTCCAATGCCAAAAGTATCCATGATCAATTGTCCGGTAACGGGTGGCTGAAAATTTCTTACGCGATCTTTTTCTTCGACCATTTTCAATTTCTCGGCAACCAATTCAAAATTCTGCTTGTATTTTTTAACCTTGAATTCATTCTTGCTGGTGATGTCGGCATTGCAAAGCGTCATGAGGTCATCGATGTCGTCTCCGGCTTCATGCAGCAGTCTGCGAATGGCAGTATCGGTAACCGACCCCTTGACTAATGCAATTGGCCTGAGGTGCAGCCTGACCAGTTTCTGAACATATTTCATTTGGTGGTCTAGGGGGAGCCTTAGTCTTTTGAAAATTCTAGGAACCATTTTGGCACCGAGGTCTTCGTGACCATGGAAGGTCCAACCGACTTCTTTGTCAAAACGCTTGGTGGGTGGTTTTGCGATGTCGTGTAATAATGCAGCCCAACGCAACCATAATTTGTCAGTGTGTTCGGCAATGTTGTCGAGAACTTCTAGGGTATGATAGAAGTTGTCTTTGTGCGCTTTTCCATCTTTGGTCTCGATACCCATTAGGGCAATCATTTCAGGGAAAAATTGAGCCAGCAAACCAGTGGCTTGCAAGAGTTTAAAGCCTCTTGAGGGTTGCTCAGTGAGCATGATTTTATTGAGTTCTTCTGTAATTCGCTCTTGGGATATGATGCTGAGCCGCTCTGAAAGTTGTTTCATCGCCTCCAGACTTTTTCCTTCGATTGTAAAATTAAATCGAGTGGCAAAACGAATGGCTCTGAGCATGCGCAATGGGTCATCGTTGTAGGTAATGCTTGGGTCGAGCGGTGTTCTGATGATGCCTTTTTCAAGATCGGTTTGCCCATTAAACGGATCGATGAGTTGCCCAAAGTTGTGTGCATTGAGACCAATAGCCATTGAGTTAATGGTGAAGTCTCGGCGATTTTGGTCGTCTTGAAGGGTTCCGCTTTGGGTAATTGGATTTCTGGAATTGGTGGTGTAGGATTCTTTACGGGCACCAACAAATTCTACATCTAGATCTTTGTATCGAAAGTGAGCGGTACCGTAATTTTTAAAGATACTTACCTTCTTGACTTTCAAAATCTGAGCCACAGCACTAGCAAGAGTAGGGCCATCGCCGAGTACGAGAATATCGATGTCTTTACTAGGTCTGTTAAGTAGTAAATCTCTGACCCATCCGCCAATTACAAAAACTTCCAGCTTGTTTTCATCGGCATATTTAGCGAGTACTTTGAAAACTGGGTGTTTGAGATAAGAAGCGTATGAAAAATCCATGGGGGGACAAAGTTAAAAGGAATCCCCGAAACTAGTACGGATGTTGCTTAGAAATCGTCGTCTTCGTCTTCGTCGTCATAGAAGTCGTCGTCTTCATCTGCTTTTTTATAGTTGAAGAGTTCATCATCTAGATCTTCATCGTCGTCGTCACCAAAAAAACGGGTATTCTTGCCACTTTTTTTATAGGCATCCATTTTGGGTTTCTTGTTTCGATTGTCGTCGTCACCAGCTTTGCGGTCTTTGTCTTTACTCTTTTTTCTAGGCTCTAGTTTTGGAGTAATAAAACTACTCGAACCTGTTTCAGAAGGGGTTTCTGACGGAGCCCTGAAGTTGTCTGACTTGTAGGATGTCTCAGAATTACTATGATTAGACTGAGGTCTTGGAGCCGGGCGGTCGTTGGAACGTTGTTCGGCTTCTTTAACCGCCAATGCGCGACCGTTGATCACGTGACCATCTAAGGCATTGATGGCAGCTAAAGCTTCGGCTTTGTCTGACATTTCAACAAATGCAAAACCGCGTGGTTTGCCTGTTTCACGATCAGTGGCAATAGTGGCTTTGAGAACGGTTCCGTGAGCTTCAAAGAGCTGTCGAAGCTCTTGATTTGTAACGCCAAAGTCGAGTTTGGCAACAAAAATACTAGTCATAGAAGTAATTAACGACGCAGAATTAGGTTTATACTACAAGTTCTTGCTCCGAAATTAGAATAAAATTGAAAAATACAACGCTTTTTGAAAAAAAAATATTGAAATTCCTTTTCTCGTGGCGTAATAGCAATAGGCTAAAGGAAGTATATTTGTAGCATGCGTTTGGTCAAGCAACTTCCTCATGAGCATTTTTTAGTGCAAATACATCAATATAATAACAAGTATATTTTATCTATTTCACTAGACCAATACGAACAAAGTTTTAAAGTACCAACCGATCAACTTCCAGATATCGATCGTCTAGAAAGTGCCCTTGATGCCGCTTTTTATTCGGCCTGTTTGCAAGATTTCATCAAGATGAGAGAGCGTTGGTTGAAATTACAACAGCAAATCCAATGAAAAAATTACTTCTTTTTAGTGCCGCATTTTTCTTATTAAATGCTTGTAACGAGTCTTCAAAACCGAGTGCTCAATCTACTCCAAAGGTTGAAACCAAAAAACTAGATGGCTTAAAAATTGCTTATTATTCCAATGATAGTATCAAAAAGTACTTTGATTATTTCAAAAAAGAAGAAGCCAAAGCAGAAAAAAAGCAGCGTCTGTTTGAGGCAGAATTAAACAAACGCAATAAAGCTTACGAAGACTACGTCATTAAAAAAGACCAAGAAGCGAGAGCGGGTTTACTTTCTCAAAACGAACTAGCAATGGTGCAACAAAAGGCCCAACAAATGCAATCTGATCTCATGCGATTCCAACAAGAACAAGGTGCGCAAATTGAAAAAACAACCCTGAAATCTTTAGAAGAAATCAATAAGAAAGTAGAGGCTTTGGGTAAAAAATATTGTGAATTACACGATATAGATGTACTGCTCATTCAAGGTCAAGGTGGCCAAATTAACTACATCAATAAAAATATGGATGTCACCAAAGCCTTCATCAATTACCTCAACGAGAATCAAAAAGAAATCGAAAAGGACCTCCAATAATGCGCCCAAATCCAGCTCTCAAAACTGCAAACATTGCAGAATATTTGCTTTATATCTACCAGATTGAAGCACTACTCCGCTCTTTAAATTTAGATCTCGACCTGATCAAAGCTCAATTTTTAGTGCCAAGCACCCAAAATGAGCAAGAACTTGCCGAGCACCTCAATTGGTATGCGCAAGTTATTCAAGAATTCAAAAGTAGAGGTCTTCAAAAAGAAGGGCATATTGAGGAAGTAGAAGAGGTGTTAATGGAACTCATTTATTTGCACAATACCTTGCTGACTATTGTCAATGACGAAAAATACAAAACGCTTTGTGAGCAAGCGCAAACTGATTTGCAAGAATTTAAAAAACGCTCCAATATGGCCCAAAGACAAGATATAGAAGTCTTGCTTCATGCCATGTTTATGAAATTGCAACTCAAAATGAAAAAACAAGAGATCAGTTCTGAAACTGAGGCGGCTTTCGATTTATTTCGCATCCAGCTCGCTTATTTGTCCAAAGCGTATCACGACATGAAAACCGGGGCGCTAAATTTCTTTCAGAACTAACAATTTTCAGGAAAATCGGCTAGTTCATTTAGCTGTTGTTTCTCTAGATTCACCTCATATATCTTGTGGGCTAAACCATTGCTCAATGCTAAAAATGGTGCTCTAATTTTTTGCTGATAAACCGCTATCTGACGAAAAACGGCCTCACTCAAATTGATTTCAGGTGCTTTGCATTCGATCAATAAAAATGGTTGAAAAGCAGCGTCGTAAACAACGATATCCCAGCGTTTAGTAAACCCGGCATATTGAATTTGTTTTTCTACACTGATTTTTGCCAAACTAAACCCTTTATACAGATGCAAGTAGGAAATAAGATGTTGCCTGACCCATTCTTCTGGGGTCAGTAAAATACTTTTTTTGCGAATAAGACAGTTTACCCAAATTAGTTCTCCTTGCTTCGTTAATTTAAGCGGTGCGGGAGGAAGTTTAAGCGGCGCCAGGTGAGCCATTAGATACCGGGTAAGATCAGGTTGATATCTTTGTATTGAAGATCAAATACTTTTCCTAACACCTCATTGGTCAGGATGCCCCTGAACATATATACGCCATTTCTGAAGCCCGGATGACTCCTGATGAGGTCCGGAACTCCGCCACGGTCTCCCATTTCAAGAAGCAAAGGAGAAAGTGTGTTGGAAAGTGCAAATGAAGCCGTTCTTGAAACTCTAGACGCAATATTTGGAACGCAATAATGCGTTACACCGTGCTTTTCAAAAGTGGGTTCGCTGTGGTTGGTGATTTTTGATGTTTCAAAACAGCCTCCTTGATCTATGCTGATATCAAGGACCACAGAGCCAGGCTTCATGTTGGCGATCATGTCTTCGCTCACCACACAAGGGGTGCGGCCAATATGAGAGCGCAATGCACCAATGACGACATCTGCTCTGCGAATGGCTTTCGCTAAAACCTTAGGCTGAAGGATAGAAGTATGGACTCTAACCCCTAAATCGTTTTGTAGGCGTCTGAGGCGTGACAACGAGTTGTCAAAAACTTTGACCGAAGCCCCAAGACCCAAAGCTGATCTTGTAGCAAATTCGCCAACGGTTCCTGCGCCAATGACCACAATCTCAGTAGGCTGCACACCTGCAATACCTCCGAGCATGAGTCCTTTTCCTTGCGAAAAAGAAGACAGCAATTCGCCAGCTACCAAAATAGAAGTAGTACCGGCAATTTCGCTCATGGTTCGGACAATTGAAAAAACACCTTCTTCATCGCGGATGTAATCCCAGGCGATAGCGGTGATTTTTTTTGAACTTAGTAATTGTAGTATTTCTTTGGGTTGAGTGGAAAGCTGGAGTGCAGATATAAAAGTTTGCTGCCCGGGCATAAATCCAATTTCTTCTTCTGAAGGTGGAGCAACTTTTAAAATGATATCTGCCTGATATACGCCTTTGCGGTCATAGATAATTTGTGCTCCGGCTTCAGAGTATTCGTTATCTGAGAAATTAGAACCTTTACCCGCTTCGGTTTCTACCAACACTTGATGACCATTGGCAACAAGTAAGGAAACGGCCTCAGGCACTAATGCCACTCGTCTTTCTTGAAAAGAAGTTTCTTTCGGAATGCCGATGAGGAGGTCTCCTTTTTTCTTTTTGACTTCGAGCAGGTCTTCTTTTGGAAGAAGCCCGCCTTGCTGAATAAGCGTTTTAAGTATGTTTTGATCAGTAGTCATGATAAAGTGCTAGGGTTCTACTCATATCCGGATTCATACGAATATACAGCCAATAGTGCTGTAATGGAAGGATTTCATTTATTTTTTCAGGCCACTCAATAAAAAAAGTAGCATTTTCTTCGATTAATTCTTCTAGACCAAGGTTGATCAGTTCTTCTTGATCTTCAATTCGATAACAATCTAAATGATAGATGTTTCCGCGAATAGGGCTATGGTAAGATTGAACGATTGCAAAAGTAGGGGAGCCCTCGAAATGTGTTATGTCAGCAGCTTGAATGAGAGCGGCAACGGTTGTGGTTTTTCCGGCGCCCATTTCGCCTTCAATTGCCACAAAGGCCGGATTTGGAAGCAGACCCCAAATTTCTTTGGAAATAGCTGTAAGGTCTTTTGCTTGCTGGCTAGTCCAGGCCCCGAGTTGTTTACGTGATTTCATAGGCGCTTATTTGCCCGTTTTTCCATTGCATCAATTGCAGTTCTTGGGTGTCGAAGCATGCAAATGTATAATGTTGAAGCCAGTCTCCTAAATTTAGGTAAAGGCTATTAGAAGTTTCAAGATGCAAGGGCAGATGTCGGTGCCCAAAAATGTAGTAATCTTGATGTTGTTTTTCTTGGCTTTCTTTCACATATTGGTAGAGCCACTCTTTTTCAGGGCCATGATAAAGCAAGTCTTTTTTTCCTCCTTTTGCACGACTTCTTCTAGATAATAAACTGGCTAAACCGATACCAAAATTGGGGTGTAAACGCGCAAACATCCACTGACAAACAGGATTTCTAAAAATGCGTTTGAGCATTTTGTATTTGTAGTCACCAGGACCTAAGCCGTCGCCATGGTGTAAGTAGAATTGCTTGCCAGCATAGGAAAAAGTGAACTCGTTAGAATGGATTTGCGCATTGAATTCATCTTTGAAATAGTCGAGCATCCACATGTCGTGATTGCCTTTAAAGAAATGTATTTGAACACCGTTGTCAGAGAGTTGCGCCAATTTACCGAGTAGTCTGATATAACCTTTTGGAACAACTGAATTGTATTCAAACCAAAAATCAAAAACATCCCCGAGTAAAAAAATACTGTGTGCATTAGACTCGATGGCATGGAGCCAGGCAAGGAGTTCTTTTTCTCTTTGCAGACTTTTTTCTTGGGTAGGTGCACCAAGATGAAAATCAGAGGCGAAATACAGATATTTTTTTTCGGTGGTCATTTAGAAACCAAATATTTGTTGAAGCGTTTGCTCAAGGGCAGCCCCTCTCAAGTTTGTTGCGATGACCTTTCCATTCTTGTCAAGAAGTATGGTAAATGGTATACTCGTTACGCCATATTGTTGGGCAACTTTGCTTTGCCATCCACCTAAATCAGAGACATGATTAGGCCATATGAGTTGATCTGCTGCTATGGCTGCCAACCACTTGTTGCGGTCAGAATCTAAAGACACACTCATGACCGTAAAGCCAGACTCTTTATATTTTTGATAGTTTTTAACGACGTTAGGATTCTCACCTCTACACGGACCACACCAAGAGGCCCAAAAATCGAGTAATACCACTTGACCTTGAAGGTCAGAAAGTTTCATTTTCTTTTTTCCGTCTGTTTTGAATTCTTCGAAATCGGGTACGGCTTTGCCTTTTGCAAAAGGATCAGCAGCTTCCAATTCTTGTTTCTTTTGGAGGTATTTTTGGTGCAATTGTTGAACAATACTGCTTTGCGGAAAGCTTTGATATAACTGAATAATTAGATCTTTATAGGTCTGAAAATCTTGGTCAATGTTGATACTACTTAGTGGTAAAATAAGCGCTGCCGAACCCTGATTCATCCCAAAAAAACTTTGTAGTGCAGTTTGGTATTGTTTGAATTGCTCCGTCATGTATTGATTAATGAAGGCTTCTTTGTTCGGGTCTTGTTTGATTACGGCAAGGGCTGAATCTGTTTTTTGTTGCCAACTTGAAGTCAGTAAAACATATTCATGCATTTGTCTGGACTCTTCTGAATTGACAAAGTTACATTGAGTAGCGATCTTTCTGCCGTCAGCATAAATCTTGATCATGGAGCTGTCTCGGATCACTAGATGAAGTGCTTGTTGGCCAATGCGCAAAAGGTAGTAGTCTGGGCCAGGGACTATGCCTTTGAGTTCAAAATTCCCTTTGGCATCAATTTTACTTACCGCATAATCTCTGAAATAGGAACCGAAGTTTTGCGACAAGCGAATGGAATCGGTACCTGAATAAAAAATATTTCCTTCGATTTGCACTTTCAATCCTTGTGCATAGGTCGAAAGCGAAAGAAAAATAATACTTAAGAAAACGAGTCTTTTCATGTTATTTATATAGTTCGGCCAGTTTGTTTGCGAGTTTTACACCGCGAAGATTGGTGCCAATCACCTTGCCTTCAGGATTGACTAAAACTGTATAAGGTATACCGTCAAATTGATAGGTCTGTGGAAGGCTAGAATTCCAACCTTTTAAATCGCTCACGTGGTTAGGCCAATTCATACCCCAACTTTTAATGGCGGCTTTCCATTTTTCGGGGTCGTCGTCTAACGAAACACTGAGCACCGTAAATCCTTTTGCTTGATACTGGTTATACATTTTAACCACATTGGGCATTTCTGACTTACACGGCCCGCACCATGATGCCCAAAAGTCAATTAAAACATATTTGCCTTTTAGATCAGACAACGAAAGGGTTTGTCCGTTAGGAGTAGGTAAACTTATTTCGGGCGCAGCCATACTGCCATTGATCGTGCTTGTGTAGTTAAAATAGGCGTCTTCAATTTGTTGGTATTGCGCCTTCATGTTTTCACCAGCAGGTTGCCCAGCATAGGTTTGGGCATAGGCTTTTGCAAGCGCTTCTAGGGTGCCTAAATGCTTTGCATTCCAGTCTTCAAAACCGGTGGTAGGAAGCAAATTCATGCTTAAAAGAATGTTGAGCGGGCTGCTTAAATCTTTTTGGATCAATTGAGCGCAAAAATTTTCGTAATCATTTTTAGCAGCAAAATAGCCAGCTTCGATTGCAGCCTGATCTAAGTTTTCTGGATTGGTTTGCAATTTGCGTTGCAAGGCTTCAAATTGCTTGGTTTGGGTAAGCAGCAGTTGGTAAGATTTCGCCCAACGGCTTCCTGAGAGGTGTGGCTGGTTAGCAAATTGAGCAGCAGTACAATTAATGGTCAAATGCTCATTGATTTGCAGAGGCAGCCACAGCGTTTGGCCTTCGAGGTCAGCCAAGCGCAGGTTGTACAGGCCTAGCCCAGGAATATTGGCAGGAAGTTCAAAATGACCATCGGCATCAATTTCAGTTTGGGCAACCGCAATGGTGCCTTTGTCTGATGGCGCTTCTAAAAAAAGTTGTAAACCCTCAGCTCCTTTGATCACGCCTGAAATGCTTACATTTTCTTCTAGACCATTTTGTTCGAGTTCCGAACGGCTAAAAAACCAATATACTGCGCCAATAAGCAGTAGAACTAATAGCGCCCAAATTAATTTTTTAGTGGTGATCATGTTGTTTTAGCTTTCTAGTTTTTGTCTGAGGAGCGCATTACCGGCTTTTGGATCTGCCTTGCCGCCAGAAACTTTCATGAGTTGGCCCATTAAAAAGCCAATAAGTTGCTTTTCTCCATTTCGGTAGCGTTCGACCTCAGGCTGATTCTGAGCAATGACTTGATCGATGTAAGTGCTGATTACATTTTGGTCGGAGCTCTGAATGAGGTTCATTTCTTCGGCTAAAGCCAACGGACTCTTATCTGATTTGAAAAGTTCAGGGAAAATGCGCTGTGAGGCAATTGAACTAGATACTTTTCCGTCGTCAATGAGCGCAATGAGTGCCGCAATTCTAGCAGGTGCTAAAGGGAACTGCTGGATGTCCATGCCGTGCTCGTTGAGGTAAGATTTGATGTCTCCCATGAGCCAGTTTGCGGCCGCTTTGTAATTAGGACAGATAGAAATTAGCGCTTCGTAATAAAGCGCGATTCCTTTTTGATCTGTGATGTTGTAGGCGTCGTATTCTGACAAACCAAATTCTTTGGTATAGCGTTCAAATAGCACTCCTGGAAGTGCAGGCATTTCTGCTGCTACTTGGTTGATGTGCTCTTGGTTAACAGTGATAGGTGGTAGATCTGGTTCAGGAAAATAGCGATAGTCGTTGGCGGCTTCTTTGGTACGCATTGAGATGGTGATCCCTTTGAGCGCATCGAAAGCGCGTGTTTCTTGAGTCAGTTGCCCGCCAGCTTCTAGCGTTTCAATCTGACGTGTAATTTCAAATTCTATGGCTCTTTGCACATTGCGAATCGAGTTCATGTTTTTAACCTCGACCTTAGTTCCATACTCTTGGCTGCCTTTTAGCATGACCGAAACGTTGGCGTCGCAGCGCATGGATCCTTCTTCCATGTTGCCGTCACAGATATCTAGATAGCGAACCAATTTTCTCACTTCTGTGAGGTAGTTGTAGGCTTCAGAAGAGGAGCGGAGATCTGGTTCAGAAACAATTTCTAAGAGGGGGGTACCTGCACGGTTGAGGTCAACTAGGGTGTCGAAAACATCGACATCGTGGATGCTCTTACCGGCGTCTTCTTCCATATGAATTCGTGTAATTCCAATAGATTTTTTGCCGCCTTCTTCAGTTCTGATGACAATTTGCCCACCTGTACAAATAGGGGTGGTGTCTTGGGTGATTTGATATCCCTTTGGTAGATCGGGATAAAAATAGTTTTTTCTTGCAAAGTGCTGCTGTGGTGCAATTTGGCTCCCGCATGCCAAACCTAGTTTGATGGCAAAATTGATGGTTTGCTTGTTCATGACCGGCAAGGTGCCAGGATGCCCAAGTGTGATCGGGCTGATGTTGGTATTGGGTGCCGAACCATATTCATTGATATCTGATGAATAGGCTTTGGTTTGCGTTAAAAGTTGGGCATGGACCTCGAGTCCGATGACCACTTCGTAGCGATCTTTGAGTGCTGCTTCCATTTTAGAGGCTAGAAATAAGTTCTTTCATGATTTGTGTCATTTTTGGCTCTTGGCGGCTTGCCACTTCAATGACGTCTTGTACGCTTACTTTTTTAATTTTTCCTGGAACACCAAGGTCAGTAATGATTGAGATTGCAAAACAAGGAATGCTCATGTGGCGCGCAACAATGACTTCGGGAACAGTAGACATCCCGACTGCATCGGCACCAATGGCACGGACATAGCGATATTCTGCTGGGGTCTCGAGTGTCGGGCCAGTGAGGCCTGCATAACAACCAGTAGAAACTTTAATGTTCAAATTTTTAGCGATTTCACACGCTTTGTCGATTAATGTTTGGTCGTAGGGGTCACTCATGTCTGGGAAACGCGGGCCTAATTCATCGATGTTTTTACCAATCAAAGGATTGCCCGGAAATAAATTGATGTGGTCGTTCATGATCATGATTTCACCAACTTCAAATTCAGGGTTTACACCGCCCGATGCATTGCTGACAAAAAGTTGTTTGATGCCGAGCAATTTCATGACGCGAACCGGAAAAGTGACTTGCTGCAAGTTATAGCCTTCATAGTAATGAAAACGACCTTGCATGGCCACCACTTGTTTTCCGCCAATTTTACCAAAAATGAGTTTTCCTGAATGGCTTTCTACAGTGGATACTGGAAAGTTGGGGATGTCCTCGTAACTGATTTCGTCGATGATTTCGATTTCCTTCACTAAACCACCCAGACCAGTGCCTAAAATGATACCGATCGTAGGTTGAACTGAAGTTTTGGATTGAATGTAGGCGGTACTTTCTTTAATTTGCGTCAACATATGCATTTATAAATTGATTAAATGCTTGTTCGTCAGACCATTCTATTTTGAAATCGAGCAGCATCCAGGGATATTGAACTCGATCTTTGGGACTAAGTAAAGGTTGTATCTTGACCCAATCTTTGGCTGTTGTTACAAGCACGACATTATCTTGTGCAAAGGTATCAAAAAATTGGTGAATTTCTTGGATGTCTTGTTGGCGATAATCATAATGATCTCGGTAGTTGAAAGTAAAGATTTCTATCGAAGAATCAAAGGCTGTTTTGAGGGGTTCTGGTTGTGCAATTGCACTTACCAAAATGACTTTTTTAAAAGTATGCAGGGAAAGGTCTGTTAAAGGCTGTAGCTCTTTGTAGACATAGCGAGAGTAAAAAATCGGAATTTTATATTTTGTATATGCCTTTTCAAATGCAGCGAAGTCTATGGTTGAAAATTCCGGACACTTTGTAAAAATGAGTGCTGAGGCACGATTCAAGCCTTGAATGGGTTCTCGGAGTGTTCCGGCTGGCAGCAGGTAATCTTGGTGAGGCGGAAGGACAAAAGTGCTCAAGACGATGTTGAGCCCAGCCTCAATCCATTGGTGTTGATAGGCGTCATCCAAAATGATAAGTGCAGCGGGCTGTTTCTTTTGAATCTTTTGAACGCCTTCTCGGCGATCTTCGCAAACATGCACGCTAATTTTTTCCTCGAAACGATGTTTGAGCATAAGGGGTTCATCGCCCACAGACTGAGCCAAAGAATTGCTTTCAACTTCTAAATAGCCTTTGGTTTTTCGACCATAACCACGGCTCAGGACCGCAATATTAAATTTGTCTTGAAGTTGTTGGATGAGGTAGGCTGTGTGTGGTGATTTCCCGGTTCCGCCTACAGATAGGTTTCCTACGCAAATGGATTTGCCATTAATTTTTTGGCGCTTGAAAATTCCGATCTTAAAAAATAAATTCCTAAGCCAAACTACGCTACCAAAAATGGCAGCCAGCGGAAGAAGGCTTAGTTTATAATTCATTATTGAGTATGGTAATCAGAAAATGCTTGTTCGTCTGCGTAGTAATAGATACGAACCTGAGCGGTATCGTTCAGGAAGTCAATTTTACCCACTTCAACGCGGTTGATGACCAAGCCTGTGCGGTTTTCGAGGTCAGCTTTTAAAAGCTCACATTGTTCAGGTCTGATGAGGTCAATGCGTTCGTAGTTAATGGTTTTGCGCGTTTCGTGCTTCATCAGCCAAACATTTTCCAAGATAAAAGTCACCAGCACAACAGTAAGATTGATCACAGTCACTTCTGAAATACTCAACTCGTTTGAGGCCAATGCGTTAATTACACTGATCCCGATGACCATAAAAAGGTAAGTCATTTCCTTGATTTCAATGGCGTCAGTGCGGTAGCGGATAATGCCAAAAATAGCGAAGAGACCTAGCCCCATTCCGGTGTCGATGTCCATTTGCATGAGGCCAAAGCACAAGAAAAAGGTAATGATTCCAATCAGAAAATAAGTGAAGAGGTAGTCTTTGCGCTTGGTTTTCGGATAATATAAAAACCGAATCATGATGGTAAGGAAAAGAAGATTGATTCCTAAACGAATAAGGAGCGCATAGAAGTCATTGCTAAACCATTGGATAGCATTTGGGTCGAGTACTTTTTTGAGCGGTAATTGTAAGAGTAGGTTAATGAGCATGATCAATTTTATTTAGAAATAGTAGCTTTTTTTTGAAACGATTGAATTTTAGCACTTCTTCGCCATAGATTTCTACACTGCCAATACAGTATTTAGAGAGGCGATAGGGTCTTATTCTTTCTTTTTTCATGAGTTGGTAAAAAGGAGAATTGCGGTCCAAAAATTCTTGTTTGAGTTCGGCAATTACCAATTGTTCAAAATTTCTTTCGGTCTCGGCCATATGAAACTTGATGTTGAAGTCAAGCGTGAGCCTTTCTTTACTGTGCTTAGAAACTAGTGTGATTCTCTGAAAAGAATTCCACATGGTTGGTTTCAGGTTGGTGTTGTCAGAAAGTTGTCTTTTTAAAAAGTCACGTTCTTTTTCTTCGGTGAGTTCATTGAAGTCGTTGGTCAGGATACGGCGCTTGTCTGTGCGGCCTTTGACTTTGTGTTTGATTTCAAGAAAATGGATATTTGACTCTACGTATTTTCGAATTCGGACTTTGTAGCGATCTGCTTTTCCGTTGTGGTGGTCTCGGAAAAAAGAGAATTTTTCGTCGTCAAAATACAAAGACTCGTAATGAGGAAGCATGGTGCCTTCTACTTTTAAGGCGCGGTAATCTTGGGCTAAAAGCGGTATAAAACGCACGAGGTCTTCTTGGCGGAAGGCAAATTTGGTATCGATGCGATTCATTAAATTGACATCGGCCATTTCGCGAAGATCTATCGGGTCAAAATGCTTAATTTCTTGTGCTATCTTACTCATCTGTCTTGTCCAAAAATAACAATTTATTGGCTCTTTGTTTACATTTGTATAATGATGTACAAAATTCTTCTTTTAGGCTCAGGTGAACTCGGTAAAGAGTTTGTTATTGCCGCCAAACGCTATGGTCAAACCGTAATTGCTGTTGATAACTATGCAGGTGCGCCAGCAATGCAGGTTGCAGATGCATTCGAAGTCATCAATATGTTAGACGCTTCCGAACTCGATAGGGTTGTAGCCAAGCATCAACCAGATATAATTGTCCCTGAAATTGAAGCCATTCGAACTGAACAGTTTTATCAATATGAAGCGCAAGGCATTCAAGTTGTACCAAGTGCCAAAGCGGCTAATTTCACCATGAATCGCAAAGCTATTCGCGATTTAGCAGCAAAAGATTTGGGCGTCAGAACCGCACTTTACCAATACGCAACTTCGCTTGAAGAACTCAAAGCCGGTGTTGAATTTTGCGGCTTGCCTTGTGTGGTCAAGCCCCTGATGTCTAGTTCAGGCAAAGGACAATCAGTAATCCGTACGCAAGCAGATATCGAAAAAGCGTGGGCCTATGCCATGGAAGGTTCGAGAGGTGATCTCAAAGAAGTAATCGTGGAAGGCTTCATTAATTTCGATTACGAAATAACCTTGTTGACCGTTACTCAAAAATCGAGGCAAACCTTATTTTGTCCGCCAATTGGGCATCGACAAGAACGCGGCGACTACCAAGAAAGTTGGCAGCCCATGCCAATGAATCCAACCCATTTGTTGGAAGCCCAAGAAATGGCAGCTAAAGTAACCGCAGCCTTAGGTGGCTCAGGTATTTGGGGAGTTGAATTTTTCATCACTTCGGAAGGGGCTTATTTTTCTGAACTTTCCCCAAGGCCACATGACACCGGAATGGTCACCCTTGCAGGTAGCCAAAATCTCAATGAATTTGAATTGCACGCAAGGGCAGTTTTAGGCTTGCCAATCCCTTCTATTGATTTGCGCTACAACGCCGCAAGCGCCGTCGTTTTAGCGGATCAAGAAAGTGAAAAAGCACCCAAATTCAAGGGTTTAGAAAAAGTGTTAACCCACGCCAACGCAGAACTCCGTATTTTTGGAAAACCTACCACCAGACCTTATCGTCGAATGGCAGTTGCTCTGGCTTTTGGCACTGAGCCCGTTGCTGATTTGGTTGAAAAAGCAAAAAGCCATGCCGCACAAATTCAAATCGAATATTAAATTCATCCTATGAAAAAAATAACCTTACTTGTTGCATTAGCTGCCTTGCCGATCTTTGCCAGAGCGCTAGAGCTGAGCTATCATTTATCAATGCCGCAGCCGCAGTCTCATTATTTTTCGGTTAAAATTGATGTCAAAGACAATTTGGCAGCAAGTCAAGAGTTTAAGCTTCCGGTCTGGACACCAGGCTCTTACTTAGTTCGGGAATTTTCTAAAAACCTCAATCAAGTAAAAGCTATAGATGCCAGTGGAAAAGAGCTTAAGGTCATCAAGAAATCAAAAAATGCTTGGGAAGTACTGTGTAATGGCGCTCAAAACTACACTGTTTTTTATGAGGTATATGCATTTGAATTATCGGTAAGAACCCCATTTCTCGATGCAACGCATGGATTTGTACCGGGTGCAGGTGTATTTATGTACACCGAAAATACGAAAGCCCAAAAAGGCTTGGTTAAAATATATCCACACAAAAGTTTTGCAAAAGTGAGCACGGCTTTGCCTTTTCAAGTTGCGCTTTCCGACGCTCAATGCAAGGTGTATGCGTTTGAAGACTATGATCAATTGGTAGATTGCCCCATTGAAATTGGAAATCAAAATGAATTTGAATTTCTTTCAGCAGGGGTGAAACATAGAGTAGCCATGTATGGCGAGGCCAACTACAATGTGGCGCAACTTCAAAAAGACATGGCCAAGGTTGTTCAGGCAGCTACAGATGTCTTTGGCTCAAATCCAAATAAAGATTACTTATTCATTATACATAATGTCACCGATGGACAAGGAGGTCTAGAGCATAAAAATAGCTGTGTACTCAGTGTCAATCGTTGGTCATATGCAGGTAGTAATTATATAGGTTTTATCAATTTAGTTGCCCATGAATATTTTCATCTTTGGAATGTCAAACGCATCAGACCTATTGAATTGGGCCCGTTTAATTACGACCAAGAGTGCTACACTTCTTTGTTGTGGGTAATGGAAGGCATTACTTCCTATTATGATGAATTGCTGCTCAGAAGAGCTGGTTTTTATACGCAAGAAGAATTCTTAAGCAAGCTGCAATCCCAGATTAATTATGTCGAAGGCACACCAGGCTCAAGAGTTCAGCCAGTGGCACACGCCAGTTTTGACGCCTGGATCAAGGCCTACCGCCCTAATGAAAACTCAAGCAATACCACCATGACTTATTATTCTAGAGGTGCGGTTCTTGGTGCAATATTGGATGCTTACCTAATTCAAAAAACGCAGACTAAAAAGAGCTTAGATGGTTTCATGCAAGAACTTTATAAAAAGTATGCATTAGGTCTGCAACGCGGTTTTACTGAGGCAGAATTCCAACAAGAATTAAGTGCATATTGTGGCGAAGATCTCCAGCCATTCTTTGATGGTTATGTCAATGGAACCCAAATCATACCTTATCAAAAGTATTTTGAGCCAATGGGTTTACTTGTAAAAGATTTGACTCAAGCCCAACCCAATATTGGTGCGGCCTTTGAAGGAAATGAAATTGTCAAAGTAAAACAAGTGCGCCGCGGAAGTGCCGCCGAAGAAGCCGGTTTAAGCGTCGGCGATGAAGTCCTGATCTGCGAGGGCTACCGAGTAGACAAAAGCAGCCTTGAAGGGATGCTCAATAGTTTGGCACCAGGCGAAAGCATGCAACTGACCATTGCGCGCGACGAAAAAATTCTTCAGCTCAAGTTTGTCATGAAAACGTATGCCAAGCCTCAATTTTCAATTCAAATCAAAGATCCAAATGCGTCTACTATTCGTTATTGGTTGCGTTAGTATTTTAGCGCCACAACTATTTGCCCAACAGTTTAAAAACGTCCAAATACCGGCTGTTTCGGCGCGCTATCCATTCAATGAATGCGAGCCTTCTATTGCCATCAATCCAACTAATCCTGACGAAATTGCAGCGGGTTCGATCATTCAAGGCTACCATTATTCTTCAGATGGCGGAAAAACATGGCAATCTAAAGCCTTGAAAAGCCCTTATGGCGTTTATGGAGACCCTGTTTTACAATATGATGCCCAAGGAAGGCTCTATTATTTTCATTTGAGCGAATACAAAAAAGGTGCTCATTTGGATCGCATCGTGTGTCAGTACACCGATCAGATCGAAGGGAAGTTCAGCAAAGGATCATTTCCTGCACCAAATGGTACTAAGGTTCAAGACAAACACTGGATGGTCATCGATCCAAAAACACAACATATTTACATGACCTGGACACAGTTCGATGCCTACGATTCTGCTGATCCTAAAGACACCTCGATTATTGTTTTTTCAAAATCGCTAGACCGCGGTCAATCCTGGTCAAAGCCGGTCCGAATTTCCAAATTTGGAGGCGATTGCCTAGATTCAGACAACACCATGGAAGGAGCGGTGCCCGCTCTTGGTGCAAACGGAGAAATTTACGTAACCTGGACTGGCCCCAAAGGGTTAATGTTTCAAAAATCTACAGACGGCGGTCAAACATGGTTGCCCGAAGAAAAAAACCTAGCGCCGCAAGTTGGCGGTTGGGACCTCGACATCCCAGGTATTTATCGGGCCAATGGCTTACCTTTTTTAATGTCTGATCAAAGTGGCGGAGAGCGCAATGGTTGGTTGTATCTCAATTGGACAGACCAACGCAACGGCCCAGACAACACAGATGTTTGGCTCATGAAATCTGCTGATGGCGGCCAAACATGGTCAGAAGCCATTCGTGTCAATCAAGATAGCAGTCAGAAACATCAGTTTCTTACTTCCATGACTATTGATCAAAAAAATGGGGATTTACATTTTGTTTACTACGATCGCCGACGCTTTAAAAACAACCGCACCGATGTAGTTTGGGCCCACAGTACAGATGGTGGTAAAACATTTCAAGAGAAAATCATCTCGGAAACCCCATTTTTACCAGACCAACGTGTCTTTTTTGGCGATTATCTAGGAATTTCTGCAGTTGACGGTAGGGTTAGACCCATTTGGCCAAGAATGGATAACGGCAGAATCTCCCTTTGGGTAGCACTAATAGACTTGAAATGAGTTCAGTGCAAATAGAAGCATCTTGGCAAAAAATACTCCAAGACGAATTTCAAAAGCCCTACTTTCTGGACTTAATTCAAAAAGTAAAAACAGCGTATCAAACGCAGCCACAACAGATTTTTCCGAAAGGATCTCAAATTTTCAGGGCTTTTGATGCCTGTCCTTTTGATCAATTGAAGGTGGTTATTTTGGGGCAAGACCCATACCCGACCAAAGGTCACGCCCATGGGCTTTGCTTTTCCGTAGAACCCGATGTCAAGCCATTGCCTAAAAGCTTACAAAATATTTTTAAAGAATTACAAGCAGATCTTCACGTAGACTATCCAGCAAACGGCAACCTCATTCATTGGGCAGAACAAGGAATTTTATTGTTAAACAGTGTCCTGACTGTTGAGGAAGGTTTGCCTGATAGCCACAAACATTTGGGTTGGGAGCTTTTTACAGATGAAGTCATTCGAAAAATAAATACCCAAAAAGAACATGTGGTTTTCATGCTTTGGGGTGCTAAGGCCCAAGCCAAAGCAACAGAAATAGATTCTTCTAAACACTTGATTTTAAAGGCTCCTCATCCTTCGCCACTAGCCGCACACCGTGGTTTTTTCGGATGCAAGCATTTTAGTAAAGCAAATGCCTTTTTGAAGCTTACCAAACAGCAAGAAATTCAATGGTAAATTCTTACCTTTGTATTGATGATAAAAAATGACTTATTTCTTAGAGCGCACCGAGGTGAAACCATCGAGCGCTATCCAGTTTGGCTCATGCGTCAAGCGGGTAGAATTTTACCTGAATACCGTGCCGTAAGATCCAAACTTTCGGGATTCAAAGAATTGGTTGAAACACCAGAATTTGCCACCGAAGTTACCATACAGCCGGTCGATTTACTCAATGTAGATGCCGCAATTATCTTTTCAGATATTTTGGTGGTTCCAGAAGCAATGGGTTTGCCTTATCAAATGCTCGAGCAAAAAGGTCCTTGGTTTGAAAACACCATTCGTTCTTCAGAAGAATTAGGTCGTTTAGATGCTCATGTCGATGTCCAAGAGCGTTTGTGGTATGTTTTTGAAGCGCTTAAACAAACCAAAGCAGCACTAAATGGCCGCGTCCCGTTAATTGGTTTTGCGGGGGCTCCATGGACCATCTTGTGCTACATGGTAGAAGGGAAGGGGTCAAAAACTTTTAGCGAATCTAGAAAGTTCTTATATACCCAACCCGCTGTCGCACATCAACTGTTGCAACGCATTACCGACGTTACTATCGCTTATTTAAAAGGGCAAATTGCCGCAGGTGCCGATGCTTTGCAAATCTTCGACTCATGGGCTGGCATTCTAGGCGATGCACAATATCAAGAATTTGGTTTAAAATATATTCAACAAATTTGTGAAGCTTTCCCTGAAACGCCACTCACTGTTTTCTCAAAAGGCGCCATCGCTTCTTTGCCTTCAATTGCCAAGCTTCCATGCACCACTTTAGGTCTTGACTGGAACATGGATCCAGTTATGGCACGCAATTTAGTTCAAGAAAACAAAACTTTACAAGGAAACCTCGATCCTTGTGTGCTCTACGGAACCCCACAACTCATCGAGTCAGAAACCAAAAAAATGCTGAAATCCTTTAAAAGTCAAAGACATATTGTAAATTTGGGTCATGGGGTATACCCAGATATTGATCCAGAAATGGTCAAAGTATTTATTCATACCGTTCAGAACTATGGAATTTAAAACAGTAAACACAAGTAAATGGTTTTTTGCCCTTGGCTTTGCAACTATTGCAAATTTTCTTCAAGCACAAGAAACTTTCAAAGAATTCAGAATTGGTTTCGAGAGCGCAGCCAAAGAAGTAACCGAGCTCCAAGCTATCGAATTAGCAGGCGGCGAAATCACTTCACCAACAGCAATTAAAGCCGATCTTTTTTCAACGCAAGCTACAGGTGATGTCAGCATCCCAAACAACATTTACGGTACAGAAGCTGCAAGTGCAGATGGCGCTTCAGAAGTATATGCCGGTATTGTGGCTTATAAGCCAGGCAAAGCAGCAGCAGAAAGAACCTATATCACTGTTCCGATTTCTAAAAAAGGAAAAGCAGGCCTAACTAAAGGCATGACTTACTGTATTGAATATTCAATTTCTTTAAGTGAGTCTTCAAAATTTGCTTGTAACAATCTAGGTGTATACTTCACAGACAAAAACCCTGGTTCCGGAGAGTCTGAAGCAATCTACGCTTCCGGAGATCACGTCATGAAATCTGCTACAAACGGTATCTATAATGGATATTTTGGTTGGGATAAAGTTTGTAATATTTATGTTGCAAAAGGCGATGAAAAATTCTTAACCATCGGAAACTTTGACCGCAATGAGGCTACTAAGTTTCAAGCCATGAAAAAGCCGAAAGAATCAGAAGTTGAAGCTTTATTACACGCTTATTACTACATCGATAACATCATTATTCGTCAGATCGAAATTGATCCGAAAACAAAGCAACCAAAATTGGAGCAATGTGCTTGCTACAACGCACGCCCACCTAAAGTAGAAGATTCTTTCAGCACTTTGGTATACGACAAAACTCCAGAAGTCAATGAAAAAATGACGCTCGATAAAAAGATTGCTGCTCAGACCATCTATTTTAGAGCTGGTAAATCTTCTTTAACTGAAAATGCACGCACCAACCTAGATTACATTATCGCCCAAATGAACGCCAATCCAACAATGGTCATTGAAATGATTGGTCACAACGACGCATTAGAAATTAAAGCAGGCGAAGAAAACGAAATGTATAAAGCGATGGATATGCAACGCATTACTGCCGTTAAAAAATATCTTACTGCTAACGGTATTGCTGAAGAACGCCTTCGCCCAGTACCAATGTCAGACAAATCTAAGAGTACAGAAATCGCCGAAGACGACGATCAAGAGACCCAAGATGCAAAAAACCGAAGAGTAGAATTCAGAGTTAAACTCTAATTCATTCTTTCAAATATTGCAGTAATTGCATAAAAAAACCGCGGTTAGCCGCGGTTTTTTTATGCTCAAATATTTGGAATTAAACCATTTAGTGTGGGTTAAACATGGGCTCTTAGAAAAGGATATAAACGTTGGGTTGGCAAGCCCATTACATTGGTAAACGAGCCTCTGATTTCTACCACACCTACATGACCAATCCATTCTTGAATGCCATAGCCTCCAGCTTTGTCAAACGGTTTATACTGATCTACATAAAAATGGATATCCTCTTCCTTTAAATCCTGAAAGCGAACAACCGTACAATCAATTAAATTGTGTTCACCTTGTTGATTCTTTAGTACCACACCAGTATACACTTCGTGTTCTTTCCCTGATAGCTGCTGCAACATAGCAATGGCTTCTGCTCGATTTGCTGGCTTTCCTAACACCTTACCTTCTAAGCAAACAATAGTGTCGGCGCAAAGTAAGGTTTCATCGGTTTCTATTTGACTGGCAAGTGCCGCAACTTTTTTACGGCAAATACTTAAAACAATTTCTTCAGGACTCAGTCTGTGATCAAAAGATTCGTCACAATCGGCTACAAGTATTCTGAATTCGAAACCCAATTTGCTCAATAATTCGCTGCGTCGTGGAGAAGCAGAACCTAAAACTAATTTCATTTTAAAAATATAAGGTAAGGATGCCTAATGGAATGGCTAATTTATAATGTATAAGCAAGTATTTTCTCGCTTGATCAGGTTGAATGAGATACCAAATCAGTTGCGCTAAAAAGAGTAGCGAAAGTAGGGCAAGCGCATACACTGAAAAGGTAGTAGGTAGCGTAAATCCGACTGCAAATTTTAATACGATAAACAACACCGCTGGAAATTGTAAGGTAATAAGTGCAAGTAAAGTGGCTTTGTGAGCTCCAATTTTACGTGGGATGGTATTTGCATTCAGCAAAGCATCTCCGGGCATATCGTGTACGTCTTTTAGTATCTCTCTGCTGAGTGTGATTAGAAAGGCACAAATGGCAATAAATTGCACATAACGGTAATTCAAAAACGTAGACCAGGTTTCAGGGTTATATGGTGAATAATTCAAATCACTTTCATTCAAAAGTTGAAAATACCATGTGCAAAGGAAGATGACCAAAGCGGGTAAAACGGCCACTACCACTGACCCAAGTAACAATTTTCGTTTCCAAGAGACACTATAGAACCAAAGTAAGTTGATGCTGATCAAGTGTATAAATACAAACAAAAGGGTGTGGTGCGTCCAAGACAAGTACACTGCAATACCAAAAGCTGTAAAATTAAGGATCCAATGCCCTAAAATAGCCCATCTTTTTTGAAGGTATTTATTGAGGATCAATTCTTCTGGTTTATTGATGCGGTCTGCTTTTAGATCAAAATAATCATTGATCAAGGAGCCTGCTGCTGCAATAATCAAGGTTGAGAAAATCAGTATGCTGTAATCAAAAGTATTGAAATCAATCACCTCAAAAGGATGCGTCTGTTTGAGGTGCAAAGCAACCCCAATCATTGTAAAAAGGATGACGAGCAGATTTTTTAATCGAATCAACTTAAAAAATGGAATCATAATTTCATGGTATAACTGGTTCGACGATTTTTTTGATGGGCAGCAGCTTTTTGTGCTTCGGTAGGCAGCGCTGCAATTTGTGCATCTGTGATGACGGGTACTGTAGAGCCAAAACCTTTGTAGCTGAGTCTATTGGCCTGGATTCCGTCTGTGATCAAGAAATCATAAACCGCTTTAGCGCGCTGTTCAGAAAGCACCAAATTTTTCTGAGCATCACCTTGGCTATCGGTGTGTCCTTGGATTTCTATTTTCAATTTTGGATTGGCTTTCAAATAAGCACTTAAATTCAATAATTCAACTCTTGATTCTGGTCTGAGTGTAGCTTTCGCAAGATCAAAGAAAACATTGCTGAGCACATTTTCTGCCTGTGAATTCAACGGATTCAATGGCATGTCTAGCTGGTAGCTTTGCGCATTTTCTTTAATAGTAAGATCAAAATTCAAAGAAAAAGGGTGGTATCCTTCTTTATTGACTAAAACCGCATAGGTACGATCCACAGGGAGTGGCAAGACAATTTTTCCGTCCTGAATATCTGTATAGCCATTATAAACTTCTTTACCTGTACTCAAATCTGTAAGTCTGATACTGGCTTGTAATTGTTGTCTTGTTTGCGCATCAAAAGCACGACCTTCAAAATAAAAGGTTTGGGTTGCCTGAAGTTCTCGAGGGAGTTCGAACCAATAAATATCAAGATTTCCAAAACCACCCGTTCGGTCTGAAGCAAAAAAGGCGATATCTCCAAGTGCGGAAACCAACAATGAATTTTCGTCAAACCTAGTATTAATTGGGTAGCCTAAATTGAGCGGTTTAGACCATTGACCTTGTGCATTGAGTTTACTGACAAATAAATCAGAACCTCCAAGCCCTACATGACCTCTAGAGGCAAAATAAAGCGTTTGACCGTCCGGATGGATTTGAACAGATTCTTCATTTTGGTTGGTATTGACGGTGTTGGAAAGGCGCTCTGCTTCTGTCCAAAGACCGTTGTCGAGTAAATAAGACACATAAATATCAGAATTGGCTCGTCCTTCACGACTGCGTATAGCTCTTATGAAATATAAAGTTTTCCCATCGGCACTCAACGAAGGTTGGGTTTCCCAATTGGCCGTGTTGACCCCTCCTGGTAAATTGATTGGATTGGTCCATTTGTTACCGATTTTTTCAGTCACAAATAAATCACAAGAACCTTTTCCTGTCCGATTAGCACCATAATTGACGCCAGATGGATCGGTGCAGGCTACAAAAATAATTTTTTTACCATCACCAGAAATTGTGGGTGCACCTTCATTCCATGGGGTGTTGATGTTCGGTGGCATCGCTTGGGCTTCGCGCCATTTTTCATTTGCGGCATCAAGTTTAGAAACATAAAAATCTTCTTGTTCGTCGTTTGAACCAACCACTGGAAGTCTGCGTGTAAACAAAAGTTGTTGGCCGTCAACAGTTAGTGTTGGGTAGTATTCAGCAAGAATGGTATTGATGCCTTCACCCGCATTTACAGGAACAAATGCAACCGGATGCGCCATAGATTCAATAGAAAATTCTGCACAAGCTCTTAACTGATAAGCCTGATTGACTAAACTCTCCTTTGCATTTGGATTTTTTAAAAATCGATTGATATTGACCAATGCATCTTGGTAATTACCTATAGTGATTTGACATGCAGCTAAGTAGAAATAAGTACTTCCGCTGATGCTGTGGCTCGGATCGATGTACAATGCACGCTCATACCACCTAGCCGCTTCGGCATATTTTCTTTGGTAATCGAGAAACTCTGCTTTGAGCAGTGCTGCCTCCCAAAAATTCGAGTCTTTAGCCAGCGCCTGATCGAGTAAAGCGATGCCAGCGTCATAATTTAGTAAACCCGTATTCGGATTTCTTTCTTGCGTGGGCGCATTTTGAGCCGCTTCAAAAAGTTTAATGGCCTTTTTGTTTTGCGTTGAATAAGGAAAATTAGCCTGCGCACAAGCACTAAAGGTAAGAAGAAGGAGTAGGTTGAGTAGGAGGAAAAGCCTCATGGAATCTGCATATATTTATGCGATTGTAACGAGATTTTCCATTTTTTGTTGCGTTTGATGTAGTCTACGATTAGAGGCATAAAGCGCTCGCGTTTGTCCCACTCGGTTTGCAAATACAATTTGCAGTCAGGATTAACGCGTTGGGCATGTTGCTCGGCCCACTCAAAATCAGCTGGATGCGCAATTACCACCTTGAGTTCTTGAGCTAATGAATAAGCTTCATCAATAGGATTCTTGAATTTTTTAGGCGAAAAGCAATACCAATCGATGTCTCCTTTTAAAGGGTGCACACCTGCCGTTTCGATAGCGATTTCATATCCTGCAGCGTGCAATAGTTGGCACAATTCTGTCAGTGAATGCATGGTGGGTTCTCCGCCTGTAATGACTACAAAATCTGTAGGGGTTGCTTGAACTTCAGTCAAAATTTGGGCATAGCTCATGTGTTGATTTTCATGAATATCCCAACTTTCTTTAACGTCGCACCAAACACAACCGACGTCACAACCTGCTAAGCGAATAAAATAGGCGGCTCTTCCACTATGAAATCCTTCCCCTTGAAGGGTATAAAAGTGTTCCATTACGGGTAGAGTCGATTGCTGTTTCATGTTGTAAAGTTACCTAAAATGTTATATTTGTTTGAAATCATTCTTATGAAAGCCATTACCTACCTATCCATACTTCTTTTTAGTCACAGCCTCAAAGCGCAACAACTTGGTAATGCAGGTTTCGAAGACTGGGATAATTTAGGTGCAAGTACTGAAGAACCAAGCAATTGGTCTTCGTTTAAAACGGCTACCGGTAATTTTGCAGCCTTTGGATCTAAGCAAATAGAGCGTTCAAGTATTGTCAGAACCGGTGCAGCTGGGCTCTACAGCGCAAGAATTTGGTCTAAAAGTACGCTCGGTGTCATTGCTAATGGCGTAGTTACAACCGGACGTGTGAACATGGGTAGCACAAGCCTGAGTAGCCCAGATAATTACAATTACACTGTACTCAATGATGCAGCTTTTTCAGAGTCACTCACGCTAGCTCCTGATTCTATTGTTTTTTGGGCAAGATACAGCGCGGCATCATCTGAACAGGCCGGAATGCATGCGGTTATTCACGACGAATTTGCGGTGCAAGATCCACTCAATTCCGCTTCAAACCCCTATGTGGTTGCCGAAGCAGACCTGCAGTTTGCACCAACCAACAATAATTGGATACGATTTTCTACTCCATTTAATTATACTGTGAATACTGGCCTTGTGCCAAAATATATTTTACTCACTTTTACCACTAATCATATTCCGGGAGGAGGAGCGGTAAATGACGAAGTACTTATTGATGATGTCGAGTTGATTTATAATTTAGTAGGAATCCATTCGGATTTGTCTAACTCAACGATACTCATTTCAATCGATGAGCAACAACGCCTTCGATTGGAAGGGGTTGAAGCGCAAGAAAAAGTTGAAATCTTTAGGCTAAATGGCCAATTGGTTCAGGAATCTATTGTGGGTAAATTAAACGGCACGCAATTACCCGCAGGGTTTTATTTGATCCGTTGTGCAACTGAATGTGCAAAAATTTATGTGCCTTAAGGGTTTTGCAAGACATAACGCAACCAATTCATCGCGCTAAGGACTGTCATCTCGAGGTTGCGACTTCGGTTGTCACCGAATTTGAAACTTTTTGCAACGGTGCCATTGGGCCCACTTAAGCCAATCCAAACTAATCCAACGGGTTTCTCGGGTGTTCCACCAGTTGGGCCTGCAATTCCGGTAGTAGCTAAACAGTAGTCTACTCCAAGAATTTGGCGGCCATTCTGAGCCATTTCTTTGGCAACTTGTTCACTTACAGCGCCAAATTTGTTCAAGGCTTGGGCTGATACTTTTGCAATTTGCTGCTTGAGCTCGTTTGAATAGGTGAGCAAGGCTCCTTGATAGTAGGCGGATGCACCAGGAACACTTGCAATGGTGTTGGCTAATAAACCGGCCGTACAACTTTCAACAGTGCCAATGGTTGCTTTCTTTTCTAATAAAATATCCCCAAGTACACTTTCTAAGCTTTGCTCTCCTTCACCAAAAATAGCTTCTGGGAGTCTGGCTTTAAGTTGCATGAAATAGTGCTCAATTTTGTCTTGGTCCTGAATGCCATTATAAGAAGTTAGTCTGAGTTTGACCAAGCCAGGTGAGGGTAGGTAGGCTAAACTAAGGCCATCGTTTCTGACGTCGTCTTCCCAATCTTTGATTTGTTCGGCTAAGAACGATTCACCAATCCCTTGGGTGAGCAAAGTCTGGTGATACATGGCAGAACTGCCAAATCTCTTTTCGAAAAGCGGGAAAACTTCTTCAGAAATGATGGTTTTCATTTCATAAGGTACGCCGGGCAAAGAAATATAGATTTTATTTGCCTTTTCAAACCACATTCCGGCAGCTGTACCCACTCTGTTTTTGAGGATGGTGCAACTGGCTGGGAGCGCTGCTTGTTGAATATTTACATCTAGCATGGGTTTGTTGCGACTTTCAAAGAAAGTAACAATCTGAGCAAGAGTGGGTTCGTGGATCACGAGTTCAGTATCAAAATACTGGGCCAAAACGTGCTTGGTGAGGTCGTCTTTGGTAGGGCCGAGACCACCAGTGATGAGCACACAATCTGTAGTGGGAAGCAGATTATCTAGGGCAAAGACTATTTGTTCGGGGTCGTCTGAAACAGCAATAGACCTAGATATTTGATAGCCGCGCTTACTGAGTTCTTGCCCCAACCATGATGCGTTGGTATTGATGGTTTGGCCGATAAGTAGTTCATCACCAATGGCAAGGATCTCTAGTTTCATTTTTTGACGAATTTGGCAATCGATTCGATGTGTCCTGTATGCGGGAATTGATCGGCAAGCGTGTATTTCTCGAGTTCGTAGCCGGCCATGGCCAATGTATTGGCATCTCGGGCTTGTGTTGCCGGATTACAACTTATATAGACAATACATTCGGCACCTAGGTCTAGCACTTTTTGCAAGGTTTTTGGAGCAATTCCTGCCCGAGGTGGGTCTAGCATGATGCGCTTGATTTTACCTTGAAATTCAGGGTATTCTTTTAAGAATTTTCCGACGTCCGCTGCAAAAAATTCTGCGCTAGTAATTTGATTTTTAAGGGCGTTTTCTTTGGCATCTTGGATGGCCTTTTCAACGATATCAACCCCAATGATTCGGACGTTAGGATTACGTTTCGCCATTAGCTGGGCAATTGTGCCGGTCCCGCAGAAAAGATCCATGGCGATATCACCGTTTTCAAAAGGCGCTTCAAAAAGGTAATCGAGTGCTTTTGCGTAAAGTAGTTCTGCGCAAGCAGGATTGGTCTGAAAGAAACTTTCCATGGAAATTTGGAAGCGCAGCCCAGATAGTTCCTCTTCAATCACGGGCTCTCCGTATAGCAACGTAGAAGAACCATTTTCAATTTTTGCACGATCGGCAACGTTGTCATTGATGGTGTGCCAAAGCCCCGCTATACGGCCTGGGTGTAGGGCTAGTAAAAATGATGTGAATGCTTGAAGATCAAAATTTTCAAGACCTTCAGAAGAAGTTACTAGATTGATTAATAGTTGGTCTTTGAGAAAAGATTTTCTGACCACAATGTGGCGAAAAAAGCCCTTCTTTTGCGGTGGGTGCCAAGCAGGTAAATTGCTGCTCTTTAAAAAGGTGCGTAGTTCTTTAAGTTTGGTTTCCCAAGCTTCGTCAAAAAGACCGCTGGGTTTATTTAAGCTCTCTACTTTCCACCAGGTACCACGGCGTTTAAAACCTAAAGCAAATGCGTCGTCTAGCTCTTCGTTGATATCGAGGTCGTGTTCGATACAAGAAAAACTGTATTCCATCTTATTGCGGTAATGGTAATGTTCTGGAGAAGAGATGAAAGTATCAAATTTATCGGGGCTATCGCGCAGGCCACTTAGGCGTGAAAAGGTTTCGAGCGTACTCTCTTTTTTATATTGCTCTTGCAAGGCAATGGGTACATGGATGTAGGGCCCACCAGAAATTTCTTGAAACTGATTGGTAGTTTCTTCAGGAGCTCTTTCGATAACTGCCAGTAATTTGGCCTCGGCAAAATTCTTGCGTTTGGTCTCAATTTTAGCGAGGACCGTTTGGCCAGGGAAGGCGTTGTCTACAAAAATTGTAAAAGGTTGATCGTTATGGGTGAGCCTTGCAATTCCGCGTCCACCAAAGGCATATGCCGTAATGAGTAGGCTCAGTTCTTGACCGCGATGCATCATATCATTCCGCGAATTACGCCGTTTTCTGAGGTTTGAATAAATTGGGTGATTTCTGTAAGTAATGCCGTGGCAGGAACTCCTTCAAGGGCTTTGATTCCTTTTGAAATATTGCTGTTTTGAACATACAAAACTCTGTAGATGTCTTCGATTTCCCTCACTTGCTCCTCTGTAAATCCGCGTCTGCGCAGACCAACTGAGTTGACACCTGCAAACGCGAGTGGTTCTCGGGCTGCTTTCACATATGGAGGAACATCTTTTCGAATGAGGGAAGCTCCGCCAATAAAGGCATGTTTGCCAATGTGTACAAATTGTTGTGCCGCAGCTTTTCCTTCTAGGATAGCCCAGTCGTCAATGACAACGTGGCCCGAAAGTCCGGTGTAGCTTGCTAAAATGACATTGTTGCCTATCTGACAATCGTGGGCAATATGAACGTAGGTCATGAGCAAACAGTTGTCACCGATACTGGTTTTGAGTTTGTCATTGGTGCCACGATGGATGGTCACGCACTCTCGGATTTTAGTATGGTTACCGATTTCTACGGTTGTATATTCATTGCTGAATTTCAAATCTTGTGGAATAACTCCTACTGAAGCGCCCGGAAAGACGTCGCAATCTTCTCCGAGGCGAGTACCTGGATAAAGTACAGCGTTGGAGTGGATATGACAACCATTGCCGATGATGACATCTTCATGGATAACTGCAAAAGGGTCTATGCGTACATTTTGACCAATCTGAGCGTCTTTGGATACAGATGCTAGGTTAGAAATCATTCTGCTTTGTCTTTGATGATTTGTGCCAACATGCTGGCTTCAGAAACTACTTTTCCGTTTACATAGGCAGTGCCGGTCATTTCAACCAAACCTCTACGAATAGGCGAGGTGAGTACTAATTCGAATACGACGGTATCGCCAGGAACTACTTTTTGCTTGAACTTGACGTTGTCAATTTTCATGAAGTAGGTAGAGTATAGATGCGGATCTTCTACTTGAGAAAGGGCGTAGATGCCGCCAACCTGAGCCATGGCTTCAATTTGTAAGACGCCTGGGAAAACAGGGTTTCCTGGGAAGTGCCCAGTGAAAATGGGCTCGTTCATGGTGATGTTTTTAACCCCAACAATAGATTCTGGGTGGATCTCCATGATTTTGTCTACCATTAAAAATGGGTAGCGATGTGGCAACATTTTTTCGATGTCTTGAGTGGTGTAAAGAGGTTCTTTTTCAAGATCAAAATATTTTCCTTTTTGTTGTTGCTTTTTGATTTGTTCTTTGAGCACTTTTGCAAAACGAACATTTCCAGAATGCCCTGGTCTTGCGGCTAAAATGTGAGCTTTGATGGGTTTGCCAACTAAAGCGAGGTCACCGATGATGTCTAGGAGTTTATGACGAGCGGGCTCGTTTTCGCATTGTAGTTTACTGCTATTGAGTACGCCAATGCCGTCTAGATTTACCTGAAGTTTGTCTTTGCCAAGTAATTCTGCGAGCTCATCGAGTTCGGCTTGTTTGACATCTGCGCGGTCAACGAGCACGATTGCGTTGTCGAGGTCTCCACCTTTAATGAGGTTATTTTTTGCAAGAATTTCTAGTTCGCGTAGAAACACAAAGGTTCTGCAGTGTGCAATTTCTTTATTGAATTCACCGATGTGGTACATGCTGGCATGTTGAGTGCCGAGCACTGGTGATTTGTAGTCGACCATGACGGTAACACGGTAGTTGATATCTGGGATTGCAAGAAATTCAATGCCTTTTTCGGTGTCTTCCCACGGAATGTTTTCTGTGAGTTCGAAATATTCGCGGTCTGCATCTTGGTCTTCGTAGCCAATGGCTTCGATGGCTTTCACGAAAGGCAAAGCGCTTCCGTCCATGATAGGGATTTCTGGGCCATTGAGCTGAATAAGCGCGTTGTCCACTTGACAGCCGTAAAGAGCAGCCAAGACGTGTTCGGTTGTGTATACTCGGGCGCCATTTTGTTCGAGGGTGGTGCCGCGGTCGGTGGCAACAACTAGATCTGCGTCGGCCTTGATGATGGGTTGGTTTTCGAGGTCTACACGCTGAAATTTGTAGCCGTGATTGGCTGGTGCGGGCAAGATTTCTAGTCTGACTTTTTCTCCGGTATGAAGGCCAACGCCTTCAAAAACGATGCTTTGCTTGAGTGTTCTTTGTTTTTCTGTCATGCTTCTTTATTTTTCAGCAGGTCGTTGAGTTTGTTTTCGAGCTCGTAGATTTTTTGGATCAGACCCGGTAGTTTTCGGAATCCGAAATGAGAGCGTTTGTAGTCGTTGATAGGAATCGCGGGCGTACCCATGAGGGTGTCGGCTTTTTTAACGGTGGAAGGAATTCCGGATTGTGCCACAATTTTGGTGTGGTCAGCAACGCTTAGGTGCCCGGCAATTCCGGTTTGGCCTCCGATCATGACGTGTTTGCCGATTTTAGCAGAACCAGCAATTCCTACTTGGGCAGCCATTGCTGTATGCTGATCGACATCAACGTTGTGCGCGATTTGGCAAAGGTTGTCCATTTTTACACCTTTGCGGATATAAGTTGAGCCCATTGTGGCTCTGTCGATGGTGCAGTTGGCGCCAATTTCGACGTCATCTTCGATGACCACATTGCCGATTTGCGGAATTTTGCTGTAAACACCGTTTTCGTCAGGGGCAAAACCAAAGCCGTCGGACCCAATAACGGAGCCAGCATGAATAATACATTTGTTTCCGATTTTACAATCGTAATAGACACTAACGTTTGCGTAAACACAAGTGTTTTCACCGATGTGGACGTTGTCTTGAAGGACTACATTTGGATAAATTTGGGCATTGGCCTCAATGGTGACATTTTTACCGATGTAAGCAAAGGCTCCGATATAAACGTTTTCTCCGATTTGAGCGCTTGGATCGATATAAGAGGGCTGCTCAATTTTGGCTTCTTTGCGATTCATGCTGTTGTACAACTCTAGGAGTTTGGCAAAACAAGCATAGGCATCTTCAACCTTAATTAAGGTTAGGGAAGCTGGTAGTTCTTTGCTGGGTGAAAAGGTTTTGTTTACGATGCAAATACTCGATTGAGTAGCATAGATGTAGGGTTCGTATTTTGGATTCGAGAGAAAGCTCAGTGCACCTGGCTGACCTTCTTCAATTTTTGCCAATGCACTTACGGAAGCGTCAGGATTGCCAATGACTTCTCCGTTTAGTATTCCAGCAATCTGCGCAGCGGTAAATTCCATATATCAAAGATAAAAATTCATATGGCAGGCAAAGGCATGTTCCATTGAACTTTTGAACAATTTTATATGAAAAAATGTGAATTGTACGGAAAAGGCTTAGGAAACCTTTTTGTCAACTTTTAAATCGACCACTTTTATTTTGTCCTTGTACCAAATACAAGTTGTGGTGATGCTATCTTTTGACCCTGCTTTAGGTGTAAATCTAAAAACATGAAGGGGTCTAGGCTGCTCGTTTAATCTTGATAATACAGGAGAAAAAGTGCCTTTGTAAAATCTTTTTTGAAGTTGTTCGTCGTTGCGAATACCAAGTGCTTTCAGGTGTTCTTGTAGGGCAGGTCTTGAATCAGAATAAACGAGGTGTTTATTGCCTGGGACATATAAAATAGAAGCAGCAAATGGCTTTTGTTTTTTCTTTTTTAGCGCTTTCACAGAAGCAACAAAAGGTACAAATTCAACCACGAAACTTTCGTCTGTCATGCGTGCCAAACAATGAATTTCTTGGTCTTTTACATTTGTGAATGTAAGGTCGTAAACTTTGTGGTTTCCGCTACGAATACTTTTTGTAAAAGCGATGTCGGCATCTTGAATAGCTGTATAAAATGTTTTCTTATCGAGCTGTTCTTTTTTCAAAAAATCGGCCATGACATCTTGATCCATGACCCAAATACGGGCGTTCATGGCTTCTTTGACACGGTTACCTGGCATCCAGCTACAACCTCTTGTGTTAAAGATTCCGAAAGTAAGGATGAGGCCGATTCCAAAGCCAATCCCGTAATATCTTAAGCGTCTCCAGAAAGATTCCATGGCATAAAAAAAGGGAGCGAACTCCCTTTTGAATTTTTACATTAAAGCTTCGAGTTTCTCAGCAAGGACTGCCTTAGGAACGGCACCAACTGATTTGTCAACAACTTCCCCGTTTTTAATAAATAAGATTGTCGGGATTGAACGCACTCCGAATTTTGCAGAGACGCCCATGTTGTGGTCAACATTTACTTTTCCGATTAGTGCTTTTCCTTCGTATTCGTGATGCATTTCTTCAATAACCGGACCGATCATACGGCAAGGTCCGCACCATTCTGCCCAAAAATCAATGATCACTGGCTTGTCTGAATTCATGACGAGCTCATCGAAGTTTTGGTCTGTAATTTCTAATGCCATTTTATTTAGTTTTTATGTCAATACTACTTTAGGAGCGACAAAATTAATGCTTTTTCATAGAAGCTTCATTCTGAAAGTTAAATTTTTACGAATTGTTACAGCTCTTTGGCTAAATAGAGTGCTGTATAAGATTTCTTTTGTTGTTTTTTGATGAGTTCTTCAGGCGTACCTGCGCAAACCACTTGTCCGCCACGATGCCCGCCCTCCGGTCCTATATCGATGATGTAGTCTGCCGCTTTGATCATGTCGAGGTTGTGTTCGATGACCAAAACGGTATTGCCTTCATCTACCAAGCGCTGCAAAACGGTTAACAACATATTGATGTCTTCGAAATGCAGGCCTGTAGAAGGTTCATCTAAAATGTAAATAGTTTTTCCGGTTGCTTTTTTCGCCAATTCTGTTGCCAATTTGACGCGTTGAGCTTCTCCACCAGAAAGTGTTGTAGAAGATTGGCCTAGTTGAATATATCCGAGCCCAACCTCTTGCAAAGTGAGTAAGACTCTATGAATTTTTGGGTGGTGTTCAAAAAAGCTAACCGCTTCGGAAATGGTCATGTGGAGGACGTCTGCAATGCTTTTCCCTTTGTATTTCACTTCTAGGGTTTCAGCATTGTAGCGTTTGCCGTTGCAAGTTTCACACAAGACATATACATCAGGTAAAAAATTCATTTCGATCAGACGCATGCCGCCACCATTACAGGTTTCGCATTTACCGCCAGCAACATTAAAAGAGAAGCGCCCAGCTTTGTAGCCCCTAATTTGTGCTTCGGGCATACTGGCAAACAAACTCCTGATTTCGTCAAAAACCTTGGTGTAAGTAACAGGGTTAGAACGCGGCGTACGCCCGATTGGGCTTTGGTCGATTTCAATTACTTTATCGAGGTGTTCTAAACCCTTTATACTTTTATAAGGTAAGGCCCGATGAATATCTTCGTAAAAATGATTCATCAGAAGAGGGTAGAGCGTTTGGTTGATCAAGCTAGATTTACCGCTACCACTTACGCCGGTCACGAAGGTTAGCGTGCCGAGCGGAATTTTAAGATTACAATTTTTCAAATTGTGCCCGCTTGCTCCTAGTAATTCTAAAAAGTTGCCGTTGCCTTTGCGGCGCGTATCGGGTACGTTTATTTTTAAATCGCCGTTTAGATAACCCGCAGTGGTAGTTTTGGCTTGAAGCATCTCAGGGTAGGTGCCTGCAAAAACAATTTCACCGCCCAATTTTCCTGCGCCTGGCCCTATGTCAACAATGTAATTTGCGGCCTCCATCATTTCTTTGTCGTGTTCTACTACTAATACCGTATTACCGAGGTCGCGGAGTTTGGTAAGTGAAGAAATTAATTTGGTGTTGTCGCGTTGGTGTAAACCAATGGAAGGCTCATCGAGGATATATAATACATTGAGCAACTCGGTGCCAATTTGTGTGGCCAAACGAATGCGCTGCGCTTCGCCACCAGAAAGTGTTTTGGCACTTCGGTTTAGGGTGAGGTAATCGAGACCAACTTCTAAGATGAAACCAAGTCTGGCATTGATTTCTTTGATGATTTCTTTACCGATTATTTGCGCTTCTGGGCTCAGTAATTGAGGTAGGGTGTGGCACCAATCTTGTAAACTTTGAAGGTCTAGTTGCCCGAGGTGCCCGAGGTGTTTGTCGCCAATTTTAAAATTCAAAGCCTCTTTTCTCAAGCGATATCCATCGCAAACTGGGCAAGTCTTTTTCTGCATAAAACTTTGGGCCCAACGCTGCAGTGCAGCACCTGAATCATCGGTGTGTCTGCTCAGAAAATGAATGAGGCCTTCGAAACGTTCTTGGCTGTCTTGAGGCCCCAATTCCATGTCTTCGTTGCCGTAAAGCAATAGGTCTATGACTTCGTTGTCGAAATCGGTTAATGGCGTGGTTAGCGCTAATCCTTGTGCGTTTAGGATTTTTTCAATTTTGTCAAAAATCCAAGATTTCTTGTATTCGCCAAGTGGGGCAAGACCACCTTTCTTAATAGAAAGTTTGGGGTCTGGAATAATTTTTTCGCGATCCATTTCACTGACTTCTCCTAGGCCTTTGCATGTTGGGCAAGCACCATAAGGGGAGTTAAATGAAAAAAGATTGGGCTCGGGTTCTGGGTAACTGATTCCACTTGTTGGGCACATCAAGGAGCGGCTGTAGTGTCGGACCATTTGCTTGTCTAGGTCTTGAACCATCAAAGATCCGTCGCCGAGTTTCATGGCGGTTGTAACGGTTTCATAACAGCGTCTGGCGTCAATGTCGCTCGCTGCAAAACGATCCACCACGATTTCGATATCGTGAATTTTATAACGGTCGAGCTTAAGCCCCTTCTGGATTTCTTGAATTTCTCCATCAACTCTCACTCTTGTGTAGCCGAGTCGTTGGATTTGTTCAAAAAGTTCGCGGTAATGACCTTTGCGCCCTCTGATTTTAGGTGCTAATACGGCAACTCTTTTCCCTTCAAAATCTTTTTGAATCAGTTCAGCAATGGTTTCGTCTGAGTATTTGACCATTGCCTCGCCACTTTCATAAGAATAGGCGGTTGCGGTTCTTGCGTAGAGTAATCTGAAAAAATCATAGAGTTCGGTAATGGTACCAACGGTAGATCTTGGAGATCTGCCCACCGTTTTTTGTTCGATAGAAATAACCGGGCTGAGGCCATCTATTTTATCGACATCCGGTCTTTCGAGGCCACCAATAAATTGCCGCACGTAAGCCGAAAAAGTATCTAGATAACGGCGCTGTCCCTCTGCAAAAATTGTATCAAATGCAAGTGAGGATTTACCGCTTCCGCTGAGACCTGTAAAGACAACTAGCTGCTGCCTTGGAATGCTGACGTGAATGTTTTTTAAATTGTGTTCACGCGCACCTTGCACAACAATATGAGATAAGGGCTGAGGTTTGGTGCTTGGCATTTTGGTGTTTTTCGGCTGTAAAAATAAGTTAAATTTGTCTATGCGCTTCTATACAATCGGCTTCCTATTTTTGCTTTTGTGTGTTCCGTTCTGGGCTCAAAATTCGCTGCAGTCAGCATTGTTGAAGTTGCAACAAGACCCTTCGCTAAAAGGAAGTAAGTGGAGTATTTGCGCCTATGATACACAAACCAAAGACACAATTGTTTCCTGGAACGCCGATTTAGCTTTGCCAGGAGCGTCTATTACCAAATTATTTAGTACAGCAGCAGCGCTGTCGGTTTTAGGTCCTGAAGCGAAAGCCCAAACCCGCATATACATTGACGGAGCAATTGACAACAATGGTTTGCTACATGGCAATATTTGGCTAAAAGGCGAGGGCGATGTCAGTTTAGGTTCGCGGTATTTCAATGACCCTGGTACAGAATTTCAGTTTATAGATACCTGGGTAGAAGTTATTAAAAGTGCTGGAATCAAGGCTATTACAGGATCTGTTATTGCCGATGCAGAGTCTTTTGGCTATGAAATTTGCCCGGTGGGTTGGGAGCGTGCCGACATGGGAAATTATTATGGTTGTGGAGCCTATGGGCTCAATTTCTATGACAACACACTCAAATTGAGTTTTAAAACAGGAGCCTTAGGTACCCCAATTCAATTGGTTTCTATTTTCCCCAATGATTACAATTACAAACTGAGCATTGAAGCGAAAGCTGCGGCAATAAGTAATGACCAGAGTTACATCCACGGAATTCCGTTTGATGACCAACGCAAAATTACAGGTGCACTGCCTGCAAATCAGGCTAGTTTTATAGTTAAAGCGAGCATGCCCGATCCCGAAAGGTTGCTAGCGCAATTGGTTTATGAAAAATTACAAGTGCTTGGAATTCGTGTCGATGGTGGTAGCAGTTCAAAAAGAATGCTTGCCCAAAATCCCGATTATGCAGCGTTTCATTTGATTCATTCGCACTTTGCTGAGCCCATAGAAAAAGTGGTTTATTGGACCAACCAACGCAGCGTCAATTTATTTGCAGAAGGCTTGCTGCGTCAGGTTGGGTATCAATATTATGGTTTTGGCTCTTATGAAAACGGCTTGAAAGTTTTAGATAGCCTCAATAAAAGTTGGGGGATTGGTGAAATTACGATAGTTGACGGCAGTGGTTTGTCTAAAGAAAACAAAATAAGCGCTAGGCAATTTGTGCATCTGTTGTTGGCGCAAAAAGAACAAAGTTATTTCAGTAGCTATTACAATAGTTTACCAATTGCTGGTGAAAGCGGTACCGTGAAGTCATTGTGTGCAGGGCAAGTGGGTTCCGGAAAAATTCATGCTAAAAGTGGCAGCATTAATGGTATTAAAGCCTATTCAGGTTATATCGAAACACTCGAAGGACATCAAATTGCCTTTGCTATTATTGCCAATGCGCCTCATTTAAGTGGGGCAGCACTGAGTAAGAAAATGGAGCCTCTTTTAAATGCTGTGGTTAGTCAGATAACTCAACCTGAATAATTTCCGACCAAAAATCGGTGATGCTGATTTGCGCCGCATTTAACATCTGAGGAACAATGCTTGCCGGTGAGAAGCCAGGGGTTGTATTTACTTCAATTACGTAAGGTTCATTGTTGACAATCATAAAATCTATTCTTGCAACGGATCGAAGCCCAAGAAGGTCATAAATAAATTTGGCGCGTTCTTGAACTGCTAAAGTAAGCGCTGTATTGATTCTAGCTGGTGTAATTTCTTGTGATTTACCGCTGTATTTGGCTTCGTAATCAAAAAACTCTGTTTCAGAAACAATTTCAGTTAAGGGCAATGCTTGGATTCCGTTTTTGGTGCGATAAACGCCGCAGGTAACTTCAGTGCCATCTAAAAAGGCCTCGAGCACTACTCTTTTTCCTTCTTTAAATGCAAGGTTAAGGGCAGCTTGGAGTTCGTCTGCTTTTTTCACTTTAGAAATGCCAAAGCTCGAACCTGAGTCAGCTGGCTTGACGAAAATCGGAAGGTTTAAAGATTCAATAATGGAGGTAGCTTCCAATTGTTGTGGATTGGTAAGTAAAATGGATTTCGCTACCGGAATATCAAAGCCTTTTAAAAATTGATTGCAGGCCCATTTGTCAAAAGAAAGCGCAGAAGCCAATACGCCAGAATTAATGTACGGAATGTCCATCATTTCGAGATAAGCCTGGATTTTTCCGTTTTCACCTGGGTCTCCGTGCGTGTATATAATTGCGGCATCTAGGCACTTTAGTTCTCCATCCAATTGAAAACTACCAGTATTTAAATCAAAAGGTACGATGTTATCTTTTACACTGACCTCCCATTTCCTTTTTTGAACAGTGATCAGAACGAGTTCATATGCTTTTGGGAAATGCGCTTGAATGGTACGAGCACTTTTTATGGAAATATCATATTCAGAGGAAAATCCTCCACAGAAAAGGCCGATACGCTTCATAACTAGATTTTGAGTCAAAATTATTTAAAATTGGTAATTTCGCAGCATGAGGCCTTTGTATTTTATTTTTTGGTTTGGCTTAGGTTATAGTTTCAGACTCTTTTTCAGGAAGGTAGAAGAGGTGAGGCCTAGTCAATTTAGATTTGGGCGCACCATTTTTGTAAGCAATCATCCATCTGCATTTCTCGACCCCTTGGTAATTGCGCGCTTAAGAAAGCCCATTATTTATTTTATGACGCGCTCCGATGTCTTTAATAAGTTTACCAAGCCCCTATTTTGGTTGGCACACATGCTGCCTATTTATAGACAGCAAGATGGCGGTGATTCCCAAGAGAAGAATAAAAAGGTATTTAAAAAAGCTACCCAAGCATTGGCCCGAAATCGAAATTTGCTGGTTTTTGGCGAAGGAATTACTGACGATATTTTTGAAAGAAGACTCAAGCCAATTAAAAAAGGCGCTATTCGCATAGGATTTACTGCACTCGAAGACCTCAATTGGTCCGTAGAAATTAAAGTTCAAGGCTTAGGTATCAACTACACCAACCCAGGTGTTTTTCGCAGCGATGTATTAATTGCTGGTGCAGAACCAATTGTACTGAACGATTACAAAGAGGCCTATTTAGAGAATCCAAGTAAAGTCATTTCAGAACTCAATAGAGAGCTTGAATCTAGAATGCAACAACAAATTACGCATGTCAAAACCGACGAAAATGTGCTGTTGCACGAGCGCCTCATGATGCTTACTCGCAAAGGCATGAATGTAGCTTGTTATGACCCCCAATTAGCACTCCAAGAGCGTTGGGCCTATTCTCAAAACTTAGCTCAAAAGTTAAACGAAAATATGCTTGAATCGAATTCAGCATGGCCCGCTTTAAAAGACGGTATTTCGAATTATTTTGAGCAATTGAATTCGGCTCATCTTTTTGAAGATGAGGTGTATAACCTGGAAATTGAAAAAAATGCTATAGCCCAATTAAATAGGAAGCTCATTTTGTGGTTTCCGATCTTTCTCTTGGGTTTATTGCATTGTGCAGTGCCGTATTTTTGGGTAAAAAGTTTTGCTGAAAAAACGTTTAAGCGTCCGGTTTTTTGGTCGGGGGCTAAAATGGGGATGCTTTTAGTATTGCTCCCTGTTTGGAATTTACTCTTACTCATTATTGCCGCTCAATTTATCAAATTGCATTTCTTGATTTGGCTATTTTATTTCGTAGCCTTGAATTTTGTTGCACACGGCTTTCATAGATTCATAACAGCTTATCGCAAACGCTCTAGATTAAAAGCCTTGAGCGCACAAAACCTCGAGCAAATTGTTGAAAAACGCAGCAAACTAATCGAGCAACTCGTACAATTGGACATCTAACATGGAAGACAACACAAGAATCAAAAAGCCCAAATGGTTAAGAGTGAAACTCCCAACCGGTGAAAATTACCGCAAGGTGAGGGGTTTAGTGGACGAACACAAATTGCATACAATTTGTGAGTCAGGAAGCTGCCCAAATATGGGTGAATGTTGGGGTGAAGGGACGGCCACCTTTATGATTTTAGGAAATATTTGTACGAGGTCTTGTGGTTTTTGCGGTGTTCAGACCGGAAAACCAGATGCAGTAGATGTTTTCGAGCCTGGAAAAGTAGCCCAATCGGTTAAAATTATGGGGGTCAAGCATGCCGTCATTACTTCCGTGGACCGTGATGACCTCAAAGATGGTGGCTCCGCAATTTGGGCCCAAACCATCAGAGCCATTAGGCAACAAAGCCCCGGAACAACGCTTGAAACACTTATCCCTGATTTCGCCGGAAACTGGGAAAATTTGCAAGTGCTAATTGATGCAGCTCCCGAGATTGTTTCTCACAACCTTGAAACCGTCAGAAGGCTCACCAAACAAGTGCGCATACAGGCAAAATACGATCGTAGTTTAGAACTTCTTTTTAGGCTCAAAAAGGGCGGAATGCGCACTAAATCAGGAGTGATGCTTGGCCTCGGTGAAACTGAAGAAGAAGTCATTGAAACCATGCAAGATTTGCGCGCGGTGCAAGTAGATATTTTAACGCTTGGTCAATATTTACAACCCACACCTAAGCATTTGCCAGTGGCGCAATTTGTTGAGCCCGAGAAGTTTGAAATGTACAAAAAACTTGGACTAGAAATGGGTTTCAGATTTGTAGAAAGCGGGCCTTTAGTGAGGTCTTCTTATCATGCTGAAAAACATTTATTTGATTGAAAATTCTTTCAATAAGCACCCTAATTAAATTTTATTAAAAAAATATGGTCCTGATGAGTGATTATAGCACTTTATTAGGAGAATATTTCTTAATTTGGCACACTAAACTTGTACCATAAATAATTTATCTATGAATAAGAAGGTCTATGTATTTGGTTCTGTGGTATTTGCGGGTGTTTTAGCACTTGCTTTTGCTGTTAACCAGTTATTGCCTAAAACGGCATTTTATCGCCAAGCTTCATTATCCATTTTGCAAGAGTCTTCTTCAGATGACGCAATGGCTTGGTTAAAAGCGCGTTATATCGATGTTTCTACTGGGCAGCCCGTTTCAACTGAAAAACTCATTCAAATTGAGAAGGACATTCGCAAAATGAGTAAGTCAAAATCCGTGATGTTTGAATCTTTAGGTCCTGACAACATCGGAGGCCGCACACGTGCAATTTGCATAGATCGCTCAAATATCAACCGCGTATGGGCAGGTGGTGTTTCTGGTGGTTTATTTGTTTCCAACAACAAAGGAAACTACTGGGAAAGAGTAACCAGCTATTTCGATGCGGGTGCAAACCCTTTCATCTCTAGCATGACCATGACCCCAGACAACACTTTGTATGTTGCAACCGGATCAAATGAAGAAGGTTGGGGCGGAAACGGCGTTTGGTATTCTACAGACTTCGGAACCACTTGGAGCAGTATACCTGGAACTACAAATTGTACAGAACTTGCTTCTTCAGATGCAGATAACTACGTTTGGTTAGCCACTGCAACAGGTGTTAAAAAATGGAAAGTAGGAGATGCTGCATTAACTGCGCTCACTCCTACAGCGGGAGGTTGTTCTGCTTTAAAAGTATCTAAAAATGGTCAAGTCATTGTTGCTGCCTACGGCGGAAACAAAACCTTTGTATCTTCTAACGGTGGTGTAGACTTCGCTGATAAGTCTGGTTCTTCTGCCAATAATTTAGTGCCAAGCGGTGCTGCTAGAATTGAATACGCGATTTCACCAAGTTTAAATTCTTCAGGCAACTACTCTTTGTATGCAACCAGAACCAATTCAAACTTGCTTTCCATGCACGTTTCACATGACAACGGTGCTACCTGGACGCAATTTGTTGGTGCTTCAGGCCCTCCAAATGAATTTGATATCTACCGCGACCAAGGTACATACAATAGTAACCTTTCCGTAGACCCAACAGATCCAGAAAGATTACTTATTGGCGGTATCGATATCTGGGAATGGAAACAAACCGTAAATAATCCTCCATCAGGTGGTTTTGAAAAAATTTCTCTTTGGTTTGTGAACCCAAGTTCACCCACATATGTACACGCTGACAACCACGAAATGAAGTGGGACAACAACAACCGTCTTTATGTAGGTAACGATGGTGGTATCGGTATTACTCAAAACAAAGGTCAAACTTGGTATCCTGCAAACCGCGGTTACAATGTAACACAGTTCTACGGAATTGCTTTTGATGCAGGAGGTCGTGTAATGGGTGGTGCTCAAGACAACGGTACTTTATACAATGACTTCAGTTTATCAACTTACCATGAATTCAGACAAGTAAATGGCGGTGATGGTTTCGAGTGTGAAATTTCATTCTTCAATCCAAACGTAATGTTTGCTTCGGTATACTACAACAGTATCTCTCGTTCTGGTGACCGCGGTGTGAACTTCACTAATTTTGCGCCAACTCTTCCAGGCACCTATGACCCAGCCGGTACTGACGGTAGCGCTAACCATCCTTTCCACACAGAGCTATTCTTAGCTGAATACTACGACCTCAATTCGAAAGATTCAGTTACCTATGTTCCTACCAAGAATTATGCTGCAGGAACCAACTTAAGAATTCCTTCATTGGCTTCTGGTGATACCATCAATTACCAAGCGCCAACTGCGTTATACTTTGACGACACGCTTTACTACGATCCTTCATTAACCCAAAATGGTGTTAACTACGGTATCAACAACGCTACAGGCGAAACTGTAGAAATGGGTTCAGACACCGTGGTTTACAATGTTGCTTGGGATACGCTCCGTGTTCAAGACCCATACCAATCTTGGTTCTTGGTTTATGTGAATGCAAATGGTGGAGAACTTTGGGGAACGCGCAATGCAACTCGCTTCTCAGTTACTAATCCAGGTTGGTTGTGTGTAGCTAAAGGTATTGGTGGTGGTTTATTCAATTCTATCGATGTTGAATTCTCTCGTGACCTCAGTCATTGTTATATCAGTGCCGGAAATGGAGTTTGGAGACTAGATGGTCTTGGTTCAGTTTATACCAGCGATGCAAACTTTGCATCCAAAGCCGGATACGTAATCCAAGGTTCTACCGTTACACCACCTACAGCAACGACCATAACAAAAATTAGCAATATTTCTTATGAAGGTATCGCAATTAATCCAAGTGATGCAAACGACCTCATTTGTTTTGCAGGATTTGGCGGCACCAATAAAAGAACCAATAATGCATCTGCAACTGCTCCAACATTTACAAACCTAGGCCCTATTGTATCGGGAATAGCAACCTACGACGGAATCATTGACCGAAACAACCCAGACGTGCTTGTAGTGGGTACATCTAGTGGTGCATTTGTTTCGGTAAATGGTGGACTTACCTGGGAAAACGCTTCAACTGGTTTTGAAGGAACCCCAGTTTATGAAGTACGTCAAAACTGGAGAACATTTGACGAAGGGAACGGCCGTCCGGGAGAAATCTACATCGGTACTTTTGGTCGTGGTATCTGGAGAACAACTCAGTTCTTGTCAACTGAAAACAACGCTGGCCCTTCTGCAGAACAATTCCAAACGAAATTAAAAGCCTATCCAAACCCAACCCGTGACAACACCAACCTTACTTTTGAGTTGGCTAACAGCGGTAAAGTACTTGTTCAGGTTTATTCTATTACCGGACGTTTGGTCTTGTCAAAAGAAGAATTCATGAACGATGGCAAACAAGACATCTCTTTAGATAGTTCTGACTTGCCTAACGGAACGTATATCGTTAAACTGAGCTCAGGAAAACAAACTGATACTGCTAAGTTTATCAAAATGTAATTTAGGTTAATCCTCAAATAAAAAAGGGAAGCGTAAGCTTCCCTTTTTTATTTGCATTTTATTTTGATTTATTTGCAATGAACTGCAGAAGGCTGCTTATGTTGTTGTTCGATATCTAAACTAGGGCTTAGATACGGAATCCCTAAACCAAGACCTCTGACGATTAATAAGAGCCCAATAATAAATAAGAGTACTTTTTGGGTGTATTGGGGTAAATAAGCTAGTATCTTTTGTTGGCCCATTAACGGGATAAAAAACATTACTGGAAGCGTTCCTAGGCCATAAAATAGCATAGAAACAATGGTTTCGGTAAAGCTTATTGAACTCAAAGAAAATAAAACAGCAGTATAGACCATACCGCATGGTAAAAAGCCATTAAGCATTCCGAAAAGATAAGGGCGTAACGTGCTTGGTACTTGTTTAACGCTGGCAAAACGCTTAGCAACAACTTTACCAACGAAGGCGCTGAAGTTTCTGAATCCGAACCAAGTTTCCATAGAGCCCAAAAAGATACTCAGGATCATGAGCAGCCCTGTACTGATACTGACCCATTGTATTGCACCCAACATCCAACTGTGGATACCGATTAAAGCCATCAGAAAGCCTAAATAGGTATAGCTGCTGATGCGGCCAAAGTTATAGAGCAAAGAACCCAGAACAGCCTTTTGTTTGCTGGATTTATCAATTGGCGCGGCTAAGGCCAAAGGGCCGCACATGCCTACGCAGTGTAGGCTGGCTTGGAGACCTATAATAAATGCAATGGCAAAATGTTCAATCATTTTCGCAGAAAACTAGTCTGCTGAAGATACGTTTTTCCTTTGATTTGATACCTAAGATCAACCGTGTAATTTCCTTTTTTAAGTTGTGCTACTGGAAAAGTATTCCCAACTTTAAGATCGAGTTCGATGTCACCTCTTTTGTCGTTGAAACACATGAAAGTAGCATGTAGTTTTTCGATCGGTAGCGCCTCTTTTGAATTGACATAAAGCAAACCGTTTTTCTCTTTTAATTCGAGCGGGAAATTGGCATCGGCAGCTCTTTGTTTGGCTGCAAGGTCAGCATCGAGGGTTTGTTCTTGTTCATAGTAATCTTCGGCAATGAGTTCTGAAGATTCATTGGTAATTACAAAAACCATGTATCCGATGAAGAGTACAAAGGCAATCATGGCCACGATAACAGCATTTCTAAAACTCATAAGGCTAAAGTATTGGTCCGAAAAATTTGGTTTTTACACGTTGGATGAGTTGACCATTTCCATAAATCAACACCCTAATTTTTTTAGTACCGCCACCGATGTATGAAATGGGGAAGCGAATAATGAGTCTTTCCTTGAGTTCAGTTTCTGGTTTCAGGACTAAATGTGATTTCACCGTCTGAATTTCACCTTTTTGATCTTCTAGTTTAAAACTGACCTTGAAATATTTATGTGTTTTATTTAATAAATTGACTTCATAAATATTGGTAATGTGCCCGTTGTCATCCATTTGGTAGGTTGACCCGCGCTGTCTGATGAGCGTGGTCTGAAAATCTTCACGGGTTACAATTAATAAAGTTAGGGTAACAAGTAGCGCAAGTAGCAGTAATGTGTAGGCTTTTACGCGGCGTGTCCATTGAAAAGGTAAGCGCGTTTTGATTCCATTTTCTGAAACAAAGCGAATGAGGCCTTTTTCTTGACCCACCGCATCCATCATGTGGTCACATACATCGATACAGGCCGTACAATTGGTGCATTCTAATTGTGTTCCGTTTCGTATATCAATCCCGGTAGGGCAGACTTGTACACACTGAAAACAATCGATACAAGCTCCTTTGTTGGCGGCTACTCGGTCTTCTCCTTTTTTAATTTTTGCACGCTGCTCACCTCTGACATGGTCGTAGGCAACCACCATTGAGTTTTCGTCAAGTAAAACACCTTGTAAACGACCGTATGGGCATATGGTTGTACAAACTTGTTCACGGAGAAAAGCAAATACGCCATAAAAAGCATAAGTAAAGATGACCAATGCGATAAAACCTCCGAGATGTTGCCCTAGTGGGTCAGTTTGAATGCGCCAAAGTGCATCGGAGCCAATAATGTAGGCAAGAAAGGTATTGGCAATTAAAAAAGACAGCAACCAAAATATAACGTGCTTGCTGGTTTTTTTAATGATTTTGTTGAGCGTCCAAGGTGCTTTGTCGAGGCGGCGTTGTTCTGCGGCATCACCTTCAATCCAGTATTCGATGCGTCTGAATACCATTTCCATGAAGATGGTCTGCGGACAAACCCAGCCACAAAATATCCGTCCAAAAATAATTGTAAACAAGATGATGAACACGACGGCCAGTATCAGTAATACAGCCAAGATATACATATCTTGAGGCCAAAATACTTGTCCGAAAATCACAAACTTGCGCTCAATAATATTGAGCATTAAAAGTGGCTCAGAATTGATGCTGATGTGTGGTCCAGCAAATAGAAAAAAAAGTAATAGGTAACTAACTAACTTGCGTTTGTTATAAAATGAACCTGAGGGTTTTTTAGGAAAAATCCAGACGCGTTTTCCGTTTTCGTTAACCGTTGCAATCCGATCGCGGAATGCTTCATCATGTTCGTCCATTACTCGAATTTTTATTTTTCTATAATATCACCTTGTGCTGCTTTACCAGCGGTTTCAGGAAGAGAAAGCACATAAGAGGCTACTTGCTGAATTTGTACTGGGTTAAACTTAGAAGAGTGTTCTGGCATTCCGTTAGCGGTACCGTATTTCACTGTTTTAAATACCTCTTTGATGTTGTAACCGTAAATCCAATTTTTATCGGTTAGGTTAGGGCCAATTTCTCCTTCACCTTTAGATTTATGACAAGCCACACAGTTTGCTGCAAAAATAGAAGCACCTTCTGCTAGATCACTGCTTTCAGTGAGTAGGGTTGCACTATTTTCATCGACATCCATTGCCATTTTTTTCAGGTAGGCTTGCACTTCTTTTTCAGCAACTTTCATCTCTTTGTCATAGGCTTTGATTTGCAAATCAGAAACGCCAAAGATGTGGTAGTTAAATAAGTAGATGAAAGAGAAAACGATAGTGGCATAGAAGCCCCAAACCCACCATGGCGGCAAGTTGTTGTCTAGTTCTTGAATGCCATCGTATTCATGCTCTAGTAAGATTTTATGTTCTTCTTCAATCGGAACGGCATCAGTAAGCACCTGATTTACTTTCTTTAATGAAGAAACTACTGGAACTTCTTCTTTTATAGCCTTTGGTTTCACCATGGCTAACATTTGATTGAATAGATGACGTAGGTACATGACCACAACCACCAAGATGATGTCTATGACAAGAATTGCCAATAAATCGGTAGTTTCGACGAGTAACCAAGGTCCATCTTTCTCACCTTCGCCCGGACCGACAAATTGTAAGGCATGTGCGTTGTTGCTCATGAGTAGGGCACCGGTTGTAATGATGAGAATCAGTAAGTTTGAATTTGAGCTAAGCGCTTTTAATTTATTCTTGAAATAGTCAGATTTCATGAGGGTCATGAGTGTACCAGCCATGACAATGATGGCCAAGATTAAAATGAACGTTAAGACCATTAACCAATTGAAAATAGAAAGGTTTCCTTTGTAGTCTGTAGCCAATGCTGGATCAGTAACTACTGTAGAATCTGCAACAACACTGGTCTTTTCAACTGGCGCAACATAGCTGTCAATGTAAGAAAATACGGCGTCGATTTCTTCGTTGCTTAAAGTTTGTGCAGGCATTGCTGTTGGGCTAAAACCTGAAATTTCTTTCGCTAAAGCACTTTTGCCAGAACCAATAAGCTCAGTTGAGTTGTGCACCCATTTGTATAGGTTTTCACCTTCCCCTGCGTCAGTCCATTTTTGTTTGACACCTTGCAGTTTAGGCCCGGTTGAATTTTTATCTACCATATGGCACATATTGCAACGAGACTTGAATAGGTTTGCGCCATCAATGGCCCAGCTTTGGCTTGTAATAGCACTTAAAACGACTGCAAGAATGAGGTTGAAGCTCAGCGTTTTCATAATTGTTCAGTTTTGGTTGTTGGTTCTTCTTTTTCGAAATCTAATGGTAAGGCGCTCATTTCAGATACTCTTGATTTTGACATCTTCCAGACATAAAGCAAGACGACAGCAAAGAATAAAGTGAAAAGCACGAGCGAAAACAATGGGTAGATTTCGATATCGAGTATACTCGTCAGGTTGTGTTTGATAAAGCGTAACATCTCCTATTTTTTTGTAATGGTGATATCGACTCCGAGTCTTTGTAAATAAGCAATAACCGCTACAATTTCTTTCTGCTCGATGTCTTTAATTAGTGTCTTTTGATTGACTCCAACCAATGCTTGTTTAGGTGTGGTGTTTACGATATCTTCAGCAATTGTATGTGCTTGTTTTTTAAGATCTGCAATTGCTTTGAGTTCATAACCTTTTGCATACGGGACACCCAATGTTTGCATGGCCGTGATTTTTTTCTCAGTAAGGCTCAAGTCAAGGTTGTCTGCTCTTAACCATGTGTAGGCTGGCATAATTGAACCCGGAGAAACATCTTTTGGCGCCATTAAGTGTTGGTAATGCCAGAAGTTAGATTTGCGGATTTTAGTGTTTCCACCTTCTCTTGCGAGATCCGGCCCTGTTCTTTTTGAACCCCATTGGAATGGGTGGTCATAAACAAATTCTCCTGATTTAGAGTATTCTCCGTAACGTGCGGTTTCAAAGCGCAGTGGTCTTACTAGCTGAGAGTGACAGTTGTAACAGCCTTCTCGGATATAGATGTCTCGACCTTCAAGTTCAAGTGGGGTGTAAGGTTTCACACTTGCAATTTTAGGGACGTTTGATTCTACAATCATGGTTGGGATGATTTCAACGATACCTCCAATGGCAACCACCACTAAACTCAGGATCATGAATTGTACAGGTTTTCTTTCAATAACCTTGTGCCAGTATTCGCCTTTTGTTTCGTGTTCAATTTCTTTAGTGACAACTGCTTCTGCAGCTTCATCTTTCAATAATGAACCTGATTTGGCTGTTTTCACAAGGTTGTAGAACATTAAAATTGCACCACTTAGGTAAAGCAAACCACCTAAAGAACGAAGGTAATAGTAAGGCTTGAGTTGGGTTACAGTTTTTAAGAAATCTGCATTTTGCAAGGTTCCGTCTGGATTGAAATCTTGCCACATGAGCCCTTGCATAAAGCCAGCGATATACATCGGGATGGCATAAAGTAAGATACCTAGTGTGGCAATCCAGAAGTGCTGATTCGCCATTTTGCGAGAATAAAGTTCTGTGCGGTAAAGTCTTGGGAATAACCAATATAGCATACCAAAAGTAAACATACCGTTCCAGCCGAGCCCTCCAATATGTACGTGGGCAATTGTCCAGTCGGTGAAGTGAGAAATGACGTTTACATTTTTCAAAGAAAGCATTGGGCCTTCGAAAGTTGACATACCGTAGGCAGTTAGCGCCACTACCATGAATTTGAGCATGACGTCGTCACGCACTTTATCCCAAACGCCACGAAGCGTAAGTAAACCATTGAGCATTCCTCCCCAAGATGGAGCAATCAGCATCACGGAGAAAACCACGCCTAAACTTTGAGCCCAATCTGGCAATGTTGAGTAAAGTAAGTGGTGAGGACCCGCCCAGATGTACAAGAAAATAAGGGCCCAAAAGTGAATGATAGACAAGCGATAAGAATATACTGGTCGATTTGCCGCTTTAGGTACGAAATAGTACATCAAACCTAAATAAGGAGTTGTCAGGAAGAAGGCAACTGCATTGTGGCCATACCACCACTGAACAAGTGCATCTTGCACACCGGCATACCAAGAATAACTTTTTAAGAAAGATACAGGTAATTCGAAAGAGTTGAAGATGTGTAGCATGGCTACAGTAACAAAAGTGGCGATGAAAAACCAAATGGCTACATATAGGTGCTTAACACGGCGCACTAAAATAGTGGCAAACATATTCCAGCCCCAAACTACCCACATGAGGGCAATAGCGATGTCAATTGGCCATTCAAGTTCGGCATATTCTTTAGAGGTAGTGATCCCGAAGGGTAGGGTAAGTACTGCAGAAAGAATGATCAACTGCCAGCCCCAAAAATGGAGATTACTGAGTTTGTCGCTCCACATTCTAGTTTTCAACAATCGTTGCAATGAGTAGTAAACCCCAGTAAAAATACCGTTACCGACAAATGCAAAAATGACTGCATTGGTGTGCAATGGGCGGATGCGTCCGAAGGAAACCCATTTGAAACCTAAATAATCGTTGAAAAAATCGGGGAAAGCCAATTGCAAGGCTGCAATTAAACCTACGAGCATTCCGGTTACACCCCAAATAATTGTGGCATAAGCAAAATTGCGAACGATTTTGTTGTCATAACTAAACTTTTCTGCTTCCATATTTATACATCTTTAGTGTTTGGTTCATCTTCAAAGAGAATGCGAACTGATGGCCCGTAGTCGTCATCGAACTGCCCATTTTTAGTGGCCCAAAAGAAGAAGCCAAGAAAAAATACTGCAATGCAGAGACTGATTAAGAGCATAAGGTACACGATTCCCATAATGCAAATTTCCTAACAAAACCAAAAAAGAAGTATGACACGGGTTTTCGAAAAAAGCTGATTAATATCAGTTTTTGAAAAGGCGTTTGAATTTGAGTTCGATAAGCAGGGTGCTTAATAACACAATTGTGATAGAACTAACGGGCATAAAAATAGCTGCAAACAAAGGGGTTAAATGCCCGGAAATGGCAACCGTGAGGCCAAACACGTTGTAGCTCAAAGAAAAAAGCAAGCAGGCTCTTAGCACAAAACGCGCGTATTTTCCGAGTTGGATCAGTTCTGGAAGTAAAGGCAAGAATTTTGCATCGAGAATAGCATCGGAGCTTGGTGTAAATCGAAACATATCTTCTGATAATGCAACACCCACTTCGGCATTTCCGATTGCCCCGACATCGTTGAGCCCATCTCCAATAAATAGTATTTTTTTACCTTGTTGCTGGAGTTCTTTGATCCATAGGGCTTTGTCCTGAGGCTTTAAATTGAAATGCATTTGAGACTCCAAAAAGCCCAATTCAACGAGTTTGGGCGCATCTAGGTTTTGATCTCCGGAAAGCACAAAACAATTTTTTGCTTGCAATTGCTCTAAAATCCGACGAATTGACTCAGTTCTCCAGGCACTTTTCAATTGAAGATGCGCAAATTGTTCACCTCGTTTTAAATAGAGCTCATTTCCTTTGTTTTGGCCTAAATTTGTAAAGTGTGCGGACCCTAAAAAGTAGGTTTCGCCACCGTAAACTCCTGATAATCCTTCGCCTTTGATTTCCTTTATTTGCACAAGATCAATATGTGCTACAGCTTCATTTTGAGCTGCAAATACCTTTGAAAATGGATGGGTAGAATGCCTGGCTAAATTGACAAAAACAGCATATGTTTTGGGGTCGAAGTCATTGTGTTTGAGCTCCAACGAGTAAGTGTTGGGGTCGGTGAGCGTTCCAGTTTTGTCGAATACAATGGTGTCAATACTTGTGAGCGCTTCAACCACTGAAGTATTTTTGAGGTAAAGACCCGATTTCCCAAGCGCCCTGAGCGTGTTGCCTAAGGTAAAAGGTGCAGAAAGTGCAAGAGCACAAGGACAGGCGACAATCAGGATAGAAACCACCACCTTGAAAATGAGTTGCGCATTGATGAAATACCAAGAAACACCACTGACCAATGCGATCAAGAGCAGGATCACTAAAAAGTACTGTGCAATTTTGTCTTGGTAGCGGATGAGCTGGTTGCTCGGGATTTTATCTTTGGTCTCGTTCCACAATTGGGTCAGGTGGCTGCGGTTAGTCAAGGTCTTCACTTTGAGTTGTGCTGCTAAACCTTGAATCTGCCCCCCTGCATAAACTAAATCACCTTTGAGAAGACGAGTAGGGACAGATTCTCCTGTTACAAAGCTATAATCTACATAGGCTTCAGCACTTTCTAAATAGCTGTCACACGGAATAATTTCTTCATTGCGAATCAAAATGAGGTCATCGATGGCGAGTTGCTCCACACTGACAATTTCTTTTTGTTCCCCATTTATTTTTTGAACCGCAACCGGAAAGAAACTGGTGTAATCACGGTCAAAAGCCAAAGATGCATAAGTAAGGTTCTGAAACCACTTTCCGATCAATAAAAAGAAAATAAATCCCGAAAAGCTGTCCATGTAACCCGCACCTTGCCAGGAAAAAATTTGAATTAAACTCTGTGTGTAAAGCGCGATGATCCCAATAGTGATCGGGACATCAAGATTGATTACGCTTGAACGCAGTGCTTTGAATGCAGAAATAAAATACCCTTGTGCAGAATAAAAAAGCACAGGTAAGCTGACAATAAAACTCAGGATTGAAGTGAAATTTCTGAAAGTGGGGTTGTCTTTTCCCAGGCCAAAATATTCAGGCGTACTCCATAGCATAATGGAGCCAAAAGCAAAGCCTGCAATTCCCATTTGAAATAAGAATTTGTTATTGCGCTTTCCTTTACTCTTTTCGGATCTACTGAAATCGGGTTCGTATCCGATGTATTGCAGTAAGGTGGCTAATTCAGAAAACGCGTAGTCAGCTGAAAATGTAATGGCTGCCTCTTTTTTGGCAAAATGGACTTGAACTTGTAATATGCGAGCTTCGAGCTTGCTAAGGTGTTCTAACAAATAAATGCATGAAGAACAATGGATGGCAGGTAATGACAAAGTAACTTTGATTTGTTTGCCATCCTGAAACTGAATGTAGCGCTCCTGGATTTCAGGCAGGTCTAAAAAAGCAAACTGATCGGCACGCTCTTTTCGAGGCTTTGTTCCGGCCATGGGTTCATAGGCATAAAAATCGGTCAGTTCATTGGATTGCAAGATGCTAAATACATTTGCACAGCCGTTGCAACAAAACTGTTTGCCCTTTTGCTCTATGGGTTTTAAGGGGAGTTGGTCTCCGCAATGGTAGCACTGATTCGACATCAAATGGTAGCTGAGAATAATGGTTTGTCAAATTGATGTCCGTGCAGGTCGAGGTCAAATGCCATACAGACGTTGCGCACAAATGCGTAGCCAGCTGGCAGAATGCTCAGGCCTTGGTCCGAGAGGGTAATCAGTTCATCTTTTTCAAGTTCTGAAAGTCGTTCGATTATTTTTTGATAAAAGCCCGCTGCCCATAAGCCCCCAATCCACTTCGTTTCAAAATGACACATGAGGTCTAGAATGTGTCTGCGTATGAGTAATTCTTCTTCATTGAGAAAATGACCGCGAAAAACGGCGAGTTCACCCTTGGCAATTCTAGATTGATAATCTTCGACATGCTTATCATTTTGGGCAAAAGCACCCCAAGTATCTGAGATCGCAGACATGCCCAGGCCGAGCATAAGATCTGTTTGGCGGTGGGTGTAACCCATGAAATTTCTGTGCATTTGCTTTTTTTCAAAGGCAGTAGCAAGCGCATCTGCAGGTAAAGCAAAGTGATCCATACCCACTGCAAGATAGCCGGCATCGAGCAATTGGGCGTAGGCCATTTCGTACAGTGCTCTTTTTTGCTCGTCTTTGGGTAAATTTTGCTCGTCGTAGCCTCTTTGCCCAGTGCCCTTAACCCATGGCACATGCGCATAGCCATAAAGTGCAATGCGTTCTGGCATGAGTGCAAGCGTTTTGTCTATGGTATCTTGAAAAGCAGCCAAGTCTTGGAAAGGTAAGCCATAAACGAGGTCATGATTGATACTGGTGTAGCCAATTTCTTTGGAAAGTTCATGGACGCTTTTGACTTGCTCAAAACTTTGAATACGGTGTATGGCTTTCTGAACTACTGGATTGTAATCTTGGATGCCAAAAGAAACCCTTCTGAAACCGAGGTTGTATAGACTTTTGAGTTGTTCAGGAGTAGTGGCATTGGGGTGTGCTTCAAAACTGAGGTCACAATTTTGTGGATCAATTTTTTGAGCTTGAAATATGCCTGAAATGAGTTTCTCTAATGAGGTAACTGAAAAGAAAGTGGGGGTGCCGCCTCCCAAATGCAGTTCCACAATTTTTGTATCAGGATCAATATCCGCTTGATAAAGTTCCCATTCTTTGAGTACGGTATCTATGTAAGGAACTTCGACATCGTGATTTTTAGTGATGCGTTTATGACAACCACAAAAAGTACAGAGCGACTCGCAAAAAGGCAAATGGATATAAATTCCTAAAGTTGGGCTTTTAATATGCTGTTGTTGAGCACGTAAACTTTCTAGCCAACGCTTGGTATCGATATCGTTTTCTTTCCAAAAAGGCACCGTCGGATAAGAAGTATATCTTGGGCCTGGTACGTTGTATTTGCGAATGAGATCGATGGGTTTCATGCTACAAAATTGCAGGTGATTTTTTCTGTAAAAAATGACGTGGGTCAGCTTTCTAAATTCCCTTATTTTTCTTACATTTGATAAGCAAAACTTACCGATGCTAGAAAAATCACATAAGTACGTCACTTGTCAGACCTGCACAGGCAGACAAAGCTCCTTATTGAACAATTTTTGTGTGTCTGAGTTAGATCATCTTAATTCACACCGCAGCTGTAATTATTACAAAAAGCACCAAGCTTTATTTTTAGAAGGTTCTTTCCCAAGGGGTGTATTTTGTATCAACCAAGGGATGGTCAAAATCTTCAAAAGAGGCGACGAAGGCAAAGAGCAAATCATACATATCGCTAAAGCGGGTGAAATGGTGGGTTTCAGAGCCATGTTTACCGAAGAAGCTTATAAAGTGGGGGCTGAGACCCTAGAAGAGAGCAACATTTGTTTCATCGGAAAAGAAGACTTTCTTAACCTCATGGACAGCAATCCAGTATTGCGCAACGGCATCATCAAAGAACTCTCCAAAGAATTAGCAGACCGCGCCGACTTCATTACCAATATGGCTCAAAAATCGGTCAGAGAGCGTTTGGCTTTCACTATGCTCATTCTTATCGATGTCTTTGACAACGAGCCAATTAACCTGAGTAGAGAAGACCTCGCTAACTTTGTCGGTACCGCCACCGAAACTTTAATCCGTTTGCTCAAAGATTTCAAAGAAGAAGGAATTATCGAGGTGCAAACCCGTAAAATTAAAGTCCTAGACAAGCAAAGACTCTTGCAGATTTCAGGTAAATAATTATTGAATATTTAGGCAAATCAAAGGAATTCTGACTCAGAATTATTTCTTTGAATCGAGTACTAATTCTGCAAAATTTTCTAGCAAAATATTACCATAATTCCCCGATACTTCTGGGTGAAACTGCACTCCAAATTGCGTTTTTTCTTTGTGTTTCATGGCTTCATTGATGCACGCATCTGAGCAGGCCAATAAATCAAAATTTGAAGGAATTGAAATGTGTTCACAATGGTCTTCTTGCATCTCAAAAATATCGGGTAATCTGTTGAAAAGAATAGAGTCCTTTACCACCTCAATCTCCTGGAAATCGCGGTCTTCTTTCATTCTAGCGATGCGCGCTCCATGAAGCAAGCCCATTATTTGGTGTCCAAAACAAATGCCTAGAATAGGACGCGTTTCATCAAGAATCCAGTTAAATGTGGCTAGATAGGGTGTGGGGTCTAATTCTGTGAGTAAAATAGGTGCCCCAGAAATCACAAAGCCCTGAAAAAGGCTGAGGTCGGTATTTTTTAAATCGAGAAAAGGAATGGTTTGTACATCGATGTATTCTTCGAGCAGATATGCAATTTCAGGTGTTTTTGTGCTGCCACAATCGATGAGTGCAATCATGGTTTGATCGGATGAAAAATACAACTTACTGCTCGGTGGTCGCTGCGGGTATGGCGCTGAATTTTAAAACCTGAAACTTGAAGTTGTGGGCTGTAAAATAAATAATCGATGCGTCCGGCAGGAAGGCGACCTACATAGGTAGTGCCGAGTCCGAAACCACCGTTTCTGAATGCGTCGAGTAAGAATAGCTGAAATTGATTGTAAGTATATGACATTGGCGTATCGTTGAAATCGCCACAAACCACTACTGGATAAGGAGATGTTTTGATGTGTTCGACCACTCTTCTGGCTTGGTCTGCTCTTTTGGCAAAAGCTATTCTGAGTTTGCGGTAAATGGCAAGAACACCGCGTTTACTTCCGTAGGTCTTGATTTCTTCTCCTTCAATATGCGGGTCGGTTTGCAACCTGATCGATTGTAAATGCACGTTGTAAATTCGGAAGGTATCTTGATTTTTAACGATGTCTGCAAAAATGCAATAATTGAAATCTTGTGCGCCTTGGGTTTCAAACATGACATCACCTCTGGCAATCATTGGGTATTTAGACAGCAGCGCAATGCCGTAATTTTCACGTGTAGATTGTTTGTGTGCAGCCCTTTCATGATAGTCTTTTACAGACAAAATTTGATTGAGGGAGTCCATGATTTCAAAACGAGTGGGCTTGTCTTGACGGTAAAATTCTTGCAAACACAAAACGTCGGGTTGTTCAGATCTGATGTAGGAAAAGATCTGATTTCTAGAGTCTAGGGCTGCGTCAAACGAAGGATTAAATAAGTCAAATAGCCTCACATTGTAGGTGAGTACTTTGAGGCCTTCTGTTTGTGTAATTTCTGGACTCGAACTTAAGGCAAAATTTCTGAAATGCAGTTTGCCGCCAATGAGTATTGTAAGCAAGCTGTAGATGGCCCATTTAGAACGTAAAAAACCCCAAAACACTAGCCAAAAAATGCTTAGGCCTAAAAAAATAGGGTAGCTCAGCCCAAAAAACGGAAGAAGTTTGATAGAGTTGGGATGAATAAAAGGCGCCAAATAGCTCAGCAATAAGCCAATGAAGCTTATTGCGCTAGCCATTTTAAAAGGCATACTGAGTAACCAATTGCGCTTTCTAGACATCTTTGCTTTGTTGAAATAAAAAATCTTTTTCTTGCTTGCTCAGGGCGTCATAGCCTTTCTTGGAAATTTTATCGAGAATCAGGTCTAGTTTTTCTTGATTCTGTTGTTTTTGCTCGCGGTATTGTTCGTCGGTAATGGGGCGCCCACCTTTTTTTACTTTAAGTTTGGAGCCCTTTGTTTTGAACTGAATACCTAACCAAGGTTGTGCCAAGCGGATGTGCCAAAACTGTTGGATACTGAGCAGACCAAACAGTGCGCCGCCTAAATGGGCAAAATGAGCAATTTGATCGCTAGAACCTACAGAACTGAGGTCTTTTAGGAAAAAGAAGAGCGCTAAAAATATAATTCGGAGTGGAAAGATGCCAAATAACTGCACTTGTAATTGTGGTTGCGCCAAAGCCAGTGCAGTAAAAATGGCCATGATGGCACCTGAGGCGCCAACAATAGAAAAACCACTTCCTTGTAGTGCGGGGAAAAATAAGTGTGCTAAAATCTCGGTAAGGTTCCCGGCAAGACCGCCAAGTATATAAAGTTGTAAAAGTCTTTTCGGGCCATATGAAGATTCGTAGGTGTGCCCTGCAAAAAAGAGAAAAAGCACATTGGAAAAGAGATGAAACAAGCCAAAATGTGCAAACAAAGAACTCAAGAGTGTCCAGGGTTTGAAGATGAAACCTGAGAATGCTGTAGGCAATGCAAATAGAAAATGCGAAAGATCTTCTTGGTTAAAGAAATGGGCACTTGAGATAACTTGCAGACGCTCCAAAGCAAAAATGACTTGGATGACCACAAAAACACCAATATTGGCCATGATGAGCCGAATGGTCATAGAGCCATTGTGATAAAGATGTTTGAGTTGGGCACTTAATGAGTTCATTACCAAAAATTTGAACGATCAATTTTTCTCCAATAGAGTACCATAATTGCTCCGGCAATTGCACCACCAATATGTGCTAAATGGGCAACGTTGTCAGAAGCGCTGTTTTCTAGTGCTAAATAAATTTCAAGTAACACATAACCGGTTACTAAATATTTGGCTTTAACGGGTATGGCAAAGTAGAGTCTGAACTCGGTGTTGGGAAATAATATAGCAAAAGCGGTCATGATACCAAAAACACCACCAGAAGCACCTACCATTGGGGTCAGGGATTTAGAAATGTAATTTTCTAAAACAGGCGTAACGGAAATCTGATTTTCATGAATGTAGGCATTCAGCTGCCCCAAAATATCACCATTGAGATTGATGCTGTGTTTGAGATAGTAGTCTAGTTGGTCGATGTCCAATTGCGAAGCAAGTTGTTGTTTTAATGAGTGTATTTCCACAAAACCGATGGTGTTGTATAAGAAAAACGAACCCATTGCACTGACTAAATAGAAGATAAAAAAGCGCTTTGGCCCCCAAATTCTTTCTAGGTAAGCCCCCAGCATTACAAAAAGCCACATATTGAAGAAAATATGCATGAAATTGTCGGTGCTGTGCATGAAAAAGTGGGTAACCACTTGGTAGGGCTCAAAAAAGGGTGAATTGATGTAGTGGGCGCCAAGGGTCATTTCGAGGTCGATATGCTGACTCTTGAGTACCAAGCTCGCTACAAAAAAAGCAACGTTGAGCAGGAGAATATTTTTGGTGACTTGAGGTAGATTCTGGAACATTTTAGAATTTTTTAGAAATTTCGTCAAAAGTTAGGGTACTCATGATGGTTTTTCCGGAAGGGGTATGGCTGTGCTGCTCACATTGGAATAAATCTTCTATGAGTTGAGCAGCTTCTTCTTGGTATTGTATGCGGAAGTTTTTTGCAGCGTAGTAGGCGAGTTGCGACACTAAAAAATGCGCGACGTCTCCACCATCGAGGTCCCGGTAACTGGCGTCATCGGTGAGTTGATCAATACACAACTCTAGGTGTTGTTCTGTAAGAATGCTGGGTACACCGTGCAGCAGCAGGGTGTCGGCTTGCAATTCATACTCGAAGCCTAGTTGTTTCCAGAGGCTTGAGTGGGCAGCCCAACTTGTTTTTGCGGCGCCGCTGACTGGTCTTTCGATCGGGAAAAGCAGTTGTTGAGAGCTGAGTGGTTGCGCAACAAACTGACCCATCATTTGGTCAAATAAAATGCGGTTTTTGGCACGCTTGATATCAATAAGGAGGAAGCCCGATTTGGTGGGGCTCAAGACAAATTTGTCGTGGATGAGGTAGTTAGGTTTGCTTTCGGGCTCTGAAAAGAATGCCTGTTGAGCTTCAGCTGGTTTTTCATCAATTTGATAGAAATTTTGCCATGCCGAGGCATCTAGGTTTTGCTTTTCAAAACCCGCATTTTGAATCCCGGCTGTGTAAGCACTTGAGGTGCTTTTTGAAGCTGAACTAGGTTGGCTGGTGCTTTCAAATGGGTTGTAGCTCGGATTGACTACAATTTGCGGCTCAACGGGCTCCGTTTTTCTAACCTCAAGAGGCACATCAAATGCGGTATCTTGCTCAAAATCTAGGGTCGGGAAGATGTTGTATTTTCCGAGTGCTTGCCTTACACTACTCAGTAAAATGGAATAAATAAAACGGTCTTCTTCAAATTTGATTTCTGTTTTGGTCGGATGAATGTTGACATCTATTTTGGAAGGGTCAACGCTCAAGAAAATGCAATAACTTGCATAGTGTTTGTCTGAAATCATGCCTTCAAATGCCTTGGTGATGGCATGGTGAAAGTAGGGTTCTTTAAAGTAGCGCTGGTTTACAAAAAGGTATTGTTCTCCGCGTGTTTTTTTGGCTAGGTCTGGTTTGCCAACATAGCCCGAGACCGTAACGATGTCTGTGGTTTCTTCTATTGGCACTAGATTTTCATTGCTATTGCGTCCCAAAACGGCCGCTACACGCATGCGCAGATTGCCAGCAGGTAAGGTTAAAATTTCTTGATTGTTGTGCAGAAAATAGAAACCGATTTCAGGATGAGCTAAGGCTACTCTTTCAAATTCGTTTTGAATATGGCCAAGTTCGATTTGATCGCTTTTTAAAAAATTGCGGCGGGCAGGTACATTATAAAATAGATTTTTCACTTCAAAGGAAGCACCTACATCGCAAAGCACGGCTTCTTTGTGTTGAATTTGATTGCCCTCTACTTCGATTTTTAGGCCCGTTTCTTGGTCGGGTTGCTTGGTTTTGAGCGTGACATGCGCAATGGCTGCAATGGAGGCAAGCGCTTCGCCACGGAAACCTTTGGTTTGCAAATTGAACAGGTCTTTGGCGCTGCTCAGTTTACTAGTAGCGTGTCTGAGAAAGCATTTTTCGGCATCGGAAGGGTCCATGCCTTTGCCGTTGTCTACAACCTGAATGAGGGTCTTGCCGGCATCTTTGACCAATAAATAAATTTGTGAAGCGCCAGCATCTACGGCATTTTCAAGCAATTCTTTGACCACAGAAGCAGGTCTTTGAATGACTTCTCCGGCCGCAATTTGATTGGCGATGTGATCGGGTAGGACTTGAATGATGCTCATGGGGCTAGGCTGGATCTTGCTCAACAAATGTAAGCAATTCCAATGATTTGTATAGCCCTAGATGCGAACGATTGTTCCGGTATAGGTGTTTTTTTCTCCGGCTAAAGGTCTTGCCAAAACTACTTTCCAGATATATGCTTTTTGAGCTACCACAAGCTGACCACTGCGTTGGTCAATGCCATCCCATGCATTTTGCGCATCTGAGGTTTTGAAAATCACGGCGCCGTTGTCTGGGTCAATGATTACAAGTTCAAATGGAGTATCGCGGATGGTGAGTGCGTAGGGCATGAAATGTGCATTGCGATCGTCGCGAGATTGTGGATTAAATGCATTGACAGCAAGTAAGTTATAAGTCTGGTCTTGTTGAATCTGAATCGATTCAGTCAGATTGCATTCTTCTTGACTCAATTTTGCACTGACCTTATAAGTTTGTTGTTTCCAAGCATAGAGTTCAATGCTTTTTGACTTTTGATTGGCAATAGTTCCATTAGCAGACCAACTAAATGGTGCGGTTGTTTCAGCATGAATGCGCACTACCGGAACACCAGATTCGTAATTGATAGCTTCGGCACTGAGTGCAATTTTATAATTGCAAGGTTGTGCTTGATTTTCTTCAATTTTTGGAATGTTGCTGCTTTGTTCTGATGTATTTTCAATTGAAGCTTGTGCCAATGTTGCGACAGGAATCTGTCTTTCCGGACTTGCTTCAACTAAACCGTTTGTAATGGCGTTATTTAATTCATTAATGGCTGAATAATTCTCTGGATTTGATCTAGAAAATGCTTCCACATTTGGGATGATAAATGTACAGCCCTGCTCTTTATTTTGAGTTTTATTTTTTGTGTTTTGATGGTCAGAGGAAGCACCATTTGTAAGACGATCTTTCTCTTCTTGTATTGGGGTAGCTTGAGTTTGTTTGCTTTTCTCTGTTTTTAAAGTGTTTGTGTCGGTATTTTGACCTGCGAAATTGAGGTAAAGCGCAACAACGGCAGTGCTGAGAACTGCAGCAACGGCAAGCTTACCTAGCCACGAAAAAGAAGATTTAGGGGCAGGTAATTTTTTAGACAAATTAGTCCAGGCCTGCGCATCATAGGGATAGCTGTAGTCTTCGACTAATTCTTTAATTCTGTTTTCAAATTGATCTTTCATCGTTTCTCAATCAGTGTAAATTGTTCTTTTAAAAGGCGTTGCAAATTCATTTTTGCTTTTGCCAAATTGGATTTTGAAGTTCCTTCTGAAATGCCAAGTATTTCGGCAATTTCTTTGTGCGTGTGCTCTTCGATCACATACAGGTTAAAAACGGTACGATACGCAGGCGATAATTTAGCAATGGCATCCATGGCTACTTGTGCTTTGAGGTCGAGCAATTCGATTTGCTCTAGTTCTACCATAGGGTCAGCGCTACCTGTAACAAAATCATTGTCTTTATCGGAAAGAAAAGGATCTTTTTTTGCTTTGCGCAGGTGGTCAATAGCGGTGTTGGTGACAATGCGTCGGATCCAGCCCTCCAATGAGCCTGAAAAATCAAAAAATTCCAATTTGTCAAAGACCTTCAAAAAAGAAACTTGGAGAATTTCCTGAGCGCTGTCTTTGTCGCTGAGGTAACGCATACAAACTGCTAGCATTTTGCCGTAGTAGGTTTGGAACAAACGCTCTTGTGCGCGTCGTTCACCCCTGAGGCAAGCCTCCACAATTAGCTTTAGTTCTTTTTGCTGCTCCAATTTTCAATATTACAAGAACGACAAAGAAAGTAAAGGGTTGCCTTTCTAAGTAGCGCTTTTCGAATAACTTTCAAAAAAAGCTATTTTTTCTTAACTAATCCGTAAATTCGTCTCGCAAAGCTTTTATCAATTAAAAAACACAAGCAAATGAAAGTAACTGTTGTAGGTGCAGGTAATGTGGGAGCAACCTGTGCTGATGTTTTGGCAACAAGAGAAATTGCCAACGAAATCGTTTTATTAGATATCAAAGAAGGTTTTGCAGAAGGCAAAGCTTTAGATATCTGGCAAACAGCCCCAATTAACCTTTACGATTCTCGTACGGTTGGTTGTACTAATGATTACGCTAGAACAGCAGATTCTGATGTTGTGGTAATTACTTCAGGTTTGCCGCGCAAGCCAGGAATGTCTCGTGACGACCTCATCGCTACCAACGCTGGTATCGTTAAGACCGTGACGGAAAATGTCGTGAAGTATTCTCCAAATGCCATCATTATCGTAGTTTCGAATCCATTAGACGTCATGACATATTGCGCATTCTTAAATGCAAATATGCCTTCGTCAAAAGTATTCGGAATGGCAGGTGTACTCGATACTGCTCGTTACCGCGCATTTTTAGCTGAAGAATTGAACGTATCTCCAAAAGATATTCAAGCAGTTTTAATGGGCGGACACGGTGACACCATGGTTCCACTACCTCGTTATACAACGGTTGGTGGTATTCCAGTAACAGAACTCATCGACGAAACTCGTTTAAACGAAATCATCGAGCGCACTAAATTTGGTGGTGGTGAAATCGTTAAATTACTCGGAACTTCTGCTTGGTACGCACCAGGAGCTGCTGCAGCTCAAATGGTAGAAGCGGTTATCCGCGATCAAAAACGAATCTTCCCGGTTTGTGCTTGGTTACAAGGAGAATATGGTTTATCTGACATTTATTTAGGTGTTCCAGTTGTTCTCGGTAAAAACGGTATCGAAAAAATCATTGAATTGCAACTTACAGACGCTGAGAAAGCGCTATTAGCAGATTCTGCTGAAGCGGTTAAAAGTGTAATGGATGTACTCGATAACATGAATGCGAACGCATAGTTTTCGAAATCAATAACATTAAAAAAGAGAGGGCCGCATACGCGGCCCTCTCTTTTTTAATATCAACTCATTTTATATCAACTTTTTTATTGACTTTCATAGGCTCCGATATCTGGCGGATTATTTCTGGCCTGACCTAAAATATCGTTGAAAACGCTAGTGCTAATGCCGTTGTTGTTCAAAAAAGAACTGGCAGAAAACGTGAAGTCGCGTTCGTTGGGTTTGGTAAAAAGCGTAGGTTTGTTCCAGAAAATCTGTGCGCCATAAAAAGAGTCGGTATAAGTAACTTCGGATTTGATCAAACTATAGGAAAAGTCAAAATTCAGCACGACACCCGTCATCTGAATGGTGTCAATGGCTAATTCGGTTTTCAGGCTGCCGTCAAGGACACAATTTTGAAAGACGCCTTCTTCGATACTTGAAACATAGGTCTGGTTTTCAGCCTGATTGGTGTAGTAATTTGAAATTCCGACTGCCGGGTTTGTGGAAGCTCCAAAACCCAAAAGATCACAATGATTGAAGTGAAAAGAGCCGCCTTGTAAAACCAATAGGGCATGCGTGCCATTGTGCGATAGCACACAATTTTCTGCTTTGACCTTTGCACCGGCAAAAAGAAATACGCCATAGCGCGCTTCATTGAATATTTTAGTGTTGCTAAGTTGCAATGTATAACCTGAATTACTGGGGTCTTCGCTGTATAAATGCACACCGCTTGTGCCATTTTTCAAAATGGCGTAGTTGATAGAACTTGGCAGGGCTTCGTGGAAGTATATGCCGTAATATTGACCGCTGACGTCTTGGTAATCTTGTTCGAGGCGATCGCCCTGGAAAACTACTTCATTACCGAGTTCACCTTCAATTTGCAAAGCACCTTTATAGATATAAAGCAAAGCATTTTTGTGCAAATAAACTTTGGTCCCGGCGGCGATGGTCAGCGTTTTAGAAGAGTCTACAACAGCGGCGCCATATATAACATGTGGTTTATCTGTGGGCCAGGTACCTTCATTGAGGTCAAAGATTTGCGCCTGAAAGTTCGAATAATGGAAATAGGCGTCTTGGCCCCAAGCGGCTAATTTGACATATTGATTTTTACCATTGGTCTGGAACCTTATGGAGTCTTCTATGATTAGTGGCTGGTTACCACCATTGGAATTCAATGTGACCTCTACAAAAATAAACAAGGAGTCTTTGCCTTCTAGAATGATTTCTTCCTTCGCATCGCCTGGTACGCCGTCAATGTTAATGCGGTAAACAGAATTGGCGCCACCCATTAATTCAATAGCATCTATTTTAAGGCTTTTGGTTTCGGGATTGTATATTTTGAAGGCTTTGGTTGTAGAGCCCACCGTAGTAAAAACGGTATCAAAAACTAAGGTATCTGTAGAGAAGGTGAGGTTTGATTTCGATAAAATCACTTGTTTGTTGCACGAGCTAAGACTTCCCCAAAGAGAAATACCGAGCAAGACCAAAACCATTGAAATAAAACGCATAGGCATACAACGAACAAAGCTAAAGAATATTGAGGTCTTAGGCCAATTTCAGTAAAAAATGTTGTTTGACTTGCTGAGGCCGTGGGCTTAATAAACCAAAATGCCAAGCGTCAGCTGTGAAATGAAATGCCGCTTGCTCACAAAGTAGCGCCCATTCTTTTTTATTTTTTCTAATGAACGCAGGCGAGATGACTAGTATAGATTTCGGATGTAATTTCAGTTGGGTTAAGGCTTTGAGGCCTTGTGTTTCTAATCCTACATAGATGAGTTGCGGTTGACTATCTAAATTTTGCTTTGATTCAGCTCGATAAAATATAAGTTCAAAACTTGGAAAGGCTGCTTTTAATTGGGCTAGAAAAATCTGCGCTTTTCGTTCAGATTTTGGGAATAAATTGGCGCTTCTAAAATCTACTTCAATGTTGCGAACGACGTCTACTAAAAAATAAGCAAAAGGGGAGTGTGTGCCGTGTCGGCCTTTGGCCTTCCAAATAAAAGCAGTAAATTCGATGCAGCGTAACACAGCACAAAGAAAACAAAAAGTATCCAAACGCGTGAATTCTTCAACCGCAATCCAACAGCAGCTCGATTTGATCCAAAATGGAACCGCGCCATTAGAGGTGGTGAGTGCATGTCGTTTAAACGATGGAATTCTGACTTTTACCGACGAACAAAAGGAAAATTATATTCAAATTGCGCGCGCCAACAAACCCGATCTAAATTTCTTTATTCCTGCTTCGGGTTCTGGCTCTCGGATGTTTGAATTTTTGTACGATTTCGTGCAATTCCCGAGTCCGGAAAACCATCAAAAGGCTTCTCGTTTTTTCAGTCGTTTGTCTGAATTGGCCCTTTTTAGGAAATTGCCTTTAAGCATTCAAGATGCCTATTTTCAAGGTACACTTTCTTTGGATACCCTCATTTCCTTTTTGCTCGAAGACAAAGGCCTGAACTACGGCAAAACCCCAAAAGGTTTGGTGCCATTTCATATCCATGAACCATTTGTGCTCAACCCCTTTCAAGAACATATCTTGCAAGCGGCTCAATTAGGCATGGGGGCGTGTCAATTTCATTTTACCATTCAACAAGATTTTGAAACTGCTTTTCAAGATTCTATCCAAGATTTAAAAGCATTAACGGCGGCCAACTACTCCGTGAGTTATTCTACCCAAGACCCCGCAACCGATGCCTATGTTTTCAAAGCAGATGGCACACTGCTCAAGTCTGAACAAGGAGAGCCTGTTAGACGACCAGCAGGGCACGGCACTTTGTTGCAAAACTTGCAAGCGTTAAATGCAGCATACATCCTTGTAAAAAACATAGACAACGTTCAGCATTTTACCCAGCAAGAACCCAGCAATTTAAATTGGGAGTTTTTGGTGGGCTTGCAAATTGAGATCAGAACAGCACTAAAAGCGTTTATTATTGCCGATGACTTCGAAGGGCTCTGCGCCTGGAATCAAACGCATCAGCTCTGGGACCCACAATTGCTTCAAGCATGTACCAACGGTCAATGGAAGGAGTTGCTCAATAGACCCTTGCGCGTCTGTGGCATGGTCAGAAACGACGGGCAACCCGGTGGAGGGCCATTTTTTGTCAAGAAAAACGGAATCGTTTCCAAACAAATTATCGAGAAATCACAACTTATGCATTTATCTAATGCCAGTCAGTTGTTTTTACAAAGTACCCACTTTAATCCGGTGCTTATGGTCTTGAGCCCCTGTAACCTCGATGGAAAACCGCAAGATTTAGCCAACTTTAAAGATCCATCAACGAGCTTTATTGTGGAAAAAAATCACCAGGGTGAAAAAGTAAAATTTGTAGAGCAGCCTGGTTTATGGAATGGTTCGATGGCAGCGTGGAATACGCTTTTTGTAGAAGTGCCATCTCAAATATTTTCACCTGTTAAAACTGTGCTTGATCTATTAGAAAATGCACATTTAGCAAACAATCCAGCCTAGAATTGGTTACTTTTGTAAGTAATCTATTTTAGCATGATCCCAGTAACCGTATACAGCGAAATGACTCCTAACCCGAGTACCATGAAATTTGTGGCCAATAAATATCTTTTGCCCACTGGTGCTTCGGTAGAATTCGAAAATAAAATGAGTGCCAAAGGTTATTCTCCCTTGGCAGAAGCCTTATTTGATTTCCCTTTTGTTTCTAAAGTTTTCATCGCAGCTAATTTCATTACCGTTGCAAAAACAGACAACGTGCCTTGGGATTTCATCACCATGGAACTCCGCGAGTTTGTTAGAGAATGGATTTCTTTCGGAAAAGAGGTGCTCATTGCAATGCCTACTCAAATTCAACTCGACCACGAGCAAAGTGAAGGAGAGGCGGCAACGGCAACGGCTCCAACAAATCCGCAAGCACTTCCAAAATTCGAAGCCTCCGACCTCGACGACGCCATCACCGATTTACTCGATCAATTTGTGCGCCCCGCAGTAGCCAATGACGGCGGAGCCATCGATTTCTTAGGATTCGAAGACGGAAAAGTAACCGTCATGCTCAAAGGATCTTGTGCAGGTTGCCCTTCTTCAACGGCTACCTTAAAAGGCGGAATCGAAAATTTACTCAAGCAGCATTTGCCAGAAGTAAAAGAAGTAGTGGCCTTTAATGCTTAAAATTTACTTTTATTGGGCCTAATTGTGAAATTAGCCTTATATTTAAATGAACAACTGTAGTAGCCTATTGTTACAGTCTTGCATTTATGTCCCTTACTGACCAAACATACGACCTCAAAGGTGCTCTGCGCCAGCATTTTGGCTTCGATCATTTCAAAGGATCCCAGCAGCAAATCATCGAAAATATCCTTTCTGGGCGCAATACTTTTGTGATCATGCCCACCGGTGGAGGAAAATCGATGTGTTATCAATTGCCTTCGCTCATCTTGCCCGGTACTTCTATCATCGTATCGCCGCTTATTGCGCTTATGAAAAACCAGGTCGATGCCATAAGAGGGGTTAGTGAAACGGGTCATATTGCCCATTTTTTAAATTCTTCACTTTCTAAATCAGAAATTCAGCAAGTAAAAGAAGATGTCTTGGCGGGCCGCACCAAAATGCTATATGTGGCACCTGAGTCACTCACCAAGCAAGAAAACATCGATTTTTTAGCGGCGGTTCCTATTTCCTTTTTCGCCATTGACGAAGCGCACTGTATCTCAGAATGGGGCCACGACTTCAGACCTGAATACCGCAGACTCCGTGAAATTTTTGAAAAAATTTCACATGTTCCGATTATTGCCCTGACGGCTACCGCCACACCCAAAGTACAATATGACATTCAGAAGAACTTAAATATGTTAGATGCCGACGTATTCAAGTCTTCTTTTAACCGTGACAACCTTTATTACGAAATTAGACCCAAGCGCGAAGTTGAAAAGCAAATTATCCGCTACATCAAGCAGCGCGAGGGGCAAAGTGGCATCATCTATTGCCTGAGCAGAAAAAAGGTAGAAGAAATTGCCGAGCTTTTGCAAGTAAATGGCATTTCAGCATTGCCTTACCATGCAGGTCTGGATGCCGCAACCCGGGCCAAGCATCAAGATGCATTTTTGATGGAGGAAGTTGATGTGGTTGTTGCTACCATAGCCTTTGGAATGGGTATTGACAAACCAGATGTCCGTTATGTCATTCATCACGACATCCCTAAATCCATTGAAAGCTATTACCAAGAAACCGGTAGGGCGGGTCGAGATGGCGGAGTCGGTGAATGCATTGCATTTTACAGTTACAAAGACATCGAAAAACTCGATAAATTTCTGCAAGGAAAAGCACTCACCGAACAAGAAATTGGCAGGCAATTATTGCATGAAATTGTTTCCTATGCAGAAACTTCAGTATGCCGCAGAAAATTCATCCTGCATTATTTTGGAGAAGAATTCAATGAAACGGCTTGCAATGAACAATGTGACAACTGCAAGCATCCGCAAGAGAAAATGCCAGGCGAGACCTTCCTCAAGCATTTGCTTGACGCAGTTGAACTCTTAGAAGAAACACAAAAATCCAAGCACTATTGCGCCTTCTTGTCTGGGCATGTCACCGCCGATATCAAGGCCTACAAACACGACCAATTGCCTTTATTTGGCATAGGCAAAGCGCATGACGAACACTTCTGGAATGCAGTCATCCGACAAGCAGTGGTAGGAGGTTTCTTATACAAAGATGTTGACACCTTTGGCACGCTCAAACTCAGTGAAAAAGGCAAGTCTTTCCAAAAAAATCCTGTTGCTTTCATGATCTTTAAGCAACACGATTTTTCAAATACCGACGACGACGACGCAATTGTTTCCTTGAATCAAAAAGGTGCGGCACTCGATGAAGTATTATTTAGTCAATTGCTCGACTTGCGTAAATCTGTTGCCAAACAAGCGGGCGTTCCGCCATTTGTGGTTTTTCAAGAGCCTTCGTTAAAAGACATGTGTGTGCAATACCCCATAACTATGCAAGAACTCACTACCATACAAGGAGTGGGCCAAGGGAAAGCACAGCGCTATGGTCAAGAATTTATTGATTTGATTGCGGCTCATGTAGAAGCCCAACAAATTGACAGACCTTTCGATTTCGTCGTGAAGTCCTTGATCAATAAGTCAGGGGCAAAGGTTCAGCTCATTCAAAACATTGACCGCAAACTTCCGCTGGAGGATATCGCAAAAGCGCAAGGCAAAACTTTTAATGATTTGCTCGAAGAACTTGAAACCGTTGTCAATTCGGGTACCAAGCTCAACATCGATTATTACCTCAATGAGGTGTTAGACGCTGACAATCAAGAAGAGCTCATCGATTACTTTTTAGAGGCAGAATCTGACGATTTAGTGACGGCTTACCATGAGTTTGATGGCGCCTACACCGAAGAAGAAATCAGGCTAATGCGCATCAAGTTCTTATCCGAATACGGAAATTAATTCAAGATTTCTCTTTAAAAAACTTCTATTATTTCAAGATGGCTGCAACAGAGCTTCTTGAAACGCTGTGGTAGTTATCTTTTGCTTTTGCAAAGATTTCTTTGGCCATGCTGCGCGTTTTAGGGTTGGCATGTAGCGCTTCATAGATAGGTAATAAGTATTTTCTTCTGCCCACTTTTACCAAGAAATCGGTAATGGGTTTCTTGATTTCCAAAGCATAAGAAGTTTGAGCAGCGAGCACAAACCATTCCTTAAGTACTTCACTATTTTGTGATGCACTAAAATGTAGAGAGTTGTCCAGGAGGCGCATTCTTGATGTACTGGTATGCTGGTCCAGTTTTCGGATAAAGATTTGCCATTCTTGAATCAGGCGGTCCTGGTAATGGATACTGAGGTCAATTTTAACTTTTTTGCGCTTGCCATTTTTACGAATCCATTTGTATTTGAATTTAGGCTGAAACGGATTGTTGCCGTGGTTGAACTGAGCGGCAAAGTTTTCCATTTGGATCAGGCGTGGTGCTTCTATTTGCTTACAGTTTTGAGGCAAACCGCTTTCAAAAATCCACTCGCGGTAATTGAAATCAATTTGCTTGGGCTGCAGCAAGTTTTTCTCGAGGTAATCAATGAATCGATTCGCATCAATGGTTTGATAAGCAAAATGGGCAAAGTAAGACTTCAGGAAATGATCAAGCGCAGCTCTGCCGACTTTGTCTTCGAGGGTTTTAAAGAAAAATGCACCTTTTACATAGGCCACATCACCTAAAGCAAGATCAGGATCGCGGCCCACTAATTCTAAGTGTAATTTACTGTCTTCTGGATGCTTGCTATTGGCAATTTCTTTGAGCGAATTTTGTAATTCGTCAAACTCAATAAGCGCAAGAATATCAGCCACTTCTTTGCCTTCAAGCGCTTCCATGATGCGTTGCTCAAAATAAACGGTTGTGCCTTCATTGAGCCACAAATCTGACCACGAATGGTTGGTTACTAAATTCCCAGACCAAGAGTGTGCCAATTCATGGGCAAGTACAGAAACCAAGCTTTTGTCACCGGTAAGCAATGTTGGATTGGCAAAAGTCAGCATCGGGTTTTCCATGCCGCCGAACGGAAAAGAATAAGGTAAAACCAAGACGTCATAGCGCTCCCAGCGGTATTTGCCGTAGAGTTTGTTGGCTACTTGCATCATTTGCGGTAAGTCTTCGAATTCTTGGGCGCAGCTATTGAGCAGTTCTTTTTCAGCATAAACGCCACAGCCAGTACCTAAATCTTTAAAGCCGATGTCTCCGACTGCCAAAGCAATAAGGTAACTCGGGATGGCATAGGGCATTTCAAAATGGTATTTCCCTTCTGGGTTCAGATGAGTAGGATTTCTGGCACTCATGAGTGCGAGGAGGTCTTGCGGCACCTTGACATCGGCACTATATGTAAGTCTGTTAGAAGGTGAATCTTGGAGCGGAATCCAGGTTCGGGTGAGGATGGCTTGCCCTTGGGTGTATAAAAATGGTTTGGTTTTGGAACTCGTTAGGGTGGTGTCTAACCAATCGAGTGCCGCCGATTCTTTGGTTGTTTGATAATAAATATTGACGTCAGTTGTTTTGGCATCGACATCGACAAGCAATGCTTGCCCGATAATGCTGTCTTTATCCATTGGGCCAATGGTGAAGTCGGTTTCTTTTTCTTGCCCTTTTTTTCCGAGGGTTACCTTCTGAATGAGTAAACCTTTGACATCAAAAATAGCGGTATCGGCACCATGATTGTTCATGTGGTGTCGGGCTATCCCATAAATGGTTTGTGCTTTGAAATCGATATCGAGGTCGAGGTGTAAGTGTTTGGTGTTGATTTGCTGTAAATTGGCATAACTGTGGTCGTCGTGGGGTAGCGTACTGAGTTTCTCAGTATTGGCAATTGGCGTGCTGGGTGTGGAGTTACACGCCCAAAGCAAGCTGCTCAAAAAACAAATGATCCAAATATTTTTCATGGTTGAAAGTGTAAATAACCGAATTTTTCTTGAGGTCCATAAATGCCGTAAGTATATAGGCCATTGTTTTTTCGGTCAAAAGTGAAGGCTTTAGGAACGAGCAAGGTGTTTTCGTCCTTGCGCTGGTGCACAATGCTTCGGCTTAAATTTCCGGTTTGTAAATCGATCTGAACCAGTGCTCCTACATTTCTATTTTTACTGATACTAAAGGTTTGTACCTCCTTATTTGCGAGAAATTGACCGTTGGTGTCATAGTTTACTTCGGTATCGTTGAAAATGAAATAAAGTTGCTGATTACCACCTAAAAAACTGGCGTATGAACTGTAGGGCCCGTAGTCGTTGATGCTGTATTGTCTTTTTGGGATGCGTTGTTCCCATTTGAGTTGACCTTGGGCATCGATGCAAAAAGCAACGATGTCGTTGTAGTAATAGTAGGTGTAGGTCATGGGCTGCCCAGTCTGGCTACTAAAATTGATGCTGTTGTAGATATAGAATTTCTCAATGGAACCCACATAACTTCCATCGGGTAATGTAAAAATGTCGCGGAGTTCGTATCTGGAAAGCTGAGGGTCTTCGGAGCGCCTTTCCATGCGCCTTTCCAAACGCATGCGTTCGGCAGCGTTGTGCTCATTGAGCATGATTTCTTTACTGAATGGGATATAACCAATTGAAACTGCGCTGTCTAGTTGGAGGTCAATTTGGGCATTGAAGTAGCCATCTTGAGCATCCATCCATTCGGAATGGCTGTAGAGGCCAAAAACAGTAAGGCTGTTGTTTCCGTCAGAGTTTAGGATGAGATTGGTGATGCGCTTGCTGTCTAGCTCAAAAGTGAAATCTTTGATTTGATCTCTTGAAAGTTCATAAATGTGCAGATTTTTAAAAACTTTTCGGGTTTTAATGGTTTGGTTTTCACTTAAACCAAGTTCAATTACGCCTACGAAAAGAATGCCGTCATTGGTGAGTAAAAAATCTTCGATTGAACTGAGTTTGGCATCGAATGGCAGGCTATATTCTGAGCTGCATTTGATTTGAAAATCGGCATCATAGACCCGGAAACCATAGGTGTCTACGCCGTTGTGGCGTCCAGGAATATTGTAGAAAATTGCAAAGTGCGAAAAATCGGGTGACTGTATGATTGAAAAATTGGGGAGTGGGTTAGGGTTGTTTTCAGTGTAGTTAGCCACTTCCCTCACATCAATTTCATTGAGCTCAGCATCGAGTTGTTTGACATAGAGCTTCATTTCTTTGCCTTCTCGATCGGCTATAAAAACATATGTATTGTTGCCAAGTAGCATGCATTGTTGGTAATAACCAAAACCGCTAGGGGTAACGGGTTTGATTTTCGCACCAATGTTTGGGCTTAGACCTTCGTATTTGGTGAGTACATATTGGCCGCCCCCAAACTGAGTGCTTGTGTGCACGGTTTTGAAGTCAGGGCCATTATTGGGCAGCACTTGCAAAAGTTGCCCTTTGGATCGATAAAACTCTCCCCATTGCCAATCTATAGTTTGGGTTCTTGCAGGTAGATGGCAAGCCAACAAGGCAAAGAGGAGGAATAATCGCATAGGCTATGGTACCATTTGAACCCCAAGGTAATTGGCAGGGGTAATGAGTTTGAGTTCAGCCTTGATTTGTTCAGAAACGGCTAACTCATCGATAAAAGCGTGAACGCTATCTTTGGTTACGCGTTCGTTTTTACGGGTAAGGCCCTTGAGTGCTTCATATGGTTTTTCAAAACCTTCGCGACGCAATACGGTTTGGATGGCTTCGGCAACTACCGCCCAGTTGTCTTCGAGATCTTGGGCCAATTGTGCTTCGTTGAGCAACAATTTGTCGAGTCCTTTTAAGGTGGCACCAAAAGCAATTAAACTATGGGCAATAGGCACACCTACCACGCGCAGCACGGTAGAGTCGGTGAGGTCTCGTTGGAGGCGAGAAACAGGAAGTTTAGCAGCCAAGTGTTCAAAAAGTGCATTGGCTAAGCCCACGTTGCCTTCAGAATTTTCGAAGTCAATTGGGTTTACTTTATGTGGCATCGCGGAAGATCCGATTTCACCCGCTTTGATTTTTTGCTTGAAATATTCCATCGAAATGTAGGTCCACATATCGCGGTCGAGGTCAAGAATGATGTTGTTGATGCGTTTCATGGCATCAAATAAAGCGGCTAATTGATCGTAGTGTTCAATTTGGGTGGTAGTTTGCGAGCGGTCTAGACCAAGGATATTGTTGACAAAATGATTGCCAAAAGCCACCCAGTTGTTTTGTGGGTAAGCCACAAAATGCGCATTGAAATTTCCGGTTGCACCACCAAATTTAGCAGGTAGTTTGATGGACTTGAGGTTGATAAGTTGTTTGTCGAGGCGTTCGGCAAAAACTTGAATTTCTTTACCGAGGCGCGTAGGCGAGGCAGGTTGGCCATGTGTGCGCGCCAACATTGGGATGTCTTTCCAGTCAGCCGCGAACCCACGCAGCTTGGCAATGATTTCTTCAAGGTTCGGAATGTAGACTTCTTGCAAGCCATCTTTCAAAGAAAGTGGAATGGCGGTATTGTTGATGTCTTGGGAAGTGAGCCCGAAATGGATGAATTCTAGATAGGCGTCTAGGCCTAGCTCTTGCATTTTCTCTTTGAGGAAATATTCTACAGCCTTGACGTCGTGGTTAGTAGTTTGTTCTGTGGTTTTGATCCAATTGGCATCTTGCTGGGTGAAATTTTGATAAACGGCGCGCAGGGCAGGGTATTTATCTTTTGGAAAACTTTGCAAATTAGCAATGCCGCTTTCTACGAGTGCAATGAGGTATTCTACCTCGACGAGCACGCGATAACGGATCAGACCGAATTCAGAAAAATAGGCTTGTAAGGCAGCGGTTTTGGATTGGTAGCGACCGTCAATAGGGGAGATCGCGGTAAGGGAGTTAAATTCCATGTTGTATCTAAAGCACAAAGATACAATAAGCGTAAAAAATAGAAAAATGCGCAGCGCAATATTCGTAAATTTGGACTATGAAAGTTTCTAGACTATTTCTTCGTTTTCAATGGGTGGTTTTGATCCTCATTTTTTTAGTGGTCTTTGCAGGCAGTTTTGTCAGGATGTCTGGCAGCGGAATGGGTTGCCCGGACTGGCCAAAATGCTTTGGAAAATGGGTTCCGCCTACAGAACTCACCGAACTACCAGCAGACTACCAAGAGGCTTATTTGTTGAAAAGACAAAAGAAGGTAGAGAAATTTTGTCGTTTGCTCGATAAAATGGGCTTTGATCAAACCGCACAAAAAATCCTTAAGGACCCTGAGGTTTATAAAGAAGAAGCATTTAACCCCAGAAAAACCTGGACCGAATACCTCAATCGCTTGGCCGGTTTTTTAGCGGGTAATGCCATGTTGCTGAGCTTTTTTTGGCTCCTCATCTTTTACCGTAAGCGTAAATGGTTGTTGCTCACCGGAATTAACTTGATTTTAATGGGTCTTGAGGCATGGTTTGGTTCAATTGTAGTAGCCACCAATTTAGTACCCTGGACCATCACCGTGCATTTGTTTTTAGCCCTAGTGATCATTGGTTTGCAATTGTATTTTTTACATTCATTAAAAAACAAAACCACAGAAAACCTCCCTCAAGAAAAATCATTTCAGTGGCTTAATTGGCTCATTTTAGCCATTACTTTTTACCAAATGTTTTTAGGTACGCAAGTGCGCGAAGCCATCGATGCGCTAGTTAAAAAAGGCTACTCCAGAGCCGAATGGATTGAGCAATTAGGTGTGCCCTTTTTGATTCACCGCAGTTTTAGCTGGTTGGTTTTGATTTTGTTGAGTTATTTATTTTGGCAAAACCGAAAAAAATGGCACTATTCAAGAATCAATACGGCATTTTATTTGCTTGCAGCAGAACTTAGCACCGGCGTGGCTTTGGCCTATGCCGATATGCCTGGTTTGGTTCAAACAGCGCACTTGGTTTTTGCCAGTATCTTGTTTGCCGTCTTGCTGCTCATGCGCTTTGATGCTGCAGCCAACAGCAGAAGCTAAATTTTTTCCACCCCATTTTGAAATGGACACTCGTTAGTGCATAGAAGACCCGCCATGCACTACGACACTACATTTATTCTTCAACTCAAGCGGCAAGACCCGAAGGCTGTCAAAAGCTGGTATCTTGCACATTTTGAGTTCCTGATGCGCCAAGCGAGTCGTTTTTTTATAGAGCAAAATGAGCAACTTACGGCCGTTCATAATGCCCAACTCAAGGCCCTTAAACATTTAGATCAATTTACACCCGGCACTTCAATGGAGGCCTGGTTGTCTGTCATTTTAAGAAATGAACTTATCGATCTTTACCGAAAAAATCAGCGTTGGAAATTCTTTTCTTTTCAGTTGTCTGGGCAAGTAGCTGAAACAGCAGACTTCGAATTTGAACTCGACCGCCAAATCGAACAAAAAAGAGTAGAACAAATTTTAAAGGATCTTCCACCCACCACAAGATTTGTCTTTGGTTTTTATGTATTTGAAGAAATGAAACCCCGCCAAATTGCTGAGCATTTAAAAATGAACTTAGCTACCGTTCGCTGGCATTTGAAATTTGCCAAACAACAGCTTAAAAAAACAATGCGCCATGACTGATTCAAAGCAATACCAAGCCTTGGCCGAGCAAACATGGCCGCTTTTTGAGCGCAAACGCCAACGCATTCAGCGCTTCAAAAAAATCAAGAAATACAGCCTTTGGATGGCGGTGTTGGTCTTGGTCGGTTGGTTCGTTTTCACCAGAAGTAAGTCAGCACCGGTTCAAGAAAAGAACAGTAGCCCTCGCGTAAAAAAAGAGCGAATCGTTAAAAAAAATGTCCAATTATTCAAAAAAGGATTGGTTCTGCAGAAGGAATCTAATTTGAAGCTAGATCACTCAAATTATATCGAAATCATTAAAATAAAGAGTCCATTATTTTCAAACCTTGAAGAGAAAAATAATAAAGACTTTGCTATACAACAACTGCCGATTCAACGACTGAATGCTGTTCAAAATAATTTAGTTCCGACCTTGGCGGGGAAATGTGCCGATCTTACCTTGGCTTGTGCAGCCCTTCATTTAAACCCCATGAGTTTTTCTTTGCAAGCAAATGGGCATTCGCTCAGTGCAATTTTGGATTCCAAGACGCTGATGATCATGAATTTGATGTATGGTGATGACCCTCTGCCTAAATATCCTAAAAGTGGAATTTCAGATACTTGGTATCGCCCTGATTTTTTTCCAGCAGATCAGTTTGTTCAGGTTTCCTTTTATGATATTGCAGAATGGATCCAAAATCCGTTAACGGTAAAAGTGCTTGCAAATAGGCAAGACCCCACTTGGAATTTGGACCCCCGAAATACAAGGAGCAGTTCTGTGAATTTAGCCACGCATCCAAACGAGGCTTATTCTCCAACTTTCAGAAATCTCCACTCGACACTTTATTATTCGAATAAAATGCTACCAAGTTTGTTGATTGAACCAGGTAAATTATGCAAAAATGTTTTTGTTGCAGATAGACCAGCTGAAGCCTTTAATCCGCTATTATTCCATAGATCTGATACGCTTTTAGTAATGAGTGCTCAAGCAGAACGTCTTACCAAATTGTCGATGTATGGAAGTTTGATTTCTTCCAAAGAAGTAGTCTTGAAAAGCAAAGGAATTCAGTCGGTTAAACGCAAAGAAATGTTGCTAGACGAGCAAAGAGGTGAGTTGTATATCATCGCGCCGACAAATTTCCATTTTGTTTTTTACAAATTGAACCTTCAGACAGGAATAGCTATTCAGGTATACAAAACTACTACGGTCTGGGCAGGCGCCACATTTGAAATCAAAAATGCACGGCTTTATTACACTTTTAAAAACGAAGAAATCGAGGTGGAGCTTGACTCAGCTCAATGATAAAAAGGCTTAGCCTGCTGTTTTACTTCAGCCAAATAGAGCCCCGAAGGTAAATCTTCTAGGACAATTTCTTGAATAGTTTGTGTCAAGTGCACGTTTTTGATGACACGCCCTTGCAAGTCTTTGATGAAAAGTGCTTGCCCAATCATCGGTGAACTTACTTCAATCATGAGCTTGTTTTCAAAACAAGAAATGGTCCATTCAGCACCTTGAAAGGTCGGGCTAGAGGCTTGGGCAGAATAGGCAATTCGCCATGTTTCTTGAAGGCGCTCTACACCAGAAATACCTGTGCTGAGGTGAAAGAAATCGCTTCCTAAGAAAGCCACACAGCCTTTTCTTGGGGCGTTTTGAAAAGAGCTTAGTGTTTCGAGCTGATACGAGTTGAGATTTATCTTTTCAAGGGAATTCAGCACGGTGTCATTTTGGTCGACTCCTCCAAAAACGAATAACAATGAATCTTTTTGAGTAGCCCCAACATACATTCTTGTTCCAAGATTGAGTTGAGCTGTGAAGTTGTTCCATTGGTCGATAAGCGGGTCGTATTGCCAAGTTTCGGCATTCCAAGCGCTCTGATTTTGAAAATTGGTGCGCCCACAAGCTACAAAACCATTCGAAGAATTTGAAAATCCGATGCCTCGCCAAATCCCATCAAAAGGAAGGATGTTGAGCGGTTCCCAAATTTGAGTAGCAAAATGATAACACCAGACTTCATTGAGAATTCCGGTATCATTTCGGCCACCAACCCAATATAAAATGTCATTAAGGATGAAATGCTGCGCACCTGCTCTGCCCGCACCAGGAAAGTCTGGTAAGGCATGCCAAGTATAGGTTTGAAGGTCAAAACGCCAGAAATTTTTAAGGTAAGACCCTAGGCAATTTTCTCCGCCCAGAATATAACCGTTGTCTTGGTAGCTAAAACCTGTAGCGTATTGTCTTTCTTGCCATTCGGGTAAGGCCGGAGCGTTTGACCAAGTGTTGGTTAGGGAGTTGAAGCAATAGAAATCTTTGGTACAGGCAAAATCGCTGCCGCGGCCGGTGCCACAAAAATGCAAATGACCCATGCTAAAAACAGCTGCGTCGTCACGAGCAATGCCAGGAAAGTTGGGGTTCAGCTCCCATGTTTGACTAAAAACTGGCGAAAATAAAAAAGTAAACAGGAAATAGAAAAGGTAATGGGTAGCGCAATTTTTCATGTACCCTTAACGCAAAACCCTGACTTTTAGTATTAAAAGGAGGGGGTTCCGGTAAATTGTCTGGCCGTTGGTCGATGTGTCAGAGAAAAATGATAACCGAGTTGTAGGTTGAGTTGTTGGCCGGTGCTCAGTAAATTTCTTTCCCATTTGGAACTTAACATGAAGGAATGCCCATTTTTAAATTGATAGCCTGCTCCGGTCATACAACTGCGGTAGGTCCCGCCGAGTAATAAAGAAAGCGCTTTGTATTGATATATCACATTGGCACCTAAACTTTGAAAACCGAAGAATTGCTCATAGTATACGGTAGAAATGAAATGCTGGGTGCTGTCCAAATCAAATCGGTTGGTGGCACCAGCGTTGAATCTGTTGGAACCTGCCGAAGTATAAAAACTCCAGTCTTTATAATTGGCTTGCGCCCCGATTTGTACGCCGTAAAAATTGGGTATTTGCCCGCTTCCGTCTATGAAACCACTTTGCTGAAAACCTGTTGCTGCAATCCTGAAATTGAAATCTTGGTTGACCTGAAAATCACGGCCTAAACTCAGGCCCAACCCGAGATTGTGCTGCCCCACATAATTCAAATTGCTTGCATTTACACCTACTTTCCATTTGCCCAAACTTATTTGATAGCGCAAGAAATTTTGGTACAAAACATACTTACTTCCCGTGCTGAAAAACATTCCTGTATTGGCCATTAGGTCAGAGCCTACATAACCTTTTCCGTGAATTTTGAAGTCGGGATGATAGGCAGGATTGTTTAATGCAAGGGAAGACCTGAGGTCATTGAAAGATTGTGCAAAAAGTAATTGAGGAAGTAAAAAGAAAAGTGATAATGAAAATTTGTAGATAGCGTTCATACTAGTTTTTGATAGAAGGTAAAGATGGAATTTTTTAAACATTGGTTTGTAAAAGCTTTCGAACCTAAGACAATTTTAGGGCTTTAAAAGTTACACTACACCTTCTACGACTAATTTACGTTACCTTTAAGTGTTGCGCAAAATATGCAAGAACCCACTACACAATTATTAAATGAGGCCGCTCAAGGCCAACGCCGCGCCCAACTAGAGTTGTATCAGTTGTGTTATCCGGTGCTCATTAGTGTAGCAAGGCGCTATTACCGCAATTCCGAGGAGCAAATGACGGTCGTTAATAATGCATTTGTAAAAGCAGTTCAGAATTTACAACAATATGAAACAGGGCGCTTTCAAAGCTGGATCCTACGCATCATTTCAAATGAAATCATCGACGAATACCGCAGAAACAAACGCTATCAGAATTTATATCGTTTCGATGCAGCGGTTGAAGACAGAGGCGCAGAAGATTTTCAGTCCGCCGCAGTTTTTACCCAAGAAGAATTGCAAGGGCTTTTGCAGCATTTATCGGAGCCTGCGCGTCTGGTTTTTAACCTTTTTGCCATTGAAGGTTATGCGCACAAGGAAATTGCTGCCATGCTAGGTGTTACGGAAGAAACCTCCAAGTGGCACACCAAAATGGCCCGAAAAAAATTAAAAGAACTCATTATTGATCAAAATGAAAAAGCAGCAAAAAAATCCGTTGGATAAGCTATTTGAAACTGTGCTTTTGCCACAAAACGAAGCGCCAAACTCGGCTTTTCTTCAAGATCTTGAAGCGCGCCTCGACGCGCTAGAAAAGAAAAAACGCAAGCCCATTTTAGCTTGGTGGGTGTGGTCTGTTTTAGGAGCCGTTGTAATCGTTGCTGGTTTAATTGGGTATTCAAATAAATCAAGTTTCGGAGCTTCAAATGCCTCAAATCGAAATAGTTCTCCATATCAAACCGCTACTAAAAGTTCAGCTCTCAAGCAAACTTCAGCTCCGACTTCAGCTAAATTATCATCTAAATCATCCAATTCATCATCTCAATCAGCATCTTTATCACGAATTCCTATTCAAGATCAATCCATAATTTCAAATGCTTCTCTCAAGCGTAAATTCCCTCAGGTTTCAGCCATAACAACAATTACTTCATTACCGTTATCATCTTCAACTCGTGTTAAAAATCGAGATGAATCTTTAACCCGGGCTTCAACTGAAGTTCAAAGCAATATTGATCTTATAGCTTTAAACTCAAGTTTAACTTCAAATGCTGAAAAAGAAATCAAAAATCAGCAACCTACTGAAAATACCAAACCAGCAGAAATAACAATTTTAGATGCAACCCCAAGCGAAATTTCCTCCGCTCCAATTGATTTAAAGGTGAACAAAGAAATCCCGCTCGATCAGTTGCATCCAAAACAAGGGCAAGCGAAGCACAGTGTCGGCTTGCAATTTGGTGTGAGTGGAATTTTTTCAAGTTTTGAGGTGCCTGAAAGTACCGCCGCGCTTGCAGGCTACGACCCACATTTGTATCGGAATTTCCGCAGTGTTTCTGAGCGTCAAACCTCGAGCTGGGATTTCAATTTGCGCTATCAGTTTTATTTGAAAAATCTGGTCATTCAAACTGGTGTGCAATACTTAGAATGGGGCGAGCAATATAAATACGATGTTATTTCAGTGGAGGGTACCAACCGTTATCAATATGTTCAAGTGCCACTCGCACTAGCTTATCAAATTCCTTTGAAAAAGGTCGTCTTTCAACCTTCCGTTGGATTTGCAATGGGCTATGGTCTCAAAACTTCTGGGGCTTACATTCAGCCCTTATTGAATCAGGTAGAGTTGGTGAGTTCCCAAAAGTGGTCAAAAAATGGGCAGTTACAACTCGAATTGATTTATTCGGTATCTGATCATGTTAATGTAAGTATTGCACCCATCTACCGCCGCACATTCGGAAATTTAGTAGACAATGGTACGATCATGAACCGTTATCAGTCGGTTGGGTTGCTCACTGGCTTTAGTTTTAAGTTTTGATGAAATTATTTTATGAAGTATATTTGATTCTAAATCAGATACTTTAAATGAAGAATTTACTTTTCGCACTCTTCTTTTCACTCATAACCTCCTTTACTGCTTTTTCTCAGGCACTCTCTGGAGTCTACACCATAGGCTCTGGAGGAGATTACCCTACCATTTCTGCAGCCGCCAGCGCGCTCACCACCAATGGCGTGAGTGGTCCGGTGACCATGAATATTTTATCTGGGACCTACAATGAGGCGGTCACTATTGGGGCCATTGCTGGAACAAGCGCCGTCAACAACGTACTCTTTAAGTCGCAAGCCAATGACAGCACTGCCGTAACGATCAATTTTACAACATCGGCAACTCAGTCAAGGATATTCTACTTGTTAGGTGCAAAGCATGTTCAATTTAAATATTTAACCATTGAAAATCTTGGCGCCTATACGTCTCCATGTCTAATTACCATTGCTTATCTCACCACCGACATCAAAATTTCTAATTGTATATTACTTGGCGGTAGAGTTGAAATTGCATCAAATCTTGGCTCATCTTCTAATAACGTAGGTGCAAATAATATTTATATAGAAAAAAACCGCTTTGAGAATACGCCGAATTGGTTTATTATGAGTTCTGGGTATACTCATAACACAAATATCTACATTCACTACAATAAATTTTTGGGTACAGCCACTAGCAGTATGAGTTTGGCCAAATTGAGTAATTTTAGCATAATAGGTAATGAACTTTCGGTTGTTGGTAGCACCAAAGATATTGTCATGGTAACTAGTTTGGCTCCGGTTCTGATTGAAAAAAATAAAATCAATTCAGCAGCATCTAATTATTCAATTGATGTTTCAGACGTGTACACCACCTCGGCAAATCGGGTAACGATTAAAAACAACATGATCAGAAATACTGACGGTGGATGTTTGAGAATAAATAGCCTTCGCACCGATATTTTGTATAATACCTTTAAAACGTTAGGTTTAAATTTAACCTGTGTTACCATCAGTCAATCGAGTAATCAAGTCATTCGATATAATATTTTCGATGCGGTAAACGGGCTTTGCGTCAATTATTTAGGCACCTCTTATCTCAATAACAACAATAGCAATAATGCCTATTATAACACTTCTGGCTTAGTGATAAAGTTGGGCTCTAATATTTATGCCAACACCATTGCACAATTTCAAGCGTTATACCCAACCATTGAAGCAAATAGTGTGTATGGTCAGCCAGTTTACCTTAATCCTAATGATTTGCATTTGGGTTGGTCTTTTCCGCACGATGGTGCCGCTTTGCCTTTAACCAGTGTGACCACAGATATCGATGGGCAAACAAGAAGCACCACGATCCCAGATATTGGTGCCGATGAGTTTTCGATACCAACGGGGAATAACAACGACATCAAAATATTAAAAATCATTAGCCCAGATTCCACTTTGTGTATCGATCAAGACAATTTATTGGTACGGGTAAAAAATAATTCTTTAGACACGTTTACTTATTTTACGGGTAAGTGGTACCTGAATAACACGCTCAAAAACACCAGTATATACCCGGTTTATATTCTGCCTGGTGATTCTGCTGTAGTCAATTTTGGCACTTTTGATTTCAACGAACAAACATTTTACAAGCTCAAATTTGAAGCCATTTTCCCGAATGGCTTACTCGATATTTTACCGGCCAATGGGGTAAAGGATATCAATTACTATTATGTCACTGACCTCGAAATCAAAGAGAAAAAATACTTAGAATGTTCTACTCAAAAAGAACTAGCTGTGCCGCAGTTGGCCTATGGTAATTATGTTTGGTCGGGAGGTCAAACCACCAATAAAATTTTAGTAACTACGCCCGGAACCTATTCGGTAACCCTGCAATATATGGGTACCTGTACGGCTTCAGATTCTATTACAATTAATTAAGTATGCGCCACATTTTAGCTTTCATATTTTTTGGTTTTGCGGGCATACTTTCTGCACAAACCCCGACGTTTACGCATGAGTTCCACGATACTTCTTTCCAAGAGCTTACGCGCATCGATGGAAAAATTATCCTCGATGACGACAACATGATCCTGTATGGTTTTATCAAAAAAGGAACCTACCAAACGCCGGTAATCATGCGCACCAACAACACAGGTGATATCCTTTGGTCTACGTATCCGAGCATTATTCTCGGAAGTAATTTAATTAACCCCGTCTTTGAAGTTTGCGCCTCAAAAGATGGGTATGTTTATGCCAACCTCTTGACAGAAACTACTTACCCTCGTTATTTGTGGCGGATTCAGATATCTACCGGAAAAATCATGTATCACAAAGCCTTCAATCAAGGTCTTTCCGGAGCTTATAGTTTTGGGACCTTCTTGCGCTTTGTGGACTTCGACTCAACTACCCTTTTGGGGCTTTATAATTATAATGTAAATGGCAGTTACGAACAGCGTTGCATGGCAAAAATCAATAAAGTAACCGGAGACACCACGCAAACCGTGCTCATCGGAACGAGTTATAATACAAATGGCATTGTTACGGATGTTCAAAATAACTTAATTGTTTGGAACGATTCTATCCTCACAAAATACAATCGGTTCAATACCAACGATGTGCTTTGGCGAAAGAATTTATCAACGGCCTTACCGAATTCTGCGGATCAAATTAGCCACGCATATTTAAATAACGAAGGGCAATTGATTTTACTGGGGAGGAAAACTGTAGGCTCTTCTTACCATACAGTTTTTAAAATCAATCCTCAAACCGGAAACATTATTTGGAGTACTAAAATTCAAGGTGCGTTTCTGTTAACAGGTGTTAATTTCAAGCAAATGAAAGAAGATGACGACTACCTTTACTATTTGTTTGGGCATTCAGGTGTAGGGAGCGTTATTTCGAAAGTATATTTAGTCAAAATCAATAAAAATACGGGTGCCTTGATCTGGCTTACCGACCATTCGCCTGCACAAGTAAATGGCATGTCGATGGCCTATAACCGAGCAGCGCTGGATTTTGATTTTTCTTGTGCCAATTATATCAGCGCTACGGGCTACTACGGATCGTCAAATTACGAACCTGGAACCTGGTTTGTAATGAATATTGATAAAACCACAGGTGCTAAACTCAACGATTTCACCGAAATGTTGAATAATTATGCTGGGCCTGATTACTACAGTGTGGGCAAGGTTAATTGGTCAACGCCTACTAGATCTTTGGCTTATGGAACATTAAATGAGGTTGGTTACAATACTTGGGCGCATCGGGTAGAATTTAATCCGGCAACAGGGGTGAAGATTAGCGATGATCGGGTCAATGCTGAATTTTCAAACCAGTCTTATGTGGTTCAAATGGATCGTTTTGGTGATACTAATTATGTGCTAAAGCAACATGGTAATGAATTACTGATTGAAGCGCGAAATAATCAGGATAGTGTCATTTGGAAGACCAATTACATCGATACAGGATCTGTTGTGGTGGGTTTATTTGATGTTTCAGCAAGTTATGTTGGTGCTGTGATATCTTACAAGAAGTATCCGATTCTTCCAATGAACGGTACCCCAACCGTGACACATACCCGTTATTTGGTTTTTTCAAGAGCAACAGGAGTTCTCATCAATTCGATTCTTCAGACTGTTGGCTCCACTGACTTTAGTTATCGAGAGGTGGAAGTTAATGAAACCAATATGCTCATTTGTTATAAGCAAGCAGGAATACAATATATAAAGCGCTGGACCTATGGCGCAACTACTACAGGGGCTGTTACTACTTTGCATGGAGAATACCTAAAAGAAGGGTCGTTGCTCAATATTATGGTGAATTATGATGCTAATTATTATATCGGGGTAATTTTCGGCGGCATATATAAAATACCAAAAAATGGAGGCGCCAATGTACTTTTAAAGTTAGTTCCAAATATTAAGTCGATTAACGATATGTATCTGAAAAACAATGTTTTGTATTTAGTGGGCCAACACACTAATTTATCAGAACGCATCGTACGTTATGATATCGCAGCAAATGTTTTTACTTATGACATTAATTTTTCGCAAGGTTCTATTCGCCGAATTGCAGAAAATTCAAATCAGCACTTGGTTTTAGCAGCTCAGCACAACAATAAAATCCACCTGATTTGTGTCAAACCCTCAAACGGTTCAATATTGTGGCAATACTATGCCGATTCTGTTCAATACCCAAACCTGCAATTTAGAGATATGGCGGTCAATGACCAGAAACAAGTGATTTGTTTGACTGGAGCCATTGTTTATGACACCACCCATTCAGACGCCCTGATCAATTTCATCAGCTATTACGGCGATCAATTATCGTCAATAAAACTTACTGATTCAATTAGTAGAAAAAGTTTTGGTGCAGCCATTATGCGCAGTTCCTCCAATCGAACATTGGTAGGTGGCGCCTGGAACAAACTGGATTTTCTACAAAGTGGGTTCTTGAATGCCTACAATACCCAATTTTGCACAAGGCAAATTACGCAAGATCCAGCCAACTGCCAGGGCACCCCTGTGGCTTTGCACGCCTGGCAAGGAACTGGTTATCAATGGTATAAAAACGGCCAGCTCATACCTGGTGCAATATCTCAAAATTACACACCCACAATCAGTGGCTTATATAATGTAATGGTCACCGATACGTGTAGTCAGGATACCTTGATGGTGCCATATAATTTTGTATTAATTACTGGTGCAAACACGATTTTAATTACAGGAAACAATACCATTTGTTCAGGGCAATCTCAGGTCCTTACGGCTTCTGCAGGGGCCTCTTATCAATGGTATTTAAATGGTGTAGCCATTTCTGGTGCCACCCAAAGTGCCTATTCAGCAAGTTTGCCAGGCCACTACAATGTAAGTGTCACTAATATTTTAGGCTGTTCTGATACAGCCGCGGTTGGTTTGCAATTAGCAATATTACCTCAGGTGATCATTCAAACTCCTGTTCATCCATCTCAAATTTGTGCCAATGCAACTCCTTTGCCTTTAAATTTCTTGCCGGCAGGAGGAATTCTAACGGGTCAAGGCATTTCAAATGGTTCTTTTAATCCCGCGAGTGCAGGAACCGGATGGAAATATTTTCAGTACACCGTTGCGCCTGCTGGATATTGTGGTGCAACTGCTTACGATAGTATTTTTGTAACGGCCTTGCCTACACAAGATCCATATATTACCCAAGATGCCGCTAACTGCCAAGGTATTCCGGTGGCTTTACATGCCCTAGCTGTTAGTCCGTTGGGCTATCAATGGTATCTAAACGGCCAGCCGATTACAGGGGCAACGGCTAATAACTTTGTACCTACGATGTCTGGGCATTACAACGTGATGGTCAGTTTTGCGTGTCTGCAAGATTCTTCAAACAACAGCTATAATTTTACGCTGGTGGTACCTCAGGCTCCAGTTTCAATTACCCAAAGTGCACAAACATTTTGCCCTGGAGATCAAATTCTCTTGCAAACGCAAGCCGCTGCTCAAATTCAGTGGTATCTCAATGGTCAGCTCATTGTTGGCGCTACTCAAAACACCTATACAGCTACCCAAGCGGGTTCTTATAACGTGCACCTAACCAATGTAACTGCATGTACAGATACCGCAGATGTTCCTGCGCAAATTTTGGCTTTGCAAGTCTTGAGCAGCACCAACAACCTACCGGCCACCATGTGTGACCACGATGCACCTCTTACAGTAGATTTCCAGCCTGCTGGTGGAGTACTGACTAGTGCTACTATAACTGGTTCAAGTTTCAATCCTGCTACGTCTGCTGCAGGTTGGCATTATTTTGAATATCAATTGAACCTGCCAGGCGCTTGCCCACTGAATGTTATTGATAGTCTAGAATTGCTGCCAAGTACACAGTTTACGCTAGATACCACCGTGACAGACACCCTAGAACTCAACGGTCAAATTTATACGCAGTCGGGGCAATATCAGCAGCAATTATTTGCGGCCAATGGTTGTGATAGTTTGTTAACCATTCACCTAACTGTTGATCCTGTTGGAGTAGAGGAGTATGCACTCAAGGGAATTCAACTTTGGCCAAATCCAAATGGTGGTACTTTTCAAATTGAAGTTCCTACGCTAGATAGATATCTTATGACTTGTTATGATGCCTTGGGTAGATTGATTTATGCTGCTCAACTAGAAGGGAATAACCATTACGATATTCTGCTGCCAAATGGTGTGGCGCCAGGGAGCTATCGATTATTATTGAATTCAATAAGCGAACAGCAGTATTGGAATCTTGTGATACAGAAATAAGTTCAATATTCTGGGTATTTGCATTATTAAATTGTAAATAGTACCGTATTTTTACGGGTATAAGAGAATAAAATCCCAATTTTGCACTTTAATTAGTGCAATTGAAATTTTTCCTCTCCTTTTTCATAGTTTTCCTTATTGGTTTGAATGTTAATGTTTTTTCTCAAACATTGATAGTCAATGAGTTATCGAATGGCCCGTCTGGCAACAAAGAATACGTAGAATTACTCGTGGCCAGCGATACCGTTACCTATGTTTGTACTTCTGCTACGCCGCCTTGTTTGGATATCAGGGGTTGGATTTTTGACGACAACAGTGGATATCATGGTGGCCCAACTGGTACAGGCGTTGCTCCTGGGGCCGTTCGGTTTTCTAATCATACGCTTTGGTCCTGTGTTCCTGTAGGCACCATCATTGTGCTCTATAACGATCAAGATGTCAATGCGGCGCTTCCTGCACCGGATATCAGCCTTAATGATGGCAATTGCCGCTTAGTTGTCCCGATGAACAACGCACAACTCTTAGAATCCAACGCTACCACTCCAGGTGCAGTAGCGTGTTCATATCCAAATGTAAACTGGACGCCTGGTGGCAACTGGAACAATACGGTTTTAGCCAATGGCGGCGACTGCGCACGCATTGTGGATCTAGGTGGTTGTGAAGTGTTTTCGGTTTGTTACGGCTCAGCAAACACCAATAATCAGATCTATTTTAGCGGCAGTGGCGCAACTACCGTATATTATTTCAATGGCAGCAACCCGAACCTGCAAAGCAATTGGTCTGCTGGATGCACCAACGTGGCCTCGTGTGGTTCCAATGCCCAAACACCAGGCTTGCCCAATAATGTGGCCAATGCAGGATACATTGCCCAATTTAATAATGCCTGTTTGCCGATAACCCCCTTGCAGTTAACCGTGCAAACTACGCAGCCACTTTCTTGCAATTGCACAGGTGCGGCAGTGGCAAGCGCTACAGGTTCAATTCCAGGCTATACTTATCAATGGCTCAATGCAGCGGGGCAAAGTATTGGTACCGCAGCTGCTATTTCGGGTTTGTGTCCGGGGGTATATAATTGTGTAGCTACCTCCAATATTGGTTGCACCGACACCGTAAGTTTTACGATCACTTCGGGTGGTAGTGCGCTTATTGAACCTCAGTTTGTTGGGGTAGGGCCGCTGTGCCAGGGAACCAGCTTTTCATTGCCAAGCAGTTCTTTGAACGCCATATCCGGAACATGGGCACCAGCTATTTCTAATACCACTACCCAGACCTATGTTTTTACACCAAGTGCAGGGCAGTGTGCTGACACCGCTTCTTTAACGGTGGTGATCAATGCTCAGATAAACCCGATTTTTCCGACAAGCGACACGATTTGTTTGGGCGAAAGCTATGCGCTTACCAATACATCTCAAA
>JBDLPT010000011.1:0-96052 GCA_039800945.1 Bacteroidota bacterium | reverse complement strand
GGTCTTTGAATTTAGTATTGTTGATAAACGAGTAGTCGGTAAGGGTCAGTAAGAACTTTTTAAGTAGGTATTTTTCTTGTGCGCTCAATTGCACCCCGCCTTGGTTGGCGTACTCGATAAGAGGATCAATAGTTGGCGAAACATGAACACCACTGGAATAGTGCTCAATGACTTCGTCCAGGGTTTGGAAACGGCCGTCATGCATGTAGGGTGCAGTGAGGGCAATGTTTCTGAGTGTTGGTACTTTGAATTTACCGTTGTCTTCTGGGTTATTCGTGATGGCCCCTCTACCGAGGTCTGTAAAGTTGGCGTCAAGCCCGTTGTTGCTGTATTTTTTGACGCGCATCAGTGGGCCATTATGGCAATGAAAGCAATCGGCGCCGTTTAAACTTTTAAAGAGGTCATAGCCCGCCCATTCTTCTAGATCAACTTGCTGCAATAGGGTTTGCTCTGTGCTGTTGAGCGGCATGCCATTTTCATATTTATACATGACGTCGTATTTTGACGACGATGAAATCATGGTTCGGATGAATTGTGCAAGCGCTTTTGCGGTCTTGGTAGAGTCGATGCCAGGTTCGCCAAAAGCTTTGAAATAGCGATTGCGGTAGTCGATGTCTAATGCTAATTTGTAGACGGCATCTTTCCAGCTTTGGTGCATTTCAATAGGATTGATGACGGGTTGTAAAATTTGTTTTTCTAGGGTGCTTTCGCGACCGTCCCAAAAAAAGAAGTTGTCCCAGCCAAGGTTAATTAGCGCCATAGAGTTTCGGTTGCCCATAATTCCATCAATCCCGGTGGAGTATTTGTTTGGGTCTGAAAAGCCGTGTTGAGGAACATGGCAACTTGCACAACTCATGGAATCATTGCCGCTTAGGCGTTTTTCATAAAACAACCAGCGTCCGAGTTCAACCCCTTCTTGGGTCATGGGATTGTCTGGCGGTATGAGCATTTGCGGAAAATGATTTGGAATTTCAAGAAAATACGGGCTTGGTTGGAAGGTGGTTTGGTCCTTCTTGCAAGCGCTGAGCATCAGAACGCCTAAAATGAAAAGAGCGTAAAGTCTTGACATTAGTATGGACTTATTGCATTTTTAAAGTTGGTAATTACTTTTTGCGCAAGTGCTGCCTGACCCGCTCCGCTATGGGTGAGGTACTCGGTGTTGAGGTGTATTGAGTTTGCACCTGCATTGAGAAAAGCAAGGAGGTCTAGTTTCAATTTAAACTGCCAGGTATTGGTGCTTAAATTTTGCCAATTGATGTTGTCAAATTGTAGGTATTGGAGGTAGGAATCTGTGCCGATATGAAAACTAAAAGAGAGATCGGTGTTGGTGATACCATCAGGGATAGTGTCTGCTTTCCCTTCAATATTGAGAAAAATATAGCCAGGATTCCAGCCCCAATGCATAGAGCCCGCATTGCTAATGTTAAGTGGGCTATTTGTAGGAAACCCACTAGGGTCTTGATGATTGAGGGTGGTGTCTACGCCAAGAACCGCGCTGAGTTTTGGAAAAGTTTTATAATTCCCTTCTTTTTTGAAAAGTAGTGAACCGGTTTCGCGGTAGTCAAAAAGACTGGCTTGATGCAAGCTAGAATCTTGATTGGCAAATAGGGTGAAATAACATTTGAGTTCGGAAAATTTTAATAGATATCCTTCAGGGGTTGTGTAAAGGCTGTCCATGTAAAATTTTTGAGTGCCATAAACCGGCTGAAGGTCTAATTGTAAGTAGGTTTTTTCAGCCACTGGTTTGTCGTCTTGGCAAGCGCTTAAAAAAGCAAGTGAGAGTATTGTTAAAAATAAGTTCCTCATCTAACAAAAATACGTCAAAACGCTCAAATTGTTCTTAATTTTAGGAATTCTTCGTTGAAAAATCATTGATGTCTGAAAACCCAACAAAAGCACTCCGAGTTTTCGCTGCGTCTGCCGGTAGCGGCAAGACGCATCGCCTTGTCTTAGAGTATCTTAAGATCTTGCTCACAGATCCCAATTATCGCCAAAAATTCAGGAGTATTGTTGCCATGACCTTCACAAACAAGGCGGCCAATGAAATGAAGGAGCGTATACTGCAAACACTGAGCGGGTTGGCACATCCAAATAAAGCCGATAAAAAATCCAAAGCATTGGCCAAAGATCTGCTCGACCAAACGAGCATGACTGAAGGCCAATTGCAAGAACATGCCTTAGGCGCACTGCAAGGAATCCTGCATCACTACGAAGATTTCAATATTTCAACTATCGATAAATTCAACTTAAGGCTCATTCGTTCTTTTAGCCGAGATCTCGACCTAATGCCAGATTTTGAGGTTGTGATGAATGACAAACTTGTCATGGAGGAGGTCATAGATCTTCTCGTTTCTCAGTTGGGGCAACCCGACGCCAAAGAACTGAGCGACTGGATGTTGGCTTATGCAAAAACCAAAGTAAGCGAAGGTGAATCCTGGGACTTCAAAAAATCATTACAACAATTTGCAGAGATCCTCAGTAAAGAACGCAATGTAAAAGAAGTGCAACAGCTCTTGCAAACAAGTTATTCGCAAGAAAAATACAAAGAAATTAAAGATGAAGCAGAGCAAGTAAAGGCTTCTTTTATTGCAAAGTGTAAGGCGCTTTCAGACCAGTTGGCACCCTTTATTCAGACCAATTTTAAAAATAAGACTGATCAAAAACGCATGGAAGCCTTGGCCACTGACCCAAACTGGGGCCTTGGCAAACTCAAAGGCCCGTTTTTTAGCAATACCCAGCTTGCCGCACTCGAAATCAATAAATTCAATTTACCCCAAGACCTCAACGAAGCCCTTTTGAGTTTGCATCCTGCTTACGAGCAGGAGTTTGCTGCCTACAGCGTGCTCGAAGTGCGTCGCAAAAACTTTTACAATCTTGCTCTGTTGCAGTATGTAGCGCAGCAAACCAAGGCCCTCATGACCGCGCAGCAGCAAATCCGAATCTCTGAGTTCAATCAGCTGATCAGCCAGCTGGTGAAAGGCGAACAAGCGCCCTATATCTATGAACGCCTTGGTATCCGCTACGAACATTTCTTACTCGATGAGTTTCAAGATACCTCACGCTTGCAATGGATCAACCTCATTCCGTTGGTACTCGAAGCCATTTCTTATGAGCGCCAAAATCTAATAGTGGGCGATGCCAAGCAAAGTATTTATCGCTTCAACAATGGTTTAGCCGAACAATTTGTAGAGCTCCCGGGGCTTTACAATCCAGAAAACGATGCGCAACTGACTCATATGAGCCAGCGATTTAAAGACAGCGGCTTAAAAGAAACACTATCTGACAACTATCGATCTGCGCAAGAGATCGTTCAATTTAACAATGTGTTATTTACTGAGTTGGCCAAACAATTGGCTCCAAATCAGCAACCGTTCTATGCCCAACTGGGCCAAACCCCAAAATCTTCAGCTAACGGATACATTCGGATAGAATCTTTGGTCAATGAACTGCCAAAACCTATCCTTCATGAAAAAATCATACAATTTGTTACCGAAGTATTAAACGACGATTTCAGGCCTTGTGACATCTGTATCCTGACTGAAACCAACAAGCAAGGAAACGAACTTGCTCAAATGCTTACTGCAGAGGGATATCAAGTCGTTTCTCAAGATTCATTGCTGATCTACGCGCATCCGGCTGTTCAACTTATGCTGCTTTATCTCAAGAAAAGAGCTCGGCCTTCCAACCCCACATTAGGCAAACGTTTTGCGGAAGCTTTTCTTCAATTCAAAGGAAATTTCGATGTCAACGAATACCTGAGTTATTTTGTGGAGAAAGAGAAAGAAGGTAAAAAGTACAGGGTTTTTGATGAAAACCTATTTTACAAAACCTATTTCGGAGCCGAACAAGCTTTGTTTATGCCCTATGAACACCTTTACGATCTTCTGCAAAAAGTGGCCCAAATTCTTGGTTTAGATGACGCCAAAGACCCTTATTTGCATCATTTCTTTGATGTTGCCTTTCAATTTCAACTAAGCCGAAATGCAGAGCTGCAACCTTTCCTCGATTTTATAGATCAGCAAAAAGATAAGTTGGCCCTGCAAATGCCAGAATCTACCGAAGCAATTCGCATCATGACCATTCACAAAGCTAAAGGTCTTGAGTTTCCGGTAGTGATCATCCCGAGCCTTGATTTTAAAATAGATATCCATGGTCAGGCAAAATTCTTAATTCCGGTCGGCCCCGACCTTACCTATGCGTATCCGAGTGGTCATATCCCGGAATACAAGGATTTCAAAGACAAAGAACTGTCGGCAATTTATCTCGATAAACTCAATTTACTTTATGTGGCTTTAACCCGCCCAGAACTCCGATTATACGTGTTAAACCACCACAAAAAATCGGGCTTTGGTGCCCAGATTCATGCCGCACTAGAAAAACTACCGTTGCACTGGGAAGAACCCAATGTTTTAACCATCGGAAACCCTTCTGCATTTGAGGGTCAGAAAGAAAGTCAAGACACCTTGTTCTATCACCCAAAGACTTCTCAAGAGCCGCTTTGGTATCCGTCTTTGGCTTTTATGCAGCAGTCAGAAAAAGATGCGACCGAACAACTTTTTGGCTTGGCCTTTCATCGCGTCATGGCGCTTTGTCAAACACCCGAAGCCCTCAATGAGGCCTTGCAATTGGCTTTAGAAGAGGGGAGTGTTGCAACTGAGCAACTAGAAGAAATACAAAAGGGCGCACGTTCTTTTTGGCAGAAAATCGAGCAAGAAAATTTATTTGAGGGTGTGCTCGAACAATACAATGAGCAGCGCATTATTGCGGGTTTAAATGAAATCAAGCAACCCGATAAAGTGTGGAAAAAAGCCAAAGAGGTGGTCGTGATAGATTTTAAAACAGGAAAAAGAAAAGACAAAGATTTGGAGCAAATTGCTACCTACGCAGCCTTGCTCAATGAAATCTTCCAGGTTCCGGTTAGGGCCATGTTGTACTACGTACAACTCGACTTATTCCTTGATTTGTAGGAGGCGTTCTCCCGCTGCCATCTTGATAAATGTATAGACCAACGGATGAGGTAAATCTCGGGTAGATGAAATTTGTGGGCAGAAGCTTGTGGCCAAGAAGAATGTATGATTTCTTAAAGAAATGATCTCGGGGTCTTCGAACTGATTCACGGCCTCGACATCTATAAAGTGGCCAACCAATTGTTCAAGTAATTGCGGATACATACTAAAACGGGTGGCGCTGAGTTCTATGGGGCTGCAATTTTCATAAAGCCTTTCAATGCTCCCTGATTTAGGATACACTTCAATGCGTTCAAAATGAGTGCCGGCAATTAAGTTCTCTGAAATTAATTTTTCACCAAAAGGATTCAGGTTATTGGCTGCAATGAGCTGATCTATGAAGAGTTTAAAACACTCGCCGGTAAGAAAAACCGGAATTTTTAAATCGACTAATTGCTTGAAAACTCCAGAGAGAAAAAATGGATTTAAATAGGGGCCAGGAGCTACCCAAATGCCGTCGTATTGTTCAAAAAAGGGCTTTTTTTGTTGGAGCGCTTCATTGACCTTGATCCAATAATAATTGATTTCGATTTCAAGAAACTCGGCGGCGTGGTCCAACGAGAGATTTGTCGCGTGATGCGAGTTGTAGGTGAAGTTGTAGTCGCCTATGATTGCTATTTTGAGTGCTTCACTCATTTAGGCGTTTTGGTTCAACAACGGTTAGCGCTTAAACCAACCTCTTAATTTGGCATTAGAAATACTCAAAGATTCTTCAACACCGGTCTGAGAATCAACATACCATACTTCACAGCTAAAAGTTGCTTCATACAATGAGTAATCTCCGGTTGCATCTGAGGCTTGTTTGATAATGGTAAAGTTGGCAATTTGACCCATTGGTTGATTTTCTCTGGAGATCCAGATTTTACCTGTGTTGTCAGTGTAAGTAACTTGGACACCATTGACACTATTAGCCACCAAAGTTCCTAAATCCTTGAAAGGAATTGGGGTGTCTGAGTTGGTCATGTGAAAATCGTTGAACATTGGTAGGGTAGGAGCGCTGTTACCAGTGGCATCCCATTCTAAACCACCAAATGTGAGCGTAATGCTTTGTGGATTTGTAATAGAAGACATCCCGGAAACGAAAATCTGACGAGACATCATTGGCGCGATATTGATGATTTGCGTATCGAGTGCGAAGCCTAGATATTTGTTGACATTTTGAGTGAGTTCTACTTGTGTGCCATTGATAGTAGCAGCAAAACTTGCGTTGAGGTCTACTTTGTTGCTTGGAGGTGGAATGACTTCGTGCTCAATACAAGCCGCACTGATCATTAACATTAGAGTAGCAAAGAAGGTAAAACGCATGAGTTTCATGTAGTTCAATTTAGGTGATAATGTCTCAAATTTAGAGCTATAAACGGAATTCTCAAAAAAAAGATGCTTTCAGAATAAAAATACTTTTGATTTATTGCTTCAAAAACAAAGAATTAAACTTGATTAGATCTGCTTTGTCCATTAATTTGGCTCCTTTTTCGCAAAGTTGATGCACGGCAGAAACTTTGTCAAGGGCAGGTTTTTTAGTTCCTTTTTGCAATTTGATTTGATCGAGATTTTGGACCAGGTTTTCAAGCCAATTATCTTGTCGAATGGAGCGCATGAGCTGCTCCGGAATCTGAAAATGAAAGAGTTGCCAAACTTCTTGATCTAGCATAAAGACGGCAATGAAATCTAGCCCAAATTGAACCAATGCCTGACATTTTGCATATGCTTTTTCGAGTACGATATCTGAGAAAAGCTCAATGAATTCTTGTGCTTTTTCAGGTTGATTTTCGGCAAGTTTTCGCCATTCTTTATCGTGGAGGTGATTCACAATTAAAAACTGCTTGAATTCTAGTTCAAGAACTTCTAATTCTTCTGGGGAAAGTACGCGAAAGCGAGGCATTTTTACTGTTCAGTTTCTGATTCTCTAACTTCTAGGCTGATGTCGAGTAATTCGTTTACTGTTTTTTGAGTGATGGCTTGTTCCAACACAAATTTGTATTTGCCTTTGTAAGGGATTTTACGCTTTGCAAAAACAAATTCATGCTCTACTATTGTTCCGGATCTTTTCCCGATCCAGTTGCCATCAGGGAAGGCCATTTTGATTTCAAAAGGTTCGCGTACTGTTTTACCAGTTGGCGGAGTGGTGCTCAGAAAAACCCAAAGATTGTTGTAGGCATAATCTGTGGTGCTCCTGAGTGTAAAGACAAAATCATAAATTTTAGAGGTGTCTTGAATGGCAACTTCAAAACTTGGTTTGACATCTTGTTTCCATGTTTCGTCTTGAAACTGATAGGACTTGTTGTAAATGGCATCTTTACCACAAGCGCTCAGGAGTAAAATCAGACAGAATAAACTACTTAGCCTTTTCATTTTTTGGACCTCCAGGATTAGGTTTGCGTGGTTTGTTTCGATTGGGTCTTCTCTTTTTATTGTTGGAGAAGGATTTTTCGAAGCGCGTGAGGCTGTCTTGACCCACTACGTTTTGATAGCCAATTTCTTCGACTTTTTCTTTTACTTGAGCAAACTCAGTGAGGTCTTTGGGCTTGATTCCTTCTTTATTGAGTTTTTTAATTTCTGCAACTCTTTCAGGACTAAGCGCAACCATGCCGGTTTCACCTTTGTAAGCATACCAGATGATGCGTTTGAACACATCGGTTTTCATGTGGATGGCATCTCCTTTTTCTGTATGTAATTTGCCATCAATTTTCGGCATGGACTTGATAGAATCGAGGTACATGTCTAGTTCGTAATTGAGACAACACTTCAGTTTTCCGCACTGACCCGCCAATTTTTGAGGATTAAGGGAAAGTTGTTGGTAGCGTGCTGCTGAGGTAGAAACAGACCTGAAATCAGTGAGCCAAGTACTGCAGCAGAGTTCGCGGCCACAAGAGCCAATGCCGCCCAAACGTGAGGCTTCTTGACGCGAGCCGATTTGACGCATTTCAATGCGCACCTTAAAGCGGTCAGCCATGTCTTTGATGAGCTGTCTAAAATCAATGCGGCTTTCTGCAGTATAATAGAAGGTCGCTTTTGATAGATCGCCTTGGTATTCGACATCGGAAATTTTCATGTCGAGTTTTAGATTTTGAGCGAGCGTTCTAGATTGTGTAAGCAGATCTCTCTCAAGACCTCGGCCTTGAATCCATTTGTCTATTTGTTCTTGGTTGGCAATTTGCAAGACTTTTTTACATTCTGCCAATTTAAGGTTGGGCGCTTTCTTTTGTACTTGAATTCTAGCAAGCTCGCCGAGTGCAGAAACAACCCCGACATCATAACCAGGAGCGGTGTCAATAGCTACAATATCGCCGACTTGAATACTAAGTTGGTTTGCGTTACGGTAAAATGCTTTCCTTGAGTTTTTGAAGCGAACTTCTACGAGTTCATAAGGGGTTTGACCTGCCGGCAAACTGATATTTGCCAACCAGTCATAGACTTCTAATTTATTGCATCCGCCTGAGCTGCAAGTACCATTGTTCTTACAACCTTTTGGTGTTCCTCCACCACTATTACAAGACGCACAACCCATAAGAGATTTTTTTGACGTAAAGATAATAAATTATCCAAGATGCTATGCCTGATGAATGTATCTCATGGTCTGAAAACAGAGCTGAGTAAACAAGATTTTCGAATTGGCATTTCTATCAATGTGGTAGTAAGCGTCGTCTATGGTTTCGATAAATTCTCGAATATTGTTTCCGCTAATAAAAGGGGCAAATTTGTCAAGGAATGCAGCCTCTTCTTTTGAAACTTTGGTCAGGATGTCGCCCATGTAGTTGGTGAGCAAACTTTGGTGCAACATGTGCAAGGCATATTGCAAGAATAATTTTTGCCTTTCTTTTCCGATGCCACTTAAGTTTTCTGCCCAATCCATCATGGCAAGCACATCTTTTTTATAGCAGACACGCATGAGCTGAATGAATTGTTCGCGTTGTTGATCTTGGCTTTCGTTGGCTTCAAGATAAGCTGCCGCGGCAATTAAAGAACCTTCGGCAAATGCAGCAACAGAATCTGCCTGATTGCTGTTTAAACCCTTAGTTTGTTGTAGGTATCTACTTAATTCCTCCTCTGAAATTTTAGGAACCCGAATCAGCTGAGTCCGAGACTGGATGGTAATCATGAGTTTGCCTGCGTCTTCACTTACTAATAAAAACAAGGTTTTGGCGGGTGGCTCTTCTAAGATTTTAAGCAATTTGTTGGCACAGTCGGCATTCATTTCCTCTGGTTGCCAAATGATCATTATTTTATAACCTCCTTCAAAAGATTTCAGGTTGAGTTTTTTGATGATTTCTTTGCTCTCTTCTGTACCAATGATGGGTTTGCGCAATTTGTTGTCTATGCGTTCGGTCCATTCAAAAAGGTTGAAATAAGGATTTTCTTTGAGCTGATTTCTCCAATCTTCTAAAAAGAGGTCTGATGTTTTGCCGATCGCGAGTACTACTGGAAATACAAAATGGAGGTCAGGGTGCTGCAATAATTGCACTTTCTGACAAGAGGGGCAAGTGCCACAACTGTCTGTTTCTGATGGGTTTTGACAAAAAACATATTGTGCGAATGCTAAGGCAAGTGGCAAGCCTCCTTGACCCGCAGGGCCATGAAAAAGCTGAGCATGGGCAATCTTCTCAGATTTAATTTCTCTGATAAAGTCTTGCTTGAGCGCTGTTTGCCCTATGATTTGCTGAAATTGCACCCCCAAAAATAGCTAAAAAGCAACAATTAATCGGTGCTACCTTTCAAGAGTAAAACGATTTCTCCTTTTGCGTCGTTTTGTGCGAAGTAGTCTTGTAATGTCTGGAGTGTACCGCGGTGATAGGTTTCAAATTTTTTACTGATTTCTCTGACGACGCAAGCCTCACGATTGGGGTCTAGAAATTCGCACATTTGGGTAAGGGTTTTGGCGATTCTGTGCGGCGATTCGTATAAAATGATAGTGCGCGTTTCTAAAGCTAAGGCTTGAATTTTGGTTTGTCGGCCCTTTTTATGTGGCAAAAAACCTTCAAATACAAAGCGATCTGACGGAAAACCAGATGCCACTAGTGCGGGTACAAAAGCGGTTGGGCCTGGTAGGCATTCTACTTCAATTCCGGCTTCGATACAGGCCCTAACTAATAAAAAACCAGGATCAGAGATTCCGGGTGTGCCTGCATCTGACACCAATACGCAGGTTTCGTTTTGTTCAATTAATTCTATGGTTTTGGCCAAAAAACGGTGTTCGTTGTGGGCGTGAAACGCGAGAACCTTCTTTTTGAGTTCAAAATGCTGCAACAATTTGTTGGTCACGCGGGTGTCTTCGGCAAAAATTAATGGCGTTTCTTGCAAAATTCTGAGTGCTCGGAGCGTGATATCTTCGAGATTGCCAATCGGGGTCGGAACTAGTATGAGTCTGGGCATAATTAGGCAAAAACTGCGCGCACTACTTCTTCAATTTTGATGCACGGAATAATTTCAATTTGATATTTGTGGCCTTTGATTCCTTTTGAATATTTGGAAACAATGATTTTTTTGTAGCCCAATTTTTCGAGTTCGGATAGTCTTTGTTCGAGGCGATTTACGGGCCTAAGCTCACCGCTCAGGCCAATTTCGGCGGCAAATGAAATGGTTTTATCGATAGCGATGTCGGCGTTGGATGACAAAATAGCCATGGCTACTGCTAAATCAATAGCGGGGTCATCTACTTTGATACCGCCAGCAATATTTAAAAAGACATCTTTGGCGGCCAAACGGAATCCGCAGCGCTTTTCAAGGACCGCTAAAAGCATGTTGAGTCTTTTGACATCGAAACCTGTAGAAGATCTTTGTGGGGTACCGTAAGCAGCAGAAGAAACCAATGCTTGCACTTCAATAAGAAGCGGGCGAATACCATCTACCATGGAGGCTACAGCAACGCCGCTCAGTGCGTCAGCGCCTATTGAAACCAAAACTTCAGACGGGTTGGCAACAGGGTGGAGTCCATCGCCTTGCATGCTGTAGATGCCTAGCTCGTTGGTAGAGCCAAAACGGTTTTTAATACTGCGCAATAAGCGATAAATGTGGTGGCGGTCTCCTTCGAATTGCAACACCGCATCTACCATGTGTTCTAGTACTTTAGGGCCTGCAATAGTGCCGTCTTTGGTAATGTGCCCAATTAAGAAAATCGGAATATCGGTTTGTTTGGCGAAGCGCAGCAAATTGGCCGTGCACTCCCGAACCTGGACAACCGAGCCAGGAGAGCTTTCTACACTTTCAGTATATAAAGTCTGAATGGAGTCGATGATGAGGAGTTGTGGCTGAATAGCTTCTGCCTGAACTAAAACTTGTTGAAGGTTGGTTTCAGTAAGCAGAAAACATTGTTGATTATCGAGGCCTAAACGCTCAGCTCTCATTCGGATTTGCTGTTCGCTTTCTTCTCCAGAAACATAGAGCACTTTTAGTTGCTCTTTAATGGCGAGTTGTAGTAGCAATGTTGATTTACCGATGCCGGGGTCTCCACCTAAAAGGTTGATGGAGCCAGGGACTATTCCGCCTCCCAAAACCCGATTGAGTTCGAAATCTTGTAATGGAATTCTGCTCTCTTCACTTTTTTGTACTTCTTGAATCAAGACTGCTTTTTGAGCCTGACTTGATTTGGAAAAACTCACGACATGTTTGGGGCTTTTTTCGATTCTTTCTTCAACGAAGGTGTTCCATTCTTTACAACCTGGGCATTTGCCGAGCCATTTAGGGCTTTCGTATCCACAGTTTTGACAAAAAAAGGCACTTTTAGCTTTGGACATTTCAGGAATTGAGTTTCTACAAAGATATTTAAAAAAAGCTGTGCAAACCTGGCTTTGAACTACTTAATCCGGACATTTACTGTAGGGCACAATATTTTTTTTATTATTTTTAATTTCAATGTTTGGTAAGTAAGCAAAAAATATAATTTTGCCGTTAAATTAATTGTCTTTCCTATGTCAAAAAGAAGAGCAATCATTAGCTACGACAAACTCACCATAGAGCAAAAAAAGCAAATCTTAAAAGATTTCCCTGATGGTTATATCAACCACCTCACGTCTATTAAAACACCAACAGGCGAGGTGCTCGATGCATTAGTTTGGGAAACTGATGAAGTCATCTATCTTGTTAAAATCAATAAGGTAATGCCAAAAGCAAAACCTGTAGTTAATGACGACGAAGACGATTTTGAAGACGACCTCGATAAAGTAGATGGCCTCAAAGACGACGACCTAGAAGATGATGACGACGACGATGCCGATGACTACGACAACGATTCTGCTGACGACGACGACGATACCGACGAAGAATAAGCCTTCGGAAGCCAACTTTTTTTAACTTTGGGTCAATGCAGCCCAATCAATCCAACTCTCAGTTAACATCCATACTCGCACTTGCGCCACCAATAGATCAAATTGGTATTTTAGAGCGCATCGCAAAAATTCAATCAAGAAGTTTAAAAGGTGCCGCCAAAATGCAGGGGTTGCGCATGGCTCTTTCCATGATTGACCTCACCACGCTAGAAGGAAAAGACACGCCCGCAAAAGTCAGACAACTTTGTTATAAAGCGCAGCATCTCCACGACCTCAGCCCAGATCTGCCAACTGTGGCGGCAGTTTGCGTTTACCCAACCATGGTAGGAGTAGCCAAAGCAGCGCTTAAAAATAGCTCAATCAAAGTGGCTTCAGTTTCAACGGCTTTCCCATCTGGGCAAGCCCCTTTTGAAGTCAAAAAAATGGATACTCAATTTGCCCTAGACAACGGGGCCGATGAAATAGACATGGTCATTTCTCGCGGTAAATTTTTATCGGGCGAATACGCGTTTGTTTTTGATGAAATTGCGGCTATAAAAGAACTATGTGGCGCAGCTAGGCTCAAAGTCATTTTTGAAACCGGAGAACTCGATTCACTCGATCAAGTGCGTCGTATTTCAGATATAGCTATTGGTGCGGGTGCTGATTTCATTAAAACATCTACCGGAAAAATACAACCTGCAGCTACTTTTCCTGTTGTACTCACCATGCTAGGCGCCATTAAAGATCATTTTGACCAAACCGGGAAAATGGTCGGCATGAAGCCAGCCGGAGGTATTTCCACAACAAAGGTGGCCCTACAACATCTATTACTCGTTAAAGAAGTGCTTGGTGAAGCCTGGCTGAGCAATGAATGGTACCGCTTTGGCGCCAGTAGTTTAGCCAACGATTTATTGATGCAATATCAAAAACAGCTTACTGGTAAATATCAGTCTGCTAATTACTTTTCAATCGATTAAACATGAGCGCAAGCAATTGGAATTTTGAACCTTCTTTGGAAGCAACCAGTGTGGTCAAACTAAAGGATAAATACGATCTTTTCATTAATGGAAAATGGCAGGCGCCTCAATCTAAGCAGTACTTTGCCTCCATTAATCCGGCAAATGAAGAGGAGTTAGCTCAAATTGCTTGGGCAAATTCAGCCGATATCGACCTCGCAGTTCAAGCGGCAAGAACGGCTTACCAAAATGTGTGGTCAAAATTAAGCGGAGCTGAAAGAGGAAGGTATCTATTTAGAATTGCACGCATCATGCAAGAGAAAGCCAAAGAATTGGCCGTACTCGAAACCCTAGATGGCGGGAAGCCCATCAAAGAATCCAGAGATATTGATATTCCGCTGGCTTGCAATCATTTTTTCTATTATGCAGGCTGGGCAGATAAACTTACAGAAGCTTTCCCGGGTAAAAAAGCTAGCGCTTTGGGAGTAGCGGGGCAAATTACACCTTGGAACTTCCCCTTGCTTATGCTCGCCTGGAAAGTGGCTCCTGCACTTGCGTGTGGAAACACAGTAGTCTTGAAGCCAGCTGAAACTACTTCTTTGACTGCACTTAAGTTTGCAGAAATTTGCCAAGAAGCAGGTTTGCCTGCAGGTGTGGTCAATATCGTCACGGGTTATGGCGATACCGGAGCTGCATTAGTAGCACACCCAGATGTTGACAAAATTGCTTTCACAGGAAGCACTGCGGTAGGTAAGCAAATTCAAAAAGCAGCAATTGGTACGCGTAAAAAACTCACTTTAGAACTCGGCGGTAAATCAGCCAATATAATTCTAGAAGATGCGCCTATAGACCAGGCAGTAGAAGGAGTCATTAACGCCATCTTTTTCAATCAAGGACATGTTTGTTGCGCAGGCTCAAGACTTTTTGTGCAAGAATCTATAGCAGAGCGCGTGCTCGAAAAATTAAAATTCAGATTGCAAAGTATTTTTGTTGGCAATCCATTAGATAAGAATACAGACATCGGCGCAATCAACTCCAAAAAGCAACTAGAAACCATCAATAACTATATTGCCGTTGGCTTACAAGAAGGTGCAGAACTATATCAGCCCACTTGTGTGTTGCCAGAAAAAGGTTACTATGTAAAACCTACACTTTTTACGGAGGTAGCCCAAAGTTCAAGAATTGTTCAAGAAGAAATTTTTGGCCCAGTACTGACCATCCAGACTTTTAGGACCTTGGATGAAGTCATTCAAAAAGCAAATAATACGCCTTATGGTTTAGCGGCAGGTATCTGGACCGACAAAGGTTCTAGAATTTTTGGCCTCAGCAAAGAGATCAATGCAGGCGTTGTGTGGGCAAATACCTACAATAAATTTGATCCTGCTTCCCCATTTGGTGGTTATAAAGAAAGTGGTTATGGTCGCGAAGGCGGTATTCATGGCCTTAGTGCGTATCTTCAATTCAATGACTAATGGAAGTTTTAAAAACCTATAAATTATACATTGGCGGGCAATTTCCAAGAACTGAAAGTGGTCGCTCTTATCAAGTTACTGACCATTCCGGTAAAGCACTGGCAAATGTGTGCTTGGCTTCTAAAAAAGATGTCAGAAATGCTGTGCAGGCCGCTCGAAAAGCACAAGCACCTTGGGCAGCAAAAACGGCTTTCAACCGCAGTCAGATCTTATACCGAATTGCCGAAGTTTTGGAAGGTAGAAAAGCTCAATTTGTTGAAGAATTGAACCAAATGGGTCTAACTTCAGCGCAAGCAAACCAAGAAGTACAGGCTGCAATTAACTGCTGTATTTATTACGCAGGTTGGGCAGACAAATACCAAGCCCTTATTTCAAGTGTCAATCCGGTTGCATCTTCTCATTTTAATTTCACGGTCCCTGAACCTACTGGTGTGGTTGGTATGGTAGCAAGCCAAGAGAGTCCACTCGCTGGTTTAGTAGCGCAATTATTACCCATTATTGTGGGGGGAAACACAGTAGTTTTAGTGGCAAATAACAAGCAACCACTCTGCGCAATTACCTTTGCTGAAGTATTAGCTACTTCTGATGTTCCAGGTGGGGTGGTCAATATGTTAACCGGCGAAGTTTCTGAGTTGCTTCCAACCTTGGCTGACCATATGGATGTCAATGCACTCAGTTTGTCTTTGCTTGAAAATAAACTTATCTATGCCGCTCAAGAAGCAGCAGTAGACAATCTCAAGCGTTGTGTAGTTTATCCAGAAAGTTTTGCCAATGAAAAACAGCAAGGGCTTTCGTTTATTGCTGATTTCCAAGAACTCAAAACCACTTGGCACCCAATTGAGCAGCTTTCGGGTGCAGGATCCGGTTATTGATTTGTATTATTTGTTATTTTTGAGAGAACAGATATCAATCATTTCAGCATTTAACTTTTCAATCTTCCAATCTTCCAATCTTCCAATATTTCAACATTTCAATCTTTCAATCTTTCAATCGTATTTTAGCTATGAAAAAAATTACTTTACTCAGCATCGTTTCCATCTTACTCTTGGGCGCATGTACCCTAGAAAAACGTATTTACAGAAATGGCTACAATGTGCAATGGCATGCCAGTCTTAAAAGCCAGTTAAAAGCACCTAAAGATGCGCAACTTGCTCATGAAGTACAAGTAGATAAAGATCCATCTATTCGTGTTGAAAAGAAAGTAAAGGATGCTTTTAATTCCCCAACCCCAACCAAAAATCAAGAATTGGTTGAAGGTACTAGACTTGCAATAACTACTGCAGAATCAGAATTAATCAAAAATGAAGTTGAAGTAAATACCCCTTCAAATTTGAATGTTTCAGCAATTTCTCCATCTAAAGTGCAAAATCCCGTGTTTTCACATTTTGTAAAAACGCAGAGCTCAAAAGCAAGCCATATTTCAGCGAAGCAATCTCATCAAATGAAGCAACTCCATAAAAATTTGAAAGCATTGAATCAATCATCTAATAATGAATTTCCGATGATTCTTATTTTTATTTTATGCTTTGTGCTTCCACCATTAGCCGTTGGACTCGTTACTAATTGGGATACAACCATCATTATAAATAACTTATTGTGGTGCTTGCTATGCGGATTTCCCGGCATGATTCACGCAATTCTTGTGGTTGGGCGTTATAGTTAACTATGTTACCTTATTTGAGATTAAGCGGGCTTTTGGCCATACCCATTTTGTTGGTTGGGCTGCCCCCTTCTTTTTTTGATACCGGGCAATCACTTTGTTTATCGGTTTTGATATTACACAAAGAATGCATGGCTTGTGGCCTGACACGAGCTATTCAGCACCTCATTCATTTTGAATTTCAGCAGGCCTGGCAATTTAATAAACTGGTAGTGCTTGTTTTTCCAATTTTGTCCTTCGTGTGGGCAAGATGGGTGTGGTCTGCCTGGAAAGGCTTGAAAAAGCAGGAAGCTAATTAGTCTAAAAAAGCGCTTAATGTTTGGGTAGCAGCGCTGATATATGGGCGGTTTTCTTGAGCATCAAATCTGGCAAGTTGCCATTCTTCATTTTCTTTAACCAAAGTATGCATGCGGTTAAAGAAATCAATGCCTAATTCAGCAGACATATTTTTGATTTGATGGTTGATTTTATCCATAGAGCAACCAGAAGCCTTTACACCTTCTTCATTGGCAACTAGCACAAGTGCAGCGTTCTCAAACACAAAGCCGCTGGCGTTCATGTCTTTGCCGTGTGTTTGCCAAGTACTAGTAAAGTGCAATAGTTGTTCGAGTGCCCACTGACTTTCGGTGGCATTCAATTTGCGCTCGGCAATAAAAACCCAAACGCGGCAATTGGCGTCAAAATGAGGAGCTAAATTATAGGTCTGCGGCATTTGCAATGAGTTCAGCGATATCGAGTACTTTGATGTCTTCTTCTTTTTCAAAATGCTTCACACCGTCGGTCATCATGGTGTTGCAGAATGGACAACCTGTGGCAATGATGCCGGCGCTGGTTTCTAAAGCATCTTCAGTGCGCTCAATATTAATTTCTTTGTTACCTTTTTCAGCTTCTTTAAACATCTGAGCGCCACCTGCACCGCAGCACAGCCCATTTGTTTTGCAGCGTTTCATCTCGACCAGAGCGGCGTCTAGTTTTTCGATGAGCGCTCTGGGAGCTTCATAAACATCATTGGCGCGGCCTAAATAACAAGGATCGTGGAAAGTGATTTTCTTACCTTTAAAAGTGCCGTTGTCTGCTAAGGTGAGTTTACCCGTATTGATGAGATCTTGGATGAGTTGGGTGTGGTGAATGACTTCGTAGGTGCCTCCAAGCCCTGGATATTCGTTTTTAAGGGTATTGAAACAATGTGGGCAGGCAGTTACAATTTTTTTGACTTCATAACCATTGAGCAGTTCAATGTTCATGAGTGCTTGCATCTGAAATGTAAATTCGTTTCCGGCGCGTTTGGCAGGATCTCCGGTACAGCTTTCTTCTGCACCAAGAACTGCAAAATTTACGTTGCAATGGTTGAGTATTTTAACCAATGCTTTGGTGATTTTTTTCGCGCGGTCATCAAAGGAACCAGCACAACCTACCCAAAATAAAATTTCTGGGCTTTCACCTGAGGCCATCATGTCGGCCATTGTACGTACTTGTAAACTCATTTGCTTTTCTTTTGCTTAATCTTCGTTGGCCCAATTCAAACGCTCGGTAGCGGCAAATTGCCATGGCGCCCCATTGTTTTCAATATTTGTGAGCATACCGGTTAATTCTGTCGGTACTTTGGATTCTTCCATTACTAAAAATCGACGCAAGTCGACAATAATAGAAAGCGGATCGATGTTTACTGGACATTCTTGCACACATGCATTACAGCTGGTACATGCCCATAGTTCTTCTTCTGAAATATAGTTGCCAAGTAAACTTTTTCCGTCTTCGGCGTCCGCTCCATTTTTTCTTTTGAAATCGCCGAGTTCAACCATGCGGTCTCGGGTATCCATCATGATTTTTCTTGGAGATAGTAGTTTACCAGTTGTATTGGCTGGGCAAGCCGAAGTACAACGCCCACATTCTGTACAGCTGTAGGCATCCATTAGGTTTTTCCAGGTAAGATCCGTGACATCTTTGGCGCCAAAACGAGAAGGTACTGCATCTGCAGCAGGCGCAGCATAAGGGTCTGCGTTGGGGTCAAGCATGAGTTTTACTTCGTTGGTCACGCTTTGCATATTTGTAAACTGACCTTTGGGTTCCAACTTCGAATAATAAGTATTCGGAAAAGCCATGAAAATATGCAAATGCTTAGAATAGGGGAGGTAGTTCATAAAGGTATAAACCATAATGAGGTGCCCCCACCAACCCATTTGTTCTAGGGTGTGTAAAGTGTGTAGGTCTTGAATCGAACCAAAAAATAAGGGGCCTACAAAAGAGCTTATTAAAAAACCATTGCTGCCATTTGATTTTAAATTTAGTGCGGCTTCATCGGCGCCATTCATCGTAAAGATGAAAGTAATAAGGATGATTTCCATGATGAGAATGAAGTTGGCATCTTGTTTGGGCCAACCCGCAAGTTCTTTCATGTTAAGGCGCGGTAACTTCAGTAAATTTCTTCGAGATAAAAATGCAACTGTACCGATAAAAGCAAGTACCGATAAAAGCTCAATAAAGCTGATCATGAAGGTATAGAAACCACCAAGACTCTCTTGAAAGAAACGGTGTGAGCCGCTAAGACCATCGACAATAATTTCAAGCAGTTCAATTTGGGTGATGACAAAAGCGGCGTAAAGTGCAAGGTGTAAGAGCGCCGGAATAGGGCGGCTGAACATTTTCTTTTGGCCGAGCGCAACAAGTAGCATTGTTTTCCAGCGTTCAGCTTTGTTGTCAGAGCGGTCTAGTGGCTGACCAAAATGAATATTTTGAGCAATTTTTCGAAGGTTAAATGCGAAAAACCCAAAACTGAGGAGCGTAAGGACGCCAAAAAGTATTTGTTGCATGTGGATCGATTATTCTGGCAAGCTATCAAGCATTTTCTGTAGCTTGTCTTCGTTTTTCTTTGAAAGTTGTAGGCCTTTGCTTTTGCCACCGATGAGAGACAAATGCACATAACGTTCTGGATGCGCTTGCAGGTCTGTGACTAGATTTTGGAGGTCGTTGTTGGTTCCGACTAATTCGGTGTAGAGTTTTTCGTCATGGATCAGCTTACCGAGCGTTCCTTGTCCTTTTTCAACCTCGGCCAAGACCATATTGAATTTCTTTAAGGTAGTTTGCGCGTCTAGAATGGTGCCTTTGAAGTCTGCGGTAACAAGATCGTCAGTAATTTTTCTTGTATTGCCAACAATGCCGGTAATTTGATCGTTGCTGCGTTTCAAATTGAGTGTAATGGCTTCAACGTTGGCCATGATTTTGGAGAATTGTGCTCTTTCTGAACCAACAAAACCTTGTAGTTCATCTGCCACGCGTCCTAGTTTTTTAATAGTGAGTTTGACCTCACGAAGGCTTCCTTCTAGTTCAGAGGTTGCAGTTGTATCCCAGAATGAGGAGAGAGAGCCCACCATTTTGTCAATCGAAAGCATCATTGTTTGCAGTTTCTGAGAAATAGGGTCTGCGTATGCTTTGACTTGAGAAACCATGTCTACGGATAAACGCCCCGGAATGGTTGCTCCAATTGGGTAATAGGTGCCGTTTCCGGCCAAAGGAATTTGAACGATGAGTGCTTTGCTAAAGAAATCTAATGAACCAATTTCTACGACACTTCCCTTTGGTAAACGAATGTCGTTGTTGTGAATATTGAAGGTGAGTTTCACGCGGTGAAGGGAGTCTCCGGAAGGGTTGGATTCAATGCTAATTACTTTGCCAATTTCTACACCATTTAGTGTAACATTTGAGGAAACCATGAGTTGCCCTGAATTCGGGAAATAGGCGGTATAAACATCATCTCCACCGAAGAAACTGTTGCCCTTCAGAAAATTGATGCCTGTGATGAGAATTACAATGGCTACGATGGCGATCAGTGCCGCTTTTATTTCTTTGGAAAATTTCAAGCTATTTATTTTCTGCTAATTTAATCGCTTTTTCAATACTGATGCGCTCTCCATTGAGGAAAGCTACAACAAAAGCATGCTCAAATCCTTTTTCAATGAGCTCATTTTTGTAATTCTTGGCGCCTTGAAGGTCATTAGGAAAAGTGCCTGTACAATATTTAAAAAGTGTATTGTCTTGATATTCAAATACTTCAAGTCCTTTAAAGCGGCTAGAATTTTTCGGTAAGGCTTGGGTAGAGGTCTCAATTTGGACCCTAAACACCAAACCATTTTCTTTTGAAGAATTATTGGTGGCTTGCGTAGGATTACTTGTAGTTTGGGTGGTTTGAGCAGGTTTAGACTCTATTGGTTTATTCTCAGTTGGAGCAGCTTCTTGAATTTTTGGTTCGGTAGGTTCTTTGGTAGGGCTTGCGCCTGCGGTTCCTACTTTCCCTTCTGTTGCATTTTTAAAATTGATAAAAGCCTGAAACATGGCCTGAGCCATTTTTTGCTGCCCCTCTGCTGTCCCGATTAATTTTTCTTCAGTAGGATTGGGTAAGAATGCGGTTTCAATCAAGACACTTGGCATGGTGGTTTTGTACAAGACTAAGAATCCGGCTTGTTTTACACCGCGGTCGTAGCGCCCGATGCGTTTGAATTCTTTTTGGAGCATTTCGGCAAACAAAATCGATTGACGATGAAAGACAGCTAATTGAAATTGCAGGGCAATGATTCCGTCAGGGGTGAGGTCATATGAGCGGTATTTGGCTCCTTTGTCGTCTTCCAAAGAGATACTGGCATTTTCTCTTTCGGCAACTTTTTGTTGGGCATCTGTTCGGTGCAATCCTAAGACATAAGTTTCAGAACCATAGGCGGTTGTGCTTCCGGCATTGGCATGTATACAAATAAATAAATCGGCATTATTTCGGTTGGCAATGTTGGCGCGTTCGGCCAATTCAACAAACACATCTGTGGTTCTGGTGTAAATAACTTTGATGTCGGGATAGCGTTCTTTGATGAGTGCACCCAACTTTAAAGCCATTGATAAACAAACCTCTTTTTCGTTGTTGCTTGCACCATGACAACCTGGATCGTGTCCGCCATGCCCGGCGTCAATTACGACGGTTTTAATCTTTCCGGACTGCGCAATGCTGTTTGAAAAAGGAAACATGATAACAAGAGCCAATAAAAGCACTTGAAGTACGTTCTTTTGCAAGCCATTGAAAATTGGTAGCTTTGTATGTTTTTCCTGCATATTACAAATCTAAGTAGCCCCTCTTGAGTCAAAGACTAAGTACTGCACAACTTTTCTTCGTCACATTGTTAATAATGTGGGGTTTGTCTTTTGTTACAGCTCAAGATACGCTTTATATCGATGGCGAAAGCCTGAACCAAATCGTTACCTACAAAGCTTCGCAGCGCATTCATCACGATGTCAAACACAAAAGAATTCATCTCTATGGTGCTGCAGAGGTCCAAAGCGAAGGGTTTTCAATAAAAGCAGGTTATATCTTAATTGATCTCGATTCGAGTCAGATTGAGGCAAAATACAGAATTGCCGAAGACAGCTCAAAAGTTGAATTTCCGGAGCTTACAGAAGGTTCGGAAACCATTAATTGCGAGACACTTAAATTGAATTATCGCACTCAAAAAGCTTATATCAAGGCGCTGGCAATTAAACAAGATGAATTTTATTTTAGGATGGGGACCGCCAAGCGCCAAACCAATGAAGAATTGCATTTGCGCCAAGGGATTTTAACTACTTGTGATTTGCCCGATCCACATTATCATTTTCAGTTGAGCAAAGGGGTAATGGTTCCTAAAGAGCGCATCGTTACTGGGCCTATGAATTTGTGGGTTTCTGGAATTCCGACACCATTAGGTTTGCCTTTTGCTTTTATCCCGACCAATCAAAAAGAACGCACTTCAGGCTTGTTGTTTCCGGAATTTGTACCGCTTTCAAAATATGGTTTTGGCTTTCAAAACTTGGGTTGGTATTTTCCGATCAACGACCATTTTCAGACTTCGGTCTATGCCAATATTTATAGCAGAGGTTCGTGGGGTCTGAGAAATGAGCTAGACTACGCCAAGCGCTATGGCTACAACGGGCGCTTAACTTTAGGCTTTCAGCAGTTTAAATCGGGCTTTCCGACCAATAATAATCAAAACAAACTCAGTGTAATTTGGGTACACCGAAAAGCGCCCAAATCAAATCCTTTCTGGGATTTTTCTTCGAGCGTGAACTTTATTTCCGACAACAATTCAAAAAATTCACTCGATCCAATTAACGCGCAATACTTCGACAACAGCTTTAATTCGGATATCAATTTGGCCCGTAATTTTCCCGGCAAACCGATCAATACGGGTTTAAAAATGTCTTTGCGCCAAAATTCAAAATCTAAAAATGTCTCTTTAATGAGTCCGATTCTGAATGTGAATGTTACACGCGTTTTTCCTTTCAAAAATACTTTTGAAACCGCAGATAAAAACTGGAAAAAGACCATTCAACGAATTGGGATCACCTATAATTTTGAAGGTCAAAATAGAGCACAGTTCAAAGATACACTCTTGCAAACAGCAGATTTTCTCGGGATAAGTCAGCAAATGATTCAAGGATTCAGTCAGGGAGTGAGCATACAAACGAGTACTGGTCTTTTCAAAAATGCCGTTAAAATCAACCCGAATTTGAGTTACGGCAATAAGATCAATTTTAGTCAAATTCAAAAATCTTTTGATCCTACTATAAATGGTCCTAAAATTGACACCCTGCATCAACTTTCGGTCTCGCACGAGCTCAATTTTAATGTGAGTGCAACTACCGTACTATATGCTTACTATAAATTTGCAGGTAAAAAACAAACGAAACTGCGTCACCTCATGACACCCAATATTGGCTATCGCTACACGCCAGGTTGGAACCCATTAGTAACGGTTAATGCCGGACCCAATCAAAGTCCAATTACCTATTCGCCCTTTGAAAGAAGTGTATATTCGGTAGGATCTAACAAGGAGGCTTCCTATTTAACTTTTGGGATCAACAACACGGCTGAAATTAAGTTTAAATCAGACCAAGATACCGTAACTGGCTTTAAAAAAATCAGGCTCATCGATCAATTTTCTTTAACGGGTAATTATGATTTTTCAAAAGATTCCATGCAGCTTTCAAATTTGGCCTTAAACCTAAGAATCAGCCCTGCTAACTGGATCAATTTTGTTTCAAATGCCAACTGGAGCCCTTACGGTTGGCAAGCCAATGGTCAGTCTGTATCGGCCTATGCTTGGAACAACGGCCAACAATTAGGAAGGCTCACCACCACCAATCTCACCACTACAATTGTCATTGCACCTAAAAAGGACAGACAAAAAATTCAAGACCACAGCACTTTATTTAATGAACAAGACTGGAACGCTGATTTCAACTATTATGCTTTGCATCCTGAGCGCGCCATTTATTACAATATTCCTTGGAAATTAAATTTGTCTCATGTTTACGGCATCCAAGCTAATCAAGAAATCAGTGTGGCAAACCCCAATGCATGGAATCAAATTCAAACGTTGGTGTTGTCTGGAGATTTAAGTTTTACCAAACGCTGGAATTTGTCGGGGAATATGAATTTCAATATTCAAGATAAAAAACTGACCAACGCTTATTTTGCACTCAATCGAAATATGCATTGTTGGGCACTCTCATTTTATTATGTACCAATCGGAGGAAACAAGAGTTTCTTACTGTCTATTAAGAATACATCGAGTATTTTCAGGGATGCGAAGTTAGAATTTAGAAGGCCGCCGTCTTTCCTTTAAGGCTAAGAAGAAATTCTGTCGCCAAGATCTTTGCCGAGCTGATACGTAAACTTTGCTCCAAAAAACACAATTTGTGCAGAGTAGTGCACCCACGCCAACATCATGAAGATAGAGTTGGCAATTCCGAGCTGACCTAGCAAAAAGAAATGTTGAAGGTAGTAGCCAAGAATCCATTGGCTCAAATACAGTAATATAGCAGTCACAAAGGCGCCATTTAAGGCCAATTTCCAACTGACTTTTGCGTCGTGTAAATATTTGAAAATCAAACTAAATACAAGAATATTGGTCAGGATAGTAAATGCAATTTGCAAGAGTTCTAATGAGAAATTAAAGAACCCGCTTTGCCAATGTATCCAACTGTGAATGGCAGAAAAAACAAATACCTGAACAAAGTAGAATAGGATGATCACAAAGGCAATGCCTGCAAGTAATACCACCCCTAAAAATCTAAAACCAATGATTTCCATGAATAAATTTGACTCATGGCGATTTTTTTTAATGACATTAAAAAATTCATTGAGGCTGCGCTTTAAAGAAAGCATAAACGCCGAACAGGTAAAGAGGAGCACTCCTATACTGATCAACTCCATTAAGAAGCTCGGTTTTTCAAAAGACATTCCGTCAACCAAATGAAGGATAGATTTTGGGTCGGTCAGGCCAAGGCCATTTTGCAATAATTCAGTAACGATGCTCCGCATGTTTGCCGCACCAACTATCCGTCCGTAAATAGAGGTAGTGAGGTATATCATTGGAATGAAAGCAAACAAAGTATAGTAGGCGAGTGCTGCGCCATGGTAAAATGCACCTTGTTGTACATAACCTTTGAGGGCTGTCCAAAAGGCAGTCAGCTCAATGCTCAAAAGACCTTTATTTTTTCTTGATTTCAATGGCTTGGAGGTGCTGAAGTTTGTCAAAAGAATAGAGTAGAATCCGGTCGTTGTTTTCGGATCTAAAATAATTGTGATAAAAGCCACCCACAAAAACGGCTTTTTCAAAACGCAGCGGAATTCCTTTATTTACCTCTCGGTATTCGTCTGGCCTAAAATGCATGATTTCTCCTTGCCATTTGAGCGTATTGAGAGGCCCAAAAAGTCGGGCTTTTTCTGGAGCGGTATAATGGTAATAAAGGGTTTCTGGTGCTTGTTTTTTACTGATTTTACCGTTTTGTAAAATACAAATGTGGTCACAGAGCCCAAGTACATCCTGACCCTCATGTGAAACCAATATGATACCGGTATCGTCAAGATCGCGGAGGTCCATGAGGTGGCTACTGAGTTTTTGTCTGAGTTTGGCATCTAAATGCCCAAAGGGTTCATCGAGCAGTAAATATTTGGGCTGATCTGCAATGGCTCTGGCAATGGCCAAACGTTGTTGTTCGCCACCAGAAATCAGGTGTGCTTTGCTTTGGCTGATGTCTTGCAAGCCAAATAAATGCAAAAGTTTTTGCACGCGTTGATCTCGTTTTTGCTGTGGCCAATGCAATAGTGCTTCTTTGATGTTTTCTGCAACTGTATGAAAAGGGTCAAGCTTGAAATCTTGGTTGACTATGGCTACGTCTGGATAGCCTGGCACCAAAAGATTTCTGACCGCAGTTTGTTTTTTACCGTCGATGTGCACCTCGCCTTGATCGGCATCAAGTAGGCCAGCGCAAATTTTGAGTAAGGAAGATTTACCGGCGCCACTTTTGCCGACCAAACCCAAGATTTCGCCTCGCTTTACTTGCAAATTGATCCCGTTTAGGACGGTTTTGTCAAATTGTAAACCAATTTGTTTAAGTGCGATCATCGGATGAGTTCTTTTGGAAAAGATTTTGAAGCAATAAAGATACCCGGTACTGGATTAGCCATAGGTTCGTAATCTTTTAAAAAGATTGAAATCTTAAAGCTGTGCGCATCTTTTTCTAATTCGCAGTGCTCCACAATACTGCAAGAAGCACCGACGTAAGTAGCCTGATGCCCTTCTGAATGAATCTCAAATAAATGCATTGCTGGTATTTCATGTGAAAACATTGCCTCGTTTTCGTCGTATCCGGCTAAAGTGTAGGTCGTGTCTCGTCGCTCTTTAACCTCGCTTACCTCCGAATTGATCTCTAGTTCATCTTCCCATTCATAGCGCAAATTTTCGGCAGATTCTTTCCCGCCAAATTCGGCATCTGCTAATTCTTGAGAATATAGATCGTTGAGTAAGTAAATGTGGATTTTACAATTCATTATCGGTTTGTTTTTTATCTACTTCATTGATTTTAAAAGCAGACGGGATGAGTTCCGGCACGAGTTTCATGACGATCGGTAAAATGAGTGTGCCACCAGGTAATAAAAATAGGGCCAAAGAAGGCATCGATTTTAGGATGTCTAATACTTGCTCTTTTACTTGTTCTTTTTCTTGCGCACTGAGTTCTTGCCTAGTTGATTTCTGTAGAAGTGCCATGAGCTCTTTACTTTCTTTCATTTCAGCTATGAGTTTGTCGCGGTTTCGGCCAATAATTTTTAGCCATCTTTTGCTGGTTTCTTTGTAAGCAAAACTGGTATCGGTCGATTGTTGAAAGACGAGTACTTGCTCTTTGTTATTAAGAGAAATGAATGCCGTACAGAGTTCTTCTGATGCATCCATTTGCGCTTGCGTCATTTCTAGTGCTTTTCCGAGCTGTTCGAGTTTATTGCGTTCATCTGACGTGATTTCATGGGTTCCTTGAATCAAAAAATGCCCGTATTCATAGGTGATTTGATTCAATAAAGGATCATGAACGAGTTCTTGCTTGAGCAGTTTGAGTGGAATGCCGATTTTCGAGCGATCTTCATAGTTGCTTTTGATTTGCTTTGGAAGCGCTGCAGAGGCCAAAAAATGCTTGAAGATTTTTTGTTCGTTTTCGTCCATTTTATGGTCGGTGAATCCGGCGTAGAGCAAACCGTTTAGTACAGAACACGCTGCTGATTGGTAGGCCTGATCAAAAGTACTTTTTTGACGACCTTCAAGAAACGCGCGGTATAAAATAACATCTAGAAAAATAAATGCATTTGAAAGATGATTGAGCCAATAATTGACTCCAAAAAGATTGGACTTTATTTTCACCCTTGCGGCCAAAATAGTCTCTAGCCTGCGCTGCGGATTCTTGGTCAATTGCAGCTGAATGCGATCCATGAAATTTAAATTCTTGGTGCCCTGATAAAATGTATTGATTGAATGAATGAAGTCAGCTTTATGACTAGGGCCTTGTTGTTTTCTTAAAAAAGTAAAATATAAGGTTTCGAATAAGAGTAATTTGAGCTTTTCATCGGTATTTAAATGCAGTTTGTCTAGCGCATTTGAAAAGATAAAGTGCTTCGGTGTGCCGTAGATGAGGCCGGTTTGGTGCGATATAAAGTGGGTGAGGTTTTCTTCTTTCTGATAAATGAGTTCGTTGTCAATTTGAAAAACACCCTGTTCGGTAAGTTCAAAGAACTTTGCAATCCAATTTTTGGAACCCGGAGAAAAAGCAAAAGATCTAGACGCACTAGGCATCCTCAAATTTAAGTTTTATAGCAGACGCTAAACACAATTTTTTTACTGAAAAATACACCGGGATTTGTGGAAAAAGCTCGAAACCATAAAACATAGATACCGGAAGGTGCCAACATATTGAAACTCGTAGTGCCATTCCAGTGTAAAAAACCAGTGCTGCCAATACTTTCGTTGGTCAGTATTTTTTGAATCAGCACCCCCTCAGGCGTATAAATTTCAACCTGAGCAAACATCCCAGGCGCTTTCATTTGATAATTGATTTCTAGTTGGTCATGATAGCCGTCGGCATCCGGGCTCAATTCCTGAAAACTCAGACTGATTTCTCCGACCGATTGTGCATCTGTGTTTTGTGAATTTTTTGCCCCGGGCGTGGCACCCCCTGCGAGTGATGCAGCCGAAAACCAATTTTGGGCATCTTGGGTTGGCTGGTTTGCGTTTAGTCTTTCCAAACTGATTCCTTCCGTGTCTATCAAAAGTGGAAAATGCCATTTGGCAGTATAGTGCAAGCTATCAATGCGTTGATATTCATTGAAAAGTATACAGGTTCCAGAGTCATTGTAAAAATAGGGCAGGCTGCATTGAAATAAATGTCCAGCAGCGGCTTGGGGATAGTTTGCCAATAAAAAATTGGTATCTGGGCAAAGTGCCAAATAGGATTTTGGTTTCAGGTACACATCATGTAGCAAAACACTGTCTGTGGCGTTGGCAATTCCACAATTTTTAAATGTCAAGTATTTATCGCTGTGGTTGTATAACTCGACAAAATCATGTCCGTTATTGGGTGGGTCAAATAGGATTTCATTAATGATGACATCTCCTTTTTCTGGTGTTTCATAACGCACGCAATTGGCTATTAAGGCACTGGTATTTTGCCAACAATCGGCAACTGAAGCAAGTTGAATTTCAATGGGTTTACTCGGTTGAATTTCAGATGGAAAGCATAGTAGACATTGCGCTCCGTTTATACTGTTTGGTTCTGTAAATACAAAGCGTTGAAACGCGCCTAAGTCTGGTAAAAGTTGGATGTTTGTCAGGGATAATGAAAGGCTGTCGATGGGTTCAGAGAAATGCAGCGAAACGTAATGAGCATCCAACACTTCTGCATCCATTTGCTGAGGTGCAATGAGATCGGGTTGATTGTCATTTATGCTATTTTGCGCACCTGGGCTGCCGCCATAAATTGCTTGGCTCGTGCCCCAATTGTCTTGGTTGGAGCAAGGGTCTGCTAAAGACCTTCTTTCTAAACTGTAGCCACTCAGGTCAGTCAAGGTGTCAGCATGCCAGCTTTCCGAATAGGCCACTGCATCCAAGCGACTATTTGCTCGGTTGAAAAGTTGGATGAACTCACCCGCATTATTCAAGCTTGGAAAAGCACTCACTTCCAATAAATTGCCCTGCTGAAAAGCGCTACTTTGATGCGTGCCTACTAAGCCCACATAAGCTTGTGGCAGCAGCCAAAATGAGGGCAATGTGCAAGTTCCGGTTGCGTCTAACAAGCGAAAACCTTTGAGTGAAATTGGAAAATTGCTTTGGTTGTAAATTTCTAAATACTCTGCATCGGGGAGCCCAAGCAAACTGTCAGGGTCTGCCATGATTTCAGTAAAGATTATTTTGTCTGCAGTAGAATGCAAGGGGCAACCGAAATAGAAGTCATCTAGGTAAAAATTACTGCCATTTGAAGAGGTGTTTAAAAAATAAAATCCGCAATAAGAATCAGTGTTTAAATAGGGCATGTCGCCTTCAAATAACAATTCATACGTATTGCTATCCAAAGACCAAGTCAGCAACTGATAATGATTTGAGGTATAAAGGAAGCGCAAATCTTTTGAAAAACCATAGGCAATACTGCCACTTGAACTGCTATTGAGGAGGCTGTCTTGCCCTGAGTATCTATAAAAAAGTCGAATTGCGTCTGAAGATCCGCTTTCGCCAAATTGCAAGTAAAGGGCATTTGACGCTTCATTTATATTGGCTTGGTCTGCACTTATAAAAAAGCGACCAAAATTCAAACTCGACGGGCTAAAATTTTCTCTGAGCCAAAATTGAAAGCTAAGCGTGTCGATATTGCAATTTGGTTTCTGTAGCCAGAGCGTTGTGCTGTCTGAATTTGAAATATTGAGTTGTAATTGACCGCTGGCATTGATGATACAATGTGCAGTATCTCCATTCCACTGCAATAAATGCGAAAAGTCATGGTCCTGAAAATCATCAAGTATTTGGGCTTCAACCGCCAAAGGGCATAAGCAGAAAACAAGTAAAAATTTCAAAGAAAAGTGTGGCATCACAAACAAAGTTTAATTTTGTCAAAAAAAAGTAAATGAGAGTAGCGGTAGTAGGCGCAACAGGCATGGTCGGATCAGTAATGTTGCAAGTTTTAGCAGAGCAAAAATTCCCTTATTCCGAATTGTTAATGGTTGCCTCAGAAAATAGTGTAGGCAAAAAGTTAACGTTTGAAGGCAAAGAATATGCACTGATGGGTTTGCAAACTGCTGTTGATGCCAAACCAGATATCGCCATTTTTTCTGCAGGTGGTGAAACTTCTTTACAATGGGCGCCTCAGTTTGCGGCTGTCGGAACAGTTGTGATTGACAACTCTTCAGCTTGGCGCATGGACCCCACAAAAAAACTAATTGTTCCGGAAATCAACGGACAACTGCTCACTAAACAAGACCTCATTATTGCCAATCCAAATTGCAGTACCATCCAACTGGTCATGACTTTAGCACCGTTGCATCAAAAATATGGGGTCAAGCGCGTGGTGGTTTCAACCTATCAATCGATTACTGGAACCGGAGTGAAGGCTGTACAACAACTTGAAAATGAACGCAACGGCATTTCGGGTGACATGGCTTACAAATACCCAATCGATAAAAACTGTATTCCACAGTGTGATGTCTTCATTGAAAATGGCTACACCAAAGAAGAAATGAAGTTGACCAACGAGACTAAAAAAATCTTGGATCCGAGCATCAATGTAACTGCAACTGCAGTAAGAGTACCTGTAGTTGGAGGGCATTCAGAAGCCGTTAATATTGAATTTGAAAACGATTTCGATGTTAACGACGTGCGTATGCTTTTGGCTCAGACTCCGGGCATTGTTGTTCAAGATAACCTAGAGCTATACGAATACCCTATGCCGCGCTTTGCAGAGGGTCAAGACCCTGTTTTTGTAGGGCGCATTCGCCGCGACGAAAGCCAAGCCAATACACTCAACTTGTGGATAGTTGCGGATAACTTGCGCAAAGGTGCGGCCACCAATGCCGTGCAGATTGCCCAATTAGTTGCAGCGCTTTAAGAAGCTAATCAGCCGCTTGAGTTGCGCCAGCTTGTGAAGCTACTTTTGCGCCCAATGCACACGCCGCTTCTAGCACTTGTTGCGGGTCGTTTTGTGCTAAATAACCCGCTATCAATTGCGCAAAAAAAGCATCCCCTGCACCAATTGTATCTTTAACTTTTATTTTTGGTGCACTTGCCCTAAAAACCTGACCATCCAGACCCCAAATGGCACCATTTTCGCCAAGTGTGATGCATATACTTTTATCCGGATATTTCTTTTGAAATTTTTCCAAACTCGTGGCTAAATCTGAGCTCCAATTTTGCTGGCTGGCATACCAAATAAATTCTTCATCGTTGAATTTGATGAGGTCACTTTGAGCAATATATTTTTCGATCAACTCAATCGAATAAAAAGGCGCGCGCAGATTCACATCAAAAAATACAGGTTGGGCTTGCGCTAAAAGCTGATCGAGAATTTGTTGGTTGTGCGTACTTCGCAAGGCTAAAGATCCAAAAACGAGCGCAGCGGTCGATGGTCCGGCATAATGAATTTCATCCCATGCTACGGGTTCTTTGATCCTATATTTTGCAGAACCGTCTGCTTGCAGCGCCACCTCTACTGCACCTGTCGCTAATGTTGGGTGCTCAAATATTTGCGCTTGAACATTTAGTGCTTTAACTGCGGCTTTGATTTCTTCTCCTAAGGCATCGGTACCAATTGCGCTGATTAATAGGGCATCTTTTTTCAATTCATTCAGCCTAAACGTTACATTCAATGGAGCTCCACCAAGCACTTTTCCGCTTGGAAGTAAATCCCATAGGACTTCTCCAAAACACAATATTTTAGGCATGGTGCTGCAGTTCTTCGTGAATTTGATGAAGTGTTTTTCCTTTAGTTTCAGTCACATTTATACGGATCCAAAAAAGTTGAATCACCATCATAAACGTAAAGAAGCCAAATACGGCGGCTGCCCCAATTTTTTCAAATAAGTAGGGCATCAGTGCCGGTATGATCGCCGCTAATATCCAATGGGTGGTAGAGCCAAATGCTTGCCCTTTGGCGCGCAAATGATCCGGATAGAGCTCTGAGATCAAAACCCAAATTACTGCGCCTTGCCCCACCGCATGAGCGGCAATGAATAAAAAGAAAAACATACTGACCCAAATGCCTGAAAAATAAAAGGTGATCAAGCCCAACGAGATGACATACCCGATTCCGCCGATGGTCAAAAGTGTTTTTCGTCCGAAACGGTCGATCATTAGCAGGCCAAGCATCGTAAAAACTAAGTTCACCAAACCTACGCCAATGCTACTTAATGCAGCAGCATCTTCACTCAGTTGCGCAAGTTCAAAAATCCGAGGGGCGTAATACAAAAACGCATTGATGCCTGAAAATTGGTTGAAAAAAGCAATGAAAAAAGTGAGCCATAAGATACGTCGGTATTTAGGGTCGTATATCTGTTCTGTGGACGTCAATGGATCAGCGCTCATCCGAGTACTTTCTTCTAATCGTAGTGTCAATAAAGAAAATAACAAAGCGGGTACTATTTGTATCCCCAGCATCCAGCGCCAAGCGTCAGTGCCAAATTTGGAGAAATAAAAATTAGATAAATAGGCCGTTAGAATGCCAAAAACAATATTAAACTGATACAAACCTACCAATCTGCCGCGTTGGTCTGCCGGAGAAATTTCTGCAATGTAAGCGGGTGCAGCCACAGTCGATATACCAATCCCAATTCCGCCAAGAAATCTGGCAAATGCAAAAGTGTATGGGTCATTTGCAAATGCAGAACCTAAGGCAGAAAAAGCAAATAAAACACCTATACCCAGCAGCGTTTTTTTACGCCCGAGCAAATCGGTTGGTATGTGGCCAAAAATGGAACCGATTACTGTTCCCCAAAGTGCCATTGACATTACTACCCAGCCATGAAAAAGATCTGAACTATGCCAAAGACTTTGTAAGGTTTGGTCTGCCCCAGAAATAACGACCATGTCAAAACCAAAAAGAAAACCTGAAAATGCAGCAATCACTGCAAACAGAATGGGTTTGCGAGAATTCATCATGAGGTGAATATAAGAACTTATTTAAAATTCAGAGCGTATAAATTGCCTCATGCCCTGAATAATGAGTGCTAAATCTTGAAAATTTGATGCTATAAATTTTAGTGAATTAAAGGTTCATTTGTCTAAAGCAAAAAACTAAAAAACAATTCACTATGAGTAATTTAGCAAACAAGCCTCATTTTAAGGCAAAGTACGACAACTTTATCGGCGGTAAGTTCGTAGCTCCAGTCAATGGAGTTTATTTTGAAAACAGCTCTCCAATTGACGGAAAGGTTTTTACACAAGCAGCCAGATCAACCAAAGAAGACATTGATCTTGCACTAGATGCGGCACATGAAGCATTTAAGTCATGGTCTAAAACTTCGGTTACAACAAGAAGCAATATGTTGCTTAAAATTGCCGATATTATGGAGGCAAATTTAGAATTACTAGCTACTGTCGAAACCATAGATAACGGGAAAGCAATTAGAGAGACAAGAGCTGCTGACTTACCCCTTTGTATTGACCATTTTAGATATTTCGCCGGAGTAATTCGTGCAGAAGAAGGTTCAATTGCCGAGCATGACGAAACTACAGTAAGTATAGTCGTTCATGAACCAATTGGTGTAGTTGGTCAGATCATCCCTTGGAACTTTCCGTTGCTCATGGCAACTTGGAAAATTGCGCCAGCATTGGCGGCAGGAAACTGTGTGATTGTCAAGCCAGCAGAACAAACGCCAACTTCAATTATGGTATTAATGGAGTTGATTCAAGATGTGCTTCCTGCAGGTGTATTGAACGTAGTTACAGGTTTTGGTCCAGAAGCAGGTAAACCGCTCGCAACATCACCTAGAATCAATAAAGTAGCCTTTACAGGTGAAACCACGACAGGAAGATTGATTATGCAATATGCTTCTGAAAACCTAATTCCGGTAACTATGGAACTCGGTGGAAAGTCGCCAAATATTTTCTTCCCGTCAGTGGCAGATCATGATGATGATTTCTTTGACAAAGCTGTAGAGGGCGCTGTGATGTTTGCACTCAATCAAGGCGAAGTTTGTACTTGTCCGTCAAGAATTCTTGTTCATGAATCTATCTATGAAAAATTCATGGAAAGAGTGGTGGCAAGAACGAATGCCATTGTATGTGGTCATCCACTCGATGGTACTACTATGATGGGTGCACAAGCTTCCAATGATCAATATGAGAAAATCCAATCTTATCTTCAAATTGGTAAAGAAGAAGGAGCAGAGGTACTTTGTGGAGGATCTGCAAATGATCTAGGTGGGGAACTTTCTACAGGTTTTTATATCAAACCAACAATCTTCAAAGGACACAATAAAATGCGCATTTTCCAAGAAGAAATTTTTGGACCAGTCACTTGTGTCACCACATTTAAAACAACAGAAGAAGCAATTGCTATTGCAAATGATACACTTTATGGTTTAGGAGCAGGTGTTTGGACCCGCGATGCCCATGAGTTATATACAGTGCCACGCGCCATTCAAGCAGGAAGAGTTTGGGTCAATTGTTACCATGCTTATCCGGCACATGCACCATTTGGTGGCTATAAAAAATCTGGCTTTGGTCGCGAAACGCATAAAATGATGTTGGCTCATTACCGCCAATCTAAGAATATGTTGGTTTCTTACAGCAAAAGCAAATTAGGATTTTTCTAAATCTTTGGTTTTTAATTTCGAGCCCGGTTAGCCGGGCTTTTTTATTTTTAGACATGATCAATCGAGTTGAAATAACACCAGCTGCAATTATAGTACTTGAGCAATTAAAATCTATACACGGACCTCTTATGTTTCATCAGTCTGGGGGATGTTGCGATGGTTCTCAACCCATGTGTTTTCAATTAGGCGAATTTTATTTGGGTTCCTCCGACGTTTGCCTAGGGCAAATTTTGGACTGCCCGTTTTGGATGAGTCAGGATCAATTTGAATATTGGAGGCATACCCAGCTCACAATCGATATTGTGGACGGCAGAGGATCTTCTTTTTCTTTAGAAATCCCTTTAGGAAAAAGATTTATTGTACGATCTAGACTTTTTTTAGACACCGAACTGAATCAACTAACTCCACTTACTTATAAAGAAGACTGAGAAAGCTTCTGTTGGTACTGTTTTGGAGTGAGGCCTTCATTTTTCTTAAAGGCTCTTGTAAAGTAATTTGCGTCGTCAAATCCAGCATCGAAAGCAACTTCAGTAATGAGCAGATTCGATGAAGATAAAAGTTGTTTGGCATATTTGAGTCTTTCCCTAATTATCAACTCTTGCGGACTTAGGCCAGTTGTTTTTTTCAGATAGCGATAAAAAGTTGAATGACTCATGCAAGCTAAATTGCACAGGGCTTGCATATTGATTTTTTCGTGGAGATGCTTTTGAATATAAGTAAGAACCACTGGAAGAATGCCATCATTTTGTGGCGCAAGGTCCAGTTCTTTTACTTTCTGTAATTGGATTAAATGGAAGAGTAACTCTTGAAGACTGAGGTCAGCAAGTATATCTTTATTGCGCAATTCACTCATGCAGATTTGCATGATTTTATTCAATGTGGAAGCCACCGCTTCATTATTCATTAGAAAATACTGTTCAAAATTAAGTGTCCAGGGCTCGGCATCTTCTTTAGGATACCTTTCATTTAATAAATCGATGAGCTGCTTAATTTTACTGCGGTCTATTTCTAAGGCCAAACATTGAGTTGGGCTTTCTAAACAAGCTTCCGGAAAATCAATGACCATCTCTACTTGTTGAGGTAAAATAACGGTTTCTCCGGGTAAGTATTCAAAATGTGGATCGTTGTAAAGGTGCATGACCTTTTTACCTCTGAGCATTGAGGTCAAGACAACATCATTAAAGGTCAGGGCAACTTTATCTGCCGATTGATAGGTTTCAAATAAATTGAGCTCGCAATTGTTGAGATTGAAGATGGTTCTGTTTTCAACGAGCGTTTTTAACGAAGCGAACTTAGAGAGTCTGGGTGTTTGTAAAAAGTTGCGTCTGTACATAATCAATTTGAGAGCATAAGTTACAATTTTTCAATTACTTATTAAATTATTTTGCGCTGGTTGGTAAAATTATTTATGCATTTTATGCAAACTGCTTTACATTTGAATTAATTTTGCATCGTCTCTAAGGGGTGCCGTAAGGCTGAGATCATACCCATTGAACCTGATTTGGATAATGCCAGCGAAGGGAAGATGACGAGCTAATTTTGAAACCAATCCAAGAATTAGCCCCTTGTTCTTGTTTAATTTTTTAGAAAATGAAAACAAGACTTTTTTTAATCCAATGTATTTTCTTGGCACCAAGCCTGTTTGCTCAGTCCGGAAATACCGTAAATCAAGACACCACCAAAGGAATTCAAAGTATTGAAGGTGTTGTGGTTACTCGGCTGCGCGCCAAAGAAACGCCAAGCAATATTTTGGTCGGAAAAGAAGAACTCAGGGCCAAGAATTTTGGACAAGATATGCCAACTTTGCTAGAGTTTACGCCTTCTGTGGTCACCACCAGTGACGCAGGGGCAGGAGTGGGCTACAGCGGCCTCCGAATTAGAGGTGTAGATGCCAGCCGGATCAATGTCACCATTAATGGAGTTCCGGTCAATGACCCAGAGTCACACGATGTCTATTGGGTAAATATGCCAGATTTAGTGGGTTCAATCGAAAATATTCAGATTCAACGCGGAGTGGGGTCTTCAACAAATGGTGCTGCTTCATTTGGTGCGAGTGTCAATATCAAAACCAATGATATTCGTTCTAAAGCGTATGCAAGATCCGATGTTTCAGCTGGTTCTTTTGGAACCATGAAAGGAACCATTCAAGCCAATACCGGACTGATCAACGGTAAATTTTCTCTCGATGCAAGAATGTCTCAAATTCAATCCGATGGCTATCTTGATAGAGCGAATAGCCATTTGCGATCAGTTGGTTTAACGGCAAATTACCTCACAAATAAATCAATTTGGAAAGCTGTCGTGTTAAGAGGAGAAGAACGCACTTATCAGGCATGGTATGGCACCCCTGAAAGCCGTTACCGTGGTGATTCTTTGGGCATGATTGCTTACGCAAATAGAAACGGATTAAGCCCTTCAGAAACTGACAATCTACTCAATTCAGGCCGCACCTATAATTATTACACCTATGCCAATCAGGTAGACAATTATAAGCAAGACAACTATCAGCTACATTTTATCCATCGCTTTAACGCTCAATTGGATCTCAATTTGGCTGCACACTATACCTATGGTAGAGGATACTATGAAGAGTTGCGTTTGCAAGATGCACTCGCTGATTATGGTTTGGCTCCCGTCATTTTGGGTTCAGATACAGTCAATGCGTCTGATATCGTTCGAAGAAGATGGTTAGATAATCGTTTTGTAGGCATGGTTTACGGACTCAATTATCAGTTGAATCAGCAACTTCGTTTTACACTTGGTGGGGCTGTAAATAGTTATTCTGGAGAACACTTTGGTGAGATAATATGGGCTCAATATGCATCCAATAGTCAAATTTATAACCGCTATTATGATGAAAATGCGCTCAAACAAGAAGCGAGCACTTACCTCAAAACAAATTACCAACACAACAACTGGGACCTCACGCTCGATTTACAATACCGCGGCATCCATTATCGTTTCTTAGGGATAGATCAAGTGAGCGGGGTATTAACCGATGTCACACAAAATGTCAATTACAATTTCTTCAATCCAAAATTTTCAGCCGCCAAAACTATAGACCGTCACCAGCTTTTTGCTTCATTTGGTATCGCAAATAGAGAGCCGGTGCGCCGTGATTTCAGAGAGAGTACGCCTGCCAACAGACCCGTACCCGAGACCATGTACGATTCAGAACTGGGCTATAAAATTGTCGGTAAAAATTGGCTGCTTCAAACCAATGCATATTTGATGTATTATCAAAATCAATTGGTACTCACTGGTCAAATCAATGATGTGGGTGGCTATACAAGAACTAATGTGGATCAGAGTTATAGAGCGGGTTTAGAACTTGAAGCGCAATTTAAAATTGGTCAAAAAATAACCTTAAATAGCTCCAGTGCCTTTAGTCAAAACAAGATTTTAAACTTCTCAGAATATGTCGATGTTTATTTAGACGAAGCGCCATACTACACGCAAGTTCAAATTGCACATGGCAAGACAGATTTGGCATTTTCGCCAAATTTTGTTCAATCCTTGTCTGTAAAATACGCACCGTTCAAAGCTTTGCAACTTGCCTTTCAATCTAAATATGTTTCCAGACAATTCCTAGATAACACTTCGAATGTGCAAAGAAGTTTGGACCCTTTTACGTATAGCAACTTGAGCGCTACCTGGAAGGTTCAACAAAAATTTGCAGAAGCATTTGAAATTGGTTTTTTGGTGAATAATATTTTTAACGCGATGTATGCCAACAATGGTTATACTTTCAGTTATCAATATGGCGGGCAAACCACTACTGAAAATTTCTATTATCCTCAGGCGGGCCGACATTTCTTATTGAGAATGAGTTTGGAGTTTTAAAACGCTTATCTTCGTAGAAAATATGCTTATGAAATTTTCTTCGCTCCTTGTAACACTATTTTTTGCTCAAGCTATTACTGCTCAAGTAATAGAAAAACCAAAGGAAATTGAACCCACTCAAATCAAAGTTACCGAGGAAATCTTAGAAACGCCTCCTGTTCAAGTACAAGAAGGTGCTTTTGGAGCGTCAGGAGAAGAAGTTCTAATTTCAGAAGTAGAGATTGCTTCAGACCCTAGGGCTGCACAGTTTCCGGGAGGCCAAGATTCGCTCATGTTCTACATTACCGACGCTGTTGAAACATTCATTTTCCAAGATACCAATGAAACCTTTCCTTGGGGAGAGCAAGTTTTTGTTGTATTTGAGGTCGGTACCAAAGGAGAGATCATTAACCCCCTCGTAGAACTTGGTTACAACGCATTACTTGACTCTGCTGCACTGCGCATTATCAGAGAAATGCCCAACTGGATTCCGGCTACCAATGAATTAGGGGAGCCCGTTGTTTCTACCAACCGCCTGACCCTTACTTTCGATCTTTTTGACGAAGAAATGCTTGACTACGAAGAAATGGAAGAACCGGGTTTCAAAAGTCATTATGCTAGCTTTGAATTTGGGATGCAAATGAATACCAACACAGCTTTTGGCTTTGACCCCAACTTTTCCAATTCGCCGGAATGGCAAAATGTAGTACCTAAAAGTTTAGTATTTAATGTCAATTTGTTTTCCACCAAATTTAAAATCATCGAAAACTACCTCGGATTAACCACTGGCTACGGCTTTAGCTTTGTAAGCTCCGAATTTAAAGAGGCTTATACTTTAGTGCATACTGACGGTTTTACAAACGCTATTTTAGACACCGCGCAACACTTTAATAGAAACACCCTCAGCGTGAGTTATTTTACCATTCCATTATTGCTAGAAGTCACTAATAAAGGAAGTTTCAAAGATGCATTTTATCTCAATATCGGGGTAATTGGTGGAGTTAGAATGTATAGCCAACAAAGACAAACCGGCGTCAATGCTAATGGTGACAACTATGAACTTACCACAAAATCAAAGTTTAATCTGAATCCTTGGATGCTTGATGCCACAGTTAGAATGGGTTACGGACCTTTTGGAGTTTTTGCCACTTATGCAATGCTGAGCACCTTTAAATCTGGTGCAACGGTCAATCAATTTCCACTTCGCTTTGGTGTTTCCTTAAATATTCCACAATAATATCCTTTGATGAACTAAGGAATCCTCTAATGAACTTCGTTATAAAAAAGCGACTCCGGATGATTACCGGCCAACCAAGACTTCGCGTCCATTCTTTTCTTTCCTTCCATTTGTAATTCTGTAACCAGAAGGCTTTGCTGATCTCCACAAGGAAACAAAATTCCGTTGCTGTGGGCTTCAGGACCATCAAGTCTGTTTGCTGTTTGAGCAAAAGGTTGCGCTTCAAAAATTTTGAATTGCACCCAATCTTTTTTGGCTGCTGACCACAATTTGCACCAGGCACCCGGATAAGGATTAAGCCCCCTAACGAGGTTGTGAAGGTCGGTGCTATTCTTTTGCCAGTCAAGCTGGGTATTTTCTTTGAAAAGTTTGGGGGCCAGCGCACGTAAGCCTTCAATTGCAACTTGTTGTATCGGTTGAATGGATCCTTCGGCAAGTTCATTGGCAGTTTGAACGGTGAGTTGGGCACCAATTTCTTGAAGTGCGTCGTGCAATTGACCCACATTCATATTTGGACCAATTTCAACTTCAGCTTGCTTTAGGATCGAACCTGCATCGATTTGTTCGTTGATCAAAAAGGTACTCACTCCAGTTTTGGTGTCTCCATTGATAATAGCCCAATTAATAGGAGCTGCCCCTCGGTATGCAGGTAGTAAACTAGCGTGTAAGTTGAAAGTACCTAAAGGTGGAAGTTTCCAAACCACATCGGGTAGCATTCTGAAAGCAACCACTACAAAAAGATCTGCATTCCAACTTTTTAATTGTTCAATAAATGCTTCGTCTCGTAATTTTTCGGGCTGAGCCAATTCTAGCTGCTGTTCAAGCGCATATTGTTTGACTGCACTTTGATGCAATAGTTGGCCGCGCCCAGCAGGTTTGTCGGCAACTGTAACCACGCCAACAATTTCATGCTGACTGCTATGAAGTGCGTCAAGAATAGTAACCGCAAATTGCGGTGTCCCCATAAAAACGATGCGTAATGATTTTGTCATACTTTTTTATTTTGCCAGGCTACATTTTTCAAATAGAGAATCGAAATGAGCCCAAGAAGTCCGAAATAGATATATTCTACCGTCCAAATCCAAAAAATATCGAGTTTCCAGTTTTTGATAAATAAAAAGCAGAATAGGGCGTAAACACCGACCGTAAAAATCTCGATGAGCATTGAGTGAAAGGTGTTTCCACTGCCGTGAATGGTCTGAAAATATACCGAGATAAAACCAAAAACAAGGATTGAAACAGCAATGAGGCGCAAAATATCGGCGCTTTTTGCTACATAAATTTCTGCCGGATTCACCATCCGTATCATGGCCTCAGGATACAAAACTGCGCCATGGAAGGTGAGGGTCATGAAACAAACAGTGAGCAATTGTATGCGCTTTTGGATCAGTGGAATGAGTTCAAATTTTTGAGCACCTAAATATTGAGAAATATAGGTTTTTGTAGTTCCGGCAAAGCCCCATATAGGAACAAACGCTAAGAAATAGATGGATCGAATGTTCTGAGAAACCGTGAGGTCAAAAGTGCCTTTTTGCTCGAGCCAAGTGAAGAAAAGGGTCCAGGTGGCAAGTGCCGAAAAGCCCTGAAGCATGAGTGGGCTGCCAACTTTTAAAAGTTCCTTCAATGATTGCCACTCCACTTTAAAGTATGAGAGCAGCTTGTATTTTTTGAGTTCTTTAGAAAAGAGCAAAAAACTCACCATGCTGACCATCCCAATGCCATCGGCAATGGTAGAAGCCAATGCAGCGCCTTTTATTCCCATTTCAGGAAAGCACCAATGACCAAAGATGAGCAAGTAAGCAAGCAGTGCATTTGAGCTTGCGGTCAGTACAGAAGTAATCAGTACCACCCAAGATTTTCCTTCAGCAAGAAAAAACGCTTGTATGGCAAGGGTAATCATTGCAAAAAACAAAGAGAAACTTCTTTGTTCGATGTAGATTCCTTGCAGTTTAGCAATTTCTTTTTGCTCAGAGTAGGCATAAACAAGGTCGGGCATGATGAAATAAAGTACTAAAAATAACAAGACAGCAAGTCCGATGAGTACCCCAACAGTGGTTCCAAAAATGCGACCAATTAATTCCGTCCTGGCTTCGCCAATTCTTCTGGCAATGATAATTTGTGCACCATCTGCCATGCCTGCCATGCACATAAATAACGTAATGTAGAGGAGCCCTGCGTTTCCAACAGCATCAAATGCTTCTGTTGAATGTCTGGCAATGAGCGAGGCGTCTGTAAGTAATACGATAGATTGAATAAAGCCCGTTACCATCATGGGTAAGGCTACACCTAAAATGGTTTTATAATTGAGGGCAAGCATGCTAGTCTATCTGTATTACCAAGCCTTTTAAATAAGCACCTTCAGGGTGAAACGCTTGAATAGGGTGGTCAGCAGGTTGGTGCAATTGTTCAAGAATTCGGCAAGAGCGTCCAGCTTCAATTGCAGCGGCAATAACTGTATTGGTAAACAATTGTGTATCTACTACCTGTGAACAAGAAAATGTGAAGATAAAGCCACCAGGTTTGATCTGACGGATGGCATGCGCGTTTAAACGCTTGTATCCTTGGATGGCTTGGTGTCTTTTATCGCGGTGCTTAGCAAACGCAGGCGGGTCTAAAACAATGATGTCGTAATCCTCGGGGAGTTCTTTCATGTAATCCATGGCGTCGTCTACTATGGAAGCATGGTTTTTTTCAAAGCCATTGAGTGTCACATTTGCGTCGGTCAATGCAATCGCTTTTTTTGAGCTGTCTAATGAATGCACCAATTTTGCTTGATGCTGTAATGCTTGCAAACTGAAACCTCCTGAATAACAAAAAGTGTTCAGTACTTTTTTTCCTTTGGCATATTTTCCCAAAAGGGCTCTGTTTTCGCGCTGGTCAATAAAGAAACCGGTTTTTTGACCATTGATCCAGTCAATGTTGTATTTAACCCCATTTTCAAGGGCAAGGTGGGGTACTTCTGCAGTCCCGAAAAGGTATTTATCTTCCACATCTTGTCTTTTCGGAAGGGTGTCAGAAGATTTAGAATATACGGCTTTGAGCGCTTTGCCTAAAACTTTAACGAGCGCCTCTGCAATTAATTCAACCTGACGATACATACCGATGGAATGACACTGCACGACAGCTACCCCCGCATAAAAATCGATGATCAAGCCAGGAAGTTGGTCTCCTTCACCATGACAGAGTCTAAATATTGAATTATCTGGTCGCAGTAAGCCAATTCTTTGGCGTAAATCGAAGGCATTTTGCAGCCTTTTTTGATAGAATTCGGCATCGATGGTTTCGTAATCGAAACTCAGCATTCTAACGGCAATTGTGGCATGTTGAAAATGCCCAACCCCAAGTACTTGCTTCTTTTTAGTAGTGAGACATACCAAATCACCATCTTTTAATTCAGAAGTGTCATCGGCCAATGCACCCGAAAAAACCCATGGGTGTTTTCTTTGAATAGATTGCTCTTTGCCTTTGCTTATGGTGAGTAGAGGATATGACATATGCAAAAATAGCTTGAAAAAACGTACTTTTGTCAAAAAACAAAATATGGCTAACAAACGCATCCTCAAGAGAAACATCAACGAAATGGTATTCGATGTTGTTGAAGAATGTTTCTTTTTTGAAATGACTGCTCCTGACAAAACAGCTAAATCTGCAAAATTAATTGACGAAGCAGCTGATTTTCAAGACGAAATGCTTTCTAAAATCAACAAAGCAAAAGGTAAAGCAGAATTTAGAGCTATTGCTACTGCAGTTGAAGCTAAAGCTGGTTATTTTGTAGACGCCTTAAACGGTCTGAACAAATAATTTCCTTTCGGGCCTAGCATGGATCCGTTTATTCTAGCTTTAGGCCTTGCCTCACTCATGATTCTTTTATGGATCACCGAGTGGATTCCTGTATATCTTACTGCGCTCTTCCCAATATTGTTCGGGGTGCCGCTGGGCTTGCTTACGCCAAAAGAATTGGCAAGCTGCTATGGTGATTCCAATATCTTTTTATTTTTTGGCGGTTTTGTTTTGGCGCTGGGTCTAGAAAAATGGGGCGTCCACGAACAAATTGCGCGCCGCATCATTTCAATTGTAGGCGACAAAAAATCAAACATATTATTGGGTTTTATCCTGAGCACGGGCCTGATCTCCATGTGGATTTCCAATACAGCAACCGCACTCATGATGTTACCAATGGCTGTTGCAGTAATTGAAGCACTGCCCATTGCACATCGCCAATCTAAATTTAGTGCCTTACTCATGCTTTCTGTTGCCTACGCTTCCAATATTGGCGGTGTGGGTACATTAATTGGCTCACCACCCAATACCCAAATGGCTTCAATTCTTGCCGAAAATTTTCATATCCAAGTGAGCTTTTTTGACTGGATGAAGATTGGACTCCCTTTAGCGCTCCTTCTACTTTTGTTGATGTATTTACTCTTTCATTATTTGTTAGGCGAAGAGCGAAAAGATGTGCACGATCTTCATTTTCATACCTTACCTTGGTCCAAAGCTCAAAAACGAGTGCTATTTATTTTTTCAGGGGTTGCTGCCCTCTGGATTTTTAGAGAACCATTAATAGAGCTCACTTCTATTTCTTATCGTGATGAAAACGCAGCAATTTTAGGCGCTTTGGCGATGTTCTTGATGCCTAGTGGTGAAGCAAAACAAAACATCCTTAAATGGTCAGACACCGAAAAACTACCTTGGGGAATTTTGTTGTTGTTTGGCGGAGGATTGGCGCTTGCAGAAATTTTGGAAAAGAACGGCATCCTTAAAAGTTTAGCTCAGCACTTCGATTTTGCCAATCATTTGAGCTGGGTAATGTTGATTATTCTGCTGAGCACATTGGCCATTTTTATTTCAGAGGTACTTTCGAATTTGGCTATGGTAACTGTGTTTATTCCGATAGTAGGTGTTTTTGCAGAACAAGCCGGGCTGCCCATTTTTCCATTGGCCATGGCCTTAACACTTGGCGCTAGTTTGGCATTCATGATGCCTGTCGGTACACCACCTAATGCAATTGTTTTCGGATCGGGTTTTCTTCAAATGAAGCAAATGATTCGTATTGGTTTCATCTTAAATATCATCAGCCTAGCCCTGATCAGTCTTTTCATAATTTTATTGTTCTAATTGAAACAATATGATTATTTTTCGAAACTAAACCAAGATTATGCTTACTATAGATCGTTTGTTTGATGTCCCTAGACATCAACTAAAAAACTATCCAAATGCCAATATGTTTGTCACCAAAACATCAGGTATATGGGTCCCGATGAATACCGCAGATTTTTTAGATGCTGCTATGGAGGTTTCTAGAGGTCTTATTGCAATGGGAGCCAAGGCTGGAGACAAAATTGCAGTGGCAAGTTCAAATCGCGTAGAATGGAATATTCTCGACATCGCAGTACTTCAAATTGGTGCAATATTAGTCCCGCTTTATCCTAATATTTCTGAGTCTGATTATCGTTTTATCCTCAACGATGCAGGCGTAGAATTATGCGTGGTTTCCAATCAAGAATTAGTAGATAAAATATCCTCGATTCGAGCAGAGGTGCCGAGTTTAAAGTATTTATTTTCTTTCGATCAGTTGCCAAATTGTCCCCATTGGTCAGAAATCGAGGCAAACAAAGGAAATGTTGATGTTGCTGAGGTGGAAGAGCGCATGCGTGCGGTAAAGAGCGCTGATTTGGCTACCATTATTTATACTTCGGGTACAACAGGAAATCCAAAAGGAGTAATGCTTTCGCATTCAAATATTTTGTCCACGGTTGAGGCGTGTATTGAACCTATTCCAGCAGATAAACATTCTAGGGTGCTAAGTTTCCTACCTGTGTGTCATATTTATGAACGCATGCTACATTACCTATATATGTACATCGGTTGTTCGATTCACTTTGCAGAATCAATGGATACAATCGGTGAGAATATTAAGGAAGTTAAACCGCATGTATTCTCTGCAGTTCCAAGACTAATTGAAAAGGTTTTTGACAAAATCATGGCAAAAGGGGAAGAACTTTCTGGTATCAAGAAGCTTTTATTTTATTGGGCTGTAGGCCTCGCTGAGCACTATGACGTAGTCGGGAAGTCTGTTTTCTATAAAATGAAGTTGGCCATAGCCAGAAAACTTATTTTTTCGAAATGGCAGGAAGCACTTGGCGGCAATGTCAATGCGATTGCATCGGGTTCAGCCGCTCTACAACCTCGTCTAGCTAGAATATTCTTGGCTGCCGGAATTCCAATCTTGGAAGGATATGGCCTTACTGAAACATCGCCCGTAGTTACGGTAAATAACTTCGTGACCGGAATCAGAATAGGATCTGTTGGCCCACTTGTAGATAAAGTTCAAGTAAAAATTGCTCCGGACGGAGAAATATTAGTCAAAGGCCCCAATGTAATGATGGGCTATTATAAGAATGAAGAAGCTACCCGAGAAGTATTTGATGCTGACGGCTGGTTTTGCACGGGAGATATCGGAGAATTTCAAGAGGGCAAATTCTTGCGCATTACCGATCGCAAAAAAGAAATATTTAAAACTTCTGGTGGTAAATACATTGTTCCTCAGGCCATGGAAAATCGCTTGAAGCAATCTCGTTTCATCGAACAAGCCATGGTCATAGGAGAAGGTGAGAAGTTTCCGGCAGTATTGATCGTACCTAATTATGCCTTTGTGAAAGAATGGGCCAAAAGACACGACGCCCATTTTGAAACATTGTCAAACAAAGAAATCAGTACCCAAGATTTATTGATCAAACGCATTCAAAGAGAACTCGACGAGATCAATAAAGAATATGGTTCTTGGGAGCAACTGAAGCAATTTAGATTATTGCCTAATGAATTTACGATTGAGGGTGGAGAGCTTACGCCTACACTCAAATTCAAGCGTAAAAAAATCTTAGAAAAGTACCAAGAAGTATATCAGCAAATTTATCCTGCTTAGGAAACAATACTTCGCAAATTATACCAATAAAAAAAGCCGGCTTAACGCCGGCTTTTTTGCTTTAGAGCAAATGTTATTTAGTGTTTTCCCCCTGAGCAACAAGATTTTTGCGGGGTGCTAGAAGATGAAGAACAACCTGATTTTTGAGTTGAACTAGAAGAGCAGCAGCTTCCGCTTTTTTTCTTTTTCTTGCGCTTGTCGTCGTCTTTTTTAACGATTTCTAAACCGTTTACAGCAGCGTATGCTGTAGTTGCCATAGAACCAACAAAAGTGGTCAATGCGATTGCTACGAATACTTTTTTCATGTTGTTTTTTTTATAAAATTACGAATTAATTCAAACTACCCAACTTGGTGATCTTGGCTTTTACTTTTTGATTGAGCTGTACATCAATTTTTGTGCCTAATGGTAAAAATAGATCCACTCGTGAGCCAAATTTGATGAAACCGAATTCTCCTCCTTGTGTGGCATGATCTCCGGTTTGGGCGTAATAACAAATTCTTCTAGCTAAAGCTCCGGCAATTTGTCTGAATAATATTTCTTGTCCGTTTGCATGTTTTACAACACAAGTGCTGCGCTCGTTGTCGGTACTGCTTTTGGGGTGCCAAGCTACCAAAAATAAACCTGGATGATATTTGGTATAAGTAACCTCCCCGGCAATAGGGTAGTAGTTGGCGTGTACATTTAATGGTGACATAAAGATTGAAACCTGAAGGCGCTTGTCTTTAAAATATTCGGTTTCTTCTACTTCTTCAATCACCACGACTTTACCGTCGGCTGGGCACATGATGTCTAGTGCTTCACCGCTGCAGGTCCTTTTTGGAATTCTAAAAAATTGAACAACCAAATAGAGCAATACGGCAAAACCTAGTTCTAAAAATAAAAAAAGCCCAAAAAGTGCTTCGTAAAGCAGGTAATAATTTAAGGCACTGAGACCTAAAAATAGTCCGAAACTTACGAGCATTATGGAGCGTCCTTCTCTGTGAAATGTCATCATCGCCAATAAAGATAAATAATGGACCAACAATAAAAAAATGGAATGGCAAATAATGCAGCATCAAAACGATCTAGCACACCGCCGTGTCCGGGTAAAATGGTGCCGCTATCTTTGATCCCTAAACTTCTTTTGAATAATGATTCAAGCAAATCTCCGAAAATAGCACAAGGTGCAATGATGAGTGCAGAAATCACCCAAAACAAAACTTCTCCTTTATTGATATAGGTGCCAATAACGATGCCTAAAATTACAGTAGCAAGGATACCACCAAAGGTCCCTTCCCAAGTTTTTTTCGGCGAAATGCGTTCAAAAAGTTTGCGTTTCCCGAGTTTTCTACCTGTAAAGTAAGCAAATGAATCATTGGTCCAGATCAGTAAAAACATTCCGAGTACTTTGGGCAGGGGCGAGGTATCTCTTACGTGGAGGTCTATGCTCAGGTAAAACGGAATCACTACATAGATAATTCCGAAAACTAATACTGAAATATTGAGTAGCGGATGTTGGTGCTTTGCCCAAAGTTCAAGGAGAATGAGCGTAAAAAACAGTGGGAAAATCAGAATTAATGAAATTACAGAGTACCATTCGAAACTTATACCGACGAGCAGCACATAGATGAAAATGCCGATGAATAGTCCAATTTCTTTTTGAACTTGTACGATTTCATGGTTTTTAAATAGTCTATAGAATTCCCATAGGCCTACCACCATAAAGAAGGAAAAAACCAGCGCAAAAACATACGGATTCCAGAGCATAGAGCCAATAACAAGCGTTCCGAAGATGCTGCCAGTAATGATTCTTTGCCCTAGGTTTCCTAACATTTATTCAGCTTTAGGTTCTTCGGAAGTTTCAGTAATTGTTGAATTTTCAGTCTTTTCAGAAGATTCATTTTTTTCTTCAACTAACGGCAATTCAGCTTTTCGTTCTTCCATTTCGATAATTGGATCCCAAGGGCGTTTGCCGAAAATGGCTTCGAGATCTTCTTTGAAGATCACTTCTGAAGTGAGCAAACGCTCAGCTAATTGAGCCAATTTGTCTTTGTTGGCCTCGAGCAATTGCAGGGCTCTTTGGTATTGTCCTTCGATTAGTTTGCTTACTTCTTCATCGATGATTTTTGCGGTGTCATCTGAGTAAGGCTTTGTGAATGCATCGCGGCCTTGAGAGTCGTAGTAAGAAATGTTCCCGACACGCTCGTTGAGGCCATAGATAGAAATCATGGCATAGGCTTGTTTAGTAACGCGTTCGAGGTCACTTAGGGCACCAGTAGAAATTTTATTGAAAATTAATTGCTCTGCAGCGCGGCCACCAAGCGTAGCACACATGTCATCTAGCAATTGCTCGGTGGTGGTAATGCTTCTTTCTTCTGGTAAGTACCATGCTGCGCCCAAAGATTGTCCGCGTGGCACAATGGTTACTTTTACTAGCGGGTTGGCATATTGCAACAACCAAGAAACTGCGGCGTGGCCCGCTTCGTGAAAAGCAATGGTTTTCTTTTCTTCTGGCGTAATGATTTTATTCTTTTTCTCGAGCCCACCAATGATGCGGTCTACTGCATCGAGGAAGTCTTGCTTTTCTACATGTTTCTTGTTGTGACGCGCTGCGATAAGTGCCGCTTCGTTACACAAGTTGGCGATGTCAGCACCGGAGAAACCTGGGGTTTGCTTGGCCAAGAAATCGACATCGATTTCTGTAGAAAGTTTGATAGGTTTGAGGTGAACTCCAAAAATGGCCTTTCTTTCATTTAAGTCTGGCATGTCGACATAAATCTGACGGTCAAAACGACCTGCACGCATGAGGGCGCTATCGAGTACATCGGCGCGGTTGGTTGCCGCTAAAATAATGACACCAGAGTTGGTTCCAAAACCATCCATTTCTGTAAGGAGTTGGTTGAGCGTGTTTTCGCGTTCGTCGTTGGTGTTGAATCCGTTGTTTTTGCCACGTGCGCGTCCGATGGCATCGATTTCATCAATGAAAATTATCGATGGTGCTTTTTCTTTAGCCTGACGGAAGAGGTCACGGACTCTGGAAGCACCTACACCTACAAACATTTCGACGAAATCAGAACCTGATAGCGAAAAGAATGGGACTTTTGCTTCGCCGGCAACAGCCTTAGCAAGAAGGGTTTTACCGGTTCCTGGAGGACCTACAAGTAGCGCGCCTTTCGGAATTTTTGCTCCGAGTTCAGTATATTTTTTTGGATTTTTCAGAAACTCTACAATTTCTACGATTTCTTCTTTGGCTCCTTCAAGACCCGCTACATCTTTAAATGTAATGTTGGTGCTTTTGCCTTTTTCATAGACTTGAGCGCGCGATTTTCCGATGTTGAAAATTTGGCCACCGCCACCGCCGCCTCCGCCGCCAGACATTCTGCGCATGACAAACATCCAGATCAAGACAATGATACCGAAAGGCAATAGGTAGCCTAAAATTTGTGCGGTCCAGTTGGTTTCGATGACGTTTTCGTAATCGCTGTATTTGCGGTCGTCGAGTGCTTTTTCAAAGTTGGCATGGTTACCGATATTCTCTAATTCAAAAGTCAGACGGTTGAAGTCTACGTTTTTGGCATTGACAATCTTACGCATTCTTTTAAAGTCGAGGTTTTTATGCGCATTGACATAAGTTACCCCTTCTTTTTTAAGTTGAAAACGTGCCGAACTTTGGTTGACGATTTTAATATTTTTTACCCCTTTTGCTTCTACAAGTTCAAGAAGCGTTTCTTTGTACTTGATAGTGGTAGTGGTTTCTCCGTTAAGATAAAGATGTGTGCTCACTAAAAGTACTACAAATGCGATATAAATCCAATAAACGGAAAACGAGTTTTTTCTTTTTTCTTCTGACATAAGTGGTGTGCTTATAAATTAGGGATATCAGTTTTTTTGGCATCGGCCCAAAGGTCTTCGATGTCGTAGAAAGATCGGGCGTCTTTATAGAAGATATGGCAAACCACATCGATATAGTCTAGAAGAATCCACTCTGAATTGGATTTCCCTTCTGTGCGCCAAGGTTTTTCTTTGAGTTCTTTTCTTGTATTTCTTTGAACCGCATTGGCCACGCCATCGACTTGAGTGCTCGATTCTCCGCTGCAAAGAACAAAGAAATCGCACACGGCGCTATCTAATTCTCTGAGGTCAAGGATGGTAATGTCTTGAGCTTTATTATTTTGCATCCCTTCAATGATTGCGTCAACGAGGAGCTCTGAAGGACTTGATTTTTTCTTTTTTGCCATGTAAATGTTTCTAGTACAAAACTAACTGATAAATTTGAACCAATAGACTTCAGAGATGACCAAATTAGGATCAGTAATTCTTCATTTATCAGTTGTTGATTCTACAAACAATTATGCTGCCAAACTTATAGAAGGTGGTGTTGTTGAGAATGGTTCGGTAATAATGGCAGACTTTCAGACCGCTGGCAAGGGTCAAAGAGGTAATACATGGCAGTCTGTCAGTCAAGATAACTTGTTGTTTTCACTTGCTTATCAACCTGAAAACATTTCGCTCGTTCAACAAATCAGGCTCAGTTGGTATACCGCAATCATTTGGATAAAGTGCCTGCAGCGTTTCGGTATAAATGCCAGTATAAAATGGCCAAACGATATTTATTTTGGCAAAGAAAAATTGGGTGGCATCTTAATAGAAAATCAAGTTCAGGGCGCAAAAATTTCTTGGAGTGTAATTGGTTGTGGTATCAATGTGAATTCTGCACCAGATACCTATAATGCCATAGCGATCAATCAGATTGCAAGTGCAAAATTTAAGCCCACTACTGTTTTACAAGAATTCCTTGACCTATTCAACGGGCATCTTGGCTTGCTTTATGGTGATTTTGAAAGTCTTAAAATTGAATTTGAGCAGCAACTTTTTGGCCTCAACAAAATCCATAGGTTTGAAGACCGCGAAGCGATGCAGTTTGAGGCTTGTATTTTAGGGGTAAATGAGCGTGGACAGCTGGCCCTTAGAAAAAATGACGACGAAGTTTTATTCTTTGACATCCAAGAGCTGAAGTTGTTGCTCTAGATTGTTTGTCATTTGCTGCAAAAGTTTTTGCAAAGGTTTTTCAAGCAGCATTTTCATCATCATGTTGACATCTGCCTTTATCTCTATAGAGCCATTGGTAATTCCTTGCGCTTCTTGAAGCTGAATTGTTAATTCAAATGGAAAAGGATTTTGTGGACTACCTTTAAAATGAAAGGAGTGGTCTGTGTGGCTTTCTAAGGATAATGCTAGTAAAAAATTACCAGCCGCTTTGAAGCTGAACCCGTTTTCTAGGCACTGAAAATCTGATACTTGTTCTTTCGGAAGAAGGAGCTCGTAATTAGCAAACGTTGAGAGAAAGCGCTGAACTTTGTCTTGGGAAGCATGAACGTTGAGTACGGGGCTTTGAATGCGGACCATTTTAGCTTTGCATCCAGGTGCTCGGGTTGTTTCTCCAGTCTTGTAGGGTGGCGCTGTCAGCTTCGCTTACATATGAAGTGCTTGTGGCAACATCGATAAGGGTGCCGTAGTCAGAAAGCGTAATGTAAGGGCATTTTGCTGCTTGGAATTGTTCTTCGGCAATAGAAAATCCGTAGGTGAATACAGCGACTAAACCTTTGACATCTAGGCCCCCTTGTCTGAGGGCTTCAACTGCTTTTAAGCTGCTTCCTCCAGTTGAGATAAGGTCTTCGATCACAACCACTCTTTGACCAGCTTCATAGGCGCCTTCGATGAGGTTTTCCATGCCATGACCTTTAGCACTGCTTCTGACATAAATAAAAGGAAGACCGAGTTCTTGAGCAATGAGTGCGCCTTGAGCAATACCACCGGTTGCAACTCCTGCAATGACGTCGGGTTTTCCGAAATTTTCGAGAATAGTTTGGGCGTAACCCTGGCGAATGAAAGTTCGAACTTCTGGAAAGCTAAGTGTAATGCGGTTGTCACAATAGATGGGTGACTTCCAGCCAGAGGCCCAAGTAAATGGATTTTCTGGTTGCAAACGCACGGCTTTTGTTTTGAGGAGCAATTCAGCTACCTTTAGGCTCAATTCTTTATTCACTTTCATGCCGCAAAAATACAAAGTTTTCCTCGAACAGCATTGGATACTTTTTACTGATGAGCGCAATTTTTCTTTGGAAAATACTGCGCTATTGAATGACACAAGTCTGCCACAATTAGAAAGTTATCAAGGCGCACTCCAGTTTTTGCTGCAAAAAGGAAATCAAATCTGCTATTCAGACAAACCTTTTGAAACGATGCGTGAATTTTTCTCTCTTTTCAAATGGCTAAGAACCGCAGGGGCGCTTGTGCAATTAGAAACGCAAGATCAGTTTTTATGGATAGAGCGCTTAGGATACTTTGATTTGCCAAAAGGAAAAATCGAAAAAGGCGAAACTGATTTAGAAGCTGCTATTAGAGAAGTTCAGGAAGAAACCGGCTTGCTCGGATCTTTTGAATTGCAACACGAAATAGGAAAGACCTATCATTGTTATGAGATGAGAGGGAAGTCTTATTTGAAAGAAAACACTTGGTTTGCGCTTGAATATAATGGAGCTACTTCGATAAAGGTTCAAACTGAAGAAGGGATTGAAAAAGCTTATTGGCTTGAAACTGCCGATTGGCGCCAAAAACTCCCGGAAACGTATCCAGGTCTGCGCGAGCTATTGCTGCATTCTTCCTAAAATTGTGTTAATTTTTAATCAATCCAATTCAATTTCGTAGTATTGTAAAACAAAATTAATCTTATGAAATACCTACAACTTTCCTTTTTTCTTCTTTTGAGTTCAACGTTTTTTGCTCAAGAAATTCCAAGTGCTAAAAAAGATGCACAGCCACCTTTGAGATTTACAGTATTAGAAATCGAAAGACAAAATATTCCCTTTGGTTCTGAAGACCTTTTTGTTTTTGAGTTTAAAAACACCTCAAAGAAAGCAGCCATCATTACCATTGTGCAAACCAGTTGTGGTTGTACGGCTGCAGAACGCCCTGAAACCCCTATTAAAAAAGGAAAAAAAGGAGTTATCAAAGTACATTACGATACCAAAAGAGTAGGCGGCTTCACCAAAACCATCACCGTTTTCTCTAATGTGGGTGATCCAATCGTCCTTACAATTAAAGGCACTGTTTTATCTCCTTCAGATTCTCCCGTTATCAACTAAGTTTCGCTTGCGCTAGCGCCTAGATATTTGCTATCTTTGCACTTTTACAAGCAGAGTCATGGAGATCGCAAAAAACTACGAGCCGCAACAAGCACAAGAAAAATGGTATCAACACTGGATCAATAAAGGGTATTTTCACTCTACCCCAGACCACAGAGAACCATACACGGTCGTTATTCCACCGCCCAATGTTACCGGTGTCTTGCACATGGGTCACATGCTCAACAACACCATTCAAGATGTATTGGTCAGAAGAGCGCGCATGCTTGGTAAAAATGCGTGCTGGGTTCCCGGCACCGACCACGCTTCTATTGCCACAGAAGCCAAAGTCGTTCAAAAACTCAGAGCAGAAGGTATCTCAAAATCAGACCTCACGCGCGATGAATTTCTTGCACACGCTTTTGAATGGAAAGAAAAACACGGCGGAATCATCCTTGAACAACTCAAAAGATTGGGGGCTTCTTGTGATTGGGAACGCACACATTTTACCATGGATCCTGAATATTCAGAATCAGTAGTAAAGGTTTTCATCGACTTATTTCAAAAAGGAAAAATATACAGAGGGGTGCGCATGGTCAACTGGGACCCCGAAGCGCTTACTGCTCTTTCTGACGAAGAAGTCAATTATAAAGAAGTTAACTCTAAGCTCTTTTATGTTCGCTATAAAGTAGTTGGCGAGCAAGACGAATTTATTACCATCGCCACAACGCGTCCGGAAACCATTCTCGGTGACACCGCTATTTGCGTGCATCCAGAAGACGAACGCTACCAAAAATTAGTGGGTAAAACCGTCATGGTTCCAATTGTGAACCGCGAAATCCCCATTATCGCTGACGACTACGTCGACAAAGAATTTGGTACAGGTTGCTTAAAAGTAACCCCAGCCCACGACACCAATGACTACGAATTGGGTCAAAAACATAATTTGCCAAGCATCGACCTTTTCAACGATAACGGAACCCTTAATGACAACGGTGCTCATTATGCGGGCAAAGATCGTTTTGAGGTGCGTAAGGAAATCGAAAAAGAGCTCCACGACAAAGGTTACCTCGTTAAAACCGAAGACATCATCAATAAAGTTGGTTATTCTGAAAGAACCAATGCTGTTATTGAACCTAAGTTGTCGTTGCAATGGTTTGTTTCCATGAAAGAACTGGCTCAACCGGCGCTAGACAACGTCATGAACGGAAACGTTCAGTTTCATCCAGAGAAATTCAAGAATACCTACCGTCACTGGATGGAAAACGTCAAAGATTGGTGTATTTCTCGCCAATTGTGGTGGGGGCATCGCATCCCAGCTTGGTACTACAGCAATTTACCAGCAGATTTCGTGGTTGCAGCAACCCAAGAAGAAGCTCTCCAACTTGCCATTGCAAAATCTGGAAAAGCGCTTCAGCTTTCAGACCTACGCCAAGACGAAGATGTGCTCGACACTTGGTTTTCAAGCTGGCTTTGGCCAATTTCTGTTTTCAACGGCCTTACCCAACCCAAAAATCCCGAGATCCAATACTATTACCCAACTAATGACCTCGTTACCGCACCAGAAATTATGTTCTTTTGGGTGGCGCGCATGATCATTGCTGGCTACGAATACCTTGGTGATCTTCCATTTAAAAATGTTTACTACACCGGAATTGTCCGCGATAAATTGGGTAGAAAAATGTCCAAGTCTCTCGGAAATTCACCAGACCCAATCGACCTCATCGAAAAATTTGGTGCCGACGGTGTTCGTGTGGGTATCCTCATTTCATCGCCAGCTGGCAATGACCTTCCTTTTGACAGCTCGCAGTGTGAACAAGGAAGAAATTTCACCAACAAAATTTGGAATGCGTATCGCTTGGTTTCTTCTTGGGAAGTAAGAGATATCGAGCAGCCAACCTCAAGTAAAATTGCCATAGAATGGTTCGAAAACCGCTTCCAGCAAGTGCTTTCTGAAATCAACGAATTGTTCGATAAATTCAGAATTTCTGAAGCCCTCATGGCCACCTACAAATTAGTTTGGGATGATTTCTGCTCTTGGTATCTCGAAATGATCAAGCCGGGCTACGAACAACCCATTGATCGCCAAACACTAGAGCGCACCCTCGATTTCTTCGAACAGCTTTTGAAAGTCATGCATCCATTCACGCCATTTGTTGCGGAAGAATTGTATCACGCACTTCGTCAAAGACCTGAAGGCGACGACATCGTTATTGCTCAATGGCCAGCGCTTCAAGAAGTGAATACAGCGCCTCTGAAAAGCTTTGCCTACAACGAAAAAGTAATTGGGCAAATTAGAAATATCCGCAAGCAAAATAACATCGCCAATAAAGTCAAGCTAGAATTGTATATCAAGGCAAGTTCCGATTTAGCTACTGATGCAGACAGCGTGATTGTCAAGATGGGTAATTTGTCTGTGTTGTCTTACGTTCAAGAAAAAGTAGCACAAGCAAACAGCTTTATCGTAGACGGCATTGAGTTTTTTGTTCCGTTTGGTGAAGCCATCGATTTAGATGCTGAAAAGCAAAAAATCGAAGAAGAATTGGCTTATACCAAAGGTTTCTTAAAAAGCGTTCAAGGCAAACTTAGCAATGAGAAATTTGTCTCTGGTGCGCCAGAACAAGTGGTTGCTGGTGAGCGCAAGAAAGAAGCCGACGCTTTGCACAAAATTAGCCTGCTAGAAGCCAAGTTAAAAGAGCTTTAAACAGTTTCTAGCGCATGCGCGCTTTGCAATCACTTTAAATAAACTTAAAGTCGACTCTTCGATTTTTCTGCTTTCCTTGTTCGTTATTATTGACGTCTACAGGTTGTGTTTCACCCTTGAAATCAATGACTACGCGGTCTTTCGGCAATCCGTTTTGTTCAAAAAACAACAATAACGCCTTGGCTCGCTCTTTGGATAATTTGAGGTTATAAGCATTGCATCCGTCGGCATCGGTATGCCCAGTAATCTGAATGCGCAAGTCAGAATGGCTCTTGACCATTCTAATTAGCTCTTTGAGGTAAGGCTCGAATTCTGGCTTGATAACTGCTTTGTTGTAGTCGAAATAAATGGGTTGAAAAACAAAGCGTTGTAGTTCTTCTTTTCTAATATTGGGTGCCGAAATACCATCATTTAATTCTTGTTGAAATCGTTGAAGCCACTCTTTAGGTAGGTAAGGTGTTTTGAGTGCCGCGATTTCTCCTTTGCTCTGATACAAGATCAAATGGTAGTTGTCTTTATCAGAGGCTCCTTCCAAATAACCGGTTTTAGGATTGTATCGAAGCTCATAATAATATGGGGTGAGTGAAAACTCGGGTATATAAGACCAAGTTGCTTTTAATGTGAAAAGATTCATTTTAAAGTCGGCATAATTTCCACTGACTGGGTAGATGCTGGCTCCTCCATTATTTTCGATTCTGATTTTTCCGTCCACCATGCCGTTTGACACAAAGATGTCAAGGTAAACAGGAATATTGGGTTTTTCTGAATTTCCTCCTGGGATAAAAAGCATTCCTTGCCAAAAACCCGTCATTTTCTGCCCGAAAGCAAAAAAAGAAAGAAATACGATTGGCAATAGATAGATGCGCATAGTCTTCTTATTCGTTTGTTTTTCAATTTTGTTCCAAACAAATGGTTTTTAGGGTGCAATTTTTATTTACCCTTTTAGAACTAAGTTGAATTTAACTTGTTTTTAAGGAAGATAACCAACCAAAATGAGCTTATTTTTACAATAAACGTAACGTATGAAATGGATTCTTATTTTTTCTAGTTTTTTAATCATGAGCATGATGTCCACAGAACAACCTACAATTTACCAATTCAAAGTGCAAGACATCGAAGGAAAACCCTTTGATTTCGCAGCGCTAAAAGGCAAGAAAATCATGATTGTCAATACGGCCTCAAAATGCGGCCTTACCCCACAATACGAACAATTAGAAGCGCTTTATACTCAATACAAAAGCAAGAATTTTGTAATTGTTGGTTTTCCGGCCAACGATTTTCTTAGTCAGGAGCCAGGCACCGACAAAGAAATTGCACAGTTTTGTCAGCTCAATTATGGCGTGAGCTTCCCGATGATGTCTAAAATTTCAGTGAAGGGTAAAGACATACACCCGGTGTATCAATTCCTGACAGAAAAATCAAAGAACGGCTTTGAAGACAGCAAGGTAGAATGGAATTTTCAGAAATATTTAATCGATGAAAAAGGACATCTTGTCCGTGTGGTTTCGCCCCGAATTTTACCCAATGACCAAAGTATCATCGACTGGATAGAAAAGTAGTTCAAATCGTTGAAATTTTGTTGATAAGTTAGGCCTTTGAAAGCCTTTGAAAGCTCCTTTATCGAGGGGCTTTTTTTTATTTTTGTTTACACAAGTTTTAAGATATAAATCAAACCAAAGCAAAAATGGCTGAAGACGAAAAGAGAGATAATTATTCGGCAGATAATATTCAGGTCCTTGAAGGATTAGAGGCGGTACGCAAGCGCCCTGCAATGTATATTGGAGATGTAGGCGTAAAAGGTTTACACCACTTAGTTTATGAAGTTGTCGACAACTCCATCGATGAAGCATTAGCAGGTTATTGTAATACCATCAATGTTTTTATCAATGAAGACAACTCCATTACCGTAACCGATAACGGTCGTGGTATCCCAACAGCTATGCATACCAAAGAGAAAAAATCTGCTTTGGAGGTCGTAATGACCGTATTGCATGCTGGTGGTAAATTCGACAAAGACACTTATAAAGTATCTGGTGGTTTGCACGGTGTAGGGGTTTCGTGTGTAAATGCATTGTCTATTCATATGCGCACCGAAGTGCACCGCGAAGGAAAAATCTTCGAACAAGAATACTCAATTGGTAAGCCACTTTATGCCGTTCGTGAAATCGGCACCTCTGACCACACCGGAACTATCCAGACCTTCAGACCTGACAATACCATTTTCGAGTCAACAGAATACAACTACGATACACTTGCGGCTCGAATGCGTGAACTCGCGTTCTTAAATAAGGGCATCACCATCACACTTACCGACAAACGCAACCTCAACGATGAAGGCGTTGCGATGTCTACCACTTATCATTCTGAAGGTGGACTAAAAGAATTTGCTTCTTACCTCGATCGCAACCGCGAGGCGCTCATCACAGATGTCATTTATTTTGAAGGAGAAAGAGAAGGAATTCCAGTTGAAGTGGCCTTAACCTACAACACTTCTTACACTGAAAACATTCAGGCTTACGTCAACAACATCAACACCCACGAGGGAGGTACTCACCTTTCAGGTTTCAGACGCGGGCTTACCAATACCCTCAAGAAATACGCCACTGATTCTGGTATTTTAGCCAAAGAAAAAATTGAAATCGACGGCGACGACTTCCGTGAAGGTCTTACTGCAGTTGTTTCTGTTAAAGTGCAAGAACCTCAGTTTGAAGGTCAAACTAAAACAAAACTCGGTAACCGCGAAGTAACCGCACCAGTGAGTCAGGCTGTTTCTGAAATGTTGTCTGCTTATCTAGAAGAGCATCCATCAGAAGCTAAGCTCATCGTTGAAAAAGTAATCTTAGCTGCAAGAGCTCGTCATGCAGCTCGCAAAGCGCGCGAGATGGTACAACGTAAAAACGTACTTTCTGGCTCAGGTTTACCAGGTAAACTTGCCGATTGCTCCGAAAAAGATCCTGCTGCTTGTGAAGTTTACTTTGTCGAGGGAGATTCAGCGGGTGGTACGGCTAAACAAGGCCGTGACCGCCATTTTCAGGCCATTATGCCTTTGCGTGGTAAAATCCTGAACGTCGAAAAAGCCATGCAGCACAAAATCTTCGAAAACGAAGAAATCAAAAACATCTATACAGCGCTTGGCGTAAGAATCGGAACCGAAGAAGATTCTAAAGCTCTCAACCTCGAAAAATTACGCTATCACAAAATCATCATCATGTGTGATGCCGACGTCGATGGTTCTCACATTGAAACCCTTATCCTGACTTTCCTTTTCCGTTACATGAAAGAACTCATCGAAAAAGGATATGTCTACATCGCTACTCCTCCGCTTTATCAAGTGAAAAAAGGAACCAAAGCAGTTTATGCCTGGAACGAAGACATGCGCGATCGCCTCATTCAAGAGTTGAAAGGTGGTGGTAGCGAATCTTCTGTCAACGTACAGCGCTATAAAGGTCTTGGTGAGATGAACGCAGAGCAACTTTGGGAAACCACCATGAACCCAGAAAGCAGAACTTTGCGTCAGGTAACCATTGAGAACGCAGCAGAATGCGATCAAATTTTCTCAATGCTCATGGGTGACGACGTTCCACCTCGCAGAGAATTTATTGAGCGCAATGCAAAATACGCTAAAATTGATGCTTAAACGCTTCACAACAACTTTCAAAAAGCCGGGAGCTCAATGGAGCATCCCGGCTTTTTTTATGCTGCTCCTAAGCTTTCAAATACTCAGTTCGGAAAAGCAGCCTTGTTATGAATGTCCTCAAACTTTTGCTGAAGAACACATTTATCAGCACGCTGCCTATACATTCTCCTATAATGAAGCGCACGAACAAGCCAATTGGGTAGCCTATTTACTCACTAGAGCCCATTTAAATGGAGGCGAAGAGCGCACGGATCATTTTGTTGAAGACCCATTGGTTTTAACCGGAACCGCCGGTGCACAAGATTATGCTAAAAGTGGTTATGACCGCGGGCATTTGGCTCCGGCCGCCGACATGAGCTGGTCTGAAAAAGCCATGCAAGAATCATTCTATTACAGCAACATGAGCCCACAATTACCGGGTTTCAATCGAGGCATTTGGAAAAGACTCGAAGAGCAGGTGCGTTCTTGGGCTGCTCAACTTGATTCTTTGTATATCATTACTGGCCCAGTTTTAGGCCCTCAATTAATTAAAATAGGCCCGAATGGCGTTAGTGTACCAAAGTATTATTTCAAAGCACTAGTTTCCGTAAAAGCAAAGAAAGGAATTGCCTTTTTAATGCCAAATAACAAATCGGATCTACCCGTCATGGAATTCGCCATGAGTATTGATCAACTTGAAAAGAGCCTGGGCCGAGATTTATTCATTGCGCTTCCTGATAAGCTAGAACAACAACTTGAATCTGTTCAGCACCCAATGCCCTAAGGCAGCTTGAAATTTTTGGGCATAAAAAAACCGCTCGAAAGCGGTTTAAATATTTAAATAAGATTCTGTTAGTGAATTTCTTGTGCGTAGGCAGCAGCATCTAACAAAGCTTCAAATTCAGCTGTGTTGGATACGCGTACTTTGACCATCCAACCTGCACCGTAAGGATCAGAATTAACTAATTCTGGGCTTGCTTCAAGTGCTTCGTTGAATTCGATGATTTCACCAGTCATTGGTAAAAATAGATCTGATACAGTTTTGACAGCTTCAACGCTTCCAAAAACTTCTTCTTGGGCAAGGGTTTCACCTACAGTTTCGATTTCTACATAGACGATGTCACCTAATTCGCTTTGAGCAAATTCTGTGATGCCGATGGTGGCGATGTCTCCTTCTAATTTAACCCATTCGTGGTCTTTGGTGTACTTAAGTTCAGCTGGAATATTCATGTGCTATTGATTTGTTACAAATGTAAACATTTTGCTGAAAAGCTCCTCATTTCAGTGCTTTTCTTTGCTGTTGAGAATGCTTAACTTTGTAATATGACCGCAGAACAGTACAAAGAACTTCAGAAACGATTGGCAACCATTCAAGCTTTTCTTAAAATTGAAGAGAAGCGCATGCAACTCAAAGAAGAAGAGCTCAAGACCCAAGATCCATCTTTTTGGGATGATCCCAAAAAGGCCGAAGAAAAAATGAAACAAATTCGCGGTCTCAAATATTGGGTAGAAACCTTTGACAAGACAGCCGGTGCCGTGGCTGATCTCGAAATTTTAATGGAATTTGTGAGAGAAGGCATGGCTGAAGAAACAGAACTTGATGCCCAACACACTCAGCTTTTATCTGAGATAGAAGAGTTAGAGCTCAAAAATATGCTTTCCAACGAAGAAGACAGCTTGTCTGCGGTGCTACAAATCACAGCGGGTGCTGGCGGCACTGAAAGTTGTGATTGGGCCAGCATGCTCATGCGTATGTACCTGATGTGGGGTCAAAAAAATGGCTACAAAATCACAGAATTGAACTTTCAAGAAGGCGATGTAGCGGGTGTAAAGACCGTTACGCTAGAGTTTGAAGGAGAATTTGCTTTTGGATATCTCAAAGGAGAAAATGGTGTTCACCGTTTAGTTCGCATTTCTCCTTTCGATTCTAATGCCAAACGCCACACCAGTTTTGTCTCTGTTTATGTGTATCCTTTGGTCGACGATCAAATCGAAATTAATATCAATCCGGCCGATATTTCATGGGAAACATTCCGTTCAGGAGGTGCAGGTGGTCAGAATGTCAACAAAGTAGAAACTGCAGTCCGACTTCGTCACGCGCCGTCAGGTATTATCATTGAAAACTCTGAATCGCGTTCTCAGTTAGCAAACAAAGAAAAAGCCTTACAATTGCTTCGTTCTCAACTCTATGAACTCGAATTGCGCGAGCGCATGGAAAAACGCAATGAAATAGAAGCAGGCAAGAAAAAAATAGAGTGGGGTAGCCAAATCCGAAACTATGTCATGCATCCTTATAAATTGGTTAAAGACGTCCGAACAGGTACTGAAACCGGTGATGTAGATGCCGTTATGAACGGAGAACTAGGACCATTCTTGAAGTCCTTTCTCATGCAATACGGTTCTTAATTCTACAGATTTTATTCGTTGTATCTTTAGTAAAGGAAGTTTGATCAAAAACATCCAAGAAATGAAGATATTGAGATATTGAGATATTGAGATATTGAGATATTGAGATATTTTGAACATTCTATATTCCTCGAAGAAAGGAATTAAAGTAAATCGAGCACTTGTTCTAAAGCAATTCCTCTTGATCCTTTGAGTAAGATGAGTTTGTTCTCTATAGGATGTTCTTCGATATATTTCTTTAAATCTGCGGTGTTTTCGAATCCGTCTGGGTTCAATCCTTTAAAAATAGGCCCAACTGTATAACATTGTAGTTGCTGATTTTTTATAAAATCTAAAATTTGCTGGTGTTCATGCAAGCTTTCCTGGCCTAATTCCAACATATCTCCTAAAATGAGCTGTTTGTTAGGGTGTTGCATTTCGACAAACGATTGCAAGGCACTGGCCATACTCGATGGGTTTGCGTTGTAACAATCTACAATAATTGTGTTTTTTACAGTCTTTTCTACTTGTGAACGCTTGTTTTTGGGTTCGTAGCTCGCAATTGCTTGGTTGAGTAGTTCGGGTTCAATTTCAAAATGCATCCCTATACGCAGCGCTGACAAGAAGTTGTAAAAATTATATTTACCCACCATTTGTGTGTCAATGAGTGGGGAAGAGTAGCTTTTATAACTCCAGGATAAATGAACGTAAGGATCTAAATACTCCAAAACGCCCTTTAAATCACCATTATTTTCACCATAGGTCAGGCACTGTATATTTCTTTTTTGAACCGCTTCATTTAAAACAGAATCATCGGCATTCACAAAAAGAACACCATTTTGGGCTTGAACATGATCGTATAATTCTGATTTGGTCTTGAGTACACCTTCAAAATTGATGAATCCTTCTAAATGCGCTTTGCCAATATTGGTGATAATGCCGTGTGTGGGCGTTGCAATTTGACACAATTCATCGATGTCAAATGGTTTATTAGCCCCCATTTCAATGATCGCAATGTCATGTGTTTTATTTAAACGAAGTAGGGTTAGTGGCACTCCAATATGATTATTGAGATTCCCTTCGGTGCACAAAACTTTGTATTGCGTCTCCAATACGCAGCGTACCAGTTCTTTGGTACTTGTTTTTCCATTGCTACCAGTAATTCCAATGACCGGGATCGAAAAACGAAGTCGGTGTTCATGGGCTAGTTGTTGCAAGAAAAGAAGTCCATCTGCAACATAAAAGATGTTTTCATTATTGGCTAATTCTATTTGATCAACGATTGCGTATTTTGCACCTTGCTCTAGTGCTTGCGCTGCAAATAGATTTCCGTTAAAATTGGCACCTTTCAAGGAAATATAAAGACAGTCTTTGCTGATCTGACGAGAGTCTGTGGAAACGCCACTGCAGTTATCAAAAATTTCTAGCCATTCTTTCATGCAACAAAATTGCAAAAAAAAAGCCCGTCGAAACGGGCTTTTTGAAATTGATTTTGGATTATTCTTTGATATCAGGTCTTCTTGAACTTCCGACTCTGTCCATTGCACAACGGAAACCAATTGTTGCCGATGCTTTGTCTTCGTCAAGGAAGCGGCGGTTACCGGCGGATAACCAGTAGGCGCGGTCAGCCCAAGAACCTCCTTTGTAAACACGACTTTTGTCAGAGATAAGGGTAGTTGGCCATCCGGCTTTACCCGCATTGATTGGGTCGTTGTTAAGGTTGAAGTTTTCGTGTTCGCTTTGATACATTACCAATTTTGGGTCGCGTACGCCATTGTTGATTTCTTCTTTTCTTTTATCGTTGTTGTAGTAGATAGAAGATTCGATATCACCATCAAGGTAATCGATGTAGTCGTCTTTACGGTAGTTGATACGACCTACATTTTCTTCTACGGTTACATCTCTCCAACGTTGGCTACCTTTTGTAGTAGTAACAAACTCGCTAAGACCATTTCTTAAAGTTTGTACCCAAGTAGTAAGTTCTGGATCAGCGAAATAAGCGGCAAAGTTGTAATTAATAGAGATTGCTTCAAAAAGAGCCGTCTTTGTTAATTCGTCTTCTGGTGTTGGTTTCACAAAATAACCAAAACCTGCTGGATCTTGATCTGGATTAGCCTCACGACCATAAGCATCGTTAAGGATGGTAGTCATTTCTAGTGGCTGACCATTTCCGTAGTCATCTTTGAATTGGCTAGGAAGTTTAGAGTTGAAGAATACTCTTTCGATATAAGCAGATGCCGCTACCGTTTTACCTTGGTTGTAAAGAGTAATTGCGGTGTCTAGGAACATATTGATTGTATCTAGGAACGCAAATTGTTTCTTCTCTTGGTTACTGTATTTTCTGTTATTAGAAATGTAGTAATCAGATGGTCTGTTGAATTGGAAAGCTTTAGGATCTTGTCTGGACATGATTCTTGAAGTCATGGCAGCGCTGTTGATCGCTGAAGGTGCTGCTGCAGTTTGAGCTGGAGCAGGTTTTTGTTTTGTAAGCTCTGTCGATACAGTTTGAAGATCTGCGTTGTTAGGCGCAGCGTCTTCTAATGCTTTAGTAACTGCATCAGAAGCAGCACTTAAGTTTTTGTAATCTTTATCAACGATAGTTTTATTCAATTTAGCAAGCTCGTCAAGAATAGGTTTTTTATCGGCAGGCTTCACTTTAGAAGCATACTGAGTCATGAGACTATTTACTAATTTGAAGAAGTTCTCAGCATTAGTTAACGCTTCAGCATCCATTTTCTTTTGATCAGGAATGTTGCCGGTATAACCGTTTTGAGAAGCACTTTGAGAATTGTTGTAATCTTTGTTTGCGTAGGCAAGGTATTTTACTCGCGCAAACTCGTTTACAAATTCTTTCATGCCGTGTACATCGTAGATGTTTTCGTTGGCTTTAACCGGACGGTCGTGTAGACCATCTGGCACCATTAATTGAGTTTGGAATTTATTTCCACGGAATGGCATGAATTCTTCAGCAACTTCAGAAGTAAGTGGACGATAAACATCCATAACCCACTCGGACACGTTGCCAGCCATGTGGTATAGTCCGTAGTCATTTGGCCAGAAAGAAGTTACTTTGTCAGTGATGTCTGCTCCGTCGTTTAAACGACCTGCAATACCCATCATATCTCCTTTGCCTCTCACAAAGTTAGCTTGGATAGCTCCAGCATATTGTTCTTCGTCGTGGCGAACGTAGTGTCCATCCCATGGATAGATACGACGGTCGTTGATGTTTTCTGAGCCTTCGTCGAGGTTACCGATAAGACCAAGGGCAGCAAATTCCCATTCTGCTTCAGTAGGAAGGCGGTATGCTGGAAGTAAGATTCCGTCTTCCATTTTAACAGGGCGTGTACCTAAACGTCCGTTTTCTTTATCGGCGTAAATTGGATCGTATTGCTCTAGTTGGTAAGGATCACGCGGAACTTTAGAACCTGGTTTTCTACCGTATTGTGCAGATTGTTCTTTGGTTACTTTTGGTGTTTTAGCCAGTTTAGTACCGTCTTTTGTAAGGGTGTATCCTTTGTCGTCTGTCTCTACGTTGTAGTTTCCATTTAAGTAGTTTTCTGTAGAGAACATGTTTTCAGGAACAGAAGTGTATTTGTTCGCTTTGTCTTCTACTAAAGCAGCGCCTAAATCACCTTCGTCGGCAAAGTGCCAACTTAAGATGCCCTCGCGTACTAAAATTGCTTCATTAACACGGTCTGTTCTCCATTTACAGAAGTCGTTGGCTTGCAACCAAGAAACTCCTACAACTGGGTAGTCGCGGTAAGATGGGTGACGCAAGTAATAACTAACGTATTTTTCACGGTAACCTAAAGCAGTTCTCCAGGCAAGCGTATCTGGCAAACATTTTTTGTAAACGTGTGGATAGGTTTTGTTGTATACACGACGCATCCAGTACATGTATTCTAACCAGTTGAAGTTTGTTACTTCTGTACGGTCCATGTAGAAAGAGGCTACAGTAACTCTTGATGCACGAGCATTCCAGTCAGACATGACATCTTGTTCTGTTCTACCCATGGTAAAAGTTCCTCCTTCGACCATGACTAAACCTGGGCCTGCTTCTTGTTCTTTGGCATCAAACTTTTCAAAACCGCCGTTTTTAAAGTTATTGAACTCCCAACCAGTAGCAGAAGAGGTTTCTTTTGTACATGAAGAAAGCACTAACGAGGTGGCCAGTGCTATTCCGAATATGTTTTGAATCATTCGCTTCATATGCTTGAATTTATATCTTTAAGTGAAGATGAGTTATTTGGTTACGTTTAGAAAGACGGACAAGATGTTTTTCTAAAGTTTTTTGGTTTCTTTTTACACTTGAGGTTGATTCCCATGGAAACTTCATGTGAGCCTCCTGAAGTACCGTTTCCGAGTTGAGAAACAGTGAGGTCATAGCTGTAGCCAATTTTGAATTTGTCTGTGTTGATTCCGACAGTCATGACGAAAGCATCTTTGTTGCGGTACCAAGCACCGATAGTGAAGTTTTCGTATTTGAGGTAGGCACCAATGTTTAGTTCTTGGAAACCGTTTTGATATTGATAGATGATGTTAGGCGATATGAAAGTTGAGCTAGAATAGCGTCCTCTTTGACCAATTTTAATGTTTGCACCCATGTGCCCAGTAAAACGCATTGGAAGTCTGGATTCACCGAGAATCATGGATTCGTCTGGTCTGTTGAGGTGGTGAACCGCAGCACCGAAATAGAAGTTCTTGGTAAAACCAACCATACCGGCACTTACATCAAAGAAACCACGACGACCATTTCCGCGCGGAACATCGCCAGTTTGGTAAATGAAGCCTCTGCGTGGGTCAATCATGTCACCAAAAGTGAGTTTATCCCAGTCGAGGAATTTTTGAAAATAAGCTGCGCGTGCACCAAACATGAGTGAAAACTTGCGATTCACTTTTAAGTTATAAGAGTAAATCCCGCCGATCATGGAAGTTTGGATAGTACCTTGACCTTGCATGTCGTGCATGGCTAAAAGACCAAAACCGCCCGAAATATTCTTGGCGTAGGTGTCATAGGCAGCAGCGTAGGTAACGTAATTTCCAGTGAGTTGGGGCCACTCGTTTCGGTAATTGAGTGAAACTCTAGGGCAACCTGAGGATCCGGCAAGCGCTGGATTTAAATAAGTTGGGTTGGCGTAGAACTGAGTAAATGTAGGATCTTGAGCTAAAGTTATGTTACTCATTACCAGGGCAATGAGGCAGAACTGTAGGGCAAGAATAGGTTTAACTATTTTCACGAAAGTTGGTTTTAGCACGAACAATCTAAACGATATTTAGGTTTCAAAGGTTACAAATATCGAATATTTATTCAAATAAAATAAATAAATTGACGTTTTTCTAGCGCTTAAAACTGCAAGTTTCATGAATTATTTTAAACTCCTTCTTTTATTTGTCACTTTTTCTACCCTTGGGCATGTGCATGCTCAAAATCAAAAACTATTGTTTGAGTGGACAGATAGTTCTTTGGCAAGAATGGGTCAAAACACTGCTTTTTTAAAAACAATTAAAGGTTTTGAGCTCGACAACAACAAACCATTTTTTGCCCATCAGGAGGTACAAAAAATTAAATCAGGGATTGTTTCTATAGTGAATGTAAAAACTGAAATACTCGATGCTCATGAAAAGGCAAAGTATTTACAGTTAGGTGTTTATTTCAAGACTGAATTTGAAATCGAAGCAAAACTGGTTATGAATAGTGGCGCGCCTTTGCTTTCGATTTATGGTATAGGAATTCGTGAGCGCAATGGCAACTTAGAAAAAATAACTGAATTAGAATGGTCTATTACGCCGCAACAAATTGCTTACCAAAAAGATTATGCGGCTAATTCAGTATTAGGAACAACCAGTGGAAGTTGGCACAAAATTTCTGTTACACGAGACGGAATTTATAAAATTGATAAAGCCTTTCTTGAATCTTGTGGAATAAGTGTAGCAACATTAAATCCGCAGCATTTACACATTTTTGGTAATGGGGAAGGAGTCATCTCAGAATTGAATTCAGTTCCTTTTACCGATGACTTAGCACAAAATGCAATTCAGATCGTAGGGGAGGCCGATGGTAGCTTTGACGCCAATGATTACCTGCTTTTTTACGGTTGGGGACCGCACCGATGGGAGGCTGTGGCTGGAGGTCAATTCAATCAAGTTTATCATCCTTATTCAGATGTATCCTATTACTTTATATATGTGGGCTCTGATATCGCACCATTAAGAATCAGTCAAGGGCAAACCATTGATCAGCCAGCAGATACAACAATTACAAAATATTCCTACCGAGATGCTTATGAAAACGATCTCAAAAATTTAGTGTTGGGTGGTCAGCGCTGGTATGGAGAAGAATTTGATGTGGATTTAAGCCAAGATTTCAATTTCAACATTCCGAATATTAGTTCCGAACCGATCAATTTTCAAGTGAGTTTTGCTTCCAATTCTAGAGCTGCAGGCAATCTCTTGCTTTTGAAAAAAGGCACAAATGTGTTGGGTCAAATTTCCATGCCTTTTTCGGCACAGCATTATCAAAGAGGTACGCTACTTTGTACAGATCCGAATCCTACTTCAAACTTGAATCTTACCATTGAAATCAATCGGAACAACCCAAATGTAGTGAGCTACCTAGACCGCATCCTTTTAAATGCTCAAAGAAATTTGGTGCTGCTCGGTGCTCAAATGAATTTTAGGGTAGGTAGTTGGTCGCCAACTGCTTTGATTGCTGCGTATCAACTCAGTAGTGCTAATCAAAATACATTTGTATGGGATATTTCGGATCGTCATTTGCCAGTTTTAGTGGCCAAACAATACGCTTCTGGAGTCTTGACATTCAAAGCTAATGCAGGTTACAGAGAATTTGTGGCTTCAGCAGGAACGGCTTATTTTACGCCAGAACTGGTGTCAAGCATTCAAAAACAAAACTTACACGCGCTTGCCCAAGCTGATTATATCATGGTGGTGCATCCTGATTTTACAGCACAAGCCAATCGCTTGGCAGATTTGCATAGAGCCAATGGGCTTAGCGTCCATGTGGTTAATTTATTTTCGATCTACAATGAATTTAGCTCAGGAATTCAAGATCCGGCAGCAATCAGACGCTTTGCGAAAATGTTTTATGACCGCGCATTAGCTACGGATCCGAGTACTAAACCTAAATATTTGTTGCTTTTTGGTGATGGAACCTATGATCCAAAAAACAGACTCAAAGACAACAATAATTTTGTAGTGACCTACCAATTCCCGACAAGTGAAAACGCCATTGAAGCCATGGTGGTTGACGACTTTTTCGGAATGCTAGACGACAACGAAGCAATTGGTTCTGCAGATATCATGGATGTCGCGGTTGGACGCTTAATTGTGAGCACTCCTCTTCAGGCGAAGCAAATGGTCGATAAAATTGAGCATTACATGAAAAACGGCTCTGATTTTTATCCAGTAGGAAATTCTTGTTGTATGGGCAATCAGACCGATAAAACATTTGGCGATTGGCGCCTGAAATACATGCTGATGGCTGACAACCGTGAAGGAGGCTATTTTATCAATACCGATGCCGAACCTCAATATGGTCTTGCTAAAATTTCTAATCCGGAAATCAACTTTAATAAATTGTACATGGATGCCTTCCCGAAAGTAATTAGTGCAGGAGGTGAAAGGTTTCCGGCTATGGTAAATGAAATCGATGCAAATATCCAAAGAGGAGTTTTGGTAACGAGTTATATTGGCCATGGGGGAGAAGCAGGTTTGGCAGACGAAAGGATCGTTTCGATTGATCAAATCAATGCTTGGAATAATATACATGCGCTGCATTTGTTTGTCTCTGCAACTTGCGAGTTTACTCGTTTTGATGACCCAGAGCGCGTGTCTGCAGGAGAGTGGGTATTTTTAAATCCAACGGGCGGGGCAATTGCCATGCTCACCACCACTCGTTCGGTGTATTTTGGGGTGAATTCCACCATCGGCATTGAATTAATGAAGCGCATTTTTAATCGATATCCGGATGGACAAGCGTATGAGTTTGGAGAACTTTCCAGACGTACAAAAAATGCCGCTTCGGCAAGTTCTTCAAATAAACGCAGTTTTACTTTAATCGGTGACCCAGCCCTGCGTTTGGCGCTACCACGCTACCGCATTGTTACCGATTCTATCAATGGATCCAACCCACTTCAGCAACTCGATACGTTAAGAGCGCTTTCGAAGTCAAGAATCAAAGGCCACATCGAAGATTACAATGGCAATGTACTGACTTCTTGGAATGGGGTTTTGACGCCAACTATCTACGATAAAATCAAGGTGCAAACCACTTTGGCACAAGATGATGAGTCGCCTCAGATTCAATTTGAGCAACAAGTCAATAAAATTTATCGTGGCCAAGCAAGTATTGTCAATGGATATTTTGATTTTGAATTCATAGTCCCGAAAGATATTTCGCTGCAATTTGATTATGGTAAAATCAGCTATTATGGTCACAATGGCAGCACCGATGCTCAGGGTTTTGATACCAATTTTTATGTTGGCGGCATCGATCCGAATGGGGTACAGGATAATCAAGGGCCCTTGGTGGATCTTTACATGAACCAGGAAGGATTTGTAAATGGCTCAGTAACAGATGAGAGCCCAGTCTTGCTCGCTAAAATACAAGATGAAAATGGCATCAATACAGTAGGAAATGGCATTGGTCATGATATTGTAGCTATACTTGACGGGCAAACCGCAGAGCCTTATGTTTTGAATGATTTTTACACAGCCAATTTAAACTCGTATCAAGCAGGCGAGGTGAGGTATCAATTTAAAGACCTGAGCCCCGGAAAACACACCTTGAATTTGAAAGTTTGGGATGTCAATAACAACTCTAGTGCTGCTCAGATCGAATTTGTGGTCAAAGAAAAAGAGACGCCAACTTTGCAACATGTATTGAATTACCCTAATCCATTTACTACCCGTACTGAATTCATGTTTGAGCACAATCAATCGTGCTCTAGTCTGAATGTACTGATCCAAGTATTTACAGTCTCTGGGCGCCTAGTGAAAACCATCCAGCAAGAAGTGCCTACTGCAGGCTTCAGAGTGAGCGGTATTTTTTGGGACGGACACGATGATTTCGGAGACCAGTTGGCTCGAGGAACCTATCTTTATCGAGTGAGTATCCAAACACCTGATGGTACCTATGCTGAGCAAACTGAAAAACTTGTTTTGTTAAAATAGAATTTTCCTATCTTTACCTTCCCTATGAAAATGAAAATTTCCCAGTCTTTTGCGCTTTTGTTTTTTTGCCTGACAACCACACTAGTTGCCAACGCCCAACCAACTGGTGGTTCAGGAGTTACAGATAACGACCTTCAGCTCAATACACTAACTACGTCTTTGCCATTCATGGCCATCACCCCTGATTCAAGAGCGGGCGGGATGGGTGACGCAGGTACGGCACTTAGTGCAAGTTCAACTTCAGTTTATTGGAATACTTCAATGCTTAGTTTTGCCAAGCAAAAATCAGAAGTGAGCTTATCTTATACTCCATGGCTGCGTCAGCTCACCAATGATATCCATTTGTCTTACCTTGCTGGCTACAAGCAACTCAATCGAGTACACAGTATCGGAGGGGCTTTGCGCTATTTCAGTTTGGGTGAAATCACTTTTACCGATATCAATGGCGATGTACTCCGCGAAGACAAACCCAGTGAATTTGAACTAACTGGTGCTTACGCTTTCAAATTGGCTGAAAAGTTCAGTATCGGTGTCAATGGAAAGTTTGCTTATTCAAATCTTACTGGTGGTTTAACGGTGGCAGGTGTAAACACTAAACCAGGTGTGGTCGGTGCTTCTGACCTCTCTTTTACTTACTACAACGACGACGCCAAAATCGGTAAAACCGATGGAATTTACACTTTTGGACTCACGATTAACAATATTGGTAACAAAGTAGCTTATTCAGAGCTTTCTCGCCGAGACTTCATTCCAATGAACCTCAAAATAGGAAACAGTTTCTTAGCTGAATTCGACGAATACAATAAAGTAACTTTCTCACTCGATTTACAACGTCTTTTGGTGCCTACTCCGGCTATCTATCAAATGGTTAATGGCAACTATGTCATGTTGGCTGGTATGAACGGCGATGTAGGCGTCATTACCTCAATGATGCAATCTTTTTACGATGCTCCTGGAGTGTTGGCAAAAGACGAAAACGGCGACTACATTCAAAATACTGACGGCACCTATCAAATCGTGAAAGGCACCAGACTCAAAGAAGAACTTGCTGAAATCAATATCGCTGGCGGAGTAGAGTGGTGGTATTCAGACGTGTTAGCTTTAAGAGGTGGTGTTTTTTATGAGAACAAAAACAAAGGAAATCGCCAATTTTTAAATTTAGGCGCTTCTTTAAAATACAACATGTTCGCCATTGATTTCTCCTATTTAGCCTCGTTAAATGGTCGTCAGAGCCCGTTGGCCAACACTTTGCGCTTTACACTTCGTTTAAATTTAGGAGGCAACTAATGAAGCCTAACCTAAGAATTGGTTACGGTGTCGATGTCCACCAATTGGCTGAAGGATATCCACTATGGATTGGCGGAACTCAACTAGATTCTCCGCTCGGCGCAGTAGGCCATTCAGATGCCGATGTATTGCTGCATGCCATTTGTGATGCACTTTTGGGCGCCTTGGCTCTTCGAGATATTGGTTTTCATTTTTCTGACCAAGACCCACAATATAAAGGCATAGACTCTAAAATTTTGTTGGCGCGTGTTTTCGACTTGATCCAAAAAGAGTCTTACGGAATCGTTAACCTAGATTGTACTGTCATTCTAGAAGCGCCTAAGGTAAATCCGCACATTCCTCAAATGCAGCAAATCATTGCTTCAATTCTCGATCTAGACACTTCGGAAATCAGCATTAAGGCCACTACCCATGAAAAAGTAGACTCCTTCGGGGAAAAAAGAGCCATTAAAGCGTATGCGGTTGCACTTTTGTACAAACGTTAAATTTTTATTTTTTATTGAATTACGGAACGAGTTGAACGTAAACCACTTGCTTGGTTTCGAAAAATTCTTCTTTGAAAAATTCTGAAATCGGGTAGCGCTTAATCGGGTACTTGAGGCCTTGAAGCTCAACATCTAGATCACCTCCTTTCAGATAGAGTATTCCGTTTTTATGACTGTGTAGATTTTTAGGCTTACTCTTTCCCTTGACCCAAGTGAGAAATACAGGCATCTGCGTAACTGCTCTACTGACAATAAAATCGTAGCGATCCTTGATTTGTTCAGCCCTCATGTGGCTTGCTCTCACATTGCTTAAGCCAAGGCTATTGGCAACCTCTTGCACCACCTTGATTTTCTTACCGATAGAATCTACCAAATGAAATTGCACTTCAGGGAATAAAATGGCTAAAGGAATACCAGGAAAACCTCCTCCAGTTCCGATATCGAGGACGTCACTGCCAGGCAGGAATTCTTGGATTTTAGCAATGGCTAATGAATGCAAGACGTGTCTTTCTATGAAGTGGTCGGTGTCTTTTCTGGAAATCACATTGATTTGTGCATTCCAAAAAGTATAGAGTTCGGGGAGTTTTGCAAATTGTGCTTTTTGAGTAGCACTAAGCTCAGGAAAATAGCGCTCAATTAGCTCCATTAAATGCTGTCTTTGGTTTGTTGCATCATGGCTGCTAAGAAATCACGGGCTCTAAAAAGTTGGGCTTTTACGGTTCCTAGTGGAAGGTCCATTTCTTCAGCAATTTCTTCATAGCTTTTTTCTTCGAAGTATCTTTTTTCGACAAGCTCTCGATATTTTGGCTTGAGTTTGCTCACGAGTAAACGCATGTGCACTAGCCTTTGGCCATGGATAATGGTTTCTTCTGGGTTGAGGGTTTGAGACTTGGCGTCAATGCGCATGCGCTCGCCGTCGTTGGTGGTAATGCCGCGGTCAATTGACGTGACTTCAATTCTTTTTTTGCGGATGAAATCGATGCAATTATTAGATGCGATTTTAAAGAGCCAAGTACTGAAAGCAAAGCTCGGAGAGTATTGATCTAGACGTGCAAAAGCTTTACCAAAAGCCTCTATGGTGAGGTCATCGGCGTCGTCTTGGTTTTTGACCATCTTGAGCATCATGAAGTAAATGGAATCTCGGTAGCGCTCCATGAGTTCAGCGTAGGCACTTTGGCTTCCATTTCTTGCAGCCGTAACTAGGTTGAGGTCTTGTTTGGCTTTGTCAGATAAATGCTCGTTTTCTACCATCGGTAATACTTTTGCCTTTCGGATATATAATAAATCACTGGCATTAAAACGCTGTGCAAGACATCCCAAAATGGAAAGAAAAGAGCTAGTTTTTTCTCACCGAGTTTGTTCATTCCTCTACCTTGCAACCACCATTTAATGAGCAGTGTACTTAAGAAAATACATCCGACAAATGGGATATAATCCTTATTGAACAACAAAGCAACGAAAGAAAACCACAGTAAAAGCACACTGGTAGGATAGATTCCTAACAATAGTCTTTTAATAAAGCTGTATTTAGTAGCAGTAGTATGGTGTTTTGCTTTTTGTCTGAGCCACGCACTCCATGTTTTTGGAGCGTGTGCATGAACAAAAGCGGAAGGCGTCACGCAAAGTGCAGGCTTAGTATAGCGGATGGCGTCGTTTAAAAACAAATCGTCGTCGCCCGGAATGATGGCGTAGTGATTTTTGAAACCCTGGGTTTTTTGAAATAGGTTCTTACTGTAGGCAATATTGCGGCCGTTTGCTTTGTACGGGAAATTCCCGAGTGCATAAGCAAAAGATGAAGTCGCCATCCAGGTGTTGTCATAGCGCACTAACTTATTTAAAAATCCTTTTTCCTTTGAGAATGGGCTATAGCCAACGATCAATTCTTGGTTGGGCTGAAATGCATCCATCATTTCTTTGAGCCAAGAACTAGAGGCAGGTTTGCAATCGGCATCTGTCAGGACAAAATGTTCGTGTTGAGCAGCTTTGATTGCAAGAGTAATTGGGAGTTTTTTACCAGGGCGGAGGTGTGGGCTTTTGCTTAATTCAACCACTTTTAATCTGGGGAACTGTTGGGCAAAGGCAATTAAAATCCAATTGCTATCATCGATACTTTGGTTATTGACTACAATCACCTCAAAATCAGGATAATCCTGACATAAAATATGGGGTAAATTTTCATATAGATTATCCGATTCATTGCGCGCAGCAATGATTACTGAGACGGGAGGATAGTGCTGTGCAGTTTTGTTTTTCTTTTTGAAAAAGGCCCAACGCAAATAGAAATTGAGTGTGTAAAATAGCTGAATGCCAGCGATCAGGCAAAACACCACGAAAAGAAGTGTCCAGGAGTCTAGGTTAAAATCGGGTATGAGTTTCATGTGTTGAGTACAAAGATGTCTAGTACAATCAAATACCCGTATCTTTGTCTCAGGTATTTTTCAACATTTTTATGCACTTTGACCTTTTACACCAAGATTCACAAACCAAAGCAAGGCTAGGAAGGCTCCACACCGACCACGGCACCATCGAGACACCTATTTTTATGCCAGTAGGTACCGTAGGGTCTGTCAAAGGGGTACACCAGCAAGAATTGCGCGACGACATCAATGCGCAAATTATCCTCGGAAACACCTACCATCTTTTCTTGCGTCCGGGTACCGATGTGCTCGAGGCAGCAGGTGGGTTGCATCAATTTATTGGTTGGGAAAGACCTATTTTAACAGACAGTGGAGGTTATCAAGTTTATTCTTTGTCTGGTTCTAGAAAAATTCAAGAAGAAGGCGTTAAGTTTCAGTCTCATATAGACGGGAGCTATCACTTTTTTACTCCTGAACGCGCTATTGAAATACAGCGCAGTATTGGTGCCGATATCATCATGGCATTTGATGAATGCACGCCTTATCCTTGTGATTATCAATATGCTAAAAGATCTATGCATCTTACCCACAGATGGCTTAAGCGCTGTTTCGATGCAATGGAACAAACCCAGCCTAAATATGGCTACGAGCAAGCCTTGTTTCCGATTGTGCAAGGATCAACCTATAAAGACCTTAGAGAGCAATCGGCACATGCAATTGCCGAGTTTGATGCCGTAGGAAACGCCATAGGCGGCCTTTCTGTCGGAGAGCCCGATGAAGACCTTTATGAAATGACCGAACTGGTTTGCGGTATTCTACCTAAAGAAAAACCGCGCTATTTAATGGGGGTCGGAACGCCAATCAATTTGCTCGAATCTATCGCACTTGGTGTCGATATGTTTGATTGCGTGATGCCTAGTAGAAATGCACGCCATGGCTTGTTGTATACTTGGGAAGGCACTATAAATATCAAAAATGAAAAATGGGCCAAAGATTTTTCTCCGCTAGATCCTAGCAGTAAAGTTTGGGTGGATCAAGTTTATACCAAAGCTTATCTCAGACACCTCATCAAGACTGGCGAATATTTAGGCGTTCAAATTGCTACCATTCATAATTTGGCTTTCTATCTTGAACTCATGCGTGTGGCTCGTGAGAAAATTGCCAGCGGTGAATTCCTCGCTTGGAAGAATCAAGTCGTTCAGCAACTCGGCAGAAGATTATAAGATGCTCAAACGCATTGACAAATATATCATCAAGAAGTTTTTAGGCACGTTTTTTTTCATGCTGGGGCTCATTATGCTCCTGTCGGTGGTCTTTGATATTTCAGAGAAACTCAGCGAGTTCATCTCGAACAAAGCGCCAATCGATGAGATTTTCTTCAAATACTATGTAACCTTTGTGCTATTCTATGGCAATTGGTTTTCTTCAATGATTATCTTTTTGTCAGTGATATGGTTTACCGCAAAAATGGCCCAAGACACCGAAATTATCCCGATATGGTTTTCGGGCAGACCCGTAACCCGCTTCCTGAGGCCTTATTTTATTGGCGCTACCATACTTACCATACTTTCCTTAATCCTAAATCATTTTATTGTACCTAGAACCAATAAAACGCGCTTGGCTTTTGAAGAGAAATATTACCGCGACGCACTTACTGTAGATAATTACCAAGCAGAGTATCCGGGCAATGAATTGGTTTATTTTTCTAATTTCTCAGGCCAAGACCAGCGCATTCAAGACCTCACTATTCAAAAATGGTCTAAAGACCAACAACCCATTTATTTCTTACGTGCTCGTTTTGCTCAAAATAAACCAGGCACCAATCAATGGACCCTTACCGATTATTACGAAAAAGATTATCGGTTTCCGAAAGGCAAGCTGATTCATGGTCAGCACAAAGATACCGTCTTTAAATACCGCATTGAAGAAATGGCTCAGCGCGATAACGCAGCACAAGCACTCACCTTTACAGAGCTCAAAGCGGCTATTGCACGAGAGAAATTGAAAGGCTCAAAGTTGGTTCCCGAATTCGAAATTGAATTGTACACGCGTACGGCTTTCCCTTTTGCCACCTATATTTTAACCATCATTGGCGTGTCGGTTGCATCACAAAAAAAACGCGGAGGTTTAGGGATGAATATTGCCATTGGCTTGGCCTTTGTGTTTGTTTATATTTTCGCCATGAAGATGCTAACGGTTGCCGCCATTAAAGTTGGATTATCTACACTTCTTGCTGTTTGGCTACCCAATATCGTTTTTGCGGTAATTGCTTTTGTTTTCTACAAACGAGCTCAAAAATAAGCGTTCCAATTTCCAAGCCTAATTACAAGCCCATCCTCCGCACAACCAACCTTCGGATGAATGGTTTTGGCTTCCATTAGATGATCGTCTGAGTGCTCATATCTTGAGGAAAAATGCCCTAGTAATAGGTGCTTACAATTGGCTTTTAGAGCTTGATCTGCAGCTTGTTTGGCGGTCGAATGAAAAGTGGTTTTGGCGCGTTCTTTATGTCGTTCGGTAAACGTGGCTTCGTGATACACTAAATCGCAACCTTCTATGGCATCTAGGTAAATTGGAGATGGCTTTGTATCAGAACAATACGCGTAACAATAATGTGGCAAGGCAGGAAGAGTAAAATCTAGAAAGTTGTATTCATTTCCATCCCGAACAATGTTTTGACCAGCCTTTAATTTGGGCAAATCTTCAATCAGTAATTTGGCGTTGGCAATAGCTGTTTTATCTAGATTGAGGGGCTTCGGCTTTTCTGAAATTTTATATCCGAGAGTTGGAATACGGTGCTTTAATGAAAAGGCATCAATCGTAAGAAGACGGTCTTCAAAAATGCAAACACTCGGCCCAGGCACGAGTTCATGGAATTGCAGGTTAAATTGCAAGGGGTGACCGCCAGCTTCTAACATGGCCTTGATGAGCGCCTCCAAGCCTGGTGGGCCATAAATATCTAAGCGTTTATCTCTACCTAAAAGATGCATGGTAGAAAGCAAGCCAGGCAACCCAAAGAAATGATCGCCGTGGAGATGTGAGATGAGTATGATTTGCAGTTTTTGCAGCTTTAAGCCGTATTTTCTGAGCTGTTGCTGGGTACCTTCTGCACAATCAATAAGGATGTGTCTTTCATTGCAGTTGATAAATTGCGAACTGGCATTTCTCTTGCCGGTAGGAAGCGCAGCACCCGAACCTAAAATATGAACTTCGAAACTCAACGGGCAAGTAAATCTAACGCTTCGTTTTTGGTGTTTCCGATGCTGAGTACTTTGTCGAGTTGAGCAATTTCGACAAGTTTTTGAACACTAGGTTGAAGGCCTGTTAGGGCAAAACCTCCGTTGGTATCTTTGCAAAGTCTGTTGGCAATCAGGACTGCAGAAAGTCCGGATGAATCGCAGTATCTGGTTTTGCTTAGATCCAAAAGGATGAAGTTGGTCCCGACTTTATTGAGTTGAAGAAAGTGAGCTTTGAGCTCTGGCGCATTACTGGCGTCTAGTTTTTCAACTTCGCAGGTAACAATTACAATTTCACCTTGAGGGTCTACCGAAAAATTCATTGACAATGATTTACTCAAAAGTAAAAAAATTATCTTTCGATCTTGGCGGCGAGTAAATAAATGACGGCCATTCGGACGGCAACACCATTTTCTACTTGATCGAGAATGATGCTTTGCTTAGAATCGGCTACATCGCTTGTGATTTCAACGCCTCGGTTGATTGGGCCAGGGTGCATCACGATGATTTCTTTTGAAAGGCTATCTAGCAATTCTTTATTGAGCCCAAAAAGTTGCGCATATTCGCGTAGCGAAGGGAAATATTTGATGTCTTGGCGCTCCAACTGAATGCGAAGCATGTTTGCGACATCGCACCATTCTAATGCTTCTCGGAGCTTGTGTGATACCTTTACACCAAGCTCTGAAATGTATTTAGGAATCAGGGTGCTTGGGCCACATACCATAACTTCTGCACCCAATTTTTGCAAGCAATAAATATTGCTAAGCGCAACTCTGGAGTGTAGGATGTCACCAACAATAACTACCTTTTTTCCTTCAAGCGTTCCGAGTTTTTCTCGGATAGAAAAAGCATCGAGTAAAGCCTGAGTAGGGTGTTCGTGGGTGCCGTCGCCAGCGTTAACGACTCTTGCTTTGATTTTCTGAGATAGAAATTTGGCTGCCCCTGGATTAGGGTGGCGCATTACGACCATGTCTACTTTCATGGCCAAAATGTTGTTAACCGTATCTACAAGCGTTTCTCCTTTTTTAACCGATGACCCGGCAGCACTGAAATTAACGACATCAGCTGAAAGACGTTTTTCTGCTAATTCAAAAGAAAGACGCGTGCGGGTTGAATTTTCAAAAAATACATTTGCGATGGTGATATCGCGCAGAGAAGGAACTTTTTTAATAGGCCTGTTGATCACTTCTTTAAAGCGAGTAGCGGTATCGAGAATGAGTTCGATATCTGCACGGCTCAGGTCTACGATGCCTGTAAGGTGATCAACGCTTAGCTGTTTCATTTCCTTCTTTAGTGTATAATAAGACGCAATCGGTTCCTTCGATTTCTTTCCATTCAACAGAAACTCTTTCTGAAGCCATTGTATCTACAGTTTGACCGACGTAATCTGCCTGAATAGGTAGGTCACGGCTAAATCTGCGATCTATGAGCGTTAAGAGTTGTACTTGAGACGGACGACCAAAAGAAAGCAGCGCATCTAAGCCTGCTCGGATGGTTCTGCCTGTGAACAAGACGTCGTCGAGTAGGATGATGCGTTTGTTTTCTATAGAGAAATCGATGTTGGTAACGCTAGGTAATAATGGGGTTTCACGTCGGCGAAAATCGTCGCGGTGAAAAGTGATGTCTAGGGAGCCAGCCTGCACTTCATGACCTAGAATTTGCTCAAGTTGGGCTTTGATTCTGGCAGTAACATGTATTCCTCTTGGTTGTAGACCAATTAGAACTGAGTTTTCGAAGTTGTGGTGGGTTTCAATAAGTTCATGGGCAAGCCTTTTAAGCGTAAGTTCTAGCTGGGTGGCATTGAGTATGACTTGCTTTTCCATCTGAACAAAGATAGCTTAAAAATCTGATTCTTTTTCGAGGTCTGCGATTAAAAAAAAGCTGCCAGTGATCCAAAGCAGGTCGTTTTGGTGCATTTGAGCCATAATTTCTTTAATAGCCATATTGACATCGGTGTAAATTTCATTGACGCCCAAGGATTGCCAATCGACAATCGTTTTACTTCTTGGATTTGAAAAGGTACAAGCCGCAAGCGTTGCATTGTCTGGGAACAGCGCTAAAATTTCGGCCGCATCTTTGTCTTTGGCAGCACCGTATAAAATAAATAGCTTTCCTTGGAGTTGCTGCTTAATCATGGGAAGGGTAGCTTTGATGCCGTCAATGTTGTGCGAGACATCTGCGAGCACCAAAGGATTTTCATGGATTTTCTCAAAACGCCCAAATAGCCCCGTATTTTTTTTCAAATGACGGAGGCCTCTGCTAATCATGCTTGGGTCCACTTGGATTTGGAGTATTTTAAGAGCAGCAAAGGCAGTGCGGAGATTCTTGAACTGATAACCCGAAAAGTTTTCAAAGTAGGAAGATGGAAAATCAAAATCTTCTGAAAAGTATATCTGGGCATTTAAAGTTTCAGCGCTTGTTTGAAAAACATCAAGAGTTTCAGGTTGCTTTTCTCCGATTAATACAGGTGTGTTTGATTTGATGATCCCTGCTTTTTCTGCAGCAATTGCAGGCAAGTTGTTGCCTAAAAACTCTTGATGATCTAAGGAAATATTGGTAATAACACTGAGTTTTGGCTGCAGTATGTTTGTGGCATCTAGTCGTCCTCCAAGCCCCGTTTCAATTATTATGAAATCACAATTTTGGGCTTCAAAATAAGCCAGAGCCATGGCAAAAGTGAGTTCAAAGAAACTGGCATCTAGGTCGGTGAAATTGGCTTTTATTTTCTGACAAAATGCAATGACGAAATCTTGTTCAATGCAGCTGCCATTAATGCGGATTCGTTCTGAAAAATCATAAATATGTGGAGAGGTAAACAAACCTACTTTGAAAGATTGCTCGGTGAGTATACTCGCTATATAAGCCGAAGTACTCCCTTTGCCATTGGTGCCGGCAATATGAATACTAGGAATGCTTTGCACTTGAATTTGAAGTGCCGACAATAGGTGTTCTACGCGTTCTAGGCCGGGTTTATATGCACTTGCGCCTAGTTGTTGATAGGCGGGAAATCGGGCAAAAAGCCAGTCTGTACAAGCTTGATATGTGCTTAAGTCTTGCGTCATTCATTAATAAAGAAGTAAAACGAGCAATCCTGCGAGGTAACCCATAAGTGCTAGCGGAGCGATTCTTTTGAAATACCAGCCAAATTCAATGTGTTCCATCCCCATTGCCACAACACCTGCTGCTGAGCCGATGATCAAAATGGAGCCACCTGTGCCGGCTGCAAAAGCAATCATGTGCCAAGAGCTGGCGTCTTGTAGGTCGTTAAACATAGCCATCGATGCTGCAACAAGCGGAACGTTGTCAACAATTGCAGAACCAAGCCCAAGAATTGAAATGTAAAGTTCTTTGGAAATGCCTGCATTGAGCACTTTTGCACCAAATTCGGCAATAAGACCCATACTTTCTAAACCGGCCACCGTCATTAAAATCCCTAAAAAGAATAGGATGGAAGGCATTTCAATTTTACTCAATGACTTCAGGGTAGGCCCGACGTGTCCGTCTTTTTGGTTCTCGGCAATCGAACTCAGGTTTAAGTGGCGCTTACTCAAAAATTCACCCATCAGGGCAAAAATTGCGAGCGAAAAGAGCATGCCCATGTAGGGAGGAAGGTGGGTAATGGTTTTGAAAATAGGTACAAAAATGATGAGTAAGAGCCCCAAGATCAGTACCAATCCAGCATGAGGTTTTTTTACACTTGAAAGGGGAGGTTCATATGGCCCCTTGAAAATCGGAAGTGCTTTTGCAATAAGCAATGGAACAACGATGCTGATTAGCGAGGGCAAAATCAAGTGTTCAATTAATTTCAAGGCAGTCACTTTGCCGCCAATCCATAACATGGTAGTAGTGACATCGCCAATTGGAGACCAAGCTCCACCGGCATTAGCACTCAATACGGTAAAACCAATGAGCCACTTTCTAAGTTCTTTATCAGGAACGATTTTTCTTACAATTGTGATCAGTACAATGGTGGAAGTGAGGTTGTCGATTATCGCAGACAGACCAAAAGCAAGGAAAGTTATAACCCAAAGCAAGCCATATTTAGACCTGACCTTGATGATTTTTTGAACGCTCTGAAAGCCATCGAAATAATCGATCATTTCCACGATGGCCATGGCGCCCATTAAGAAAATAAGTATCTCGGAAGTTTTGCCAAAATGATGTAAAAGCAACTCATTGGTAGCCTCTACATTCGTTGACGAAAGCGCAATGATTGCCCAAGAAAGTGCCATCATGAGGAGGGCCGGTATGAGTTTATCAATTTTTAACGGATGCTCTAGGGTAATCGCAAGATAACCTAGAATAAAGATGAAAACTAATAGACTCGCCATGTTATACGAGTTGTTTGAGAGCTATTTCAAAGGCGGTTTTTGCAATTCCTTTTGTGCTTTTGTTTAGCGCATGTGTTTTTTCTAGCGCCTTGTAAATCGTTTGACTTGCGTCTTCAAAAATAAGTGCATCTTCGAGTTGTGCGATATCTGAACTCATGAGGTAAGCAAAAACTCGGGCCATTCCACAGTTGGCAATAAAGTCAGGGATGAGAGTGAGTTGCGCATCTGCTTTTTCTGCAATAGGGCCAAAGAAAATCTCTTGATCCGCAAAAGGCACGTTGGCACCAGAAGAGATCAAGCTGACTCCTGCCTGAATCAATTGCTCGAGTTGCGTTTCATTGATCATGCGGCTACCGGCACAAGGGATAAAAATATCGGCTTTGGTTGACCAGAATGCCTGATTAACTTCTTCGTAAGAAAGTAGATTTGACGCAGACAATTCATTTCCATTTTTATTGAGAAAGAGCTCGCGTACTTCATCGAAACTAAGGCCGTTATTTGCAATGATCCCGCCTACGCGGTCTATGATCCCGACAACTACAGCACCTTTTTGTGCTAGATAATATGCAGCCGCAGAGCCCACATTGCCCCAACCCTGAACCAAAACGCGTTTGCCTTTGAGTTCTCCTCCCCAAATAGAGTAGTAGTGCTGAATCGATGAAGCGACGCCATAACCGGTAATCATGTCGGCAACTACATAGTTGTTTTCGAGTTTCGGACTATAGGTTTCGTCTGCAAGTATTTTTGATACACCGCGTTGGAGTTGCCCAATGCGGTTGATTTTCTGAGTTTCATTTGGTTTGAAATGCCCGTTGAAAACACCCTCTTGTGGATGCCAAACGCCGCATTCTTCTGTCATGGGGATTACTTCGTGGATTTCATCGACATTTAAATCTCCTCCTGTGCCGTAATAGCTTTTAAGTAGTGGAGAAACCGCTTTAAACCAGCGCTTTAACACCTCTTTTTTCCGAGGGTCTTTAGGGTCGAAATTGATGCCAGATTTAGCGCCTCCAATTGCTGGGCCTGCAACGGTAAATTTTACTTCCATGGTTTTGGCCAAAGATTCTACCTCTCGTTTGTCTAGCCCTACACGCATGCGTGTCCCGCCTCCGGCGGCCCCTCCACGTAATGAGTTGATGACTACCCAACCTTGGGCATCCGTTTCAGAATCTTTCCATTCAAATACGATTTCAGGTTGTTTATTTTCAAATTTGGAGAGCAGTTCTTTCATGTGCTTGTTTATTTCAATTGGAGCGTCAAAATTAGGAATATTTATTGTCTTGAGAACACCCCAAGGTAATCGTGAAGTGTACCGGTGCACAACGACTCTTTTGCTCCGGTCACACTTGCAATAGTATTGGGTTCTTTTCTGATAAAAAGAGCGCCTAAAAAGGCGAAGATCAGGGCTTCTTTAAAAGCAATAATTTGTGGAGCCGGGATGATCAGTTCTCCGTTGAAATTAGCTTGAATCCTTTGCATTAAAAAAGAATTATACGCACCACCGCCACTTACAAAGACTTTGTGAAGAGCAAGTGAGTGGAATGTTTCTGCACAGAGCAAGCTCAGAATTTCAGTATGTGTTCTCAGGCGGTCTTCAATAGGAAGTGATTCAAAAAGAGGTAGATAGTGTTCGTTGAGCCATTCTGTTCCTAATGATTTTGGTCCATTTTGTTTGAAAAATGGTTGTTGTAGTACTTGATTTAAAATGGTTTCATTTACTTTTCCCGAGCTACTAAGTGCGCCATCTTTGTCGTATTCTTGCCCTATTGTTTGCATCCAAATATTGAGGGGTAAGTTGGCAGGAGCGATGTCAAAGGCTTGTTGAAGGCCATTTTTCTGGGTAGAAATATTAGCGAAACCACCTAAATTTAAAAAGCCATCGGCCAGGGAACTAAACAGTTGAGCATCGCCGATTGGAACGAGTGGAGCCCCTTGGCCACCCGCGACCACATCTAGGGTTCTGAAATCGTTGATCACAGGAATTTTAGTGTGGTAATTGAGCGTAGTCCCACAGCCTAATTGCACGGTAAAGCCCAATTCTGGACGATGAAAAATTGTTTGGCCATGTGAGGCAATAGCGTCGATTTGAGAGGGGGCAATTGCATTTTTTTGTATGAATTGATTGACGCTTTCTGCATAAAATAAGCCGAGCGCGTGGTGCAGCTCAAAAAGATCCGAACCATTGAGCTGTGTGCTGATTTTTAAACGGTCGAGAAGTGCAGGTTGATAGCTGATGGTTTCTGTTTGAAGTATCTCAAAATGAACCGGATAGTCTTTGGAAAATTGAAATTTTACATGCGCTATATCGAGACCATCTAATGAGGTACCCGACATTAGGCCGATCAGCTGCAGATTATTCAAGTCTTTTACTTTCAAGAATAGGGGATTTCGTTTATTTTTGTCAAAATTATAATTATAAATCAGTCAACATGAATTTTGAACTCACTGAAGAACATCTAGCCGTTAAGGAAGCAGCCCGCGATTTTGCGCAAAACGTCCTCAAACCAGGCGTGATCGAAAGAGATAACCAACAAAAATTTCCTGCCGAAGAAATTCGTCAGCTCGGAGAGCTTGGTTTCATGGGCATGATGGTTGATCCAAAATACGGAGGCAGCGGTATGGATACGCTTTCTTACGTTTTAGCCATGGAAGAAATTTCTAAAGTAGATGCCTCTACTTCAGTTTGTATGTCAGTAAATAACTCTTTGGTTTGTTGGGGTCTAGAACACTTCGGAACCGAAGAGCAAAAACAAAAATATTTAGTTCCACTTGCCAAAGGAGAGAAAATCGGCGCCTTCTGTTTATCTGAACCAGAAGCGGGTTCAGATGCAACTTCACAACGCACCACTGCAATAGACATGGGTGACCACTATTTACTTAACGGCACCAAAAACTGGATCACTAACGGGTCTTCAGCGTCTGTTTATCTTGTCATTGCACAAACCAATACAGAACTTGGTCACAAAGGCATCAACGCACTTATTGTTGAAAGAGGCATGGAAGGTTTTGTAGTAGGTGCCAAAGAAGACAAAATGGGTATCCGTGGAAGCGATACACATACCTTGTTGTTTAACGACGTTAAAGTGCCTAAAGAAAATCGCATTGGCGAAGACGGATTCGGTTTCAAATTTGCCATGAAAACTCTTTCTGGTGGTCGTATCGGGATTGCATCTCAAGCACTCGGAATTGCTGCAGGTGCTTTTGAATTGGCAACTGCTTATTCTAAAGAACGCCAAGCTTTCGGAAAAGAAATTTACAAGCACCAAGCCATTTCTTTCAAATTAGCCGACATGGCTACAGAAATTGAAGCAGCACGCTTGCTCGTTTACAAAGCAGCTCAAGATAAAGACGCCGGTCGCAACTATGATCAATCAGGTGCAATGGCAAAACTTTATGCATCTAAAGTTGCTATGGAACAAACCATTGAGGCCGTTCAAATTCACGGTGGTTATGGTTTCGTGAAAGAATACCACGTCGAGCGTTTAATGCGCGATGCAAAAATCACCCAGATTTATGAAGGAACCTCTGAAGTACAAAAAATTGTCATTTCAAGAGGTATCTTAAACGCTTAAAAACAAGGTTATGTTAGCACCATTCAATTTGCAAAAATGGATCGACGAAAACCGCGATCTACTGAAGCCACCTGTATCCAATAAAAATCTATATAAAGAGGCAGGTGATTTCATTGTAATGGTTGTAGCTGGCCCCAATGCACGCAAAGATTACCATTTTAACGAAAGCGAAGAATTGTTTTATCAACTTGAAGGGGATGTCACCGTCAGAATTCAGCACGAAGGAAAGGCCAAAGACATCATTGTAAAAGAAGGTGAAATGTTTCTTTTGCCAGCAAATACGCCACACTCTCCAGCCAGAGGAGCCAACACGGTTGGTTTGGTTATTGAGCGCGTCAGAACAGGTACCAATTTGCAAGATGGCCTCATGTGGTTTTGTGAGCAGTGCAATCATCACTTACACACCTACAGATTTCCACTCGAAAACATCGAGAAAGACTTCTTGCCTCGTTTTAAAGAGTTTTATGGTTCATTGGAGCTCAGAACTTGCGATGCGTGTGGTCATGTCATGGAAACAGATCCAAAATTTGTATAATTGTTATCTTACAGTAAATAAGTACGCAAATCAAGACATAAAAAAAGCGCCCTTCAAGGGGCGCTTTTTTATTGCAATAGGGTGAGTAAAAATTCTACTTATTGTTGTGAAAAAATAACTCGGTGCACATCTCCTGTTTGGAAAATTTCTTCTTCAAACACCAAGTGTTTATTTCTCAATTCTTTGATTGTGTATTCATGTACTGGGTTGATCGTTGTTGTATCAGCGTACATGAGTAGTTTGGTAGCTTTCTCATCAAATTTCCAGGTGCCATGGCTATAGAATCCTTGAATTTGTCCTAGCTCATTACTGTAATTTGAGGTAGAATAAGTACCATCAGGATCAATAGTCATTTTTGATGTGATTGACGCATCAAAAATATTGTTGCCATTGAGTACGTGATCTGCAAGTTTCCAGTCATTGCATAATCTGGCTTTCTTTGATTGAACAGCAAAAGATGGGCCTTCAGGATATTTAGAACAAGCACTTAAAGCAAGAGCAAGCACAGAAATTGAGAAAATGATTCTTTTCATTTTGTTTAATTTTTAGGAACGAATGTCAAAACCGTAACAATACTAGCGTTTGTTTTAGATAAGATGAGTTCTTTTGACGTCAATTTAACGATGTCAAAAGTATTGACTCCGTTGATGAGTGGTGTGGTTGCCTTTGTAGCATTAAGCATCAATTGCATTTTATCTTCTGAAAAACTCCAAGATCCGTTGTTATCTCCAACGTAAGTGAATGGACCCGTTACGAGTTTTGCAGTATCTATAAATGAACCATCTTTATTAATTATAAGCTCCTCAGTATAACCTGTCTGAAGGATATCAACTGAATTTTGTGTTTTTGCACTTAGTTTCCAATCACCTGTTAATCTTGCTTTTTTAGAAGAAAGCGCAAAACCAGGGCCTTCTGGATATTTCCCACAAGAAGTTAGTGTTGCAGAACCAATTGCTAAAGTAGCTAATCCGATAAAAAATAGTTTTTTCATAATTTCAAGTTTGAACAAATCTACTCATTCACTTGAACTTATTCAAGAACTCAGTTAATTTTGTATCATGAAATATTTCTTCCCACTTTTTTTTCTTTGCCTTTCTTATGCTTGTCATACTGAACAGCCGGCAAAATCTATCGAAAATCATGCATCGGTATGTAAACCCACTAAAGCAACGGCGTCTATTGAAATTGGCGTAAAAGGGATGGTTTGTCAGATGGGTTGCGGAGGAAGTATTAGAAAAGCACTCAAAGAAACATGTGCAGTAGAAAAAGTAGATGTGGCTTACCAAGATTCATTGGAAGAACAAGTAATCAAGGTTTACTACAGTCATACTAAAATAGCCCCGAGTCAGTTATTAAAAGTGTTATCGGGCATCAATAACAAGCAATTCACAGTAAGACAAATCGGAAAACCAGCGCTTTTATAATGAAATTGCACTATAGGCAACTTGGTGTAGGAAGGCCATTGGTTATTTTGCATGGACTTTTTGGTTTTTCAGACAATTGGCAAACCCACGCTAAAAAATTTGCCGACTACTTTCAAGTGACTTTGGTAGATTTGAGAAATCATGGTCATTCTCCGTGGTCAGAAGAATTCAGTTATTCCTTGATGGTTCAGGATCTCAAAGAACTCTTTGAGGACCTAAACATTGTTACCCCAATTTTACTCGGACATTCTATGGGCGGTAAATTGGCCATGCACTTTGACGGAACTTATCCAAATGCGCTTGAGAAGCTAGTTGTGGTCGATATGGGGATCAAAGCGTATCCACCGCATCATGGGCCAATTTTAGCCGCATTACACGCAATTAACCTTGAAGAAATAACAGCAAGAAGTCAGGCTGAGCAAATTTTAAAACAATTTGTTGATTCTGAAGGGGTAAGGCAGTTTCTTTTGAAAAACTTGTACTGGGCGGAAAAAGGCAAATTGGCATGGCGCATGAATTTTAAAGTACTCGAAAATTGCATGCCTGATATTTTGTCTGCTTTGCCTTTATTTGAATCTTTTACACCCACTTTATTTGTTCGTGGTGAATTGTCTAATTATATCCTCGATTCAGACCTAAATGAGCTAGAAAATCAGTTTCCAGACATGCAATTGATTTCCATACCAAATGCCGGGCATTGGGTGCATGCCGAAGCGCCTGATACTTTTATTGACGCAGTGTTGTCATTTAGTCTGAGATAAACTTTAACTAGGATTATTGATCGACTTTTCTATTCTAACCACATCATTTTACTACAATAAAAAAGGGAGCCCTAGAGCTCCCTTTGATTTGAAATAGAATTCGGCTTATTTGCGAACTGCTAATTTCTCAGTAACAGTAGTACCGTTTGCTGTTACGCTAACTGTGTACATTCCGCTGTTTAATGCTGTAGTATTGATCTCAACATTTTGAGTACCGTTTACAGAAGCTAATGTTTGTGTAGCAACAACTTTTCCAGTCATGTCAATTACATTGATGATTGCATCAGATGTATTTTTAACTGTGAAAGAAACTTGAGTTGCGTCTGCAGCTGGGTTAGGAGCTACTTCAACACCAAAGCTTGCTACTTGTTCTTTCACACCTAAAGCTGGATCGAAGTTCATGCGAACCATTGGTTGTGAAGTTGTGTAGTACCAAGTGTTGTCTGTCATGTCATAGTAGTAACATGTTTGTGCAATTGCAGGACCAGCAGTACCAACTACTAAGTCATTTGTTGCACCGCCGTCACCGTTAGAACCAGCAACTAATAAATAAGCTTCACCTGCATTTAATGGGTAGTTACCACCTAAGAAAGACAAAGTAACGACTGCATCTAGGTCTGCATTTTGAAGAACGTAAGGACCAGTTTCGTCAACATAAACGAAATCACCAGTTGTTGGATCAATTGAGTATAATTTCAAGTACATTTCTGCACCTGGCTCAGCAGCACCGTTGATATAAACAGAACCACCACCGATTGTTACGTTAGAGAAGATGTCAAAGATGTTACCAACTTCGAAGCCCATACCGCCGTTGAAAGATCCGTTTGTTGCGGTTCCGTTGTCACGTGCGTAAACGTAAGGGTTCACTGCGATGGTAGCAAAGTTGTTTAATGCATTGTTGGTCATGTCACCATCAGTAACGCCTAATGCTACACTTCCGTTAATTACGTGGTTGGCTATAGAAGATCCTGGAGTAAAGGTAGTGGCACAATCAAGTGTATCAACTTGGCCAACTGTTAATGGCGTAGCTGCAGAAACGCCGGTGTAAGAACCAGTAGTTGCTGTAAATGTAGCGTCAGTTTGGTTTTGAGCACCAATGTTTTCAGTGATACCAGCAAAAGCAACTTCAGTTACTTGAGATTGTGGTACTTGGTAGTAAGCCAAACGCTCAGACCAGAAACCTGTAGATCCCCAGTAAACACTGTTTAATTTGATGTCGTTTGCTTCTGGTACGTAAAGTTCTACGTCGTCAACAGCCCAATACCATCCCCAATAGTCGTTGTCATTGTAGTAGAATTGGATTTTAACTTGTGACTGACCACCTGCAACTGAAGAGATATCAATTACCGTTACTTCTGGATTACCAGAGTTTTGGTTTGGTGTGTTGTATGAAGTTTCGTCAGAAATTAAAAATTCTGTCCAAGTTGCACCGTTGTCTCCTGAAACACGGATACCACGAGTGTCATGCCACCAACGGAAGTTGTGGTTGTATTTAACCTTAACAACGCTGTGTGCTGAACAATCGATAGGGGTAACGTTTGTAGCGGTTGTGATGATTGGTGTGCCGTCTTGGTCACCAGTGTTATTAGCATCAGAGTTCACGAACAAGAAACCGTTAGCAGCTGTTGGCGCACCGAATGGGCTTAGGGCTGAAACTGGAATCGAGTTTGGTGTGTTGATGAGGTGCCATTGTTCTGAGTTAGAACCAGTGCTCGCAATTGCCCAATGTGAGGCAGTTGAGAAGTCATCAGACCAAATTGTTGTTGCCTTCGCTTCTGCTGAAGGTTTGTGCGAAACGCTAGAAGATCCTACTTCGAAAGAAGCTTTTTTCTCTAGACGTGGCGCGTTGACACTTTTCACTTGAGCATGAAAAGTCCCTGCTGCCATAACGGCAAGAAAAGAAACGTAAAGTTTTTTCATTGTTAAAAAATTTAGATAGAATTGACACAAATATAATGAATACAACATTTATTCTCAAGAAAAGGTTCTTGATTAATGATTGCGATGCAGTAAAAATTCGGCTAATGCCAAAAATGGATTTTTGGAAGTAATGCTCGGAAGTTCATTTAGCGCATGAAGTGCCGATGCGTGAAAGTTTTCCATTTGATTTTTACAGTAGTCTTCAGCGCCTATTTGAGAGTAGAGATCTTGTGCAAATTTGACTTTTAATTCAGGGTCTTGAATTTCAGTAAGTTTATCGAGTTCAATTTTTTGTTGCTCATTTGCTAAGTGCTTTGCCGCAATAGACAACAAGGTCTTTTTGTTGGCCAGTACATCGCCCCCAATTTGTTTGCCTACGGCAGCACTTTCACCATATAAATCGAGTAAGTCGTCTTGAATCTGAAAAGCGAGACCTAATTGCACGCCGAATTGATAAAGGTGGCCTGCAGCTTGCTCATTGGCGCCCCCTACAATGGCACCCATTTGTAAAGCACAACCCAGTAAAACCGAGGTTTTCAGGCGGATCATTTCAATGTATTCTGCCTCGGTGACATCTGATCTTAGTTCAAAATCCATGTCCATTTGTTGTCCTTCGCAAACCTCAATAGCAGTTTGGTTAAAGACTTCAAAAAGCGCTTTTAAGGTATGTGGTTCATAGTTGGCTAAACATTGGTAAGCTTTTACCAGCAAAACATCGCCTGAAAGAATGGCAATATTCGGATTCCATTTTTCATGAACAGTGGCTTTGGCCCTGCGTAAAGGAGCGTTGTCCATGATGTCGTCATGGATCAAAGAGAAATTGTGAAATAGTTCAACTGCTAAAGCGGCATTTAATCCTTCATTTGGTGCCACACCAAAAGCTTCGGTTGCCATAATTGTAAGAATGGGGCGCATTCTTTTGCCACCAAGCGTCATGAAATACCGCAGTGGATCGTAGAGATGATTGGGTTGTGCAGGCAAACTAAAATCTTGAATTCCTGCCTCAACTAACTGCGTATATTTCTCCAAATTTGTCATAGAACTAGAACACTAATAACGCACAAAGGTTTATTAAAGCCATCTAAAAATGTCGTCAAAGAGACGTTTACCCCAAGGAGTAGAGCCATATTCTTTTTCGATTTTGGCGCGCAATTCTTCGATTGTAAATATTTTATTTTTCCCCGGATTGAGCACTAATTGTTCTTTCTTTGGTTCAATGAGTTCAATTTTCTTGGCGAAATATACAATTCCGCCGTCTTCGGTGGCTAAACCTAGAATGGTACCAGGTAATCCACAAAAACCTTCTGGACCCACTGAAGGAACAAGCATTGGTGTATACCAAGCATAGAGTCGGGTAGAGTCATTTTTTTGATAAATGGCTTTGCGACATTCGTAACCACAAATAGAGCGCTTGCTATCTGTAATTTTCCAGGTGCGTTCGGGTAAACTATCTTGAACGAAAACGTTTTGACCAAAAACCGCCAACATCATCAGTTGTTGAGATTTCGCCAAGTTTTGCGCATAGGCATTTTTTGTGGTGAGCCAAGCCATTTCTTCGGGTTGATTCATTTCGGCTACCTGAAATAAAGATGCGGTATCGTTGAAATAAAGATAAAAAGGTTCGATTCGGATTTTATTTTCTTCCGTGACAAATCTTTTCATGCGTTCATCCTTGAAACGCTTTTCAAGATTGGTGCGTCTTTCGAAAGTGATTTTTCCGGCATGAATATAAGTTGACTGCGCACACACTTGCAAGCTGAGCAACAGGGCACTAATGCCACATACGAAATTCTTCTTCACGGGTCTTGTTGTTATTGAATTTATAAGTGAGTCTTACCAAGAAATAGCGCGAAATAATTTTGGTAAAATTATCGGTGATCATGTTGCCACTTACGGTGCGCTGTAGGTTGATATTTTGATTCAAGAGGTCATTGATAGAAAACCCAAGAATAAGGTTCTGATTGCTCAAGAATGATTTTTGTAATTCTAGATCGATAATTAGGAAATCTTTGTTGTAAGAAGCGGCGCGTCCTCGGTTGAGCGTATAGTTGATTTCCCACTTGAATCTAAATTTGGCAGGTAAACGCCAGTCACCCACAGTAGAATAGTTAAGTGTGGAGTAGGGTTGATTTGAAAAGCTACTCAAGGAGGTCAGTGGATTTACATAAGTGTAGTCGGTACCCACACTCATCTCTAAACTATCTAAAGACAATTGAATTGAAAAAGCTCCATTAACTGTGGTGGTTTGAGTAATGTTTGTCAAACCATTAATTAAGTTTTTAGACTTCATGTAAGTGGCATTCAAACTTGGTTCAAACGTAAGTTTGCGATTGAGTATTGGATAACCCCCACCTGCATAAACTGTAGCGAAGATATTACCATCTACATTCACTGTTTTAGATACCGTTCTACCGAGTGCGTCGTAAAAAGTACTGTTGGCAAAAGCATTTTGGGTGTAGGAAGCGGTACCCCCTGACCAAAAGTATCGGCCTGTCATGGCCTGCCAAACATTGCCATTGAAATTGAGTTGGTGTTGGTAGTTGGGTTTTAAATCCGGATTCCCTTCTTGAATACGGTTCGGGTTGGTGTTGTCACGTACTGGTTGCAAATCATTAGCACTTGCTGGCGTAGAATAGGTGTTATAGCGAAGGTTAAAGCGCTTGGCCATACTCGGCTTAAATTGATAAGAAAAAGTAGGTAAGAAATTCGAGATATCCTGATTGATCACTGAATTATTGAACTGATTCGTATTGGCAATCTGAATATTTCGGTAACCCAAACCACCTGTAAATTTGTGGTTTTTGTAGAGATAATTCAAAAGAACGGTTCCGCGTTGTTGCAAGCGCTTGTTTTGAAAATCATTGGTAAACAAGCTATCTACAACGGTAAACTGCGCGCTTGACATATCTTGATTGTAGGTATAGCGTTGCTGCCCCGATTGCCCAAGCTCAAGGTAATATTCGGTAGTCAGCATCCAACTTTTTGAAAGCGGTTCGGTATAGGTTAGAGTGGTGTAATTGGTGGTGGTGTGGTTGTCGTTGGTTTTCTTTTGATTGATAACGGTATCTAAAAACTGATTGGTGGTGTTTGTTTTGAGGCTACCCGTTGAGTTGTTGTTGCTCGAGTTGAGGATGTATTTCAATTCGATTTCACGGTCTGGTTTGCCAAACTTTCTTCTTAAAACAGCCTCGGATCTACTGCTTAAGCCTTTAGAATCATAGGCATTATTGACATTCGTCAATAAATAAGAATTGAAGCCATTGTTTAAGAATTGGTTAATAGCAGTGTTGTCTTGTTCGCCGCCATCGATCTGAAGATTTGGCTTGAGTTCGAGTTTGGTCAGAGAATCTAGATCAAGCGTCAGGGTCATGTTCAGACGATGAGAATTAGATAGCGTGCGGTTGCTCGCAGAATCTTTGGTGTAATATGAGCTGTCAGCCAAGAAATACTGGGACTGGCTCGAAGAATTGGCTTGCAGCGTGCTTTCGTAGTAAGCATAGTTGAAACCAAGTTTGACTTTTTTAGATAAACGGTCGTTGTAATACACACCTGTTTTGAGGGTCTGCGGAATTCCGGATCGATTGCCTTTGGAATCGCGGTCCCAGAAATTGAGCCCGCTGTCGTTGCGCTCGTTGTCGAGGCCAAATTTATTCATGTCTCCGAAGCCAAAATTAGATTTAGGCGTATTGGAAGCCAGCATGAAGACTGATATCTTTTGGGTTTTATTGAATTTATTGTAGAGCAACTCACTTTCGTAAAAAGCTTTATCGGCAGGCCCTTGATTGAAGTCTGAGGCAGCAGAGGCCTTGCCAAAATATCCCTTTTTAGCCTCATCTTTTAGTTTGAGGTCGAGCACTTGAATTTTGTCGTCTTGTCCGGCTGCGGCATCTTCATTTTTCTTTTCGTAGACCTGTACAGATGCTACGCCATTGGCCGCCAAATTTTTAGTGGCAATAGTTGGGTCGGAGCCAAAAAATTCATCGCCATCTACTAAAACCTTACTGATTTCTTTACCTTGGGAGGTGATCGAACCATCGTCTTCCACTTTAATTCCGGGTAATTTCTTCAGCAAATCTTCTACCACTGCATTTTCTGCCACTTTGAAAGAATCGGCTACAAAAACGAGGGTATCGCCATTGAAATACATGGCATTTCGGTTGCGGGTCACGACAATATCCTTTACTTCTTGAATTTTAGGAAACAAGCGAATATCAGGCAATTCAAAAGTGGTCTTTTGTTTGGAAGCCATAATATAGATGCTTCTTGGCGTCCAATTCTGATGCTCCACAACCACCTGAAAAGAGTCAATCGGCAAACCTTGTAATTGAAACTCACCGTTCGGATTACTGCGCGTATACTTAATCAATACAGAATCTCGAAGACGAATCGCCATGATGCTCGCTTCGTAAATAGGAGTGGTACCACTTGTGTCTACCAAACGCCCACTTACCTTTACATTTTGTGCAAAAAACAAGGGGCTAATGGAAATAAAAAAGAGGAGAGGTAAGATTTTTTTCATGAAAATGGGCTAGTACAATTTCTTAAGACGAATAAAGAGAGGAATTTGTTGCATTTACTTCTCCAATAATTCTGTGAGAAGCTGGTAGCTAAAGCCGGAGGCTTCGGTGACTTCTTGGTATTGGATGCTGAAGGTTTTGGAAAGATAGGTGTTGGGTGACTTCTGAATTTT
>JBDLPT010000010.1:0-68411 GCA_039800945.1 Bacteroidota bacterium | reverse complement strand
TACCGGTGGCGTATTTGGTGTTGGGTTTTGTTCTGGCAAAGGTCGATGACTTCTCCCTTTGAAATGAATTTGCAAAATTGCTGACGTATAATGATACCAGTCATTGCGGAGGCGAAGACTTTGGTTTGCAAGGCCATCAAAGCTGTCGGCTCTTGTAAAAGTTGTTTTGTGTTCAAGTCCAAAACTTACACGACCTCTATGATAAGCCAAACCGATGCCCAAACTCGGCATCCAATTGACCTGCCACTCATTGTTTGTAAGGCCGTCAAGGCGCGTTTCATAGATGTTGTCTAGCACGCCCACCAATTGTTGATCTAAAGGACCATTTAAGGCCATGCCGTTGTAGTCGTAAATGCCATTTGTGTCAAAAACATCGGCCCAGTTTTGTTGCCAAGTAAGGCCCAAACCTCCAAAAATATAAGGGTCCAAGCCAGTTCTTTCTCGAAGCCTTGCAGCGTGCAGAACTAACTCTAAATCGAGTTCGCGGGCATCCGTTCTGAAATTATGAACATATTGATTGTCTCCGGTGAGATACGATTGAAGAACCGAGTTGCTGTTTGTATTTAGTGTGCTAAAGTCTGTTGCTTGACCGTACCATTGCCCGTTTAAGAAACGCCCCCTGATATCGAAAGAAAGTGCATGACCATAATCATAATTAAAGGATCTTCCGAGGGTAAGCCCCCAGCCATTATACGATTCTGACTTCACGTCTGTGCTTTGCCAGGTAGCCCCAATATTAGCGCCCCAAAACCACTTGGAACTTTCGTAATTGATTTTTTGAGCTTGGGCAGCTAAGGTTACGATGAAGCTCAGACAGAAGGAGTAAAATAATTTCATAAGCAGTTGTTTCGGTCGGTTAGGCGAATATGATGCCAAAAGTATTTGAAAATTAGCGTTTAAGAAATATTTAACAAAATAAGTCAGTAATAAGTATTTTTTGAAAACCGTATTATTTTGAGTTCGTTTGTGCGCAAATCCTTTTTGATCAGGGCGCCAAGATAGCCTGTTTTATAATCGTAGATTACCTGATATTCTTGAACGTCAAAGCCATTTTTTTGATAGTTGATTTCAATAAGATTTCCGAATTGATCGTAGTCGTATTGCCAACATTCTGGTGGGGTAGTCGTATTCGAGTGAAGGATCTTCTTTTCTGAAAGTAAACCTTGATTGTTGTAAGTAAACGATTCAATTTCTTTTTGCTGACTCATTTTGTAATAGCGCTCGGTTTCCAAAAGATAGCCCGCTTCATTGAATTTTTGACTCACCTCCATAAAAGGCAAGTTGTATTGATTGAATTGGATAAAATCAGGACTTTGCTGAGATGGATAAGTTTTGTATTCTTTTCTCATGAAAACCAACTCTGCGCTATTTGTAATTAGGTTTGAAAATTGGTCACGGAAGTAGTTAATTTCAACCACGCGATTTAATGAATCGTAACGGTAATGCTCAGAAATGGCACCCCCATAAGCGCCGTATCGATGCGCCATTAGTAAGCCACTCGGAAAATAAGCATATTGATGTAAGGTGCTGTCTTTTCTTTTGCCGTTCTGAATCACTTCGAGTTGTTCGGTGAGCTGGCCTTTTTCGTCAAAGCGATAGCGGACCCAATCTAGACTTTCTTTGAACGGGGCATCGGCTTTTTTGTAAGTGTAAAAACCTTCAATAGATTTCAGATGTAGCTGCGCTACGGTTGCTGCATTAAAAAAGGGTAGTTGACCAAAAGCTTGCCCATAATTATTGAGAACCAACTGAGCATGTGCAGTGGTGACCCAACAGAATAAAAGCAAGCGCCACATCAATTAAACTGCACGAAGTGGGCTAAGAACGCTTTTCCAGCTGGCTTTTTGCGCCAAAATTTGCTCGAGTTCTTTGACAGCAACGCGTTGTTGCTCCATGGTGTCGCGGTCTCGAATCGTTACGGTGTTGTCTTCAAGTGTTTGATGATCAACGGTAATGGAAAACGGGGTTCCGATGGCGTCTTGTCTGCGGTAGCGTTTACCAATCGAATCTTTTTCGTCGTATTGCAAAGAGTAATCTAGCTGGAGTTCGGCCATGATTTCTCTGGCTTTTTCTGGCAAACCATCTTTTTTAATGAGCGGAAGAATAGCTGCCTTATATGGTGCTAAAACTGCCGGAATTTTTAACACAACGCGTTCTGAACCATCGGCTAATTGTTCTTCTTGGTAGGCTGCACTAAGCACCGCCAAGAACATGCGATCAAGGCCAACAGAAGTTTCAATTACATAGGGTACATAGCTTTGATTGAGCTCTGGATCAAAGAATTGTAGTTTTTTACCAGAATATTGTTCGTGTTGTTTGAGGTCGAAATCGGTTCTGGAGTGGATGCCTTCTAGTTCTTTGAAACCCATCGGGAATTGAAATTCGATGTCGCAAGCAGCATTTGCGTAGTGTGCTAATTTCAGGTGGTCATGAAAACGGTAACGCGCTTCGCCAAGGCCTAAATTTTGATGCCATAGCGTGCGGGCTGCTTTCCAGTAGTCATACCATTTCATTTCTTCACCGGGGCGGACAAAAAACTGCATTTCCATTTGTTCAAATTCGCGCATGCGGAAAATAAACTGCCGCGCCACTATTTCGTTACGGAATGCTTTACCAATTTGGGCGATGCCAAACGGGATTTTCATGCGGCCAGATTTCTGTACGTTAAGAAAGTTGACAAAAATCCCTTGGGCAGTTTCCGGACGCAAATAAATGGTACTTGCATCACCTGCAACCGAGCCAAGTTCTGTAGAGAACATGAGGTTGAATTGGCGCACTTCTGTCCAGTTCTTAGAACCAGAAATTGGGCAAACAATTTCGAGGTCAATAATGAGTTGGCGCACCGCCTCGAGGTCATTTTGCTCGAGGGCGTCTTTCATGCGGTTTTCAATGCTTTGGATTTTTTCAGCATTGCGCAAGACATTAGGATTTGTAGCTCGGAATTGTGTTTCGTCGAAAGACGCTCCGAATTTTTTAATTCCTTTTTCTACTTCTTTTTCAATTTTTTGACGAATCTTTTCGATGTGGTCTTCTAAAAGGACATCGGCGCGATAGCGTTTTTTCGAATCTTTGTTGTCGATGAGCGGATCGTTAAATGCATCGACATGCCCAGATGCTTTCCAGGTAGTTGGGTGCATAAAAATTGCGGAGTCAAGACCAACAATGTTTTCATGAAGCTGAACCATTGCTTTCCACCAATAGGTTTTGATGTTGTTTTTGAGCTCAGCACCCAATTGACCATAGTCATAGGTGGCAGCTAAACCATCGTAAATTTCTGATGACGGAAAGATGAATCCGTATTCTTTTGAGTGTGAAATGAGGTCTTTGAGTCTGTCTTTTTGTGCTTCCATAGTGGCAAAGATACGAAAAGCACTATTTTTACTCCATGATTTTTTACTTAGACCAACAGCATTTTATCGACACCGCTCAGCCGTTAGATTTATCCATGACTTTGCGCAATGACTCTTTGAATGCCAGAGCCTGGTATGTAGATACCCCAACTATAGAGCCAGTCCGCGCAAATGGCTTTGTTGGGAGTGTTGCAGAAGGTGGCTCAGTCAATTTTCGAGACATCTTTTTTAATCCGCATGGTCACACGACGCACACCGAGTCTTTTGGTCACATCAGCCCAGAAATTTTTCCTGTTGGTGAAGTTTTTCAATCTTATTTCTACAAAGCAACCCTGATTACTGTACAGCCAATTATTTTGCCCAATGGAGATAAGGTGGTTTATGCAAACCAACTAGAGCACTTACTTTCTAGTAACTTTACAGAGGCAATTATTGTCAGAACTTTACCCAACAAACCAGAAAAAACCCAAACCAATTATTCGGGCACGAATCCTTGCTATTTTGACGTTGGGGTAGTGGATTTGCTGGATCAATTAGAAACGCTGCACTTTTTAGTAGACACCCCTTCAGTTGACCGAGAAGAAGACGGCGGCGCTTTGGCCTTTCATCATGCATTTTGGGATTTTCCGAACAATCCGAGAAAAGACCGCAGCATTACAGAGCTCATTTTTGCTGATTCTAGCATTCTTGATGGCACTTATATTTTGGAGCTACAAATGGCAAATTTTAAAAATGATGCCAGCCCGAGTAGACCATTGCTGTATGCTATAAATGAAAAAAAGGACTGACAAGCAGCCCTTTTCCTAGTAGTAGACAAAAATTTGTCTGAGTGGTACGATTGAATTAATAAGGACAGGAACCTCTTGTGTATATTCCTTTCGGACGTTGACAAAAACTATTAAACTCTTATCAAACTAGAAAATGAAACTGCCTCTCCAAGCAGTATGTCAACTGCTACACACAAGAAGTAACCTGTTTCTCTCCTTATTTCAAAAATAAACTTACTTCGAATATTTCAGACACTAAGTGTCAAATGAACAACTTCTCAGGTTGGCTGAATATTAGCCCAATTTTTATGAATATTACTTTTGAAATTTAGTTGACAACAAGTCTTTTTAATTCTTTCGCACCTTCAACTTTTATAAAATAGAGACCGCTATATAACGTATCTAATTCAAAATAAACAATGGTGCTTCCTTGATGGAGTTGTTTCTTTTGTACCACGCGTCCTTGTTGGTCAATGAGTTGTACTTCGCGGTTGAATGTGCTCAGGCCTGAAACTTGTACCATTGCTAAATCTTGACTCGGATTAGGCCATACCTGCCAATCTTCGTTTTGCAATTCGGTTATTCCGGCAGCTGATGTATAGGTTGTAACCGTTTCAGAGATGGTAGTCACTTTGGCGCCGCTTACGACTCCATGGAATTTTGGCCCAACCACATAAGGATAAGCAGAATTCCAGTTTTGATCTACAGTAGCAAAATAGCAATAGATTCCGTTCGGATATTCTGGTGTAATGCAAAATCTACCATTGCTGGCATCCAAATATTCTTCTTGCCCAGGATGCGCAATAAATTCGTAATCTTCCCTGAAATAACCAAGTGGATACGTGGTAGAAACTGCTGGGCCATCGGCTACATCTGTTCCGTCTGCCCAATGTGTTCGAACCGAAATGTTTCTGAGTTGATACCCCGATAAAATTCTAGTAATACCACCTGTTCCGTCTGCGTTTTTATATCCGTATGCGCCATAAATCGGGAAACCATCATACGCATAGCCGATCAGTGGCGAATGTTGGTTGGCATCTATAGCATACAGGCCATCTGCATCGTAAATATCACAAATGTTTGAAATCACTTGCAAATCTAGTTTGAAGGCACTCGGGTTTTGATGGTGGTGATAATTTCCCATTGCAGGGTGACCTTTTGAGCAGTCAAAGCCTGCTTTTTCTGCAACTACGGCGTCTCGGTTCCAAGGCATGTTTGCTGCTGGCCCACCTGGGCAAGGCGGGTTCCCGGGGCCGCCACAAAGCGCATTGGTCTGTGTGTTCCAGGCCACGCCATCGCGGTAATCAAAAAGGGCCACGCCATTTACGAAAATGCCGATATTTCCCCCTGTGGTTGAACTAAGCGTACCGGTATTGGCCACCGGATTTAGGGGTAATTTAAAAATGGCATTTTGGTTGCTTGCCAAAGAAGGATTGCCATCCATAAAAGGCCCTGTCACATAGGATGGGACACCAGTGGTGGTCACGTAAACATTGTTGGCTGAATACTGAACCGCTTGGACATTAGCTAAAACGTTGTCATTTATAGGAGTTCCATTTCCTTGTACATAGTGTGAACCTGTAATTCCAATGGTATTGATCAACCAATGGGTAATAGCCGGGTTCAGTTGCGCGCGGGCAGAAAGCGCCGCAAAGCAAAGAAAAAGTGTGATGTTTTTTTTCATGATTTGGGTTTTAATGGGTGATATTGAAAGTTTGGATTACTCAAGAAACTTGAATCGGTGAGTGTTTTCAGAAAAGCGATGATGTCTTTTTGTTGAAAGTCATTGAGTTGATAAAGATCGGCATAATGTGCCAAAACTTGTTTCAGGTTTTTAAAACGCCCATCGTGCATATAAGGAAAGGTATGACTGATGTTGCGGAGTGTTGGCACTCTGAATTTCCCTTTGTCGGAGGCAATACCGGTGATTTCAAACCTACCAAAGTCTTTAGCAATTTTTTCAATTCCATTGTCTTCAAATGCGTTTGTAAAAAATAATGGCGCTTGGTGGCAACGGTTGCAATAGGTCTGAAAGTCTTGAAAGCCTCTGGCTTGTTGTGCGTTAAATTGAGCCTGGTTTTGCTGTACCTTATCATAGTAGCTCGAAGTAGATTCTAGAGCTAGGGTAAACTGGGTAAGGGCATCGAGTAGCATCCAAGTTTCTATTTGTTTTGCTTTATAACACTTTCGAAAAGCGTTTTTATACAATTCATTTTGCCTCAATTTTTTTAGAATTTCGTCTAGAGTTGAACCCATTTCATCCGGATGTGTGAGTGGATTTATTGCCTGGCCATTAAGGCTCAATACACCGCCGTCCCAATGAAAATTACTGCGCCATGCCAAATTAAATAAACCAGGAGCATTTCTGCGCCCAATTCGGTCTTCAATTCCATGACTAGTAGGGTGGTCGACATGCGCAAAGCCGGTATAAGATAAATGACAAGAAGCACAAGAAATGCTACTGTCTTTGGAGAGTATTGGGTCGTAGAATAAGGCCCGACCTAGTTCAAACCCTTGTGTTGAGCTGTATTTTGAGGGCTTTTTAATGCGTTGTGGCCAAGTTTCGAATGAGTCAGTATGCTTCGCAGCCGCAAAAAGAAAGCCAAGGCCAAGCAAAAGGGCAAAGAGGAACTTATGGAGCATAATAAACGTGACTTTTAAACCGATCAAAAAGGGCTTTGCTTTTTGTACTTGGCTGCATGACATGCAAACCAGCTAGCTCTGAATAATTGTATGACGCTAGCCACTTTCCAATTTCAATTACTAAGGTTTCGCCTTCGCCAGGCAAGCGATATTGACAAGCAAATGGTTCTTCGTAACCCCCAAGGTGCAGTTCAAATGTTTCTGTTTGCTTTGTTTTGTTATTTGTGATGTCTCCTACACATTTTATGGTGATGAAGCCTGTATTCCAAGCCCAATACATGCCATTAATAGGGTCGAGAACGCCATTGAACGCCCCTGAAACCTGAATCGATGGATCTAGACCAATTTGAAGTTGGCCTTGATTTTCAGCCCAACTCAAAGAATTTTCGTCTTCGGCATCTATAAGAAAAACTTGTGATTCTTTTTTTATTTGGCTTCCTTGAATATAGACTTTAAATTGGGAAATACTTATTGAAATACTGTCATTTAAAGGTTGCTGTTTTTGAAGTTGAAACGGTTGGCTGTTCCATTGCAAGGCCACATTTTGTTGGGCAAACACTGCAAGATCTGAGGCAAACGTCAAAAACAAAAACAAGACTTTTTTCATCGGAGCTGCTTTGGATGCAAGTGCTTCTTCGAAGCTTAGTTAAAATAATTGGCTTTGATACGGATATCTCTGTCTTTGAATGGACCATTAGCAAAGTCAAAAAAATCAAGCGCGTATTGATCCGCTTTGTTTACCATGCGAAGCGCTTCTCTAAAATCTTGATTATTCTGAGCTAATTGATGGAAGAAAGCATGATGAAACGCCGCTTTATTTATTTCTTCAATGGATTTTCCTTCTTGTAGTTCTAGAGAAATCACCAATTGTTTTCCGCCGGTTTCATCTTCATTGATGCCAATACAGAAGGAGTTTATAACACTAGAGAATATGTCCGAACTATAAATGGTTTCTTGGATATCTGAAGGGCCAATATTTGCGCCAAAGAACGAAACGGTTGAGTCGGCCCGACCGTAGTGAAATAAAATGGGCAAATCAGTTTGTGGCTTTACAAGTTGAGATGGGTCAATTCTTAATTCATCTAGCATTTGGTACAATTCTTTCATGGACAAAACGTGTCCGCGGTCGTGAAGATTATAGCGAATTTTTGGTGCAATGTAATCAGGTCTTCCGATAGTGATCACCAATTCTCCTTCTGATGTGGTTTCAATCAAAAAATCGGTCGGATTGTACTGAAACAACATAGGTAGGGCGCCCGGATATTTTGTGATGCGATTTCTGAGCGTCTCATTGGACCGAATGAGTCTCCTTAAACTGATCGTAAACTCGCTTTCAGCAGAAATGTTCAGTTCTAAATCTGAGGCGCCTAATGAACTATATATGCGTTTGATTCCTTTTGATAATAAATAATCCCTCATTCCTTCGGTCATGGATTCGCCTCCAAAGATGAGCGAAACATTGAGCTTGTGCCAAGCTAAGTCTGCGTCTTCAACTAACATTTTTAAAAACGGTGGATAACCCATTATTACGTAATGATGGTCCGGACCAAACTGTTTGATGGTATTGATGATTTTAAGTTTGTCGGGCCCCAAAGACTTCAATTTTGAAAAATTGATGCAACCCATGGTGATGTTGACGCCTGTTGCCCAAGGCCCAAGAGCAAAGGCATTGATAATAAACAAAGGTTCCTTACCGAGTAAATTCTTCACCCCAAATTGGATGATTCTGGCATTTCGCTGGCGCTCTTTCTTTCCTCTGGCCCAATTGGTAGCCGTGCCACTACTGCCTGAAGACTCGTCAATAATGACATTTTTTGTAGGCATTTTACCGCCCACACAGCGTTCATCCATGGAATAGACTTTGACATAATTCTCTTTATCAGTGATAGGAACCTCATGCATATTTGGGACCAACCCATTAAAGGACGGTTTAGAAAATCCTCGACTGTCTAGGAAAGCCCGGTATGCCGGAACGCGTCTTCTTGCTTTTATGAATTCTGCATAGGCCCTGGCTTTTGAATTAAACAAGCGCAAGCGATTAAAACCAGGCATGAAAATAATAGCCATGGCTCGGTCTGACTTCATTAAGGGCTTGCGATAAAGCTCAAGTAGCCAGGCATAAAATAAGATGATAAGTTGACGCATATCTTTCTAATTGATGATAATTTCTTTGGTGCTCAGGCGGTAACTTCTTACGGGTTCTTTGGAAAAACCTGCTCGGAAAATCATCCAAATTTCTGTGTCTTCTGAATCTTGTTGCCCTAATGGGTTTAGCTTTTTCGAAATGCTTTCGTGCGCATTTTGATTGGTAATTAGCGAGCCAAAAGGATGCAAAAAGGCTTTGTCTTTGGTCAGTAGCAACCAGCTTCTGGCAAACATTTTTCCGGCATTCATCCAGTCTGCGGGCGTTTGAAAATTACCTTTGAACCAACAAATCGATGCCGTTCCTTTGAAAGAATCACGGTAATAGTTTCCGAGCATTTTCTTTTTAAGTCCTTTTTCCCAGTGTTCGTGGTGTGAAAAGACATTTCTCATCAACTTTCCTGGAAAAGCCATCGCTTTGTACCAAAGTCCGTCCTTGAATTTGGCGGCGTCTTGATCTGTGTAGCGAAACAAACGATGCAGTTCTTCTCTTCCTTTTGTTGAAGCCAAATCTTCAAACAATGATTGTTGGTTGAGTTCAATTATAAAATCGACAATTTCAGGATCTGAAGAATGATTGAATTCTTGGTTGAACTTTGCAGCTTCAGCACCAATTTTCTGAATTGTATTTTCTTGAAGCGGACGTCCGTCGTAATGTAGTCTTGAAGTTCTGCGCTCGTAAATCAAGGAGCTATCTAGGGGCTCTTTTTGTTCAGTGGGAACGAGTTTGAGTCGAGTAAATTTAGTAGAAACAGTAGCTTTTATATCAATCGGGATAGTTGGGCCTACAATTTGAATGGCATAGCCAAATGAATGGGCAACAATTGAGAGGTGTTCAAGGAACATCGACATGGCTATGGTTACAAATACAGCTTCAGGGTCCCCAACGGGCAAAAGACGTTTAGGGTCATAGTATAAATCTGCTTCCGTTTCAGAAATAATTTTGAGTTGGTGGGGCTGTAAATTATGAATGGTGGGGCACCATCTAGCGACTTCTACCAATTGAGACCAAGTAGGGATTTCATTTGTACCACTTAAAAATGAGATGAATTTGTCAAAAGGTTTGAGTAAAAAAATACCCGATGCAGAAACGCCAGTTTTTAAAAGTCTTCGCCTAGAATAATGGATCATTCATTTAGTTTTAGTGCATTCCAAATGGTTATGAAACACATTTACAGAATGTTAAGCTAAATATACAGAATTTAATCAAAAAAAATACGCCCATTAATCCACTCGGGGTCGAGGGTGGCGTGGTTGCGTCGGTAGAAATTGAGTGCGGTATGATTCCATTCTAATACTTGCCAATCCATGCGTTTAACGTTTCTGTCTTTTGCAATTTTCACGACTGCATCAAAAAGCGCTTGCCCATAGCCTTGTTTTCTTTCAGCTTCTGCTACATAAAAATCTTCGAGATATAAGCAACGACCTTTCCAAGTAGAGTATGAGGTGTAAAATAAAGCAAAGCCAACAATTTGATCTTGGGCATTGCACGCAACTAAGGCTTCACAGACGCGATCGTCAAAGAGATCTATTTTGAGTTGCTCGGGCGTATTGATGACTTGTTCAGGAGCTCTTTCATAGGTGGCAAGATCTTGAATAAGTGAGAAAATTGCGGGTACGTCTGAAGGAGTAGCGGTTCTTACCATCTTTTTATTTTAAACCATTAAGGTCAAAACGAAGGGTGACACCTGTTTTAAGGTTTCCGGTAGGGTAGCTCAATGATACTTTAGGTGTGTTGATGAATTGCTCGTAATAGAAAATTGCGCTGAGGTATTCATTAAGTTTGTAGTTGGCATCTAGCTTGAAGCTCACCGTTTTTTGACCGGCTGTTGCCACGTTTGAGTTTTCTACAACTTTGCGAATTACAGTGGCGTTGTCTCTGAAAGAGAAATTGACGTTGATCAATAAATCGCTTGCGTCTACAGTGCGCACTAATTTGAGTTTAGGCACATTGATGACGGTACCCACTACAATTTCTTGCCCTAGGGTTTCGGTAACCTGGTTGTTGTTCAATGAAAGCGTTGCCTGACGATCTTTTTTGTATTCAAAGTTTGTGGTGATGTTTTTACCTAGGATGTTCCAGGTAGCAAGCATACCGATCAGCGGAGAGAAGCGCTCGTTGATGGTTATATTTTGCACTTGCATTGGCGCGATGAAATTGTTATTGAGGTCTCGTGCGTTTGGCATTCCGTTGGCATCTAGTGTACCATTGAGGTTGGTCTGCATTCCGTTTACTGAAACCGAAGAAGAATAACCATGGTTGAGTTTGAATGATTTGACAACATCTTTTGTGAAGGCAAATTTGGTTAAACCTGAATAGTTGATCGTCCAGTTTGGCAACGGCATATTGCTTCTTGGATTGATGTTTTTGGCGGAAATTGGCGAATTGGTGTAGGCTGTTAAGAAAGAACCAATGACCACTTCTTGTTGTGTCAAGGAATAGCCATCATAGAAACCATTTGGTAACGAGCTCGAGTTACTATTGTTGACCCCTATAAGCTGAGACACTTGCTGGCTGTTGTTGATCATTTGTTGGAAAATTGGAGAACGGAAAGCGCTGTCCATTTTTGCAAAAGCCGTACCCCAAGAAATAGTGGTGTAGGTAAGAGTGCTAGTCTGGAATCTACTTTGACTTTCAAACAAAGCGTTTGTTGGGTTCCAGCGGTAGAATTCGCCAGACTGATTGCCATAGTTTCTTGATGCGTTGAGGTTGATGTTGAGGTCCTTGAGTGGTTCTAGGGTGGCTTTGAGTTGTAAGTTGGCCGTATGATTGGTCATGAACTGTTTGTTCAGGTTTTCATTTTGCACCAACCAATTGTTGTCGCGGGCAAATTCGCCAACATGATAGCCTGTTTCGCGGCCAAAGATGTCATAAGGCTGCTGCCCAAATACAAACGGAGTAAGGCCTAAGGTGCTTGCGTTCATACCGAGCACACTAGATTCTTGGTTAAAGCCCGGAAGCATGGTTCCGTCAGATAGGGTATAAGTTCCTGAAATATTTCTGACGGTTAGTAACATTCTAACGAGTGTTCCCACTACAGGATTTACAGGTTCTTTTTCTTTGAGTTTGAGCTCTTCGATGCGGGCTTGTTTTCTTTCAAAGCGCGCTAAGTCTTTATCGTATTGCTTGCGCTCTTTTTCAGTCATTTCTTCCAAAGGCTTTTTAGGCTTGAACTCTGCTTTTTTAGGTGGCCCGGCTTTGCCTTGGGTGCCTTCAGGGCTGAGCTTGCCATTGACACTGGCTTTTGCTCCTTTGCCGTCTGAGAGTACGCGTTTGAAATAAGGTACTTTGTTGTAAAGTGTGAGCAAGTTTCCTTGTGCGGTCATGTTGATAGAACGCGTGTTCTGAATGACGTTCCCAAATTCGGCTTGTCCTAAAGGCGCGCGTTGCCAATTGTAGGTGCCTGCATACTTCACGTTAGAAGAAAGCCAAGAAGTAACCGGGAATTTGTCAAACGGCAGGGTGTAACTGATCGAATAATTATGGGTGTAATCCATGGTACGACCAAAAGTGCTCATTTGAGAGCGCAAAGTATCTATGAATTCTTGATAACCCTCTGGGTTGGTTCTGCGGTCTACTCCGTGGTTTCCTTCTTCAAAAATGGAACGGTTAGTTGCACTAAAAGTAGTTTTAAGAGACTTAGTGACATCGTAGCCTACTTGGTAATTTCTAATCCAGTCAAAGCGTTTCAGATAAATAGGGTCGAAATTGTAGTCAGGTACTATGATATTTCTGACTTGTCTTTCGTTGTAGATACGAGAGTAATCGTTGGTGAACGTAATGTTTTTTGGCAAGTAATATAGATTGAAATCTTTCAAGGATTTCAACCAAGGGTTTTTCTGCGCAGGCTCCCATTTTTTGAAAGGCTCCCAAGGTTTACCGGCAAAAGTATAATTATAGTTTAATGCACCTGTCCAGGTACGGGTCATGTCTGACTTAATGTTGAAGTCGCGTTTGGTGTTTTCTGCAAAGGCATATGTGGCTGACCAATTGGAGATGCTCCAGAATTGTGGTTTGGTTCCGGCTTTAGCTTCTTTTCTTACATTGGTAAAGTTGTAGCTTCTTCTTTCGGTGAAATCTTGGCCCAAACGCAAGCGTTCTTTGCGCGTAGCGTTGTCATAGTTTGAAAGTTTAATGTCAGGGTTAAAAGGGTCGTATTCTGGATTGATGACACCGATAGAATACCCATAATAGAATGGCAGAGATACCCTGGCTTGTTTTCCGAAGAATTGACCAAGTTGCATCGTGGTACTGATATCGGCACCCATTTTTTGATTTCTTTGACGATCTTGCACGCGACTATCTACCGCGCCCCAATTGATACCGGAATAGTTCCCGGCTGCTTGTACGGTTGCGAAATCGGCTAGTTGAAGTTGCATTTGCCCAACTGCGGCAGAACCACCGTCGCTGACAAAGTCGGTGAGACGCATTTCATTGACCCAAACGTTTACACATTCTGCATCACCGTAATCTGGCCCCCAAGTATTGTCTGGGTCAGATTTAGAAGGGTTTCTTACCCCAATCATGATGGTTTTTACGCCCTGAAGATTCGGACTACCTTTTACTTTGATGTGGTTATTAGGATTATTCGGGTCAGGTTTTTCGTATTCTACTACGCTGGAAACTCCAGGTACGCCTTGTTCGAGTTTATTGTTGCGATCAATTTTTAGATTGAGTAAATTTTCAAAAACGATTTCAATGTTATTGCCTTCTGGCCAAATCAAATCCGGGTTGGTGACATTCCAATCGGTTACTTTCATTGGCATTTCGTATTCGTAGTAGTTGTCTACGTAATCGGTACCCAAGCGCACGAACATGGTGAGTTCGTTGTCTTTGACTTGATTTTGAACCACAGACTCTGCGTGCACAAACATTTTAAGTTTCTTGTAAGTACGCACGTCAAATTGCACATTGCGGTAGGCGGCTCTTGCGTCACCGTCTTGCAAGTTGCAAACTTCAAGTACCAAAGACTGCTCGTTCATCTGACGTTGGTATACCTGAGAAGGGTCAATTTCACGGGTAATACCTGGAGGAACGACGTAATTGATCGGCTGGCGCTGTGCATTTTCTTCAATGTTAAGCGCTGCAATATTAAAGCTTGTGAGGTTAGGGTCAGTCTGAACACTAAGCCCTGGTTGTGTAAGATCTTGAGAGTAGCGTCTCCATTCGCCGCGAACCAACTCTAGTTTGGCAAAACGCAATACAACAGGTTCGTCAAAACCTTTCATATAGACGCGCATGAAACGAATCGAACGAAAATCTTGGATGCCATTGACGCGTTTCTCAAATTCTCTGATCGGAACTTTGAATTGATACCAAGTTTCAGTTTTGTTACCGTTTGTATAGACTTGTTTGTTCGTGATGTAGTTTGAACCTACATTTTGAAGGTCATTGGGTCTGAGGCTCACGCGATATTGAAAATAGGCTTCAGATTCAGACAAGTTGTTGTCTTGGTTGATGTCTTCAATGTCAGGGAAATTGGATGCAATAGTAGGGTAGCCCATGGTGTTTGCGGTATCAGACATCTCGGTAGTTGGCGAGTTCCCTTGCATGCCGTTGTAGCGTTTGTAGCGCTGCAAAATATTGAGCTGTTGAGTATCGTAGTTGTCGTCTAGGTAATAGTTGTAGTCATCGGTGGATGGATCGGCGATCATGCGCGCCTTGGCAGCTGGCGTTAGGGTGTTATTGTTTTGAACCCATGCTACAAATGCTGCATAAGATTGTTTTTCTGAGGCGTTGTCCCAACCGTCTAGCCCAACATCTTGCTTGATACGAGAAGCTGGATCGTTGGCAAACGCATTGACAACTACTTGCTGGGTAGATACACGGCTCCAGAGCGTTGTGTCGAGGTTATCGAGTAAACTAGGGTCGTTGTTCAGAGGCAAACCGTGCTCAAAACTTTTGCGAGAATCTGGCAAGATATCTTCAGAAATGTTTCCTAAGTTAAAATATAGATCACCACCAGACATGGGTGCATTAGGATTGTCATTTTCGGCATCTTGATTGAATGGGTCGAGCAACCAAAATTGGATAAATTCGATATTAGCCAACTCAAAATCATTGGTTGTTAGGCCGCGCATCACGCCTCCCCAACGGTCTTCAGGATTGGTAAAATTTCCGACGGTGTCAATGGCAGCTGTTGTATCGTAGTTATACATGCCGCGCTCTGCCGGATAATAAGCAAGATCGAAAACATTGATATTGGTAATGGAACCATATTGCAATTGCAGATTCGGGAAAATATCGGTCATTTGAATCAAACGCATGCGGCTGTCATAGAGCATGGTAGGATTCTGCTTAATGTGAGCAGGTGTAAGCTGATTACTTTGATAGAAAACGGGGTCAATGGTGTACCAAGATATTTTAGATCTTTTGTAGCCTGCACTGAGGTCTTTTTTAGCGGCTTCTGGAAATAAGTCGGGTTGCCCTTGAGGAACCGAAGCTAGACGCCACGCAGAAATACCTTTGAGATCAATGGCACTTTGAGAAGCTTCAAAATCGTCGATGTATGAAGTTCCTTCTTTGTTAATGGCTTTTGGTTGCCCTGGGCGTAAGGTTGCTACTTCACCAGACATAGACAACGTAGACATTGTGTTGGTCGAAATAACTGGCAGAAGGTCGACCAATTTGGTCAGCATCGGAACGTTTGTTCTAAATGCAAAATCGGCGCCTAGCACGTTGTTTTTAAATGGCTCTGAACCGAAATCTACTTTTTGTGTAACAGGGCGCTCCATCATACGCAGCCAAGTGGCGCCTACTTTGAAGTTTTCATTGACTCTGTATTGATAGCGCCCACCCATCATGGAGCGTGCCTGAAAACCAAATACAGAATTAGATTCAATAGAAATTTTAATGGGGGTATTCGATTCTAAAACGCCAGTATTGAGGATTTTCACACGGCTAAACGCGTAATCTACTGTGTAGTCAACGCCTTCTACTAAACGCATTCCGCCTGCAGTTACCACCACAGCTCCTTGTGGAATATTCATCACGTTTAATGGAATTTCGGAGGAGATCGAAGACTGGAATTCTCCTTTGAAAACAAAGCGATTTTTACTCGGAATTTGTTGGGCAGCTGTTTTGGTAGAGTCGTAAAGTTCGTTATAGGCAAGCTGATTTACATAAAGTGCGGCAACACCAGCATCGGTAAGCTTTTGCGCTAAAGTTTTACCAAAAGGCTCTACAGTAGTAAAAAAGATGCGACCATTTTTACGGTTGATGGTTCCTCCGTTGTCAATTCTATTGCCGACTACATTGAATGGTGCGAAGTCAAAAACACCATCCGAAAAAGGTTGGTTGTTTTGATTGATTTTGTCCATGTCAAGCAACGTGACAATTTGCTTTTTATTGATGTCGTCGAAGGGCAAGAATGGTTGCAGAACAGAGGTTTCGCGGTTGTTGTAGTAAATGTCAATTTTGAAGCCTAGTTGGTCTACTTGATAAGCGCCAATAGAGTAGACATTTTTCATCATGAGATCCCAAATTTTATTTTTAGGATTAGTGATGGTAGGTTTGATGAGTTTCAAGACTAAAGCTTGTTGGCCGTTGGTACCGTCTGTTGAAAATTCTCCGACTTGGTAGGTTTGGCCACGGTAGGTGTATTCGTAAGCTACCGCTAAAACTTCGTCGTTGTTGAGTGCGGTATTTAAGGAGATGTATCCTAAAAGTGAGTTGTAAGTAAATTCGTTTTCATTGAGTTTTCTGGCATTTTCTACTTTTTCGTAATCGACGGCTTGATGAAAAGGCCCAGGAGAATTGACTTGTGTACTTAATGCAATTACGGCATTCGAAAAACCCCTGATAAGTGGCTGATTAGAAGCCCATTCATACAAGCCGTTGGCTTCGTTGTCTGGAAGTTCTTGACTTGAATAGGTGCCTGGGTTTCCTTGGCAATTGGAAGGCTTGGCTTCACCGAGGTCAGAAAAAGCAACAATATTGCGCGTGTTTTCAGTGATGCTGCTGCGGTTGGTCACCCAAACCTCGATACGTGTGATGTAGGTGGTAGAATTGACAACAGGCAATGTTGCCATAGCGGTATCATAGTGTTGCTGATGATACAGGTTCAGGAAGTAATGGCGATTGGCTTCGTAGTTATCAGCGGTGATTTCAAATTTTTGTACTTGCGCTTTTCCGGTTACATTAATTTCGGTTCTTTTACCTTTAGATTGCGCTAAAATAAAGTCTACGGTTGAGCGCCCAAATTTGAGTTGGGTCTTGAAACCAAAAAGGGTTTGTGAGCTAGGGATGAGGGTGGTGGGCAATTCTAAACTTACCTGACCAAGTGCAATTTTTTGAAGGATGTCATCTTCTTTACCGGTGCGCTCAAGTTTTGAAATGTTCTCGAAGTCAAAATTTGCTCGAGTGTTGTATTTCATGTTCACCTTCATGTTGGTCCCGATCTGGCCGGTGATGTCCATGTTGATATTCTGATTGAAATCAAAGCGCGTAATGTTTCTTTGGCGCATAGGAAGAATAGGGTTGTCTACTCTTGAATGGTTTGCACCAAGTGAGATTTCGAGGTTTCCCCCGGGGGTAATGGTGATTTGGTCTGAACCAAAAAAGCTCTCAAAAGCTTTGGATCCGATCTTGATTGGGAGTTCGAAGGTGCGGTTTTCGGCAGTTGCTTCGGCAACAATTTCTTTCCAATCGAGGGTGAAACTTTTTTTCTCTTCAAACGCCAAGTATTCTTGAAGGGTCATGGCTTGTGGGGCCCTAAAATAGGTGTCTGAACCCATGACATCTTTGAAAACGAAGGTGCCGGTTTCAGGGTCGTAGACAATGGTTTGATTCAGTTTGGTGGGGTCTCCGAGGTCAAAACTTTGAGGTAAGTTCTGAAATGGATTGAGTGGATTAATGATCTGAAACGGAAGGTCAGGAGTTTGTGCATGGAGTGTGCCAAGGCCGCTTAGCCCTAAAAAAAACAGGATTCCTAAAAGAAATAAATATTGCCTATTCTTCTGTTGCACGGTTATAGTAGTCTTAACGCTTCTTTGATCAATTGTTCTACACTTTGGTTGCCTGTATCGATTTTGTCCAATACCTTTTCGGCTGATTTTTTATCAAAACCGAGCGAAACCAGTGCATTTAACGCATCAAATCGGTTTCTATTGTGTGAACTAAAAATATTCTCTGAGCCTAGCTCCATTTTGGCGACCTTACTTTTGAGGTCAATGATGACGCGCTGAGCAGTTTTGGTACCAATACCTTTGATTTTTTGAATGCTCGGGACATCTTCGGCAATTATGGCTTGGGCGATGTCGTCTGGGGTCATGGAAGATAGCATGATCATGGCGGTGTTGGGCCCGATACCTGAAACACTGATGAGGTGTGTGAACATTTCGCGCTCTTCTTTGCTGGCAAAACCATAAAGAATATGCGCGTCCTCGCGAATGATTTGTTTGGTTAGCAAAACTATAGCTTCTTGATCGGGTAAAACAGAATAGGTGTTGAGTGAAATTTTCACTTCATAACCTACACCTCCACATTCGATGAGTAGATCGGTTGGGTTTTTCTCGATGAGGCGGCCGTTGAGTCTGGTGATCATTTGTCTTGTGCTTGGGCGTCAATTACAGCAATTTTTATCATGCTGAGGATTTCTCTTACACTTGCGCCAAGTTGCAATACATGCAAAGATTTGCGCATCCCGAGTAAGATAGGGCCAATTGGCTCGAGTTCATTGGTTTGCTGCAAAAGTTTGTAGGCAATGTTTCCGGCAGATAAGTTCGGGAAAATAAGGGTGTTTACCTCTTTGTTGGCTAAAGTAGAGAAAGGGAATTTCTCGTTCATGAGCTCAGGATTCAAGGCAAAGTTGGCTTGCATTTCGCCGTCAACAATCAGGTTTGGTTGCGTTTCGTGTAATATTTTTACTGCTTTGGACATTTTTTCTGGGTCCTGACCCGGTGAGGACCCAAAGTTAGAATAGCTCAATAGCGCAATTCTTGGCGTAACTTTTAAGCGACGAATAAACTTAGCAACATTGACAGTAATTTCTGCAATTTCTTCGGCGCTTGGGTTTAAGTTTACGGTCGTATCAGCTAAGAAAAGCGGGCCTTTTTTGGTGTTTAAGATATACATCCCGGCAATGGTTTTGATATCTTTTTGCAAACCAATGGTGCTAATGGCTGGGCGCAAAACCGAGCGGTAGCTGCGGGTAAGGCCGGTAACCATTGCGTCGGCTTCACCAACATTGAGCATCATGGCACCAAAATAGTTGCGCTCTCTCATGAGAGAAATCGCTTCGTATTCTGTGATGCCTTTGCGCTTGCGCTTTTCAAAGAATTCTTTTCCGTATTGAATTCTGCGTGCTTCTTCTTCGTCAGACTTACAGTCTACAATTTTGACGTCTGGAATTTCAATACTGTATTCGTTCATGAGGTCGATAATTTTTTGTTTTCGACCTAATAAAATCGGGAAAGCAACCCCTTCGTCATACGCTTGTTGGGCAGCTTTTAAAATCTTGATGTTGTCACCTTCAGGGAACACTACGGTTTTTGGGTTGCCTTGTGCTTTGGTGGTGATATTGCGGTGTAGTTTGTTATCAAGACCCAAACGACTTTTGAGTTGGTTTTCGTATTCTTCCCAGTCGGTGATGGGTTCTTGTGCCACACCAGACTCCATAGCTGCACGCGCTACTGCAGGTGCTACATAATAAATGAGCCTTGGATCTAGTGGCTTCGGAATAATTTGTTCGCGACCAAAAGAAATGTTTTTTCCGCCGTAGGCTTCAATTACTTCTTCTGGGATGGTTTCTTTGGCTAATGAGGCAATGGCTTTGACAGCAGCTAACTTCATTTCTTCATTGATGGCGGTGGCCCTTACATCGAGTGCACCACGGAAAATAAATGGAAAACCAAGCACGTTGTTGACCTGATTAGGATGGTCAGAACGCCCAGTTGCCATTATGATGTCTTTGCGGACAGAAGTTGCTTCTTTGTAGGAGATTTCTGGTTCAGGATTCGCCAATGCAAAAACGATAGGTTCTTTGGCCATTGCAGCAATCATTTCTTTTGAAACCAAGCCAGCTTTCGAAAGCCCTAGAAATACATCGGCTCCTTTGAATGCGTCCGAAAAAGCTAGGTCTTTCTTGTGTACAGCAAAGAGTTTTTTGGTGTCATCAAGATCCTGACGATTCATGTGAATGAGCCCCTTGGAGTCATACATGAAAATGTTTTCAAGTTTGACACCTAGGCTATTGTAAAGGTGGGCACAGGAAAGTGCTGCTGCACCCGCTCCTGAAATGATAATTTTAACTTTTTCTATTTTCTTGCCAGCCAACTCGAGTGCATTTAGAAGCGCGGCCGAGCTAATGATGGCAGTGCCGTGTTGGTCATCGTGCATGATCGGAATATCCAACTCTTCTTTGAGCCTTCTTTCAATTTCAAAAGCTTCAGGAGCTTTGATGTCTTCAAGGTTAATGCCACCAAAAGTTGGGGCAATGGCTTTGACTGTTTGGATAAATAATTCAGGGTCTTTGGCATCTACTTCGATGTCAAAGACATCGATGTCGGCAAAAATTTTGAAAAGTAAACCTTTTCCTTCCATGACGGGCTTAGAGGCTTCTGGGCCAATATCGCCTAGGCCAAGAACGGCGGTTCCGTTTGAAATAACGGCTACAAGGTTTTGCTTTGCAGTATATTTATAGACATCGGCTTTGTTTTCTGCGATTCGCAAACAAGGCTCAGCAACTCCTGGCGAGTAGGCCAAAGAGAGGTCTCGTTGTGAGGCATAGGGTTTGGTCGGGACGACTTCGATTTTTCCTGGTCTTCCACCTGAATGGTAATCCAGCGCATCTTGTTTTCTGATCTTAGACATATATATTTTTCAGAGAGGCAAATATACGAAAAGCAATCCAAAGCTCAGAACGAAAAAAAGCGCCCCGAAGAGCGCTTTGACTTCTAGAATTGAAGGCTTTTTATAGACCTAAAAGAATTTCCATTGGGTCTTTGGCACCAAAGATCATTCTTTCTGGATTTTCAAGCATTTCTTTGACTTTTACTAAGAATCCGACAGACTCTTTTCCGTCGATGATGCGGTGGTCATAAGACAGCGCCACATACATAATTGGTCGGATTTCAACTTTACCGTTGATGGCCACTGGGCGCTCTACCACGTTGTGCATTCCAAGAATCGCAGATTGCGGTGGGTTGATAATAGGTGTTGACAACATTGAGCCAAAAACACCACCGTTAGTAATGGTGAAAGTTCCGCCGGTCATGTCTTCTGGCGTAATTTTACCATCGCGAGCTTTGATCGCCAAACGTTTGATTTCGCGTTCGATGTCGGCTAAACTCATTTGCTCGGCATTTCTAACTACGGGCACCATGAGGCCTTTTGGCGATGAAACGGCAATTCCGATGTCAGCGTAGTCATGGAAAATCATTTCGTTGCCATCGATTTGGGCATTTACTGCCGGGAACAATTTCAATGCTTCAGTTACGGCCTTCGTGAAGAAAGACATAAACCCAAGATTTACTTCGTGGTGCTTCGCAAAAGCGTCTTTGTATTTCGCTCTGATGTCCATGATAGGCTTCATGTCTACTTCGTTGAAAGTAGTGAGCATCGCGGTTTCGTTTTTCACAGAAACCAAGCGCTCGGCAATTTTTCTTCGGAGCATAGACATTTTTTCGCGACTTTGCTCGCGGGTTCCGCCCCAACCTTGGGTAGCTTCTGTGCTGAAACCAGCAGACATTGCGGCAATTACATCTTGTTTGGTGATGCGACCATCTTTGCCACTGGCTTTAATAGCTGCAGCATTAATGTTGTTTTCTTTGAGCATTTTGGCCGCTGCTGGCGAAGCGCTTCCGGCAGCATAACTAGCTGCTTTTACTGGCTCAGGATTTGGTGCTGGAGCTGGCGCAGCATTTTGAGGCGCCGCAGGCGCCTCAGCTTTAGGAGCTTCGGCGGCAGCCGGAGCAGCGGCAGGTGCGCCCGCAGGGCGCGCTGCACTTGTGTCGATGAGGCAAACAACTTGCCCAACTTTTACGACATCTCCTTCGGCAGCTTTCAAGGTGATGATACCACTTTCTTCAGCTGGCAACTCTAATGTTGCTTTATCTGAATCTACTTCGGCGATAGCCTGATCTTTTTCGACATAGTCGCCGTCAGCAACCAACCATGTGGAAATTTCTACTTCCGAGATGGACTCTCCCGGACTCGGGACTTTCATTTCTAATAGTGACATAAGCTTACTTTTTAAGACTTACTTCGCGTAGGCGAATAGGTCGTTGAATAATTTTTTAAGACGAATTTCATGTAATTTTTTAGAGCCTTCTGCGGCGGCGGCACTTGCTGGTCTGGTAATACCCACTAGTGGAATATGACGCAAGTTCATCGCCATGTGCATCCAGGCGCCCATATTTGCAGGTTCTTCTTGAGCCCACAAAATATTTTTTGCTTTGTATTTGGCAAGGATTTGATCAATTTGCTCAGTAGGCAACGGATAAAGTTGCTCTACGCGTACAAAGGCCATGTTTTTCACACCAAGTTCTGCTGCTTTTACTTTCATTTCGTAGTAGAATTTACCACTACAAAGCACCACAGTATCTACTGTTTTTGAATTTGCAGTTGGGTCATCTAGGACTTCTTGGAAGCGACCTTTTGCCATTTCGTCTAGGCTTGAAGTGGCATCTGGGTAGCGCAACAACATTTTTGGAGAGAAAACCACCAACGGTTTACGGAAATCTCTTTTGATCTGACGACGCAATAAGTGGAAATGATTGGCAGGGGTCGAGGTGTTGACAATTTGCATGTTGAGGTCGGCACATTGTTGCAAGAAGCGCTCCATGCGTCCGCTAGAGTGTTCTGCGCCTTGCCCTTCATAGCCATGTGGCAATAACAATACAAGACCAGTTTGTGTAGCCCATTTGTCTTCACCGGCAGAAATGAATTGGTCTATCATAATTTGTGCTCCGTTGAAGAAGTCACCAAATTGAGCTTCCCAAATGGTCAGGCCAGATGGATTTGCTAAAGAGTAACCATACTCGAAACCAAGCACTCCGTATTCTGATAATAAGGAGTTGTAAATGCTAAATGGGGCTTGTTTGTCTTGTAATTGATTTAGCGTCAAGACTTCTTCTTCGGTATCTTCTGTTTTCACTACAGCATGACGGTGAGAGAAAGTGCCGCGTTCGACGTCTTGGCCCGAAATTCTTACTGCGTGTCCTTCGGCCAAAAGCGTAGCATAAGCTAACATTTCAGCGCTTCCCCAATCAAGTTTATCGTTTTCGATTGCATTGAGTCTGTCTTCAAAAATTTTGGCAATTTTTCTGAAGTATTTTTTGCCTTCTGGAAGCGTAGCCAATTTTCTACCCAGCGTTAAAAGTTCTTTTTTATTAATACCAGTTTCTGGTGAAACTTTGAAATCTGCTTCGTTTGCGTGGCGGTAGTTTTCCCAGGTAAGGCTCAAGAAGTCATAGACAAGTGCTTTGTCAAATTTTCTTGATTGCTCGTATTCGTTTTCCAAAAAGGCTTGATAATTTTGTTCAATCCCTTTTGCTTCTTCAGCACTTAAAATACCTTCGCGCAGCAATTGCTCTAAGTAAATTTCTCTTGGGTTAGGGTGCTTTGCAATGATATTGTAAAGCTTAGGTTGGGTGAATTTTGGCTCATCTCCTTCATTGTGTCCGTATTTTCGGTAGCACAATAGATCGATGAAAATATCTCGATGAAAAGCCTGGCGGTATTCCATTGCAATTTCAATAGTGGTAACAATTGCTTCGATGTCGTCTCCATTGACATGGAAAACAGGGCAAAGGGTTGTTTTGGCTACGTCTGTACAATAAGTTGAAGTTCGGCCGTCGAGGTAGTTAGTGGTAAAACCTACTTGATTGTTAACCACGATATGAACGGTTCCGCCTGTGCGGTAACCATCGAGGCCAGCCATTTGGATGGTTTCGTAGACGATGCCTTGCCCAGCAACCGCTGCATCTCCATGGATGAGCACAGGGCAAACTTTGTCTTCGGTTTGATAAACGTGGTCAATTTTGGCTCTAGCAATCCCTTCAACCACTGTGTTTACAGCCTCGAGATGCGAAGGGTTAGGTGCGAGCGTAAGCCCAATTTTCTTGCCGTCAGGAAGTTCGATATGCGAGGTGAAACCTTGGTGGTATTTGACGTCGCCATCAAAAGTGGTCTCGAAGTCGAATTCTTTCCCTTCAAACTCAGAGAAAATATCGCGTGGGCGTTTTTCAAAAATATTTGCCAAAGTATTGAGGCGGCCACGGTGTGCCATTCCCATTACAAAGTATTCTACCCCTAGGGCTGAGCCTTTTTTAACTAGGGTGTCTAGTGCAGGAATAAGCCCTTCGCCACCTTCGATCGAAAATCGTTTTTGCCCCACAAATTTTTTCCCTAAAAACCCTTCAAAGCCTGTTGCCTGATTGAGTTTTTCGTAAATAGAAATTTTGCGTTTTGGGTCAAAAACCGGACGATTACTGAGCTCAATTTTATTTCTAAACCAGTCGATTCTTTCGGGGTCGCGCATGTACATGTATTCGATTCCGATAGACTGGCAATAGGTGAGCTCAAGGTGAGCAATAATATCAGAAAGCTTTGCCGCGCCAATTCCTATTTGCTCTCCGGCTTGGAACACTTCATTGAGGTCTTGCTCAGTGAGGCCAAAATGCTCGATAGCGAGGTCTGGGGTGTGTTTGCGGCGGTCTCGAACCGGGTTGGTGCGGGTAAATAAGTGCCCTCGGGTGCGGTATCCGTTGATCAGGTTGATCACGTTGAATTCTTTGACGAAGTTTTCTGGAATTTCTCCGGTTGCTTCGTAATTGGTTTGTGCAAATTCAAAACCTTCAAAGAATTTTGCCCAACCGAGGTCTACGCTAGTTGGGTCTTGTTTGTATTGTTTGTAAAGATGATCGATGGCTGAGACATCGGCATTACCTACATAAGATACTTTGTCCATTTTTCTTGATACGTTTTACCCTACAAAATTACTGCTCCTATTTACTTATGTGAAGAAATTGTAAAGGAATTCAGTAGAGTGATTATGGGCTCAAACAATGTTGGTTTTAGGCTGTTAGAATGACATGCCCAGGTCTTTATTTCTACTTTTTCCAAATCAACTATTCTCAATAGAATCAGGTATTTCCGCAGATACGGAGTTGTGGTTTATTGAAGATCATTTGTTCTTTAAGCAGTATGATTTTCATCGGAAAAAACTTGCGTTTCATCGGTCGACCATGCAATACTACGCAGAAAAAATGCGGAGTAAAGGTTTTTATACGCAATATTTCAAACACCATGAAGCTGATTTGCAGACTATTTTTAGCCGGCTAGGCGGTATTGGCTTAGCGGTTCAGGTTTATGATCCTGTAGACTTTTTGCTAGAGAAACGAATCAAGCGTTTTGCGGTTCAGTTTGGGGTGGAGTTAATTTGGCATGAAAACCCTGGTTTTATCAATAGCAAAGCACAAAATGAAAAATTGCTGCCGCCCAATACCCAAAGATTCTTTCTGGCCGACTATTATAAAAAACAAAGAATTCAATTAGGCATTTTATTGGAGCCAGACTCTACTCCAATGGGTGGTCGTTGGAGTTTTGATACCGAGAACCGAAAAACACTACCAAAAGACCATGTTTTGCCCGAATTCCCAAAATACAGCAGCAAATGGGCTGAGCTTGCAGAGCAAGAAATTCTTGAAGAATTTCCGAATAATCCAGGAGAGGTGAGCCTGGAGAATTATCCAATTACAACAGAACAAGCAGAAGAGGCACTGAATTTTTTCATTAACAATTGTTTGGCTCGGTTTGGTCCGTATCAAGATGCTTTTTCGAAAACAAGTACGTTTGTTTATCATTCTAATTTGTCCACGGCAATCAATGCGGGTTTATTGTGTCCAAAGAGTGTTCTTACTAAAGTGCTTCAAGCATATGAAAATGGATTCGTTTCAATAGAAAGTGCAGAAGGATACATTCGTCAGCTGATCGGCTGGCGCGAGTTTATCAGAGTCGTTTATGAAAGAAAAGGAGTCAAGCAGCGCACCACCAATTTTATGCAGCACCAAAATATATTGAATTGGTCGCATTATCAAGAGAATTCACTCATGAAGGTCCTCTTTCAAAAAATTGAAAAAGAGGCTTATGCCCATCATATTGAAAGACTCATGTTGTTGGGTAACTTTTTCTTTCTTTCAGAAATGCACCCCGATCAAGTATATCAGTTTTTCATGGAAAATTTCATGGATGCTTATGATTGGGTAATGGTGCCCAATGTTTACGGCATGAGTCAGTTTGCCGATGGCGGCCTCATGACCACCAAACCCTATTTTTCGAGTTCCAATTACCTTAAAAATCAAGGCCTTAAACTAGATACAGAAAGCGCGGCACTCTTTGACGCCCTATTCTGGCATTTTGTCGATAAACACCAAGTATTCTTAAAAAAGAACATGCGTACTGCACAAATGGTAGCCAACTGGAACCGTCTCTCGGGCGAAAAAAAAGCGGCCCACTTAGAGCGGGCCGCCTTATATTTTCAAACCGTGAAATCGCTTATTGCTTGATCAAAGGTTTGGTAATTTGGTAGCCATTTTGCGAAATTCTTACCTGATACATTCCTGCATTGAGGTGTTCAATTGCTAAGGCATTGAGGCCAGTTTGGATTTTATTTTGAACTACAATTTGCTTGCCATTCAGATCAAGAATTTCGATGCTATTGACATCTTGCAATTCTTTCACATCTACAAATAAAGTCTGGTTTGCAGGGTTTGGATAGATCTGAACATTTGCTAACGGATTTTTAATAACACCCACACCTGAAGTAATTTTTACGATGTAGTCTTCCACTTCTCCATAAGTGGATGTTCCGCATGGATCAATTGCGCCATCAGGTTGGTAAGAAATTCTTACACGCATTCTGACATTGCCTAAAGCGGCGTTTAAAGGTACATTTACAGTAAAGGTGTTTGTCCAGCCAGTGGCCACAATTACATAAGCTACTTGCTCTCCCGGATCTGCAAAATCGAAGTCGTTGTTGAAGTCAATCCAGGCAGCGATTTCGTCGTCGGTGTAGGCATTTGCTGTTGTGTTTCCGACAATTGCAGGTGTAATGGTGAGCGTGTAGCTTGTTCCTTGGCTGAGGTCCGTTGAAATAGTTGTGAAGTCTGAGTAACCATTGGTTCCACAAGGCGTGGTATTGTTGATGGTTCCGAGATTTACGTTGCTAATATATTCATCGCAAACGCCGCTTGCCGTACACGGGCCCGTTAAAGCTGCCACAACAATGTAATTGTTTTTGGTTTCAATATCACTTCCTTGGGCATTAGTAGCGGTTAAGCTAATTGTATATTGTCCAAGGTTGTTAAAGATAATTTGTGGGTTCTGAGAAGTGGCTGAGCTACCAGCTGCGTAACTCCAACCAGTTGTTGGGTTCACAGACCAAGACCAGCTTGTTGGGATACCTGTAGAAAGATCTGTAAAAGCTACCGTAGTTCCTGGTGTTACGTTGGTTGCTGAAGCACTAAAGTTAGCAACCGGAGCTACTGGTGTAGTTGGCGTACAAGGATCTGCAGAACCAGCAAAAAGCAAAAGATTGGTATTAGCAGGATCCAACCAAGGCTTTAATTGAAGAGCAGGAGTTGCCCCATTGTTGGTCCAGTGGAAAGCCATTTTACCGTATTGATCCGGAGCAGTTTGTGAAGTACAATAAGAACCACCACCTGTTAGCGTACCAATGATGTAGCCATTTGCGTTGTCAAAAAGCGGCGATCCTGAAGATCCACCTTCAGTTACACCATAACCATTAGAATTTGAGGTCCAGGTTACTCTCCAGTGTGAACCTGTAGCGGTTCCCCATTGGGTAGAAACAGTATTTCCAGAAAACGTTGAAATTTTCTTGATGTCCCCAGCTGGGTGATGGATGCCTGCACCTCCACTAGTTGCTGCGGTATTGGCATTCCAACCATTCCAGTAGGCATTGATATTGGTTGATTTAAGGTTGTTGATGATGGTTGCTTCGTTTGTATTGTTACCCAACTTTAATAAAAGGAAGTCAGAACCGGTGTTGCCACCACCATCATTGGCATCTGCAATACGCAAACAACCTGTAATGAAGTTATTTGCCAAAGTACCTACACTTGTTGGGTTGGTACAAGTTGGCGCTTCGTAACGGAAATAGAATTTCCACTGATTCATGTTGGCAGCTGTAGCGCTAACTCCACAGTGTAGGGCAGTTAAGAAGTAAGGTTTACAGTCAGAAGCGGTGTTGTTGATCAAAGATCCTGAACACCAGCCTGCTTGGTTTCCTTCTACAACATAAACACGAGCTACCCCGCGTTTTTCGTCTTGCCATTGGTCACCAACCGGAGAACAGTTGATATTTACTTCACAAGCGTCAGATTCATTGATTTTTTGTTGAACTGAATAACCCGTAGAACGATAGTTATACATCACGCGGTCAATGTAAATTTCAGATGGGGTTGTGTAGGCAGGTTCTGTTAGGGTCAGGACATGAGCTGAACCTGCACAAAGCGCAGCATTTGCCATTCCATGCACTTCTACATCATTACTTGTCAATAGTGGATGCACGTCTTGGCCTTGCAAGTTTTGAATGCGAAGGGTAGAACCGCTGTGCAAATAAAATTTCTCGAATAAATAGCTAAGTGCTTCAGCACCTTCAGTTTTCACAACAAGTTGCCATTGTTTTGAACCGTCTGAAAGTGTGGTCCAGGTACCTGAATTTTGAGGTGTAATATGACTTGGTAAAGCCACACCAATTCTGTATAAAACACCTTGCTTATCGCGAAGGGCGTCTTCAAGTGCCAATTGTGTTAGATCTGGCGCCACTAATGTTTTGGTGGGCACATTTTTTCCGATGGTATAGCGCTGGGTAGTAGGCAAAGAGGATTGTGCCATTACACCCAAATGCATACTCAGAAGGAGCAAGGAGATGCGTAAAAATTTGTTCATAGTTTGATGAGTTTGTGTAATTTCAACCAAAAATAACATTTTCACCGCAAAATTCCATGCATAGAATTTGTATAGTAGAAGACGAAAGCAGCCTGCGCGAGATGATTAGCCTCAACTTAGAGTTAGAAGGCTATGCCGTACACGCCATTTCAGATGGCCAAGAAGCGCAAAATACTTTTGAAAAATCTTTTCATTTTGACCTCATCATTCTGGATGTCATGTTGCCACATGTTTCCGGCTTCGATTTGTGCAAAACCATTCGCCAGCATAGCGCTGTGCCTATTTTGTTTCTTTCCGCGAAGGGGACCACAGCCGATCGTGTTGCAGGCCTAAAACTTGGCGCCAACGACTACTTAGTCAAGCCTTTTGACCTTGAAGAATTACTTCTAAAAATTCAAATCTTGCTCAATGGCTCTATCACTCAAGAACATACCGATATTTTTCAAATTGACACCAAAAAAGTCAATTTCTTAACCTTCGAAGTTCAAGACGAAAGCCAACAAGTGTTGCACACCTTTACAAAAAGAGAAATTCAACTCCTTGAGCTCTTTCATGAAAAGGAAGGGAAGGTAATTTCTAGACAAGAAATCTTAGACAGACTCTGGGGCGCAGAGCAAATCCCAACCGCCAGAACTATAGATAATTACATTTTGGTTTTTCGAAAATTATTTGAAAAGGATCCTAAAAACCCAGTTCATTTCCACTCGATAAGAGGGGTAGGTTATAAGTTTACGAATGGATAGTCTTGACTTTATCTCTAAATAATAGCATAAACAAAACCGCTACAACCAAAGCGTAGCCTGAAAACAACAACCATACTCCGCTCCAATTGGTAGAGCCATCGGTACTGATGTAATAGGCATCTATAAGTGCGCTACTTGCTTTTGTCCCGATAAAGGCGCCAATTCCGTTGGTCATCATGATAAATAAGCCTTGTGCACTAGATCTGATTTCACTGTGGGTGTTGGCTTCAACAAACATAGAGCCAGAAATCAGGAAGAAATCAAAGGCCATTCCGTAAACGATGCAACTCAGCACAATGAGTGGCAAGCCGAAGGCAGAAGCTCCGCCCGCAAAAAAGCCGTAGCGCAAGACCCATGCAAAAAGCGCAAATAGCATCACGTTTTTAATGCCAAATCTTTTCAGAAAGAAGGGGATGGTAAGGATGAAAATTGTTTCAGAAACCTGAGAAATTGAATAAATGATGGTGGAGTATTTTTCTACCAAGGTTCCTTTTGGAAAGCTGCTTAGATAGGCATCGCCATACATATTGGAAAGCTGCAAGGCGGCACCCAATAAGATCGAGAAGATAAAAAATAGCGCCATTCTGTATTCGGCAAATAATTTAAAGGCATCCAGACCCAGCTGAGAAAACAAGGATTTTTTCTCTGATGTTTTGCCTTGTGGCAAGCAAGCCGGAAGCGTAAAGGCATAAACCCCTAGTGCAAAAGCGCCTGTTGCGGCAATATAGAATTGAAACGCATTGGCCTTGCTCCCAGAAAGGTTGGTAAACCACATTGCGGCAATAAAACCGATGGTACCCCATACTCGAATTGGCGGAAAATCTTTCTGGACATCGAGCCCATTCATTTTTAAAATGCGGTATGAAACAGAATTTGACAACGAAATAGAAGGCATATAAGCCAACATGCCCCCAAAAACAATCCAATAGAGCAGTTCGTATTCTTCAATTTTGGCCAAGGCCGGAAATGAATGTTGCAGCAGCGAAATATTCGGAATGAGCAACATAAACCCGCCATAAACCAAGTGCAACAAACCGTATAATCTTTCTGCGCGCATCCATTTATCGGCAATAATTCCGATCAGGGAGGGCATCAAGATTGATGACAAAGCGAGGGTGGAGAAAATAGCGCCAAACTGCGGAAAACTCCAGCCTTTTCCTTCTGTACAGTAGGTTCCGATAGTGGTGAGCCAAGCTCCCCAAACAAAAAATTGAAAGAAACTAAGAGCAGTTAGTCTGGTTTTAATGGCGGCGATTGAGTTCATCACGGATTTTAGAGGCTAGTTCATAATCTTCGTTGTCTAGTGCTTCTTGGAGTTGTTGTTCTAGCTCTTCTGTAGCGTAGATATCCCACTCGTTTGGTGCATTAGACTCATCTTCAAAGATATCATTTTCCTCTTCAAAACCATAAGCTTCTTCAAGAGCGCTTTGTGGTGTGCCGCTGACTTCGTCCAAAATACTACTCAGGGTATGCATTGGTGCTTTGAAGCGCACGGCAATGGCAATGGCGTCTGAGGTGCGGGAGTCGAGCTCGGTAATTTGCCCATTTTGCTCGCAAATGAGTTTAGAATAAAACACTCCTTCACGAAATCTGTAAATGAGTATTTCTTTGATGCTTACACCAAAAGACTGCGCAAATGTTCTGAAAAGATCATGAGTAAGTGGCCTTGATGGCACCATGTTTTCGAGCTCAACAGCAATTGCTTGTGCTTCAAAACCGCCAATTACGATAGGCAATTTGCGGTTGCCTCCTTTTTCTTGGAGGGTAAGCACATAAGAGCCAGATTGAGTTTGGCTATAAGCAATACCCGTAATGTCGAGGCTGATTTTTTGCATCGGGGAATTTTACGGGTTAGTGTTTTTAATGTTGCGTTGCCTTGAATTTTTTAACTGCTTCGGTAAATCTTGGCAATACCTCAAATGCATCGCCTACAATTCCGTAGTCTGCGGCTTTAAAGAATGGGGCTTCGGCATCTGTGTTGATCACGACAATAACTTTTGAACCGTTGACACCCGCCAAGTGCTGAATAGCACCAGAAATTCCGGCAGCGATATAAAGGTTAGGGCGAATGGCTACTCCGGTTTGTCCAACGTGTTCGTGGTGAGGTCTCCAGCCGATATCAGCAACCGGGCGAGAACACGCAGTTGCAGCACCAAGAGCACTAGCTAAATCTTCTACGATTTGCCAGTTTTCTGGGCCTTTTAAACCGCGTCCAGCACTAACTACTAATTCTGCTTCAGGAAGCGGAATGGCACCTTCTGGTTTTTTAGTGGCGAGCACTTTGATGGCGCTTGCACCTGCTTGCGCATCGAATGCTTCTACATTACAGCTTGTGGCGTTGGCTTCTGGCTGAATGCTGTTTGGCAATAAGGAGATGATGCGTGTGGCGCTATTTACCTTAACAAAGCCAAAAGCTTTGCCTGAAAATACATTGACTTTGATGTTGTCATTGGCTTCTGGTAGAGCGACCGCACCCGCAACCAAACCTGCATTTAAACGAACAGAAAGGCGTGGAGCCACAGCCTTGCCAGTAAGGTCATGAGAAAAAATGATAGTGGTAGCACCTACTTTTTGAGCTGCTGCAGCCACTAATTTAACTAATTGACCTGGATCTTGGCCGTCTACATTGGCGTCTTGAAGCACAACGCTTGCGCCGTAGTTGCCTAAAGAACTTAATAATGCGGCATCTGCTGCACCGTTGGTCACGACAGCGACGTCGTTTCCTAATTTTTTGGCGTAAGTAACGGTTTCTAAAGCTGCTTTTGATAAACCGTTAGAAGAATTGATATATACGAGATTCATAAGGCGCTTGCTTAGATGACTTTGGCTTCGTTGTGTAATAATGCAACGAGTTCGTCTAGGTTGTTTGGATCGATGAGTTTAACAGATGACTTCGCTGCAGGCATGCTGTAGCTTGCGTAAGAGGTAAGTGCATCAAGGGCTGCTGGCGCAACAACATTGAGTGGTTTGGTGCGTGCTGCCATAATGCCGCGCATGTTCGGAATGCGTTGTTCGGCCATTCCTTTTGCACAACTAATCACTACAGGTGTAGCCACTTCTACTTCTTGGACACCACCAACGATTTCGCGTTCGCATTTAACGGTATTGCCTTGCACATCTAGTTTGGTTGCAATAGAAACGTAAGGAAGTTCTAGTGCTTCAGCCAACATACCGGCAACCTGAGAGCCGTTGTAGTCGATGGTTTCTTTACCGGTAAGGATGAGGTCAAAACCTTTATCTTTTGCGTATGTTGCAATTTGCATAGCGGTAAAGTAAGCGTCTGTTGCTAGCGCGTCAATTCGAACGGCGTCGTCGGCACCAATAGCCAAAGCTTTTCTGATCACGGCGTCGTCGGCGGCCTCACCAACGGTAATGATGGTGACGTTTCCGCCTTGTGCTTCTTTAAGCTCAAGGGCGCGCACTAAAGCGTACCATTCGTCATAGGGGTTAACAATATATTGAACCCCGTTTTCATCAAATTGGGTGTCGCCATTGGTGAAAGCAATTTTAGACGTGGTGTCTGGGGCTTTAGAAATACAAACAAGAATGTTCATGTGTGTTGATTTAATGCGCTGCAAAGTTAAGTAAAATTGCAAAAAGGACACTTGAAAAGAAGGTCATTAATGCGACTTTTTTTAGTTCGGGGTCTAGGGCTGCTGGTTGGTTGTTTTGCACTACTTTTTGAAGATGCAAAGCCAAACCCACAGACGGAATAAGGGCGGCAAATAAGAAAAAGTTATAGGCACTCACTGCAAGTAAATACACAGTAAAAAACCAGGTTGCCATACCGGCACTCACTAAAAAAACGTGGTAAAGCTTGGCTTTCTGAAAACCTAACTTCACGACCATAGTGCGTTTTTGCATGCGGGTATCATTTTCAATATCGCGCAAATTATTGAGGTTCAAGACAGCAGTGCTCCATAGTCCTATTGATATAGCTGGAAACAAAACAATCCATTCGAATGCTTCTCCGTAAAGCATAAAAACGCCAATGACACTCACTAAACCAAAGAATATAAAAACCATGATGTCGCCTAAGCCGCGGTAGCCATAAGCATTTTTACCAACGGTATAGGTAATAGCCGCTGCAATGCATGCGAGAGCCAAAGCAATGTAGAAATAAATGGCAGTTGTGGATAGATTTGGCAAGCTTGTATAAATCAGGGCCAACGCACTCAGCAAAGAAATAAGGCCAACCACCCACATGCCTTTTTTGACTTGCCCGGCAGTCAACTGACCACTTTGAATGGCTCGTGCCGGGCCCACTCGTTGGGCGTTGTCAGTACCTTTTTGGCTGTCGCCAAGGTCATTGGCAAAATTAGACAGCACCTGAAATCCAATGGTAGTCAGTAAGGCCAAACCAAAAATTAGGCCATCAAAAGCACCAAGTATAGCGGCCAATCCGGTGCCTACAATTATTCCTGAAAGTGAGAGCGGCAGTGTTCTTAAGCGCGCCGCGTGAAGCCATGCTTTGATCATTTGTATTTATAAACAATGAAATTCAAAGATAGTTGAATATTTGCCATTTGATGTACGTAAATATTCTTGTGCTTGAATTTCGAAATTGGTAATTTTATATAAAATTTTTGGGCTATGTCTAAAATCACAAGTATTGCACTCACACCTCATTTCGAAACTTTTATTACCAGATCGGTAGAGAATGGCCGTTATCACAATGCCAGTGAGGTAATTTCAGCAGCTCTTCTTTTGCTCGAAGAGGAAGAAAAAAAAGTAGCAGCCTTGAGCAGTGCTATTGAAGAAGGCTTATCTAGCGGCTGGGTTTCCGATTTTAATCCAGATGCCTATTTAAAGGAAATCAAAGGCGAAAAATAATGTCGCTTTACTTTTCTCAAAAGGCGCTACTAGACCTCAAAGAAATCTACATTTATTCGATGGCACAATGGTCTGTCCCTCAAGCAGAAAAATATTATTTTGAGGTAATCGAAACTTGTAGAAAAATTGAGGTTTTCCCCACAATAGGCAAGCTTTATTCTAATGTTTTTTCTCAACCTAGAGGCTTTAAAGTTCAAAAACACATTATCTACTACAAAATTGAAAAAGGAAAAATCAAAGTTATTCGCATACTTCACGAATCCCAAGATTTAAAAAGAGTATTTTAATTTTTTTTAAATATTGGAACCGTACTGCAGGGCTCGCCATACATGAGGCTTTTGACATGAGGTTGTAATAATCGCACTAAATAAGACATCGCAAAAGCAGGGTCTTGGATATCGGCGCAGCCTTTGATGATAATGCGTTGGTCTTGCATTTGTTCGAGGTCTATAGAACAAATTTCTTCAGAGATGAGCGCCTTAGCGAGTTCTAGTTCAGAACCCACTTGGCTGTAGACATTTTCTTTTTGCAAAGCTGAACTGACCAACATAAAAGCCCAAGTTGGGATAATCGCGTCTGTGCTGCAAAAAATATAAACTGCTTGCCCAGTGTATTGCGCCCAGTTGTGGTCTTTGACCCAAGCCCTGAAGTCTTTTTCTTTGAGTACTAAGCCTTGCCAAAGTTGTGGTGCGAGGTCAACGCCAACAAGCGCCATTTTTGGCTTGAAGTCGGCGAGATCCAATTGAATCAGGCCACTTTCTTTGACTTTATTTTTGATGCTATCCACGCCCTAAAATTACTCGTTCTTTTTGTATTGGTAAACAATAATTGGGGGCTTTTGGTTTTCCGGAGTCTGATTTTGTTCTGGTTGTTTTTGTGCTTCATTATGCAGCAAAGCTTCTTGCACCTTTCTTAATTCTAGCATTCTTCTTTCTTCTTCTTGCTCCGCTTCAATAGCTCTGCGGAGGTCACCTTCGAAATCGGGCGGTTCAATTCCTAGTTCTTTTTCAATTTCATACTGATATTTTGGGCGCTGCGGGCCTTGCTTTCTATAAACAAAAGCCAACACTACGCCCACAATGAGCCCTGCCAAATGTCCTTGCCAAGAAACGCGCGGTTGGGTAGGGAAGATGCCCCAAATTAAAGAGCCGTATAAAAACACAATAAACATAGAGAGCGCTTGCAACGGCAAATATTTACGCAACACGCCCGAAGTAAAAAGAAAGCCTGCCAAAGCATAAATGACGCCACTCATGCCAATATGAATGGCGCCGTTGGTGCCGCCAATGAACCACAAAAGTATACCCGTAAACAACCAACTCAAAAGAAATACACGCCAAGCCACCTTTTTGTAAGAATAAAACAAAAGCGTCAGCAATAAAAAAGTAGGAAGGCTATTATTGAGAATATGCTTGATATCTTGGGCGGCGTGGATCCAGGGCATAAAAAAAATGCCGCGCAACCCTTGCACAGACTGTGCTTGTAAACCGTAGCGCTGAAAGTCAGTAGGGAAAAGAGAATCAGCCCAATAAGCCAACCACATGATCAGCACCACCAAAAAGGCAGGTAGCATGGCGGGCTTCAGACTTTTCTCAAACGCTGGGTCGTGTCGCATGCAGCAAATTAGGCAAGGATAGTGCCATTTGTATTTTGCTGACAGGATGGCATGTTTATATTTTCTCTGCATTAATTATAACCTCTAATACGGTATCTACATCACGCGTAACTTTAAGAATTTCAGCATCCATCCAAGTGAGTATATTCACAATAGAAAAGTAAACTTCCTTAGTTCTAGAATAGTCTATTTTGGAATCAATAAAACATATTGGTTCGTTATGGCTAATTCGATTCCTTAAGCGCCGAACTTTGGCTAATTCATCATTAACTTCCTTTCTTCCATACCCTGATGGCAAATGCCTAAAAATCTGAATAGGCTTCCCTTTTAACAAGCGGTAATGATGTACTTCAAATAGGTCGGTCCAAAATCCTAGTGATTGTTCAGCAATAATTTTTCCGCTAGTAATTTTTGAATTTGACTTTTGTATTCTTTTCTCCGCTTTAAATATTTCTTTTTTGAGGTAGTCATTCGTTTTTTTTCGTCCAGTCCGCTTACAATTGAAAATTAATGTGGGGTCAGACATAAAGCCTTTTTTTTGATTAATTATCCAGTTTGGATCATTAAAATGAGAAATTAAAAGGTCATTAATTCGATTTCTAAAAACGACTTCAAAAATACCAAGTAAAGGGTGAAAGGCTTGAGATACTATTAAATTAGCTTTGTAAGCTTCTACTGCTCTTTTTTTAGAATATTTATTTGCTCGAACATACCTTGAAATTCTTTGTACAGAAAAATATTTTTCAAATTCAGTAAATTCCATTTTGTAATGTTCATTTGTATTTTTAATTTCGTATCGTGATGCTTGGTAAAGCCTCTTATCATTTAGGTAACGTAACCAAGTTTAGGAATTGAGACCTGTTTATTCAGGTCTTTTTTTTGCCTACACAAAACTAATTTCTTGCTTGCAAAAGGCTTTCAGTAAATCAACGGAGTTAAATCAAAATCTTTTTTACATCACCCTAAACACCCCCAAAACACTTCCAGTATCTTTTGAAATGTAGGCGCTGGTTTCAAAGGGGAATTCGATACTGACAAAGCCACAGGTGTGGAGTGCATGTGCTGGGCGCGCAAGGTTCATGACAAGCTCACTGAGGCCGAGGTTGTGGCCAACTACCAGTATTTCATCGGGACTGTTTAGCTTGCAAATCAGGGTCAGTATTTCTTGTTTTTCAGCCATGTAGAGCTCATCGATAAATTCAATTTTGGCTTCTGGCCAAAGATGCTCAATGGCTCCTAAAGTTTGGCGCGTTCTAACGGCGCTAGAGCACAAAATGGTTTTTGGTGCAATGGGGTTTTCTGCTAAGAATTGTTTAAATTCTTCTAATTGTTCATAACCCTCACGAGCTAATTCGCGGTCGTAGTCTAGGCCTGATGCAGAACTGTTGTTGGGTTGGGCGTGGCGTAAGAGGTGGAGTTTCATTTTGAACTTTCCTTCAACCATTGAGCAGCTTGTTTCATCGCGACATCGTGTGGGATGACTTTGCCAGCCTCTACATCTCGCAAACTTTGTTCAATGATAGCTCTCTCGAAGTCTGTAAGTGTATTTGAATTTCCAGTAAAATCAACCAAAGAAGAAACTAGCTTATAATTGTTTTTCGAAAAAGTTTTTTTTGTTGGTTTCATAAACAGAATTTAGCGCTAAACAGTAAAATGAAATTACTCATTTTTTCTTTGATAATGTAATGAAATTAGATTTTAAATTGTTGAGGTTCTTGCCGATTATCCCAAAAATAAAGAACTGTAATTGTATCATTCTTCACTGAATAAATTATGCTGAAATCACCAAGAATGACTTTTCTAACATTGTCTGAGAAAACTAATTTTCCAGATAAAGGGAAAGTGGAAATCACTTTTATATGAGCATTAATTTTATAGTAAAGCTTTTTTGGAAAAACATCGCTACCGTTTCTTTCTTTCCAATAGGCAAGAATTAGACACATCTGTTTATTAGCGATTGGAGCCCAAACAACTTTCATTTCTTTTTGTCACCAAATGTAACTTGGTATCCCAAAAATGAATTCAGTAGATTTCCCTAAAAGCAATAGATTTTACCTCACCAAACGCTCATATTTCCCTCTCGTGTAAATAATGATGCCGAGCATGACGCCGGTGGTGTTGGCGAGGGCGTCGTAGATGGAGGGTTCGCGGCCGGGGATGAGGGCTTGGCCAAATTCGAGGAAGATGCCGAAGCCGATCATGGTGAAAATGAGGAGCCATTTTGGCCAACGTTGGAAAACCAGCATGGAGTTGAGGCTCAGGATGGCGTAGGCAAAGTGGTGGCCAATTTTGTCGTTGCCATAGAGTTGGTAATTCATGTTGGCTGGCGGAAGCAAGGAAAGGATAATGATACCTATAACAATGAGGATCCAGGTGATTCTAAAGAAGCGTTTCCAATTTATTGAGATCATATATTTAATCGGCGTATTCTTTATTATTTTGTGTTTTTCATTCTTTCTTTTGAATTCTCTTCATTTATTCATTCAAATTCATTAATCGAATTCCTTTTACATCTTCCTTACTTTTTAGAAAGATTTCTCCAAGCTTCAAGTGTGGGTAAAACCGCATCTTTTTCTGAAAGTAAAATTTCAGCGGTATTGATTTGCCAATCGATGCCGAGGGCGGGGTCATTGTACAAGATGCCGCCTTCGTGGGCCTTGCTATAGACGTTGTCTACTTTATAGGCAAAAACAGCGCTTTCTGACAAAACCACAAAGCCGTGGGCAAAACCTCTAGGGATAAAAAATTGCTTTTTATTGGCTTCTGAAATGATAATGCTTTCGTGTTGGCCAAAAGTTGGCGAGTTTGGCCTGAGGTCAACGGCTACGTCTAATACTTCGCCGTGTAATACCCGCACCAATTTTGCTTGGGCGTAGTCACCTTCTTGAAAGTGCAAGCCACGCAATACACCGCGGGTAGATTTCGATTCGTTGTCTTGGATGAAATGGGTTGGCGCTACGTTGGCATCGAACCACTCTTTTTTGTAGCTCTCCATAAAATAGCCGCGTGCATCTTCAAATACGGTGGGTTCAAGAGCTACTAAACCTTCAATTTTGGTAGGTACTACTTTCATTTGTCGAAGCGTTTGAGGAGGTACTGGCCGTAGCCGGTTTTTGAAAGTGCGTGTGCCAATTTCACAACTTGCGCTTTGTCGATGAAGCCCATTTCGTAGGCGATTTCTTCCAGGCAAGCAATTTTAAGGCCTTGGCGTTTTTCTATGGTTTGGATAAAACTTGAGGCTTCGAGTAAAGATTCGTGGGTGCCGGTGTCTAGCCACGCATAACCGCGGCCCATGAGTTCAACTTTGAGTTGGTCTTGGGCCAAATAATGCTCGTTTACAGTAGTAATTTCGAGTTCTCCGCGTGCCGAAGGTTTGATTTCCTGAGCCACCTTGACCACATTGTTGGGGTAAAAATAGAGCCCAACTACTGCAAAGTTAGATTTCGGCGCAAGTGGTTTTTCTTCAATAGAAATGACTTTTCCGTCTTCATTGAATTCGGCAACGCCATAGCGCTCTGGGTCTGATACCCAGTAGCCAAAAACAGTAGCGGCGCGTTCGTTTGCCACATTGGCACGCGCTTGGCGCAAGAGTTTAGAGAGGCCTTGGCCATAAAAAATGTTGTCGCCGAGTACTAAGCAAACATCGGAGTCTCCGATGAATTCTTTGCCTATGATAAAGGCCTGGGCCAAACCATCTGGCGAGGGTTGTTCGGCATAGCTAAATGAAATGCCAAGTTCTTCGCCGCTGCCCAAAAGTTTTTTGAAAAACGGAAGGTCATCGGGTGTAGAGATGATCAAGATTTCTTTGATACCCGCCAGCATGAGTACTGAAATCGGGTAATAGATCATGGGCTTGTCATAGATCGGCAACAATTGCTTTGAAACCCCTTTGGTAATAGGGTGTAGGCGTGTGCCCGACCCTCCTGCTAATACAATTCCTTTCATCACTTAACGGTTGCTGTACATTTTTTCGTAATAAGTTTGGTAGGCGCCGCTGGTTACTTTAGACACCCATTCTTGGTTGTTGAGGTACCAATCTACGGTTGCACTCAGACCTTCTTCAAAAGTTATGGAAGGTTTCCAGCCAAGTTCTGCCTCTAGTTTGCTGGCATCAATGGCGTAGCGCTTGTCATGGCCTGCGCGGTCCTGGACATAAGTAATGAGCCCCTCTGCGCTTCCGGCCTGACGCCCTAATTTTTGATCCATGAGCTGACACAAAAATTTAACCAACTGAATGTTGGTCCATTCGTTGAGCCCTCCCACATTGTAAGATTCTCCAACGCGCCCCTTATGGAAAATAGTGTCAATAGCACTGGCGTGGTCTTCTACCCAAAGCCAGTCTCTGATGTTGTCGCCTTTGCCATAAACAGGAAGGGCTTTTTCATTGATAATATTGTGGATCATCAATGGTATGAGTTTCTCTGGGAAATGATGAGAGCCATAGTTGTTAGAGCAGTTGCTCATTTTGATAGGCAGACCGTAGGTGTGGTGATACGCCATCACAAAATGGTCTGAGGCCGCTTTAGATGCCGAATATGGGCTGCGTGGGTCATAGGCAGTGGTTTCAGTAAACAAACCTTCTTCGCCTAAGCTGCCATACACTTCGTCGGTAGACACATGATGAAACACATGCCCCTCGGTGTTGCCCCATGTGGCGCGTGCTGCTTGCAATAAATTTACGGTACCCACCACGTTGGTCATGACAAACTCCATCGGCCCTTCAATCGAGCGGTCTACATGGCTTTCTGCTGCCAAATGAATCACATCAGTAATTTGGTACTTTTCAAACACCGCTTGAACTGCATTGGCATCGCAAATATCTACTTTTTCGAAGCGGTAATTTGCAGCGCTATCGACGTCTTTTAAATTTTCGAGGTTACCCGCATAGGTGAGCTTGTCGAGGTTCACGATGAGGTAGTCAGGGTAGTTCTTGACGAGACGTCTTACAACGTGGGAACCAATGAAGCCTGCGCCGCCAGTTACTAATATATGTTTTTTGTAATTCATTCTAATCTATTCTAAATCTTATAACGACCAATAGGTCAAGTCTTTGATCTGATTTCTATAGGTACCTTTTACATCTACTAAAATCCCCTTACCGTCCTTGAGTAAGGTTTTGAAGTAGCTTTCGTTGTAGGTGGCAAATTCTTCGTGGTTTACTGCTACTACAATGGCATCGTAATCCGAGCGCGCTTGGGTAGTGATTTTTACGCCATATTCGTGCTGCATTTCTGCGGCGTCGGCATGCGGGTCCATGACGTCAACATTGATTTGAAAAGACTCGAGTTCTCTAATCACGTCAATTACTCTTGAGTTGCGGATGTCCGAGACATTTTCTTTGAAGGTAGCACCCAAAACCAACACGTGGGCCTCCTGGATCATTTTGCCTTGTGCAATGATCTTTTTGGCGGTTTGCTTGCCAATATAAAAGCCCATAGAGTCATTGACATAACGCCCTGAATTGATGACTTTGCTGTGGTAACCCACTTGCATGGCTTTGTGTACCAAATAGTAAGGGTCTACGCCAATGCAGTGGCCACCCACTAAGCCAGGGTAAAAATGCAAGAAGTTCCATTTGGTGCCTGCGGCTTCTAATACATCAAAGGTATTGATGCCCAGTTTGTTAAAAATAATAGACAGCTCATTGACCAAAGAAATATTGACATCGCGCTGCGTGTTTTCTACAATTTTGGCAGCTTCTGCTACTTTAATAGAAGGCGCACGGTGTACACCTGCCTCCACCACCAATTCGTACACTTTAGCAATTTGCGCTAAAGATTCAGGGCAAGAACCTGACACTATTTTAATGACATTTTGCAACGTGTGTTGTTTGTCTCCGGGGTTGATGCGCTCTGGCGAATAACCTACCTTGAAGTCTTCTTGAAACTTGAGCCCAGAAACTTCTTCTAAGATAGGAATGCAATCTTCTTCGGTACAGCCCGGGTAAACCGTAGATTCAAACACCACGTAGTCTCCTTTTTTGAGCACTTGGGCAACCGTGCGGCTGGCTGCCAACAAGGGTTTGAGATCGGGTAGGTTGCTGCTGTCTATGGGGGTAGGCACGGCAACAATATAAAATTGCGCTTGCTTTAAAACATCGAGCTCATTGGTAAAGGTGATGTTGCATCCATCAAAAGCACTGCTTTCTAGCTCTCGGCTAGGGTCTTGGCCTTTTTGCATTTGGGCAATGCGCGTGGCATTGATATCAAAACCAATGACTTCAATTTTTTTGGCAAACTCGAGCGCAATAGGCAAACCTACATAGCCCAAGCCAATGACGGCCAGTTTGTTGTTGTTATCGATGAGCTCCTGATAAATCATGGTCTGCTGAGGTATTATAAATTTGAAAATTGAGCGTCGCGCACGGCGTAGATACGCTCAATGATATCTACCACCTTGAGGCCTTCGAGGGCGTTGGTGGTTGGTGCGGTGCGGCCATTAAGGGTGTCGATGACGTTTGTAATGACATAATTATGGTTAGCTGCTGAACCTTTGTAGGGGCCGTAGTCATTGCCTGGGTTGGTTGGTGCCAGTTCTGGCATTTCATAGCCAGTAATGTTGCAAACCTCTACCTCATTCATGTATTGCCCGCCAATTTTTACCGAGCCATTTTGGCCAATTATGGTCATGCTAGACTCTAAGTTTTGGTTAGCTACCGATGTGGAGTAGTTCAAAGAACCCATGCCGCCATTCAAGAAGTCAAAGCTTACAAAACCAGAGTCTTCGAAATCGGTGTAATCTTTGTGGTTGAAGTCGGCAAACTTGCCTTGAATGTTGGTGATGTCTCCGAAGAGCCAATACATAATGTCAATGAAATGGCTAAACTGCGTAAAGAGCGTGCCGCCGTCGAGGTCTTTGGTGCCCTTCCAGCCGCCTGCTTTGTAGTAGCGCTCATCGCGGTTCCAGTAGCAATTGAGTTGCACCATATAAATATCTCCCAACACTTTGCGCTCAATGAGATCTTTGATCCAGACACTAGGTGGCGAATAACGGTTTTGCATCACACAAAAAACTTGCTTGTTGGCTTGCAGGGCGGTATAAATGACTTGCTCGCAGCTTTCTTTGCTCAGGCCCATTGGTTTTTCACAAACCACATGCTTGCCAGCCTCGAGTGCTTTTTTGGCTTGCTCGGCGTGTAAACCGTTAGGGGTGCACACGTTGATGACGTCATAGTCTAGGCCGCTTGCGAGTAATTCTTCGATGCTACTAAAGAAAGGCACCTCAAACTCTTGGGCGCCGCAGGCTTCTTTGCCACGCGGGTCTATCAAGGCTACTAATACTCCTTCGGCATCGCGGCGGATCATTTCGGCGTGGCGCTTGCCAATGTGGCCGGCCCCGATTACTGCAAATTTTATTTTACTCATGAGATTCTTTCTACTCGGTTTTCTTTCAATTGATATTGTTGGCCGCTTTCAGGGCAGGTGGCTAGCCCATTGGTATCAAAATTTAGGCGCTGCCCAAACTCAGACATCCAACCTAATTGTCTGGCGGGGTTGCCTACCACTAAAGCATAGGCCGGAATTTCTTTGGTCACTACCGCACCAGCGCCAATAAAGGCAAAGGCTCCAATGTTGTGTCCGCAAACAATGGTGGCGTTGGCGCCAATGCTGGCTCCTTTGCCTACGTGTGTTTTCAGGTAGCTGTCTCGGCGGTTCACTGCACTTCTGGGGTTGATTACATTAGTAAACACGCAAGAAGGGCCTAAAAAGACGTCGTCATCGCAGCTTACACCTGTATAGATGCTCACGTTGTTTTGCACCTTGACATTTTTGCCTAACACCACTTCTGGTGAAATGACCACATTTTGCCCAATATTGCAATTTTCACCGAGCACACAGCCCGGCATCAAATGCGAAAAATGCCAGATCTTGGTGCCGTCGCCAATTTGGCAAGGGGCATCGATCACGGCAGTAGGGTGGGCAAAATAGTTACTCATTTTTTAATGTATTGATCAAACTGGGCGTGTTCGGTTTGGCGCAATTCTTCTTGGCTTAGACTTTTGAAATATGCATAGGTGCGCTTGAGGCCTTCTGCGCGGTCAATTTTGGGCTCCCAATTTAAATGTTTACGTGCTTTGGTAATATCTGGTTGGCGCTGTTTAGGGTCGTCAACCGGCAAATCTTTGTAAATGACTTTTTGGTCAGTGCCGGTAAGGGCAATGATTTCTTCGGCAAATTGCGCTATGGTAATTTCATCGGGGTTACCAATGTTTACGGGCTCGGCGTGGTCTGAGTGCAACAAGCGCACAATGCCCTCCACGAGGTCATCGACGTAGCAAAAAGAGCGCGTCTGAGAGCCATCACCGAAAATGGTGAGGTCTTCGCCTCTGAGTGCCTGGCCAATGAAGGCAGGCAACACGCGGCCGTCGTTGAGGCGCATGCGTGGGCCATACGTATTAAAAATACGCACAATGCGCGTTTCGAGGCCGTGGTAGGTATGGTAGGCCATGGTCATGGCTTCTTGGAAGCGCTTGGCTTCGTCATAGACGCCACGCGGCCCCACAGGGTTCACATTACCCCAATAGCTTTCAGGCTGTGGGTGCACAGTTGGGTCTCCGTAGACCTCCGAGGTAGAGGCAATGAGCAAGCGCGCGCCTTTGGCTTTGGCCAAACCTAGGCAATTATGAATACCCAAAGACCCTACTTTGAGGGTCTGGATCGGAATTTTTAAATAATCAATGGGGCTGGCTGGTGAAGCAAAATGTAATATGTAGTCTAGCGGGCCCTCTATTTCAATATGCTTTGAAACGTCATGTTTTACAAACATAAAGTTTGGGTTGTCTTGAAAAGGCGCTATGTTTTTGAGGCTGCCTGTAATAAGGTTATCCATGCCAATTACTTGATAGCCATCTGCTAAAAAGCGTTCGCTCAGATGAGATCCTAAAAAGCCGGCTGCTCCGGTAATCAAGACTCTTTTCATAGGCTTCTGTAGATGTTTTGGCGGCCAATGCTGCTATAGTAAAAACCTTTGGCGGTCATGTCTTGTATGTCATAGAGGTTGCGCCCATCAAAAATAACGGCATCTTTCATGAGGTCTTTCATTGCAACAAAATTTGGGTTTCTGAAAATGCCCCATTCGGTGCAAATCAAAAGCGCATCTGCATTTTGTAGCGCTTGGTATTCGTCGGTGGCGTAGTTAATTTGGTCGCCCAGTAAGCTCTTGACATTTGGCATGGCCTCAGGGTCAAAGGCACACACACTGGCTCCAGCGGCCAAAAGCCCTGCAATCATTTCTAAGGCAGGTGCTTCTCTGATGTCATCGGTGTCGGGCTTAAAGGCCAAACCCCAGACTGCAATGCGCTTGCCAGCAAGTTGCCCTCTGAAAAAATCTTGCATGCGTGGCAGCAAAATGATTTTTTGGCTGTTGTTGACCTTCATGACCGCCTCTAAGATCTGAAACTGATAGTGCTGCTCTTGGCCAGATAGCGCCAAGGCCTGCACATCTTTCGGGAAGCAAGAGCCGCCATAGCCCATGCCCGGAAACAAAAAGCGCTTGCCAATACGGGCATCTGAGCCCATGCCCACGCGCACTTGGTCAACGTCTGCGCCCACTAGCTCACAATAATTGGCTATTTCATTCATGAAAGTAATCTTGGTGGCCAAAAAGGCGTTGGCTGCATATTTGGTCAGCTCTGCTGATTTTTCATCCATGATGTAAATCGGGTTGCCCTGTCTTACAAAAGGTTTGTAGAGCGCTTCCATGGTGTCAGCCGCACGGCTGTCTGAACAGCCTATCACCACACGGTCGGGTTTCATGAAGTCTGAAACAGCAAAACCTTCGCGTAAAAACTCGGGGTTAGACACCACCGCAAATTCAGTTTGTGCATTTTTAGCAATGGCTGCTTGCACTTTTTCGGCGGTGCCTACCGGCACAGTGCTTTTGTCTACAATGACTTTGTAGGAGGTAATAAGTTTGCCGAGTTCTTCGGCTACGCCCAATACAAAGGAGAGGTCGGCCGCGCCGTCTGCACCCGGAGGGGTAGGGAGGGCCAAGAAAATGATTTCGGCATCTTGAATGCCTGCAGCAAGTTCGGTAGTAAAATGCAAGCGCCCTGCTTTGATATTGCGCTCAAACAATACATCGAGTTCGGGCTCATAGATCGGGATTTCCCCGGCCTGCATTTTGGCTACCTTTTGGGCGTTGTTGTCTATGCAAATGACCTGATTGCCCATTTCGGCAAAGCAAGTTCCGGTAACTAAACCAACGTATCCGGTGCCTATAACTGCGATGTGTTTCATTTAAAAAAGGATAAAACGGATTCGATGATGTATTGTTGTTGCTCTGGGAGCATTTCGGTATGGATAGGTAAAGAAAGCACTTCGGTGCAGAGCGCTTCAGATACGGGCAAGCTTAAATTGGAAACCCCAAATTGGGCAAACATGTGTTGTTTGTGAGCCGGTATAGGGTAGTAAATCATGGTAGGCACCCCGAGCGCTTGCAGGTGTTGTTGTAAGGCCTCGCGCTGCCCGTTGTGCACCTTGAGGGTGTACTGATGAAACACGTGTGTACTGTAGCTTGAGCGTACAGGGATGCTCAAACCTGAAACATGTTGAAAAGCAGCGTCATAAGCAGCGGCAACCGCTTGGCGTGCGGCAATGTAGCTGTTGAGCTTTTGTAATTTGACACGCAATATGGCCGCCTGCAAGGCATCTAACCTGGAGTTGCAGCCTACTACCTCGTGCACATATTTGACTTTTTGGCCATGGTTGGCAATCATTCTTATTTTTTCGGCCAGTTGGGCATCTTGGGTGTAAAGCGCTCCGCCATCGCCATAGCAACCGAGGTTCTTACTCGGGAAAAACGAAGTGCAACCAATGTGCCCAATGGTGCCTGTTTGGGCTTGGGTGCCGTTAGCAAAAGAGTAGTGCGCGCCAATGGCTTGGGCGTTGTCTTCCACAACAAAAAGTTGGTGCTTGTGCGCCAATTGCATGATGGCCTCCATGTTGGCAGCTTGGCCATAAAGGTGCACCGGCACAATGGCTTTGGTGCGCGGCGTAATGGCTGCTTCAATAGCTAAAGGGTCTATGCAAAAGGTGTTAGGGTCTACCTCAACAAAAACAGGCGTGAGGCCCAAAAGGGCAATGACTTCTGTGGTGGCAATGTAGGTAAAGCTTGGTGTAATAACTTCATCACCAGGCTGCAAGCCAAGGGCCATGAGTGCAATTTGCAGGGCATCGGTGCCATTGGCACATGGTATGACATGCGCGGCGCCTAGGTAATGCCCGAGTTCTGCAGCAAACGTTTGCACTTCTTCCCCTCCAATAAAGACGCCTTTTTGCAAAATGCGCGCAATGGCGGCATCAATTTCGGGTTTGATTTGCTGATATTGGGTCTGAAGATCGACCATTTGTAGCCCTTTCATAAATACAAAGAAACGGAAAATATTGACAAAAAATAGGGGAAAATAAGAGAAAAGCACTAATTTTGTTTCAGTTAAGCGAAAAAAGCTTTTATGCTAAAAACCACTACACAAGCCAATACAGCAAAGGAATTTCCCTTAATTGCCCCTATTTTTAGTTGGTTTGTGGTCTATACCAAAGCGCAAGCAGAAAAAAAGTTTGCCGAGCGTTTGCAACACGCTGGCTATGAGGTATATCTGCCGCTTCAAGAAGAGCTCAAACAGTGGTCTGATCGCAAAAAAAAGATCCAAAAGCCCCTTATTTCTTCAGTAGTTTTTGTGCGTTGCACCGAAGCACAGCTTTCAGGGCTATACAACATCTTGGGTTTCAGCCGCGTTTTGCGCTATTTAGGTAAACCCGCTGTGGTGCAGCCCCAAGAAATACTCAATTTGCAAATTTTGCTGCAACAAGCTGCCGCACCAGAATTAGCTGCGCAAAACTTAGCTCCAGGTGTAGCCATTGAAGTGCTGCGCGGGCCCTTTAAAGGAATTATCGGCACAGCCGTTCAGGTTTTGAACTCGCTGCGCGTCAAAATAGAAATACGCCACCTCGGGGTGGCTTTTGGCATTAACGTGCCCAAAAGCTTTGTAAAAGTGTTGTAGCGCAAAGCGCCGCTGCTTTTAGGGCTTTATAAATGGGTTTGCCACTGTGGCTCACCGCGGCGAAGCCATGCAGCGCCCAAATTAGTATAACTGCTTGCAATTCTTTAATTTTGCGTCTTAAAATCCAACATATGCGTTTATTAAAATGTACGTTACTCACGGTACTTTTTACATTGCTGCACTCGGCTGCCTTTGCGCAGTTGCCTGCAGACCAGGGCTTCATTATTAAAACCGAGCTAGACAAACGTGGCCTCTCTGAGGCTGAAGCACAAAGCGCGCTAGCTGCTAAAGGTATTGATATTGAAAAAATGGCTCCTGAAGATTTACTTGCCAACAAAGCTGAAATCACGGCTGTGCTCGATGAGTTGGCTGCGAATAAGGTCAAGCAAGACGAACAACAGCAAGATGCCAAAATGAAAGAGGCGCCCGCCGCTGAAGTTAAAGATTTGCCCAAACAAGATAAACCGGAGCCGGTTGTTACGGTGCCCGATTCTAATTTGGTCATCAAACAAGACACCGCCGTTGTTTTACCCAAAGCCCTAGGCATATATGGGCATCAAATTTTTACAGACCACAAGCTAGAACCTACCCTGAGCACTGACGGCGCTAGTGCGCCAGATACTTATGTGTTGGGCGCCGGTGATCAAATCAGGATCACCATTTTTGGCATTTCTCAGGCTGACCTTCTTTTGACGATCAATGAAGCGGGGTTTGTGAGCCCTGCCGGAATGGCCCAAATTTATTTAAAGGGCCTCACCCTCAGAGAGGCGCGCAAGGTGGTGCGCAATCGTTTTTCAGTAGCCTACCGTTTTCAGTCTGATGAATTTGCACTCACGCTGCAAAAAGCCAGAATGCTCAGTGTCAATATTTTCGGAGAAACAGGCAAATCAGGTAGCATTCAGCTTTCTGCACTCAATACAGCAATAAACGCACTAGCTGCAGTGGGTGGCCCCACCGAGCTAGGTTCGGTACGCGCCATTGAACTCATCAGAGGTGAAACCCGCAAAAAGATTGACCTCTATGCGTTTTTAAACAACCCCAGCGCACAATTTCAGTTTGACCTCCAGCACAATGACATCTTGTTTGTGCCTGTGGTTCAGAAACTCATTACTTTAGAAGGTGGCGTAAAGCGCCCAATGCGCTATGAATTGGTGGCCAAGGAAGGCATCAAAGAACTCATCACTTTTGCAGGTGGCCTCAACTACAACACCTATGCAGAATATGTGCAGGTAGAGCGCTATACTGGTGCAGAACCCAGCCTCACTGAATATAAACTGTCGGATATCCTGAGCGGCAAACTCAAGGTAGAACTACAAGACGGAGACATCGTGAGGGTACGCACCAACAACAAAAGCTTAGAGCAATTTGCAGAGGTATTGGGTGCGGTGTATTACCCAGGCACTTATGAACTCACGGCCAACCTTACCCTTGGGGCATTGTTGCAAAAAGCGCAACTTAAAAATCAAGCCAGCACTGAGCTTTATTTTGTTGAGCGCACCTTGCTAGACGGCACCCAACAAATTATCAAAGTAGATAGCGCAGCGGCTGCTACTTTCAAACTCGAAAAGAAAGACAAAATCAATGTATTCGACCTCGCGCTTTACACCGACCAACAACTAGTAGAGGTGAGTGGGGCGGTGCGCATGCCGTTTAAAAAGCTGTTGTCATTGAAAGATGCCGTGAGTGTTGCTGATGCATTGGCACTTGCCGGAGGCCTTAAAGCCACTGCCACAGACACCGCATATATTTTAAGACAAAACCTCACACAACCCGGCCACCTAGAATACATTGCGGTGGTGCCGTCCAAAGATGGTAGCACTATGCTCAAAGCAGGAGACCACCTCAGAATCTTTGACCGCCAAGAATATATAAACGCTGCCAAAGTAGAGGTGAGCGGTGCCGTTCGTGAACCCTTCGAAAGAGAATTGGCCTTCGGAGATCAACTCACTATTTCAGATGCACTTGGTTTAGGGCGAGGCTTGTTGCCAACGGCCTCAGATGTGGCCTATGTGCGCCGTCGCGATTGGTATACGCCAGACAGCTATCAGTATTTTAGGGTCAACCTCAAAGACACCAGCAATTTGGTGGTGTTGCGCGCTGGAGACCACCTCATGATCTACGACAAAAGTGTTTACAGTGTGGCGTCTAACATCACTGTGGGTGGGTCTGTACAAAAGCCTCAAAGCATGCCTTACAGCCCTGACCTCAAAATCAAAGACGTATTGCTCATGGCTGGTGGCGAAAAACCTTCTGCTGACCTTTCTAGAGTAGAAATCTTCAGACTCACTTACTCTAACAAAAGAGGTTCTGGTTATGAGCGCATTGTGGTCAAACTAGACAGCAACTTCAACCTCGTTGGCAAAGACCCGATCTTTAATTTGTTGCCGTTCGACCAAATTTTGGTCCGAGACCTCATGCACTACAACACTTCCAAACAAGTTGAAATTGCGGGTGAGGTTAAATACCCGGGCTCTTACCCCATGCCGGCAAGACCTTACCGTCTGTCTGATCTCGTGAAAGACGCAGGTGGCCTCAACGCCATGGCTAATAAAGAACTTGCAGTTGTTTACAGAAGTGCCAATGAAGTGGGCCCAATTGGCCTTGACCTCAAAAAAGCACTCCGCCACCAACACTCTAACAAGCGCAACCCATTGTTAATGAGTGGCGATGTTGTGAGCATTCTACCTTACCAAAACACCTTCGGCATCCGCCTAGAAGGCACCCAATATCCACAACTTGACACTTTAATGCTTGAACGCATGAACTTTGTGTATCAAGGCAAAAAATCAGCAAGGTGGTATATCAGAGAATACGCCGGCGGCTTTGATAGAGATGCCGATAGGCGCTCTGTTGCCGTGGCCTACCCCTCTGGACAAGTAGACGGTACAAAACGCATACTAGGGGTTTTCAATGATTATCCTAGCGTACTAAACGGTGGCGAAATCGTGATTACGAAAAAGACCGAGGAGAAATTGGATAAGGAGAAGAAAGAGGTTGATTATGATGCCATATTCTCTAGATCTTTCCAGGCAATTTCTTCTATTTTAACTATTAGCTTACTGCTTAAACAATTATAAGATGTCTGAGCAACTTACAAAACAAGAAACTCAACAAGAGGAAATCAGTTTGAAAGAACTGATTTGGAAAGCTAAAGAATGGATTAGCTATTTGTGGGGCTATAAATGGCGAATTATTATTGCTGGAATAATTGGTGGAGCATTAGGTCTTGCATACGCTAAATATTTCACAAAACCAACTTACACATCTAGCGTGAGTTTTACCCTTGAACAAAAAAATGGATCGGGAGGGGCATTAGGAGGTTTAGCAAGTTCCCTTGGTCTTGGAGATATTCCAACAAGTTCGAGCAGTGGTATGTTTGGCGGTGAGAATGTTCTTTATTTGATGAAGTCAAATCGAATCATACATCAATCTTTAAAAGAACCTCAAGAAGATCTTAACGGGGACAATTTGTTAAATGCTTATCTAAAAAATCACTTCGAGAAAGGGCTGAAGGAGAAAAAAATCAAAATTTATCCAAAAGTTCTTGATTCGGTTATTTTTAACAGAGCACAAGATAGTTTACTTTTAGCGATCACAAAGAGTATTAGGGAAACACAAATAGTTGCTGAAAGATTAGATAAAAAAACTACCATTATTAATCTTGATGTAAAGGATGTTAATGAGCAATGGGCCTATTTGTTTTCAAAGGCACTAGTAAAAAATGCTATTGATTTGTATTTGGAAATCAAGATTGGTAAACTCATGAGAGCAGAAGAGGAACTCACCAATAAAAGAGATTCGATTAGAGGTTTATTAGATGGATCCATCACTACATTAGCTTTCGAGACAGATTTAAATAGCCATACACCTTTGATGCGCCATAAGACGAATCAGGTTAAAAAACAAATTGATGTAGAGGTATTGAAAAGTATGTATGGAAATGTAATTCAGAATTTGGAAGTGACAAAAATTCAGAGAGCTCAGGAGGAGCCGATAATTGAAATTATTGATGAGCCGATTTTACCCCTTAAGGTTGATAAATTGGGCAAATATAAGGCGGCGGTTCTGTTTTATATGCTGTTTTCATTTCTATCGGCTTTGATATTAATTCTTAGTAAATTTTTAAGGTATTTATTAGTATGACTCACAAGTTAATTTCTTTACCCAAAATAACAGATCCTAGAGGTAATTTAACGTTTCTTCAACACCCTGAACAGATTCCATTTAAAGTAGAAAGAGTTTTTTGGACCTATGATGTTCCGGGAGGTGAAATAAGAGGAGGGCATGCCTATAAGGAACAACACGAATTAATCATAGCTCTCAGTGGTAGTTTTGACGTTGTTATAACAAATCTAAGCGGTGAAATTCAAAAAATTTCACTCAATAGAAGTTACTTTGGACTTTATTTACCACCAAAAACCTGGAGGCATATTGAAAATTTTTCAACAAATGCCCTCGCCTTACATCTGTCAAGCACTGAATATTTGGAAAGTGATTACATTAGGGATATTGATTACTTCAGCTAAAACGCGGGAACAAATGAGTAACATATCAGTTTATAATTGCGAGTTAATCCACCTCAATAAAATTGGAGACAGAAAGGGCAACATAACTGCTGTAAATAATGGTAAAGAGATTCCGTTTGAGATAAAAAGAGTTTTTTATCTCTATGATATTCCCGGAGGTGAGTCAAGAGGGGCACATGCGCACAAGGAATGCCATCAGTTTTTAGTGGCGGCCAGTGGCAGCTTTGAGGTATTATTAGATGATGGAAATACAAAGAGACAGGTACTATTAAATCGTCCAGATATCGGATTACACATTCCACCTGGAATTTGGGCATCTGAGATTAATTTTTCTAGTGGTTCAATTTGTCTTGTTTTAGCCTCTCACGTATATGATGAATTAGACTATATTCGAAATTATTCGAATTTTTTAAATGAAATTAAGTAAAGTGAAATTTAATAGTAAAAATATTTTCATTAGTGAAAAAGCCAAGATTGGTAGGAACGTTAAAATTGGAGATAATTCAATAATTTATGACAATGTTATAATTGAGGACGGCACAATCATTTCAAACGATTGTGTAATAGGAGAGCCACTGGGTGACTATTACCAAGATTCTAATTACCAGAATCCAGAAACAAAAATTGGAAAAAATTCTTTAATAAGAAGTCATTCAATTATCTATGCTGGATCTGTTTTTGGTGAAGGATTTTCAACAGGTCACAGGGTTACAATACGTGAAAAAATAACCTTTGGAAAATACTGCAGAGTGGGCACATTGTGTGATTTTCAAGGGTATGCTCAAATTGGTGATTATTGTTGGTTTCATAGTAATGTACATGTTGGACAAAAAAGTGAAATAGGAAATTTTGTTTTTGTTTATCCTTATGTCGTTTTAACTAATGATCCAACTCCACCTTCTGAAATTTGTATAGGGCCAAAAATAAAGGATTATAGTCAAATTGGTGTTTCAAGTATTTTACTTCCAGGTGTACAGATTGGCGAACATGCTTTAGTCGGGGCATCCTCAGTGGTTAGTAAAGATGTCGATGATTATATGTTAGTTATTGGTAACCCAGCAAAACCTCTAAAAGATGTTAGAGAAATTAAAGATAGAATAACTGGAGAAAGTCATTATCCATGGCCATACAATTTTAGTAGAGGGATGCCATGGGAGAATATTGGATACGAAAATTGGTTGTCAAATGATTAAATTCCTTGATCTACAAAAAATAAACGCTCAGTACGGTGCTGAGTTAAAAGCAGTAGCAGCTGAAGTAATTGATTCTGGTTGGTATTTATTAGGAAATCGAGTCAGCAAGTTCGAAGCTGAGCTTTCTTCATATGTAGGCTCAAAAAATGCTATTGGTGTTGCCAATGGATTAGATGCGCTAAGATTGATTATTAGGGCGTATAAAGAATTGGGTATATTTTTAGATGGGGATGAAATTATTGTACCAGCAAATACATATATAGCTACAATTCTTGCTATTACCGATAATAATTTAGTGCCAGTATTGGTAGAACCGGACATTTCAACATATAATCTTGATATTAATCTCATTGAACAGCACCTAAGTCCACGAACTAAAGCAATAATGATTGTTCATTTATATGGTAGAGTTTGCTGGGATCAAAAGTTAGTAGAGATAGCAAAAGCTAATAATCTTAAAATTATTGAAGATAATGCACAAGCCATCGGTGCAGAATGGAACGGTATTAAAACAGGAAATTTAGGTGATGCTGCCGGATTTAGTTTCTATCCTGGAAAAAATCTAGGAGCGCTAGGCGATGCTGGTGCAGTTTCAACGAATGATGATCAACTTGCAACAACTATTAGAGCTTTGGCTAATTATGGTTCTCACAAAAAGTACCATAATATTTACCAAGGTTATAATAGTCGTTTAGATGAAATTCAAGCAGCTTTTTTATCTGTCAAACTCAAGTATTTAGATTTAGAAACTCAGGAGCGTCGTAAAATAGCTAAGTTTTACCTTGAGAATATCAACAACCCTGAAATTATCCTGCCCGAACCAGGAAACGAAGGCGAGCATGTCTGGCATTTATTTGTTGTCCGTACCAAAAATAGAGATGCACTTCAAAAACGATTAGAGGAAAATCAAATTCAAACTTTGATTCATTATCCTATTCCTCCTCACAGGCAGGAGGCATATAGAGGGAAATTCAATGGTGAATATCCGATAACAGAGGATGTACATAATACAGTACTTAGTCTACCAATTTGGCAAGGTATTAATACTTCAGAAATTGAGATAACTCAAAAAACTCTAAATTTTTAGTTTTTGAAACTTATTAGAACTTCAATTTTTTCTGGATTTTTTACTCTGGTAAAAATATCTACGGGCTTTTTAATTAATAAAATTATTGCGATAATTTCGGGACCATCCGGGGTTGCATTTCTGGGCTCTCTCATGAACTTAAATTTAGTACTTACTACTTCTTCAAATGGGGCAATTAATAATGGGGTGATTAAGTATGCAGCAGAGTTTAAAGATGATGAGAAAAAATTACAAGTTGTATTAACTACCTCTTTTCAAATAACTATTTTTTTTACAATACTAACTAGTATTTTAACTGTTATTTTTTCCAGAATAATATCGAAATTAATATTTGGTGATGTGAAATTCGAAAACATAGTATTTTTTCTGGGAATTTCATTGATTTTTTATGCTGTAAATACCCTTTTTTTATCTTTCTTAAATGGATTAGGAGAAATTAAAAAGTATACAGCCTTAACTTCTCTTGGGAGCTTATTTTATCTTGTTTTCGCTCTTTTTTTTACCCTAAAATATAAGTTAATAGGGGTGCTAATTGCTTTAGTTTTTTCTCAAATCATTGTTTTTTTTACAACCCTATTTAAATTTCAAAAATTAGTTTTGCTTAGTATAAAAGATATACTAAGATCATTAAATTTTTCAATGGCAAAAAAACTTGCAAGCTTTAGTCTAATGGCCTTAGTAACAGCAATTGCACAGCCTATTGTGCAAATTTATTTACGATCATTTATAGAAAGAAAATTAGGTGTAGAATCCTCAGGAATTTGGCAGGGAATGTTAAGGGTATCGGATGGTTATTTATTATTAATAATTACAACACTTAACATATATTATTTACCCAAATTATCATCACTTAAATCAGATCATTTAATTCGACTTGAGATTTTACATGGTTATAAATTAATAATCCCATTTGTCCTGTTGAGCGCATTTTTAATTTATTTAAATAGAAGTTCTATCATCTTATTGCTCTTTTCAAATTCATTTTCTGGCATGAGTGATTTATTTTTTTGGCAATTGATTGGTGATCTTTTTAAGATAACATCATTTATTTTAGCGTATATTCTTCTAGCAAAAGCAATGACATTTCACTATATTATTTCAGAAATTATTTTTAATATTCTGTATGTTATTTTGTCAATTGTCCTTATAGGTAAATTTGGTTTAAAAGGCGGCAGTTTTGCGTTTGCGATCAATTATTTTATGTATTTAATTTTCATGGTTATTTTATTTAGAAAGTTATTATTCAAATCTAGAATCGAATGAAAGTATTTATTCCAGTTATAAGTTTTGGAAGATCAGGTGGGTTTCGTGTACTATCTGAATTAGCTTCAAATCTTGTAAGCAAAGGTCACGAGGTGATATTTATAAGTACAACTACGAATGGAGTAGTATCTCCATATTACCCTACCAGTGCTCAAGTAAGTTATGTAAATAATCAAGGAATCATTATTGATAAAAATCATCAAACGAGTCAACCAGGTTTCAATAACAAATTGTCATTATTAAAAAGATTGGTTCAACTAAATGCTCTACGCTTGGCAGTAAATAGATATACAAGTAATCGCGATACATTATTGGCGACATATTCACTAACTGCATTTGTTGTTTATTTATCTAAATCAAATCCGAATAAATATTATTATGTTCAGGCCTATGAGCCAGAGTTTTTTAGCCGATCACTAAAAGGAAAATTATCATCTAAATTAATTTCATTTTCGTATAGATTGAATCTTACTCGAATAGTAAACTCACCAATTTATTATAACTTTAAAAATTTGAAAGCGCAACATTTAGTTTTTCCTGGAATAGATTTTCGAATTTTTAATTCAGTAGGTAAAAATTATAAAACAAATTTTGATAATGAACCAATAGTATTAGGTTGCGTAGGGAGAGTGGAGGAGGTCAAGGGTACAATTTATGTAATTCGTGCATTTGATTTATTAAGAAAAATGGGAATAAATTGCGAATTACATATGGCAGTTTTTGGAAATGAAAAGATGATAGATAATACTATAAAAGCAACATATCCAAAAAATGATTTGGAGTTAGCTGAATTTTACAGGAACATTGATATCCTTGTAGCCCCAGGGATAGCTCAGTTTGGGGCAGTGCACTATCCGGTTATTGAAGCAATGGCATGTGGCACAGGAGTGATAACAACTTTTTATTATCCAGCACACAAAGATAATGCATGGCTTTGTGCGCCAGAAAGTGAGATAAGTATTGTGGACCAAGTAAAAGATATTATTTCTAATACAGAGAATTTTCGTGAAAAGTGTATCCGAGCAAATAATGATGTTCAACACCTATCTTGGGTAAATGTGACCGATAATTTAATAACGATCTTAGAGAATAAATGCTAATATATTTTATCATACCTTTTATCATTTATTTTTTTTATTTTTTGTCTACCTATCTTAGTACATCAAAATACACCACTCTTTTTTTTCACACTATAATATTTTTTTTACTTACCATTTTAGCAGGATTTCGTGGAAGAGGTGTTTCTCGAGATTATGAAAATTATCTGGAATCAATCGATATAATTAAAGCTGGTGGAGATGTAATTGAGTTTAGTGAGCCTGGATTTAAGATAATTACAAATTTTTCAAGTTTTTTTAGTGAGTCATATATTTTGGTTTTTATTATATATGCTTTACTCGGGGTATTTTTTAAATATTTAGCCATTTTAAAAATCTCTGGTTTAAGATTTTCTTATTTAGCAATCCTTATTTATTACTCAAATTTTTATTTATTTCATGAAATGACACAAATTAGAATTGGGGTAGCATCTGGATTATTTTTATTAGCTATACCAGATATTATAAATAGGAATTTTTTGAGATTTATCGCTTTAATTCTTGCGGCATCATTTTTTCATTTATCAATTTTGGTCACAATCCCTCTATATTTTTTAAAGTCAGACAGTATTAATCCTAAATTTTGGATTTACTTAATGATTTTCAATCTTCTTTTTTATTTATCCGGATTGAGTGTGTTGGATTTATTTGATCAGTATCTGTCAGGGTTTTTTGGAATGAAAGTGGATGCTTATAAATCATTTATGGAAGAGGCTACGTCAAATACAAACATAAGTCTACTAAATCGATTTCTGGTTTATCTAATATTGAATTTCTTTTTATTGTACAATTGGAAAATCTTAAGTGAAAAATCAATTTATTTTATTTTTTTATTGAAGGTCAGTTTTATTTCATTATCGGTTGCATTTTTCTTTTATGATTTTTATCTTTTCGCTTTTCGCTTTAGTGAAATATTTGGTGTTGTCCAAATTTGTCTTTTTCCAATGTTGGCTCTTCTTTACCATGAAAAATATTTAAGTTCTTCATTAGTTTTGATTCTTTCTTTATTTCTCTTATTTGTAAATATCACTCTAACTGGATTATTAAAACCATATAATTTTACAACATTTTAGTTTTGAAAAAAGTCGACTTATCAATAATCATAGTCAGTTTTAATACAAATGAGATAACAGCTCAATGTATAGAATCAATCTATAAATCAAAGTTTTCAATTGAAATTGAAATAATTGTTATCGACAATAATTCAATTGATGGGACAAAAGAAAATATTCGTCAGAGGTTCCCTAATCTAAATTTGATTGAACTCAATGAAAATATTGGTTTTTCTCGTGCTAATAATATAGGCATTGATAAAAGTACTGGTAAATATATTTTATTGCTGAACAGTGATACGATTCTTTTTGAAACCAGTTTGCAGGATTTATATGATTCTACTGTTAAAAATGGCTATGATATTTGTGCTCCGATATTATTGAATAGTGACCTGACAATTCAGAGAAGTTGGTTTGACTTTCCTTCGTCGGTTAAAATATTTCTAAGATTAACTGAATGGTATAGGATTATTCTTAGATTTTCAAAATCAAATTTATTAAAAAGGTTATTAAAAAAATTTGATTTTGCTTTCCTCAAGGGGAATATTGTTCAAGATAGTACTGTGAGTTATTTATCGTTTGCATGTATCCTTATTAACTCTAATGTAATAAAATCAATTGGTAAATTAGATGAAAATTTGATGTTTTATCACGAAGATTGTGAATTTGGAATCAGGGCCAATAAAAATAATTTACAATTAGTATATAATACAGCTTCAAAAATAATCCATTTAGGAGGAACTTCATCTAGTAAAACCTCATTGTTTTCTTTTGAAAATGATATTAGAGGATTGCTGTATGTTTATAAAAAACATTATAAAAAAAGAAAATTTTTATTTCTGAAGTTAGCAGTCATCATTGCATTATTAATTCGCTATTTGTTCTGGTTTGTTGGATTCTACAGATCATTAAACAAGTTAGGATTATACAAGAATGTTAAAAACACAAATAAAAATGAGTCAGGAACTTTACGAAAAAAATATCTAGAGTTAATTTATTTATCTATTTGTTATTAATTAATGAAAAAAGCCCTAATCACTGGCATCACAGGCCAAGACGGCTCTTACCTAGCCGAATTATTGTTAGAAAAAGGTTACGAAGTTCATGGTGTAAAAAGAAGAGCATCCTCTTTTAATACGCAAAGAATAGATCATCTATATCAAGATCAACATGAGTCGAATGTCAACTTCAAATTGCATTACGGTGATTTGACAGATTCTACTAATATTATTCGCATCATTCAAGAAGTTCAGCCAGATGAAATATATAATCTTGGTGCGATGAGTCACGTAAAGGTATCTTTTGATTCTCCTGAATATGTGGCGAATGTTGATGGTATTGGTACTTTGCGTCTTTTAGAGGCAATAAGAATTTTGGGATTGGAGAAAAAGACTAAAATTTATCAAGCTTCTACTTCAGAGCTATACGGAGGTCTATCCACGAATAAGAATGAGAAAGGTCTTTACGATGAAAACACGCCTTTTTATCCAAGATCGCCCTATGGTGCTGCGAAAATATACGGTTTCTGGATTACCAAAAATTATCGTGAAGCATATAATATGTTCGCTTGTAATGGTATCTTGTTTAATCATGAATCACCAAGAAGAGGTGAAACTTTTGTAACAAGAAAAATCACCATGGCTACGGCAGCAATTGCCCTAGGTGTACAGGAATGTCTTTATTTAGGAAACCTCGAGGCTAAAAGAGACTGGGGTCATGCTAAAGATTACGTTGAAGCCATGTGGTTAATATTACAGCAAGAAAAACCTGAAGATTTTGTCATTGCTATGGGTGAAACCACTCGTGTACGTGACTTTGTAAGAATGGCATTTAGTGAGTTAGGCATAGAAATTATATTTGAAGGGGTTGGTATTGAAGAAAAAGGTATTGTTTCTTCTTGCTCTAACCCTGAGTTTCAATTGCCGTTGGGTAAAGTTGTAATTGCAATTGATCCAAAATATTTTAGACCAACTGAAGTTGATGTTTTAATTGGTGACCCAACTAAGTCTAAAACGGTTTTAGGCTGGCAGCCTAAGTATACACTTCAAACTCTTGTTAGCGAAATGGTATTTGCCGATGTTAATCGCACAAAAAGATCAATTCTATTAGCTAACGCAGGTTATAATTCTTAGTAGTTCAAAAATGAATAAAGACTCAAAAATATATATTGCAGGTCATAGAGGAATGGTTGGATCTGCACTTGTGAGGGTGCTTGAGCAAAATGGATACAATAATCTCGTTTTAAGAACTTCAAAAGAATTAAACCTAACGGATCAATTAGCTGTAAAGGAATTCTTTGAGTCTGAAAAACCAGAATATGTCTTTCTCGCTGCAGCAAAGGTTGGAGGTATTGTTGCTAATAATACGTATCGAGCAGAGTTCATCTATGAAAACCTGATGATACAAAACAATGTTATTCACAACTCATATCTGTCCGGTGTCAAGAAATTAATGTTCTTAGGATCATCATGTATTTATCCAAAAAACGCTCCTCAACCTCTAAAAGAAGAGTATTTGTTAACAGGATTATTAGAGCCTACCAATGAACCGTATGCAATTGCAAAAATTGCAGGAATCAAAATGTGTGAAGCTTATAGGGACCAATACGGTTGCAACTTTATTTCGGTCATGCCGACCAATTTATATGGCCCTAATGACAATTATGACTTAAACAATTCACACGTTTTACCTGCGCTTCTAAGAAAATTCATAGAAGCGAAAAATAACGGTGATAACTCTGTCACATTATGGGGAACAGGAACACCGCTTAGAGAGTTTTTACATGTAGACGATCTTGCAAGTGCCTGTTTGTTTTTAATGAAATCTTACAACGAAAAAGAGTTCTTAAATATTGGTGTAGGTGAAGATATTTCTATCTTGGATCTTGCAAAATTGGTAAAAACAATTGTAGGGTTTGAAGGTGAAATTATCCTAGACAAGTCAAAGCCAGATGGCACCCCAAGAAAATTGATGGATGTATCAAGAATTGAAGGCTTGGGATGGAAAGCAAAAATTAATATAGAAAAAGGTATTGAATTGGTTTCTAGTGAATTAATTGATACAAATAAATTCCTTTAGTTTGTATGAAGGTAAGTATTATAACAGTTGTATATAACGGGGTTTCGACAATTGAGGATACGATAAAAAGTATAAAGAGTCAAACATATAATAACATAGAGTATATAATAATTGATGGAGGTTCTACTGACGGTACTCTTGAGGTAATTGAAAAGTACAGTGAGGATATTTCGAAACTTGTTTCAGAGAAGGATAATGGCATTTACGATGCAATGAATAAGGGTGTTAAAATTGCCACTGGTGAAATAATTGGAATTTTAAATGCAGATGATGTTTATTCAGATAAGAATGTGATAGACAGGATATTAAATGAGTTTATTAATAACCCAGACTTAGAAGTAATTTACTCTGACTTGGAGTATGTGGATAAAAATAATTTTCAGAAAGTAATTAGATACTGGAAAAGTTGTGCGTACTATCCAAAATTCTTTAAGCACGGCCATGTCCCACCACACCCTACACTTTTCGTCCATCGAAAAATCTATGAAGATTTTGGGGTTTATGATTCTTCGTTAAAAGTAGCGGCGGACTATGAATTTATGCTAAGGATTTTCACATCGAAACAACCAATAAAATCTAAGTATATTTCCATAGTATTAGTGAAAATGAGAGTTGGAGGGGAAAGTAATAAAAGTATAAAAAATATTCTTAGAGGAAATTTGGAGATTTATAGAGCATGGATTAAGTATCATAACAAATTCCCATATTCACTTATTTTTCGAAGAATTAACATAAAGGCAAAACAATTTTTTACGCATGATTAAAACAATCGGAGCCTCAGGCTTTGTAGGAACAAGACTTCTTGAGCTTTTAGTTAAGCAGAATAAACCTGTTCAGAATATTGACAAGAACCCGTCTCATTTTTTTAATGATATTACAAGTATTGGTGATGTTCGAAATGAGCAAGAAATTGCGGAGGCACTTGGTGGTTCAGATCGTGTTGTTTTACTTGCGGCGGAGCATAGAGATGATGTAAGCCCTACTTCCTTATACTACGATGTAAATGTGCAAGGCATCAAAAATGTGCTTGCAGCCATGGATAAAAATGGGATCTCAAAAATTGTTTTTACCAGTTCGGTTGCTGTATATGGACTTAATAAAGTGAATCCGGATGAGAAGCACCCAACGGACCCTTTTAATCATTATGGTAAAAGTAAACTACAGGCAGAAGAGGTCTTGAAAGACTGGTTTGATAAAGATCCGGAAAATAGACAAGTTCAAATTATCCGTCCAACTGTAATCTTTGGCGAGAGAAATAGAGGTAATGTTTACAATTTACTGAAACAGATCGCTTCAGGTTCATTCATGATGATTGGCAAAGGTCAGAATATGAAATCGATGGCATATGTTGGTAATATTGTGGCATTTATCAGTCAATTATTAGAGAACGAAACAGCAGGTTTTGAAATCTATAATTATGTTGACAAACCAGACCTGAACATGAATGAGCTTACTTCGGTAGTTACTAAGAAGATGGGTAGATCATTGTCAAAGGTGAGAATACCATATTTCTTGGGAATGCTAGGCGGGTTCGGTTTTGATATTTTGGCGCTCCTTACCAGAAAGAAATTTGCTATTAGTTCAATAAGAGTTAAAAAATTCTGTGCCACCACGCAGTTTAACTCGGATAAAGCACAACAAAATTTTAAAGCACCATACACCTTAAGTGAAGGTATAGAAAGAACCCTTGAGTTTGAATTTTTGAATAAAGACAAAAAAGAAGATGTAGTCTTCTTCTCAGAATAAAATTTATCAATCAATTTAAGAAAGAATTATGATCAACACCCTCCTCACCCCCTTCACCATCACCTCCTCAGACCTGAACCGTCCGTGGGGTGGTTTTTACGTTATCGATGAAGCTCAGGCGCAGCAGTTCGCTGACACTTTCTTTGATGGTCTTGATGTTTCGACCTTGAAAATAGGTGGGAAGTTGAGTCCGAAGATTTTACTCGTGGCCCCGGAGAAGCGTTTGTCTTGGCAGTATCATAACCGCAGGGCAGAGATTTGGAAGGTAGTGAGTGGTAAGGTTGGCGTAGTGCGCTCTGACGATGACCATGAAGGTGAGTTAGTGGTGCACAATGAGGGCGATGTCATTACGCTGGCACAAGGTGAGCGCCACAGATTGGTGGGCCTTGAGGTACAGGGTGTGATTGCTGAAATTTGGCAACATACTGACGCCAATCATCCGTCTGATGAGGATGATATCATTAGAGTTCAGGATGATTTTGGGAGATAAGCCGATCATTCTACTTCATTTACAGCTTAAAATGTTTAGTGGAGTATACGAAAAATAGGTATATTTGTTTACTCGGATAAACAAAATGGAATCTTTAATTAGTAAATTTTACAGTAAATTAGGTGCAACTTCCACAGACTTTGTGCGTGATACCATGTATCAAGTCAACTGGAATGCCAGATTAATTGGGCTAAAGGGCGCAAGAGGCATTGGTAAAACAACCTTGTTGTTGCAATACATCAAACTACATTTGTCTGATCAACTAGACAAAACGCTTTATGTGAGTTTGGATGCGCTTTGGTTCAATACGCATTCTCTAATGGATCTAGTAGATGAATTTTCTAAAAAAGGTGGAAAGTATCTTTTTATCGATGAGGTTCATAAGTTGCAGGGTTGGCCTCAGGTTTTAAAGAATATCTATGATGAGAATCCGCACTTAAATGTTGTTTTTACGGGTTCTTCTTTATTGGAAATATTAAATGCAAGAGCTGATTTAAGTAGAAGAGCCGTTGTTTATGAAATGCAGGGTTTCTCTTTTCGAGAATATATAAGTATAGAATCCGGGATCAATTTTGAAATACTTTCTCTAGAGCAAATTCTGAATAATCACTTGCAAGAGGCGCAAAAGATCAATCAAAAAATTAAGCCGTTTCAGTATTTTGAAACCTACTTAAAGCAAGGGTATTATCCTTTTTATAGAGAACAACCTGATTTATATGAAATAAGACTTGGCGAGGTCATCAATATGATCCTTGAAATTGAATTACCTCAGCTCAGAGGCGTAGAACTGGCTTATATAACTAAAGTAAAGCAACTTTTAGTGATTATTGCAGAATCTGTACCGTTTATGCCTAACGTGAGTAAATTGAGCGAAAAAATCAACATTAACCGAGCTACCCTTTTGTCGTATTTGCATTATTTGTCAGAAATAGGCTTAACGCATAATTTGTTTAAAGATTCTTATGGCATTAGTAGGTTGCAAAAACCTGCAAAAATTTATTTAGAGAACACAAACCTTATCTATTTACTCGCACAACAAAATGCAAATGTTGGTAACGTAAGAGAAACATTTTTCATCAACCAGCTCAACTACAAGCATAGCGTTACTTACGCAGAACAAACTGATTTCAAAATTGACGACATTTATTATTTTGAAATTGGTGGAAAAAACAAAACCAATAAGCAAATTGCCACACTTGAAAATTCATACATCGTTGCCGATGACATCGAGTATGGTTACCAAAATAAAATACCACTATGGCTTTTTGGTTTTATGTATTAATTGGATGATTGGTTTTGAAAAATCGAAGAACTTGTCAAAAAACACCTTCAAAAATGTCTTTGGGTTTGGAAAAAAGTAAAAATAGATCAAATATTGGTTTGGAAAAATTAGAAAAAGACCTAATTATTGGTTTGGAAAAATGTTATTTTTGCAGTTGAATAGCTGGAAAAGCACCATTAAACAATGTATTTACAAAGAACAATTGATGTCGATTTACTAGACTGGAAACAGTCAGATTTGCGGAAACCTTTATTGATTAGAGGTGCCCGACAAGTTGGTAAGTCAACCGCAGTAAGACATTTAGCTCAGTCCTTTGAATATTACATCGAGATTAATTTTGATGAGCAGGTGCAGTTTCAAAAATTATTCGCAAACGCCACAGATGTTCATGAACTGCTTGAACAACTTTCAATTCTGACACAAACCCCAATTTTAGATGGCAAGACCTTAATTTTTTTAGATGAAATCCAGGCAAGCTTACCTGCTATTTCGCTGTTGCGCTACTTCTATGAGAAAAGACCAAATCTACATGTGATCGCAGCCGGATCTTTATTGGAATTTGCACTTGCCGAATTACCTTCATTTGGAGTAGGTAGAGTTCGATCAGTATTTATGTATCCGTTTTCTTTTTCTGAATTTTTAGTGGCATTAAATGAAAAACCCCTGCTAGATTTTATGCTTGAGGCGGATCCGAAGCAGCCATTGTCTGATATTTTTCATGAAAAACTAAAATTGTATCTGAAAAAATTCTTCATCATTGGTGGGATGCCAGAGGCAGTTCAAGCCTATATTTTTACAGGTGATTTTTTGGAGGTACAACGCATCTTGGATGATTTAGTGATTTCCATTCAGGCAGATTTTGTTAAATATAAAAAACAACTCTCACCAGCAAATGTTAAGGAGGTTTTTGATAGCGTTGTGCTTCAAAGTGGTAAAAAGTTTAAATATGCTTCAACCAGCAGTTCAATAAAAATTCCTCAAGTTAAACAAGCTTTAGAGGTATTGCAAATGGCTGGTTTGGTTTACCCTGTAGTACATTCCTCCTCTAACGGTGTTCCTTTAGGTGCAGAAATTAATCCAAAAAAGTCTAAAATAATATTGTTTGACACAGGAATTTACCAACGTCTGCTCGGTTTAGACATAAGTTCGTTGTTGTTATTAGACGATGCTGATGTAGTTAATAAAGGCTCTATTGCAGAACTATTTGTTGGCCTTGAAATATTAAAATTGCCTTCATGTTATGAGCGTACTGTCTTATACTATTGGCACCGTGAATCTAAAAATAGCCAAGCTGAGGTTGACTACGTTGTTTCATATCAAGACCTCATTGTTCCGCTCGAAGTAAAAGCAGGAACAAAAGGAGCCATGCAAAGCATGCATTTATTTATGCAAGAAAAAAAATCAAAACTTGGCATTCGTATATCATTAGAAAACTTTGGGCAATTCGACCATATAAAAGTGCTTCCAATGTATGCGCTTTCCAAGTTGCCTCATATCATCAAAAATAAATAGAAGTCAATTTATGCCCCTAAATACCATCAACCCCACACAAACTGCCGCTTGGCAAAAATTAGAGGCCCACTTTGCGCAAGTACAGGGGCTCAAAATGCAAGATTTATTTGCTGCGGATGCCAATAGGGCAGCACAGTTTCATATAGAATGGCAAGATTTCTTACTGGACTTTTCGAAGAACCGCATTACGGCAGAAACCATGCAGTTGTTGCAAGAGTTGGCTACCGAGGTGCAGCTCAAGGATGCCATTGAGAAGTATTTTGCCGGAGACCTCATTAACCAAACGGAACAGCGTGCGGTGCTGCATACCGCGCTGCGTGCCGATGCAGGGCAAGAAATTTTGGTAGATGGCCAAGATGTCATGACCGAGATTCAGGCGGTGAAGCAAAAAATAAAGGGCTTTTGTGAGGGCGTGATTGCCGGAGAGCGCAAGGGTTTTACGGGCAAGGCCTTTACTGATGTCGTGAATATTGGTATTGGCGGTTCTGACCTAGGGCCAGCCATGCTCGACGACGCATTGGCGTTTTACAAGAATCATTTGAAGCTGCATTTTGTGTCTAACGTAGACGGTGACCACGTGCAGGAAGTCATTAAAAACCTGAACCCTGAAACCACGCTTTTTGTAATAGTATCTAAGACCTTTACGACACAAGAAACACTCAGCAACGCACAAACCATTCGCGCATGGTTCTTGAAAGCAGCAACGCAAGCAGATGTTGCCAAGCATTTTGTGGCGGTGTCCACGAACCTGCAAAAGGTTCAAGAATTTGGCATTGCGCCAGAAAATATCTTCCCGATGTGGGATTGGGTAGGGGGGCGCTTCTCTTTATGGAGTGCTGTTGGCTTGTCTATTAGTTTAGCGGTTGGCCCCAACAATTTTGAGCAACTCTTGAAGGGTGCGCAGCAAATGGATGCGCATTTCAAAAACACGCCTTTTGAGCAAAACATGCCGGTCATTATGGCGCTCTTGAGTGTTTGGTACAACAACTTTTATGGGGCCGAGACTGAAGCCCTGATACCGTATACCCAATATTTGCAAAAATTGGCGCCTTACCTGCAGCAGGGCATCATGGAAAGTAATGGCAAGAGCATTGGCCGCGATGGCAAGCCAGTTGGCTACCAAACCGGAACCATCATTTGGGGAGAGCCAGGTACGAACTCTCAGCATGCCTTTTTTCAGCTCATTCATCAGGGTACCAAACTGATCCCTACAGACTTCATTGGTTTCAAGCAATCTTTGCACCAAGACCAAGACCACCACGACAAACTGATGTCAAATTTCTTTGCCCAAACTGAAGCACTTTTGATGGGTAAAACCGAAGCGCAGGTTCAGCAAGAGTTTGACAAACAAGGTGTTAATAAAGAATTCGCCGAATTTTTATTGCCTTTCAAGGTGTTTAGTGGCAATAAGCCTACCAATACACTCCTCATCGAGAAACTAACGCCAGCCAGCTTGGGTGCACTCATTGCGCTCTATGAACACAAATTGTTTGTACAGGGCATTATCTGGAATATCTTTTCTTATGACCAATGGGGTGTAGAGTTGGGTAAGCAATTGGCTACCACAATTCTGAATGAAATTGAAAGCAAACAAGTAGCGCAGCATGATGCCTCTACTTCGTTTTTATTGAATAAATATTTAAACTAAGAGCTATGAAATTGACCAAACAAAACATTGCGGAAATGGCCACCATGCTTTATGACGGAGCTACGTCTGCAACAATTGCCGAAAAGTTTGGCATTTCTGTGCCTACTGTGCAATATCACCGTGCCAAGCTGAAAAAGAATGGCTTATTCGTTAAGAAAAATAAAGCGCAAGCCAAATTAGCGGCAAAAGCAGAAGCAAACAAAGCGCAAGCAGCTGAATTACAAGTTCCGGCACCAGGCCATAAAACAAGTGTTAAAGCCACTGACCTTCAAATCAAAGTAAACGGCATGATGGTCCGCATCGATAAAGCCGCCAAACAAGTGTTCATCCAAAAAGACCACATCGAAATCCAATTTTAATGCACCCTCAGCAAACTCAGTTTTTGCAACGCGTTCTTTTCATTTTTCTCGGAATCATCTTTGCCTCAGGCC
>JBDLPT010000009.1:0-136180 GCA_039800945.1 Bacteroidota bacterium | reverse complement strand
GTGAGCACATCCTTCTTGGTCGCCAGGTAGGTGTTCCTCGCATGGTTGTCTTCATGAACAAAGTGGACATGGTAGACGATCCAGAATTATTAGAATTGGTTGAAATGGAAGTACGTGAATTACTTTCTTTCTACAAATATGATGGTGACAACGCACCAGTGATCAAAGGTTCTGCACTTGGTGCATTGAACGGTGAGCCACAATGGGTTGCTACTGTTGAAGAATTAATGGATGCTGTAGATTCTTACATCGAATTGCCTCCACGTGATGTTGACAAGCCATTCTTGATGCCAGTTGAAGACGTATTTACGATTACAGGTCGTGGTACAGTAGCAACAGGTCGTATCGAAACAGGTGTAATCAACTCTGGTGAGCCAGTTGAGATCCTTGGTATGGGTGAAGTTAAATTGACTTCTACTGTAACTGGGGTTGAGATGTTCCGCAAAATCCTTGACCGCGGTGAAGCTGGTGATAACGTAGGTTTATTACTTCGCGGTATTGAGAAATCACAAATCAAACGTGGAATGGTTATCTGTAAACCAGGTTCAACTACACCACACATCGAATTTAAAGCTGAGATCTACGTATTGAAGAAAGAAGAAGGTGGTCGCCACACTCCTTTCCACAACAGATACCGTCCTCAGTTCTATTTCCGTACAACTGACGTAACAGGTGAAATCTTATTGACTGACGGTCGTGAGATGGTTATGCCAGGTGACAACGTATCTATCAATGTGAAGTTGATCGTACCAGTTGCGATGGACAAAGGTCTTCGTTTCGCAATCCGCGAAGGTGGACGTACAGTAGGTGCGGGTCAGGTTACAGAAATCGTAGCTTAAGATTCAACTTAAAGTTAAAAACAAGGGGAGTTAACAGCTCCCCTTTTTAAACGGGTGTAGCTCAGCTGGTAGAGTAGTGGTCTCCAAAACCATTGGTCGTGGGTTCGAATCCTACCGCCCGTGCACATTAAAACAGCAATTCGTGTTAAAAATAAGATCATACATCATCGATATTTACAATGAGATGGTACATCAAGTAACTTGGCCTTCATGGAAAGAGTTGCAAAATAATACCATTCTTGTAGTAGTTGCATCCTTACTCATTTCCTTATTAATCTTTACTATGGATTTCACATTTGGAATCACAGGTGAAGAAGGGTCACTTTGGAAAGGTGTTTTAGGTTTTATATACGGATCTTTCTAACGCAAAGACATAATGGCGGATATAGCAAAGAAATGGTATGTTGTCCGTGCCGTTAGCGGCAAGGAGAAAAAAGTCAAGGAATACCTTGAACTCGAAATTGCGCGTATGAAGCTCACTGATTATGTCAATCAGGTGCTGATTCCAACCGAAAAAGTATTTAAAATTCAGAATGGTAAAAAAGTCAATAAAGAAAAGGCTTTCTTACCAGGTTATGTGCTTATAGAAGCCGCACTACTAGGGGAGGTAACACACGTTATCAAAAGTATCCCTAATGTAATTGGTTTTCTAGGCACAGAAAAAGGAGGGGATCCAGTCCCTATGCGTATGGCAGAAGTCAATCGCATCCTCGGTAAAGTTGATGAACTTTCTGTTACAGAAGAAGAATTGAAAATTCCTTTTGTTATCGGTGAGTCTGTCAAAGTGATCGATGGCCCTTTTAATAATTTCAGTGGTGTAATCGACGAAATCAACGAAGAGAAGAAAAAACTGAAAGTAATGGTCAAAATATTTGGCCGCAAGAATCTCCTCGAGCTCAACTATATGCAGGTTGAGAAAGAGGGCTAAACTTGTATTAACCGTAGGAGTGGACCAGATGACTAAAGCTTCCCGTCGAAGAGTCCACGTTTAACTACATAATTTGTATATATATGGCTAAAGAAGTAGCAGCATTGATCAAGTTACAGATCAAAGGAGGCGCAGCCAATCCATCGCCGCCAATCGGACCAGCTCTTGGTGCGAAAGGTGTGAACATCATGGAGTTTTGTAAGCAGTTTAACGCGCGTACACAAGACAAAATGGGTAAGGTGGTTCCGGTTGTCATCACCGTTTACGGTGATAAATCTTTTGATTTCGTTCTCAAAACACCACCGGCTGCGGTGCAAATCATTGAGCATTCAAAAATTAAGAAGGGTTCTTCTGAACCAAATCGTGTGAAAGTTGGTTCCGTTACTTGGGATCAAGTTCGTGCTATTGCAGAAGATAAACTTCCAGATTTGAATTGTTTTACAGTTGATTCTGCAATGCGCATGGTTGCGGGAACAGCAAGAAGTATGGGGGTTACCGTTAAAGGTGGCGAAGCTCCAAAATCCAAATAATCATTCATTATGAAAAGAGTTTCTAAAAAAAGAAAAGAGATTTTGGCAAAATATGATTTGTCAAAAGCCTTCACTCTATCAGAAGCATGTGATTTGGTAAAAGGAATTTCTACTACCAAATTCGATGCCTCTGTAGATATTTGTGTACGCTTAGGGGTTGATCCTCGTAAAGCAAACCAAATGGTACGTGGTACCGTTGCCCTTCCTCACGGAACTGGTAAGGATGTAAAAGTACTTGTACTTTGTACTCCAGACAAAGAAAAAGAAGCGCAAGAAGCAGGTGCAGACTACGTTGGTCTTGACGATTATATCGCTAAAATCAAAGGTGGCTGGACAGATGTTGACGTGATTATCACGATGCCTTCTGTGATGGGTAAAGTAGGTGCGTTAGGTCGTATCTTAGGTCCACGTGGTTTAATGCCAAACCCGAAAACAGGTACAGTTACCATGGAAATTGGTAAAGCTGTAGAAGAAGTGAAAGCTGGTAAAATCGACTTTAAAGTTGATAAATACGGTATCGTTCACGCTGGAATCGGTAAGGTGAGTTTTGAAGGTGAGAAAATTCGTGAAAACGCGAATGAAATCATTCAAGCACTCGTTAAACTTAAACCATCTGCTGCAAAAGGTACTTACATTAAAAGTATTTACCTGAGCTCTACAATGAGTCCTGGAATACAAATTGACGCGAAGTCTGTTACTGCTTAATACTTAGAACACATGACAAGAGAAGAAAAAGCACAGTACATCAGCGATTTAGCGGCTCAATTGAGCGCTAGTAACGTTGTGTATTTGACAGATACTGCAGATTTAACCGTTGAGGCTGTTAACGCATTGCGCAGAAGATGTTTCCAAGCAAACATTTCTATGCAAGTGGTAAAAAATGCTTTGCTTGAAAAAGCAATGGATCAAGTTGAAGGAAAAGATTTCGGTGCGTTGAGAGACGTATTGAAAGGAAGTACTTCTATCATGATTTCAGAAGTAGCTAACGCTCCTGCAAAACTGATCGCTGAATTCCGCAAGAAATCAGAGAAACCAGTTTTAAAAGGTGCTTACATCGACGAAGCAATTTTTATCGGTGATAACCAACTTAGCGCATTAGAATCTTTGAAAAGCAAAGAAGAGCTTATTGGAGACCTTATCGCATTGTTGCAAAGCCCAGCGAAAAACGTATTGTCTGGTCTTCAAGGTGCTGGCGGAAAAGTTGCTGGTATCCTTAAAACGCTCGAAAACCGAGCATAATTTATTATTTATAAAACCTTTTTAAATTAAAATAAAATGGCTGATTTAAAGCAAATTGCAGAAACGTTGGTAAACCTTACAGTAAAAGAAGTAAGTGAATTGGCAACAATTATGAAAGATGAGTATGGCATCGAGCCTGCTGCTGCTGCTCCAGTAATGGTAGCTGGTGGTGGTGCTGCTGCTGGTGGCGAAGCTGCTGCTGAAAAAACTGAGTTTGACGTTATCCTTAAGTCAGGTGGCGCTAACAAACTTGCAGTAGTAAAACTCGTTAAAGAGTTAACTGGTAACGGTTTGAAAGAGTCTAAAGACCTAGTTGACGCTGCTCCTTCTACATTGAAAGAAGGTGTATCTAAAGACGAGGCTGAAGGTCTCAAAAAGTCTCTTGAAGAGGCTGGTGCTGAAGTAGAAGTTAAGTAATTCGATTCAGGATATGCAGGAAAGGCACCGCCGAAAGGCGGGTGCCTTGTCCTGTTTTTTGCATGTTGATTTCAACAGAGTACAAAACATTAAAACAAAAAAGCCTTGGCAACAACAACTAATTCAACCCGAATTAATTTTGCTTCAAGCAAAAACCAATTTGAATATCCAGATTTTCTGGAGATTCAATTAAAGTCTTTTCAAGAATTTTTCCAGTTAGAAACAACTCCGGAAAACAGAGAAAGTGAAGGACTTTTCAAAGTGTTTGCTGAAAATTTCCCAATTACGGATACCCGCAACCAATTTGTTCTTGAATTCTTGGATTATTTTATTGATCCACCTCGCTACACCATTGAAGAGTGTATCGAACGCGGCCTCACTTATAGTGTTCCGCTCAAAGCAAAATTGAAGCTCTATTGTACCGACCCTGAACACGAGGATTTCGAAACCATCGTTCAGGATGTGTATTTAGGTACAATTCCTTATATGACTCCAAAAGGATCATTCGTTGTTAACGGTGCAGAACGCGTAATCGTTTCTCAATTACACCGTTCACCTGGTGTTTTCTTTGGCCAGTCGCGCCATGCTAACGGTACGAAGTTGTATTCTGCTCGTATCATTCCTTTTAAAGGATCTTGGATTGAATTCGCAACTGATATCAACAATATCATGTATGCTTACATCGATCGCAAGAAAAAATTGCCTGTTACTACCCTTTTCAGAGCCATCGGTTACGAAACTGACCGCGATATCCTCGATATCTTTGGTTTGGCTGACGAAGTAAAAGTAAGCAAGGCTAACTTGAAAAAATTAATCGGACGTCGTCTTGCTGCAAGGGTTCTCAAAACCTGGATTGAAGACTTCGTTGATGAAGATACAGGAGAAGTTGTTTCTATCGAAAGAAATGAAGTGATCCTAGATCGCGAATTGACAATTGGTGAAGAACACCTCGATTCAATCCTCGATTCAGGAGCAAAATCTCTCATCCTTCACAAAGAAGATGGTAATTCAACCGATTACACCATCATCTACAACACGCTTCAAAAAGATACTTCAAACTCTGAAAAAGAAGCGGTTGAACACATCTACCGTCAATTACGTAACGCAGATCCACCCGATTATGAAACTGCAAAAGGAGTATTCGAGAAATTATTCTTCTCTGATGCTCGTTATGATCTTGGTGAGGTTGGTCGTTATAGACTTAATAAAAAATTAAATCTTGATTCTACAGAAGAGTCTCGCGTTTTAACTAAACACGATATCATCTCTATCATCAAGTATCTCATCGAGTTGATCAACTCTAAGGCTGATATCGATGATATCGACCACTTATCTAATCGTCGTGTACGTACAGTTGGTGAACAACTTTATGCGCAATTTGGTGTAGGTTTAGCGCGTATGGCGCGTACCATCCGTGAGCGTATGAATGTTCGTGACAACGAAGTATTTACACCAATTGACTTGATCAATGCCAAGACACTTTCTTCGGTGATCAATTCATTCTTCGGTACCAACCAGTTGTCTCAGTTCATGGATCAAACCAATCCACTTTCTGAGGTAACCCACAAGCGCCGTCTATCGGCACTCGGACCAGGCGGTCTTTCTAGAGAGCGTGCAGGTTTCGAGGTTCGTGACGTTCACTACACGCACTACGGTCGTTTGTGTACTATTGAAACACCAGAAGGACCAAACATTGGTTTGATCTCTTCTCTTTGTGTTTTCGCCAAAGTAAACAAACTTGGTTTCATTGAAACACCTTACCGTCGTGTAGACAACGGTAGAGTAGTTTTCGAAGAAAATCCAATTTATTTAGCTGCTGAAGAAGAAGATTCTAAAACAATTGCGCAAGCAAACGCGAAGATCGACGACAAAGGTAATTTCCTTTCAGAATTAGTAAAAGCGCGTTATGAAGGTGATTTCCCTGTTGTGGCTCCTAAAGAATTGAGTTTGATGGACGTAGGTGCTAACCAAATTGCATCCATTGCGGCCTCTTCAATTCCATTCTTAGAGCATGACGATGCCAACCGTGCCCTCATGGGATCCAACATGCAGCGTCAAGCAGTTCCATTATTGCGTCCAAGTTCTCCAATTGTAGGTACTGGAATTGAGCAATTGGTAGCACGCGATTCACGCGTACTCATCAATGCTGAAGGTTCAGGTACAGTGGAGTACGTAGATGCAAATGAAATCGTAATTCGCTACGATTGGAATGACCAAGATAAACTCGTTAGTTTCGACAGCGAGGTTACCCGTTATTCCCTCACTAAATTCATGAAAACAAACCAAAGTACATGTATCAACCTTAAACCAATAGTCCGCAAGGGTGACCGCGTTGAAAGAGGAGAAGTACTTTGTGAAGGTTATGCAACACAATCTGGAGAGCTCGCTCTTGGTCAAAACCTTAAAGTGGCATTCATGCCTTGGAAAGGTTACAACTTCGAGGATGCGATCGTAATTTCAGAAAAAGTGGTTCGTGACGACATCTTTACGTCTATTCATATCGATGAATATTCGTTAGAAGTGCGCGACACAAAACGCGGAATGGAAGAACTTACTTCTGATATTCCAAACGTTTCTGAAGAAGCCACTAAAGACCTCGACGAAAACGGACTCATCCGCATCGGTGCAGAGATCAAAGAAGGAGACATCCTTATTGGTAAGATTACGCCAAAAGGTGAAACAGATCCTTCTCCAGAAGAAAAATTACTTAGAGCTATCTTCGGTGATAAAGCCGGAGACGTTAAAGATGCTTCATTAAAAGCAGGCCCATCTTTAAGAGGTGTAGTTATCGAGAAAAAATTGTTCTCAAGAGCCATTAAAGACCGCAAATCTAAATCTCAAGATAAGCCTGTATTAGAAGCATTAGATGCCGATTACCAAAGAGATTTTGCTGCACTCCGCGATAAATTAGTAGAAAAACTATTGATGATTCTTGGAGAGCAAAAATCTGCGGGTGTATTCAATAACTTCAAAGAAGAATTGATCAAAAAAGGCACTAAGTTCTCTAGCAAAGCTTTAGGAGCATTAGATTACGCTATTGTAAATCCATTGAACTGGACTGCTGATACAGAAACCAACCAATTGATTTCAAGAGTAATCCACAACTTTAACATCAAAGCAAACGACCTTCTTGGTAACTACAAACGCAAAAAATTCCACATTTCAGTTGGGGATGAACTTCCTGCCGGAATCGTGAAATTGGCTAAAGTTTATGTTGCTAAGAAACGCAAGCTTAAAGTCGGAGATAAAATGGCAGGACGCCACGGTAACAAAGGTATTGTTGCCAACATCGTTCGTCAAGAAGACATGCCATTCCTTGAAGACGGAACACCAGTTGATATCGTTCTTAATCCACTAGGGGTACCATCTCGTATGAACCTTGGTCAGATTTACGAAACTGTTCTTGCATGGGCAGGTGAAAAATTAGGTGTGAAATTTGCAACTCCAATTTTTGACGGTGCTAAACCTGAAGAAATTAACGAATGGACTGACAAAGCAGGGGTTCCGCGCTCTGGTAAAACTTATCTTTATGATGGAGGTACCGGTGAGCGTTTCCACCAGCCAGCAACAGTTGGTATCATTTACATGTTGAAATTATCTCACATGGTAGATGATAAAATGCACGCTCGTTCTATCGGACCATACTCACTCATTACACAGCAACCTCTTGGTGGTAAAGCACAATTTGGTGGTCAGCGTTTTGGTGAGATGGAGGTTTGGGCTCTTGAGGCATTTGGTGCAGCCAATATTCTTCAAGAAATCCTTACTGTGAAGTCTGATGACGTCATGGGACGCGCTAAAGCATATGAATCCATTGTGAAAGGTGACAACATTCCTGAACCAGGAATTCCAGAATCTTTCAATGTATTATTACACGAGTTACGCGGATTGTGTCTCAACGTATCAATGGATTAATTAAAATACTAACGTAAATAGTCGAGATAAAATGGCTTTCAAAAAAGAAACTCCAAAAAAGCAAAGCAGCTTCAATAAAATCACGATCTCTTTGGCTTCTCCTGAGGTCATCTTAGAGCATTCTAGTGGTGAAGTTTTGAAACCAGAAACGATCAATTACCGCACCTACAAACCGGAGCGTGATGGTTTATTCTGTGAGCGCATTTTTGGACCTGTTAAAGATTACGAATGCCACTGTGGTAAATACAAGCGTATCCGATACAAAGGAATCGTTTGTGACCGTTGTGGTGTAGAGGTAACAGAAAAGAAAGTACGTCGTGAGCGTATGGGACACATTTCATTAGTGGTTCCTGTAGCACACATCTGGTACTTCCGTTCATTGCCTAATAAAATTGGTTACCTATTAGGTTTGCCTACCAAGAAATTGGATCAAATCATTTACTACGAGCGCTATGTGGTTATCCAATCAGGTGCTGCAAATGGTTTTGAAAAATGGGCGAACCTCAAGAAAATGGATTTCATTACAGAAGAAGAATACCTAGATATCCTAGATCTTCCTGAAATGGCAAACAACCATTATCTTGACGATACAGATCCGAACAAATTCATCGCTAAAATGGGTGCTGAAGCCCTATACGATTTATTGAGCGGCCTGAATCTTGACCAAATGTCTTATGACCTTCGTTACCAAGCTGAAACAGAAACTTCTGTTCAACGTAAAAACGAAGCGTTAAAAAGACTTCAAGTTGTCGAAGCAATGCGCGATTCTCAAACGCGTATCGAAAACCGTCCAGAATGGATGATCGTGAAAGTTGTTCCTGTGATTCCACCAGAACTTCGTCCACTCGTTCCACTAGATGGTGGTCGTTTCGCAACTTCAGATTTAAATGACCTTTACCGTCGTGTAATCATTCGCAACAACCGTTTGAAGCGTTTGATCGAAATCAAAGCGCCAGAAGTGATCTTGCGTAACGAAAAACGTATGTTACAAGAAGCGGTTGATTCACTTTTTGATAACTCACGTAAATCGTCTGCAGTTAAAACAGAATCGAATCGTGCACTTAAGTCACTTTCTGATTCACTTAAAGGTAAGCAAGGTCGTTTCCGTCAAAACTTACTCGGTAAACGTGTAGATTACTCTGCTCGTTCTGTAATTGTTGTAGGTCCAGACCTTAAATTACACGAATGTGGTTTGCCAAAAGATATGGCTGCTGAACTTTACAAACCGTTTATCATCCGCAAGATGATTGAGCGCGGTATTGTAAAAACAGTTAAATCAGCTAAAAAGATCGTAGATCGCAAAGAACCAGTTGTTTGGGACATCCTTGAAAACGTATTGAAAGGTCATCCAGTCCTACTCAACCGTGCACCAACGCTTCACCGTTTGGGTATTCAAGCTTTCCAACCGAAATTGATCGAAGGAAAAGCAATTCGTCTTCACCCATTGGTTACAACTGCCTTCAACGCCGATTTCGACGGTGACCAAATGGCGGTTCACTTACCACTTGGTAACGCTGCAATCTTAGAAGCCCAAATGTTAATGTTGGCTTCACACAATATCCTTAACCCTGCAAATGGCGCTCCGATTGCGGTACCTTCTCAAGACATGGTCTTAGGTTTGTACTACATCACAAAAGGAAAACGCACTACAGATACAGAAGTGGTTAAAGGTGAAAATGGAATTTTCTACTCTCCTGAAGAAGTAATCATCGCTTACAACGAGAAAGTGCTTGACCTTCATGCACACATCAAAGTGAAAACTTACGATTTAGGTGAGGACGGACAACCATGTTTACAAATGGTCGAGACTACTTGTGGTCGTGTACTATTCAACGAAAAAGTACCAAGACAAGTAGGATTCATCAATGATGTAATGACGAAAAAAGCATTGCGTGATATCATCGGTGAAGTACTTAAAGTTTGTGGAACATCTCGTACCGCACAATTCCTAGATGATATCAAACAACTTGGTTATGAAATGGCCTTCAAAGGTGGTCTTTCATTCAACCTCGATGACATCATCATTCCTAAAGAAAAAGAAACGCTTGTACTCAAAGCTGAGAACGAAGTGAAAGAAGTCATGATGAACTACAACATGGGTCTGATCACAAACAATGAGCGTTACAACCAAATTATTGATATCTGGACACACACTAACTCGCGTCTGACTCATACGCTCATGGAGCAATTGAAAACAGACCGCCAAGGATTCAATTCTATCTACATGATGTTTGATTCCGGAGCACGTGGTTCGAAAGAACAAATTCGTCAGCTCTCTGGTATGCGTGGTTTGATGGCTAAGCCGCAAAAATCTGGTGCTTCAGTTCAAGAAATTATCGAAAACCCAATTCTTTCTAACTTTAAAGAAGGTCTTTCGATCCTAGAGTACTTCATCTCAACCCACGGTGCACGTAAAGGTCTTGCCGATACTGCCCTCAAAACGGCCGATGCAGGTTACCTGACACGTCGTTTGGTTGATGTCGCACAAGATGTTGTTATTAATTCAAATGATTGTGGTACCCTTCGCGGTATTGTAGCCACAGCCTTGAAGAAAAACGACGAAGTTGTTGAGCCACTTTACGATCGTATCCTCGGACGCACTTCTGTTCATGATGTATACATCCCTGATACCGACAAAATTATTGTCAATGCAGGTGAAATCATCTCTGAAGATGTTGCAACTGCCATTGAAAAAGCAGGTATCGAAGAAGTTGAAATTCGTTCAGTTCTTACCTGTGAAATGCGTCGTGGCGTTTGTTCAAAATGTTACGGAAGAAACCTTTCTAACCACCGCTTGGCACAAATCGGAGATTCAGTAGGTGTGGTAGCAGCTCAGTCAATTGGTGAGCCAGGTACACAGCTTACACTTCGTACCTTCCACGTGGGTGGTACTGCATCTAACATCGCAGATATTTCTGACCTCAAAGCAAAAGCTAACGGTAAACTTGAAATCGACGAATTACGCACAATCGAACGCAAAGCTGCAGATGGTAGCAAGCGTGTCATTGTTGTAGGTCGTTCTGCTGAATTGCGCATTACCGACGAGAAAACAGGTATTGTAGTCATGACTGCAAACATTCCTTATGGTTCAGACCTCATGGTTGACAGCAATGCGAAAATCAAAAAAGGTGACGTAATCTGTAAATGGGATCCATACAATGCCTTGATCATCGGTGAAGTTGCTGGTAAAGTCGTATTCGATGGCATCATTGAAAACATTACTTACCGTGAAGAAGTCGATGAGCAAACAGGATTTACCGAAAAAGTAATCATTGAATCTCGCGATAAAAAGAAATCACCAGCCATTCATATTATCGACCCTAAAACAAAAGAAGTTTTACGCGAATACTCTATTCCAGTAAACGCTCACATTTCTGTTGCAGAAGGAGACAAAATTGAAGCGGGTGACATCCTTGTAAAAATCCCTAGATCAGCTGGTAAGACCGGAGATATCACCGGAGGTCTTCCAAGAGTAACTGAGTTATTCGAGGCAAGAAATCCTTCAAACCCTGCAGTGGTTTCTGAAATCGATGGTACGGCTACATACGGAACAGTTAAAAGAGGTAACCGTGAAATCATCATCACGTCTAAACTCGGAGAAGTTCGCAAGTATTTAGTGCCACTATCTAAACACATCCTTGTTCAGCAAAACGACTACGTTCGTGCCGGACAACCATTATCTGATGGTGCCATTACTCCAAATGACATCCTCAATATCGAAGGACCAACAAAAGTTCAAGAATATATCGTAAACGAAATCCAAGAGGTTTACCGACTTCAAGGGGTGAAAATTAACGATAAACACTTCGAAGTAATTGTTCGTCAAATGATGTTGAAAGCGGAGATCATCGAATCAGGAGACACTCGTTTCCTTGAAGGTCAAAGCGTTCATAAAGCTGACATCATGGAAGCAAATGACGAATTGTACGGCATGATGTTCGTTACAGACGCCGGAGATTCGACAGAGCTTCACAAAGGTCAGTTGGTTAGTGTACGTCGTCTTCGCGATGAAAACTCTCGCTTGAAAAGAGAAGATAAAACGCTTATCGAAGCACGTGAAGCAATGCCAGCTACTTCAACACCTTTATTACAAGGTATCACAAGAGCATCATTGCAAACACAATCATTCATTTCAGCGGCTTCTTTCCAAGAGACAACAAAAGTTCTCAACGAAGCAGCTATCTCAGGAAAAGAGGATCACTTATTAGGTTTGAAAGAAAACGTAATTGTTGGTCACCTTATCCCTGCTGGAACGGGTGTACGTGCCTTCCAAAACCTAATCGTTGGTTCGAAAGAAGCCTACGAAGAATTGATGGAAGAAGCTTAAGCTTTTTAAAGATCATACAAAAAGGGCGGCCATTTGGCCGCCCTTTTTTTTTTCGAAAATCTTTCAATAGAAAAGTACGCTATCTCTTTAACTTATGAAATCCTGCCCCAATTGGGTTTTGAGCCCAAAACCACTCTCATAATTTCATTTAAAGAGCGGTTTTTTTCAGCGAGTAATGATGGGTCTTCCTCCAAAATTTCTCTTGCCTTTTCACGTGCTAGTTGAACCAATTGACCATCACGTGCAAGATCTGCAATTTTTAAAGCCAGTGCCCCACTTTGTTGGGTACCCATTAAATCTCCGGGCCCGCGCAGTTGTAAATCAACTTCAGCAAGTACAAAGCCATCATTACTTGCAACCATTGTGTCCATTCTTTTTTGGGCTTCTTTAGAAATGCCATCGCCTGTCATTAGAATGCAATACGATTTTTCAGCACCTCTACCCACTCGACCTCTTAATTGATGTAATTGTGAAAGCCCAAATCGCTCTGCACTTTCAATGACCATTACAGAGGCATTGGGCACATTGACCCCCACTTCAATGACTGTTGTGGCGACCATAATGTGTGTTTCTTTGTCGATAAAGGCTTGCATGGCTGCATCTTTTTCTTGGGGTTTCATTTTGCCATGCACCATGCTGATTTGATAGTTACTCTGATTAAAATAGTCCTGAATATGCGCATAGCCATCTTCCAGATTTTTAAAATCGAGTTTTTCAGATTCTTGGATCAATGGATACACCACATAGGCCTGACGGCCCAAATCAAGCTGCTCTTTGATAAATTGAAGTAATTTATCGCGGTGGTTTTCTCTTCGGTGAATGGTTTGTATAGGTTTTCTTCCTGGCGGAAGTTCGTCAATTACTGAAACGTCTAGATCGCCATAAAAGGTCATGGCCAAAGTTCTCGGGATAGGAGTAGCGGTCATGATCAAGACATGGGGTGGAGTAGTGTTTTTGCGCCACATTTTGGCACGTTGCGCGACTCCAAATCGGTGTTGTTCGTCAATAACAACTAGGCCTAAAGATTGAAATTGAACAGTGTCTTCGAGTAAAGCATGCGTTCCGATGAGCAATTGGATTTCACCATTCAGAAGTTGTTCATGGATTTTAACGCGCTCGCTCTTTTTAGTTGATCCGGTGAGCAAGGCCACCTTTACTTTCATCTGAGCTAACAACTCTGATATGCCAGCGTAATGTTGGTTAGCCAAGATTTCTGTTGGTGCCATGAGTGCGCCTTGGAAACCATTTCCAATCGCTAATAAAAGTGTCAAGAGTGCAACTAGGGTTTTTCCGCTGCCCACATCCCCTTGCAAGAGGCGATTCATGTGTTGCCCTGTGACGAGGTCTTTTCTTATTTCTTTCAGGACTCGTTTTTGGGCACCAGTTAGCTCGAAGGGCAAATGATTTTGGTAAAATTCGTTAAAAATAGCGCCCACCTCTACTAATGGAAAGCTCTTGATTTTCTTAGCTCGAACCCCTTTTCTGAGTAATAATTCGAGTTGTAAAAAGAACAATTCTTCCCATTTGAGGCGATAGCGCGCCATTTTTAGTGCTTGCTCCGAACTAGGATTGTGTATCTCTTGCAATGCCAAGGGCTTAGGCATTAAATGAAGTTCATCACAAATATATTTGGGTAAGTTTTCCGCAACTTTTCCTTTGAGTTGTTCGAGCAGTTGGCTCATTAATTTAGCGAGGCCACGCGAATGCAGACCTTTTGCTTGACACTTCTCTGTACTTGGGTAAAAGGGCTGAAATCCTTTTAACTCGGTACTTGGTGTAACTTTGGTAAGTTCTGGATGAGGGAGTGTCCATTGATTTTGGTAAAATTTGGGCTTCCCAAAAACGATGAATTCATCTTGTACATTTAAACTGGATTTTAGCCAATTGTAACCTTGAAACCAAATGAGGTCAACACTTCCAGACGCGTCTCTAAATTGACAATTTAGTTTTTTATTTCGGCCAACTCCGGTTTCACTGATGTGCGTAATTTTTCCTTTGAGCTGTACATAAAGATCTTCGGGTCTGATCAGGGAAACTTGATTAAAAACCGTGCGGTCTTGGTACCGATACGGAAAATAAAAAAGGAGATCTTGAAAGGTGGAAATGCCAAGTTCTTCTTGAAGAATTAGCGCCTTTTGAGGACCCACGCCTTTGAGATAAGCGATTGGAGTGGTCAGCAAAGAGGTGCTCATCATGCTTTATTTCCAAACACCCATTTTACAGAACTTTTCGATGCGATCTTCAATGCGTTTTGAAGGATCTTGGGCATCGAGTTCTTTTAAGTAAGTGCCAATTTTACCACGTAGAATTTCAAACATGGCTTCTTGGTCGCGGTGTGCACCGTTACTTGGTTCTTGAATCACTTCGTCAACCAGGCCATTTTCTTTCATGTCTGTTGAAGTAAGCTTTAATGCAGAAGCTGCAATTTCTTTGTAGTTCCAAGAACGCCATAAAATAGATGAGCAACTTTCCGGAGAAATTACTGAATACCAGGTATTTTCTAGCATGACAACCTTATCTCCGACACCAATTCCGAGGGCTCCACCAGAAGCACCTTCACCAATGATGACACAAATGACAGGCACTTTGAGGCGCATCATTTCGTAAATATTTCTAGCAATGGCTTCACCTTGACCTCTTTCTTCAGCCTCTAGACCGGGAAAGGCTCCGGGCGTATCGATGAAAGTGACAATTGGTTTATTGAATTTTTCGGCTAATTTCATGAGGCGCAAAGCCTTGCGATAGCCTTCAGGGTTAGGCATACCAAAGTTGCGATACTGACGCATTTTGGTGTTGATTCCTTTTTGCTGTCCGATAAACATAACGGTACGGCCATCTAGTAAACCAAAACCACCAACCATTGCTTTGTCATCTTTGACATTGCGGTCACCGTGTAGTTCTTGGAATTGACCACCAGTAAGCGCATTTATATAAGCTAAGGTATATGGACGATCGGGATGTCTGGAAAGCTGTACGCGTTGCCATGGAGATAGATTTGCAAAAACTTCTTTGGTTTTTACAGCAAGAACTGCTTCGAGTTCTTCTATTTTTTCATGCATATCAACCTGTGTCTGGTCAGCAAGACTTTTGGTTTGTGCAATTTGCTCTTCAAGTTCTTTAAGCGGTTCTTCGAAATCCAAATAGGTTGTGCTCATTTTGCTTCTTTTGTGACACAAAAATAAGGATTTTCGTCAATTGCTTATCTTTACCACATGATCTTGTTTCCACCTGCAAAGCTCAATCTTGGTTTACACATCCTGTTTAAGCGAAAAGATGCTTATCATGAAATCGATACCATCATGGTAGAAACGCCATTTACTGATGTATTGGAAATCACCCCTGCGGAGCAAGACGAATTTATTCAGACTGGAATTGAGGTGCCCTCTGATGGAACACCCAACCTTTGTCAGAAGGCCTTGAATCGCTTGCGTTTGGAGAAAGAAATCCCTCCTGTGCGCATTCATTTGCGCAAACAAATACCTGTAGGCGCAGGATTGGGAGGTGGTTCTGCAGATGCGAGTTTTACGTTGAAAGGACTCAACGAACTTTTTGAGCTTGGTTATTCTGACATCGAACTTGAATCATTTGCTGCAGAATTAGGTAGTGATTGTCCATTCTTTATCCGAGGTGGTTTGCAAAGAGCAACCGGCAGGGGAGAACTACTTTCCAAACTGCCCGCACTACATAAAAAATATTGGCTCGTTTTATTAAATCCGGGTATTCATGTCTCTACTGCAGTGGCTTATTCCAATGTGCTTCCTGATTCTGCAAGACCTCCTTTGGATCATCTTTTAAAGAAAAACGATATATCGTTGTTTACAAATGATTTTGAAACCTTTGTTTTTCAAGAATTTCCAGCCATAGAGCAAATGAAAATGACGTTATCAGATTTGGGTGCTATTTATGCAGCGATGTCGGGCAGTGGTTCTTCTGTTTTTGGGCTTTTTGATCAGTGCCCGAACTTACCCAATTCCTTGACTCAATTCGCCATTTTTCAAGGAGATTGGGAGATATAAATCCCTTTATTTTGGAAATTTAAGTCAAAATAAACCGCGCTTATTTTTAACGTTAATTTTTTGTCTTTTTAATAGGAAATAGAATTATTTTTCTATTTTTGAATTGTCAAGTTGACACTAAGTATTATTAACCTTTTAATTTTTTAACTTATGAAGAGAATTTTTACTCTATTGACAGCGCTTGTTTTTGGTGCTGTAGCGTACGCGCAGTTTCCTTCAGTAGGGATCATTGGTTCTGCAGTTCCGCCTTATGACTGGTCTGCTGACATCGACATGATCACTATCGATGGTGAAAACTACGCTGGAATTGTTACTTGCGTTGCAGGTGAAGCTAAATTCCGTCAAGACAACGATTGGGCTACTAACTGGGGAGCTGTTGATTTCCCTTCAGGATTAGGTACTCAAAACGGTGCAAACATCCCTGTTCCAGCTGGAACATACTTGGTTATCTTTAACCGCACAACTGGTTTTTACAGTTTCCAAACAAACTTTGATGTTACTTACAAAGTTGACGTAACTAACTACTTAGCTAGCAACACACTTGCTGCTAATGGTCTTCGCGTTGGTGGTAACTTCACAGATTTTGGTGGTGCTGTTGCTGCAGGTGCTGTTGCAAACTGGTCTCCAGCTGATGCAAACTCTGCAATGACAGACGAAGGTGGTAACATCTGGTCAATTACTGTATCTTACCCTGTTGCTTCTTTAGGTGCAACTCAACTTTACAAATTTGTAAACGGTGATTGGGGTGCTAACGAAGGTACTGATGCTGCTAACACTATCGCTGTTGACTCTTGTGGAGTTGACGATGGTGGTGGTAACATCAACCGTACTTACGTTTTGATGCCAGGTACTGTATGTTATGTTTGGGATGCTTGTACTGCATGTGGTGTTTCTGTTGCTGAAAATGCAATCGAAGACCTTACAGTTGCTCCAAATCCTGCATCTGATGTAGTTAACTTTACTTTCCAAGCAAACAATGCTGCTACAGCTACTGTAACAATCTTTGACCTTGCTGGTAAAGTAGTTGCTACTAAAACTGTTGCTACTTCTGCAGTAACTTCAGTTGAAATGAACACTACAGCGCTTCAAGCTGGTTCATACATCTACAATGTAGTTGCTGGTGAAAAAGTTGCTACTGGTAAATTGATCAAACAATAATTTATTATTGATCTCACATTAAGCCTGGGTGTTTTGCACCCAGGCTTTTTTGTCTTTAGAATCCCCAAATCATATACTTTTTTGTCATGAAGCATCAACTTTTTTTATGGTCGTTTATCTGCTTTGGTCTGGGCAAGGGCTATTCTCAAATTCTAGAATGCAACCCTGCTTTTCCAACGGTAAATGATGTTGTAACTATAACTTATGATGCAACTCAAGGCAATGCTGCTTTGGTGGGGCAAAGTCAAATTTATGCGCATGCAGGCCTTATTACTTCTACTAGTACTTCGCCAACTAACTGGCAATATGTTCAAGGGAATTGGGGTACTGTAGACGCACAAGTAGCCATGACTAACATTGGCAATAACAAACACACCATTACCATAGATATCGACCAGTTTTATGGTTTTCCGGTCGGCACCAATGTATTAAAATTCGCTTTTGTTTTTAGAAATGCAAATGGTACTGTAGTGGGTCGTTCGGAAGACGGTTCAGATATTTATTACGATATATATCCTGTAAATTCAGGACTCTTGGCAGCTTTTTTTCACCCGAGTGCAGGCACTACAATTGATGTCAATCAGCAATTAACTGTTCAAGCTGCGGCTAACCAAGTAGCCACCTTAACTTTAAAGCAAGACGGAACTGTCCTTCAAACTTTAAATAACGCTACTCAACTCAATTACAATTTAACGGCAACACAGGCCGGAACACATCTATTAGAATTTATTGCAGACAATGGTCAAACCCAGGTCATCGACTCTGCCTACATTACAGTCAACCCTTTGGTTGTACCCATTGATCCACCTTATACTGGATTAACTAACGGCATCAATTACATCAATGACTCAACAGTCGTTTTGCAACTATATGCCCCTCAAAAACAACACATCTATGTGCTTGGCACTTTCAATAACTGGACGCCAATCACTAACTACCATATGAATTTAGCCACTAATAATACAACTTGGTGGCTTGAAATCTCGGGTCTTACACCTGGCCAAAAATATGGCTACCAATATTTTATCGATGGCTCACTAAAACTCGCTGATCCAATGAGTCCATTAGTGTTAGACCCAAATAATGACCCCTCCATCAATGCCCAATCTTATCCAAATCCATTGCCGTATCCAACCGGGCAAACAAGTGGTTTTGTTACCGTGCTGCAACCTGGGGCCCCAGCCTACAACTGGAGCAACACAAGTTTTACCGCACCTGCCAATAAAGACCTCGTTATATATGAGCTTTTAGTAAGAGATTTTGTAGCCAAACGCAATTACCAAACTTTAATAGACACCCTAGACTACCTTTCAAAGCTCGGTATCAATGCCATTGAAATCATGCCTCCTGGCGAATTTGAAAACAATGAGAGTTGGGGCTACAACCCTTCTTTTCATATGGCGCTCGATAAATATTATGGCACACCCGAAAAATTCAAAGAATTAGTAGATTCTTGCCATGGAAGGGGTATTGCTGTAATTGTTGATATGGTTTTCAATCATGCTTTTGGTCAAAATCCGATGGTCAATATGTATTGGGATGCTGCCAACTCAAGGCCTGCCGCAAATAGCCCTTGGTTTAATGCGGTTTGTCCGCATCCACCTTATTGTTGGGGATATGATTTTGATCATACGCGTCCGGCAACCCAAAACTATATCGATCAAGTCAACAAATATTGGATTGAAACCTATCATATTGATGGTTTTCGATTTGATTACACCAAAGGTTTTGCAAATAATGGCAATAGCTATAATTTAGAACGCATCAATTTACTTAAGCGCATGGCCGATGAAATCTGGGCCTACAAGCCTGGCGCTTATGTCATTTTAGAGCATTGGTGTGACAACAGCGAAGAGCAACAATTAGCAACTTATGGCATGATGCTTTGGGGTAATCTTACCTATGGTTACAAAGAAGCCCTTATGGGTTACCCGAACACAAGCAATATTAGTTCAGGAATTTACTCAAACCGCGGTTGGACAGTTCCTCATTTGGTTTCCTATGCAGAAAGCCATGATGAAGAACGCAGTATGTATAATGCTATAACATTTGGAAACACCACGAATCCGCAACACAATGCCAAAGATGCCTACACAGCACTTGGTAGAGCACAAGCAATAGCAGTTACTTTCCTGACGCAGCCAGGCCCAAGAATGCTGTGGCAGTTTCAAGAATTGGGTTATGACATTTCAATTGAATCGCCGTGCAGAGTTTGTAATAAGCCAATCCTTTGGAACTACTACACTCAAGCCAGAAGAAGGCAACTTTACGATGTCTATGCAGCAACTCTTGCCCTTAGAAATGATTATGAAACTTTCCGCTCATTGAATTTTCAGTACAGTTTATCTGGCGCAGTTAAAAGAGTAAACATGAACCACAGTAGCATGAACGGTGTTTCTTTGGCTAATTTTGCCGTGACCAACCAGAGCGCGGTGCCTAATTTTCAGCATGCCGGTTGGTGGTACGAATATTTCACTGGAGATAGCATCAATGTGGTCAATGCTTTGGCTCCTATTGATATGGCGCCGGGTTCCTACAGAATTTATACTGATTTAAAATTACCAAAACCAGTCATTACCGATGCACCTGCCTCTATCGATGAATTACTCAATGCTGATTTTGAATTGGAATTATATCCAAATCCGGTGCAAGAAAATGCAAAAATTGTTTTTGCCGCGGGTGCTATAGAAAGCTATCAGTTGTTGATTATTAATATTGAAGGAAAAGTAATTGAACAACAAAAAGGCCTGACTCAATTTGGAAAGAACAAAATTGAACTCGACCTCAATGAACTTCCGGAAGGAGCCTACCACATATTGCTTCAAGTGGGCACTCATAAAGCAGACCGTGAATTTGTAAAGGTCAATTGATGAAATCGATCCTCTTCTTTTTTGGGTTTATTTCTTTTTTTACTGCTGCGCAGGTGCCACAACCTGCCTATAATCTTGCCTTTTTGCAAGACGAAGTGGCCAGTGTTTACCTCACCATAGAACCTGATTCACTAACACTGCTTCTTGGCGATAGCCTTTATAGCAACTACGAAGCAATGGCTACAGTAAGTTACGTGTATAGCGGTGGAAGCATTACCTATGATAGCATTGGTTTTCGAGCTCGTGGAAACACTTCTCTTGCCTCACAAAAAAAATCATTTAAACTAGATTTCAATCAATTTCTACCGAACCAGAAATTTGAAGACCTCGAAGAAATGAACCTAAATGGAGAACACAACGACGTTTCCATTATGCGTACTTTTCTTGCCCAACAGCTCTTAAGAGAAGCAGGCTTGCCCGCAGCAAGAACAAGTTATGTAAGGCTTTATATCAATGATGAATACAAAGGACTCTATATCAATGTGGAGCACCTCGACGACGAATTTTTAGACCTGCGTTTTCCTAATGAAGCAAACGGCAACTTATGGAAGTGTTTTTATGGTGCTGACCTAACTTGGTGGGGCACTTCTACCCAGGCATATCAAAATGTATACGAACTCAAAACCAATCAAGACAGCGCAGATTATTCGGCGCTCATTCATTTTGTAGATGTGCTCAATAATACACCTGCCGCTGGTTTTGCTTGCGCCATTCAAGAAGTATTTGATGTCGAACTTTTTTTGAGAAATATTGCGCTTGAAATTTTGATGGGGCAATGGGATGGCTATGCCTACAATAAAAATAACTACTATTTATATCAACGAGAAGGGGATGGAAAGCTTGTCTACCTTTCTTATGACCTAGATAACACCTTTGGTATCGATTGGTTCAATATCAATTGGGCACTGCGCAACGTTTATGCTTGGAGCCCTACAAATCAAGCGCGCCCTTTGTTTACAAAGTTAATTGCCAATCCTTATTTCAAGGATCGTTTTACCTTTCACATGCAAGACTTACTTGCAACGGTTTGGAATGTTCCTAATTTACAAACTGTGCTTACGGATAAACAAGCCCTGATTGCACCCGCTGCACTAGAAGACGACTACAAAGGCCTCGATTATGGTTTCAGTGATCAAGATTTTTTAAATGCCATTCAGCAAACTTGGGGTGCACACGTCAAAAGCGGCCTTGTACCTTACTTACAAAATCGAAAATTGAGCGCCCAGAGTCAACTTATACCTTTTCAAGGTTTAGCCAATCCTTGTTTGAGTGCTTTAGATGAAAATGTGCTACAGCATTCTTCAATCATTATAAATGTTACTGATGTATTGGGCAGAAAAATAAATCCAGCAGCAAAAAATTGTATTAAAATCGTCACCTATGAAAATGGCATTCAAGAACGAATCTATGAAATGGAGTAGTTTACTTTTTACGCTTTTTGCGTTTAGCGCAACTTTTGCACAACTTCTGCAACATGTGGAACCTGCCAATTGGTGGGTTGGTATGGAACACCACCAAGTTCAGGTATTATTGCACGGCCCACAAATTGCAAAATACAAAGTCGAAGTATCGGGCCTAACTATTATAGAACAAGTTCGAACAGAGAATCCAAACTATATTTTTGTCACCCTTGAAACTAAAAATAAGGTTGCCGGAACCTATCCGATTCGTTTAGTCGACAAGAAAAAAGTAGTGGCCACCCATGATTTCAAACTCAATGAGCGCTTGACAAATAGTAAGTTTCGCCAAAGTTTCAATAGTGCCGATGTGGTCTATTTATTGATGCCAGATCGATTCAGAAATGCAAACAGGGGCCTAGATAGTGTTGCTGAAATGGCAGAAAAATCAAATAACAATAACCCCAGTGGGCGTCATGGTGGCGATTTATATGGGGTGATGGATCAACTTCCATATATCAAAGATTTGGGGGCAACCACCATTTGGATGACTCCTTTTTTAGAAGACAATGAGCCCACTTACTCTTATCATGGTTACGCACAATCTGATCTATATAAAGTAGATCCGCGTTATGGCAACAATGAATATTTCAAATCTTTCGTTCAAGAGGCGCATCGCCAAAATTTAAAAGTCATCAAAGACGAAGTGCCCAACCATTGGTCTAGCAAACACTGGATGATTCAAGACTTACCAACTGCTAGTTGGATCCATCAGTTTGATCAATTTACTCGTTCTAGCTACCGAACTTCTACGCAAATGGACTCGCATGCTGCTCAATCAGACCAAGCTGCTTCTGCAGATGGCTGGTTTGATGTCACCATGCCCGATATGAATCAAGAAAACCCTTTATTGCTCACTTACCTGATTCAAAATACAATTTGGTGGATTGAATGGGCAGAACTCGATGGCCTTCGTGTAGATACTTATACTTACAATGACAAAGAAGCGATTGCCCTCTGGACAAAAGCAATCATGGAAGAATATCCAAACTTGAACATAGTAGGGGAGGTCTGGATGCATGACCAAGCACAGGTTTCTTATTGGCAAAAAGACAGCCCTATTGCGGCCATTCAAAGTTTCAATAGCTATATGCCGTCTGTAATGGATTTTACACTTTACGATGCCATGACACTTGCCTGGAAAGAACATGAGCAAGGTTGGGATCAAGGCATGGTGCGTTTTTACGATAATTTCGCCAATGATTTCCTTTATGCGAATCCGAATAATATTTTAGTTTTCCTTGAAAACCATGACACTCAGCGTTTCAATGAGTATTATTCAGACATCGCAACCTACAAAATGGCCCTTACATTGATTGCTACCACGAGAGGGATTCCACAAATTTACTACGGCTCTGAAATGGGCATGAAAGGCAGCAAAGCAGTAGGCGATGCCGATCTAAGACGCGACTTATTCGGTACACGCGACCGCTTGGTTTTAGATGCCAATCAAGAGGCTTATTTTCAGTTTACCAAGAATTTATTGAATTGGAGAAAAAATCAAAGGGTAATCCACGAAGGCAAACTCTTGCAATATGTCCCACAAAATAATGTGTATGTCTATTTCCGAATCCTTGAACCAGTAAAGGAGCTTGGTAAAGAACCAGAAGTAATTATGGTTATTATCAATAATTCTTCCAAAGACGAAGAATTATCTTGGTCAAGATTTTCAGAAGGTCTAAATGGTTTTGGAAAAGGTTTGGATGTGCTCAATAATCAAACTTTTGATTTTGAGCAGCCCAAAGGTAAAATCCCAGCCAAGACGTCCTATATCATTAAATTAAGTCATTAATGCAGATGAGATATTCACTTTTATTAATCGGTTTATTAGTTGGGTCTTTTACTTTCGCCCAAAACCCAAATCGTCAATTCATTTCTATCGGAAAAGGAAATACAAATGATGTAGTTGTGGTAAAAGTTAATGATGGGCACTATCAAATAGGTTTTTTTGACGACAGAAGTCAAATTGTTCAGACTGCTTTTATTCCTGCGGGTTCAGATTCTATTCAAGAGGGTTCTCATGCGGTCCTTCCTTCGGTTTCAAAATTTAACCGCAATGTCAAAATTCAAGAGAAAGACATCTCAGTGTTTGGTAAATACTATGATGTTTCGTTATCAAATGAATCTATTCTAGTCCGAATTCAAGAAGTCCCTTTTAATATTTCTTATTGGTATAAAGGTCAATTGTTGAGTTCAGAAGCCAACGGTTTTCAACAAAAGGAAACTCCTCAAATTCAATTTAATCTTACTGCAACTGAGCAGCTCATGGGTGGAGGTGCGCGTGCATTAGGCATGAATCGACGCGGCTATCGTTTGCAATTGTATAACCGGGCACACTATGGTTATGAGACGCATTCTGAACTCATGAATTTCACGATGCCAATTGTGATTTCAGATCAGTGTTATGCCATCCATTTTGACAACCCACAAATTGGCTATCTTGACCTAGATTCAAAAAAGGAGAATAAACTTACTTATGAGGTTATTGGCGGGCCAATGCGCTATCAAATTATCGCTGCCGATGATTGGCATGATTTGACAGAAAACCTGACCTACTTGACAGGTCATCAGCCACTTCCTGCTCGCTGGACACTTGGTAATTTTGCCAGCCGTTTTGGCTACCATTCTGAGGCAGAAGCCAGAAAAGTTGTTGAGGGTTTTCGAAAAGAACAAATTCCTTTAGATGCGATTATTTTTGACCTTTATTGGTTTGGAAAAGAAATTCAGGGCACACTTGGTAACTTTGAATTTTACCGCGATTCTTTCCCGAATCCTGAATCCATGATCAAAGATTTCCAAGCACAAAATGTAAAAACAGTCCTAATCACCGAACCATTTGTATTAACGACCTCGAAAAAATGGCAAGAAGCGGCAAGTAAAAATTTACTCGGTACTGATGCATTAGGAAATCCGTATCGCTACGATTTCTATTTTGGCAATACCGGGCTCATAGATATTTACAAGCCAGAGGCCCGAACTTGGTTTTGGGATATCTATAAAAACCTTCATACCATGGGTGTTGCTGGTTTTTGGGGAGATTTAGGGGAGCCAGAAGTGCATCCAAGCCAGCTCAAACACGGCGATAAATGGGCAGATGAAGTGCACAACATTTATGGTCACGATTGGGCTAAATTACTTTACAGTGGTTTTGAAAAAGATTTTCCGAACGAAAGACCATTTATTCTGATGCGTGCGGGTTATTCAGGTTCACAGCGCTATGGCATGATCCCGTGGTCGGGTGATGTCAACAGAACTTGGGGCGGTCTCAAGCCACAAATGGAAATTTCAATGCAAATGGGCTTGCAAGGAATGGCCTATATGCATTCTGATTTAGGTGGTTTTGCCGGAGCAAACAATGATCCTGAACTTTATGTGAGGTGGTTGCAATACGGTGTGTTTCAGCCCATCTTTAGACCTCATGCTCAGCAAGAAGTAGCTAGTGAAGCCATTTTTAAAGATGCCAAAACCAAGGCTTTAGCCAAAACGGCGATCGAATTAAGATACCAAATGCTTCCTTACAACTACAGTTTGGCGTTTGTAAATAGCGTACATGGACATCCGCTCTTGCGCCCAATTTTTATGGAATTTCCTCAAGAAAAATGGTCGTTTACTGAAACAGCATCATATATGTGGGGCCCAAGCTTGCTGGTTCATGCCATCACAGATTCTATGAACAGTTCTGCTGAGCAGGTTTACCAAACTAAATTGCCAAAGGGTACCCAATGGTTTGATTTTCATACTAGTAAATTAGTGAGTCCGGACGCGAATCAAATAGTGACTACAACTAAAACATTGCAATCTATTCCGGTATTTGCAAAGTCTGGGGCGTTTGTGCCAAGAATCAATACCATTCAATCCACTTCATTTTACAACGATACACTCGTGACCCTGCATTGCTATTTGGCAAAACCTTCATCAGCTGACACAACTATTTTCTTGTGGTATGAAGATGACGGCCGCACCAAAAATGCTGTGTTTAAAGGCGCTTCGAAAATGCTCAGATGTGAGTCGATTTCAAAAGCAAACCAATATACAGTTACCCTTAGCCCCACTATTCAGGATTATGCAGCTTTGCCGTTTTTTCAGTTTGAATGGGCTTTGCACATGGACCAAGCTCCAAAATGGGTTAAATTGAATGGTCAAAAAGTTGATTTCACTTTTGATCAAAACCAGCAACTTTTGAATTTAAAAAACCACCAAAAAATCAGAGTGAGCAACAATGAACAAGTGTTGAAATTCAAGTGGTGATAACTTTTTCTTTGTGTCACCTTGACATTAAGATAAAATTCAAATATATTTGACTCATTAATCTGTTATAAACGCTAAAACGAGAACTATGCAATTAAAAACTACTACAAGTTTTTTTGCCTTCTTGCTGTTTCTTGGTTTCACCAGTTTGTCGCTTGCGCAAACGGGTGTAAAAGGAACCATCACTGACGCTTCAGGGAATCCTCTGTACAACGCATCGGTGCTTATAGAAGGTCAAGGAAAAGGAGCTATTTCCAATGACAAAGGCTATTACGAAATTACAGGCCTTCAAGCAGGAAGCTACAAGCTTATTTTCAAATTTTTGGGCTTTAATCCACAAACCGAACAAATTACAATTGTTGCCAATCAAATGTTGGTTAATGATTTTCAATTTGCTTCAAAAGTTCAAGAAACAGGGGACATCGTCGTGATCGGTTACGGTACACAACGCACCAAAGACCTTACAGGATCTGCCGCTGTTATCAACGAAAAGAACTTTGTACAAGGATCATTAGCAACCCCAGAGCAATTAGTAATGGGTAAGGTTGCAGGTTTAAAAGTCACATCAAATGATGGTGCACCAGGTTCTGGTAGTACTTTGCGTTTAAGAGGTGGTACTTCTATCAATGCCTCCAATGACCCACTTATTGTTGTCGATGGTGTTCCTTTAGATAACGGTGGAATTGCCGGTGCAGCTAACCCGCTTTCACTCATCAATCCTAATGACATCGCTTCTTTTGTTGTCCTTAAAGATGCCTCAGCAACAGCAATCTACGGATCAAGAGCAGCAAACGGAGTTATCCTTATTACTACAAAACGAGGTTCTGCATCTAATGACGTCAAAGTAGTTCTAGATTCAAAAACTTCAGTTTCTACTATTGCTAAGTATTTCGATGTGCTCAGTGCCGATTCTTTAAGAAACTTAGTAAACAGCAATGGTACTGCTCAACAAAAAGCATTGCTCGGTACGGCTTCTACTGATTGGCAACAAGAAGTATTTCGCAAGTCTTTGGTTACCGATAACAACGTTTCTATCACAGGTGGTATCAAGAACTTCCCTTACCGTTTGTCTGTCGGAAATCGCATCGACAACGGTATCCTTAAAAGAGACCAATTCCAACGTACTTCAGTTGGTTTAAACATGAACCCAAGTTTATTTGATAAGACGCTTCAAGTTGAGGCGAACATCAAATACGTTCAAACGGCTTCTTTCTTTGCAAATCGTGGTGCACTTGGTGCAGCATTTTTTGATCCAACTCAGCCGGTTTATTCAGGTAACGAAGCCTTCGGGGGTTATTTTGAATGGATTGACAACAACAAACCAAATACACTTTCTCCGCGCAACCCACTTGGGTTAATCATGCAGTCTACTGACAAGAGTAAAGTAAACCGTGCTATTGCCAATGCAAAAGTAACTTATCATTTACCTTCTTTACCTTCACTTAAAGCTACGGTAAACGTTGGTGGTGATTATTCAGAAGGTACCGGTTATACCATCACACCTGCTACTTCAGCATCAGGTTACTATACACAAGGTCGTTACACCGAATACCGTACTTCAAAATCAAACAAACTTTTTGAATCTTACTTGAATTACAATTCAGGTACACGTTGGGCCAACCAAACCTTAGACGTCACAGCTGGTTATTCTTACCAAGATTGGGATACTGAAAGTCCAAATAATCCAGCTTGGAATGAAGCAAAAGACAGTATTATCCAAGCTGCGGCTCCATTCCCATTCTATACAAGAAACGTTCTGATGTCTTACTATGGCCGTGCTATTTACAATCTTAAAGGTAAATATGTAGTGAACGTTTCTGTTCGTCGTGATGGTTCGTCAAGATTTAGCCCTGAAACGCGTTGGGGTGTATTCCCTGCGGCTTCTGCTGCCTGGATCATTTCAGAAGAAAAATTCATGAAAAACTCTCCTGTAAATATGTTGAAACTGCGTGCAGGTTGGGGGGTAACTGGTCAGCAAGACGGTATTGGAGATTACGCCTACATTGGTAACTACTTCCAAGGTGCAACTACTGCACAGTATGCTTTTGGTGGCCAATACTACCAAGTACTTCGCCCAGCAGGTTTCGACGCAGGCTTAAAATGGGAAACTACCACATCTTATAACTTAGGTTTAGATTTCGGATTTAAAAATGACCGTTTCTCAGGAAGCGTAGATGTATACCAAAAAGATACCCGAGATCTATTGGCAACCGTACCTGTTCCTGCCGGAACCAACTTTACCAATGAAATCCTTACCAATGTTGGTGCCATGCAAAATCGTGGTGCTGAAGTATCTTTGAATACAGGCCTCATCGCTACCAAAGACATGCGTTTAGACTGGACACTCAATGCTACTTACAACAAGAACCAAGTGATGAAGCTATCTCAAGTTGTTGACACCACTTCTCCAGGGGTTCTCGTAGGCGGCATTGGAGGTGGAATTGGAAACACTATCCAAGCGCACCAAATTGGTTACCCAACTTACACATTCTTTGTTCTTGAACAACAATACGATTCTCAAGGTCGTGTGATCGAAGTGGGTTCACAAGCAGAGATCGACATGAACGGCGATGGTAACATTACCGCTGCTGACAAATGGAAAGATACCAATGCGTTTGTTGACCGCAATCACGATGGCATCATCAACGTGAAAGACCGTTATTATGCAGGTCAGGCAGCTCCAAAAATGTTCTTTGGTACTGCTTTCAATTTCCAATACAAAAAATGGTATGCTGGTTTGTCTGCACGTGCAGAATTGGGTGCAACTATCTACAACAACATTCACTCAAACAGCGCAACTTTCCAAACCATCGACGGTACAAAAAAATACCTCAATAACATCAGTTCACTCTACTACCAAGACGAAGTGCAACGCACAACATCTAGTCAACTCATGAGTGACCACTACCTTGAAAAAGCAAATTTCTTGCGTTTTGACTTCATTAATGTAGGCTACAACTTCGGAAAACTTGGTTTCTCAAAAGAGAAAGTAGGTCTTAATGTAAACTTTGTAGTTCAGAATGCTTTTGTAATCACAAAATATTCTGGTCAAGACCCTGAAATTGGTGGAGGTATTGACAACAATTTCTACCCACGTCCACGCGTGTATTCAATTAACCTAACCTTTGATTTCTAATTTTTGAGCTATGAAAAGATTAGTCGCATTTACCATACTTTCCGGAGCATTGTTATTGTCTTCATGTGGAAAGAACCTCAATCAATCACCAAAATACGGTCTCAATGCTGAGGCAGTATACAGTGACCCTGATAACTATATTAAAGTACTTGCCAAGCTTTATTCAGGCATGTCCATGACAGGAAACCAAGGTCCTGCAGGGCAAGCTGATATCGCCGGTATTGACGAAGGATTCTCTGCCTATGTGCGTGTTCTTTGGAACTTACAAGAACTTCCTACAGACGAAGCCATTTGCGGCTGGAATGACCCAGGTATTCCAGACTTAAATAAGTCGCAATGGAATGCAGACAACGTTTGGGTCAAAGGGATGTATTACCGTATTTTTTACCAAATCACCTTGTGTAATGAGTTCATTTGGCAAGCACGCGATGAAAAACTCAACGAGCGTGGTTTTACTCCAGCGCAAGTTGACGGCATCAAAATGATGGTCAATGAAGCACGTTTCTTACGCGCATTGGCTTACTACCATGCCATGGACCTCTTCGGAAATGTTCCTTTTGTTACCGAACTTGACCGTGTAGGTGCTTTCAACCCAGAGCAAATCATGCGTGCAGACCTATTTGCATACATCGAGTCTGAGCTCAAAGCTATTGAAAACAACCTCACAGCTCCTGCAGCGGTTGCTTACGGCCGTGCATCGCAAAGTGCTGCACATGCTTTAATGGCAAAAATGTACTTAAACGCAGAAACTTATTTAGGTGCGGGCAATACTAGAAACGCAGAGTGTGCTACTTACTGTGAGAAAATCATCTCTTCTGGTGCTTTCCAACTCGACGACGTTTACCAAGATTTGTTCTTGGCAGATAACCACACCTCACCTGAAATCATTTTCCCAGTGGTTTATGACGGTCTTTACGCACAAACTTGGGGCGGAACAACCTTTATGATTTGCTCTACTTTAGGTGGATCAATGGTAGCCGCTGATTACGGTGTAAATGGTAAATGGGCCGGAAACCGCGCAACGCGTCCGTTCATTGAAAAATTCACCGACTCAACAGAAGACTCTCGCTGGTTGTTTTATTCAACGGGTCAGCAACTTGACATCACCTCTATGAGTACCTTCACGCAAGGATATTCTAATCCGAAGTATAAAAACAAAACCAAAGCGGGTCTGAACGGTTCAAATAACGCTACTTCAGCACATGTCGATGTTGACTTCCCGATGTTCCGTTTGGCAGATGTTTACTTAATGTACGCAGAGGCTAAATTCCGTTTAGGAGATCAAGGCACTGCGCTTACCTACATGAACTACATCCGCGAGCGTGCTTACGGCGATGCAACCCATAACTATACCTCTCTTACCTTGAACGATTTCTTGGATGAGCGTGCACGTGAGTTGAACTGGGAGTGTACGCGTCGTACTGACCTTATTCGTTTTGGATTATTCACAAGCAATACCTATGTATGGCCATTTAAAGGAGGCGATGCAGCAGGTTTAGGTGTAGATGATAAATACAACCTCTACCCAATCCCAACCTCAGACATCGTTCTGAATCCTAATTTACAGCAAAACCCAGGTTTCTAATATTTAACTTGTTGATTGATGGAAAGGGGGGGTCTTCGGATCTCCCTTTTTTTGTGCACTCCACTAAAGTGAAAAATGATTCAATTCAATTTGATTCCTTCTAAAAAGAAAAAATAATATCAGTTCTATCAAGTAAGAATTGGTAATTAAAATTGATAACTATAGGAAATTCTAGCTAATGATTGTGTGCCGTTGGCGCGGTTTCTGAGCCCAAATTGAAGCTTGAGCTCCTGATTTTTTGGTAGTTCAACAGCAGCCCCAAAGAAATAACGCCATTGAGTGGTAGCACCCGTTACAATTACATCGTTTGGTGTATATACAACGCTTGCGTTCCAGCGGTAAAAGTGTTCTGCGCTCAGACAAGGTGATAACGGGAAATTTTTAAGGTCATAAGCAATACTCAGCTTATTTCTCCAAATACTACTAGTAGTTTGGTTGGCTTGCATACCCCATTGTTGGATGCTGGCCCAATTGAGCGTTAAGCGTTTGGGCCCAAGGTCAAGCAAGTCCAGAACAGATATTTTGAAACCTATTTGAACCCGATGAGACAACAAATCTGTTCGGAGCCGGATTTGGTCGCCTTTTTCATTAAGGGCCAAACGATATGCACCTTGAATTGATATACCGTCATAAATTGAAACTTGATGACTAGCATCTAAATAAATCCGATCGAATCCGAGCCCTAGATTTTGTCGATAGCCAATATCAAATTGAGAGCGCTGTAATTTACTCCATTTTTTTCCGAGCCCTGCATTCATCCATAAGCCAGTCTGTGCAAAGGTCATTTGTGCAAAACAAATCAGCGGGATTATGATTTTTTTCATGTGGCAGTTCTATTTAGTAATAGATCTGAAGGGTTCCTGCATCTGCGTTCGGGTTGCTTTCAGTAATTTCAATTGTTTTTGAAACTTCTTTGTGCTCATCTAAGTAGGGCGGGTTGTCGCTGATGGTATATACTTTATAGGTTCCTGCTTGTAAATTCGAAAATTCAAATTCTCCAAAATTATTAGTCTTGACATCTTCATCTGCGATGGTATTGTTACCATAGCATAAATACACATGTTTTTCTGCCATATAGAGAATCGAAGGGCTTATGTAATCTGCACTTCCTTGATTTGCAATGTCGATAGCAAAATTGGTGGTTCCGTTATCGGGGTCAGGGATGTCTTTTCGGCTTTTATAGGTAAGCGTTAAAATGTCATTGGTAAGGGTCATGTTGAAATCTAAAACACCAATGGAAGCGAGTTTACTTTTGACTGCTTGTGCGATGCCTATATTTGAATCGCTGTAGTTGAAAACTACTTCAAGACCTGTTCGACCTTGTAAATTTGGATCTGCTGTTGTTACCCAATTAGGGTTTTTAAAATAGATATAATAATTATTTCCGTCCTTCACCTGATTCAGTAGAAAGTAATCACCGTGCTCGAGTTGTGCGCCATTGGTAAATGTGATTTGCTGTTTTTCTAACTCGCCGGCTGAAAAATTTTGGCCCGTAATAACCCCTTTTATGGAAGCCTTGCCTCCAGGGCCCGGATTTTTCTTTACACAAGCAACACTAAATATGAGCAGTATCGCACCCAGAAGAATGCTTGAGGACTTAGTTTTTAATGAATTTTTCATAAATGCCTTGATGAGGAATTGAAATAAAATAGATGCCATTTTGTAATGGCGTCAGATCAATTTGAATGGTTTGGTTTTGAAAATAATTGGTTTGGATTGTCTTTCCGGATAAATCTAATATTTGAATTTGTCCTTCTCCGATAAGCCCTGAAACCTGAATTTGATCAGAACTTGGGTTCGGATAAATCAGAAGCGAGGCAATATTATTTTCTTGAACGCTGGCATTACAACTTCCAAACATATTGGCATCCATCCAAGCTGTACGACTTTGTATCCAACTTTTGAGATAATTAATTTCATCTTGGTAGGTCTGACCAATGTAATTGTTGGGCCAAACATAGGTGCCTAGGATGGGCCATTTTTGGTAATGTCTTTGGGCCGGAACAACAAGCGTTTGCGCCACTGAATCAATGAATGCGGTTAATGCTGTATCACTCAAGACACCTTGTCTTAAACTGTTCCAGCGGCAATGCACTTCATTGGCAAACAACGGGTCTTGGAGCATGCGGTTCCACCAAAATGGATTCTGCCAACCGCCCCCACAAATGCTGTTGTAGTTGATTTCCCAGCCCGTGTTAAGGTTGCCTTGGCAGTAATTTGAGTTTCCCCAAGCAATATTGTAATCCCAGAGAGGGCCTGCAATTAATTTTCCTCCTTCGCTAAATTTTTGTTTATGTAGATAGGTTGAAATCCGATATCCGTCAACATTTTTTGATAATTCTGAAATCAAGAAATAATCTATAAACGAACCTACATCAATAAAGGGCTTGTAACCAAGAACTGGGTCTGCAAAATTTGCGCTTTTAAGTGCGGTTTCCCAATCTGTAAGATAATCTTGTATATAGGCCTTTTGTAAAGGATGCATTTCGGAAAGTTCAGGGTCATGTAATTGAAACCCGATAGTGCCATTTCCGGGAGTTTGCGCACTATAAGGCGAATTCCAGGCGATCTGTCCACCAGCAGTGGTTTTATCTACCTTCACAATGTAGCCTCCGGTGAGTGCGTTGTTGAGTGTATCTGAATAACTCGGCGCTTCGATGCCCACTCTGCCGGGTGTGGCTTTGATGCGCTCCATAAACACATAGACACCGATGTAGGTCCCGTTCAAGACTACTTCACAAAATTGTGTGCGTGGCGCCCATCTACCCAATTCATTTCCGAGTTGATAGGTGAGTACATTGCGCATTAATGATTTGTCGGTGTAGGGTGCATATAAAATCCAATCGTTATCAGCAGGCCAATTAAAGATTGATGCATTGTAATTTGACGAATCGGGCGCACGTGTTTCTAGGCCATATGATTTTTGAGGAAAGGAATTAGACGATGAACCCCTGCGTTCGATGGCTATTTGCCCATAGAATTCATTGTAAGGATCCGTTATTTGATTGATCTGCCCAGTGCCATTATTGATGATTCCCATCAGACCATTTATTTTGGGCTCATCCGGAATCGTGATGCCGTATGTGTCGATTACAACAATGGGAAGCGTTGAACTTGTAAAGTTTACTTGAGCTTGCGCAAACAAATAATTGAAAATAAAGTAGACTGCAAACAGGTGCTTCATGACTGCAATTTACGTGTTTTCTTAGCAAGTTCCATGAGAAGTGCACTCAGGCTCAGTAATATCCACGATATGGATAGTCCAGCAAGCCAGTCGCCGTGTTTGACATAAAAGGTTTGATCGGTGCGCAGCTGTACTTCTTGCGTAAAAGCAATGTTGACCCAATAAGGTGTTTTTTTGATGATTTTTCCGCTGGGATCAATGCTACCACTGGTTCCGGTGTTGGCGCTACGCAGCACCCAGCGTCTGGTTTCAATTGCTCTGAGGCGCGCAAACCCAAAATGTTGTTTGTAGCCAGGTGTGTCACCCCACCAGCCGTCGTTGGTCAGGATGCATAGTAGTTGTGCGCCTTGTTGAACTTGTTTTCTTACAAAATCGCCGTAAATTGATTCATAGCAAATGATGGGTGCTATTGGAATAGTTTGTTGTTTAGATAGCTGAGCATTGCCAGATTCTGACTTGACCATTTGTTTGATATTCACAATCTTTGGCTCAGTTTCAGTTCCTAATGTCCCGGAAGTACCACCATTTTCAATGGCTATAGCTGATAAAAAGGGTAAATAACTAGCAAATGGAATGAGCTCAACACCAGGTACCAATTTTGATTTATGTACATAAGTTATATTCACCTTTGGAGTTTGCGGACCAGCATTTGAAGCAACTTGATTTTTTGTCAGGAGTAAGGAAGAGTTGTAGTTTTCGAACCAGCGCTGCTCATAGGGTAAAGGCATGCTTGCTACAGAGTTTTTGTGATCAAAAAGTTGAGCGGTAGACGCTCCAATCAATAAATTGACACCTTGCCATTTTTGTACTTGCTGAATTAACGTTTGTCCGAAAGCAAAGCGTTCTAAATTGTCTTCTAAAAAAGAGAGCGGCAAGGCAGTTTCGGGCGCAAGCACTAAGTCGGTATTTGGGGTTACATGCCTATTGGCTAATGCAAGGATGGAATCTGTGAATTTTTCATTTGAAGCTTCGGCTGTAAATTTTTCATTATACGGATCCACATTGGGCTGAACCACTACTGCATTTAGTGTTTTTGGGGAAAGCGTCGGGATCGCAAAAACTAGTAGCAGCTGGCTACAAATGATAGGAAAACCAAGGGTGCCAATAGTTAAGATAAGCTGCAGATTCCTTTTTCTAACCTCTTTATATTGCTCAAGGACCTTAAACATTGAAATATTGATGAATAGAACCCAAGCACTGCCGCCAAGTGTTCCGGTCCATTCGTACCATTGTATCCAACCCGTTCTGATTGAAAAATAATTACCAAGCGTAAGCCAAGGCCAAGAAAGATCCCAGCGTTGATGTCCGAATTCAAAAAGCAACCAGAGTGGAATCAGCAACCAAAACTTGTACGGAATATTGCTTTTTCTTTCCAATCTGGACCACAATAAAAATACGAGGGTCATGAGTAGCGCATTGACGCTAAAAGCCAAGACCGCACCGCTTAAAGAAGCATTGGCTACCCACCAAGTGCTACCGATGTTCCAAAACAAAAATGTAAGGTAGGTCCAGAGAAAAAGCGCCAATGCATATTTCGCCTGAGAAAGCAAGTGTTTTCTGAGTTGCAATAATGGCACTAATGCTACAAAGACAAGAGGGGTAAAGCTACCTGTATGAGGAAAACTAATAATGAGCAATAAACTCGAGAGTAGCGCTAAAAATAGAGGCTTGATTTGCAATTTCATTTGCTCAAAAATAAGCAATAATGTGATAAATATTGGGCAAAAAAAAAGCTCCAATAATGGAGCTTTAAAGTTTTGGGTTGCGCTTGATTATGCGTTAGTTCCTTCAAATGGAACAACGGATACAAACGAACGATTGTCTTTCTTTTTGCGGAATTCAACAACGCCATCAGTAAGTGCAAACAATGTGTGATCTTTACCGATACCTACATTGTTTCCTGGGTGGTGTTGTGTACCACGCTGACGAACGATGATGTTTCCAGAAATAGCAGCTTGACCACCAAAGATTTTAACACCTAAGCGTTTGCTATGTGATTCGCGACCGTTTTTCGAACTACCGACTCCTTTCTTGTGTGCCATGGTTTCTTATATTTTAGTTCCCGAAGGAAATTATGCTTTGATACTTTTAATTGTAATCGCTGTGAATTGTTGACGGTGTCCGTTTTTAACACGGTAACCTTTGCGACGTTTTTTCTTGAAAACGATGACTTTGTCACCTTTAACGTGATCAAGAACTTCTGCGGTGACTTTAGCACCTTCTATAGCTGGGGCGCCAAGGGTAACTTTGCCTCCGTCTTCGATTAGTAAAACGCGGTCAAACTCTAGTTTTTTACCGGCTTCAGCATCTAGACGATGTACAAATACCTTTTGGTCTTTTTGCACTTTAAATTGCTGCCCTGCTATCTCTACAATTGCGTACATATAGCTTTATTTTTAATTAAATTATCCCAAAATTGGTTTGCAAAGATAGTGATTTCCTAGTGTACACCAAAAAAATCATGAACTTTCTTACGCGCCAAATACTATTTTGTTGCTTTTGATTTAGAAAAGTTGATCAGCAATACGCCAAAAAGAATCACAAACATTGCAATGAATTGCTGCCAAACCAATTTTTCTCCGGTATAGACGCCAATAATTACAGCTACAATTGGTATAAAGTAAGTGACAGAACTTGCCGCTAAAGCGCTTGTTTGTGCAATGATTTTGTTAAAAAGCACCACTGCAAATGCGGTTCCAAATAAGCCGAGTGTTCCAATGGCTAAAAAACCTTGCAAAGCTTTTGGGTGACTATTAATAATTTGTGGAGTCTGAAAAAAGAAAAAGGAAAACAAAGCGGGTAACAGCGCCATTGAAAATCCGCCAGTGGCAACTTCTAGTGGTTTATAATGCTGTAGTTTATGTTTAATAGTATTCAGGCTTAAACCGTAAAGTACTGTTGCGCAGATAATGGCAAAGGCAGGTAAAAAATGAGCCTCACCTTGCGTTTTTGCTCCACTAAGTAAGAGCCAGCTAATGCCGCAAAACCCCACCACTGTGCCGATCAGCTGCTGGAGGATAATTTTTGTTTTAAATAGGATGGCGCCAACAAGCAAGGTGAAAACAGGAGTAAAGCTATTCATGATGCCAGCAATCCCGGAATCGAGGCTTTTTTCGGCATAGGTAAATAAGTAGGCAGGGATGAGATTCCCTCCAAGACCCACAATTGAAAAATACAGGAAGTCTTTTTTGTCTTGTGCTTTCTTGAGCAGTTTGGGTAAGAAAGGTGTAAATACCAAACCTGCGAGGGTGATTCTCAAACTAGCAACTTGGGTAGAGCTAAAGATGTCATTGCCCTCGGCGTCAAACATGCCGAGTTTCATTAAAATAAAGGAGCTGCCCCAAATGAGCGCAAGCACTGGTATGAGCAGGTAGTTAAAGGGGCTTTTTGACATCTGGCAAAGGTAGTAAAAACAAAGGGTCGGCTTGCTTTGAGAGCGCTTAAATTTCTCTGTGTAAAACTCGATATTAACAAAATGTTGAAAAAACTCCCACAAATTCCCACTATCGCTACTTTAACCCTTATAAAACCTAGAAATGTGATTGTTAATTATTGTTAATATGTAACCTTTGTTGCGTCTATACGTTAGAAGTTATCAACAAATGAAATTGTCTGTGGTAAAAAGTGGTAAGAATCCACTAATTTTACCCATTATAACGCTATGGCAGGACTAGTAGGTGAATTCGAAGTAAAGTTAGACGACAAGGGGCGCTTCCTCTTTCCGTCTGGGCTGCGCAAACAATTGCCTGCTGTTTCCCAGCGAGATTTCATGTTAAATAAAGGATTCGAAGATTGCTTGACGCTTTTCCCGCTACCAGATTGGGAACGCATCAGTGAAAAGTTGTCCAAGATGAATTTATTTAAGCCAAAAAATCGAATGTTTTATAGGTTGTTTCATCAAGGTGCCAAGCAAGTCTCTCTAGACAATGCGGGTAGAATCTTGGTGCCAACTGCTTTAATGGAACGCGTTGGCTTGGTTGCTGAAGTAATGTTAATTGCTTACAACGACCGCATTGAAATTTGGGATAAGTCTAAATACTTCGAAATGATCGAAGGAAGCATGGCAGATTTCGCTGATTTAGCGGATGAAGTAATGGGTGACTTAGACAATGACAACTAACCAGACGTATCATACTCCCGTATTATTAAACGCTTGTTTGGAAGGATTAAACATCCAGCCAGGCGGCATCTATGTAGATGTCACGTTTGGTGGCGGGGGTCATTCCAAAGAAATTTTCAAACTACTTTCTGATAAGGGTGCTTTAGTTGCCTTTGATCAAGACCCAGATGCTTTGCGCAACTTGTGGCAAGCACCTAACTTTCATTTTGTGGCGGCAAATTTTACCTTTTTGCAAAACCACCTTCGTTTATTAGGGATTAAACAAGTAGACGGTATATTAGCCGATCTAGGAGTTTCCTCACATCAATTTGACACCGCAGAAAGAGGTTTTAGCATTCGTGAAAATGCGCCTTTAGACATGCGCATGAATCGCAATGGTGGGCAATCTGCAGCTGAACTTATCGCTACTGCCGATGAAGCCAAACTAGCCAGTATACTATATGAATACGGAGAGCTTCGCAATTCAAGAGCGCTTGCCGCTCAAATTGTGAGGCAACGAGAGCACTCGCCAATACTCAGCACCTTTGATTTAATCAAGGCGCTCGAGCGATTTGCGCCAAAGTTCAAGGATCATAAATTCTATGCGCAAATTTTCCAGGCATTTCGAATAGAAGTGAATCAAGAAATGCAGGTGCTTAAAGATTTCTTGAGTCAGTCGGCTCAGGTGCTAAAACCAGGTGGGCATTTGGTAGTGATGTCTTATCATTCACTAGAAGATCGCTTGGTCAAGAATTTCATGAAGCGCGGTAGTTTTTCAGGTGAAATCGAAAAAGATTTTTTTGGCAATGTTCAAAAACCATTAACAGAAGTGAATCGCCATCCAATTGTGGCTGACGAACAAGAGTGTGCTACAAATTCCAGAGCGCGCAGTGCTAAACTTAGAATTGCAAGTAAAAATGGCTAAGCAAGTAGATCAAAGCGCAAAAAACTCGAAGTCAAGCAAAACCAACGCATTTGCTCAGATTCTTAACGGAGATTTCCTCACCCGAGAATTTGTCTTGAATAACCTCAATTATATCTTTTTTATCATGTTGCTTTTGTTGCTCCTGATTTCTAAAGGTTATTATGGCAAGCAAATCAACAAAGACATAGATGCGGCCCAAAGAAATTTGGATCAACACGCTGCAGAATATATTGAAGCAAAAGCAAGATTAGAATTGGTTACCCGTCGCTATCGCATGGCAAAACGCCTAGAATCAAGAGAGCTTAAGGAAACCAAAAACGCGACCAAAGTAATCAGAATCAAAACCCCAAAAAATGAGCAAAAGTAAAAACCATCTTTACAGACGGGCTTACCTAATTTACTTTGGGTTTGTGTTCATTATGGGCGCGGTGATTTACTCTACCCTCAATTTGCAAATCAATGGGCCAGGTGTTGCTTTTGAAACCGAAGAAGGTCAGCTTCCAACTCGTGTTGTGAATCGGGTGCCACGCATGGGTCAAATTTTAGATAGAAATGAGGTGCCGCTCATTACAAGCGTTACTTTTTATGATATCTACATGGATCCGACGGTAGTAGATAGCGCCTTGTTTGATTCAAAAGTGAGTGAGTTGGGTCAAGGCCTGCACGAGCTTTATCCGGAAAATTCTGAACGCTATTACATTGAAAAAATCACAAAGGCCAGGGCTAACAAAGTGCGTTACTTGCTCATCCGAAGAAAAGTAACCAATTATGAGCGCAAGCGCTTGCGCAAACTGCCCATTTTTGAGTTGGGTCAGATGAAGGGTGGAATCATTGACAACGTTGAAACCATTTTGCGTAAAAAACCTTACGGAAATCTACTCAACAGAACCCTTGGATATTATAAAGAATTAGAAGGTCAGAAACCCGCTAAAGTTGGGATTGAAGGAGCGTATTATAGTTATTTAAAAGGCGAAAATGGCAAAGAGGTAGAACAGCGCATTTCTTCTGGTTGGAAAAAAACAGGCAAAGTGCTCAAAGAAGCAGTTGAAGGTGCCGATGTCATTTCTACTATTGACAAAGAAATTCAAGAAGTAGCACATTCAGAGCTTGAAAAGCAAATGATCTACATGAATGCCGAGCACGGTTGTGTCATCCTTATGGATGTTAAAACAGGCTATGTGCGTGCGGTGGCTAACCTCACTAAAATTGAAGAAGGCAAATACACTGAAAACTATAACTACGCTATTGGTTATCTAGAAGTGCCTGGTTCCACCTTCAAATTAGCCTCCCTCATGGCTGGTCTAGAAGATGGAAAATTCAAAATCACCGATAAGGTGGTGGCGGGTGGCCGTTATGCCGTTGGGGGCTCAAGCATGTCAGATTCCAATCACGGAATGGGTTATGGAACCATCACCATTCAGCAAGCCTTTGAAAAATCGTCAAATGTTATTTTGCAGTTGATGTACCGCGTATACCGCAATCAGCCGGAGCAATTTATTGCGCAATTGAAACGCTTTGGTTTAACAGAAAGATTAGGTATTGATTTAGAAGGGGAGCCAAGACCAGATGTTGCTGTTCCGGGTTCAAAAACTTGGTCAGTGCTTTCATTGCCATGGACATCAGTAGGTTACGAAGTGCGTCAAACGCCATTGCAGGTGTTGGCATTTTATAATGCTGTAGCAAACAACGGCAAGTTGGTAAGACCACTTTTTGTTGAAAAAATCAAGCGCAATGGACAAGTGATCAAAACTTTCAAGCCTGTGGTGCTCAATCCGCAAATCTGCTCCACTCATACGCTAAAAATCCTTCAAAGCTGCCTAGAGGGCGTGATGCTTCGTGGAACCGGAAAATCTTTAAAAAGCTCCTTATTTACCATTGCGGGCAAGACTGGAACAGCTGTGCTTACTGCAGCAGGTGGTGGTTACGGCACTGAAAATGGCAAATCTTACCAAGCGTCATTTGTGGGGTATTTCCCAGCTAAAAAACCGATCTACTCTTGTATAGTGGTCATTGCAAAACCTAAAAAAGCTTATTACGGTGCTGCAGTTTCCGGGACTGTTTTTGCTGAGATCGCCAATAAAGTTTACGCTTCTGCTTTGCAATATCACCGTGCGGTCAATGATCCAAGAGCGCCGCTTGCCCAAGATGTTCCGGCTGTCAAAAGTGGATCAGCCAGAGACTTGAGTGCGGTCATGAAAGAACTCAATATCCGTTACCAACAAAATAATGAAGGCGAATGGTTAAAAGCCGATACTTCTGAAAATCGCCTACAAGTTTCCAGAAAAGTTATCATCCAGAAAAAAGTTCCAAATGTACTAGGCATGAGCGCTAAGGATGCGGTTTATCTGCTCGAAAGCCGCGGGCTTGTGGTTAGGCTAAGTGGGCTAGGGCGTGTAGTGAATCAGTCAATTACTCCCGGAAATCAAATCGTAAAAGGACAAGTCATACAGATCAAATTGAATTAATAAATGCAGTCACTGAAGCAACTTTTATCGGAATTACAAGGCAACATCGTTCAAGGTGCTGCAGAGCAAGCAATTGCTTCCCTTGAATTTGATTCTAGAAAAGCGAAGGCGCAAACCGTTTTTGTCAGTATTGTGGGTTCTCAAGCAAACGGACACAACTATGTTGCACAAGCTTACGCACAAGGTTGTAGGGCTTTTATTACCCAAGAAAAAGTAGACTTAGCGGCGGATGCATTTGTTTTTCAGGTAGAGAACACAAGTTTGGCACTTGCTCAATTGGCTTGTGCATTTTATGGTCATCCTTCTAAAGAACTCAAATTGGTTGGCGTCACCGGAACCAATGGTAAAACAACCACCGCTACTTTATTACACGATCTCTTCGGAAATCTTGGTTACAAAGCGGGCTTGCTTTCAACCGTTGTCAATAAAATTGGCACTGAACCTATTGCTGCAACCCACACCACGCCAGACCCCGTTCAGCTCAACGCTTTACTCAGAAAAATGGTAGAGGCTGGATGCACCCATTGCTTTATGGAAGTGAGCTCCCATGCGATTGACCAACATCGCATTGGCGGTTTGGATTTCGTCGCGGCGGGCTTTACTAACATCACCCATGATCACCTCGATTACCATCATACATTCGCAGCTTATCTGAATGCGAAAAAAGCATTTTTTGATGGTTTATCTGCTACTGCGTTTGCACTTGTCAATGCCGATGATAAAAACGGAATGGTCATGTTGCAAAACACAAAAGCAAAAAAAATGAGCTATGCGTTGCGCACTCCGGCAGATTTCAAAGGAAAAATCATTGAAAACAGCTTGGCTGGCTTGTTGCTTCAAATCAACGGAAAAGAAGTGCATACCCGCTTGGTGGGTGCCTTCAATGCATCCAATTTGCTTTTGGTTTATGGCATAGCAGTAAGTCTTGGCGAGCCAGAACTCGAGGTACTCAGAGTGCTCAGTCAGCTGACACATGTTGCAGGACGTTTTGAATATGTAAAAAGTCCGAAAGGCATTACCGCAATTATCGATTACGCCCACACGCCAGATGCGTTGGAAAATGTGCTTTCAACCATTGCTGCTTTTCAAAAAGGAACCACTAAAGTCTATACAGTAGTGGGTTGTGGCGGAGACCGCGACAAAGAAAAAAGACCCAAAATGGCAGCCATTGCTGCTGCCATGAGTTCGCAGGTAATCCTCACTTCTGATAATCCGAGGTCTGAAGATCCGCTGCAAATATTAAAAGACATGGAAGCAGGCTTAGATGCGGCTGCTCAGACCCATACACTTTCCGTGGCAGACCGCGCACAAGCTATTAAAATGGCAATCATGTTGGCTCAACCAGGCGACATCCTTTTAATAGCCGGTAAAGGCCACGAAACCTATCAAGAAATTCAGGGCGTCAAACACGATTTTGACGACGTCGCAATTACAAAATCTCTTTTTAACCAACTAGACAAATAAAGATGCTATACTATTTATTCTCTTGGCTTGATCAACTCAATATTCCTGGTGCAGGCTTGTTTGATTACATTTCATTTAGAGCTGCTTTGGCCCTGATTTTCTCCTTGATTGTATCTGTGATCATCGGCAAGCGCATCATTAATAAATTGCGCATGCAACAAATTGGAGAAACTGTTCGCGATTTAGGTTTAGCGGGGCAAATTGAAAAATCAGGAACGCCAACGATGGGTGGTCTGATCATTTTGGCGGCAATTCTAATTCCAACATTATTATTTGCCAAGTTGCACAATATTTATGTCATTACCATGCTCATTGCCACAGTATGGTTGGGTTTAATTGGCTTTATTGACGATTACATTAAAGTTTTTAAAAAGAATAAAGAAGGCCTCAAAGGCACCTTCAAAGTCATCGGTCAGATTGGGGTAGGCTTAATCGTAGGTTCGATTCTTTATTTTTCAAAAGATGTAGTGGTGCACAAACGAGTAGATGCCAATTATCAATTGCAGGCAGACGAAACTTTTGTGACGCATGAGCACTTCCAAAGCAAAGGGGAAAACTACAAATGGATCAAAACCGACGACATGACCACCACCATTCCTTTCTTCAAAGGAAATGAGTTTAATTACAACTGGTTGATTGGCGATATCAATAAATCTTATGGTTGGTTGCTCTTTATTCCTATCGTCATTTTTATCGTCATTGCTGTTTCTAATGGGGCCAACATGACAGACGGCCTCGATGGTTTAGCGACCGGAACCTCAGCCATTGTCGGGATAGCCTTGGCAATTTTGGCCTACGTGAGTTCGCATGCCAAATTTGCCGATTACCTCAATGTAATGTACATCCCAGAGGCAGAAGAACTCGTAATTTTCATTGCGGCATTTGTGGGGGCTTGTGTTGGTTTCTTGTGGTACAACGCCTTTCCGGCTCAAGTTTTCATGGGCGACACCGGCAGTTTAGCGCTAGGTGGTATCATTGCGGTGTTTGCCATTGCCATTCGCAAAGAACTGATGATACCTGTATTATGCGGCATCTTCTTGGTCGAAAATGTATCTGTAATGCTGCAGGTGGGCTATTTTAAGTACACCAAGAAACGCTTTGGCGAAGGTCGGCGCATCTTTTTGATGGCGCCTTTGCACCATCATTATCAGAAAAAAGGAATCCACGAAGCAAAGATTGTAGCTCGTTTTTGGATTGTAGCTGTTTTGCTTGCAGTAGTAACCATCGTAACGCTAAAACTCAGATAAGATGAGCGCCGCTGCACAAAAATTAATTATTCTTGGCGCCGGTGAATCTGGTGTCGGAGCTGCCATTTTGGGTAAGCTGAAAGGATATGATGTATTTGTGTCTGATGCATCCAAAATAAAGTCTTCCTTTCAAGAGGAATTGCAAGCTGAAAATATTGAATTTGAATCTGGTCAGCATACCATGCCACGCATTTTGTCAGCTGACTTGATCATTAAATCGCCGGGCATCCCAGAGAAGACTGAACTCATGAAAGCCATCCGCAAACAAGGCATTCAAGTCGTTTCTGAAATTGAATTTGCGGGGTATTACTCGACGGCAAAACACATTTGTATTACGGGAAGCAATGGTAAAACCACAACCACCATGTGGTGCTATCATATCTTGAAAAAAGCGGGCCTAAGTGTAGGTTTGGCAGGTAATGTGGGGCAAAGTTTTGCCAAACAAGTAGCGCAAGAAGCACACGAATATTATGTCTTGGAATTGAGTTCTTTTCAATTAGACGACATGTTCAAATTCAAAGCTGACATCGCGGTCTTGACTAATATCACCCCTGACCACCTCGATCGCTATAACTATGAAATGCAAAATTATGTAGATGCCAAATTCAGGATTTTGCAGAATCAAACAGCAGCAGATTTCTTTGTCTACAACGCCGATGATCCCATTATTGCAGCACAACTCAAGCAAATTACAACTGCTGCCCAACTCCGCCCCTTTTCAATGCAACAAGTGATTGAAGAAGGTGGCTACGCCAACAACGAACAACTCAACATCAACATAAACAAACAACAACTCACCATGTCTATTCACGAATTAGCACTTAAGGGTAAACACAATACCCAAAATGCCTTAGCCGCCGGAATCGCTGCAAGGCTTGTAGAAATCCGTACAGAACTTGTACGCGAAAGCCTTGAAGATTTTATCAATGTCGAGCACCGTATGGAGTTTGTGGCAAAAGTCAACGGCATTGAATTCATCAATGATTCAAAAGCAACTAATATCAATGCTGCATGGTTTGCCTTAGAATCCATGGAAAAACCTACAGTCTGGATCGTGGGTGGTGTCGACAAAGGAAATGACTACACTGAACTCTATGATTTGGTTTCTCAAAAAGTTAAAGCTATTGTTTGCTTAGGGGTAGATAACCAAAAAATCATTGAGGCTTTTAAAGATAAAATTGAAGTAATCGTAGAAGCAAAATCTGCAACTGAAGCAGTGGCTTACGGGTATCGTTTGGCGTCCAAAGACGAGACCGTTTTGTTGTCGCCTGCTTGCGCAAGTTTCGATCTTTTCGAGAGCTACGAAGATAGAGGTCAGCAATTCAAACAAGCGGTTCGCATGCTTTAATTAGCAACGATGAGATCCTACCTTAAATATTTAAAAGGCGATCCCGTAATATGGATCATTACCTTGCTAATGATGGCATTTTCATTGGTGACGGTCTATAGTTTTGTTCCCATCCTGATCAAAATTGAAGGCGGTTCTCCTTTCTTGTATCTGGCCAAACATTTAGTTTATGTGGTAATTGGCTTTGCTGCTATGTATGCAATTCACCGCGTACCCGCAAAATACATTAGTCAGCTGGCAAAGTTCTCCTATTATTTGGGTTTAGCTTTGTTACTTTTTACTTGGTTTTTTGGAGCTGAGGTCAATGGAGCAGGGCGTTGGATCCGGATTCCTTTTATCAATCTCACCTTCCAATCTTCAGATTTTGCAAAGCTTGCTTTGATCATTTATTTGAGTAAGTTGTTGGTCAGAAAGCAGCAAAAATTTGACAACTGGAAAGAAGGAATTTTCCCATTGTTGATCCCTATTGGGGTTACTTGTTTTTTAATCCTCAAGGATAATTTTTCCACGGCAGCCATGCTTTTTATGTTGTGCATGATTATGCTTTTTATCGGAAGGGTTCCTTTATTGAAGTTATTTACTCTAGCCGGAATTGGCGTAGGTATTGTGGCCATTGTGGTTAGTGCGCATCTTGCTTTTCCGGCAGCTAATATTTTACCTCGCTACGACACCTGGATGAACCGCATCAACAACCGTGTAGATGCCACCAACCAAAGTGTCGAGAGTTTGCAGGCTAATCAACAAGCCAATAATGCCAAGCTCGCCATTTCAGTTGGTTCGGCGTTTGGGCAGGGCGTTGGCGATGGCAAACTCAAGGAATTCTTGCCTGAAGCCTATGCCGATTTTTACTACGCCACTTTCGTAGAAGAATTTGGATCATTTTCGGCGTTGGTCTTGGTCTTGCTTTATCTGATACTGCTGTATCGCATCATCCGAATTTCATTGAAAACCACCGAACTCTTTCAAAGTTATGTTTGTATGGGCATCGGTATTCATTTACTCACGCAGGCCAGCATCAACATGTTGGTTTGTACGGGCGTTTTTCCAGTAACCGGCCAAAACATGCCCTTTCTTGCCATGGGGGGGTCGGCTTTAATTATGGCCTGTATTTCAATCGGGGTGGTTCAGTCTTTTGCTAAAGAACTGAAATCTTCCGATAAAGATTTAAATTTTGAAGAAGCTTAAATGATGTTACAACGAGTCATTATTTCGGGTGGTGGTACTGGCGGGCACATTTTTCCGGCCTTGGCCATTGCCGATGAACTAAAACGCAGAAACCCTTCGATTCAGATTCTTTTTGTCGGAGCAATTGGTCGGATGGAAATGGAAAAAATTCCGCAGGCGGGCTATGAAATTGTTGGCTTGCCTATTGCAGGTTTACAAAGAAAAATCACCTGGAAAAACCTGTTGCTTCCTATCAAGTTGATCCGTAGTTTTTACAAGGTTTATAGCGTGATTAAAAAATTTAATCCGGAGTTGGTAGTGGGCGTAGGAGGTTATGCAAGTGGCCCAACTTTGCAAATGGCCCAGTTGTTAAAAATCCCAACCTTACTTCAAGAACAAAATTCATATCCAGGCAAGACCAATAAATTGCTCGCAAAAAAAGCTAAGGCAATTTGCGTGGCTTATCCAGGAATGGAACAATTTTTTCCGAAAGAGAAAATAAAACTCACTGGTAATCCAGTAAGAGCTAATCTTGCCGCGGATTTGAGTCCGTTGCGCCAAGAAGCCGCTGCCTTTTTTGGTTTAGATTTAGCGCAACCAACCATTTTGGTCATTGGTGGAAGTCTGGGGGCCTTGACGCTTAACAAGTGCATTCATGAGGCGCTAGAAGATTTTCATAAACAACAAGTTCAAGTGCTGTGGCAATGCGGAAAGTCTTACGACGGCATGTTGCAACAACAAGGGCATGACATTCCTGAAAATATCAAAGTGCTGCCTTTTATCCAACGCATGGACCTCGCCTATGCTTTGGCAGATATCATTATTTCAAGAGCAGGTGCGCTCTCTGTGAGTGAACTTGCTTTAGTAGGTAAGCCTTCGATTCTTGTGCCTTCGCCAAATGTGGCCGAAGACCACCAAACCAAAAATGCGCTTTCCTTAGTCAATGCGCAGGCAGCTCTATTAGTCAAAGATGTTGAAGCGGCTGAAACGCTAATTCCTACTTGCTTTGATTTGATTTCTAACCGCAAACAGCAAGAAGAGTTGGCGCTCAAACTTTCTGCATTGGCTTTGCCAAATGCCACTCAACAAATTGTAGATGTGTGTGAATCTTTAAAAAATTAATGAAAGCACTCTCTGCATATCAAAACATTTATTTCATCGGCATCGGTGGAATCGGGATGAGTGCCTTGGCGCGCTATTTTCATTTTGCTGGTTATCGGGTTGAAGGCTATGACAAAGTCGAAACCCCGCTCACCCAAACGCTTGTCTCTGAAGGCATTTCTGTGCATTATGAAGACCTCGGTTTTGGTTTGGCTTCAAGCTACCAAGACCCTGCCCAAACTTTGGTAGTTTATACACCCGCCATTAAAGAACTCGAAGAGTTAACTTACTTTCAGGAGACTGGGTTTCAGATTGCAAAACGCTCCGAAGTGTTGGGCGCTATTTCAAGATCATTTCAAGCACTTTGCGTTGCCGGAACACACGGAAAAACCACTACAAGCTCAATGTTGGCGCACATGCTGACAGAACTTGGCAAAGGTTGCACCGCATTTTTAGGTGGCATTGCCTCAAATTTTCAGTCTAATTTGGTGTTGCACGAAAGCAGCCCTTATGCAGTTGTCGAAGCCGATGAATTCGATCGCAGTTTTCTTCAACTTTCTCCATTTGCTGCAATTATCACCGCTGCCGATCCGGATCACCTCGACATTTACGGAACAGAAGCTTCATTTAAAGACGGCTTCAAGCAATTTGCGCTAAGAATTGATCCCAATGGTTTTTGCATCCAAAAAGAAGGTCTTGATTTACCCGCGCTTTGCAAAATTCAAACCTATGCCATCTGCTCAGAAACAGCAGATTACAGTGCGCACAACCTTAGGTTTGAAAATGGTTTTCAAGTTGCAGATTTCAAACTCGGTGCCGCAAATTGGTCTGGTATTGAACTTGGTTTACCCGGGTCTCATAATGTAGAAAATGCGCTCGGCTGCGTAGCCCTATTGTTGCAATTGGGTTTTGAAGAAGCAGCAATTCGGGTTGCCCTGAAATCTTTCAAAGGTGTCAAGCGCAGGTTTGAATACCATGTCCGCAAAAACAAACTCATTTACATAGACGACTATGCGCACCACCCGCAAGAAATTCACATGCTCTTGAGTTCAGTAAAAGCGATGTATCCTGATTTGCCCATTACGGGAATCTTTCAGCCGCATTTATTCTCAAGAACCAAAGATTTTGCTGCACAGTTTGCCGCAGAACTAAGTCAGTTAGATCATTTGATTTTATTGCCCATTTATCCTGCAAGAGAGCTGCCACTTCCGGGTGTCACCAGTGAATGGCTTTGTGAAATGGCCACCAATACAAAAAAAGAGGTGCTTTCATTTTCAGATGCTTTGACTTTTGTCAAATCTTATCGAGAAGGTGTGCTTCTTACCATTGGGGCTGGCGATATCGATCGGCTCATTAGCCCTATTACTAACTACCTAAATAACAGCAACTAAAATGAAAAAGTGGTTACAAATTGTACTTTGGGTTTTGGTGTTACTGGGTGTGGGTACAGTATTCTTTTTCGCTTTTCACGAAGACAACAATAAAAAATTAGCAGCGCCAGACATTTCGATTCATGTAGAGGGAGAAAGTGCATTTTTAACAGAAAATGAACTTTTAGACCGACTAAAAATCCGAAATTTATTCATTAAAGAAATGGCTGTTGGGCAGCTCAAAGCGCACACCATTGAGCGCAACATTGCAGCCATGGCAGAGGTAAAAGCTGTTCAAGTATACAAACATATTGGCAACAAGTGGGAGATTCAGTTAGAGCTGCGCAAACCGATTGCTAGAATCTTTGCGCTCAATGGCCAAAGCTATTACCTTGACCAAGACGGTTTTATGATGTACAGATCGGCACTTCATACGGCCAGAGTCTTGGTTTTTTCCGGAGCAATTCGGGATGTCTATAACCCGCGTCTTCACTGTGATTTTATTAACAATGGTACTTTGAAAAGTTCTCAAAAAATCAATCAAATCTACCATATTTCAAATTATGTTTGTAATGACCCTTTTCTGCACAAATTGATCGGTCAAATTCACCTCCAAAAAAATGGTGATTTTGTACTGATACCGCTAGTTGGGGATCAAAAAATCATCTTTGGAGCAGCGCCAAATCCAGAACAAGTTCAAGACAAGTTCGAAAGATTGAAGCTCTTCTACAAAGAGGCGCTACCGCATGAAGGTTGGAATAAATACAAAGAAATAAGTGTCAAATATGAAGGACAAATCGTTTGCAGAAAGAGATAAAGCGCCAGAAGTAAAGCGTACGCGTGTTGTGGTTGGTCTTGACATCGGGACTACCAAAATCGCGTGTTTTGTTGGTCGCAAGAACGAGCATAACAAAATTGAGATCATTGCCATGGGCAAAAGTGAGTCTCTTGGTGTGATGCGCGGTGTTGTCTCTAATATCGAACGCACGGTTCAGTCCATTAACGCTGCAGTTGAGGCTACTCAAAATGCGGTAGATGGCAACTTAAAAATTAAAAATGTACACGTTGGTATTGCTGGTCAGCACATCAAAAGTAAGCAACACCGCGGAATTTATACCCGTCGTACCGTTAACGGTGAAATCTCTCAGGCTGACATCGATGCATTTGTCGATGACATGTACCAATTGGTCATGAATCCAGGTGAAGAAATCATTACCGTTATTCCTCAAGAATACATCGTTGACGGCGAGCCAGAAATCAAAGATCCAATCGGAATGGGTGGCATTCGCCTAGAAGCCAACTTCCATATTATTTCTGGTCAAGTCACAAACGTTACCAACATTACTCGTTGCATCGAGCGCTCTGGCCTAAGTGTTAAAGACATCATCCTCGAACCAATCGCTTCGGCTGAATCTGTTTTATCAGAAGAAGAAAAAGAAGCAGGTGTAGTTTTGGTTGATATCGGTGGCGGAACAACCGACGTCGCTATTTTCCACGATGGCCTGATCAGACACACAGCCGTGATTCCTTTTGGCGGAAACGTCATTACCCAAGATATCAAAGAAGGATGTCGCATTATGCAACGCCAAGCAGAAATGCTCAAAGTGAAATTTGGTAGCGCGCTAGCCTCTGAAAGCAAAGAAAACGAAGTAGTTTGTATTCCGGGCCTCAAAGGAAGAGATCCTAAAGAAATTACCCTTCGCAATTTGGCCAGCATCATTCAAGCCAGAATGGAAGAAATCATTGAGTTAGTGAACCTTGAAATCAGAAATTCAGGTTACGAGAAAAAACTCATCGGTGGAATCGTTGTTACGGGTGGAGGTTCTCAATTGAAGCACCTTACTCAGCTCATCGAATACCTTACCGGAATGGATGCCCGCATTGGCTACCCTACAGAACATTTGGCAAATACCAATGACCTCGATCAGTTGGCAAGCCCAATGTATGCAACTGGTATCGGTTTGGTACTCAAAGGTTTTGAAACCGTAGAATCGGCCTTGCCTTGGGAACAAACCAAAGAGGCGGCCCCTGAAAGCCCTGAAGCTTCAGATAAGCCACAAGAAAAGATCATCACACATTCGAATATAGAACGTCGAGGTAAATTCTTTAACCGCATCCTAGATCCGTTAAAGAGTTTTTTCAATGACGAAGAAGACCAAGAATTTTAGCAAGCAACTAGAAAAGAAATTGAAATGGAAATGGAATTTGACCTACCAAAACACGACAAACCACAAGCACAATCCATCATCAAAGTAATTGGTGTAGGGGGTGGTGGTTCCAATGCGGTAAATCACATGTACTTGCAAGGTATTGCAGGTGTTGATTTCATCGTTTGTAACACCGACTGCCAAGCACTAGATATTTCTCCTGTTCCGTTCAAAATTCAATTAGGGCCCAACCTTACTGAAGGAAGAGGTGCCGGAATGATCCCTGAAGTAGGGATGAACGCAGCAATGGAGAATATCCAAGAAATCAGAGAATTGTTGTCAAAAGATACCAAAATGGTATTCGTAACTGCCGGGATGGGTGGTGGTACTGGTACGGGTGCTGGGCCAGTTATTGCTCAAGTTGCTCGCGACCTCGGTATCCTTACAGTAGGGATTGTAACGGTTCCGTTCAATTTCGAAGGTAGAAAAAGACGCCAACAAGCCGAAGAAGGTTTAGAGCGCATGCGCCAAAATTGCGATACACTTTTGGTCATCAACAACGAAAAATTACGAGACTTCGGTCGCAATATGTCTTTGTCTGAAGCATTCTCTCATGCCGATGACGTCCTTACAGTTGCTGCCAAAGGAATTGCAGAAGTCATTTCTGTTACCGGTTCAATCAACGTTGACTTCAACGATGTCAATACCGTGATGCGCAACTCTGGCCACGCCATTATGGGTAGTGCCGTTGCCTCTGGTAAAGACCGCGCACTTCAAGCCGTACAAGCCGCACTTAGCTCACCATTGCTCAACGACGACAACATCAGCGGTGCACGCTATGTCTTACTCAACATTAGCTACGGTGACCAAGAAGTCATGATGGATGAAATCACAGAAATCACAGACTACATTCAAGAAGCTGCAGGCTCTACCGCCGATGTCATTTGGGGCCATGCCAAAGATGCATCTCTTGCTGATCAATTGAGCATTACCATAATTGCAACCGGCTTTTCTTCGTCGCCAATTTCTGCCTATGCGCAAGCGCCAGAAAGAAAGGTTGTTGCTTTAGAAGATGAGCAAAAACAAGAAATTGTGGCTCCACTAAGCTCACCATTTGAGCGCATTGCACAAGCGCAAATCAATGAAGTGCAAGACGAACCTTTCATGAAAGAAGTAGCTGCTGAGCCAGTTGCAAGCATTCCGGTTCAAGCACCCATTCAAGAAAAAACAACATTTAATCTTTACGACGAGCCAGTACAAGAACCCATTTCAGAAGTGGAGCCTGCGCAACCACAAGCAGCCATGACCTGGGATGTTTTTGATGTACAAACAGAGCCTGTCTATACGCCTGAGCCAACTCCAGCACAACCCGTTCAACAATTTGTAGAACCTACACCTGCTGCATCGGTAGTTAAACACATCTTAGAAGATGAAGCTATTCAGAAAGTAGAGTTAGAAGAACCAAGAAGAGTACTTACTCCTGAAGAGCAAATGCGCAAGGTTCAAGAAAGAGTAGCTCGCATTCAAGAATTTACTTCAAAACTGAAGCGACCAGAAGGCATCATTGAATTCGAAAATGAGCCCGCATTTGTACGTCGCAACATTGCCCTTCAACAAACGCAACCTAGCCAATCAGAACAAGTTTCAAGATTCGGGATTGCCAATGATGTAAACGGGCAAACTAGCCTACGCAGCAATAGTTTTCTTCACGATAACGTAGACTAATCATGAGTTTCACAGAACGCATTAACGCAGACATCAAAGCTGCAATGCTAGCCAAAGAAAAAGAAAAGCTAGCGGCACTTCGCGATATCAAATCTAAACTTTTGTTAGAAGCTACTTCGGGTGGTTCAACTGAAGTTTCTGATGAAACCGCCATCAAAATCTGCTTGAAATTGCACAAGCAGCGCATGGAAACCTATGCGCTTTATCAGCAACAAAACCGCGAAGATCTTGCCCAAGAAGAACTCGTTCAGGCACAAGTGATCGAGCAGTACTTGCCAAAAATGCTATCTGAAGACGAACTCAGAGCCGAAGTTGAGGCAGCAAAAGCAGCCTTAGGTGCACAAGGCCCTCAAGATATGGGTAAACTGATGGGGCATCTTTCAAGCAAATTAGCAGGAAAGGCAGATGGCAAAATGATTTCCGCACTTGTTAAAGAAGCATTGGCCAACTAACATGAAAGAAGCGCTCGCCGCCCTAATTCAATCCCTAAATCAAAGAGGCTGGTCTCCAGCAACTTCTACCAATTATTCATTTATCGATGAACACCAACAGTGTTGGGTTTCTCGTTCTGGTGTCAATAAAGCACAATTCGAAGCCACCGATTTCATGACCATCGATTCTGATGGCATGGGTATTGGCGCTTTTCATGGTGTCAAGCCATCCGATGAAACCAAAATCCATCTTTGGATTTACCAGCACTTCCCAGCAGCAAAAGTAATTTTGCATAGCCACGGAAAATACCCTGTACTCATTTCTCAATACAATGAGCATTTCTTTTCTGTTCAGGGCTATGAACTTCAAAAGGGATTTAAAGGGTGTAAATCGCATTTAGATACACTCCAAATCCCAATCATTGATAACCAACAAGACATGGATGTTTTGTGTCAAGACCTTACCAAAAGAGTAGCTGACATTCAACAACATTGTTTTATCATTGCGGGCCATGGCACTTATGCCTGGGGTGAAAATCTCTTTGAAGCACAAAGACATCTTGAGACTTTGGATTATCTTTGTGAGTGTGAATTTTTACTCTAGTTATGGCAATTTTATCCGTTCCTAATACTGGCCTTGAGATTCAAGATCCTTCTGAAATTCAGTCTTATCTGAATCGTTTGGGTATCTATTTTGCACAATGGCATTGTGAGGTTATTTTTCAAGATGAAGCCACACAAGAAGAAATCCTTGAGGCTTATTCAAAAGACCTGCTTCCTTTCATGGAAAAAGGAGCCTACCAAACAGCCGATGTCATTTCTATCCATGCAGCCACCCCTAACTATGACGCCATTCGTGCAAAGTTCCTAGCTGAGCATATCCACACCGAAGATGAAATTCGTTTTTTTGTTGATGGGAAAGGGCTCTTTTGGTTCAATTTAGAAGGGCAAGCGGTTTTCAATTTACTTTGCGAAAGAGGTGATTTAATTAGTGTGCCGGCAGGCACTAAACATTGGTTCGATGCAGGTGCAACTAACCCTTTTGTGAAAGCCATCCGAATTTTTACCGATATGTCTGGCTGGACGCCACACTATACAGAAGCAGGTACTGAACTGCAATTTTCAGATTTCAAATTCCCAACTCGTGGATAAAAACATCAAGTACATTCTTACAGACATCGAAGGAACCACTAGCTCAGTGAGTTTCGTCTATGAAGTACTCTTTCCTTATTTTCGTGCACACATTCAAGACCTCCCAAAACTTTCTTTGATCAATGAAGTCAAGCAAGCCTTTTCAGAGGTAATAGAGATTGTAGAGCAAGAAGAACAAAAACACATCACTACCACCGAAGAAGTGCTAGATTACTTGCGCCTTTGGAGTGATCAAGACAGAAAAATTACACCGCTTAAAAACTTACAAGGCCTTATCTGGAAAAGTGCCTATGAGTCCGGTGATATTAAGGGGCATGTCTATGACGATGTACCAACAGCGCTCAATCAATGGCGCGCTAATGGCCTCAAGCTAGGCGTATTTTCTTCCGGTTCCATTGCTGCTCAAAAATTATTATTCAGATTTAGTGAGTTTGGCGATTTAACTGCACACTTCTCCAATCATTTTGATACCACAACTGGGTCTAAAAAAGAAACAGAAACCTATACAAGTATTGCCACCTTCTTAGGCCTTGAGCCTAATGAAATTTTGTTTTTATCCGACATTGCGGATGAACTCAAAGCTGCAGACCAGGCGGGGTTTCAAACCCTTCAGCTGTTGCGCCCAGGTACAGAAGTGGCATGGCCTCATACCGTACAGAACTTTATCGAAATCTAGAACTCAATATAGAAATATAGGATTTGAATTATAAGACATAAAAAAAGCCGCTCCAAAGAGCGGCTTTTTTTGTACTGAAGCGTACTAATATTAGTTGTTGGTAGGAGCTCCTGAGTTGTTTACAGGTGTTCCGCTCTCTGGAGCAGGGCCAACTTCACCTTTGATACGAATTACTTTGTTTGGTTCGTTGATCGCGTTTGAAGTGATGGTTACGCTTTTGTTGATTGGGCCCGGACGGTTTGTGTCATATTTTACACGAATGGTTCCTTTTGCTCCTGGAGCAATTGGTTCTTTCGGCCATTCAGGAACAGTACATCCGCAAGATCCTTTTGCATTAGAAATGATGAGGGGCTCATCACCAGTGTTTTTGAATTCGAAGTTGCAATAAGGCTCACCACCATATTTGATGTTGCCATAATCGTGAACTTCTTTGTTAAATTCGATTTTTGCACCTTTTTCAATTTGTGCACTAACGTTGTTCAGGCCTAAGATTGCCATGAATACGACGCTAAAAGAAAGCAATAATTTTTTCATGTTTTTCAGTTTATCTAATCGAAAGTTAAGAAGCAAAGCGGCGTACTTTTCTTATTTAACACTTCATTAACATCTAATCCTTCCTGAGCCATCCTCTTTTTAAGAAGAATAAAAATAGTCCAAGTCCAATTGCAAAAAGCGCACCAATTACTGTATAGTAGCCATGTGGGTAATCTAATTCAGGCATATATTTAAAGTTCATGCCATAAACACCAACTATAAATGTGAGCGGAATAAAGATGCTACTAACTACGGTTAGAATGCGCATGATTTCATTCATGCGTTGCCCTTGGGCAGCATAATATAGGTTGGACAGACTGTCTAAAATTTGCTTATGCGCATCGATGTCTTCTAATAGACTAATGCAGCTGTTTCTGAGGTTTTTAAAATAGTGCTTATTGGATTTATGGATATAAGGATGATCCATGCTCTCTAGTCCGGAAAGTAAATCTTTAATGGGTTGCACCAATTTTCTGAGTTCAATGAGTTCTCTTTTTTGGGTCTCGATGTCTCTTAAAAGTTCACCCCTCATTTGTTTGTGAATGGCTTCATCCAAAATGTCAATTTGATCGGAAACAGCTTCTGTCTTGACAAATAATTCATCGATGAGTGCGTCTAGTAACCGATAAAGAAGAAAGTCGCTTTTCTGGCTTCTGATCTTTCCTTTGGATTTTTCTATGCGCTGCCTGACTTCACCAAAATGTTGCCCTTGGTCATTTTGAAAAGAAAGTAAATAATGCTCACCTAAGACAAAAGTGATTTTTTCGATGTCACTTGCCAAGCCACTTTGGTTATTGAGCGCATGAATCTGAAAAAAGAGGTAACCGCTATATTCTTCTACTTTGGATCTTCGCAGGGGCAAAAAAATACTTTCGATACTGAGTTTGTCGATTTCTAATTTCTGACAAAGTTGTTCGATAGAGGTCTTGTCTGAGAGGCTATGAAAATTGAGCCAGTAGACATAGTCTGTGTCTATGGCCTGTGGTTCAAAATCATGGCAGATATCTTTTGCGTGCTCGTTTCTTACTGCAAAAAATTCCTGACTGTATTGGTAGAGTTGGGCACTTTTCACTTGTGGTGGTTGGTTTTGGGCTCTGAGGCGACTCCGCAACTACTACATGAAGATTTTTTAGCAAAAAATTGCTGATAAAAACGAAAACCTAAGTAAGCGCCGGCACCTATTAAGAGAAGTAAAACAATGGCGTTTTGCATACCGAAAAGTTACAAAAATTACTTAAGACAACAGATTAAAAATGGCAAATGCACTGAGATACGCCACAAAACCCATATAGGCCAATTGAATAAGGGGCCATTTCCAGGTTTTGGTTTCGCGTTTGACTACCGCGAGTGTAGCCATGCATTGCATCGCAAAAACATAAAATACAAGCAAAGAAAGCCCGGTGGCGAGCGTAAAAACTTTTTCTCCGTTGGGTTTGGTTTCTTGTTTCATTCTGTCGAGTAAACGCAGATTGGATGCTGAATCTCCGACGGCATATATTGTAGCTAAAGAACCCACAAATACTTCGCGAGCTGCAAAAGAAGTAAGCAAAGAAATGCCTATTTTCCAGTCGTAGCCAAGTGGTGAAATGGCGGGTTCTATGGCTTTACCGATCTGCCCCATATAAGAACCAGAAAGTGCAGTAGCGGCATAGAGTTCTTCTTGGGCAGCAGCTGTTGCATTTTGATATTGTGCAGTGTTTTGAAGTTGCTGAAGTTGTTGTTCTCTTGAGTTTGGGCCATAAGACGCTAGCGCCCACAATAAAATGGATATAGCAACGATGATTTTACCGGCGTCGGTAATAAATAGTTTAGCTTTTTCTAATACGGTTATCCCTACATTAGCCATTCTTGGCGCTTTGTATTCAGGAAGTTCCATGATATGAAAACCACTTTGCTTCTTGCTGAGTAAGAGATTTAATAAAATGGCAGTAAGAAGGGCAAAAACAATTCCGAGCGTGTAAAGCCCAAACAAAACGAGCCCTTGTAAATTAATGAAACCAAAGAGGTAGGTTTTTGGAATGACTAGGCTGATCAGAAGGGTGTACACCGGTATTCTGGCCGAGCAACTCATGAATGGTGCTACTAAAATTGTAATGAGCCTTTCTTTTGGGTCTGAAATGGTCCTTGCTGACATCACGCCAGGAATGGCACAGGCCACACTAGATAACAGCGGTACCACACTTTTTCCGTTTAGACCAAAAGGACGCATCAGTTTATCCATAATAAATACAACCCTGGATAAATAACCCGTTTCTTCTAGGAGTGCAATAAAGAAAAATAATATGGCAATCTGAGGAACGAATACCAAAACGCCACCAATGCCGGGTATGAGTCCTTGGGAAATCAGTTTAGAAAGTTGCCCTTCTGGTAAGACTTCTGAAATCCATGAACTCAAATGCACAAATTGTGCATCGATGAAATCCATCGGGAAACTGGCAAACGTAAAGATCATTTGAAAAATGATCATTAAGATAAGTGCAAAAATACCGTAGCCCCAGATGGGGTGGGTGAGCAAGCGGTCAAGTTTTGTTGAAAAAGAAATCTTTTCTTGTTTCTTGTTAGTGACCAATTGTGCAGCTCTGATTTTTTCTAAGCGCAGGTTGGCATCTTGTTGCTGAATGGTTGCATCTTCACTAGAAAGCGCCTCTTTACCGACAAAAGATTGCGTTGGCTTAGAAAGTTCTGAAGCCAAGCGTTCTAAAATTCGATTTTTACCGAGTTTGACTCTTGCATTGGTTTGTATGATGGTGATACCGGGAAATAATTCGGTAATTTTTTGCAAGTCGAGCTCTAAACCCTTTGCCAGAGCGCGGTCCCACATGTTGAGCAGTAATACGACAGGAATACCCAAATCATATACTTGGCTAAAAAACAAAAGATTGCGTTCAATTTGTGCGGCATCGGCAACAAACAAAACGAGGTCTGGATGAGATGGATGTGTGGGGTTACACAGTACTTCTCGTACTACGTTCTCTTCACTTGATCTTGGGAAAATGCTGTAGGTGCCGGGGAGGTCAAGCAGGGTGTGTTGGGTGTGGTCAAGACTCAGGGTGCCCTGACGAAGGTCTACGGTAACGCCCGGAAAATTTCCGACTTGTTGACGCAGCCCAGTTAGCATATTAAAAACTGAACTTTTACCTGTATTTGGGTTCCCGACTAACGCAATTTTCATGGTCTACAAAGCTAGTCAAATTTGCATCATAGCACTTTGATTTCTATGAAACTAGCCTCTTCTTTTCGTATGGATAGTATGTTGCCGTTGCACTCAAAGGCAATTGGATCGCCAAATGGCGCCTTGAAAATGGCTTTGATATATTGGCCTTTTGTGAGCCCCATTTCGGTGAGCTTTGAAGCAAACGGAGAACCAGAAATATTAGTGATTTCTACGGTTTGATCAAGGGCAACAGCATCTAGCGTTTTTGGCATCCTCAAATTTACGCCGCTTCTTTAAAAATTGCTATACCTTTTTTAAGGTATTTTGAATCATTCTAAATTGCGCAATACAAAGCGGGCTGTATTTCGGGTGCGTTGTTCCAAGATAATTTCTTTGCTAGCCGTCATTTGTTCGATGGTAGCTTGGTTGTAGTGTCTGATCGTAACCAGTTCGAGTCCTTCGTTGTACTTTACTTTAAAAGCGCCTTCAAAAACCAATTTAACCGCTTCAAGTTTTACTTTTTTGCGATCGGCCAAAATGGAGAAATTCAAAGCTGAATTTTGCATGATATTGATCGGAACTTGTAATTGTGCCAATTGATCAAAAATGGCGCTCAAGTGTTTTTCGGCAATAAACGAAAAGTCAATGGAGCTAAAGGTGAGAAGGATTTGATCCTTTTTCACGATAAATGAAGGGATTTGCGCATCGCGATCAGCGGCACTAGAAATTTTGGTGCCTTTGGCATCGGGATCTAGGAATGACTTTACAAAAAGTGGGATATCTTTTTGTTGAAGTGGCTGAACAGTTTTTGGATGGATCACACTGGCTCCATAATAAGAAAGTTCAATAGCTTCTTTGAAAGAGATTTCTTCGAGCAATTGGGTGTCTGCAAAATATTTTGGGTCAGCATTGAGCATACCTGGAACATCTTTCCAGATCGTGACCTCTTTTGCTGCGCAACAAAAAGCAAAAATGCCGGCTGTGTAATCGGACCCTTCTCTTCCGAGGGTGGTAGTGAATCCTTCGGTGGTATGTCCAATAAAGCCTTGTGTAAGTAAGATGTCATGGCGTTCAAGTAACGGTATAACTTTCGCATCACAAAGCTCTTGTGTTTTTTGCCAATCTACTTGACCTTCTTGGTAATGATTGTCTGTCCTGACAACGGTTCTGGCGTCAAGCCACTGGCTATTTAAGCCTTGGTCAAGTAAAAATGCATTGACAATTCTACTTGAAAGGAGTTCGCCAAGTGAAACGATTTGATCGTACACAAAAGAATGATTTTCAGAAAGATCACGTTGAATTTGAGCCCTTAGGTCGGTAAAGATATCTGCTAAATGTTCAAAAATCTGAAAGTGTTTTTCTGGGAAAAGACCTGCTGCAATTTCCTCATGAAAAGCTTGTAATTCATCGACCAAACCAACAAAAGTTTTTTGATCCTTAGCCAAAAGTGCTGCAACTATTTCTTCGAGTTTATTGGTGGTTTTACCCATCGCAGAAACCACCACAAGAATTTTTTGACCCGAAAAGCGAGTTAGGATTGCACTTACATTTTTAATGGCATTTGCATCCTTCACGGAGGCGCCTCCAAACTTAAAAACCTTCATATTATGCGAGTTGATCAGCTAATAATTTCATCTCTACAGCAGGAGAGATTTTTTCATAAATAATATGGTATACAGCCTGTAAAATAGGCATTTCTACTTGAAATTTCTTATTGATTTCCCAAAGGCATTTTGTAGCGTAGTATCCTTCGGCCACCATGTTCATCTCGAGTTGAGCTGATTTTACGGAATACCCTTTACCAATCATAAAACCAAAGGTTCGGTTTCTTGAAAAACTAGAGTAGGCAGTTACTAAAAGGTCACCAAGGTAGGCACTGGTTTTGGTATCGCGGTGCACTGGATGAATGACGTCGATAAAGCGTTCGATTTCTTGAATGGCGTTAGAGATGAGTACGGCCTGAAAATTATCGCCATAACCCAAGCCATGACAAATGCCTGCAGCCAGCGCATATACATTTTTGAGCACCGCAGAAAATTCGGTCCCGAATAGGTCATCGCTGGTGGTGGTTTTGATATATCGGCAACTTAGTTTATCGGCCATGAGCTGCGCATAAGCAGGGTTTTGGCAAGCTAATGTTAGATAAGACAAACGCTCCATGGCCACTTCTTCAGCATGGCAAGGACCTGAAATGATGCCAATGTTTTCGTAGGGAACGTCAAAACTTTTATGGATAAACCGTGCAGGAATCGCGTTGTAGGCGGGGATGATCCCTTTGACGGCTGAAAACACAATTTTATTGGCAAAATGAGTAGCACCAATGCCTTCAAATGCTTCTTGAAGAAATGCTGCTGGAGTGGCAATTACGATCACTTCTGCTTGAGTAAGTATAGCAGCTAAGTCTGAACTGAGTACGATTTGATTGGTGTCAAACTGAACCGACTGAAGGTATTTCGGGTTGTGTTGGAATGCCTCAATATGGTCAATTGATGTTTGGCTGCGCATCCACCAAAATACACGGTCGTGGTTATTACAAAGTATCTTGACAAGTGCGGTGGCCCAGCTGCCGCCACCAATTACTGCCACACTTGGATTTGTTTTCATAGCGCAAAGGTAAACAATAACTCGGCTTTTACTTTGTTGCTATTTTTGTAAAAAGAAAAGTCATGAGAAATAACCACGAAATAGACTACGAAATCAAAGGTGAAGAAATGCAACTCGTCGAGATCGAACTCGATCCGCAAGAAACGGCAGTTGCTGAAGCGGGTGCATTTATGTACATGGACCAAGCCATTGAAATGCAAACCATATTTGGCGATGGAAGCGGTCAAACCGGTTTCATGGGTAAGTTATTTAGTGCCGGGAAGCGCTTGCTAACTGGAGAGAGTTTATTCATGACAGCATTTACAAATCAGGGTTTAGGCAAAGCAAAAGTAGCTTTTGCCTCTCCTTATCCCGGTAAAATTATTGCACTCGATTTGCTGCAATACAACGGAAAAATAGTTTGCCAAAAAGACGCTTTTTTATGCGCTGCCAAAGGAGTTTCGGTAGGCATTGAATTTCAACGCAAATTAGGCACTGGCCTTTTTGGCGGCGAAGGCTTTATTATGCAAAAACTCGAAGGAGACGGTATGGCGTTTTGTCATGCGGGCGGATACATCACGGAAAGAACCCTGCAACCCGGAGAAGTGCTGAGAGTAGACACTGGTTGTATTGTTGCCTACACCCAAGAAATCAACTATGATATTCAATTTGTGGGCGGCATCAAAAACACCATTTTTGGCGGTGAAGGCTTGTTTTTTGCAACGCTGCAAGGCCCAGGTAAAGTATGGTTACAAAGCTTACCTATCTCAAGATTGGCATCTAGAATATTAAGCTACGGCACCACTTCAAGAAAAGAAGAAGGCAGTATTCTAGGTGGCCTCGGAAACTTGCTTGATGGCGACGGTGTATAATTATTTCTGAATCAGCTTGATGCAATTGGGCTCAAGACTGATTCTGCGGTGCTTATAGAGTTTGCCAATCGCTTGCTTGAAAGTCTTTTTACTCATCCCGAGCATCGACTTGATTTCGTCGGGTTCGCTTTTGTCGTGTACATAGAGCACACCATCATTTTCCCTAAGTAGACTCAAAATAGTTTGTTCGGCAGCATCATATCGGCTGTCATTAATGATTTCAAGCGTAATATCGAGCTTTCCATCTTCACGAACACTCGCTACAAAACCGGTCATGGTTTCGCCTTCGGTGAGCATTTTGGTCACATGATTTTTGTAGATCAAACCTTCATAACGATTTTCTACAATTACATTTCGGCCTAATTTGCTATCGTCTCCAATAAAGATACTGACCTCCTGACCTTCTAAACTTTTGTCTTGGCAAGGCACTAACATTTTTTTAACCTTCATGCTAGCAAAAAGGCGATCTGTATCGTAGTCGTACATGAGGGTAAAAAGATATTTTTCACCAATTTGCAAGGCATGTCTTTGTTCGGCAAAAGGCACAAACAAATCTTTATCGAGGCCCCAATCTACAAATGCGCCGTAAGGATTGATTTCTACAACCTCTAAAAAAGCGAAATCTCCGAGCAAAATATAGGGTGTTTCTTTGACTGCCACCATGCGATCAGAAGAATCTTTCATGACAAAAACCTCAACTTCGGTACCTTCTTTCCAATCTGGCTCGAGGTATTTATTTGGAAGTAAAATTTCATTTTCTTGTGCATCAACCAAATAAGCTCCTGGAGGAGCAAAGCGTTGAATAGTGAGGTGGTTGATTTTTCCGAGTTGCATCTTGTTTAATAGCTTTCTGGGTTATAATTTCTTCTGCGTTTAAATTGCCACCATTTGGTGCGGTCTTTCTTTGAAACGGCTGGAAACTCTTCTGTACTTTTTTGTGGCAAGGCGGCTTGGTGCTGCCCGTTGGATAAATTATCTGGGTCTACCGGATTGATCCAATCTTTTTTGAGGCGATTTTTTTCGAGTTGGCCCGTTTTTTTGTCCAGTGAATAAAAATATTTTTCACCCACATCTGAAGGATTTGTGGCTACTACGTCTTGTTCGAGTTGCCATATTTCACGGTCAACATCATAGACATAAGCGTCATAAGACATATCAGGAAAATAATAAGAATAGACACCTTCAAGTGCAGGTGATTCTGGCGAAAGATGGTCAAAAACGATTCTTAAACGCTTGGGTTCAAATTCTAGAGAAAGTGTAGCCATATTGGCATATTCAAAAACCACTCTTTTTTTGACTTGTTTGGCGTCTTTAAAAACCGCCGCACCTAACTTTGGGCTTTGCCCTGCAAAACTCAGCACATCGAGTACTTTGTAATTGCTCATGGTGGTGCCGGCGTCGTAACCAAAAAGTAAATAGCAGGTTTTTCCTTGGTAGGCAAAATCGATGATTTTATAATAAATGGAACCATACCAATTTTTTGCATCAATTACTCCCTCGGGCTTTACCGTGTAGGCATCGAGCTGATCTACCAGTTCGGTCACCGTAATTTTTTGTCGCCCCTCATCTTTTTTAAGAATGAAGCCGCCATAAGTATGGGATAAATCGCTGTATTCGACATTCCAGGTAAGAATTCTAACGTTTTGATCTGCACTTTTTAGATCGGCAATCTGAAGTTCTTTGAGTGCATATTCAAAAAAACCTTTGTCTTTGACCAAATTGGCCATGGATTTTTTGAATTCCAAATGGAGTTGGTCTGTTTTTGAATCTTCTTTGGACGATCTGAGTTGATTGAGCAAAATGGCAGCGTCGTGTTCTAACGTACTGATGTCTTGAGCATATAGGTAAGTATTACCCCAAAAAATAAAGCAGAAAATCAGGAAAATCCTCATTGGCTTTTTGAACGCAATTTTCCGTGAAATGTTACGTTAGAGGGCGCGCAGCGCAGCAATTGTAGCTACTGGATCTGCTGAACCAAACACAAAGCTTCCGGCTACGAGCGCATCGGCCCCTGCATTTGCTAGTGCAGCACCTGTTTGCAAATTGACTCCTCCATCAACTTCAATAAGAAAAGATGCGCTATGTTGAGTGCGCAATGCTTTAAGGCGCGCCACTTTGTTACTTGCGCTTTCAATGAATTTTTGCCCACCAAAACCAGGGTTGACGCTCATGATCAATACTAAATCGAGGTCAGAGATGATTTCAGACAGCACTTCAATTGGGGTGTGTGGGTTGAGTGCAACACCGGCTTTCATGCCGAGTTCTTTGATTCTTGAAATGGTTCGGTGCAAATGCGTACACGCTTCATAATGCACCGTTAGGATGTCGGCACCGGATTTTTGAAAATCTTCGAGATAGTCGTCGGGGTTGGCAATCATGAGGTGCACATCGAGCACTTTATTGGTGTGCTTTCTGATTGCTTGAAGCACCGGAAATCCAAAAGAAATATTAGGTACAAAAACGCCATCCATTACATCGATGTGGAGCCATTCGGCTTCAGAACGAGTGAGCATTTCGGTGTCGCGCTGAATATTGGCGAAATCACAAGACAAAACAGATGGAGAAACAATCATGGGCTATTTTTTTGGTAAAATTAGCCATTATTTTTGGATCGGATCAGCGCAAGGTAGGCCTTGTCTTTTTGATATAGGTCGATATAGAAATAAAGCCCATTCAAGTTGGCACACACAGTATTGTATTCGACAAAAATGGGTAAGGGTTTAAGAAGGGGGATGTTTTGATGTATTTCTTGATCGATGAGCGTTTGCAAAGAATCAGCTGAAATTGGATTTAATTTTTTATTGCGCTGATCGAATGTTAAAATGGTTTTCCCTAATTCTATGGGCAGCTCACAGCGCATACAGCCATGAGAGAAACTCCTAAAATTTTGCTTAAATAGGTTCCTGCTCGGTGTATCGTGAACATATACTGAAAAGCTATTGGCAAATTCAAATTTGACTAGCCCCAGACTATTCCAGGGGCCTGGATCTTGAATAATTTGATACGGGAAGGTATTTTCTTTGATTTTTTTCCAATTGACTTTTTTAGGATCCACTTCTACATTTTTAGCGCGGTAAATGCGCATGTGTTCTTTGCCAAGATAGTTTGGATTTCTTTTCAACGCAGGCAAAACTTCTTTTTGAGCAATAGAACTTGGAACCCTCCAAAAAGGCAGACTCACGATCCTACTGATTTGCGAGGTTAAGGTAGGGGTAGGGTGGTCTGTTTTGCCAACAATAATGCGGTGCGAAGCTCTGAGTGTATCTGCAGCTACAAATTGCAATTCAAAACTCGGGATATTTACCCAAACAAAGTTTTCAGGTCTTTTGGGTGCTTGACGAAGTTTATCAAGATTCAACATGGCACGTTCAAATTTTTCCCTGCTTGATTCTTTCATGCAAAGGGTTGTTGCCACGCCGATTTTACCATCAGGATTCAAGCCGTGCTTGCTTTGAAATAATTTTAGGGCTTGTCTAATTTGAAGACTATCGGATGTTGAATTAATAAAATTTAAGGAGATCAAGGCATTTTTAAGGCTAGCCCAAGCTTTTGCTTTGTCTTCTTTTTCTTCGGTTAATAAAAAAGCAATTGTGTCAAGTTGAGCCGTATCTCTGAAATGATATAAATGAGTTGCAAAGTAGCGGTAGTTGCTGTCAATAGGGCCCCTACAAAGCAAAATAGAATCTGTATTTTTTGGGTTGTTAAACCAGTTCTTATCGGGTTGACGCCATTTTTTAGGTTTGAGTTGAACGGTTTCAAAATTGATAAAACCACTATCTAGATCTTGGGTTAAGACCCCAATGTTATAACTCAATAGAACATCTTGAAGGATCAAACTTTGGTTTTTTGAAAACAGAATACGCTGAGCAGGAATTCCAAAAAACTCATGCCTAAGTATACTTTGGTGCCATTTTTTACCCGAAGGTGAAAACCCTGCTGTGTCGAGATGCATAGGTTGAAACCCTGAGCTTTTATAAAAAGAATAGAGTTTGGCTAATTCTAACTTCGAGATATTTAAATCCGGATGCCCTTCGCTTAAAAGCTGTTTGATTTTTTGGGAGTTCTTGAGCTGTTTGTTGTTTAGAAAATTGACGGCTGCTTTAGGTGGGGTTGGGCTTGTGCAAGCACAAAACAAAGTACCCCAAAGTACCAAACTTACACAGATCAATTTCCACATGGATTATTTCTTTATTTTCGATGAATGTATAAAATAATTCTGAGTCGTTCATGATCCTGCTTGTACTTATTGCAACTGGGCTTGTTTCTTGGCAAGCCTTTCAAAATCAAACGCTTTTGTCAAAATTGCTCTTACAACCTTATGCCGTGAAGCATCAAAAGGAAGGATATCGTTTGTTTACCCATATGTTGGTGCATGCCGATTTGGGTCATTTGGCCTTTAACCTCATGACCCTTTATTTCATAGGAACCTACCTCGAGCAAGTTTGGATATTGGAGTTCGGGAATCAAAAGGCCATTATTTACTTATGCTTGCTTTATTTTGTTGGGGGGCTCTGTGCTACGCTATGGCCAATGCTGCGCCACCAAGATGATCCGGGCTACCGAAGTTTGGGTGCCTCTGGAGCAGTGAGTGCCATTCTGTTTGCCTTCATTCTCTGGGACCCTACGCAGAAATTGTATTTAATGTTTATTCCGATCCCTATTTCAGCTTATGTTTTTGGTCCACTTTATTTGGCTTTTGAGTATTATTCTTTCAAAAAAGGCCAAACCGGAGTAGCCCACGACGCGCACATAGGCGGAGCCATTTTTGGAATTTTATTTGTGTTGCTGATTGCACCTCAAAAAGGAATGCAATTTGTACATTTGTTCTTGTAAGTCAGTTATGCCTATGCTTTACGTAAACAACAACGGACACCTTCTTGCTGGCGATGCGCCAACCATTTTACCTGGCAACCGAGCGCACCTCTACGGTGATGGCGTTTTTGAAAGCATTCGCATCATCAATGGCAAACCCCTGAATTTAGAAAATCATGTGCTGCGTTTACTTGCGGGTGCAAGAGCCATCCACATGCGCCCGTCTGCTACTTACACTACCTCATTTTTTGAAGCCAAAATATTAGAATTGTGTCAGCAGTCTGGCATTATAGAAGGTGGGCGTTGCCGTTTGTCTTTGGATCGAATGAGCGGTGGAGCTTACTTGCCTGACACCAACGAGGCCACCTACTATATTGAAGTGTATCCTTACGACGTCAATCATTTCGAACTAAATGCCAGAGGTCTAGAGCTTGATATTTATCACGACATCAAATTAGAAAAAAACTTTCTTTCCAATTTTAAAACCAAAATGGGCTTGCCTTATATCATGGCAGCTCTTTCTGCAAAAGAAAAGGGGCTTGATGATCTATTTCTAACCGATCACAAAGGCAGTATTCTCGAGACCTCCTCTTGTAATATTTTCATCATCAGCAATGGCGTTCTTTATACACCAAGTTTAGAAGAAGGATGTTTGGCCGGCACCATGCGGATGCAAATTATCAATTTGGCGCTTGCCAACGGAATCAAGGTCTACGAATGTTCCTTAATGCCGCAAAACTTATTGGCTGCAGATGAGGTGTTCTTGACCAACGCCATTCGCGGAATTAATTGGGTAGGGGGCTACAGAACCAAGCGCTATCAAAACAATATTTCGCGTCGTTTGGTTGTTTTACTCAATGCTTACTGGGAAGCAGCCCTCGCTCAATAAGTTTTCAACAATTGCTATGCCTGACACAGAATTTCCTAAATTTAAAGTTCTGTTTTTTGAGCCAGCATGTACCTAATTTTTGATACCGAAACAACCGGGCTTCCTCGTGATTTCAACGCCCCCATCACCGACACCGATAACTGGCCTCGCGTAGTTCAGCTGGCATGGCAACTCCACGACGACTCAGGCGAGCTCGTTTCGCAACAAGCTTTCATCATTACCCCAGATGGCTACAACATTCCGTTCGAGTCAGAACGCGTGCACGGTATTTCTACAGCACTTGCACAAGCTATCGGTGAGCCACTAGAAACCGTTTTAGCGGCTTTCAACAAAGATTTAGCGCGTGCCAATTTCATGGTGGGTCATAACCTTAAGTTTGATGTCAATGTGTTAGGCGCTGAATACATTCGTTTGGGCCAACAAACACCACTTACTAAACCCGTACTCGACACCTGTACAGAAAAAACGGCAGCACTTTGCCAAATTCCTGGTGGTCGAGGCGGCCGTTTCAAATTACCTACCCTCACCGAACTCCACGAATTTTTATTCCAAGAGTCTTTTTCAGAAGCACACAACGCAACCGCAGACGTCGAGTCAACCACTCGCTGTTTTCTTGAACTGATCCGCAAAGAACACTACACACTTGAAGAAATCCTTCAAGAACCCGGATACTACGAATCTTTTCAACAGCTGAATCCAGCACCCATCCAGAAAATAGGGCTGCAGCACCTCAATTTAAAAGCTGAAAGCGAAAAGCTGCGTGTGGCTCAAGCGCCTGTTGCTGCACCAACCCCAACTGTGCCAGCAGCGGATCTAGATGGTTTGGTTTTTGCACACTTGCATAACCATACCCAATTCTCTATTCTGCAATCTACCGCGCAGGTTTCAGGACTCATTCAAAAAGCAGTTGCCCTCAATCAACCAGCGGTTGCCCTCACCGACACCGGCAACATGATGGCAGCTTTCCAATTTGAAAAAATGGCGGCCGCACACAATGCAAAAGTAAAGGCAGAAAGAGCCGCCGCTGAAGAAAATAACGAGCCCTACGACGGCCAAGAAATCTTGCCTATCATTGGCTGTGAGTTCAATGTTTGTCGCAATCACCAAGATAAATCAGTCAAAGACAACGGCTATCAGATCGTTTTCTTAGCAAAAAATAAAAATGGCTACCAGCAACTCATCAAGCTGGCATCAATTGCTTACACCCAAGGCATGTATTATGTCCCGCGCATTGACAAAGAAGTTATTGCGCAATACAAAGAAGACCTCATTGTCTTGAGCGGCAATCTCTATGGTGAAATTGCCAATCTCTTGCTCAATGTCGGTGAAAAACAAGCCGAAGAAGCCTTGCTCTGGTGGAAAGAAGTCTTTGGCCCTGATTTCTACATAGAACTGGGCCGCCATGGTTTGGAGGTTGAAGAAAGAGTAAATCCCATGCTTGTTTCACTTGCTCAGCGCCACGGCGTCAAGCTTGTAGCCACAAACAACACCTATTATGTCGATCAAAAAGACGCAGTGGCCCATGACGTCTTGCTTTGTGTCAAAGACAACGAATTGGTCGAGACGCCAAAAGGTAGAGGGCGCGGTTTTAGATATGGTCTAGAAAACGACACCTACTACATGCGATCTACTGAAGAAATGCTGCAACTATTTGCCGATCTTCCTGAGGCCATTCAAAGCATTTCAGAAATTGTAGAAAAATGTGAGCACTATGGTCTAGCCCGAGAAGTACTACTTCCGGCTTTTGATATCCCAACGCAATTCATCGATCCGCAAGACGCACAAGATGGCGGTAAGCGCGGAGAAAATGCCTACTTAAAGCACCTCACTATTGAAGGTGCTAAAAAAAGATACGAAACCATCACCCCTGAAATTCAAGAACGCCTAGATTTTGAATTAGCCACCATTGAAAAAACAGGTTATCCAGGCTACTTTCTCATCGTTCAAGACTTTTGTAATGCTGCCCGAGAAATGGGCGTTTCAGTTGGTCCGGGCCGTGGTTCGGCAGCAGGTTCAGCTGTTGCCTACTGCATCGGAATCACCAACGTTGACCCTATCAAATACGATCTTCTCTTTGAGCGTTTCTTGAATCCAGATCGTATATCTATGCCCGATATCGATATCGATTTCGACGACGAAGGCAGGGGGCGTGTCATTGACTACGTCATTAAAAAGTATGGCGCCAATCAGGTTGCTCAAATCATTACCTACGGCACCATGGCTGCAAAATCTGCGGTCAGAGACACCGCGCGTGTCATGAATTTGCCCTTGCCAGAGGCCGACCGCTTGGCCAAACTTATTCCAGATCTTTCGCTCAAAAAGTTATTTTCACTCTCAGAGCCCGAACTTATAGACAAGCTCAGAAATCAAGAAGCTGTAGCCAATGCCAAAGAGTTGCGCCGTGTCTATGAAGGTTCAGATCTGCAAGCCAAAGTACTGCAAAAAGCTACCGAAATCGAAGGTTCGGTGCGCAATACCGGTATCCATGCTTGTGGGGTCATCATTACCCCAGACGACCTCACTAATTTTGTACCGGTTGCTACCGCCAAAGATTCTGAAATGGTATGCACCCAATACGACAACGCGGTTGCTGAGTCTGCGGGGCTCCTTAAAATGGACTTCTTGGGTCTCAAAACCCTCACGCTTATCAAAGATGCGGTTCGTTTGGTCAGAGAAAATCGCGGGATCGAACTTGACCCTGATGCTTTTCCAATTGACGACGAAGCTACCTATGCACTATTTCAGCGCGGAGAAACCGTTGGTATTTTCCAATACGAATCTCCCGGAATGCAAAAACACCTCAAAGAACTCAAACCTACCGTTTTTGCCGATTTAATTGCAATGAACGCCCTTTACAGACCAGGGCCAATGGAATACATTCCTTCCTATTGTAAGCGTAAACACGGCGATGAACCTATCGTCTATGACCTCGACGATTGCGAAGAATACCTTAAAGAAACCTACGGCATTACAGTCTACCAAGAGCAAGTAATGCTTTTGTCACAAAAGTTAGCCGATTTCACCAAAGGTGAGGCTGACACCCTGCGTAAAGCAATGGGTAAAAAAGACCGCAAGGTCCTCGACAAAATGAAGCCGACTTTCATTGAACGCGCTTCAGCTAAAGGGCATGCAGAACCCACACTAGAAAAAATCTGGAAAGACTGGGAAGCATTTGCATCTTATGCCTTCAATAAATCTCACTCCACTTGTTATGCATGGGTAGCGTATCAAACCGCTTACCTAAAAGCCAATTATCCTGCCGAATACATGGCCTCTGTGCTCAGTAATAACATGAACGACATCAAGCAAGTTTCTTTCTTCATGGAAGAATGTCGCCGTATGGGGATTGAAGTATTAGGCCCAGATGTCAATGAATCGGGCTTTACTTTTTCTGTGAATCAATCCGGAGCTATTCGCTTTGGTTTGGGTGCTATTAAAGGAATGGGAAGCGGGCCAGTGGAAGCCATCATCGAAGAAAGAAAGAACGGAAACTTCAAAGATATTTTCGATGTAACCAAAAGAGTCAACCTCAGGCTCTGCAATAAACGCGCATTTGAAAGCATGGTCTATGCAGGCGGTTTTGATTCGTTCAATGAGGTGCACAGAGCGCAATATTTTGTAGTCGATTCCAATAGCCGCACTTTTTTAGAATCTGCCATTCGCTATGGCGCCAGTGTTCAAGAACAGCAACAATCGTCCCAACATAGCATGTTTGGTGAAGCTACCGGAACTACCATGCCAGCCCCAACCATTCCACGTGCAGAAGAATGGCCAGCTATTTACAAACTCAACCGAGAAAAAGAGGTAGTCGGAATTTTCATTTCTGGCCATCCTCTCGATGATTTCAAAGTAGAAATCGCTTCGTTTTGCACCGGTACAGTCTCGATGCTCAATGACCCCGCCTCTTATCTAGGCCGAGACCTCCTTATTGCAGCCATCATTACTACCGCCGAACACCGCTTTACTAAACACGGCGATGGATTCGGGACGCTCATAATCGAAGATTACCAAGAGGCCTTTAAATTGAATTTATTCAAAGAGTCTTACTTAAAATTCAAGCATTTTATGGAACCCGGCACCTTTGTAGCCATCAAAGGCCGAATGGAAGTGCCTCGTTTCAGACAAGTGCCAGAATTTGTGGTACACCAAATAGAATTGCTTCAAGATCTTCGAGAAAAACGTGCAAAAATGCTCAAGCTTCGTTTTTCCGCCAAGCAACTCGATCAAATTGTAATTGACCAACTCGATCAACTCTTTACAGAACATCCTGGCAATTGTCAAATTCACTTCACGGTATTTGACCCCCTCGACAACATTGAAGTAGCCTTGCCTTCGAGAAGTATTAAAATTCAGCCCTCGAGCCAACTATTCAAAGAGCTCGCTAAGTTAGATATCCAATTTAAATTGAACTAAGCACCTGCTTCCTAAAAGCACCTGATTTTTAAAAATCTAAATTTATAGAACAAAAAAAACGCTCCGATTTCGGAGCGTTTTTTATGGCTAAAAGAGCCAAATTACTTATGCTTCAGAGGCTTCTTGTGGTACTAATACTCTACCACAGTGCTCACAAACAATAATTTTCTTTTTAGTAACGATGTCGAGTTGACGCTGAGGTGGGATTTTGTTAAAACATCCACCGCAAGAACCACGCATTACTTGAACAACTGCTAAACCGTTTTTAGCGTTGGTACGCAAACGCTCATAAGCAAAAACCAAACGAGACTCGATGTTTTTCTTGGCAGCATCAGATGCTTTCATGAGTTTTTCTTCGTCTTTTTGCGTTTCGCTAACGATTGCTTCGAGTTCTGCTTTTTTGGAATCGAGGTCACCTTGCTTCATGCTCACTCTGTCAGTGGCTTCAGTAAGGGTTTCTTTTTTCATTTCGATTTTTAGTTTCGCTTCTTTCGACTTTTTGTCGTGTAATTTGATTTCGAGTTCTTGGAATTCAATTTCTTTAGAAAGAGATTCGAACTCGCGGTTGTTACGAACGTTATTTTGTTGCTCTTTGTATTTTGCAATGGCTGCTTCTGCATCCTTTACTGCAAGTTTACGATCTGCAATTTCAGTTTCGATTTCTTTGATTTCGTCATTGATTTTAGAAACGCGGGTATGTAAACCAATGATTTCATCTTCAAGACTTTGCACTTCTAAAGGAAGTTCACCACGGATGGTGCGAATGCGGTCGATTTCAGAGTCGATTTTTTGGAGTTCAAAAAGCGCATCCAATTTCTCTGCGATGGTACCTTCTTTTTTAGTTGCTGCTGCCATGTGCTATATATAGTTAACGGGATTCGTATTCAACTTAGTTAAACGGATGGCAAAGTTAGGAAAATTTTCTTTAATTTTTTCAGTCAATAATTCACTTGTAAATTGCTCGCTTTCAAAGTGTCCAATATCTGCAATAATTATCTTGGATTCTGCATCAAAAAATTCATGGTATTTAAAGTCAGCAGAAAGATAAAGATCTGCTTTAGAACGAATTGCGTCGTTTAGTAAGAAACTTCCTGAGCCACCACAAAGTGCTATGGTTTGCACTTCTTTTTTTATCAATGCTGTGTATCTAACTGCACCTGCCTCAAATTTAGCCTTGACCATTTTTAAAAACTCAAGGCTATCCATTGGTTTATCAAGGTGGCCAATTAGACCAGCGCCATAGTGCTGATGCTTGTTTTCGAGTGCAATGAGTTCATAGGCCACTTCTTCATACGGGTGAGCGTGCTTCATTGCGCTTAGAACTGCTGATATCGCAAACCGATTGACCACATATTCTAGTTTGATTTCCTGAACTTCTTCTCTGGTACCAATTTGCCCCAACACGGGTTGTGCACCTTGATTTGGTTTGAAAGTTCCGATGCCTTCTGACCTGAAATGACAATCGCTGTAGTTGCCAATTTGCCCAGCACCTGCTTTTAAAATGGCGTTGTCGAGTTCCTGGAAATTTTCTACCGGGACATAAACAACCAATTTGAGGATCTCATTTTGCAGCGGTCGAAGGATGCGTGTATTTTGCAAGCCAATTTTTTGCGCAATGCGTTGATTGACGCCAAATAAATGGTTGTCTAGATTGGTATGGATAGCGTAGAGTGCAATGCGGTGCTGAATGCATTTTTCTATGACTCTTTCTATATAGGTCTGACCGGTGAGTTTTTTTAGCCCTTTGAAAACAATGGGGTGGTGCGCAATAATCAAGTTGCAATTGGCTGCAATGGCTTCGTCTACAATAGCCTCGGTACTATCTAGGCAAACAATGGCGCCATTGATTTCTTGATCGAGATGCCCGTAGATGAGCCCTGCATTGTCATATGATTCTTGTAATGACAACGGAAATTGCTGTTCTAAGAATAGTGTAATGGCGGAGAGTTTCATGCTACATATTTTTATAAAGCCCCATTGTGATGCCCCAAGCCTGACTTTTATGGATATAGCTTTGATAAGGGTTATAGGTGTTGTTGAGTTGTTGTCTGATTTGCGCACCGAGTCCAAAACGGAGTTTAGGATTGAGCGGAATACTAACCCCTGCGGATGCCACCCAAGAAAATACAAAGCCGTTGAGTTCATTGTTGACCTTTATTTGGTCATCAGATTTTGCACCAAGTGCATTGCTCCATTGAAGGTCTTGTCTGAAGGATTGTTGAATGCCTGGAATGAGGCCACCACCAAATTGAAAATTCACTTTTTGTCCAAAAGCAAACTTATATTGCACCGGAAGCGCGAGGTAACGATAGCGGGTTTGATAAGCAAAACTCGAGTCAGTTACGGTTGAGCCCCAAGAATAAGCTTCTCCATTTTGCAGAAATGAAATACCGGCGTCAAGAAAACTGTGTTTGCTCAGGCCTAAGCGAAGCCCTACTTGCTGAGACCACAAAGTAAGAGGAATTTCATTGGCGCGTTCGCCTAGTGGTTGAGGTAAAAAATCAGTGTTGGGGTTTAAGTTTCTAAAAACTTCAGCACGTGTGGTTTCAAAATAGTATTGAGAAGGATAGGTGCTTTTCAGGTGCTTATTCATCAATTGAGCCGATGTCCAATTGAAAAAGAGTAAGCACAGCAATAAGATGTTGAACTTCATGAGTCAAAAATACACTTTTTCAAGCGCTATGAAAAGTCTTAACGCAGGTCAATGTTTTTAGAGCAATGACGCACTTAACTTTGTATAAAATTTAAAAAAAATAAAAATGGAAACAAATTGGAAAGTAGATAGCATGCACAGTGAAGTAGGTTTCAAAGTGCGTCATATGATGATTTCAAACGTAAGCGGATCTTTCGGTAGCTTCGATGCAAACGTTGCCACTTCTGGAGATGATTTCAGTTCAGCAAAATTTGATTTTTCTGCAGCAATTGACAGTATCAATACAGGCGTTGCAGATCGCGATGGCCACCTTAAATCAGGAGACTTCTTTGATGCAGAAACGCATCCATCTTTGAAATTTCATTCAACTGAAGTAAAGAAAATTTCAGATGATCAACTAGAAATCGCTGGTAACCTCGAAATCAAAGGACAAGTGAAACCAGTTGTTTTGAAAGCTGAATTTGCAGGTATTGCAGTAGATCCTTATGGGCAAACCAAAGCGGGTATGACTCTTTCTGGTAGCATCAAACGCAGCGAGTTTGGATTAACTTGGAGTGCCGTTACTGAAGCAGGTCATGTAGTAGTTGGTGACGAAATCAAACTCAACGCAGAGCTTCAATTCATCAAGCAATAATTAATTGCTTTACCACCTTTTTGGCTTCATCAATGTGGCCAACCGGGTTGGTCTGAGAATTAAAAATACCGGCAATTTTTCCTTGTAGGTCAATTACATACGTAACTCTTCCAGGGATCAAGCCAAATAAATTTCCAGGTACGCCAAACTGTTGGCGTACCTTTTTTTGTGCATCAGAAAGCAGGGGGTAGGGCAGTTGGTGTTTTTCTTGAAAAGCTTGGTGACTTTGTTGACCATCGGAAGAAATCCCAAAAACCTCACAACCCAGATCAATAAAATCTGCATATGCATCTCTAAATGCACACGCCTCTTTGGTGCAACCAGGAGTATCGTCTTTAGGATAGAAGAACAAAACCAAAATTTTCTTGCCAATAAAGGTTTCAATTTGAATTTCTTGGCCTTGACTATTTGGCAAAGAAAATATCGGACAACAGTCTCCGATTTTTAGGGTAGTGCTCATTGGAGTGCTTGTTTATAGCGAGCTAAAACGCGTTCTCTTGCAAATTTGTGCTCGACAATGGGTTGAACATATTGAGGGGTACCAAATTCCGGAACCCATTTCTTGATATAGGTAAAATGAGGATCAAATTTCTTTTGCTGTGCTTCTGGATTGAAAACCCTGAAATATGGTGCAGCATCGCAGCCACAGCCAGCAGCCCACTGCCAACCACCGATATTACTTGCCAATTCGAAATCCAATAATTTCTCTGCAAAATATCGCTCTCCCCAGCGCCAATCAATCAGCAAATGCTTGGTTAGAAAACTTGCCACTACCATCCGGACTCTGTTGTGCATAAAGCCTGTAGTGTTGAGTTCTCGCATGCCAGCGTCCACCATCGGATAACCTGTTTTCCCTTCACACCATTTCTGAAAATCGGCTTCATTATTTTCCCAAATGATTTGATCGTAAACGGGTTTAAATGCACCGTTCACTGTATAAGGAAAGTGGTGTAAAATCATTTGGTAGAAATCGCGCCAAATGAGCTCATTGAGGTACTTTTCGTTGATTTGCGCCGCTTCTTGAGCCAATTTTCTAATAGAGATGGTCCCAAATCTAAGGTGTAAACTGAGTCTTGATGTGCCTAGAACAGAAGGGATGTCGCGCTGTTCGTGATAGCGTTGAATAATTTCTTTTGGCGTGGTTTTGGCCGGAAAATCTTGGGTTTGTTCTGGGTTAAATCCAAGTGCTTCAAGACTAAGCATGGCAGTTGCAGACACTTTTTGCAGCGAGCCCAAATACTTTTCAGTCGGGTAGGCTTTTAGGTAGAATGCATTGAGTTTAGCTTTCCACTTTTTAGAATAGGGCGTGAAGACTGTGTAGGGCTTGTTGTCGTCTTTGACTACCTCTGATTTTTCAAAAATTACTTGGTCTTTGGCGCCAATAAATAAAATATTAAGTGCCTGAAGCTGCTCAAAAATGCGTTGATCTCTTTGCAGTGCCTTGGGTTCGTAGTCGCGGTTGGTGTAAACGGCTTCAACTTGGCGTTCTTGAGCCAAGTTTGCAATGATTTCTTCGGGTAAACCATAAAATACTTGTAGGTCAGCACCGAGGTCAGTATAGGCTTGCTTGAGCTTTTTGATTTCTTGGTGCAGATACACCATGCGCTGATCGTTTTTGGGGAGGTGAGCTAAGATGCTTTGATCGAAGATGAAAAGCACACTCACTTCGGAATGTTGTTTTAGGGCTTTGTAGAGGCCGGCGTTATCGGCAATCCGAAGATCGCGTCTGTGCCAAAACATTGCTTTACTCATGAACCACTATATTCGATGATGTTATTTTGGGTTTCCCAGAGTTTGATACTCAGCCCATATTTCGGCTCGAGTTTGGCACGCAATAAATTCCAAATGACAACCGCAATATTTTCTGCAGTAGGGTTCAGGTTAGCAAATTCTGGGCAATCTAAATTGAGATTTCGGTGGTCAAAGCGCTCTTGAACTTCTTCATTGATGAGGTCCTTGACAATTTTCAAATCGATGAGGTAACCCGTTTCAGGGTCAATATTTCCTTCGATCCAAACTTCTAGGGTGTAATTGTGTCCGTGGTAATTAGGGTTGCTACATTTGCCAAAAACTTGTTCGTTTTGCTCGTCTGTCCAATCTTTTCTATACAACCGATGGGCTGCATTAAAGGTGGCTCTTCTACACACTCTCATAAGCTGCTTTACTAATATCTTCTAAATGTTGATTCAAGAGAATTTTGAACCATGCGGTGTAGGCATGTGGATACTGTTCAAGGTCTTGAAGTAATTCGGAAATGGAAATCCATTTGTAGGCTTCCACTTCGTCGGTATTGATTTGAGGTTGCTCGTTGGTATAACCATAAACCACATGATCGAGCTCGTGTTCGGTTAGGCCTTGGTCTAGTTTTGCTTTGTAGATAAAACTAAAAGCTTGTTGAAGCTGAGTTTCCATGCCCATTTCTTCTTTCAGGCGACGGTTGGCAGCTGCAATAACTGTTTCATTTGGTCTGGGATGTGAACAGCATGTGTTGGTCCAGAGCAGCGGAGAATGGTATTTGTGTGCAGCGCGTTGTTGCAATAAAATTTCACCTTTGCTATTGAAAAGGATGACGGAAAAAGCACGGTGTAATAAACCCAATTTGTGGGCTTCGAGTTTTTCAAGCTGACCAATTTCGCGATCTTGCTCGTCGATTAGGATGACAAATTCTTCTGGCATTAAAGCAAATTTAAATTATGTCTTACATATGACGTAAGCAAAATTCTCATTTTGCGATAATTTGGAATCCTGATGCGCTCATTGAGCACCGATTCTGCTGGTGTATTTTTGATCTTTTTAAAGAGCTTAAAGTAATATTTATAAGCCATATAGACACCAAATCTGGCCTTGCGAGGTAAAAGTAGAATACCTTCGTAGCCTTTCTGAAAATCGAGTGCGATATCGGCTTCAATTTCTTTTTTGATGTCGTTATTAAACGCATTTAGGTTGATGCCCGGAAAATAAGTTCTACCCAATTCTTGGTAGTCGGCTTTGAGGTCGCGCAAGAAATTGATTTTTTGGAATGCTGCCCCCAATTTCATGGCAAATGGTTTGAGTTGCTCGTATTGCGCTTCATTGCCCTCCACAAAAACCTTTAAACACATCAGGCCCACAACCTCTGCCGAACCTAAAATATAGGTTTCGTACTTGCCTTGGTCATAGGTTTGTTTTTGTAAATCCATTTCCATGGAGTCGAGGAAGGTATCGATGAGTTTCATCGGAATCTGATAGCGATTCACGGCCCATTGAAAACTATTTAAAATAGGGTTCAGAGAAATGCCTGCAGCAATGGCTTCATAAGTTTGGACTTTGAAGTCTGCCAAGAGTTTTTCTTTTTCGTAGCCGTGAAACGTATCTACAATTTCATCGGCAAAACGCACAAAACCATATATTGCGTAGATGGGTTTTTGAATTTCTTTGTGCAAAAAACTAATGCCCAAAGAAAAAGAGGTGCTGTAACGCTTGGTGGTCAGCTCGCTCATTTCATGGCTGATTTGATCGAATAGGGCTTTCATAGTTTTAGGATTTAGGATGCTGAGCAATGATTAATTTAGAAACCACTTCTCCGGAAATGATCGATGGCGGAACCCCTGGGCCCGGGACGGTGAGTTGTCCGGTATAATAGAGGTTCTTTATTTTTTTATGTTGAATACGCGGCTTGAGTATGGCGGTTTGTCTCAGTGTATTGGCCAAGCCGTAGGCATTTCCTTTGAATGCATTGTAGTCGTGCTTGAAGTCACTGACGCAGAAGCTTCTTTTGTAAACAATGTGTTCTTTGATGTCGTTGCCTGTTAATTTTTTAAGGCGCTCCAATAAGATTTCAAAATAATGTTCTCGGGTGGCTTCGTCGTCTTTAAGATTGGGCGCTAGCGGAATCAAAAAGAAAAGATTTTCACAACCTGCTGGCGCAACTTTCACATCCGTTAGTGAAGGAGCACTCAAATAAAACAAGGGTTTAGCGGGCCAACTTGGGTCTTTATAGATGGTTTTGCCGTGCTCGTCTAAAGACTCATCAAAAAATAAGTTGTGGTGCTCGAGATTGCTTAGTTTTTTATTGACGCCCACATAGAAAAGCAAACTAGATGGCGCCATGGTTCTTTTGTCCCAGTATTGGTCGGTATAATTGGCATTTTTACCGAGGAGTTTTTGATCGGTGTGTGCGTAATCGGCGCCGGATATAACGAGGTCTGCTTCATGCAATACACCATTTACCTTTGTGCCAATTGCTTTGCCGTTTTTCACTACAATTTCTTCTACATTTGCCGAAGTCTGAATTTTGGCGCCTTGCTCTTCGGCAATGCGTGCAAATGCTTTGATGAATTCGTGCATTCCGTTCATTGGATACCAAGTACCTAACTGAATATCGGCATAATTCATTAGAGAATAAAGCGCCGGTGTTTCATTGGGCATGGCCCCTAAAAAGAGCACCGGGAATTCTAGAAGTGAAAGAATTTTTGGGTGTTTGAAATACTTTCTGATAAACGTTGAAAACGAAGAGAAAAGGTGCATCTTGAATAAGCCACCCAAAACACGGCTATCAAAAAATTCAGTGAGGCTGAGGCTAGGTTTGTAAACCAAGTCTTCCATCCCGACTTTATATTTGTATGCAGCATCTTTGAGAAAGGCTTGTAGTTGTTTAGAACTGCCAGGTTCCAAAGACTCAAACCATTCTTCGAGTTTGGGCATTTCTGCCGGAACATTGGTGTAAGAGTGGTCAGGCCAATAGACGCGGTAAGAAGGATCGAGTCTTTTGAGTTCGTAGAAATCTTTAGAGGAATAACCAAAAGCTTGGTAGAATTTCTCAAAAACATCAGGCATCCAATACCAAGATGGGCCCATGTCAAAAACAAAGCCATTGACTTCAAACTGACGGGCTCTCCCGCCAATTTGGTCGTTTTTTTCAAATATTGTAACGTCATAACCTTCCTTCGCTAAGAAAGAAGCCGCAGACAGACTCGAGATACCCGAGCCAATTATGTGTATTTTTTTGGTCATATGTTAATTTTCCGAAAATGCGAATTCCGGTAATGCTTCCATCAGTTTTTTTCTAGCGATGAAAATTCGGCTCTTCACGGTTCCGATAGGAATATCAAGTTTGTCAGCGATCTCTTTGTATTTGAAACCTTGAAAATGCATTTCAAAAGGTTCTTTGTATTCCTCTCCTAATAAGTTAATTTGATTGTTGATGTCCTTGACGCCAATTTTTTCAATGGCGCTGTCATCGTGGCTCTGGGTATTGGTAACCAAGAAAATTTCTTTGCTGTGGTCAAAAATAGCGCCAGATTTTACTCTTCTGCGGTACTGATTGATAAACAAGTTACGCATAATTGTGAAAACCCACGCTTTAAAATTGGTTTGAGGTGTGTAATAGTTGCGATACGTGATGGCCTTTAGCATCGTTTCTTGCGTCAAATCTCTTGCGTCTTCGCGGTTTCGGGTAAAAGAAAGTGCAAAAGATTGCAGGTTACCTTCTAGACCAATTAATGCTTCATTGAATTCAATTGTAGACATGGCGTTTCGTTTTGTTTAACAATTCCGATATAAAGTTAAACATTAATTGTTTAACAAAACAAGAAAAAGATTAAACAAAAAACAAAAAAATCAAAAAATTAATCAGCAAGTCTTATTGGCTAAGGCTTTGAGGCAAAGGAATTTTGGAAAAAAGTGAGTAAATTATTTTAGGTTGTATCGAATACCAACCAATGCCATATTTTTTAGCGCATATGAAAACATCATTTCTTTTGATAAACTCAATGAGAAATGGTAGCCCATAGTTACGGCGGTGTTTGAACCTACCGACAATGCATACCCTAATTCCCCAATAAGTAGCGGTACAATTGGTTTACTGACTTGTCTGACATCTTCGTTGTAATAGATGGTTGGAATACTAGGGCCATTCATTGCCCATCCGCCAGAGTGTCCGTGAACTTTGCTGAAAATGAGCACATCTAGGCCTACCCCAGCTTTGGTATAAATACCATTTTTCCATTTTATTTGAATGGGTAGGATCGCCAAATTTAAAACTGCTTTTGAAAATGAATCGACGTGATAAAAATTACTTCCTAAGCCACCAGTGCTTTGTTTTTGAACACCGTTGTAAGATTGAAAGCCCATTTGCAAAGTAAGGTTGTGTTTTTTTGCGCCTACCGCCAAATGGTAATCCAAATTATAGGCGGTGCTCAAGCGTGCATGACAATCGATATAATAGGAATCGGTATTGAGGAACTTTGTGTATTGAGTGCCAACACGAAACTCAAGAGATTGTGCGCTAATCTTAAAAAAGACGAGCAAACTTAATGCAAACACAATGTTTTTCATTCTTTGAAATTAATGGTTAATAGAATGAAAACCAAACTATTGACTTAGGCATTTACATTTTCCAACATCACTTTCACCAGAGCTTTGGTGTCGAAGTGGGCTTTCCAGCCCCAATCTTTGGAGGCATAAGAATCATCGATAGAATTTGGCCAGCTGTCTGCAATAGCTTGACGAAAATCTGGAGCGTAGCTGATGCTGAAATCGGGCTGATGTACTTGGATTTCTGAGGCGAGTTCGGCAGGGGTAAAGCTGCAACCTGCTAGATTGTAGGCAGATCTAATTTTGATGTTTTCAGCGGGCGCATCCATGAGTTCAATAGTGGCTCTGATGGCGTCGTCCATGAACATCATGGGTAGGGCAGTGTCGGCGCTTAAAAAGCAACTGAATTTACCTTCTGCTTTGGCTTTATAAAAAATATCTACTGCGTAGTCTGTGGTGCCGCCACCCGGTAAACTTTTGTATGAGATGAGACCTGGGTAACGAATACTTCTGACATCGACTCCAAACTTGTTGTGGTAATATTCGCACCAGCGCTCCCCAGCTTGTTTAGAAATACCGTAAACGGTAGAAGGCTCCATAATGGTGTGCTGAGGCGTTTGATCTGCAGGTGTTGTTGGACCAAAAACTGCAATAGAGCTTGGCCAGAAAATTTGTTTGAGCTGACCTTCTTTGGCAAGGTCGAGGATGGTGAAAAGACCCTCCATATTAAGTTTCCAAGCGAAATTAGGATTCTTTTCTGCAGTTGCAGAAAGCAGCGCTGCCAAAAGGTACACTTGTTCAATTTTGTTGTCAATGATATAAGCTCTCACAGCTTCTCGATCGAGTACATCGAGTTGGATATAGGGGCCGTTGGCTAATAGGGGTGGACATTCTTCACGCAAATCAGCGGCGACAACCGCCTGGTTACCAAATTTTTCTCTAAGCGCTAGTACGAGTTCGGTTCCAATCTGACCGCAAGAACCAATGACTATAATTTTTGACATATGTTGAATTGATGTGTGGGACAAAAATAAGGTTAAAACTGACTAAAATCATAAAATGAAGCGCGTCTTTCGTTTAGTTTTGCCATACTAAAACTATACAAGATGCCTTTTTACCACAAACTGGGACAAATTCCACACAAGCGCCATACGGTATTTCGTCAACCTGATGGCTCGCTTTATCACGAACAACTTTTTGGTACCATCGGATTTGATGGCATGTCTTCCCTGATGTATCATATCCAGCCACCCACTGTGGTTAAAAAAATTGGAGCTCAAAAAAATATAGCACCTGAAATTGGCATCCAGCAAAATATGCTCATGCGTAGCTTCAGAGGCTTTGACCTCAAGCCAGAAGCAGATTACGTCGAGAGTCGTGTTCCGGTATTAGTCAATTCAGATGTTTATATCGAATTGGCATCTCCGTCGGCCTCTATGAAAGATTATTTCTACAAAAATGCCGATGCCGATGAAATCATCTTTATTCATAAAGGTTCTGGTAAATTGCGCACCCAACTCGGAAATATTGATTTTGCTTACGGAGATTACCTCATGATTCCACGCGGCATGATTTATCAAATGGAGTTCAACGACGAAAACAACCGCTTGTTTATTGTTCAGTCTTTTCATCCCGTTTATACTCCAAAACGCTATCGCAACTGGTTTGGCCAACTCTTAGAACATTCTCCGTTTTGCGAGCGCGACATCAGAACGCCTTACGAACTCGAAACCCACAACGAAGAAGGAGACTTCTTGATCAAAATCAAAAAGCAAGATACGCTTTACGATTACACTTACGCACATCACCCTTTTAATGTGGTAGGTTGGGATGGCTACAATTATCCGTATGCCTTTTCTATTCATGATTTCGAACCAATTACTGGGCGTGTTCACTTACCACCACCAATTCACCAAACTTTCGAGACCGCTGCTTTTGTAGTCTGCTCTTTTGTACCGCGCCTTTACGATTACCATCCAGACGCAATTCCTGCACCTTACAATCACTCCAATATTGATTCCGATGAAGTGCTATATTATGTAGACGGAGATTTCATGAGCCGAAACAACATCGAAAAAGGACAAATTACCTTGCACCCGGCCGGTATTCCACATGGCCCGCATCCAGGAGCATACGAGCGCAGTATCGGCAAAAAAGTAACGGAAGAATTAGCTGTAATGGTCGATACCTTCAAGCCGCTCTCTTTAACCAAGCGTGCTTTAGAACTCGAATTGCCAGAATACATGTTCTCTTGGCAACATTAACTCGGCTTTAATCCCTAATTTTGACTTAAAATCACCTTTATGGCAGAGATCAAAAACTTAAAAGACATTCAAAACTACGACTACAGTCTAGAAAAAATATTCCATGACGCCGAAGATTTCCTTCCGCTGCTCGGAACCGATTACGTTGAACTTTATGTGGGCAACGCCAAGCAAAGTGCACATTACTACAAAACTGCATTTGGTTTTCAATCAGAGGCTTATGCAGGGCTTGAAACCGGCATGAAAGACCGCGTTTCTTATGTGCTCAAGCAAGATAAAATCAGACTCGTGCTGACCACACCACTCCAAGAAGGAGGTTTGTTAAACGAACACATCAACAAGCATGGTGACGGCGTAAAAGTGGTTGCACTTTGGGTAGAAGACGCAACAAAAGCGTTTGAAGAAACTACAAAGCGCGGTGCAAAACCATACATGGAACCAACCCGTGAAGAAGACGAAAACGGTTGGGTAGTGCGTTCAGGAATCTACACCTACGGTGAAACGGTTCATATTTTTGTGGAGCGCAAAAACTACAACGGTACCTTCTTGCCAGGCTATAAAAAATGGGAATCTCATTATAATCCTGAACCAGTAGGCCTCAAATTCATCGACCACATGGTCGGAAATGTAGGCTGGAACGAAATGAACGACTGGGTAGATTTCTACGGAAAAGTAATGGGCTTTGCACAAATTGTTTCTTTCGACGACAAAGACATTTCTACTGACTACACTGCATTAATGTCAAAAGTGATGTCTAATGGCAATGGCCGCATCAAATTCCCGATCAATGAGCCTGCAGAAGGCAAGAAAAAATCACAGATCGAAGAATACATCGATTTCTACAATGGCCCAGGTGTACAACATATTGCAGTTGCTACCAACGATATCGTTGCTACGGTTTCAGCCATGCGTGACCGCGGCGTAGAGTTCTTATACGTTCCAGAAACCTATTACGAAGATTTACTTGAAAGAGTAGGTGACATCGACGAAGACATCGAATTACTCAAAGCACACGGCATTTTAATTGACCGCGATGACGAAGGGTATTTACTTCAATTATTTACAAAGCCAGTAGTGGATCGTCCAACCATGTTCTTTGAAATTATTCAAAGAAAAGGCGCACAATCTTTTGGTAAAGGGAACTTTAAGGCTTTATTTGAAGCCATTGAACGCGAACAAGAAAACAGAGGTACACTCTAATTTCAAAGCATCATACACTAAAAAAGGGGGCTCAAAGCCCCCTTTTTTTATAACATAGATTTTCTTTAAAGTCCCTTTAAAAGCGAATTGAACTCATTATAGATACCATCTTGTTTATCGTCATTGTATGCTTTTTGAATGGCCTCTACAATTTGCGCAATTTCAGTCACTCCATTTGCCTTGAGTTCATTCATTACTTCTTGAATCACGGCTGGTCTTGGCCCCCAAGTAAACACTTCATGAAGGTTTTCATCCAAACAAATTAATTTCGGAATCGCTCTACCGCCATTTGTCAAATAGGCATCCATGACCTCAGGGTGTTCGTCGCGGAGGATATATTTTGTCTCAATTTGGGTGCTGCATAAGGCCAATTTTTCCAATGCTGGAACACATTGGGCCGCATCTCCACACCAAGGTTCAGTGATAATGAGCCAAGTCCAGTGACTTGCTTTATGTGCAACCAACTCCTGCAAGGCTGTCGGAATAGAAATGGTTTTATTCAAGCGTTTCATTCTTTGCAGATTGAGCTTTGTATAATAAACATAAGCCTCGCTTTGATTTGGTCCACTCGTTCTTTCTTCGTTAACTAATTGTTCGGTGAGGTTCATGTAGGCGCTATAGTTCATGGCGCTTTGTAGAAGGTCTGCTGATATTGTTGCTTGCGTTTTCATTTTGTTGAATTGAGATTGACCACAAATGTACGCACAGAATTTTTCTGATTTTCTAAATTGGTATTTTAAGATATCAAGAAGAATTTGTATATTTGCACCCACTAAAACGGAGGTTGTAGCTCAGTTGGTTAGAGCGTCGGATTGTGGTTCCGAAGGTCGCGGGTTCGAGACCCGTCTTCCTCCCCAAACAAAAAGCCAGTAGCGATACTGGCTTTTTTATACTCCTGATTTTTCTAAATGTCTTATTGATCAAGCGCCTGGCGTGTTTTTTCAGCCAGTTCTTTCAATAAAGGCGGCCAACTTGTTGCGGTCCACGGATGCACAGCTCCAAAAACATGATCGGCACCTCTAAGCACCTGCAATTCTTGCTTTGCAGCCTCAGCTAATTCATAGGCCTCAGTGATCGCAACAGACTCATCTTGGTCTCCATGAAAAATGCATAGTTTATCGCCCAGGTGTTTGGCTGCATTGAGGATATCTAATGTTGTTTCATGGATAATATAGTCTTCATATAATTGAAAGGACTGTGGTAAATCTTGCTTTGTACGACTATTTTTAATGGTACGCTGCCCGCTTTTTTTCCATGCTTCGAGCTCAGCACCTTGTGGAAAACGACGCCCAATATCACAAATACCAGCCCAACTAATTACTTTGCCCAGCGGACTACGGTGCTGCCATTGGTCAGCGGCAAGAATTGCCATGCCGCCGCCTCTAGAATGTCCAATCAGATGGATTTTTGAATAAGTACGATTTTCTTTTTCGAGATGATTAATCATCGCCTTCACATCGAAAAGCTCCTTAGAGTAGGTATTGTTTCCAAAGCTTTCAGGGTCCGGGAAGTCTATAACTTGTTCTGCTGTGCCGCCATTATGACTTAAATTAAAACGGCAAAAGTCATAACCGGCCTCCTGAAAATAGTGGGCTACCATATACCAAGCGCCCCAATCCATGAAGCCCATGAAGCCATGGATAAAAACAATAAGCTCCTGATTATCTTGGTCCTGAAGTAGTTCAAAAGCGCTCTTTCTTTGTTCGCTTCCTAGATAAATCCCGCGCATGCTATACTTTAATTTACAATAGGGGTAATAAGTTGAATCATGTGTTCATCTAGTCGAAGATAGCCATAATCGTAACAGAAATAGATGGTCTGCCCATTTTTAGCTTGTTGCGTGTGCGTATGATAGGCTAATTGGAACCCATTTGTCACCAATTCGATGAGCGCAATGGGTTTTCTCTTCCCTTTGGCAAGCCTACATAAGATTTGCTGATTATTGCGCAAAATGCCATTGATTTTTTTATGCGCGGCAAATTGTACCGCATAGTTTTGGTTATTAAATGCATTTCTGCAGTGGTCCGAACAAAATTTTTGATCGCGGCGACCATGTAATAATTGGCCACAAGCTTTACAAAATCGCTTTGCTTCTAAATAATTCATGCGAACAAAACGCAAACCCTTGCATTTTAGTAGGAGGAAACAATTCAGACAAATAAAAAACAGGTTTTCAAGGCTTTAAATTCTCGTGGAGTTCCGTAAAATATGCAGCAAAAGCACCTTTTTATTCATTTTGTTGTAACGAGTGAAAAAAAAATGCGTTGAAGTCGAACCTTTCTGCATTTTATCAGTACAAGCAAAGGCAATTAAAAATTATGAGGCAGTTAAAAATCGCAAAACAGGTCACCAACAGAGAGACCGCATCGTTAGACAAATACCTTCAAGAGATTGGTCGTGTTGACCTCATCACAGCAGAAGAAGAGGTAGAATTAGCACGTAAAATCAAAGCAGGCGATCGCATTGCTTTGGAAAGGCTTACTAAAGCCAATCTTCGTTTTGTGGTTTCGGTAGCAAAACAATACCAAAATCAAGGTTTGGCACTCCCTGACCTTATTAATGAAGGAAATTTAGGCCTAATTAAAGCAGCAGAGCGTTTTGATGAAACCCGTGGTTTCAAATTCATTTCTTATGCAGTTTGGTGGATCCGTCAATCCATTCTTCAGGCTTTAGCAGAACAAGCGCGTATCGTTCGTCTTCCGTTGAATAAAATCGGAAACATTAATAAAATCAACCGTGCTTATTCTGAATTGGAGCAAAAATTAGAGCGTCCACCTTCAGCAGATGAATTGGCAGAGTTCCTAAACGTAACACCAGAAGAGGTAAAACAAACGCTTTCTCAAAATGGTCGTCACATCTCTATGGATGCCCCATTAATCGAAGGCGATGAGTCAACTTCTACCATGTACGACGTCATGCAAGGAGACTCACTTCCTGGCCCAGAAGCCAACCTTACCCTAGAGTCTTTGCGTTCCGACATTCGTCGCTCATTAACAAGCCTCACCCCGCGTGAAAGCGAAGTAATCAGCATGTTCTACGGCCTTGACGGCAAAGCACCACTTTCCCTAGAAGAAATCGGCGACAAATTCGACCTCACCCGTGAGCGCGTCCGCCAAATCAAAGAGAAAGCCATCCGCCGCCTCAAACACACCAACAAAAACAAGGTACTGAAAAGCTACTTAGGATAATAAAAAAAAAGGAACCCTCGAGGTTCCTTTTTTTTTGGGTGAAAGATGAGTTGAAAGTTATTTTTGTTCTTTCACTTCAACTTTAATAGAAGTACTGGTAACTATTCCGGCGGTAAGTCCAGAAATAATGAAGTCTCCAAGTTTGATTTTAGTTGTAACCTGACAATTACCATTTGTTGGAGTACTCACGTGCGTTCTGCCGAGTGGAACTATCCCCCAAAATAACCAGAACTGTTTTCCTTTGTCAAATGTTACTTCCTTCCCGGGTGTTTCCATATATGCACCAACCGGGGTTTGAGTTGTCATGCACGAAGACAAGCTGCTAATAACAGCGATAGCTAGGATAATACTTTTCATAATTATAGTTGAATTACGTTGCAACTTCCTGCTGTTACAGTGTAAGTGTTAGTTACCAATACATTTCCATTGTTGTCTTTTACTTGATAAACAATCAATTTTGTATTGAAACTTCCCATATCGATTTGGGTGTTTACATTTCCTGATTGCTCACAGCTTGGAGCGCCTGTCCAGTAATTGGTTGCTAATGTTGAACCCACTAATTGGTCGTCTACATAAATATATAGACCAGTGATTCCTGCATTTTGAACAATTTGTGATGTTGCTTGATCTTGCCAGAAAATGAGTTTTTCTGAATAGGTACAAGTACCATCATCTTTTTTAGCTTCAGTACTGTAATTTTGTGCTAACGGATCTGTACAGCCTGGTTTTGCACAGCTGAACATGGTGAATGCTAGGATGGAGAGCATTCCAAGTTTTGTAAATGTTTTCATTTTTAATAGATTGTGTTGATATTTAAAACCAAATGTACAATAAAATATTACAATAGTGTACTAAAAAACTAACACTCTGTTTAATAATTATGAGCAATGCATTCAGCAAATTTGTCTCATGGATGAGATACATATTGGTCAGGAAATTAAACGAGTACTGGACGAAAGCGACTTATCTGTAACAGAGTTTGCTAAGAAGATCAATAAGTCCAGAGGGAATGTTTATTCCATCCTTTCTAGAAGTTCAATAGATACTGAACTTTTACAGGCAATTTCTTCTGTTTTAAACTACGATTTCTTCTTGCTTTTTAGCGCAACCTACCAATCGGTAAATGCCAGAATTTACGAGCTCGAAAAAGAAAATACCATGGTGAAAACCCTAAATGAACTGCTCATTGAGAAGTATGGCAAGTAGCCAATAATCAGTAGAATTACTTAAAGCATTCGTATTTGTACTCAAAGTCTTTCAGTCAGAAAGGCACTTCTCTTTATTTCAAAAGTTTTCAAGAAAAATTTCGAAAATATCTCAATTTGGGCTGCGTTTGATTTTTATTTTATGAATCAACAATTCGAAATCTACACCTCATCAGATGGAACTACCGAGATAGAGGTAAAGTTTGAAGGAGAAACTTTTTGGTTAAGTCAAGAACAACTTTCTGTTTTATTTGAAAGGGACCAATCAGTAATATCAAGGCATTTATCGAATGTATTCAAAGAAGGGGAATTAGTTAAAGAATGTAATATGCAAAAAATGCATTTTGCTAAATCTGATAAACCGATTGTATTTTATAGTTTGGATGTAATTATTTCAGTTGGTTACCGAGTAAACTCAAAACGAGGAACCCAATTCCGTCAATGGGCTACAAAGCGTTTGAGAGAATATTTGGTTGAAGGCGTTGCAATCAATGAAAAACGATTAGCGCAAAAGAATAAAGAGATTCAGGTGCTACATGATGGGATCCGGATTCTGAGTAGAGCAATAGAGGAGCAGGCTAATAGTAATGCGAATTATGCCTGGTTACAGCAATTTAGTATAGGGTTACAACTCCTAGACGACTACGACCACGAGACTTTGGATACAAAAGGCATCAACTCAAAGGCAGCAATTTACCCTGAATTAGATGATTATTTAGTCCTTGTTGATCAAATGCGTGCTGAGTTCAATACGTCAGTTTTTGGCAAACTCAAGGATGGTAGTTTTGATAGTGCCATCCATCAAATCAAACAAAGTTTTGGCCTCGAGGAATTATATTCGTCTTTAGAAGAAAAAGCCGCCATGTTACTTTATTTGGTGGTTAAAAACCATGCTTTTGTTGATGGCAATAAGCGCATCGCTGCAGCCTGTTTTCTTCTTTTCCTTGAAAGAAATGACATTTTATACAACCCCACTGGCCAAACAATCATCAGCAACGAAGCTCTTGCATCTTTAACCTTATTCGTCGCCGCAAGTCAAGCAAACGAGATGCAAACAGTCAAGAATTTATTGATTAGTGTGCTGAATAGGTGTTAAATATTTTTATCCAATGTAGCCCCCCTTTTTCCAGCCCTTTTCGTAATCTAAGAAAAGCCGCCTATGAAAAAGCTCATACACCTCTCAATTCTACAGCTATTTGTCCTAATAAATCTCACCGCTCAAACAACCAATGATTTGAGAGGGGTGAGATATTATTATTCGACGCCTAGTGTAGGAACTTTTGGCACCAACTTAGTTTGCTTTAAACCTGAATTCATTGATGCAGCCAACGACAATTACATTTTATCCGGGTACACTCATATTGGATTTAACACATGGGCAACCACAATATGCTTGAATAAGATCACAAATTCAATTGTTTGGGAAAACACTAGAGAAAATCAGTCTTATTCGGATGGTTTTAGTATTGCTCCTGACAACAAAATTTTAATAGTCGGGGGTAATATCGAAAACGATTCATTAGAAATTGTCAACATAAGTTCAAATGGGACCAGTTTAGCTTTTTCTTTTATACAAACACCACAATTTTTACTTAATGAATTCAATCGTGTTGAGGACAATAAAAATATGGCAAACGGATATAGTGAGTTTGGTAATATTGCAAAAGCTACGGTGCTCAGTTTTGATAACGTTGGAAATATTTTAGATACAATTGTGTTGTCCAATCCGTTGATCAATCCAAGTTTAGTTATACAACATTCAACCGGAAATAAAACCTTGAAGTATAAAAATGGTTACTTGACATTTGGTCACCTTATGAGACAATTAGCAACAAATTTACCAAATGAATATTCATCTTGCCCATCAATATGGCACTGGAAAAATGATTCAGTACTTTATGCCAAGGAGGTATTTGCCGGACAAAATGATCAGGCAAACGACTTTTGTCAACAAGGTCTTGAATATGTTGATGGAAATGGACGTGAGTTTGTATTTACCGTCAGGAGAACGCTTGGGCCGAACGACGCTACTTATAATTATCTGACATTTTTGGATTCCAATCTCAATATTTCATGGGAACACAAAATAGGAACCTGGCCTCAACCTTGGGACTATAATATCAGTTGTTTAAAATACGACACGGATTCTAACTTTATTTATGTCACAGGTGTAGTCTGGAATGATAATATAGACGAACAAAAATCTTTTTTAGCGAAGTATAGGAAAAATGGGACATTGATTTTTTTCAAATACTTTTCAATCGGACAAAGTCAAATTTCGTCAATTACTGCGCTTACTTTACTGAATGACGGGGACCTTTTATTTGCTGGTAGAGGTATGCATAACAATGGTGTTCGCTACTTTTTCACCTACCGCACTGGCCCAGATGGTTATCATGAAGATGGCGCGTATTTAGGTCTTGAAGAGGTCTTTGCTTCAGAAACAGAAATTGGCATCTTCCCCAACCCCTCAGACGGCATTTTTCAGGTTTCAAGCATTAGTACTGAGCCAATGAGCATTACCATGCTAGACCAACAAGGGAAGCAAGTTGCTCAATTTGATCTCAATGAACTATCTTCTAATAATTCGTTTGACTTAAGTGATCAAGCTCCGGGGGTTTACTTTGCGCACATTTCGCAGGGTGAGCAGCAATGGGTGAAGAAGTTGGTGGTGAGGTAGGGCGGACCTGCTAGTCACTACACGTGTTATATAAAAATTACGTTACCTTTCTTTTATAGTATCCTAACTTACAAATATGAAATTATTTTACACACTACTTTTTCTAAGCATCACACAGCTCGCAAGCGCACAATCTCGACACACTATCTCGATTCAATCTGGTCTATTTCACTCTTACTTCGACAAGACACCCCTATTCAATTTCAATTACACATCAAAAGATGAAGGTATTTTTCATGGTGTTCATTTAGGTTCGGTTGGCGTTGATTATGCCTATCAAATAAATCCAAAAAACACTGTTGCTGTTGAGTATTCAAGACTTGTCAATAATTATAAAGAAATATGGGCTGACCATCGAATGGGAGATGTTTGTTCTAGAGATTTACGCACCCTTTACCTTAAATACCAACGAGGGAATAGCATTTTTAAAAAAACATCATTAATCTATGGCACAGGCGTTAGCTTCAGATATGGAGAAACGTATCTTTTTACCTCAAGTGGGCATTATACTCATTCATATAATGAACGCAACTTGGCACTCAATGCTTTTGTCGGATTAGATCATCAGCTAACCAATCGATTGAGCGCCTTTTATAAGTTTGATTTGCGATCAGTTCTCTATTATGTCAACCACAAAGAACTTAATGAGTACCCTCAATTTCATCCAAACTATCCCAACCGCTTTGATTTATCTTTAAAAGTTGGCTTGAGTTTTCATTTTTAGAAAATGATGAGAAAAACGTTATCATTATTCATAATTCTGTTTTTCTTTTCCTTTGGAGGAAGAGCACAAACCTGGCAATCCATCCACAAAAGTCAGACGGGCAATACCGTAGCATGGAAGCAGTTTGTCATTAATCCGTATACCAATGATATTTGGTTGGTCAACGACAATAAGGCGGCTGTCATTAAAAATGATGGTGCAATAGAGTTGCTGAATCAAACTCATCTAGGGGTTTTATGGAATGGGTCCAGTTTAAGATTTGCATTTACCCCAAATGAGGTCTTTTTTATGAAAAGTACATTTGGTCTATTTCAGTTTGCGAATGGGTCGAATACGCTTGTATATTCGGAACCTAGTATTTCTTCAATTACTGCAAATTTAGATACGGTATATATTCGACGCGGTGGAACAATTATAAAATACACAAACGGTGTGGGCTTTGATTCCTATGTTCCAGGTTCTAACATAGTTGTAAAAAACACTTTTCTATACTTAGACAATGGTTTGCTTGGGCAACAAATAGGATTTACAATTAATACCCTTCTGAACGATCCTCAGTACCTTCTTGCCAGTATCAACGATAAAAAATTTCAAAGAAATACGGATTCACTCTATGTCGGGACAACAAAAGGGATCATGTATGCCTACAACTACGACATTCTCGATACAATTACGCCCAACAATACGTCAAACATGCCGAGTTCGAATGTACTAGAACTTGAGTTTGACCATCTTGATCAACTTTGGGCCGTTTTTGGTGATGCTGCCGATGTGCCTTTTGCCATTGCCAAGTTAGAAGCAAACAATTGGACAAATAGAATTGATGCCTCTAATGCGCCAATCAACTTCTCTGAATTCTTCGGCTTGGAGATAGATACACTAGGTAACCTTTGGGTGGCAGACAACCTTTACATCCATACCTTACTGACAGCGAACAGCCCTGGTTGGCTTGGAATAACTTCAAATATTCCTCTCGAAGAAATAGACATCATTCCCAATCCATCAAACGGTATTTTTCAAGTGTCAGGACAAAGCTCAGAACCCATGCAAATTACAGTACTTGATCAACAAGGTAAACAAGTTGCGCACTTTGACCTCAATGAACTTTCTTCTGATAATTCGTTTGACTTAAGTGACCATGCACCGGGGGTTTACTTTGCGCATATTTCGCAAGGTGAGTTGCAATGGGTGAAGAAGTTGGTGGTGAGGTAGCCCCTACATCGGATCTACATCGATACTGATCTGGATGCTTTTGAAGCGGACGTTTTGGTAGAAGGTGTCGAGGTCTTGGAGGATTTTGGCTTTGACTTTTTTGTCGGGGGCGCCGCGCTCGATTTTGAGTTTGATTTCTTTGAGGTATTTGTTTTGAATTCGTTTGATGAGCGGGAATTCGGGGCCGAGTACGCGTTCTTTGAAGACGTCGCGGAGTTGGTTGGCTAGAAATTGGGCAGCTTCATTGACCAATTCTTCTTTTTCGTGCTTAAGGGTGAGCTGAATGATTTTATAGAATGGAGGGTAAAAGAAGCGCGCTCGTTCTTCGATTTCCACTTCGTAAAAACCCTTGAAGTCGTGTTCCATGACTCTTTCCAATACCCAATGATCGGCTTGGGCGCTTTGGATCACGACTTTGCCTTGTTTTTCTTTACGGCCAGCACGGCCAGCAACCTGAGACATCAGTTGAAAGGCTCGTTCGTAGGCCCTGAAGTCGGGGCGATTGAGCAGCATATCGGCGTCCAGGATGCCCACCAAAGAAACGTGGTCGAAGTCGAGGCCTTTGGTGACCATTTGGGTGCCAATGAGCACATCGATACGGCGGTTGGAGAAATCGTCAATGATTTCTTCATAAGCGTGTTTGGAGCGGGTGCTGTCGAGGTCCATGCGCTTGAAGACCGTTTGCGGAAAAATCAATTGCAGTTCGTCTTCAATTTTTTCGGTACCAAAACCAATCATGCGCAAGCGGTTGCTGCCACAAGCGGTACACGAGCCAATAGGCGGAATGGTGTAGCTGCAGTAATGACACTTCAGCATATTGCTGTGTTTGTGGTAAGTGAGGCTGACATCGCAATGTTGGCAGCGCGGCGTCCAGGAACAAACTTCACAAGACCAAATAGGGGTGTAGCCGCGTCGATTTTGAAAGAGAATAATTTGTTCTTTCTTTTCGAGCGCCATGCGCATTTCATCCAAAATAAGCGATGAAAAATGCGACTGCATATTCTTGAGTTTTTTTTCTCGTTTGAGATCCGCACATATCATGGATGGCAGTTGCAAACCTTTGTAGCGCTCTTTTAGCACTACCAATTGAAATTTGTCTTGAAGTGCGTTGTAATATGATTCTAGCGAAGGCGTCGCGGATCCTAATAGTACTTTGGCTTCGTGAAATTTAGCGAGTACTATTGCGGCATCTCGGGCGTTGTAGCGAGGAGAAGGATCGTATTGTTTAAACGACGCTTCGTGTTCTTCGTCTACGATGACTAAGCCAAGATCGGCAAAGGGTAAAAAGACAGAGCTGCGGGCACCCACAATGATTCTGAACTTGCTTGGGTCATTGTGCAAGACATGATTCCAGATTTCTACGCGTTCGTTCTGGTTGAAACGGCTATGGTAAACACCCACTAAGGGCCCAAAATATTTTTGTAAACGACTGATCAACTGCGTGGTCAGGGCAATTTCCGGAATCAGAAAAAGCACTTGTTTGCCTAAATCGAGGTATTGCTGAATCAGCTGGACATATATTTCAGTTTTCCCGGAACCGGTTACTCCATGCAAAAGGCAAACTTCTTTTTGTTCGAATCCTTTTTCAATTTCGTCAAGTGCCACTTGTTGAGGTTCGGTTAGAGCTTTAAAAGCATTGGTCGGGTCTGCTTGTTGGTCAAAACGGTCAATTTGCAATCTTTCTATTTCAAAAACGCCTTGCTTTTCTAAAGTTGATAGCGCTGAAGCACTAACGTCGTTTTTGAGAAGCAAGCTTTTTGAAACCGGAGCATGCAAGCCACCTGCTTCGGCAGCCAATTGAATAAATTGCAATAAAGCTTGTACTTGTTTTTCAGAACGTGGTTTCTTTTCAATAGTGTTTAACAAAACGCTAATGCCTTCCTCATCTTGAAGCGAAGCATGGAGAAAAACAAAAAGTTGGGTTTTGGGTGTGTAACGTTCTTGGACTTCTTCAGAACTGGCAATGAGTTTGAGCTCTATGAGTTTTTTCAGGTAGGCCTGAATAGATTTGATCCCTAATAGTTCAGAGAGTTCTTTGGTGCTGCAACTCTCATTGATGCGCAGTAAATGCAAAATTTCTTCTTCGCGCTTGGCTAATTGAAAAGATTCTGGATTAGGACTGTCTGGGTGCAAGCAAAATTTTGACTCGCTGGCCAGCTTGAAGTTGGCCGGAAGCGCAGCGTTCATTACATCGCCGATTGGCGCCATGTAGTAGGTGCTTACCCAATCCCAAAAAGCCAACTGCTTGCCTGTAATGATGGGTTGTTCATCGAGTAGGGTGTCGATGTATTTTGCTTGGTAGCTTTGGGGTACGTTTTGGTGCACATTGGTAATGAGGCCAGTGAGCAATTTATTTTTGCCAAACGGGACCAATACCCGAAGACCACTTCGAATAGAAGTATTTAATTCAAAAGGTACTCGATAAGTAAAGACCTGTCGCATCGGGACAGGCAACAAGACATCAGCAAAGAGGGTCTCGCGTTCTGACATGCAGCTTAGTTACATGCATAAGGCTCTTCTTGCCCGACCACGTTGTCTCCGGGATGATTTGAGCAGAAAAGCAAGTTGCCGGTAATAGGGCCTGTACACAATTCACGTGTTGATTTTTTATCAATTGCACGAATGTAGGCCTGTTGTGGAGAGGTATAGAATGGCTTGTAGAAGGAAACGGTCTGACGAGAAGAGAAAATACCCACTACGCGTTTGCCATTGGTGACATTTAAATTTGTGTAGCTTGGTTTACTCTGTGCCAAAGTAGAACTTGGCTGATTGACTGTCATGTAGTTATAGAGTTCTTCGGCCCCACCTGTGATGATGATTCGAAAACCTTGGAAGGTGCGTTTGTCGATGAGTGGGTTGTCAGTAACATTGGCTTTGATGAGGTCAAAGAAAGTTTGGCCTACGGCAGAAAAAGTTCTTGAGCTATAGGCTTCAACAGGTGCTTCGCCTAATTTCCAACGGAAAGATTTTTCGGTTTTGCTAGCACCAATGTGCTCATTGAATAAGACATCTAGGTGTGCGCTAGCAATATAGGCATTACCAGTATTGGAAATAGCTACACCGCTAGAGACATATTGCCCAGGATCATTGGCAAATTTGAAAGTAAAGTTTTGTGAAATTGCAGGGGAGGTCATGCCGTGAACTAGCTCGGTTTCTCCGCTTACTTCGAATTCTCCGCCATTGATGATGGCTTTGAAACGATAGGTTGCAGTAGGTTTCAAAGAACTGAGCATTGGGTTTGTAGAAGTCTGGATAGCATCTAGTGGCCCGGTAGGTAAGGTTTTGAAATAGTAGACTTTTTGCTCGGGCGCGTAAAAAATACCGTTGGTGTCTTTGTCTTGGACAATAGTATCTTGGAGTGCCCAGGTTCTGGTTACTTGCCCATTAACCACTTCGGAGACAGTGGCTTCAACTTGGTCAAAATAACTAGAGTCAGCGATAAGCGCGTTGTCTAGGGCGGAACCCGGACCGATAAAGGCGCGCGTAATTTTGATGTAGTGTAAAGAATCTGCATGGTCAAGTAAACCATATACAACTGCGGTTTCTACAAAATCACCATCTAGGTTGATGTCGTCTTCACAAGAGGTGAGCGCAGTAAGCGCCAAAGTAAGGAGAAGGAGATACTTGATCATGGTACTAAAATACTAAATTAAGGATTAAGCCCTGGTGTAGGCATAGCTACAGGAGCAGTTGCTTTTTCAATGGCCATGAGTTCCATTTCAAAAACGAGCGGAGAAAAAGGCTTGATGTTGGCACCTTGTGGTGGATTTCCTGCGTAGCCCAATTCTTGTGGTACAAAAAGTTTGATTTTGCTACCGACTTGCATGAGTTGTACGGCTTCTGTCCAGCCTGGGATGACTTCGGTAAGGCCAAAGCTAACCCCTTCTCCTTCAGGAGATTGATCAAAAATAGAACCGTCAGGGTTCATGCCGACGTATTTCATTTTAACGCGGGCGTCTCGGCTTGGCTTAGGGCCTTTTCCTGGCTTTAGCACAATATATTGCAAACCGCTGGCAGTGGTTATTACGCCTGGTTTCATTTTATTTTGCGCCATAAACGCTTCGCCTTCAGCTTTAAAGCCGGCTGTTATTTTTTGATACTTTTGGTTCATGAGCGCTTCAAAGCTCGCCATGATTTTTTTGCGATCAAGGCCTTTCAAGGCTTCTGCATCCTTTTTGTTTAGGCCATCAGAGAAACCTTTTTTAACGAAGTCGCTGTTGATGAGTTCGGTTGCATTTAATTCACTGAAATAGTGGTCAAAACGCTCGCGATTGATTTTACCTGCAGCAAAAGATCCTTTTTCTTTGAATTTTTCGTTGATGGTTTTTGCACCTTGCCCAAGAACCAATTCGAGGTCTTTGTAGTAGCGTTCGATTTCACCTTCTTTGACCGGATTTTCAAAGCCCGCAATCATTTGCTCTTTGTCGAGTTGGTTGAAAGGAGCTTGGGTTATAAAAGGTTTGGCAATTTCCACACCGAGTAAGTAAGAATAGCGCTCTTTGTCTGATTTAAAAGTAACGACGTCGTTGCCACAAGATGCAAGAACTAAAACAAGGGCAAAAAGAGATAAAAATTTCATTAGGAAATGGAGATTAATTCTACGTCAAAAATAAGGGCACTATATGGTTCAATAGCTCCTCCTGGATGAGGATTAGCACCGTATGCGAGGTCTTCGGGGATGCTGAGTCTGAATTTTGAACCAGCATTCATGAGTTGAAGGGCTTCGGTCCAGCCTTTGATGACTTGATTGACGCCAAATGTTGCCGGAGCACCGCGTTCTACTGAGCTGTCAAATACAGTGCCGTCGATTAATGTACCGTGGTAATGTACGGTTACTTGGCTCGTTGGACCAGCATTAGGGCCTTGTCCTTCTTGCAAGATTTCGTATTGAAGCCCACTTGGGGTTGTTTGAACTTCAGAACGCTTGCTATTTTCAACTAAGAAAGCTGCGCCTGCGGTTTTATTGCCCTCGAATTTGAGCATTTTTTGTTCGTTGAGGTAATTTTGGATTTCGAAGTTTGCCTCTTCTGGGCTCATGAGGGGCGCTTCGTTATTGAAAATTGCGCTCATGCCAGCCATTACTTGCTCGAGGTCTAGATTTGATAAATCTTGTTGTGAAAGGCTTTCGGCGATACTCATGCCGACACCATAGGAAGCTTTTGCTTTATTGGAATTCATAAATTATAGTAAAACGCGAATTTACCGAAAAAATAAAGGTTTTTCACGCTTTCATTCAAATAAATTAAACGTAACAATTATCGCTACTTTGCGTATACATGCCCCTATGAATCAAGAGTTTACACTTTCTTATCAGTTGATTTCGTCAGAAAATCTACTTCATCCTTCTGACCAACAATTAGTTAGTGCTGCAAAAGAAGCGCTAATACGAGCCTATGCACCTTATTCAAAATTTCAAGTAGGTGCTGCTTTGGAGTTGGTAAATGGTGAAATCATTGAAGGAAATAACCAAGAGAACATAGCTTATCCGTCTGGGCTTTGTGCTGAAAGAGTGGCTTTGTTTTATGCGGGCGCTCAATACCCAAATACAGCGATTCAATCTTTGTGTGTAGCCGTTAAAGGAGAACTGACCTCTTCAAACAACTTTGTTTCACCCTGTGGTTCTTGTAGGCAAGTGATGCTCGAAAGTGAAAGTCGCCAAGAACAGCCGATCAGGGTGCTACTTGTTCAAAATAATGGGCAGATTCTAATTTTAAATTCCTGTCAAGACTTATTGCCTTTTGGCTTTATGAAGTAGGAATATTTTGGAAAGGGTTGTAACTTTGCAAAATGATTACCGATACAGTTCTTTTAAAAGCTTCCGAAGAATACGGAACACCTTTGTTTGTTTATGATGCTGCTAAAATTAGTGAGCAATTTAAGCGTTTAAACTCAGCATTTACAGTTCCAAAATTGAAACTTCATTTTGCATTAAAAGCGCTGAATAATATCAATATTCTTCAATTATTAAAATCTGAAGGAGCAGGTTTGGACGCCGTTTCGATTCAGGAGGTTGAGTTAGGCCTCCGAGCTGGATTTCAAGCGGATCAAATCATGTTTACTCCAAATGGAATATCTTTTGAAGAGCTTGTTCAAGCAGTGGAATACGGAGTGCATGTCAATATAGATAACTTGCCACTACTAGAAAAATTTGGTGCCAAATATGGCAATACGGTTCCATGTTGTATTCGTATAAATCCTCACATTACCGCGGGTGGTAGCCATCATATTTCGGTTGGTCACATTGACTCAAAATTTGGAATTTCAATTCATCAAGTCAAGCATATTGAAAGAATTGCAAACCATTACAACATGAGAATCAATGGTTTACATATGCATACGGGTAGCGACATCATCAATCCAGAAGTTTTTATTCAAGGTGCGAATTTGTTATTTGACGCTGCCCAACATTTCCCAAATTTAACTTTCATGGATTTTGGAAGTGGCTTCAAGGTGGCTTATAAAGAGGGTGATATCGTTTCGGATATCGAAGATTTAGGATTCAAGATTAGTGAAGCTTTTAATGAATTTACGGATCGATTCGGAAAACCGCTCGAACTTTGGTTTGAACCGGGGAAATTTTTGGTAAGTGAATCTGGCAAATTGTTGGTGGAAGCGAATTTAATTAAGCAAACGACCTCAACAATTTTCGTTGCAGTAAATAGCGGTCAAAATCACCTCATTCGACCAATGTTTTATGATGCTTATCATCATATTCGAAATATTTCAAATCCAGATGGACCACAAAAATTATATAGCATTGTAGGCTATATTTGTGAAAGTGATACTTTAGGTCACGATCGCTTGCTAAACGAAGTACGCGAAGGCGATATCTTAGCCATTCACAACGCCGGCGCTTATTCTTACACAATGGCTAACAATTATAATGCACGCTTAAAACCTGCAGAGGTTTTATATCATAAGGATCAGCTTTTTTTAATCCGAAAAGCGGAACAATTAGAAGATATATATAGAAATGAAATTGCTTTAAATTTATTTTCATGAACAGTTGGTTTACCGTTAAGGTCAAGTACACAAAACAATTAGAAAACGGCACATTTAAAAGGGTTTCAGAACCATATTTACTTGCTGCTATGACATTTACAGATGCCGAAGCGCGCATCTATGAGGAACTCGGGTCAAGTATTAGAGGTGAATTTCAAGTAACCGGTATCGCCAGAACCGATCTACACGATATTTTCCAGTACGACGACGCAGAGCAATGGTTCAAGTGTAAAGTCACCTATGACCGCATCGACGAAGACGGAGAAAAAGCGAAAACCATTTCTCAGAATTTCTTAGTAAGCGCGGCTCATGTCAAGGAAGCCTATGAGCGTATCGAAGAAAGTTTAGCGACCCTCATGATCGACTTCAATGTAGTTTCCATTACTGCCTCACCGATCGTTGAAATTTTCCCTTACCGCGACGAAGATGTTCAAAGTCCGGTAGCTGGTAAACTGAAGCCAATTCAAGAAGAAGAGGTTTCACATACGCCTGTCCGTCAAGTATTTTCAGCCGCAGGTTCCGATTTCGATGAAGAATCAACTGAAGAAGAATCAGCGTCTACTTTAGAGAACACCTATTTAGCCGATGAAGACGAAGAGGACGTATTTGAAGAAGATTCCACTTTAGAAGACACCGACCAAGACGCTTAAACATGAGTGAATGGCTAAAGGCATACCGAGAAAATCACGCCGATTTTGATCATCCGTCAGGAATCGAATCGTTAGAGGCAGATCCATTTATTGCGTTTTCAAATTGGTTTGATCAAGCCGCTTCTGCTCAAGAAAAGGAAGCCAATGCATTCGTGCTTAGCACCCTAGGGGCAGCAAACCGCATCAGTTCAAGAATTCTTTACCTCAAAGAACTCAAAGACAACGCCTTTATATTTTATACCAATTACCTGAGTCATAAAGGTCAAGACATGAGCAAAAATGAAAAAGTATCTATGCTTTTCTTTTGGTCAGGTCTCATGCGACAAATCAGAATAGAAGGAAGAGTGCTAACCATAGATGCCGCAATTAGCGACGCCTATTTCGAAAGCCGCCCGCGCGAAAGCAAAATTGGGGCATGGGCTTCAGAACAATCAGCAGACTTGCCTTCAAGAGCTACCTTAATTGAGCGCTTCGAATATTTTGATCAACTTTACCCCAATGAGGTCCCGAGACCACCACATTGGGGAGGATATGCCCTGCATGCCGATTATTTTGAATTTTGGCAAGGCCAACCTTCGCGCCTCCATGACCGCAAAGCCTATCAACTGCAAGATGGCATTTGGCAAAACAATTTATTAAATCCTTAATGAGGTCGTATCAACCCATCTGCGAAACACTTTCAAACGGAACCAAGCTTGTATATCTCAAGGTGCCGAGTCAGGTAGCGCACCTAGGATATTTTTTTGCTGCGGGTTCCAGACATGAAGCACCACACCAAATTGGTTTGGCTCACTTCCTTGAGCATTGTCTTTTTAAAGGTACCAAGCACTTAAAGGCACTGCAAATTTTATCTCGCATCGATTCTGTGGGTGGAGAACTCAATGCCTATACAGCCAAAGAAGAAATGTGTTTGTTTGCCTCTTTTTCGAAAGAGCACACCAAGCGCGCGATTCAACTTTTATCTGATCTTTCTATCCACTCTATTTTCCCTGAAAAAGAGCTCGAACGAGAAAAAGAAGTCATTCTCGATGAAATCAATTCTTATCTTGACTCTCCTAGCGATAAAATTTTCGACGATTTCGATGCCGCTTTATTTAAAGACCATCCACTAGGGCTGAATATCCTCGGCACCAAAGAAAGTGTCAGTAGTTTTACTCAAAAAGATCTTTATGAATATGTCCAACAGTATTTCACCGCTGATAATTTAGTGGTGTCTTTTGTTGGAAATATGCCATTAGCCAAACTCAAAGGGCTACTCGAACAAGCATTGGCTGAACTTCCGCTAACAGCGGAGCGCCCCAAACCGCAACCCTTTTTAGCCTATACACCTTTTGATCTGCGCAAAAAAGAAGCCAACTACCAAGCGCATGCAGTTTTAGGAGGTTTGGCGCCAAGTTATCACCAAGAAGAAAGAATCGCGATGTCATTGCTAATCAATATTCTTGGAGGGCCGGCCCTCAATTCAAGACTCAATCTTTCTGTTAGAGAACGCTACGGCTATGCCTATTCTATTGAAGCCAACTACCATACTTTTGCAGACACTGGCTATTGGCAAATCTATTTTGGTTCTGAAGCCAAAAATATAGACAAAACCTTGCGCCTCATCGAAAAAGAACTGAGTACGCTCAGAAATAAGGCCATCACATCCAAACAATTACTGCAGGCAAAAAGACAATTCAAGGGTCAGCTCGCACTTGGAATGGATGTCAATTCTGGCCTCATGCAAGGTTTAGGCAAGAGCATGTTGGCGTTTGGTCAGATCGATACGATTGCAGAAATGCACCAATCGATAGACAAAATTACAAGTGAAGAAATGCAGGCTTTAGCAAACAAATTTTTTGACCCCAGCCAAATTTCCAAACTAATTTTTGATATCCAAGAAGAGTAGCTACTCTTTGAAATGAGATTTTCTTTTGACTCTATCTACCTTCCTCCAAAAATAGAGCTTCCAACCCTGACCATCGTACTCCCTTCTTCTATGGCAATTAGATAATCTCCACTCATGCCCATTGAGATTTCACAAAAGGATGCTTGCTGAGCAAAATAGCTTGCTTTCAGCTCGTCAAAGATTTCTTTTAGAAGTCCGAACTCTTTACGCACTTGGGTTTCGTCATCGGTAAAGCTGGCCATGCCCATAACACCACATATCTCAATGTTTTGAAGTTCTTTGTATGCAGGTGCGTCTAGAAGTTCAGTGGCTTCTATTCTGCTAAGGCCAAATTTTGTTTCTTCTTGAGCAATATAAAACTGAAGGAGAACTTTTTGGATGCGCTGGGCTTTTAGAGCTTGCTTATTGATTTCTTGAAGTAATTTGAGACTATCAACGGCATGAATAAGGTGAACAAATGCTGACACATATTTCACTTTATTACTTTGCAAGTGCCCAATTAAATGCCATCGAATATCGGTTGGGAGTTGGGCTTGTTTTTCAACGAGTTCTTGCACTTTATTTTCGCCGAAATCGCGCTGCCCTGCTGTATAGGCTTCTAAAATATCGCTGACTGGTTTGGTTTTAGAAACCGCAATAAGACGCACTTGTGCTGGCAATTGAGCCAAAAGTTGGTTTATTTTCTCCTTAATCATGTTTGCTGAGCTTTTGCTTGGCTTAGTCTTCTAAAGAATAAATGGTGAGGCCACTTCTGAGTTTGGGTTCAACCCAGGTTGATTTTGGAGGCATATTGAGCCCCGCATCGGCTACTTTTTTAACATCTTCAATGCTCGCTGAATGCAAAAGAAAAGCCACCTCGAATTTCTTTTGGTCAACGGCGGCAATCATTTTTTCGATAGGTTCATTTCCCGGGACAAACTCAACTTGATCCGTTGTTTTCAGATCTGTGATGCCAAAAATGGGTTTAAGGATTAAATCTGATAGGATGAAAGAATCGAGGGTTTCTACAGGGTCTTGGTCGTTGATGAAGTCGAGGTTAGGGGTGAATTTCAACCAGGTTTGCGCCATGTAAATATGGATGTCATGCTTTTGTTTAGGCAAACAAGCTTCTTTTAACACTTCTAGTTTCCCTTCGCCGGATAATATTGCTTTTAAACCACTGAGGTCAAGCCCATTCGTAGATTTGAGCAAACGATGAAAAGCAGCAATTCTAACCGCTCTTTCATCTACCAAATAGCTTAAAAAATACTGAGACGCCTCTGATGGATTGGCTTGCGATGCTTTCATTTTTTGAGCAAAGCGCACTGATGAAGCAGAACGATGGTGGCCATCTGCAATGTAAAGTGCCTGGATATTTTCAAATGCTTCACAAAGATCTTTAGAGTCTTTGGGATCAATAAGCCACAGCTCATGGGTAATGCAATCTGTGGTTGTGAATTCGTATTCTGGGCGCGTCTGACAATAGGTTTGCAAAAGCTTTTCCATAAAAGGTTGGCTTGCATATGTCATCAGAACTGGCTCTGCATTGAAGCCCACTACCTCCAAATAGTTGGTGAAGACGTCTTCGCGGGCGGTTAGGGTTTGCTCATGAATTTTAATCTTGCCATCGAGGTAATCTTGAACGCTGACCCCTGCAAAGAAACCCGTAAAGCTTTGCCCGTCATGGCTTTGTCGGTAAATATAAATGTGATCTTCTTGGTCTTCAATGAGAATGCCTTGTTGCTTAAAGCGGTCAAATTTCTGACGCACTTGTGCAAAGCGTTCTGCTGAATTGGGTTTGGTCTTGATGCTTGCTCCAAATTCAGGATTAATGATGTGCAAGAAAGTAAAAGGGTTGTCTTCTAGCTTCGCCTTGAGAACATTTTTCTTGTAAGAATAATAAGGTCGGGTGGCAACTAAATGCACCTTATTTCTAACAGGTCTAATGGCTTTGAACGCCCTGATTTTTGCCATGGCTTAAAACTTATAGCTCATCCCGATACTTGGTAGAATAGGGAATTGATAAATCTTTTGATTAGTGATGCGGTTCACGTAGAAGATGTTGTTGCGGTTGTAGGCATTTGTAACACCTGCTACTAATTCGATATTATTTTTTGCCTTGGTTGTAATGGTATGCTTCAAGGTGATGTCTAGGCGGTGGTAGTATGGCAAACGCTGAGAATTGAAGGTACCCAATAAGGTTGCAATATTGTTGGGGTTGTTGGTAACGTAATCGGTGGTGAGCCCTTCGTGGAAGTTTTCTTGTTGATAGTAACCTGCAGTAGGTGTGAAAGGAAGACCTGAACCTAGGTTCCAACGCACATTTAATTCGGTTTGTTTTTTCTCTCCGAATGCATAAGAAGCCACAAGATTGATGTTGTGTCTGCGGTCAAAAACAGGGAAGTAGGTATTGAAGCCATCCCAACGCGTGTTGTGTCCCCAAGAATAAACAGCCCAAATAAACACTCTGTTTTTTGAATATTTAAGTAGGGCATCTACCCCGTAAGATTGCCCAGATTCAATGATGAAGTCTTTTTTGAAAACGTCGTCGATGAGTTCAAATTGAGCGACATCAGCATAGAGTTTATTTGGGTTGATATTGCTGAGTTGATCAAAATATTTGTAGTAACCTTCGATGTTGATGTTCCAAAATTTATCGAGGTCGTATTCAAAACCAGCAATGGCGTGCCATGCATATTGAAGCCCATTTTTGATGGTGCTCACTTGTTGGTATTCGTTAATGAACTGATCTTGTACGTTGGTAGGTGCAGAAAGCAAGCCATTGAATAAATTGACGATGTCTTTATCAGAAGAAGCAGAGGTAAAGTTTTGTGAGAAGCGCCCACCAGAAAACTTGAAGCGTAGTTTGTCGGTGGCATTAAATTTAGCCCCTAAACGCGGCTCGATAGATACCGTATTCAAAGAAGCATATACTTGCATTCTTAGTCCGGTTTGATAAACCCATCTTGGTGTAACCAAACGGTAATTGACATAAGTGCCGATTTCAGTTGTAAAATTACTGGCTTCTATTTTTCTGGAAAGTTCGTTGTAGGTGACAAATTGCGTGTTAAAGCCACTTAAATTGAATCCGTAATTGAGTTCGCTTTCATTTTTTTGGAAGAAGGTGAAATCAAAACCTAAATCGAAACCGCCAATTTTGGAATAGCGCGGTTCTTGGCTGGCTTCTTGAAAAGTGGTTTCGTAGTTGCTGCCGTTGACATGCCCACGGATAAAGATCGGTGAGCTACTCGGAACAAGTGTAAAGTTGACCCCACCACCTGAAGCATTCCAATTTAAGTCGGCCACAGAGTAATTGACGGAGTCGCGGTTGTTGAATCCAAAGGCACTGAACTTAGACCCGCCTTCTCCATTAAAAGTAACTTTTCCGTAGAGATCGGTAAAATTAAATGGCAGACCATTGCCATCATTGATATTTGGATAAAGCGACTTGCTTGTGTAGTCGAGTAGCGAATGCTTGGCTGTGAACATATAAGAACCCGGAGCCAATCCGTCTTTACTTTTCTTTCCTAAAGGACCTTCTAAAACGGCTTTTGCCATGAAGGGTGAAGCAGAAATTTTACCTGCAAATTTATTTCTGTTGCCATCGCGATAGGTGATGTCCATTACAGAAGAAATTCGACCTCCATATTTAGATTCAAAACCGCCCGTATAGATATCTACTGATTTGACAAGCTCGGTTTCAAAAATCGAATAAAATCCGATGGAGTGAAAAGGGTTATAGATGGTCATGCCATCCAAAAGTGTTTTATTCTGAATGGGTGTACCCCCTCTTACATAAAGTTGCCCACCTTGGTCACCGGTAGTCACTACACCGGGTGTTACACTTAAGGCTCCAACCACATCGCTTTCAGCCCCATACATTGGGATTTTTTCAACGGTTTGCTTATCCATTTTTACTTCTGACATGCCGATTTGTTGACGCTTTGCTTTTTCTTGGTTGCTTACTTTGATGTCCTTTACTGAAAGTGTATTTAAATTGAGATTCCAAGAACCGATATCGTAGATTTTTTTGGCGGCGGTCATTTCAACATTCATGAAAGTACGCTCGTACTTGCCTTTTTCAACCTTCAAAATATACTTACCAACTTCTAATTTTGGGAAAGAGAAAAACCCTGATAAATTGGTGTATGATACCGCAACTGGTGTGCTGTCTTGGCGCAATAATTTTATGCGTTCATCGCTGATGGGCTCACCGTTAGAGGCATCGTGTAAAAATCCTCTGATGGTGTAGTCTTGAGCAAAAGTGCTAAGCCCTATGCAGAGAAAAAAGAAGAGAGTAAAGTTACGCATGTAAAAATTCTGATAAGAGTTCCCGAATTTAATCAAATGTTTTGAGATTTACATGCTTTTAATCGGATCATGAACTGCGGTCTAGATTTCGGTATTGAATGGCTTCGCTGAGGTGTTTGATTTGTATGTTTTCTTGGGCCTCGAGATCTGCGATGGTTCTGGCCACTTTTAAAATGCGGTCATAGGCACGGGCCGATAAACCCAATTTTTTCATGGCAATTTGAATCAACTCATTGCAAGCGGAGTCTAGTTGGCAAAAAGCAACGACATCTTTTCTGCTCATTTGGGCATTGGCATAAAGTTGTGTTCGCTTAGCATAGCGCTCAGACTGCATTTTTCTGGCCTCTAAAACACGGGTTCTGATTGCTTCGCTGCTTTCTGCGGTTTCATTTTGGTGTAATTCCTGATATTTCACTGGGCTCACCTCAATGTGCATATCGATGCGGTCGAGAAGGGGCCCGGAAATACGCTGTAAATACCGTTGCACAGTATTAGGATGGCAGGTGCACGATTTTTCTGGGTGATTTCGAAAACCGCAAGGGCAAGGGTTCATGGCGGCTACCAACATAAAATTGGCCGGAAAATCAATCGAAAACCGAGCTCTAGAAATATTCACAGAGCGGTCTTCTAGAGGTTGCCGCAGCACTTCAAGCACATGCCGCTTATATTCAGGAAGTTCATCTAAAAAAAGTACGCCGTTGTGCGCAAGGGAGATTTCTCCGGGTTGCGGATATGCGCCTCCGCCAATAAGCCCAACATCTGAAATGGTATGGTGCGGTTTTCGGAAGGGTCTTTGGCTTACGATGCCGGTGGCTTTGTTTTTACCAGCAACACTATGAATTTTGGTTGTTTCAAGGGCTTCATCAAGTGTCATGGGGGGTAAAATTCCGGGTAATCTTTTGGCCATCATGGATTTTCCGGCACCTGGCGGACCGATTAGGATAATGTTATGCCCACCAGCGGCTGCAATTTCAAAAGCGCGTTTTGCGTGCATTTGGCCCCTTACTTCTGAGAAATCAGGAAAATTTTGCAAACTAAATTTTTCAAAGGCTTGAATGTCAAGGTTTGGAATGGCTTTACAGGTTGGTTTCCCGTTTAAAATATGGATGACCTCTCTGATGTTTTCGACACCGTAAATGATCATGTCACTCACAATTGCAGCTTCTGGCGCGTTTTCTTTTGGAACAATTAGGCCTTTGAAGCCCTCTGCTTTTGCTTGCAAGGCGATGGCCAAAACGCCTCTGGTTTTTTGAATGGTGCCGTCTAGCGAAAGTTCACCAAGCAATAAGTAATCTTCTAGTAGTGCGGTTTTCACCTGATTGGTTACGGCTAAAATTCCGATTGCTATAGGAAGGTCATAGACTGAACCCTCTTTGCGTATATCGGCTGGCGACATGTTGATCGTGACCTCTTTGCCTGGGAAATGTAGTTTGTTATTTTTGAAAGCCGCCTTGATTCTTTGGTGACTCTCTTTGACGGCGATATCGGGTAAGCCGACTAAATGGAAATTGATGCCAACATCGATATTGACTTCAACTTGAATGGTGGTGGCGCTGATGCCGAAAACGGCACTGGAGTAGGTTTTAATGAACATGTGCTTTGAATTAGAGCAACAAAATTGGATGTTTTCAAGCCAAAAACATTCAGTGAATTCACTGAAATTTGCGCAAATATTTATCTTTAAAAAGGTGACTTTTGTCACTTATTTATTGATTTGAAGCACTTACATTTGAGGAAGTTTAAGCGCCATGAAAAACTCACTTCTTTTCTTTTCCATACTGCTCTTGTTTGCGTGTTCAGATCCGCAACAAAGTATCGGCATCCAGCGATCAACAATTGTTGAATCGGTTTATGCTAGTGCGCGTGTAGAACCGCTCAATGCTTACAAAGTAAATGCTTCTATTGGCGGCTATCTAGAACAATTGTTGATCAAAGAAGGTGCGCTCGTTCAATCGGGTCAATTACTTGCCGTCTTATCTAATCAGCCCGTAATTTTAGCGCAGCGCAATGCTGCCCTTGGTTTAGAAGCAGCTCAAGATCAAGTAGAAGGCAGCCATAATATACTCGAAGAATTGCAGTTGAGTCTTGAATCTGCCCGTGCAAAAATGCGTCTCGATTCACTTAATGCCAAGCGCATGAAAGCGCTGTTTAATCAGCAGGCTTGTGCGTCTTCAGAATATGAAGCCGCTAACTTGCAATACCAAACCAGTAAAAATTCCGTCCTTAGTTTGCAAAATCAGTTGCTGCGCCGCAGAAAAGAGCTGCGCAATCAGGTCGCACAAACACGCAACAATTTAAGTGCTTCTGCTGCCAGATCTGCAGATTTTGAAATTAGGTCCAATCAAAATGGCAAGGTTTATCAGCTTACCAAAGAAAAAGGTGAGCTGGTTTCAATGCAAGAACCTATCGCCGTAATAGGAGCTGAAAATTCATTTGTCTTGAAGCTTTTGGTAGACGAAGTTGACATTTCCAAGATAGAAATTGGTCAAAAAGTAAGTGTGCATTTAGAAGCTTTTCCAAATAGGGTCTTTCATGCAACGGTCACTAAAATTGCTCCTAAAATGGACGAGCGTTCCCAGACTTTTGAGATTGAAGCACAATTTTTGAAGCAACCCGCTCACTTGTTTATGGGTTTATCTGGTGAGGCAAACATTGTCATCAACGAAAAGAAAAATGCTTTGCTTTTACCGATTTCATATTTACTACCCGGCAATAAGGTGCAAACAACAGAAGGCGTCGTAAAAGTGCGCACTGGTTTATCCAATTGGGAATATGTAGAAATTCTTGGTGGTTTGACAGAAAAATCACGTTTGGTAAAGCCAGAATAACATGTCATTTCGCCTCATTTTTCAAATCGCTAAAGCACATCTTCTCACGCGCAAGAAGCAAAGTATTATTGCTGCAATGGGGGTCATGTTTGGCATCGGGACCTACATCATCATGATGAGTTTCATGAACGGACTCAATGGCTTGCTCGACAACCTCATTTTGAACCGCACTCCACACATTCATTTATATAACGAGATCAAACCCAACGAAAAGCAAGCGCTTTTGATTGACCCTGCTTACAAAGGAAAGCAAATCATGATCCATAGCGTTAAGCCAAAAAACGTGCAATTAAATATTCATAATGCACTGCCGCTCATGCAACATTTGGCACGCTTGCCAGAAGTGAAAGGAGTTACTCCTCAAGTGAAGGCACAAAGTTTTTATTTAGGCGGCGCAACACAATTAACGGGCTTACTTATGGGCGTCGATATTCTAAAAGAACAAGCACTCTACGACATCGACCAATATATTGTTCAGGGTAGTGTAGTGGACCTCAGCCGCACCGCAAATGGAATTTTATTAGGTGCAGGCGTTGCCAAAAAGTTAGCATTAAACGTAGGAGATTTTATCCAAATTAGCACAAAAACGGGTGATATCCTCAATTTAAAAATTGTAGGACTTTACCAGAGTGGGATGGCTGAAATCGACAACGTCCAAAGTTATGTCAATTTGCAGTTGGCTCAACGCATCTCAAATGTTGGAAAAGATTTCATCAGTGACATCAATGTCAAGTTATTCGATATGCAAAAGGCCCCGGCTTTGGCCAAACGCATGGCCGCTCAATACCATATAACGGCCACAGATATTCAGACAGCAAATGCGCAATTTGAAACGGGTTCGTCTATCCGAACCATGATTTCCTATGCAGTATCTATTACCCTGCTCATTGTAGCGGGTTTTGGAATTTATAACATCCTGAACATGCTCATTTTTGAAAAAATGAATGACATCGCCATTCTTAAAGCAGTTGGTTTTTCTGGAAAAGATGTCAAGTATATTTTTATCAGTCAAGCCATGCTGATCGGATTTGTAGGTGGCCTCATTGGTCTTTTATTAGGATTTTCAGTTTCGGTAATTATCGACAACACCCCCTTTGAAACTGCAGCACTCCCCACTATTAAAACCTTTCCAATTGTGTATCGCCCTGTTTATTACATTATTGGGGTGAGTTTTTCACTTATCGCGACATTTTTTGCAGGTTATTTTCCTTCTCGAAAAGCTGAAAAAATGGACCCAGTAGACATCATTAGAGGCCAATAATATGCATCCAGTTCTCGAAGCCAAACAAATCACAAAAGTATTTCGCTCGCCCGATGAAATTCAGGTATTAAAGGGGATCAGCTTTTCAGTTGATCAAGGCGAATTTGTTTCGATTCAAGGAAAATCAGGTTGTGGGAAATCGACACTTCTTTATATTTTATCGACCATGGACACCGATTACTCCGGTGAGTTATTGATCGATAATCAATTGGTTACGGGTCAAGATTCTACCCATTTGGCGCACATCCGCAACGAAAAAATTGGTTTTGTTTTTCAATTTCATTACCTCTTGCCCGAATTTTCTGTACTAGAAAATGTAATGCTTCCGGCTAAAAAATTAGCGCGCAAAAGTTTGCAAGAAATTGAGCACGACGCCTATGAAAAATTGAAATTGTTGGGCATTCAAGATCAAGCGCTCAAATTATCTACACAGCTTTCCGGAGGACAGAAGCAACGTGTGGCAATTGCCCGGGCTCTTATTAATCAACCCAGTATCATTATGGGTGATGAGCCTACAGGAAATTTAGATAGCCGAAATGCAGATTTGGTATTTTCGATCTTCAGAGAGTTGGCTACAAGTTTCAAAATGTCCTTACTGATTGTTACCCATGACGACGATTTTGCCCGAAAAACGGATCGCATCATCAATATGGGCGATGGACAAATCATCCCCTAAGTTACTCAATAAGTATTTTTACGAATTGCGATCGATTGACCTGTAAAAAGTAGCTTCCGCTGGCTAGATGTGATAAATCTAGCTCTATTGTCGTAGCATTCGTTTGATGAGCGCTGAGGTTTTGCCCCAAAACATTCGATATACTCAGGGTGGCATTTAATGGAATTTTGTCAATGGTAATTAGCCCCTTGCTCGGGTTTGGATAAACGACAAAGCTCGCATTGGAAAAATGCTGCACCTTACTCGTTACACATTCCCCCGCATAAAAAGAGCTGACTCCAAAATGATTAGTAGCTACACAAGCATTTTCATAAGTGATAGAATCGCAACCACATACGGGCTCATAAATTCCTGGGCAAAGCACTTGTAAATTGACCAATGCAGAATCGATACAGGCCAGCATGACTAATGTATCTTGCAAACAGGCACTGTTGCATTGATACGAAGAAGCAAAAAAGGAACTCGTGTAATCTATGCCGTCGCTGCCAATCCAACTGCAACCAGAAAGCACCACACAACCCGAATCGGTTAACCCCCAACCCAAAGCCATTGCACAGGCGCCGAAATCAACTCCCAACGGAATTACGTTGCAAGTGTCATTGATGTCTTTGGTATACCATTCATTCCAGTCCTTGGTGCCACGTATGGGCCAATCTTGGGCTTGCGAATAAAGTGGTAATAAGATCAATAAAAAGAGTAATTGTTTCATCCAAGTGGTTGTTTTACTTTGCGTAGTTTCTTTTTTTTTAATGAATCAAAATTTAAACACTCAATATCTTTTCAACAGACGCACAAACTGCGGCAATTACCGTTTGCACTTGCTCATCGTTGAGGTCGTAATACACGGGTAACGAAATTTCTGTTGAATAGTTGGCATAGGCCTGCGGGAAATCTGAGATTTGATATCCTAAATTCTTGTAGGCGCTGAGCAGCGGGAGTGGCTGAAAATGGACGTTTACAGCTACGTCGTGCTCAAAAATCTCTTGGATAATAGCATCTCGTTGCGCTTCAGTGATGTCCTTGATTCTTAATTGATACAAATGATAAGAACTGCACTTTTCTTGATTTTCATAGAGCGGTGTCCAGGCCCAAGAAGTTTTTTTAAACGCTTGGTCGTATTGTGCAAAGATGGCCTTGCGTCTGCTCAAATTTTCTTCATAGCGCCCTAATTCGATGAGTCCAATTGCCGCTTGGATATCGGTCATGTTGCATTTGAAACCGGGTTCCAAAACGTCATAGCGCCAGGCACCTTTTTGAGTTTTTGCCAAAGCATCTTTCGATTGACCATGTAAAATTTTGATATTAAAGGTCTTGTAAATCTCGTCGTGGTCAAAACCTTCAGGCAAATGAAAACATATGGCGCCACCTTCAGCGGTAGTGAGGTTTTTTACTGCATGGAAAGAAAATACAGTTACATCGGCAATGCTGCCCACACGCTTTCCTTGATAAATGGCTCCAAATGAATGGGCGGCATCGGCGGCAATTAAAATTCTCCCCAATTTTTCTTGTTGTGGAGAACCCGCTTTAAATAAAGATTTCTTTTGTTGAGCGAGCTCGAAAAGTGCAGCGTAATCACACGGCAAGCCACCGAGGTCAACTGGGATAATTGCCTTGGTTTTTTCTGTGATTTTTTCAGCCACCTTTTCGAGTGATAAATTGAAATCGTTTGGGTTGATATCTACAAAAACAGGAGTAGCTCCTGTATGAATAATGACGTTTGCACTAGCGCAATAGGTGTAAACTGGTAAAATTACTTCGTCGCCTGGGCCAATGCCCCACCAACGCAACAGCACTTCCATACCGGTTGTCCAAGAACTTACTGCAATCGTTGTTTTGGCATTGCAATAGGCACTGATTTCTTTTTCGAACTGCTTGGTGCGCGGCCCTGTAGTAATCCAACCACTTTGTAAAGCAGAGGTTACTTCGTCAATGACAGCTTGGTCTATTCGAGGTGGGGAAAATGGAATCATAGGTGTGTATTAACGTGAAAGTTCTTTTTGTTTATCTGAAGGTTTTTTTCCTCGGATGAGAAAGTCAAAAATGCCTAGCATATAGCCCAAGCCATAACTGATATGAATGAGAGGAAATAAGCGTGCTGTTTGAAAAAACAACCCTTTAGGGCTTACTTTTTGGCCAAAATAGAGGACACCAAAAAGATATAGCACCAAAGGAAAAGCAAATAAATCTTGTAGCCAACTAGGCACCAATGGCAAAAGGATGCTAAAACACAAATAGGCGACAAATGCAGGCGGGAAAAGTTGTCTGAGGGTTGTCATTTTCCCGTGTTTTTGATTCACGAAAACCTTCCAATAGCCGTACTGAAAATACTGTTTTCTTACGCCATTCAAACTTGCCCGGACGTAATATTTCAGATGGATATCGTGAATCAAATATAGTTTTCCGCCGGCTTGGGTAATTCTAAAATTGAAGTCGTCGTCTTGGTTTCTAATCAGTGTTTGGTCAAAAAATCCAATTTTTTCAAAAACCCAATAAGGATACATCGGGCTAGTCACGGTGTCTGTAAAACCCGAAGCTGTCATGGTTCTAAAATTACCCATCCCGACACCAAAACTTGAAGAGAGCACGGCTGAAATACATGAGCCGACTTCATTGACAGAGACATTTTGAATTTGCCCGCCAACGCCCCAAATGCCAGAATTCTCTTGAAGTTTGGTCAGGCATGAATTCAAATAATTTGAACTCAGCATATGACGCGCCCCAACAATTTGAATGTAGTCTGCTTCGCCACCCGCATGAATACCGAGGTTAAAAGCAAAGGGGGTAAGTTGCTGCTTGTTGTCAATTAAATGTAGGCTAGGGTAGTGCTGACAAAGATCGGTAACAACGGCTCTTGTGCCATCATCACTCATGCCGTCCACTACAAAAACTTGCATCTGACAAGTTTCCGGAAGTGCACAGTGGTAAATAGCGTCAATACATTCTTTAATGAATGGCTGCTCGTTTCTACAAGGAATGACAACAGTTAACTTCAAGCTTCTTTTGGCTTTTGGAGGGTAAGTATCGAAATAAATGCACTCAAAAATAACAAGTAAAATATTATTCCGGACTGCCTTTGCAACATGCTTTCGAAGAGCGAATTAAAAATCAAACTGGTAACCAAAAATCCCAATAAAAGATCTTTGCGCTGCCAAGCCATACGCGCTATTCTAAATAGAATGACTAAGAATAAGAGCAGACCCAACCAGCCGAGCTCTGCGGTAATTTGCAAAAACTGATTGTGCGGATTCCAATGTTTGGCTGCCAATTCGTGAAACCCAAGTTGGTGAAACTTTCTAGACATTTCGATATCCAAGCCGCTGATCCCGACCCCTAGCGGATGCTTTGAGATGATTTCGCTATTGGTGGTCCAGAGGATGAGCCGCGCCTGATTTCCGCTCATTTTTTGAGGGCATTCGTTCACAAATTCCTGAGGATCAGCTAGGAATGCAATACTAGATTTTTGGGTATTGATCAAGTCTGTTTTTAATCCAGGTTGAATACGTAACATGGCAAAAACAAATATTATTAAGCCGACAATTAAAGCGGCAATTTTTCTGTACGATAAATATTGAAGGATGCTTTTTACAATGAAAAACGCATAAACCAAGGCAAGAAAAAGCAGCCCAGCCATGCTTTCGAGCGGAATATGCAAAAACGTGAAAAAGATAAGCAGGCCTATGGCTAACCACTTTTGTTTGCCTGAGCGTTCAGAAAAGGTTTCGAGCAAATAAAAAATCGCAAAAGAAAAAAAGACAGCGGCATAACTGGGGTGATGGTTGTAGGCAAACCAAGAACTATGAAAAACCTGCGTGTCGTGATGCAGAAAATATTGGAATATCGCATGGCCAATGTAGAGTAAGCCTAATAGAAAAATGGCGCCAAGCACAAATTCCATGATTTTTTTGCGCTCTAAAATGAAGCTCGGCTTAAAGCTAAATAAGATCGGAAAGGCAAGAAAAGAAAGTTTATACTCTAAGAATTTTGTTTCTTGCTCGAGATAGGGGCTGTTTAAAATATAGACCGCATAAAGGGCGTAGAGTGCGCTAAAGGCCACCAAGGTGCTGTTCAATTCAAAGCGCAGTTTCTTTTGAAAAATACCCCAAAGCACCACAACTCCAAAAAGTGCGATGAGTAAGGATCCCATTTTCGGAAATGGCAGCCAAATGGTAAAGAGGGCGAGGCAACAATAATAATAGACTTTTTCAAAAATCATGAGGCCAATACTTTTTGATAAAAAGCAAGCAGTTTCTTTTCTTCAGCTGGCCAGTTGTAAGTATTTTGCACCATTTTTCGGCCGTTTTCACCCATTTCTTTGGCTTTTTCTGGGTTTTCGGCTAAAAATTGAATGGCTTTGGCAATTTCTGTCGGGTTTTCAGGGTCCACGCAAATGCCACAATAGTTTGCTTCAATTAATGCTTTCCACAGCGGAAAATTTGCACCAATGACGGGTAACCCCGCTGCCATATATTCAAAAATTTTATTGGGCTGGGCATTGATATGATTGGGCAATGGTAAAAAAGTGACCACTCCGGCAATGGCTTGTTGCTTCAATTGCATTGAAGTTTGGCGATCAATAAAACCAAGTTCTCGGACCTTTGACCAACCCTTTAATTGGGTAAGTTTTGCTTTGAATTCAGGTTCGATTTGACCGGCAAGAGCCAACTCTATTTGCGTATGTTCTAATGCTGCCACCAACTCAGCAATGCCTCTGGATGGCCAGATGCCTCCTATATAGCAAACAAAAGGTTCTTTTTGCGTTTGTTGATTTTCAATAAATTCTATTTCGTTGGCCAAAGGAAAATTATTGACATCAATCGTATTCGGATGCTTTCTTTTGAAACGCTCTGCGATATAAGGTGTTGCGGTAATAATTCCGTCAAGTCTAGCAGCAATGAAATCTTCAATGAATTCTACGCCCCAAGAAATGATTTTGCGACCAGGAACCGTGGAATTGCCCATGAATTGTCGGGGCAGGTCTTCGTGGGCATCGTAAATGACTTTTTTTCCATTCCTTTTGAGTTTGAAAGCGATGCGCAGAAGTTCGGGGTCGTGTAGGTGATAACAAACACCATCAAGCTCAAGCGCTTTTTGCAACACCTGGTTTACGGTTGTGGTCATGCGCTTGCGTCTAGAGTTTACTCTAGGGCCCGCGTTATGGATATGTACGCCATCTTCAATACGCGCTTCGACACCTGCTAAAACTAGATGTATTTCGTGGTTTGGAAAAAGAGTCACTAATGACCTACATTCTTTTAGAAAAATGCGAACGTCGCGGTCGTGATGCGCACTACTGAGGTGTATGATTCGGGGTGATTTGAGAACTTGTTGCTGGGTCATTTTCAGTTGCGCTACTGAGCAAAAATACTCAATATATGTATGTTTTTGATATCTTCGCTCTGAATCAGATTTCATGCAACAAAAAAACGGTCTTCTTCAAAAAGTGCTCAGACGCTTTTTCTTGGGTTTCAGCCCAACCATGAACCAACGTATTTATGACAATCAAGGCAAACGAATAGCCCAAACCCGGATTTCAAATACTTGTTTTATCGACCATCCGCAAAATTTGATTTTAGGCGAAAACGTTTTCATTGGTCATTTTAATTTTTTGGAAGCGAGTAACGGTATAACCATCGAAGAAGGTTGTCAATTGACTACTTACATCAACATGACCTCGCACTCAAGTCATATGGCCATTCGTATCTATGGCAAGCACTATCATCAACCCAAGCACGAAGTCTACGAAAGAGGCAGTATCCATATTGGTAAATACACTTTTATTGGCCCTCATACCACAATTATGCCCAATACTACGGTCGGAAAAGGATCGCTAATTGCAGCATACAGCTATCTCAAAGGAACCTACCCAGATTTTTCAATTATCAGCGGGAATCCGGCAAAAGTAATTGGCGACACCAGAAAGTTAGACGAGCGTCAACTCAGACAACACCCAGAATTAAGCGAATTTTATAATGAGTGGGCAAACGACTAAATTCCCTACTTATTTCGGTGTTTTTTTACTGATTTCAACGCTGTTTTTACCGGCCATCCAACTAGGTTCAAAACTCCCTTCTCTACATTGGATTGATCTTGGCTTTCCAATCATGGTCCTCAGTGTACTAATGAATCGGTCAAAACTGCAACTCACAAATTATCATGGGCTTGCTTTTTTGATGGCAATTTATGTTGGTCTGACTTTGCTCGTACAACAGCACCCAAGCTCCAATTCTGATTATTTTGAAATCTACAAATGGCTCAAGTATGGCGTATTATTTTTATTTTTTGGTCTTCTTGATTTTCAATTCATCAAACGTTCAATCCCTTGGATATTTATCCTTCTGACAGTCTTTAATTTATTGCATTTTTTCAATTTTCCTGGCGTCAATACTTTACTAGAAAAGACCTATGGAGGAGGCTTACACATACAGTTTTTCGGAAAAAATTCTTTAGGACTTCCAGCAGTGAAGCGCATGGTAGGTACGATGGCGAACCCCAATATCAACGCCTTACTTTTTACATTTTTTAGCATCTATTTTCTACCGCTGCAATTTGAGCGCAAGCGCCTTTTCTTATTCTTGATGGCCATGACTATGGTCTTTTTGTGTCAGTCTAGAACCGCCTTGGTGGTGGTTTTTGTGCTGTTCAGCTATTTGGGCATTTTTCATTCAAAGATCTGGTCGCGCAAGGAATGGTTGCAAGTGTTCGTTGGCGTCATCTTTTCGTTTTTAATCGCTTGGATGTTATGTACCTCATTTTTTCAATACGCGGCATACAATTCAAGTCTGCTAGACGGCACTGCATTATTTAGCGGTTCTGTTAGAGGGAGATTTGAAACGTGGAGCCTTTTAGGAAATCAAATTATAGAACAGCCTCTCTTTGGTCATGGCCCTTACAAAAGCTATTTTTATCTCAATCACATTTATTCAGAAAATGAATATATACTGATGGCTTGGCGCTATGGTTTCTTTGGTTTAGTTGCCTATCTATTGCTTTACTTTTGGCCTTTGAAACTTTTCATACAATTAAAAAAACAAGAATTTATTCCTTTCATCTTGGTGCTTTTGACCATGCTCGTAAGTGCGCTCACCAACAATCCTTTTACGGAAAGGAATATTGAAGTCTTGTTTTGTCTTAACTTAGCATGGGCATTAAAATGCTTTCAAGATTTGAAGAATGAACAAGGCAAAAAATAAAAAATTACTCTTGATTGGAAGCAGCAAGGGTAAAGGGCATATGCTCAATTACAAAGCCTTGATTGAGCCTTATTTCGATGAAATTTTGCTGGTTTCAGGCCATCAAGTAGATGATCAAGAGGCGATTACCCTAAATTTTGGCCTCAAGAATCCTATTCGTTTCATCCAAACGCTGCGCGCGTTGAGAAAACTAATCTTTACCTTTCAACCAGACATCATTCATGTGCATCAGGCCAATTCTTACGGTTTCATGAGTGCCTTAGCGAATCGTGGATACAAACCTTTGGTCTTGACTACTTGGGGCAGCGACGTCTTGTTGTTGCCACAGAAAAATCAATTTTATAAATGGATGGTGCGTTTTGCCTTGAAAAAAGCAAACATCATTACAGCAGACGCGCATTTTATGGCCAAAGCTATTGATGCGTTGACACCAGAAAAGGAGGTTCAAATTGCCAACTTTGGAGTAGAAATCCAAAAATTAGCTGAACCCGTTCAAAAAGAAAAGCTCATTTATTCTAACCGAATGCATGAGCCATTGTATCGTATAGCGGTTGTCATCGAACAGAGTGCAGCATTTTTAAAAGCAAACCCAGATTGGAAACTGCGCATTGCTGCGAGTGGATCACAAACAGTGGCTTTACAATCTTTAGCAGAAAGAACGCTTCCTGAAAATTCTTTTGAGTTTGTTGGTTTTCAAGGGCCTGCAGACAATCTGATGAACTATGCCAAGGCACAAATCTATGTGTCGATACCCGAAAGCGACGGCACCGCCATAAGTTTATTAGAAGCCATGGCTTATGGTTGTATTCCTGTGGTCTCAGATTTGCCAGCGAATCAAGAGTGGGTTAAAGCCAAGCAAAACGGCCTCATTTTTTCAGGAAATTTGAGCGCTGATTTTGAAAGTGCTTTACTACTCGACCCTGAAAATGTGGCAAAACTGAATGCTGATATTATTGATCAACATGCTACAAAAGCTGTAAACCAGGCAAAATTCTTTAAACTTTATGACCAGCTTTTAGGTCAGCCTGTTTTGCATAATAATAAAGAAGGCCAATTGTAACAAGCAACCAAAGCGCTTGTGTGTAGGCTACGATTTGTAGGCTTTGCATAAATACCAAATCTGAGCTTCCTTTAAGCCAATTCAAAATCCAGAACGGAAGTACCTGAATGATTGAACTTCCGATGCCCATCAAAAAGAAGACTTTTTGCTTTTTGAGAATGAGCGGCAGCGCTGAAATAGGCGTTAGAATGAAGTTGATCATTAGCCACACCGACATCGTTTCTGAGTAGGTGCCGGCTAAAAACCAATTATTCCCAAAGACAAAGCCAAAAATTTCAGATCCGTAGTAAAAGAGAATACCAAAAGGAACTAGTGAAACTAAGGCTAAGCCCAAGAGCATTTTTTGAATGAGAGGAAGGATTGCTTTTTGTTGATTATACAATTCAGATGCTTGGTTATAAAATATCTGCCCCAATGAGACCCCGATCAGGGTTAAAGGTAGTCTCAACATAGTGTAAGAATGGTTATAAGATCCGTAAATCACGTCTGAATAAAAGCCGAAAATAAATGTTGCGACTAACATTTCACGGGCATTATCAATAAAAACGTGAGGTAAACTCACCAACGGAAAATCTTTGTGTTCACGCATTAAAACACGCGTTTTTTTCTTGGAAACGTAATGTTTGAAGCGCTTTTGAATTTTTTTGAAGTCAATTAGGAATTCTAAAGAAGAGGCAAGACAACCTAAAAAGGTAGCCAAGATGAGCCCAAAGGTATTGAACTGGAAAAGCGCAAAAATCCACTTGAGTACATTTGAAAGACTTGAATTGATGATTTTTTGTCGTGAAATCATCCCGTATTGCCCCAATCTTACAGACCAATTCGTACCGATATTGATCAGGACAATACAAGCCGAGCCCATCACGGTGAACAAAAAGAACCACCAACTGAAAGGCACACCGATGCCCGCTTTGAGTATAAAAATCAAAATGACGGCACTGACAGCCAATACAATGAAGGAGAGGCGATAGGCCAATCTATAAAGTAAATAGGAGTGTGCTTCTTGTTTGGGTAAAGGCAATGCCGCTTCATAGCGCAGTGTGGCGATAGCCGAGATAAATCCTGTTAGGCGCATGTAAAAACCGAGCTCACCCATTTGACCAGGTGTATATAGGCGGGTAAGAATTGGAGCGAAAGCAAGGGCAATGAGTTGTGAAATGACGGTTCCGGACATCAGAATAACCAACGAGCTAAAGAACTTGGTTTTGAAAGAATTGCCGTTAACTAATAACTTCATTGCAAACAAAGATACAAGGATTCCTGTGTTTTTTTAGTCTAGTTGCAAGAGGTGCAGTATATTTGTCCAAATTTCAAAAACATGAAAAACGTAGCAGTAATCGGAGCAGGTACAATGGGAAATGGCATCGCGCATGTCTTTGCTCAGTTTGGATATAATGTAAATTTAATTGACGTATCTGAAACGGCGCTTGAAAAAGCCCTGGCCACCATTGCCAAAAACCTTGACCGTCAGGTTAGCAAAGGAAGTCTTTCTGAGGTTGAAAAAGCTCAAACATTGGCAAATCTCCACACGTTCTCTAACATGGCTGAAGGTGTTAAAGGGGTAGAATTGGTGGTTGAAGCTGCTACAGAAAACATCGATTTGAAATTGAAAATCTTTAGAGATCTTGACGCATTAACTTCTCCAGAAGTCATTTTAGCAACCAATACTTCTTCGATTTCAATTACCAAAATTGCATCTGTAACTAACAGACCCGATAAAGTGATTGGTATGCACTTTATGAATCCGGTTCCGGTCATGAAACTGGTAGAAATTATTCGAGGCTATTCTACTTCAGATGAAGTAACAAACCTGATCATGGATACTTCTCGTAGTCTTTCTAAAGTTCCTGTTGAAGTTAACGACTACCCAGGTTTTGTAGCGAATCGCATTCTAATGCCAATGATCAACGAGGCTATTTATACACTTTTCGAAGGAGTGGCCGGTGTTGAAGAAATTGATACCGTCATGAAATTAGGAATGGCCCATCCGATGGGCCCACTTCAATTGGCAGATTTCATTGGTCTAGATGTTTGTTTAGCCATTTTAGAAGTACTGCATGAAGGTTTTGGAAATCCAAAATATGCACCGAGTCCACTACTTGTAAACATGGTAACTGCTGGTAAAAAAGGTGTTAAAAGCGGAGAAGGTTTTTATTCTTGGACGCACGGCACCAAAGATTTAGTGGTTGCGGCTAATTTCAAAAAGTAAAACTTCTTGAAGCTTCTCAAGCACTATCTGATCAATCGGAAAAGTAAGCTCATCTTTTTGCAACTGGGCTATGGCTTTCCAACGATTTAATTCTTGCTCTTGCTCAAACGGAATTTCGTAAGCGGCAAAATTCAGTGGAATATCGGCTTTCTTGACATCAATTCGGTAATAGAAAGCAACTAAACTGCTTTGGTCAAAAGCAGAGGCTTGATGAAAATCATTGAAATAGAAGAAGCTTGCTTGCTTGATTTTTAGATCGAGTTCCTCTTGTAATTCTCTGTATAAGGCCTCTTGGATTCCTTCGCCTTTCTCCACGCCACCACCCGGAAATTTCGTGAAAAATTTTCCAAAGCGATTTTCATCAGAGAGTAAAATCTCTTGAAATTCATTGACAATTAAGGCGTATACCCGTAGATTGAATTTACGCAAGCAGGCAAATTATCTAATGTACTTAAAGTTCAGACCTGGATAAACCGCTGCATCTTCGAGTTCTTCTTCTATGCGAAGCAGCTGATTGTATTTTGACATACGGTCAGAACGTGAGGCAGAACCGGTCTTGATTTGACCACAGTTTAAGGCAACTGCTAAATCGGCAATGGTGTTGTCTTCGGTTTCACCACTTCTATGGCTCATTACTGAGGTGTAACCGTTTCTTGTAGCCATTTGAACCGCTTCAATAGTTTCTGTAAGGGTTCCGATTTGGTTTACTTTAACAAGAATTGAATTGGCAATTCCTTTGCTGATTCCTTGCTGAAGGCGAGTAGTATTGGTCACAAAAAGGTCGTCGCCGACAAGTTGAACTTTTGAACCGAGTCTTTCAGTCGCTAATTTCCAACCATCCCAGTCGTCTTCGGCAAGTCCATCTTCGATAGAGATGATTGGGTATTTTTCGCACCAAGTTGCCCAAAAGTCTACCATTTCTGCAGAAGTTCTTTCTTCACCGGTTGACTCAAAAATATATTTTCCTTTGGCTGCGTCGTAAAATTCTGATGAGGCAGCATCGAGTGCGATGTACATATCTACACCAGGCTTGAAACCGGCTTTTTCAATGGCTTCAATAACCACTTGAATGGCTTCTTCATTGGAACCTAAGCTAGGAGCAAAGCCACCTTCGTCACCAACGTTTGTGGACATTCCTTTCTCTTTTAGAACGGCTTTGAGGTGATGAAAAACTTCTGTTCCCCAGCGCAAGCCTTCTGAAAAGCTTTTTGCACCAAACGGCATTACCATGAATTCTTGGATGTCGATGAGGTTATCGGCATGTGATCCGCCATTTAGGATATTCATCATGGGTACGGGCATTGTGACTGCACCAACTCCACCGATGTACTGAAATAGGCTCAGACCTGCTTCTTGTGCAGCTGCTTTGGCTACGGCAAGAGAGGTTCCTAAAATAGCATTGGCACCTAATTTTGATTTATTAGGTGTGCCGTCGAGTTCAATCAGGAGTTTATCAATTTTCTTTTGTTCGAAAACATCCATGCCAACAAGTGCTTCTTCAATAAGCGTATTGACGTGCTCAACTGCTTTTAAAACACCTTTACCCATATATAATGATTTGTCGTTGTCGCGCAATTCTACGGCTTCATGGATGCCGGTAGAGGCGCCTGACGGCACAGCTGCTCTTCCTAGAATGCCATTTTCTGTAACGACATCAACTTCAATGGTTGGGTTTCCGCGAGAATCTAAAATTTGTCTGGCGTAAATGGTGGCAATTAAACTCATATTAGGATTTGAATTGATTCATGTTTTGTATAAACTCATCGAATAAGTAACGAGAGTCGTGAGGGCCCGCAGAAGCTTCCGGGTGATATTGCACCGAGAATACAGGCTGATTTTTGATGCGAATTCCGGCGATAGTGTGATCGTTGAGGTGCTTGTGAGTCACTTCAATTTGATCATTTGCGGCAACAGAATCTTTAGAAATTACAAACCCATGGTTCTGGGTGGTGATTTCTCCACGACCTGTAGTGAGATTCAAGATAGGATGGTTGGCACCCCGGTGTCCATTGAACATTTTTTCGGTGCGCAAGCCTTGGCTTAAGCCTAAGATTTGATGCCCCAAACAGATGCCAAATACAGGCTTTCCGCTGGCTACAATGTCTTTTACTAATGCAATGCTGCTGTGCATAACAGAAGGGTCTCCTGGGCCATTAGATAGCATATACCCATCTGGGTTAAATGCATCAAGTTCAGCTTTAGTGGCATGCATAGGAAATACTTTTACATGACAACCTCTTTCTGCCAAGCAACGAATGATGTTTTTCTTGACACCGAAATCGATGAGTGACACTCTTAGTGTTGCATTTTCAGGACATACTTCAAAAGCGGTTTCTGTAGTAACTTTTGAAGACAATTCTAGGCCGTCCATAGAGGGAACTTCGCTGAGTTGTTTTTGCAAAACTTCTAAGTCGAGAATTTCAGATGAAATAATGGCGTTCATGGCGCCTTTGTTTCGGATGTGTCTGACCAAAGCTCTGGTATCGATATCTGAGATACCTACAGTTTGGTTGGCTTCCATCAAATTTTGCAATGAATCGGTTGCAGCAGATCTAGAAAACCCATTGGAGAATTTTTTAGTGACCAAACCAGAAATTTTGATAGAGTCTGATTCTATTTCTTCAGGATGAACGCCGTAGTTTCCGATGTGTGAGGTGGTCATGATGAGAATTTGACCAAGATAGGAGGGGTCTGTAAAGACCTCTTGATAACCTGTCATGCCTGTGTTAAAGGCAATTTCACCGGTGGTGGTTCCTATTTTTCCAATGGCGTTGCCTTTGAAAACAGTTCCGTCTTGTAAAAGTAATACGGCGGGTTGATTTTGCTGCATCTATTAATTTTCTCCAAAATTACGGACTTTGCTAAAAACGAGACCCCTTAAAAACAAAAAAGGCGGACTAGGTCCGCCTTTTTTTATCAACAAATTGTTGAATTATTCTTCAGTTTTTTCTTCATCAGTAGAAGTAGCCTCTTCTTCCGTAGCTGGAGCTTCTTGTGCTGGAGCTTCTTCAACTACTTCAGCAGCTGGAGTTTCCTCAACTACTTCAGCAACTGGAGTTTCTTCAACTACTGCTGCAGTTTCTACCGCTTCAGCGGTTGTTGCAACTGTTTCGTCAGCTTTTTTACCACCACGACGTGAACGACGTGTTGTTTTCTTGCTAGCGTTGTTGTAAAGTTCGTTGAAATCTACTAATTCGATGATACACATTTCTGCGTTGTCACCTAAACGGTAACCAGTGCGGATGATGCGTGTGTAACCACCTTCGCGATTTGCAATTTTAGGTGCGATTTCTCTGAAAAGTTCAGTAACTGCATCTTTGCTTTGAAGGTAAGAAAATACAACACGACGTGAGTGTGTAGAATCTGTTTTTGCTTTGGTAAGGATAGGCTCAACAAATACACGCAAAGTTTTTGCTTTAGCAATGGTAGTTGTGATGCGCTTGTGCTCGATTAAAGAACAAGCCATATTAGTCAACATCGCTTTGCGGTGGCCTGTTTTTCTTCCTAAATGATTTACTTTATTTCCGTGTCTCATGACTTAATTCTTAATCTCTGTCTAGTTTATATTTAGCGACATTCATTCCGAAAGTCAAACCTTTGCTATCGACTAGGTCTTCAAGCTCAGTCAATGACTTTTTACCAAAGTTTCTGAATTTCAAAAGATCAGATTTGGCATAAGAAACGAGATCACCAAGAGTTTCTACATCTGCAGCTTTCAAACAGTTGAGCGCACGAACTGAAAGATCCATGTCAACTAATTTGGTTTTAAGCAACTGACGCATGTGCAATGAAGTTTCGTCAAATTCTTCAGACTCAGCTTTGATTTCGCTGTCAAGCGTAATGCGCTCGTCAGAGAATAACATAAAGTGGTGAATCAAGATTTTTGCCGCTTCTTTCAAAGCTTCTTTCGGATGAATTGATCCGTCAGTTTTGATTTGGAAAACTAATTTTTCGTAGTCAGTCTTTTGCTCTACACGGTAGTTTTCAATAGTGTATTGAACGTTAACGATAGGCGTAAAGATCGAGTCAATGAAAATAGTTCCAAAAGGAGCATTTGCATTTTTGTTTTCTTCAGCTGGAACATATCCACGACCTTTAACGATGGTAAGTTCCATTTCAAATTTCACAGAAGATTCCATGTTGCAAATCACTAACTCAGGGTTGAGTACTTGAAATGCACTAGTAAACTTACCAAGATCACCAGCCGTAAGTTGCTGTTGACCGCTTACTGATATGATTACTGTTTCAGAATCAGTTCCTTCAATTTGACGCTTGAAACGTACTTGCTTCAGGTTTAGGACGATTTCAGTAACGTCTTCTACAACACCTTTAAGGGTTGTAAATTCGTGGTCTGCACCATGAATTTTAATAGACGAAATTGCGAAACCTTCTAAGGAAGAAAGCAAAATTCGACGGAGGGAGTTACCAATGGTAATTCCGTAGCCCGGTTCTAGCGGACGAAACTCAAATTCTCCGTTGAAATCATCGGAGTTGAGCATGATAACCTTGTCAGGTTTTTGAAAATCCAATATTGCCATTTTCTATCGCTTAGGGGTTATTTAGAATACAATTCGACGATCAACTGCTCGCGAATATTTTCTGGAATCATTTCTCTTGCAGGCATGTTTAACAATTTCCCTGACATGCTCGATTGATCCCAATCTAACCAGTCAAAAGTTTTGTTACTAGCCGTTAATGATGAAGCAATTGCTTCGAGTGATTTTGATTTTTCACGAACACTAATCACATCACCAATACGAAGTGTATAAGATGGGATGTTTACTACTTCACCGTTTACAGTGATGTGTTTGTGAGAAACTAATTGACGTGCAGCACGACGTGAAGGAGCAATACCTAAACGGAAAACTGTGTTGTCCAAACGTGCTTCGCACAATTGTAATAAGTTTTCACCGGTAATACCTTTCATGCGTGAAGCTTTTTCAAACATGTTTGCAAACTGACGCTCAAGGATTCCGTAGGTGTATTTAGCTTTTTGCTTTTCACCTAACTGAACTGCGTATTCAGATTGCTTTCCACCTCTTCTTTTGGATGGACCGTGTTGTCCTGGACCGTAGTTTCTGCGTTCCAGTGATTTGTCTGGGCCAAAAATTGGGTCGCGGAAACGACGAGCAATTTTGGATTTAGGACCTCTGTATCTTGCCATTCTATTTAAAATTGTGTAGGAGTCATGAATTAAGGCATTCCTTCGATGACGAACTTCCTACTGGTTAAAAAATTACTATACTCTTCTTCTTTTTGGCGGACGACAACCGTTGTGTGGCATTGGTGTCACGTCAACGATTTCTGTTACTTCAATGCCTGAATTGTGAATGGCACGGATGGCAGACTCGCGTCCGGCACCTGGCCCTTTAACAAAAACACGCACTCTACGTAGTCCGAAGTCATGAGCTTCTTTTGATGCATCCTCTGCAGCAACTTGTGCAGCATAAGGAGTGTTCTTTTTAGAACCTTTGAAGCCCATCTTACCCGCAGATGACCATGAGATCACTTGCCCGGCATTGTTCGTTAAAGAAATGATTACATTGTTGAAACTCGCTTGGATGTGAGCTTCTCCGGCAGCATCAACTTTAACGTTCTTCTTCTTTTTTTGATTTGCTTTTGCCATTTTTATTTGGAACTAGTTATTATTTAGTTGCTTTTTTCTTGTTCGCAACAGTTTTACGTTTTCCTTTACGTGTACGAGAGTTATTCTTTGTACGCTGACCACGAAGTGGTAAACCTAAACGGTGACGAATACCACGTTGACAACCGATATCCATTAAACGTTTAATGTTTAACTGAACTTCAGAACGCAACTGGCCTTCTGTTTTGATTTCGTTAACTGTGTTACGAATAGCTGACAATTGATCATCGTTCCAGTCTTGAACTTTGATGTTTTCGTCGATACTGTTATCGTTAAGAATTTTCTTAGCTGTACTTCTACCAATACCGTAGATGTATGTCAAGCCAATTACTCCTCTTTTGTTTTTTGGTAAGTCTATACCTGCAATACGTGCCATATACTAATTATTATCCTTGACGTTGTTTTAATTTCGGATTCTTTTTGTTAATCACGTAAACTTTTCCTTTACGCTTAACAATCTTGCAATCTGCAGTTCTTTTTTTAACTGATGCTCTGACTTTCATAATTCTGCTTATTTGTATCTAAAAGATATTCTACCTTTTGTTAAATCATAAGGAGACATTTCTACTTTTACGCGGTCTCCTGGAAGTATTTTAATATAAAACATGCGCATTTTACCTGAAATGTGGGCAGTAATGACATGTCCGTTTTCTAACTCAACTCGAAACATTGCATTTGGCAATGCTTCTAAGATGGTACCGTCTTGTTCTATGGATGTTTGTTTAGCCATAATTTACATTCCAGAGAATTCGTTAGCGCCTCTGCGTCCTCTAACACGAGTACCTTCCATTAATGAATCCATATTGCGATTCAATTGATAAGTTTCAATTTGTTGAAGTGTATCGAGCACAACTCCGACCATGATCAGGATGGATGTACCACCAAAGAACATAGCAAAACTGTCGTTTACACCAGCAAGTTTAGCAACTGAAGGCAAGATTGCGATAGCTGCAAGAAAAAGTGAGCCAGGGAAAGTAATTCTTGAAACTACTTGGTCGATGTGCTCTGCGGTTTCTTCACCTGGACGAACGCCCGGAACAAAACCACCACTTTTCTTGAGGTCATCTGCAATTTTACTTGGATTGATCATGATCGCTGTGTAGAAATAAGTAAACACAACAATAAGAACAACAAGTAAAACATTGTAACTAATACCGTAAGGATCACCAAGCGTTTTGGTCAACCATCCGGCATCTTGTTGTTGGGTTACTCCTTGATAAACCATCATTGGAATGGTCATGATTGCCTGTGCAAAAATGATAGGCATAACGCCACTCGCATTGATTTTAATAGGCAAGTAGTTTCTTGCACCATTTACATCTTCTACGGCACGTGTACCGGCTACTCTTTTAGCAGTGTTCAGTGGAATTCGTCTGACCCCTTGAACAATCAAGATGGTAACCAAAATGATTACGAAGAACATAACGATTTCAAGCACTAAACGGATTAAGTTACCTGCTTCAACTGATTTTCCAAATTCAGCAAAGAAAGCACCAGGTAGGCGAGAGAGGATCCCTACTGTAATCAATAGAGAAATACCGTTGCCAATACCTCGTTCAGTAATACGCTCACCCAACCAAACAGCAAACATCGAACCAGCTATAAGAAGCATAATGGTTTGTGTCCACCAGAAGGTATCTGGGTTGTCTGGCATTGCATTTTTGTTACTTACGTATAGGGTAAGGTAACTTGGCGCTTGAAGCGCACAAATAACAATGGTTAATAGACGCGTGTAATTGTTGATTTGCTTTCTTCCAGATTCACCTTCATTTTGCATTTTTTGAACAGCAGGTACTGCCATTCCAAGAAGCTGCATAATTATTGAGGCACTGATGTAAGGCATGATACCAAGCGCCATAATAGATGCATTGGTAAAGCCTCCTCCTGAAAATACAGAAAGGATGCTCTCTAGAAAGTTTTGATCTGTGGCCTTACTTGCCAAAGCGTCGTATTTGACGCCAGGCAAAATAACATAGGACCCCACACGGTAGGTGAGGATCAGGCCAAGTGTAAGGATAATGCGCTTGCGCAACTCCTCAACTTTCCAGATGTTTTGCAGGTTTGTAATTAATCGTTTCATCTAAAAGCGTGCAAAGATAGTTAGATTTTTGTACATGTACCACCTAAAGCTTCAATCGCTGCAGATGCTTTTGTAGAAAAGCCGTTTGCAGAGATGTTAACTTTAGCCTTAAGCTCTCCGCGTCCAAGTACTTTAACTAACTCATTGTTAGATAAAAGACCGTTTTCACGTAGAACTTCTGGAGTGATATCAAGAATACCTTTTACTGTGGCAAGGTTTTCGATGATATCTAGGTTGATAGCTTTGTATTCAACACGGTTGATGTTTTTAAAGCCAAACTTCGGTACGCGACGTTGCAAAGGCATTTGTCCACCCTCAAAACCAATTTTGGTTTTGTAACCAGAGCGAGACTTAGCACCTTTATGACCACGTGTAGATGTTCCTCCACGACCTGATCCTTGACCGCGAGCGATACGTTTTTCAGCTTTAACTGAACCTGATGCTGGTGTTAGATTATGTAATTCCATTGTTTCTTTGTCTATGATTCCACTACTTGAAGAAGGTGTTTCACCTTGTTCACCATTCCCATAATTTGAGGAGTTACCTCTTTCTCGATAACTTGATTCAAGCGACGAAAACCTAAAGCTTTAATAGTAGCTTTTTGATCAGCTGGACGCTTAATCGCACTCCTCACTTGTTTGATTTTGATTGTGCTCATTGCTGCTAATTTTATCCGTTGAATACTTTGTCAAGGGAGATGCCACGTTGACGTGCAACGGCAACAGCATCACGCATGTTAGCCAAGGCATCTATAGTTGCTTTAACCACGTTGTGCGGGTTAGAAGAACCTTGAGATTTTGCTAATACATTATGAACGCCAACGCTTTCAAGTACTGCACGCATCGCACCACCGGCGATTACTCCTGTACCTTCTGTAGCTGGTTTCAAAAATACTTCAGCACCACCAAATTTCCCTTTTTGTTCGTGTGGAACGGTACCTCTTAAAATAGGAACTTTGATTAAGTTCTTCTTTGCGTCGTCAATACCTTTAGTAATTGCTTCTGTTACTTCTTTTGCTTTACCAAGACCGTGTCCAACAACACCATGTTCGTCTCCTACAACAACGATTGCAGAGAAACTAAATGTGCGTCCACCTTTGGTAACTTTAGTAACACGGTTTACAGCAACGAGTTTATCTTTTAACTCGATATCTGCTGATTTCACTCTGTTTACGATTTGAGCTGCCATTTTTTCTTAAAATTTGAGTCCTCCTTCGCGAGCTGAATCAGCCAAGGATTTAATTCTACCATGATACAAGTAACCATTGCGGTCAAATACGATACGTTCAATACCGGCTTTGTTTGCAGCTTCGGCAATTTTCTTACCTACAATTGCAGCTTGACTCACTTTATTTACTTTTTGAGCCTCATCCATTTTCAATGAACCAGCAGAAGCAAGTGTACGACCAGTGTTGTCGTCGATCAATTGCGCATAGATTTGCTTGTTACTTCTGAAAACAGTAAGACGAGGAATAGCTGAAGTACCGAAAATTTTCTTTCTGATTCTTCGCTTGATTTTTGCTCTTCTTAATACTTTATTTAGTGCCATAATTCGTTCGATTATTTTTTACCTGCTGATTTACCAGCTTTTCTACGGATATCTTCACCAACAAAACGGATACCTTTTCCTTTGTATGGTTCAGGTTTTCTGAAAGAGCGAATCTTTGCAGCTACTTGACCAAGTAATTGCTTGTCGAATGACTCTAGCGTAACGACAGGCGCTTTACCTTTTTCAGTAACAGTGGTAACTTTCACTTCTTTTGGAATTTCCATGATAATGGCATGGGAAAACCCTAGGGCTAATTCAAGTTGTTGACCTGTTGCGTTTGCACGGTAACCAACTCCGATTATCTCCATTTCTTTTTTGAAACCTTCAGATACACCTTGAACCATGTTGTAAACTAAAGCACGGTATAGACCGTGTTTAGAACGATGATCAGGAGCATCTGTGGCTCTGCTGAATGTAATCACGTTATCTTCAATGCTTACGCTTACCGAAGCATCAATATGTTGTGCTAATTCTCCTTTTTTACCTTTAACCGTCATGACGGAATCCTTGAACGTAACTTCTACGCCGCTAGGAATGGTAACTGGTGCTTTTCCAATTCTTGACATTGCTTTAATTTTTTAGTAAACGTAACAAAGAACTTCTCCACCAACATTGTGCTGACGCGCTTCTTTATCAGTGATTACGCCACGTGATGTTGAAACGATAGCAATACCTAAACCGTTTAATACTCTAGGCATTTCGGTAGCGCTGCTATATTTTCTTAGTCCTGGACGTGATGCACGTTGCAATTTGGTAATGGCAGGAACACGCGTAGATGTGTTGTATTTCAAAGCGATTTTAATCATACCTTGTTTGTTGTCATCTTCAAATTTGTAGTTGAGGATGTACCCTTGATCAAACAAAATGTGCGTCATGGCACGTTTGATGTTTGAACCTGGGATATCTACGGTCTTCAAGCCTGCTGCACTCGCATTTCTAATGCGGGTGAGGAAATCTGCTATTGGATCTGTATTCATTTCTTTTCTTTTTTCTTAATTACCAACTTGCTTTCTTAACTCCTGGGATTTTACCAGCCAAAGCCATTTCACGGAATGTAACCCTTGAAATACCAAATTGACGCATATAACCTCTAGGACGACCAGTTAAACCACAACGATTGTGTTTTCTGATTTTAGATGAGTTAGCCGGTAATTTTTGTAATTGCATCATTGCATCCCATTTTTGAGACTGAATTTCTTCAGATGCATCTGTTGACTTCAAAACTTTAGTTAGTTCTGCACGTTTCTTTTCGTAACGAGCTACTAATCTTTCTCTTTTGCGCTCACGCGCTTTCATTGATTCCTTAGCCATTTCTTTTATTTTTTAATAAATGGAAAACCAAATGCATCCAACAATGCATGTGCTTCTTCGTCACTGTTGGCTGTTGTAACGAAGGTGATGTCCATACCGAGGATACGATTTACTTTATCGATATCGATTTCAGGGAAAATGATGTGTTCCTTGATACCGAGGTTAAAGTTACCGCGACCGTCAAACCCCTTTGGATTAATTCCGCGGAAGTCACGAGTACGTGGCAAAGATACAGAAAGTAAACGATCGAGGAAATCGTACATGCGGTCACCGCGAAGGGTAACTTTTGTTCCGATTGGCATCCCTTTACGTAACTTAAAGTTCGAGATATCCTTTTTTGAAATGGTTGTAATTGCTTTTTGACCAGCAATTCGAGAAAGATCCGCAGCAGCGCTATCGATAAGCTTTTTATCTGCAACTGCATCACCCATACCTTGGCTAAGAACAATCTTATCCAACTTAGGAACGCTCATTACAGATTTGTAATTGAAACGCTCTTGAAGCGCTTGCTTGATTTCGTTCCTGTACTTTTCTTTTAATCTTGGCGTGTAACTCATTACTTAATCACCTCCCCTGATTTTTTTGAATAACGTACTAATTTTCCTTTTACCTCTTTTCTTCCGATACGGCTAGCAGCTCCGTTGCTTACTACCATAAGGTTAGAAATGTGAATAGAACCTTCTTTTTCTTCGATTCCACCTTGAGGATTTGTTGCGCTTGGCTTGTTGTGTTTTTTAATCATGTTCACACCTTCAACCGTTGCACGCATTTTTTCACGATCGATGGTGGCAACTTTGCCCTCACGACCTTTTGACTCACCTGAAATCACTTTCACGGTGTCGCCAATTTTAATGTGTAATTTCTTTTGCATTACTCAATGAATTATAACACCTCAGGTGCTAGTGAAACAATTTTCATGTAGTTGCTTTCGCGCAATTCACGAGCAACAGGTCCGAAAATACGTGTACCACGCATCTCTCCACCTTGGTTGAGGATCACACAAGCGTTGTCATCGAAACGGATGTAAGATCCGTCTGGACGACGTATTTCTTTTTTCGTGCGAACTACAACTGCTTTTGCTACTGAACCTTTTTTAACGGCTCCGTTAGGCATTGCACTTTTAACGGCAACAACAATTTTGTCACCAACTGAGGCATAGCGTCTTCTTGTTCCGCCTAATACTCGGATGCACAATACTTCCTTGGCTCCTGAGTTGTCTGCAACTGATAGTCTGGATTCTGTTTGTATCATTTTGTCCGATTATTTAGCGCGTTCTACAATTTCTACCATTCTCCAGTTCTTTGATTTACTCAAAGGACGGGTTTCCATGATGCGAACGGTATCTCCAATATGACAGTCGTTGTTTTCGTCGTGAGCCACAAATTTGGTAGTTTTCTTAACGAACTTACCATATTTAGGGTGCTTCACTTTACGCTCAACAGCAACGACAATGGATTTTTCCATTTTGTCACTGGTAACGACACCAATTCTTTCTTTTCTTAAATTTCGTTTTTCCATGTTCATTTTTTTATCTCAGGTTTAGGCCTGATTTGAACGTTTAGTTAACTCTGTACTCAATCTTGCTACCAGCTTGCGCATGTGGGTAATGCGTAATGGATTCTCAATTGGAGCCATTTTGTGTGTGAGTTTCAAATTTGCCAATTGGCCTTTGAACTCTTCCAAACGGCTTTGAACATCCGCTGTAGAAAGTTTTGTGATTTCTGCTTGTTTCATCTTAATCGATTAAACTGGTAAAACATAATCATTGCGAACAATGAACTTACACTTCACAGGCAACTTCTGTGCGGCAAGGCGCATTGCTTCTTTCGCAATTTCGTAAGGTACTCCATCTGCTTCGAACATGATCGTTCCTGGTTTGATCACGGCCACCCAGTGGCTCGGAGCTCCCTTACCTTTACCCATACGTACTTCAGCTGGTTTTGAGGTAACCGGCTTGTCTGGGAAAATTCGGATCCATACTTTTCCTTCACGCTTCATGTATCGAGTAACGGCGATACGAGAAGCTTCAATCTGACGTGAAGTAATCCATCCTGGTTCCAAAGCCTTTA
>JBDLPT010000008.1:0-10324 GCA_039800945.1 Bacteroidota bacterium | reverse complement strand
TTCATTTTGATTCATTTTGATTCATTTTGATTCATTTTGATTCATTTTGATTCATTTTGATTCATTTTGATTCATTTTGATTCATTTTGATTCATTTTGATTCATTTTGATTCATTTTTTCAGGTATCCTAAAGATTTTTAAGGATTACAATGATCACAAAATCCTGGATCCTCCGCTTGTTTGTCAGTCCGTTGTTGTATTTCTTTATGACCGCATTTTCGACAAGCAAAATGAAGTGTTGCATAACTTGAGGAAGGTGCCTTGCAGCAACTGCATAATAAGGCCCCGGAAGTCCGGACCACTGAAAAATCTGGTGTTTGGCAAATAGGGCAGCGTGCTTGCAGGCGTGCCACAAGATCTTGTGCGGCGCTTGCAATATTTTTTCTTCTGAGCGGATTTTGGTGCGCCCTCAGATCGGTTTCAAGCAACCAATTACTTTTGTGTTTTTCAAGTAATGCTTGCAGCTGAGCAATATCTTGAATTCCTTTTTCGATGACTTTTTGATCATCAGTATTTTTCAAGACCAAACCCTGTTTCGGAAAGTCAATTCGATTTAAAAATGACTGGAGGTCAGCTGTATTTACTGCACTTAATTTTTCAAAGCATAGTTCGGTACTGATCGCTTTTGCATATATCTCAAGCTTCTTTTCGAGATCGATAAACACCAACCATTCTTCATTGATGGTGAGAAAAGGTATTTGTGGATGCGGTCCAAATGACCCCTCACTTGCAATGGCTGCACGGGCTCCGCTAAATTTTATTCCGGCTAAGCACTTTTCTCTCACCGTAATTTTTGGGCCTTCCACCCTCGGGATTTCACCAGCAAAGGTGCCGAAAGTATCTGTGTTGAATCCTTGTATACTGGAGAATTTAAAACCGAGGGGTTCAACAATAGGTGCAATAATTTGTTCTTTCAAATGTTGACTCACTATTAAGACTTCCGTTGTTGATGGCTCCAATTCAAATGCTCTTGGCATGTTCCAATTTTGTGCAAATTTGGCACATTTATTGCATAAACAATTATATAATAATAATATCTAAAGCATAAATAAACATTATGAACTACACTTTGAATCAACTCAGAATATTTTTGAAGATTGTTCAGAAAGAGAGCATTACTAGGGCAGCTGAGGAATTATTTTTAACGCAACCCGCGGTGTCCATCCAGCTCAAGAATTTCCAAGACCAGTTTGATATACCGCTGACTGAAGTGGTCAATAAAAAATTATATGTAACGGATTTTGGTCGCGAGGTAGCAAGTGCTGCTGAAAAAATCCTTGAAGAGGTGTATGCAATCAATTATAAAACGGCGCAATACAAAGGTCAATTGAGTGGTCGATTGCGCATTAGTGCGGTTTCTACCGGAAAATATGTGATTCCATATTTGCTCGAAGATTTCATGAAATTGCATCCAGGGGTAGAACTGGAATTAGATGTCTCAAATCGGTCAAACGTCATGCTCAATTTGGAAAAAAACGAAACCGATTTTTCTTTGGTATCAATTTTTCCTGACCGGCTCAATTTGGACGAAATTCCATGTATGAAAAACCAGCTTTATTTGGTCGGAAAGGAAGCGCTACTCATGGATCAAAAAGATTGGAGAAAGCAACTTGAAGCCCTCACCTGGGTGAAAAGAGAACAGGGTTCGGCTACTAGAAAAGCAATGGATGATTATTTATCGGGTCATGATATTCATGTTCGCAGAAACATCGAACTTACTAGTAACGAGGCAGTAAAACAGGCTTTAATTGCTGGGCTCGGTTATTCAATTGTGCCGTTAATCGGGATTCGAAACGAACTTCAGTTAGGTCAATTAAAAGTGAGTGAGGTGCCAGATTTACCTTTGGAAACGATATGGCGAATTGTTTGGCCTAAAGGAAAGAAGCATAGTGGTGTTGCAGCAGCGTTCAAAACTCATTTAGAGACTCAAATGCCGACAATTGTAGCCAAACACTTTGGGTTTATTGATGGGCACGCTGCTGTTCCAAAATCCAATCAATAGTAGCTTTTATTAAAGTTGGATCCAAGGTTTGCTCTAGGCTGGCGTATTCAGTTACCGCACATGTGTTGCAATGCTGAAACAAATGGTTAGCGCCCTCGACAATTAAAAAAGTACTTTTTGACAAAGAGACTGCGCTTAGGTTGTTTCTGAATGCCTCTTGACTTTTTGTTGGGGGTACTTGCACATCTGCAGCCCCATTGATGATTAGAAAGGGTAGGTTGAGTTGTTGTAAATAAGGTTTTGCTTCAAATGCCAAGAACTGACGCGCCCAGTCATTATTGAAAAAAGCATTCATTTGACCCAAAACATCTTCCTGAGAAGCGCCAGCCAGTAGTTTTGACGGGATACTATCCCAGGCTTGAGAAAGCCAAGTTTTGTATAAATTACTAAATGTTTTCTCTGTGCTATTGATTGCTATTTTTGCACCTTCCGCATAAAATCTTTGATTCCAAAGTGCTTCTTCTTCTGAATAGCCACTTGCTTTTGGAATAAAATATTGCTGATCAACCAGAACTTCAAGGCCTGAAGAACCAACTGATGCAGATTCGATGATGCCTGCAATTTGGGTGTTTTCAACGGCTGCTCTGAGTGCCGTCATGCCGCCCTCTGAATGTCCGTATATGTATAATTTTGCTTGAGGATAAGCCTTTTTTAAATGCGAAATGATAGCCAGTAAGTCATTTGAAAAATCAACTTGGGTGGCATCTTTGAAACTGCCGCTACTTTTTCCGACCCCGCGGTCGTCGTAACGAAACGAAGCGATGCCTTGACGCCCCATGGCATCGGCCAAAACCCAAAATGGGCGATGTCCAAGAATTTCGCAATCGCGGTCTTGGGCCCCTGAGCCAGAAACCATAATAACGAGCGGAAAAGATTTGTTTTTCTCAATTTCAGGTAAAATCAGCGTTCCGGCAAGTTGTATTTTTTTATCCGCCTTAACAATGAGCTCTTGCTGATGATACGGAAAAGGTGCTTTTGGATCTTGCATTTTACCCGCAACTGTTTTGGCAATTTGAGCTTCTTTGTAAAAGACGGCCTTCCAACTCAAGCCTGATTGTGACATGATTCCAACAATAGAATCACCTTGTAGTTTGGCGGCATAACTTAAGCTAATCATATTCCAGTTAAAAGACAAGCTATCTGAAAACAACACATACTCTTCCATCAGCTGAGGTTTCATCTTGGGCTGGTCCGGGATTGATATGGTGATAGAGCCATCTCTGCCTATCCCCTGGATTTCGAGGTCCATGAGCAAAGACTTACCCGCAACTTGAAAATTGCTATGCCATTTGCCTTGAATTTGAGCAAAAAGCGAAAATTGAGTTGATGTTAAAAGTGTGCAAAATATAAGTTTGAATAGTTTCATTCTCAAATTTTTAGAATCGATTTTGATTAGATCTTTTCAGATATATTCTGGGAACAAAGATAGAATCCCTTTTTCCGAAGCCTCACAAATACCTCTTTCGGTAATCAAGCCGCTCACTAATCTTGCAGGGGTAACATCGAAGCCGTAGTTGGCAGCAGGCGTAGTTTCGGGGCAAATCAAAACAGGTTCTATAATGCCCGCTTTGGATTTACCAATGACGTACTTGACTTCATTTTGATCGCGTTCTTCGATCGGAATTTCTTTGAGACCGTCTTTGATCGTCATGTCTAGGGTAGTGGAAGGCAGGGCAACATAAAACGGAATTTGATTGTCTTTGGCTGCTAAGGCCTTGAGGTAGGTTCCGATTTTATTGGCGACATCTCCATTGCGTGTGGTGCGGTCAGTGCCAACAATAACGATGTCAACCATTTGATGCTGCATAAGGTGCCCACCAGTGTTATCTACAATTAGAGTGTGTTTTACGCCATGTTTGGTGAGTTCATAGGCGGTGAGGTTAGCTCCTTGATTGCGAGGTCTGGTTTCATCAACCCAGACGTGTACATCGATTCCTTTTTGAACCGCCTGGTAAATTGGTGAGGTAATGGTTCCCCACTCAATACAGCCGAGCATTCCGGCATTACAGTGCGTCAGGATATTAACGGTAGCACCTTGTTTAGCTTTCGAAATTTCTTCGATGAGTGGCAAACCGTGTACGCCGATCATGCGGCAGGTTTCGATGTCTTCTTTTACGATTTTCTCTGCCTCTGTCCAGGCAGCTTCTAAAAAGTTATCGGCGTTGTCGAGTGCCGCTCTCATTCTATCAAGTGCCCAAAATAAATTGACAGCAGTGGGTCTAGATGCACGCAGTACCGAAAACGCTTCATCCAAAAACGCACCGTCGTGGCCAGCTTCAATGAGTTCTCTTACCGCCAAGAAGATTCCGTAGGCTGCTGTGGCACCAATTAGGGGGGCACCTCTGACGGTCATGCTGCGGATGGCTAGATCGGCATCTTTATATGTTTTCAAACGGACCACCACAAATTCGTGTGGGAGTTGGCGTTGATCAATTACTTCGATATCTCGCTCTGGGGTAGTCCAGATGGTTCTAAATGTTGTACTCATGAAATTGGATTAAAAAAAAAAGCCCGACTAACGGGCTTTATTATTTTAGAGGCCGAAAGCCGTTTTAACTTGGTCTACATAATCTAATTTTTCCCAGGTGAAAAGTTCAACCTCTCTGCTTACTTGGTTGCCGTCTGGCGCAGTGAAGGTTTTGGTAACTATTTCATTTTTGCGACCCATATGACCATAGGCAGCTGTTTCTTGATAAATTGGGTTGCGTAATTTCAAGCGTTGTTCAATAAAGTAAGGACGCATATCGAAAATTTGCTCTACTTTTTTAGCGATGTCACCGTCAGAAAGACCCACTTTAGAAGTACCGTAGGTATTGACATAAAGACCACAAGGTTGAGCAACCCCGATAGCGTAAGAAACTTGAACTAATACTTCGTCACAAAGACCTGCAGCCACTAAGTTTTTCGCGATATGGCGCGTTGCGTAAGCAGCAGAACGGTCTACTTTAGAAGGATCTTTACCAGAGAAAGCTCCACCACCATGGGCTCCTTTGCCACCGTAAGTATCTACGATAATTTTACGACCTGTAAGGCCGGTGTCGCCGTGTGGACCACCGATTACAAACTTACCGGTTGGGTTGATATGGTAGGTAATGCTGTCGTTGAAAAGCGCTTGAATAGCGGGCGTCAGTTTAGCTTTAACTCTAGGGATAACAATCTCGATGATGTCTTTTTTGATTTTAGCCAACATTTCTGGTTCTGCAGCGAAGTCGTCGTGTTGGGTAGAAACCACGATAGTGTCGATGCGTTGCGGAACGTTGTCATCGGAATATTCGATGGTAACCTGAGATTTGGCATCGGGTCTGAGGTAAGGAATGAGTGCTGCTTCGTTGTTGCGAATCGCAGACATTTCTTGTAAAATTTTATGCGCAAGGTCAAGCGCTAATGGCATGTAGTTTTCGGTTTCTTTAGTTGCATAACCGAACATCATACCTTGGTCACCCGCACCTTGGTCTTCTGGGTTTTGACGCTCAACTCCTTGGTTGATGTCAGAAGATTGTTCGTGGATGGCAGAAAGAATACCGCAAGAGTTGGCATCAAACATATATGCTGACTTCGTGTAGCCAATTTGACGGATGGTTTCACGTGCAATTTTTTGAACGTCTAGATATACTGTTGATTTCACTTCACCAGCAAGCACTACTTGACCAGTAGTAACGAGTGTTTCACATGCTACTTTTGAGCTTGGGTCAAAAGCCATGAAGTTGTCAATGAGGGCATCGGAAATTTGATCCGAAACCTTATCTGGGTGTCCTTCAGAAACGGACTCAGATGTGAACAAGTATGCCATTATATATAAAATTTAGAGTGCAAAGTTACGAAATAAATTTACTTCCTTCTCTTGCGATTTTTCGCAATAAAGGATTTGGTCGGTAGCGGTCTTCACCGTATTCAGCGAATAGAATTTCTAGTCTTTCTAAGACCCATTTGGCACCAAATTCATCGGCCCACTGAAGCAAACCTTTGGGATAATTCACACCCTTGGTCATGGCGAGGTCAACTGCACTAGGGCTGGCTACTTGCATGAAAACTGCATCGCAGGCCTCATTGATCAAGAGCACTAATATGCGCTCAAAAATATACTGCCCAAGTTGTTGGTCTTCTTTAGGGTTATAGGTAGGCGCTTTTTCACTGTAATCATAAAATCCTCTACCTGTTTTACGACCTAAAAAACCGGCTTCCATGTGTCGTTTTTGCGTAAATGAAGGCTTGAATCTTGGGTCAAAATAAAAGGCGGCAAAGACGGTTTCAGTCACCGTGTAATTGATGTCGTTGCCAATGTAGTCCATGAGTGTAAAAGGGCCCATTCGAAAACCCCCAATTTGGGTCATGGCCCAATCAATAGTGGCAAAATCAGCTAGGCCTTCTTCGTAAATACGCAGGGCTTCTCCATAAAATGGTCTGGCTACGCGATTCACGATAAAACCAGGAGTGTCTTTACAAACGACCACCGTTTTATTCCATGAACTAATGAGTTCATCAATTTCTTGAGTAATGTTGGCGGACGTAGCTACACCCGGGATTACCTCAACTAAGGGCATTAGTGTGGCCGGGTTGAAAAAATGGATACCCAGAAATCGTTCTGGTTGTGACAAGCAAGACCCGATTGAGGCAATCGATAAAGATGAAGTATTGCTAGCTAAAATGCAATTTGCAGATACGACTTGCTCGAGTTGCTTGAAAAGCTCGTGTTTGATACTGAGGTTTTCTACAATGGCTTCAATGACTAAGATGGCTTCTTGATGATCAGACAGATGCGTTGTGTATTGAAGATTGGCTTTGATTTCTAATGCGGCTTCAGCTGATATTTTGGCTTTTTCAACCAATTTTTCTAAGCTGCTATTGATTTGCTTTTCTGCCTTTTGGAGTTGTGCTGCGTTTGTATCTGAGAGCACCACTTTGTGTCCGGCTTGCGCTGCAACTTGTGCAATGCCAGCACCCATAGTACCTGCTCCAATTACGCCAATTTGAGTTTTCATCTTATTCACCTTTAAATTGGGCTGTTCTTTTTTCTAAAAATGCAGCAACGCCTTCTTTGAAATCATAAGTGCTACCAGCCTCAGTTTGTAATATTTCTTCGAGTTTGAGTTGTTCTTCTAGCGAATTCTGAAACCCAGCATCGATTGCTTTTTTTGTCAAGCCAAGGCCTTTAGTAGGCATTTGAGCGAGTTGCGCCGCAAATTTTTCAATGGTTTCGTTAAAAGCGTCGTCAGCCACTGCTTTATAGATCATGTTCATTTGCTCCGCTTCAGTAGCCATGACTTTATCTCCAGTAAGCATAAGTGCCAAAGCTTTCTGAGCCCCTACAAGTCTTGGTAAAAAGAAGGTTCCTCCTGAATCAGGAATGAGCCCGATTTTAGAAAAAGCTTGAATAAACGCAGCACTTTCTTTGGCAAATACAATATCACAAGCCAATGCTATATTGGCGCCAGCACCAGCTGCAACGCCATTAACAGCCGCAATTACTGGTTTCTCAAGGGCTCTAATTTTTAAGATAATTGGGTTGTAATGCTTGGCAACAATTTCTTGTAGAGCTGGCCCATTAGGGTCGGTTGCTTCGGCAAGATCTTGCCCCGCACAAAATGCTTTTCCTTCACCAGTTAAAACCACTGCCCTGATTTCAGGGTTACTAGCGCAATGGTCTAGAGCGGCCTGGAGTTCGAGTGCCATTTCTCGGTTAAAAGAATTGAAAACTTGGGGCCGATTAAGGCTCAGGGTGCAAACCCCATTTTGAATGGTCTGAATGATGTGATTCATTTGTTTTTTGTTTGATATCGGTTCAAAAGTGCTTGGGCTCTTTCTTGCATGATTTGTCTGAGTGCTGCAGGTTCTAAAACTTCCACTTCACCGGCATAGCCTAAAAGACTTCTGATAAACTCTTCTGAAATCAAAATGTTCAGTTCGAAATATTGCGCATCAGGTGCTTCTTTGATCAATTTTTGAGAGAGATGAAAGGGCTGGGTTGCGATATAGCGCGCAGCGACAAGGTCTGCCTTTAAGATGATTTTTTCAGGATTTCCTTTGTAAGCGGTAATCCCTACTGCATTTTTAAAATATTCTGCGGGGTTAAATTCAGTCGGAATCTCCCCACTTTCTTCTAAGATTTGAAGTTCAGACATCCTGTCTAGTGCAAAAGTGAGGATGTCTTGTTTTTGAATGTCAAAACTTATTAAATACCAGCGATTTCTATATTCTTTTAAAAAAAGAGGACTGACCTTTCTCGGTTTTGAAACTTGTTGTTGAAAGGAGGTGTAAAGAAACCATACTCTTTTTTTTGCTCGGATCGCTTCGAGCATTTGTGGCAAGAGGTCGTTTCCTCCGTTTGAATAAGCTGCCTCAAACTGGATATATTTTGAGATCTCTTGACTTTCGTCGGTGTCGCCAACCGCCACGCGATCTACAATTTTATCAATTGCAGAACCAAACTGCTGAAAAAATGGCACCTCTCTAAATTGTTGAAGGGTGGATACCGCGAATCGAATGGAAGAAAGCTCATCTTCAGAAAGTGGCACATCGTTGATGCTAAAATCAGGTTCTTCGTAAAAATACCCTCCATTTTTTTTGCTGTAACGGATTGGTGCGTCGTGCTCCATTTTCATATTGAAAAGGTCTTTTTCAATGGTGGAAGCACAGATATGTGCGCCAGAATCGGAGCCAAAAAGCGACTCTTCACAAGCCGTTCTTAACTCCTCTTTGGAAGGGTATGGCTTGTATTGGTTGCGCAGCATCCGGTCGATGATGCGGTAACGAATGAGCGCATTTTTGATGTGAGGCATTAGAGTTGCTCTGCTTTTTGCTGATATCCGAATAGTTCGAAGAATTTAATGGCTTTTACCACCTCGTAAGGAACGTCGTCTTCCCAGCTGTGTGCATTGGCTTTGATTTTGCTCAAGACGTCGTCTGATAAAATATGCAGCAAAGAAGGGTCGTATTCTTGCAAAGAAGTAATCTTGTCATTGGCTTGCATGTAGTTAAGTAGCCCCATCATATTTTCAGGAAGTTTGATGTTTCCGAGATGATACAGGCTGCCATCTTCTACATTTAAAGCCGGATAGATATAGAGCTTGACATTGTGTCCAAATCCTCGACCAAAGGCTTCTAATAAACCACCAGGAAGATTATCGTAGTATTTTTCATCAAAAATGATGTGCAGGTTGTAAATACCCATAATGACACCCACCAAATTTCCGCGTGCAATAGAAGAGAGGTATTCGAGCATCTTGTAATGTTTCAGGTAATTAGAAACCATTACTGTATAACCCAAAGAACCAAGTAGTTCGGCGCGGTCAAGGAAGTCTTTGTCAGAAATTTTACCGTCGGCGGTGAGGTCTTTTAGGGTGAGTTCGAAAACTACTTCTAGATTTTCGGGTTTTACGCGTTTTTCTTTTGCAAATGCTGCTCTCGCTCTTTCGATCATGTCGATGTGCACTTTGGTCACGGGTCTGAAACGGCCGCGCATGAGCAAAATATTTTTCTTGTAAAGTGCAGTGGATGGTTGCAATACGTTTTTCGCGAGGTCAAACATGGTGGCGTTGGTAATGCCACGGCGCACCAAACTCAAGGCGATGATGCGGTTGTCCATGTCTTCGAAGTCTGGGCCTGAAATGCGGAGCATGTCAATTTCCATGCGGTCTGGTGGCAAACGATGTACGATACTGTCAATAAATGAGTCGATGTCGTTGGATTGAAAATAGCACGCATAGATGAGGTTTACACCTAAGATGCCCAGCGCTTCTTGTTGTGCTTTATGGCTGTTGTCATGCATTTTGATGTGCAAAATGACGTCGTTAGGTTTCTTATTGACACCAAGCTGAAAACGGAGCCCAACCCAACCCTGACCTTGATTGGTTTTATGGTAATTTAAGGATTCAACGGTATTGCAAAATGCAAAAAAGCGCGCGTCTCTATTTTTAACAGGAAGAGTTTCTTGAAGTTTCTTGAATTCAGTCTGAAGCATTGTCACCAAACGCTCTTCGCAGACATAGCGGACGGTTTCTCCATACATAGAATCAGAGACTTTCATGTCGTAGGCTGAGAGGGTATAGGCGATAGTTCCGGAACTACCTCCTGCTTTAAAAAAATTGGCAGCCACTTCTTGGCCAGCACCAATTTCGGCAAAACAACCATAGATATCTGGCGTCAAGTTGATTTTCAACGCTTTGTCTTCGGTGGTAAGTCTGTTTGAACTCATTTTAGTGTGGGTCTTTGAATTTAGTATTGTTGATAAACGAGTAGTCGGTAAGGGTCAGTAAGAACTTTTTAAGTAGGTATTTTTCTTGTGCGCTCAATTGCACCCCGCCTTGGTTGGCGTACTCGATAAG
>JBDLPT010000007.1:0-47072 GCA_039800945.1 Bacteroidota bacterium | reverse complement strand
CAACAAAAAACGCCATTTTTCCAAGAATTGGAGCTAGAACTCGAAGCACTTGAAAAAGGAGGCTACGAGCATTTTATGCTCAAAGAAATTCACGAACAACCGCGCTCAATCCACGACTGCTTCCGCGGCAGACTCAACTCTGATGAAGCTTGGGTTGCCTTAGGTGGTCTCCGAGAATACGAGGAAAAAATGATTTCGGCAAATCGCCTCATCATTGTTGCTTGCGGTACTTCATGGCATGCAGGTTTAGTTGGTGAATACCTTATCGAAGACCTTGCAAGAATCAACGTAGAAGTAGAATACGCAAGCGAATTCCGCTACCGCAATCCTATCCTAAATGAAAACGATGTTGTAATCGCTATTTCACAGTCTGGTGAAACCGCAGATACGCTCGCAGCGCTAGAATTAGCGAAATCTAAAGGGGCGACCATCTTAGGAATTTGTAATGTGGTGGGTTCTTCCATTGCCCGCATCACTGACGCTGGTTCTTATACACATGCCGGCCCAGAAATTGGGGTGGCCTCCACAAAAGCATTTACTGCTCAAGTTACGGTTCTTACCTTAATGGCGCTGTCACTTGCCAAAAGAAAAGGAACCATTTCAGAATCAAAATTCCGTCAGCTATTGGCAGAATTAGAAGCCATTCCTGAAAAAGTTAAACGCGTACTCGAGACTGACCCAGCTATCGAGAAAATTTCTGCCATCTATAAAGACGCAGCTAATGCACTTTATTTAGGTCGTGGAAGTTCATTCCCAGTGGCTTTAGAGGGCGCGCTTAAACTCAAAGAAATTTCTTACATCCATGCAGAAGGATATCCAGCTGCTGAAATGAAACACGGCCCCATCGCTCTCATCGATGAAAACATGCCAATAATAGTTATTGCCACACACGGAACTTCCTATGAAAAGGTTGTTTCAAACATTCAAGAGGTTAAAGCCCGTAAAGGAAAAGTTATAGCTATCGTTACAGAAGGTGACGAACAAGTGCGCAACATGGCAGACCACGTCATTGAAATTCCTGAAGTTGACGAATTTTTGGTGCCACTCATTGCCACGATTCCACTCCAACTCCTTTCTTACCACATCGCTGTAATGCGCGGCTGCAACGTAGACCAACCCCGCAACCTAGCCAAGTCGGTAACGGTGGAGTAATTCAAACTTTCTTAGTCCGCAATTGTTACCTTTGTCTATGCAAGAAAAGAAAGGCATTGCCATACTTGGTTCGACGGGTTCAATAGGGACACAAGCGTTAGACGTCATTGAGGCGTATCCAGATTATTTTGATCTGCAGGTACTAACGGCTGGTAAAAATGCCGATTTACTCATTGAACAAGCGAAGAAATTTCAGCCAAATGCGGTCGTAATTACCGACGAAAGTCAGTATCAGAAGGTGAAAGAAGCTTTGTGGTCTGATGACATCCATGTCTATGCAGGCCAGGAGGCGCTTTGCCAAGTGGTAGAATCTAACGAAGTACACACAGTACTTACCGCTTTGGTGGGTTATGCTGGCCTCAAGCCAACCATTCATGCCATTGAAGCCGGTAAAACTATCGCGCTGGCCAACAAAGAAACGTTGGTTGTGGCGGGTGAGCTCATCACTAAATTAGCCCAAGAAAAAGGGGTGAATATTTACCCTGTTGACTCCGAACACTCTGCTATTTTTCAGTGCTTAGTTGGTGAATTTCACAACCCAATTGAGAAAATTTACCTCACTGCCTCTGGCGGACCCTTCCGCGGTTTTACACTCGAGCAATTACAACAAGTTAGCCTTGAGCAAGCACTCAAGCATCCGAACTGGAGCATGGGCGCTAAAATCACGATAGATTCAGCAAGCCTCATGAACAAAGGTTTAGAAGTCATTGAAGCGAAATGGCTCTTTGGCTTACAGCCCGAACAAATCGATGTCATTGTGCATCCGCAGTCAATTGTACATAGTTTGGTGCAGTTTGAAGATGGCAGCATGAAGGCTCAAATGGGCTTGCCAGACATGAAGTTGCCAATTCAATTTGCCCTGACTTATCCAGCGCGTTTCAAAACAGACTTTCCACGGTTTAACTTTATGGATTATCCGCAACTTACTTTTGAGCAGCCTGACCGCAAGGTATTTAAAAACCTTGATTTGGCTTATCAGGCAATGGCTGCCCAAGGCACAGCAGCATGCATTTTAAATGCTGCAAATGAAGAAGCGGTGGCTGCGTTTTTGGATCGTAAAATTTCTTTCCTAGAAATTGGGCAACTCAATGAGCAATGCATGCGAGCTTTACCAAATGTGCTTCAGCCTGCTTATGAAGACTATGTATCGGCTGACACCCAAGCAAGAGCATTTGTGCAAGGTTTGCTTGCAAAGTAGGGCATTAAAAATAAGCCCTTAGCTCTAAGCCACCTGTATGAATGACACGTTGCCCATTGGCAGCGCGCCCGTTGTAGTGCAGGTTGAGTTGCAAATTTTTTCCTAGTGTTTTTTGAAAATTAAGGCTCCAGGTCCAGTTGGCACCCGCGCGCAAACCTTCTAACATTTCATATGCAACCGCCGATTGTATATTGCCATTGAAATCAAAATAAATATACTTTAAATTGCCGGTGATACTCGATTGCTCGGTATGGTTTACTTTCCAGGCTAAATCAACAGACCGTGCCAAACTGGTTTCAGCCCCATAAATAGGGTTGTTTTGTTTCTGAGTAAGTCCGGCAATTAAATTAAACCGCACTTTACTTCCTTGCTGATAGATAAGTTGAGGTTTGATTTCCTTGCTGTTCAAAGCGTAGTTTCTACCGCTGGTATAATCGGCAAATGCGCTTTGAGTACCCTGACTAAGCGTAGTTTCTAGCGCTAGGTTTTCAGAAATATTCCAGCGCATATTCAAGCTGTTTTTTTGAACCCCTCGGGCATCTTGGCCATTTGCAAGTAAGGTTTTATTTTGGCTTTGCGTCCAGTTGTATTCTGCTGAGAAGACTTTTGCATTCCTATTAAAAAACAAAGAATTTGAAATTTGCGCATTGGCAAATAATAGGGCTGCATCTGAAATTTGTGTAGCAAAAGGGTTGGCCCATTGTGCCAAATTGGCTTCGTTAAGTTTCCTTTGAATTCTGATTTTTGTTTGATTGGAAAATTTTGACAACACGCCTAATACCCCTGAGCGACTGCGCCATAGTTGCTCAGGCCTCCAAATAATGCTTTGGTTCCATTCATTTGAAAAGACTGTGGCATAATCTGCGCTTGGCACAAATATTCTAATGTATTGTGCTTGATCTGCAAATTGCGCCAGTTCAAATTCATTGAGGTCTTTGATGCCGTCATTGTTGTAGTCGATCCAGGCGTAGAGACCTTGCCCGTCGTTGACTCTCAGGTATTGAAATCTTCTTTTTTGCTCTAGCCCTGAACCTAGTTCATAAAAGGTATTGATGACAAACGCATTTTTTAAAAATTTGCCATTGTAGTCAATTCTACCCACAGCGCTGTTTTCTGGTTTTTGATCGATGATCGATGAGTCCAGGATAAATAATTGACGCGTACCTAAAATCACTTGTAATTGGTGTAGCGGGTTGCTTTCTAATTTGATGTCTAGACCTGTGGTGCGTGCTTTTGCAGCACCGGCAAGTTGAGTAGAATCCGAGCGCCAATCATAGCGTTCTCGGTAGTAAATTTTATAGGTTATGCCCTTTTTGGGTTGGTAGCTTATAAAAGACTGCGCGTCAAAAAACTGGTAAGATGAAGTAGTTAGGAAGGATTGTTGCTTAAAACTATTCCATTCATGATCATCCGTAAAACCAACTTGAAAAAGTCCTAGTTGTTTACTCAATTTGATGCGCTGTCTGAGAAAGGTGTTTTGTGTAGTGCTTTCGTTAGCATGCAAGGCAAATGCATCCCATTTCGCTTGCCATCCTTTAGCTTTCCAGTCTCCTTCTGAAGAGAATTTTTGCCCTGAAAAGATGGTGTCTATTTGGAAATTTTCGAGTTTGATTTGTGCTTGCCCATTTTGACTATGCTGCCATTGCTGTGAAAGCTCTACCTGCATTTGTGCACCGGTATATTGCTTCCCTCTGATATTCCAGTCGCGATCAAATTCTACTGCCCTGAATTGTTCTATCGGAATAAATTGTTTACCTAAATATCGATATCCAATAACCGTAGTTTTCTTGAGTTCGAGGCTATCCGTTTTTTTAGTTTGGTTACGAATAAATCCTCCTTTTGAAGCAAAGCCAAGATTATTGGCATCATTGATTCCGGAATAAAGGTTAAGGTCGTTTTCACTCAATGCATTCTCAGTGTAAAATTTCCATTTAGGCTGCAGTTGTAGGGTGAATCCACTACTGATCATTTGCTTGCGCTGAGGTGTTTCAACGCGTCTAATTGGCGCAAAATTTCCTTGTGGAACACCATTGATCGGAGCCACCCATTGGTAATAGGCTCCCGATGCATTGATGCCGGCTAGAATATAATCTCCTTGTTGGGCTCCAACCTGACTAAATACACAACGATACACTGCCAAACTTGGGTCGACGCTAAAAACAAAAACACTATCCATACCGAGTGTATCGGTGAGCTTATACATATTGACATTCTCTAAAAACCCCACATTTTCATAACCTGGCACAAATGCAGTATTGAGTTGATCCCCGATTTGACTCAGGCTGAGTTTTTGTGCATCGGTGAGCATTTGTTGCAGTGGTTGATTTTTTAGATCTTGTTCTTGGTAAGCTGCCAGCCATACTTGTATTTTCTGATTTTCAAATTTACTGGTGTGCTGCAGCAAACTGCGGCTATAATTTTGGTCTGAATATTGGAATTCTGCAACAATCCGAACGTCTTTTGTGATGAGTTGCCTAGAAGTAAAGGTGAGTTCAGCTGTATTGTAATCGATGATGTAGTCGTATTCTTGACCACGCATTAGAAGTTTGCCATCAATATAAATCTTTTCTGTCCCGGATAAAACAAGAATATAGGGCTCATTATTTGCACCCGTAAGCCGGTATGGGCCCTGAACCGCTTCTTTTCCTTGAATGAGCTGCCTTTGGAATTTTCCTTTTGATATGCCGACACTAGTCTGCGAGTAGAGCTTTCCTTTTTGAAGGGAATGTTCGAAAGCACCCGTAAGTCCCTGCCCTCTTTTTTTATAGACCATGTATTCACTGTAGCTTGGGTTTTGCAACCAAAAGTCGCCGGCAATAATTTTAAGTTTATCGTTATGAACCTGTATAAAAACTTGGTCAAACTCTTTGAGTTGATTGGTGCTGCCGGAGGCTTGCAATGGAATATTTGCATCGGAAAGCGCTGCGGTTAACTGAAGATTTGAGGTGAGTTGCCCACTTAGTTGCAAATTAAGCGCAGATTGCAAGCCCAAACTTTGATTATTTCCAAAGCCGACCCCCCGAGCAATGCTTCCGCTTTTTTGAATAGTATTTCCGCCAAAAACGTCTTGCGAAGGACTTGAAGAAATTTTAAATTTTTCGCGTTCAAGTGCAAGAAAATCGGGTTGATACTCCTGCGGTTGATAGCGTTTATAGTGGCTTTGAAGTTCGAACGGAAACACCATAAATTGGATATAAATGGTGTCTCTAGGCATTTGAAGCCAAGTAAAGAGATTCTGCTCCGAATCGAGTTGGTAGTGCGTTGCTGGAATTTCTAGTTTATGCTGACCCTCTGAATCATTGAAGAATACAAGCGTTGGCAGATAAATGGCGTGGCTATCTAGAAATTGGGGCGAGGCGGTTGGAAGTAATTTAACCTGCCGATGAAGATTTTGGGTGTGTGCAATGCTACCGGCAAAAAAGCAGCAACTTAATAATAAAAATAAACGAAAATGCTTCATGGGCATAAGCCCTTCTTTAACGCAATTTTAGGCAAAGAATTGTTAGTCAATGACACTAAATCCGGTATAGGATTGTAGGGCCTTTGGGATGGCAATTCCATTTGCTGTTTGATGGTTTTCCATGAGCGAAGCCAAAATTCTTGGTAAGGCTAATGCTGAACCATTCAAAGTATGACAAAGGGTTGTTTTTTTGTCATCTTTGAAGCGAAGTTTTAAGCGGTTGGCTTGGAAAGTGTCAAAACGAGAAACAGAACTTACCTCTAACCACTTTTCTTGAGCAGCAGAGAATACTTCAAAATCGTAGGTCATGGCTGAGGCAAAGCCCATGTCGCCGCCACACAATCTGAGAATGCGGTAAGGGAGTTCTAATTTATCTAGGAGGCCAGAAACGTGTGCAATCATTTCGTCAAGCGCTTGTGCAGTGCGGTCTGGATGCTCAATTCTAACGATTTCAACTTTGTCAAATTGATGCAATCTGTTGAGCCCGCGCACATCTTTTCCATAAGAACCTGCCTCTCGTCTGAAACATGGCGTATAGCCACACATTTTGATCGAAAAATCTGGACCAGGTAAAACCACATCTCTGTAAATGTTGGTTAATGGCACCTCTGCTGTAGGGATCATGTAAAGATCATCTTCTTTGATGTAATACATTTGCCCTTCTTTGTCAGGTAATTGACCTGTTCCGTAGCCACTCGCCTCATTGACAACGTGTGGAGAAATGAATTCTTCATAGCCTGCAGCAATGGCTTCATCAAGGAAAAACTGAATGAGTGCACGTTGCAAACGAGCGCCCTTTCCACGATAAAAAGGGAACCCTGCACCAGTTACTTTTACACCTAATTCGAAATCGATGAGTTTGTATTTTTTAGCGAGATCCCAATGCGGTTGTGCTTCAAAATCAAAGCTCGGGATTTGGCCCGCTTCGTGAACCGTTTGATTATCGTTGGCATCTTTTCCTTTGACTACTTGATCATTGGGCACATTGGGCAAAGTGTAAAGCAATTTTTGAAGCGCGTCTTCGTATTGACCCACTTCTTCTTTGAGTGTTTGTTCTTTGGTTTTAAGGACGGCTGTTTGCGCCTTAAGATCTGTGGCCTCAGCTTGTTTTCCGGATTTAAAAAGGTCTCCAATGGATTTGGCCATTTGATTCATTTCAGCAGCAACTTGGTCAAGTGCAGTTTTTGCGGTTCTCCATTTTTGATCGACAGAAATGATTTCGTCGAGGGTGGCGGTTGCATCGATATTTCTTTTGCTTAAACCTGCAATAATGGCGTCTTTTTCTTGTCTGATGCGCTGAATTTCTAACATAGGAATCAAATTGTAAAGCAAAAGTAAGCAATTGAGCTCAAAAATTGCCGATGTTGTCCATAGTAAGATGTTGATTAATCCTAGAATTGGCCTCTATTTTGCTTCTTGAATTGCTTTATTTTTGACAGATGAGTCAAATTGAAGTCAGAATTATTAACCGCGGGCACCACGAAATGCCGGCGTATCAAACTGCTGGATCGTCTGGAATGGATGTAAGAGCCATGCTTTCAGCGCCAATTTCTTTAGCGCCAATGCAACGCGTTTTAGTCCCGACAGGTATTTTTCTCGAAATGGATTTGAGTATTGAATGTCAGGTCAGACCCCGAAGCGGCCTGGCCCTCAAAAAAGGCTTAACTGTCTTGAATACACCAGGCACTGTAGATGCCGATTACCGCGGAGAAGTTGGTGTAATTCTTGTCAATCTCTCATCAGAAACGGTGCTCATTGAAGACGGTGAACGCATCGCACAATTAGTTTTTTGTAAAGTAGAAAAAGTCAATTTAACCCCTGTAGAAGAATTAAATGCGTCTGATCGTGGCGCAGGCGGATTCGGAAGTACAGGTATAAAATAAAAAAAATGAAAGTAGTTGTCCCAATGGCGGGTCGCGGTAGCAGACTCAGACCCCATACACTCACTATCCCAAAACCACTTGTGCCTGTTGGCGGCATTCCAATCGTTCACAGATTAGTGGCCGATATTGCTAGAGTTTGTGCAGAACCTATTGAAGAAATTGCATTTGTTGTGGGAGAATTTGGAGAGGCCGTAGAAAAAGAATTATTAGACGTTGCCGAAAAATTAGGCGCAAAAGGCTCTATTCATTATCAATTACAGCCACTCGGAACTGCGCATGCGGTTTTGTGCGCAGCTGAAAAATTAGAAGGTCCGGTTGTAGTTGCATTTGCCGATACGCTTTTCAAAGCTGATTTTAAAATTTCGCAACAAGACGAAGGCATTTTATGGGTCAAGCAGATTGAAGACCCAAGTGCTTTTGGCGTTGTGAAACTCAACGAACAAGGACACATCATTGATTTTGTCGAAAAACCTCAAACTTTTGTTTCAGATTTGGCCATGATCGGCATCTATTATTTTAAAGATGGCGCTAGACTTCGCAAAGAACTCGAATACCTCATCGATAACAATGTGGTGAAAAGTGGCGAGTACCAATTGCCAGATGCATTGCGCAGACTTACCGAAGCCGGCGTAGCGTTCAAACCAGGCACCGTAGACGAATGGCTAGATTGTGGAAACAAAGAAGTTACGGTTGAAACCAACCAACGCGTACTTGAACACGATCTTGAAGCAGGTCGCTTACAGCAATTGTCTTCAAACTTTACAGACAGCGTCATTATCCAGCCTTGTTATATTGGCCCGAACGTTCAAATTACTAAATCTATTGTGGGCCCTCATGTTTCTATCGGAGCAGGCACCACGCTCAATGAAGTAGTAATCAGCAATAGCATTGTAGGTGAGAAAACCCAGCTCAGCAGCACGCAACTGAAAAATGCCATGATTGGTTCTTCAGCAAATTATATTGGCCGAGCAAAAGATTTAAGTTTAGGCGATTTCAGCAGTGTGCATGAATAAGTTGCTTTTCTATATCGCAATTTTTGGCCTAACTGCTTGTAAGGTTCAGCAGGTCCAACCCATTCAAGATCCTGCCTATATCAAGCAGTTTCATAGCGGAGTTCGATTCATGCTCAATAATCAGCACGACGAAGCCATTGCTGCGTTTAAAATCTGTTTGCAACAAAATCCGAAAGATGCCGCTTTGCATTATGCGCTTTTTCAGACCTACCTCAAGCAACAGAAATATACTGAGGCGGTTTATCATACCGAACAAGCTGCAGCCCTAGACCCCAAAAACTTGCATTACAAGCGAGAGTTGGCCTTTATGTATGGCCAAACTGGTAATTATACAACAGCTGCAGAGGTTTTTGAAGATTTACTCAAAGCGGACCCTAAAAACATTGATTTTTACAGCGGCGCATTGCAAGCCTATCAACAGCTCAACAAGCCAAGTAAATCTTTGGCCCTGATTCAAAAAATGGAGACTGCTTTAGGTGCAAATCCAAATACAGAACTCGAAAAATTCAGGCTTTTACTGCAAATGGGCAAAGAAAAAGAAGCCATTGAGACGCTTGAAAATGCCAGAAAATCGTACCCACAAGAACCCATGATCTTGGCCAATTTGGTCGATTATTGCTTCAAAACAAAAAACTACACTAAAGGATTTGAATTGCTTAAAGACCTAGTTGCGGCTGACCCTAACAATGGAATGGCATCCTTAATGTATGGCGAAATGTTGTATCGTTCAGGAGATAAACAACAAGGAAAAAAATATTTACACAACGGTATCTTAGCAGAGGGGCCGTCTTTAGATCAAAAGATGAATATTCTCATCATGTTGCTCAACGAGAACCCACAAATGCCTGATGCTAGCCTAGAACCTTTGGTTCATTACATGACCGAGACTTTCCCCAATGAAGCCAAGTCTTTCTCTATAGCCGGAGATTATTATTACAAGGCGGGTCAATTGCAAAAAGCCATTCAAGCTTATCAAAATACGGTTTTAATAGATCCTAATTTGTATCCGGTCTGGAATCAAATTCTATTGCTTGAGTTTGAAACCCAACAATGGTCGGCTTTACAAAAAGATGCTTCGGCAGCGGCTATTGTTTTTCCAAATCAACCATTACCCTATTTCTTTTTGGCGCTTTCTGAAAATCGTTCGAAAAATTTCAAATCAGCGCTAGAACAACTAGACCTGTGTGCTAATGTGTTGGTGAATGATCCTGGGTTGATGGCAGAGCTTGAAGTACAAAGAGGCGCAGCAGCTTTTGGCTTAGGAGATACCAAAACAGGTTTGGCGCATTTTAAAAAAGCACTGGACCAAAGCCAATCAAATCCTGCAATTGAACTTCAATATTTACATCAACTATTGCTGCATCAATTTGAAACAAAGAGTGCAGCCGCACGTCTTGCTGAACTGAGGGCACTCTCTCCAGAAAACGACCTCTATAAACAAGAAGAAGCTTTTGCCGATTTCCAGTCTGGACAATACCTCGCAGGCATCCAATTATTGCAAAGTATAAAAAATCCCAATTTGCTTAATTCATCAAGTTACCATGAATTAATGGGTGATTTACAATTTAAACAAGGCGCCATCGAAGACGCCCTAAAAAGCTGGGAACGCGCTCAAACATTTGGTGAAGGCAGCTTGCAACTCACCGAGAAAATACTGAAAAGATCTTATGTCAATCCTTTTTAAATACACTTCAGTAATAGGGCTGTTTTGTTTTTTAACCGCCTGTAAACCTGCTGAGGTCCTTACTCAGGGGGCAGATGCCTTGAAATTGCCAAAAATTAAGGACAAAGAATTAGTGGACCGCATTGACAGTCTTTCACATCTTGAACCCAAAACATTCTATTCTAAATTAAACGTCACTTACCAAGAAGGCGAAAAAGAAATTTCACTCAAAACATCAGTCAAGATAGTCTCTGATAGCGCCGTAAATGCCATCATTACCTACGCAAAAATACCCGTTGTTACCGCAATGGTAACCAAAGATTCAGTTAGCGTTGTCAATAAGCGAGACCGCTGTTATTCTGTGGCTTCACTCGATTTCTTGAAAGAAACTTTTGGGGTAGATTTCAGTTATGAAAATCTTGAGGAAATTATATATGGTAAGCCCCTAGATTATCGTGCTGATCAGAAGTATTTTGTCGATAATGACCCGTTTCATTACAGTGTTTCGACACATAAAAAACGCGATCGCAAAAGACCAGACCGCAAACAGCGCGACGACCTCATGATTCAATATCAACTGAGTGATGACGCTTTGCATTTGAAACAAACTAGAATTTTAAGCATTGAAGATTCAACTGAAATCGTAGTTGCTTATCAAGAAAGACAAATACTCAATGGTTTTGATTTACCTGTCCAAGTAAAAATTGACATCAAAACCCCTAAGAAAACCATGGTGCTCCTGCTATTTTATGATAGAGTAGAAGTGAATGAGCCCCAAGAATTGATCATCATCATACCAGAGAGCTATGAAAAATGTGATTAGATTGTGTGCGTTTGTTTTGTTGGCGCAATTTAGTTTTGCCCAACAAAATCAACAGCAACTTAAAAAAGAGCAGCAAAAATTAGAGAAACGCATCTCTAATACTAAGAAGTTACTGAACAAGGTCAAGAACAATAGTCAGGCCTCGCTCAATGAAATTCGTTTGATCGAAAATCAGATCAAAACCAGGGAAGCATTAGTACATCTTTTTGACAATCAGGTGCGCAGTGCTGAAATTAAAATGGTTCAGAAGAAAATGGAGGTAAAGCGTTTAGTTGCAAGACTTAAGCAGCTCAAAGTGCAATACCGTAAGATGTTCTTATATGCCTACAAGAATCGTGGAAACTACAATAAAGTGATGTTTTTACTTTCTTCCAATGACTATAACGAGGCGCTAAGAAGAAATCGTTACCTGAAAAAAGTGGCAGCCATTCAGCAAAAGCAAGCGGCGCTTATCAAACAACACCAGGCGCTTATCTTTGAAGAGATTCATCAAATTCAGGATGAAAAGGAAATCAAAGTTGTCGCGTTAGAAGAAAAGAAGAAAGAGCGTGCAGCCATTGAAAAAGACAAGACCAAGAAAGAAAAGTCATACGAGAAATTCAAAAAAGAGGAACAAGCCTTGGTAGCACAGTTGAAAGAAGATGAAAAGAAAAAAATTCAACTAAAGAAGCAAGTTGATGCCGCAATTCGTGCAGACATTGCTCGTGAAAAAGCAAGAGAAGCAGCTCGACAAGCTGAGCTCGCTAAAGCCAATGCGAGTAAAGCGGCACCAGCGCCGGATAAATCAACAACTAGCACTACTACCACTACAGGCACCAAACCTGCCACACCAAAAACTACAACCACGCCTGCCGCTGCCCCAAAAGTGGTGGCCACACCTGTTTCCACAGAAGGCGCTGCTATTGGTAGAAGTTTCGAGGCTAATCGAGGCCGTTTACCTTGGCCGGTAGATAACGGTAGTGTAACCGAAAGATTTGGCCGCAATTACCACCCAACTTTAGCGGGTGTAGAATGGAATAATAACGGTATCGACATCACATGTAACCGTGGCTCTAGAGTAAGAGCAGTTTTTGAAGGCGAAGTTACCACAGTGTTTTCAGTGCCAGGTGCCGGGAAGGTTGTCATCATTAAGCATGGTGCCTACCGAACGGTCTATGGAAATTTAGCAGAAACCTATGTTAGTGTCGGAAGTAAAGTATCTACCAAGCAAGCCATTGGTTCTTTATTGAACGATGGTGGCGTATCCATTTGCCACTTTGAAGTGCATCAGGTGGTTGGAGTGAATCCGGTAACATTAAATCCTTCCCTTTGGATCGGTCGTTGACGGCCCTAATTCAGACTCATAAGCTAACCACATTGCGCAGATTCCCCAGATAGGCACTGCAGCCTTGTCCGTATCTAAATAATTATTGAGAAACGCATGAATGAAATATGTGCTCAATGCCATAATGCTGGCAAGCACAAAAATGCGGTCTTCTTTATAGGATTTTGGCAAACGATGATATAAGGTTATTCCCGTATAGAAAATAAAGAAAACGACGCCAAGAAAAGCCAGCAACCCAAATGTGCCTGTTTCAGCCAATGCGCCCAAATACTCGCTGTGCGCATTGCCCATATCACCAAAATTTGTAGAGATTATGGTCAGATTTTCTGGCCTTTGAAATGGCGCATATTCAAAAGCATAGGTACCTGGCCCATAACCCATAATCGGCCGTTGTTTGAACATTTCAATGGCACAACTCCATCTGTTGATTCTTTCTAAGTTTGAGGCATCTGTTGATATATTTGCTGCACTTTGAAGGCGTTCATCGAATGCTTCTGTGGTGTGTTCGAACTTATTGCGTTCGAGCTCCATCTGAATGTTATCCCAACGATATAACACAACAAGTAATGCTATAAAACCCATAGCTGCAACAGGTTTCCAAGATACTTTGTAGTACAATAATACAGCAATGGCAACGCTTCCAATTACACTTAACCACGCAGCTCGAGTATAAGATAAAATGATGCCAATTAAGATAATTAAGATAATGCTTATTAATGTGAGCTGTACTAACGGCTGATGTTTTTTGTATAAATACAAACCTACGGCGAGCGGTAGTATCAGCGCTACAATGGCACCATAAATGGTGTGGTCTTTAAAGAATGGAGACATCACCCAATGCCCTTCTTTTTCTCCGAAACCATAAAAAGAGTGGTGAACCAGGGTATATAAAATGACCAGCACGGTTGCAACTATAAACAACCAAATGAAAACAAAACGACTTTCTCTTTTTTGAAAGAAGTAAGGGCCAAAAAACAAAACGGGTATAATAAACCACAATTTGGCTAGGATGAATTTAAAGGAAACAATCGGATGCGAGCTTGTTAGCGCACTGATAAACAGCCAAGAAATATAGATAATTACTGCCCAAATTAAAGGGCTAGTCCAGATGACTTTAGGTAAAAATGGTTTTTTGATTTGAAGGGCACTTAGCCACAACATAAGACCAAAAAGTAAAGGTTCAGTCGGGACAAAAAGCCCAAAAGCACTAGTATATTCCTCTATGTTAATAGACAGCGGCGTAAGAAAGGCAAGACTTAAAAAAAGTTTTTCAGTCTGGAATATTGCAAAGTAAATGGCTAGAAAACCAAGTGGCAAAACATTTAGGATTGCCAAATCTTCCCAGGCAAAAGCTGCGCTAAGTATCATTTATGCATTCAGTTTGAGCTCTGCGATGCGTTGTCTGATCAAAAGGAAGAATAAGCCAAATAAGAATCCACTTACCGTGGCCACTAAAACGATGATCATGCGCTTTGGTGTTTCTTTACGGTCGGCTACCACTGCGCGTTCAACCACGAATTTATGGGTGAAATTGGCATTTGCATCGGATTCAGCTTGTTCGTAAGAAACCCTAAAATCTTCAATTTTTACAATTTTTTCATTGCGTTGGTATTCGAGTCCATCATAAATAGAACCGTATTTATTGTTGAGTTCTATTTTCTTGTGAATTTCTTCTTTTTCTATTGGATTTTTTGAGTCAACTAAAGCTTGGTAAAGCGTAGCTCTTGCATCGTTAGGCAGCACCCCAAGACCTGCAAGTTTATCGAGTTCATTTAAAATGGAGTCGCGTTCTTTCTCCATTTGTTGTTTTTTTCTGAGGTTGATCTCAAAAGCCGGAAGAGTACGTGCTCTGATCATTTCATTTTTAACCGTATCGATGAGGTCAACGATATGATTGGCCATTTTTGCAGCTCTTTCTGGGCTTTCGTCTAGTACATCAATTTGAATAGAACCATAGCGCGTTCTAGAAAATGTAAAGTGAGCGTTGTAGGCTTTATTTAATTTATAATGCTTGTTGGCATCATCTTTATCAATGTCATAAACTTTAAATAAATCGTATTGCTGAACAATGCGATCTCTGATTTTTGAAGAGGATAAAATCTGGACGAGTTGTTCGGCTTGCTCTTCTTCACCAAAATCCATGGCTGCTGCTTTTACGTTGCGTTGCTCCGAAAAGGAAACATTACTAGATGCAGCCGGAAATACGATAGCCGAAGAAAGAAATAGAGGGGTAATTAAAAATGAAATAATGATGGAAACAACGGCAGCTGCTCCTGTAAAAAAGAGGAGAGATTTTCTGTTATTCCAAAGAAATAATAAAAGGGTATTGCGTTGTTCGTTAAGATTTTGATTTTCCATATGTAGTCTGGTACTCAATTTTTTTCAAAGCTATGACATTAACTGCGAAATTCCATATTTATTTCAATGCTTCGCGTTTTTGCATGAGTTTTCTTATTTCCTTCAGCTCAATCATTCTAAAAAGAAAAAGTAGGGCAATACTAAAAATAACATACATTATAATTACTGCGCTTGCGTTTAAAGAAATGCTACCGGTAAACAAAACAACCCAAATCCCGACGTAAAATAAAATGAGCATATACAAAAGACCAATAAATCTAAGGATCAGTGATTTTGAAAGACCAATATCAAAGATTCGGTAGCAGTAATAGCGTTGTATCAGCGCAACAACTAATTGCGTAATGGCAGCTACCTTGGCGGCTGCTAAAGCACCACCTTCTTCATGCGCTGTCTGAATAAGCCAATAATTGAGCAGAAGGTTCATCAATACACCGACTAAGGAACTTAGATTTAATATTCGAAGCGAGCCGTTGGCGGTGAGTAACGAACCATAGATGAGGTTCGATGCCATCCCGAAAAAAGCTAGCGCAAGAAAAAATAGAATTTCACCTGATAAGACACTTGTATTTTTATAAATCAAATCAAGGAACGTCGTCCCATTTAGAAAGGCAAAAACGATAAAGATAAGGCTTGCACCAAGCAGAAGATTACTCGCTTGTAGTGTCAAAGCTTTGATTTGTGCGGGGTCAGATTTGATATATTTTGCAAACATCGGAAACAATAAGCCGGCAAAAACCATTGCAAACATATAAAGCGCGTCGATAAGTCGAAATGCTTGCGCATAATAGCTCACTTGTTCAATTCCTGAAAGTTGTTTGAGTAACAGCGCATCTGAACGCGTATAAAGTGTCATGAGGACAATCAACAATGCGTAGGGGCTCGCTTCTTTTATTGCAGATTTGATCAGAAATAGGTTTGGCTTCAGAATGGGTGGCTTTACCTTAATATAAAGCCCTATTCCGGAAATTAAAAAGGTGAGTGCATAGCAGAGAAGTTGTAGCAACGCATAGATTTGAATATCGATAAATTTTATGCCGAGTGGTGCCAAATAAAGCAAGTAGCCCATCGAGCCAATTAACAAAATGCGATCTAATACACTGATCAATGCATCAAATCTAAACCAATGAATGCCCGCAAAATAACTTCTAAAAAAGGCAATGTTTGCGATTAGAAATTGATTAATGCCAAGAATGAGAATCAGCTTATATTCTTCCCAACTTATTGCTGTAAATACTTTGATGGCAATAAGCGTTGCCGCATATACAATCAGTAGCAATATGCGTAGCACTAACACACTAGAAACCCTTTGTTTTGCCTTTTCAAGGTCTTGAGCGGCAAGTTTAATATTGAAGTTATTGATGCCTAAATCAAATAAAATGGAAAGTATTAAACTGAGGTTGAAAAAAGCAAAATAAATGCCGTAGGCGTCTCCAACACGGTTCTGGACTGCGGCGTCGATAATAAAGATTGCCGCAGGCTTTACTAGAAGGTTGAGACCTAACGAAAAGAATAAATTTGAATAAAAGCTGCGTTGTTTCATGAGCCGATCGAAAGATCAAGCTCAAAGATAGAACTTTCTATAGACTAGCGCAGTAGGTTTACATGACCCGTAAGGACTTTGCGTTCGTCGAGGTCAGGGTTTTTATAGACGATTCTATAATTATATAAACCAAGTGGTGCGTCGATTCCGTCTGGCCCATAAGAACCATCCCAACCCACAAGTGCATTATGACTTTCAAAAATGACTTCTCCCCAACGGTTATAAATTGTTAATTCATAATTTGCTGGGTCATATCCTGAAAAGAACACTGGGCAAAATACTTGGTTGTTGAGGTCGCCATCGGGTGTAAAGGAATTCGGAATGTAGACCAATTCATTGTATTGATAACCGATACTTACAGTAGTGGCGTCTGAACACTGTAGGTCAGTAAGAGCTGTTAGTGTAATGGTATACCCATTCATTGTATTTTGGAATACATGTGAAGGTTCAAAATCATTTGAAGTCTGTGCGTCTCCAAAATCCCATACATAGTTGGTTGCCCCTAATGACTGATTGCTAAACATGACATATTGGGCCTCCTGAGTAAAGACATTAATTGGAGATTCAAAAGCAGCTACGGGTAGGTCTTCGACATAAATAAATGCTGGTTCGGTATGAATCGCATAACAACCCAAAGCGGTGGTTGCGGCTAGCGTTACATCGAAGGTGCCACCAACTGGGAAAACCATTGTAGGCGCGGCGCCTGATGCACCTAAAGCATTGCTAGTGCTCCAGCTGTAGGTTGCGTTGGTTTGATCTACCGCAGTAAATTGTACGCTAAGTGGTGCACAACCTTCTACTGGGGTTGCACTAAATGTGACGACCGGAAGCGGGTTAACTATAACAGTAGCACTCTCTGGTAAACTTGGACAATTATTTAATGTATAGACAACGGTAAGCGTGGTATCTTGCAACGGCGTAAATGTTTGAATGGATCCGCCATTTACTGCGTTTGGCCCCCATGCATAGGTGCCGCCTAAAAGGTCAGGTGTTGCTGTAATGGTTACAGGATCTGTTGCACAAATGGTTGCACCATTCATAGTAACAACCGGAATTGGATGTACGGTAACTTGTGCAGTTACAGCAGGGCTTGTACAGTTATTGAGTGTATAAGTCACTGAATAATTTGTAGAGGTGCCTGGCCAAACCGTATTGGTGTCATTTGCAACCCCATTATTCCATAAATAACTTCCGCCTGGTAAGTTAGCAGTAGCTACTAAATCAATAGAATCTCCAAAACAAATCACGCCATTTGAAGTTTGAGCCACCGGAATCGGATTGACTAATACCGTCATTTGAGCAGTATCTTGACAGTTGAGTAAATTGTAGATTACAGTGTAGGTTGTGGTTGTGGTAGGCGCAACAGTTACATTGCTACTAGCCGCAGCAATTGGTGCCCATGAGTAGGTTCCGCCCGGTAAATCTACTGTGGTAGCCAATGTAGTAGAGCTGCCTATACAAATGGTATCATTGGCACCTGTAATTACTGGATAAGGCTTTACTACAATATTGTTACTCACACTAGGGCTAACACAGCCGTTTACACTTGTAAATACCACGCTGTAATTAGTTGTTGTCGTTGGTGCGGCGCTTAAACTTGCAGTTGTAGCTCCAGTACTCCATAAATAGCTACCACCGGCGCTTACATTATTCACATAAAGTGTACCTGTAGAGCCAATACAAACTGAATCTACTGTAACGACAGGTTGAGGTGTTTGCTCTACTGTAACTGTAACTGTATTTGCACCTGTACAACCATTGGCCGTATATTCTACATTGTAGGTAGTAGTTGTTGTTGGAGAAACAGTAACACTTGCTGTATTTCCGATAGATGTACCATTCAGCAGCCAATTATAGGTGCCACCAGCCACCGCAGAACTAGCGGTAAGGGTGGTCGATCCTCCAGCACAAATTGTAGCTGGAGTTGCGGTAACAGCAGGCCCCGGATTGACAGTTACTGTTGTAGTTGCATTGCTAGTACCGCAATTGGGAACAGTCAGGGTTACGGTATAGGTACCAGCTGCTAGAAGTGTAGGGCTCGGTATCGTAGGATTTTGAAGGGTAGAAGTAAAGTTGTTTGGCCCCGTCCAGCTGTAGGTATAATTGGTTCCTGTTGGATTTGGAACTGCATCAAAAGATAAACTCTGCCCGCTACAAATAGGGCTAGTGTTGCTAGCCGTTAAGGTAGGTGTTGTACAACAGTTGATGTACATAGAAATGCGTCCAATATTGTAACTCACCTCTGACCAAATATTGGCCATTGCCGCACCTGTGCCCGCAGGGCAAGACTGCATACCACTTCTTTGAAGTGTTGTGTTGAAGCCGTTAATACTTGTAACAAAGTTGGCTGGGCCATAACTATTTATACAGTTTGCGCCTCTTGCTCCATAAACCCCGATAATTTCTCCGGCTGCAATTGGAATATTGCAGGCAACAACTTGAGTGGCTGGTGCATTTGTGATTGTAAATAATTGAATAAAACTATTAGTTGTAGCGGCAAATGCAGGTGGCGGACCAGCAGTAAATTTCACAACTCGGATAGTTTGTGTGCCAGTAGGGTTTGCATCTGGCGGAATGTAAAGACCACAGATGGTAAAACTGGTAGGAGCAGTAAAGTGATAACCTCGAATCATACTGCTAAAAGTAGTAACCTGTGTACCAACGCTAATAGGCGTTCCTTGCGCTAGCGCTACTGCAGTTAGACCAAAAAATATGAAAAGTTGTAGGAGTAGTTTTTTTATCATCAACGAACAAGATTTAAATGACCTTCAATGATTTTGCGGTCATCAATTGAAGGCACTTTTATTGTAATTCTGTAAATATACGTACCATTTTGGCATTGGTTGCCATTCATGCTATAGGTCCCATCCCAACCAATTGCAGGATTTTTAGATTCAAAAATGAGTTCTCCCCAACGGTCAAACACTTCGAATAGGTAATCATGAGTGTCTATTCCGTAAGTAAAAATTGGTTTGAAAACTTGATTAAATTGATCGCCGTCTGGCGTAAAAGTATTTGGAATGTAATAGACCAGACCTGGGTCAAAATCGATGGTATAAGAAATAGAATCTAAACAGCCCAACTGGGATGCTGCTACTAATGAAACCTCGATGGCTTCGTTTTCATTATTGTTGAACTGATGATAAGGCGCAACTTCAGTAGAGGTAGAGCCATCGCCAAAATCCCAGAAGTAATTAAGTGCATTACTTGAATTATTCCAAAAAGAAAGCCCTTGATTTGGTTCTGTAAATAAATCCGATGAAGGTTCAAAGGCAGCAACAGGGTACGCATCGACGATGATTGGCGCACTAAGATAAGAAGAGCTTGAACAGCCGTTTAGTGAGCTTGTTAAGGAGATATTGTAATTGCCTGCAGTGGTAAAAATGTAGGTAAATGGGTTCACTGCTCCAATATTTTGTCCGTTGCTATACCAGGTATAACTGGTATTTTGATTTTCATCGGCGGTAAAGGTTACGGTTACGGGTACACAACCGCCACTACTTGAACTTGTAAAGGTACTTATCGGTAAAGGCGTAACATTGACCTGCGCATAAACCGTATCGCTAAAACAACCGTTGAGCACGTTGTAGACAGGAATCTGGGTATTTTGTGTAGGGGTAAAAGTATAAACACTTGTACCGGAAACTCCATTTGCCCCCCAAAAATAGGTACCGGAAGGGTTTGCGCTAGCAGTAAGTGCAGCAGGGTCACCAGCACATACGGTCTGATTAGTGACACTAATAGATGGAACAGGTAAAACAGTTATTGTAGCGAAAGTTGAAACCGAACTACAACCATCTAGGGTGTAGACAACATTGTAATTTGTTGTTGCGCTTGGGCTTAAAGTTTGTGAGTTTGAAGTACTGCCATTGGACCAGACAAAAGCACCGTTTGGCAAATTTGCTGATGCAGAAATTGTCGCGAATTGCCCTGCACAAATAGTTGCATTTTGAACACTTATTTGAGGCACGGGTTTCACAATAATACTGGCATTAGCGGTGTCTGCACAACCAGCCACAGTATAAATTACTTGGTAACTATTGGTAAAACTCAGCGCCAAACTCAGGTTTGCTTGGTTATTAAGAACGGGGGCCCAGTTGTAGGTTCCGCCGTTGATTGAAACTTGGGTGGTGATGGTGCCGGTTGCCCCTGCACAAATAGTGTCATTTTGCGCGCTAATTACCGGATATGGATTAACGATTACTGTAAATGAAATGGGGTTTGCGCAAAGACCAGGATTTGGTGTAAAGCTATAAGTGGTGGTTGTATTAAAATTTGGAGCAGGGCTCCATGTTCCGACTACACCATTGAGTGAAGTTGTGGGTAAAGTAAAGCTAGTGCCGGCACAAATTGGAGCAATCGCGTTAAATGTTGGAATGGTGTTCGCCTGTGAAGTAATGGTGATGTTTTCTGTATCTGTACAGCCATTGGCTCCGGTTGCGGTTAAGGTGTAGGTGCCAGCAGATGTTACATTAATAGAATTGGTAGTTCCGAGTGAAGCCGTTCCATTTGACCAACTGTAACTCACTCCTCCACCTGCGGTTAGTGTAATACTTGTGGTATTGCAATTTAAAGTGTTGTTAGCTATATTACTTGTTATTGAGGCGACTGGCGGGGTAATATTTTGAGAAATATTGATGATTTCGGTATCTACACAACCATTGGTTCCGGTCACCGAAAGTGTGTAGGTGCCAGGGGCGGTAATATTAGTTGTGCTAGAATTTGCGATTGCTGTTGTTCCGTTTGACCAGCTATAAGTATTGCCACCACTACCAATCAACGCAATTGAGGTGGTACTACAAGTAAGTACTTGTGTATTTGGATTTGTTGTAATAACAGCAACAGGTTGCGCAATATCTTGGGTAATGGTAATGGAAGAAGAAGATAAACATCCGTTCTGATCGAGCAAGCCAACGGTGTAGGTACCCGGAGCGGTGATGTTTAATGCGTTTCCGGTTGAAATGGGTGTAATGCCATTTGCCCAAGCAAAAGAACCGGTTCCTACCGCATTAAGAGCAATAGAAGTTTGGGAACAGGAAAGCAATGTTGTATTGGAAACATTTGTGATGCTTAGGGTTGGCAAAGGGTTGACATTTACTGTTAGTGTTGCAGTTAATGCGCAGACTCCGGCAGCGGGCGTAAATGTGTAGGTAGTGGTTTGTAAATTGTTTGGAGCTGGAGACCAAGTTCCGGAAATGTTGTTTGTAGAACTCAATGGTAGCCCCGGAAATGTGCTACCCGAACAGATTGCAGAGATTGCTGTAAAGGTTGGATTCACATTGGCATTGACCGTTAAAGACCCATTTATATTGGTGGTTCCATTCCAGAAACCGCCGCCACTAGCATTAAAACCACCATATACAGTACAACCATTGTAGGAATAACTAAATGCATAATAATAAGTACCAGGGCTGAGGCCTGACATTAATCCAGCATATTCGTCGTTATTTGGATTGCTTGTTGCTGCAGCGTTATAGCTTGCTGCCGACCAAGCGCTTGCAGGCCATGTTGCAGGGTTTGTATTGGTTGTGCTAATCCCAAATTGAACACTTATTCCGGCACCTTGACTACTTGTTTCAGTAACTCCAGCTTCGTAAACCTGACCATATACTGTTAGTGACTGACCTTCACAAATAGTGCTGGTTCCGGGGCTTTGAATATTTGCCCAGTCAATACCGTTGATTTGTGTGGCCGTGATGGAAGTGTTGGAACTACAGCCTCCCAAAGTATATTGTACATTGTAGGTTGTGGTCGTGGTTGGACTCACTGTAATTGTATTTGTGTTTTGACTACCAGGTGTCCAAAGATAGGTTCCGTTAGCGGGTGAGCCAATTGCGCTCAAAGTAACCGAAGTTCCCGGGCAAAAGGTCTGGGATGTACCGGAAACACTTGGCGTTGGGTTGACGGTTACTACCACTTGATCTTGACTGGTGCAGTTTCCTTGAGTGGCGGTTAGTGTGTAGGTGGTGGTAGTAGTTGGTGTCGCAATGGGGTTTAGAATATTTGTGGCACTAAGACCAGTGGCAGGGCTCCAAGAATATGTAAGTGGGGCCGAGCTTCCTGAACCACTACCGATGGCGGCAACTCCAGCTAATTGAGCAGTGGATCCAGCACAAGTTAATATGTCAATGCCGGCATTTACAGTTGGGTTGGTACAAGCTGTGAGGCAGCTCGTAAAGTAAGATACTGTTGCAGGACCATAAAGGTAATTGCAAAAAAATTGTGAAAGTTGAATGCTATAGGGGCCACTTGTTGAGCAATACCAAACCGCATTGGTCTGTAAAAAACCACATTGGTCATCCCAACCTTGAACCAGCGCACCTGCGGCATTGTAAATTCTTAGATAGGTGTCTACACTACTTAGGCCACAAGTTGCAAAAGTGTAAGTGCATCCTGCGGTTGCGGTAAAAGTAAAAACGGGTGCAGTACCTGCCGGAAAAGTAGCGGTATATTGGACTGAAGTTGTGGGTGTGATTGCAGTTGTACTAGTAGGGGCTATACAATATTGCGCCCAAGATTTTGGGGCAAAGCAAAGTAAAAAGCAAACGAACGCCAACAAGTAACGCATTAGTGTAGTAGTTTCAGTTTTTGGATTGCTAAATTTAGCAAAACACAGACGATAAAACTAAATCTGAGTTGCCTTTTTGTCATAAAAAAAGGCTTCCGAAGAAGCCCTTTTTTAATATTCGAAAGTTTCCATAAACTTCGTGGTGAAATTACCCGCATTGAAGTCGGGGCTTTCCATGAGTTTTTGGTGAAATGGAATGGTAGTTTTAACGCCTCCGATAACATATTCACTGAGGGCTCTTTTCATTTTAAGAATGGCTTCTTCACGCGTTTGAGCTACCACAATTAATTTTGAAATCATGGAGTCGTAGTGTGGAGGAATGGAGTATCCTGCATAAACATGTGCATCGATGCGCACGCCGTGGCCACCCGGACAATGATAGTCTGTGATTTTTCCTGGACTTGGTCTGAAGTCAGCATAGGGGTCCTCGGCATTGATGCGACACTGAATGGCGTGCATGGTTGGGTAATAATTTTTACCAGAGATTTTTTCACCAGCAGCAATTTTAATTTGCTCTTTGATGAGGTCAAAATTGATTACCTCTTCAGTAATGGTGTGTTCAACCTGAATACGAGTATTCATTTCCATGAAGTAGAAGTCGCGGTTTTTGTCAACTAAAAACTCTACGGTTCCAACACCTTCGTATTTTACTGCTTTGGCAGCCTTAATAGCTGCTTCACCCATGCGCTCGCGAAGTTCATCGGTCATGAATGGAGAAGGAGTTTCTTCTACTAATTTCTGATGACGACGCTGAATAGAACAATCGCGCTCAGATAAATGGCAAGCGTTACCATATTGGTCACCTGCAATTTGAATTTCGATATGACGTGGCTCTTCGATGAATTTCTCCATGTAGATGCCGTCGTTTCCAAATGCGGCGCCCGCTTCTTGTCTGGCAGAATCCCAGGCAGCTTCCATGTCTTCTTTTTTCCAGACAATGCGCATCCCTTTTCCACCACCACCGGCAGTTGCTTTCAGGATAACTGGGTATTTGATTTTTTCTGCAGTTTTAAATGCGTCGTCGAGGTCTTTTAACAAACCAATAGAACCTGGAATACAAGGCACACCTGCAGCAATCATGGTTGCTTTTGCTGTTGCTTTGTCACCCATACCGGCAATTTGTTCGGGCAAGGCACCAATAAATTTGATACCATGTTCTTGGCAGACTTTAGAAAACTTCTCGTTTTCTGATAAAAAGCCGTAGCCCGGATGGATGGCATCGGCATTAGTAATTTCGGCAGCTGCAATGATGTTTGGAATGCTTAAGTAAGATTGTGAACTTACGGGCGGCCCAATACAAACAGCTTCGTCGGCAAAGCGAACAGGTAAGCTGTCTTTGTCTGCAGTGGAGTAAACGGCAACAGTCTTGATACCCATTTCTTTACAGGTACGAATTACACGCAGCGCGATTTCTCCGCGGTTGGCGATCAGAATTTTCTTAAACATAATGCTTTTTTTAAGCTGGGTCAACCAAGAAAAGTGGTTGATCGTAATCAACCGGACTTGCGTTGTCTACAAGAACTTTTACAATTTTTCCTGAAACTTCAGATTCGATTTCATTGAAGGTTTTCATCGCTTCGATGATGCAAAGTTTCATGCCAGGCTGAATGGTATCGCCAACATTTACAAATGGATCTTTATCTGGTCCAGGTGTGCGGTAGAATGTACCGATCATTGGAGATTTTACAGTAATGTATTTGCTGTCGTCGGAAGGTGGAGTTGCAGCTTCAACTGGAGCACTTGGAGCAGCAGTAACAGGAGCAGCAGCCATTGCTGGAGCTGCCATCATGGGCTGAGCTTGTACTAAAACTTGCTCTGACTGACTTCCTTTGATAGAAATACGAAATCCTTCGCGCTCGATTTCAACTTTTCCGAGTCCGGATTTCGAAACTAATTTAATGAGGTCTTTTATCTCTTCTAGATTCATGACAATATTTTTTTCAAAGTTAATTTTTTTATGAATTGTAGGCCCATTTCAAATAAATGGCTCCCCATGTGAAACCGCCACCAAATGCAGACAATACGAGCACATCACCTTTTTTAAGTTGTTTTTCGTAGTCCCACAAACATAGTGGCAAAGTTCCTGCGGTAGTATTTCCGTATTTCTGAATATTGATCATTACCTTTTCTTTGGTAAGACCCATGCGATTCGCGGTTGCATCGATGATACGCAAGTTGGCTTGATGAGGCACCAACCAATTGACGTCATCGCTAGAAAGATTGTTGCGCTCCATGATTTCTGCCGAAACATCAGCCATGTTGGTCACGGCAAACTTGAATACGGCTTGTCCTTCTTGTTTGACGTAATGCAATCTGTTTTCAACCGTTTCAATAGAGGCAGGCTGTGCAGAACCTCCAGCAGGTTGTTGGAGGTATTGTTTACCGGAACCATCACTTCTGAGGATGAAATCCATGACTCCATTACCTTCTTCGTTTGGCTCTAATAAAACAGCACCTGCACCGTCACCAAAAATCACACAAGTGGTGCGGTCTTGGTAATCGATAATAGAGGTCATTTTGTCGACGCCAACAACAATTACTTTTTTATGTTTACCGCTTTCAATAAATTGAGATCCGGTAGAAAGTGCGTATAAAAAACCTGAGCATGCTGCATTGACATCATAGCTCCAGGCATTTTTCATTCCAACTTTATCGCAAAGAATATTTGCAGTGCTTGGGAATGGATGATCGGGTGTTACGGTACCTACAATAACGAGTTCGATTTCAAGTGGATCAATCCCTTTTTTTTCGAGTAAGGCTTTGACAGCGGCAGCTGCCATGTCAGAACTGGCACCGTCTTTCATGATGCGACGTTCTTTGATACCTGTTCTAGTAGTGATCCATTCGTCGGTGGTATCTACGATTTTCGCGAGATCTTCGTTTGACAAGACGTGTTCTGGAACATATCCTTGAACAGCGGTTATTGCTGCGGTTATTTTACCCATTTTAGTTGAATGCTTCGTTTATTTTAACAGCGAGATTAGAACTAACTACCTCGTGTGCATGCAGCAACATGTTTTTCACTGCAATTTCATTCGAAATACCATGACCGATAATGGCATTTCCTTTAACACCTAATACTGGGGTGCCACCATAATTTTCGTAGTTGAATCGATCGAAATATTCGTCTTTGATGCCGCGCTTTTTCATGAGCGTAAAGATGCCTTCAGCTTCTTTAAGAACTATATTTCCTGTAAAACCATCACAAACAATAACGTCGGCAACACCAGTAAAAAGATCTCTTCCTTCTACGTTGCCGATAAAATTGACTTCATCGGATTCGGCGAGCAATTTGTATGCGGCAATAGAAAGCAAGTTTCCTTTAGAATCTTCTTCGCCAATATTGAGCAAGGCAACTTTTGGTTGTGGAATACCAAGAACGGTTTCGGCATATACAGAACCTAAAACAGCAAACTGATACAATACATCTGACTTGCAATCGGCATTTGAACCGACATCAAGTAGGACAGATTTTCCGTTATTTATTGTAGGTAAAGTAGAGGTGATACACGGCCTAATGACACCTGGTATGGTGTTCAATTTATACATTGAACCAACCAACATTGCGCCTGTATTACCGTTGCTTGCAAAGACATCGAGCTGTCCTTTGGCTAGCATTTCAAAACCAATAGCAATTGAACTGTTTGGTTTTTTAGGTAGTGCACGTGTGGGATGGTCGTGGTAGGTAATAACCTCGGGTGCGTGAACAATTTCGAAAAGTTCTGGAGATTTGCCTCTAGCGGCAAGTTCTTTTTGGATGCTGAGTTCGTCACCAAGCAATACAATAGTGACATCATTAGCTAATACTTCTTTAGCTAATAATGCACCATCAATTGTCGCTTGCGGAGCGAAATCGCCACCGGAGACATCAAGCCCAATCTTCATGGGAGAAAATTAGAACTTACTGTACCTCCTCGATAGAGTCAGTAGCTTTTTCAGCTACAACTTTACCTCTGTAGTAGAGTTTCCCTTCATGCCAGTGTGCATGGTGGAAAAGGTGCGGCTGACCTGTTGTTGGACAAGTAGCTACTTGATTAGCAGTAGCTTTTTTGTGCGTTCTACGTTTGTCACGACGTGTGGTCGATATTCTTCGTTTAGGATGCGCCATTTTTCTTTAATTTATTGCAATTTAATTTAAATTCTTAAGTGCTGACCACCTAGGGTCAATGTCGTCGTTGTCGTCTTTTTTAGGGTCTTGAGCGGCTTGCTGATATTTAGCAATGAGCTCTACCATTTCTTCGTTGCAATCTTCTTCAAATTCGTGCACCATACGAGATGGCAATGAAAGTGATATAAGCTCATAGATGGGCTGGGTGAGATCTATTTGATAGCTCTCAGGAGCAATAACAATCAGGTTTTCATCTTCGGACTCTTCATGACCGAAGGTATAGTAGATAGTAAATTCTCCATCTATTTCTTGATTGATTGGCTCTCCACAGCGATCACAGTCAGTAAAAATGAAACCGTCAATACCAAGATTGGCGATGAGCATGGTTTCTTTTTTTTCTAACTCGAGATAGGCGATAAGACGTCCATCTTCTATGAGTGAATAAGGCAACGATTCAAAGAACGACTTGTCAATGTCAAATTCAAATTCGTGGATCCCGAGCTTTAGGCCGACAAACGGTATGGCAAAGGGATTTATCATGTTGAAAGTTTCACTAACAAAAACGAAGGGCAAAATTAAGGAATTTATTTCGATTAATAAAATCGGATTTGTTCCTTATGTGTATGAAATCTTAGTCTTGCTCTTTTTTACCTTTCTCATCTTTAGAAATAGCGAGCGGATTTGCGGTAATTTCTTTGTAAATTTTTCTTTGTCTATAAGCGTCTACAGCCAAGTAAATGGCGCTGCGCATGCTTTGTGCATCAGCCATATTTTTACCGGCAATATCAAATGCAGTACCGTGATCTGGGCTGGTCCTGACAATTGGCAAACTTGCAGTAAAATTGACACCGTCTTCAAAGCAGAGCGCTTTAAATGCAGCAAGACCTTGGTCGTGATACATGGCTAAAACGCCGTCGTATTGATTTCTTGAATTGGATCCGAAAAAACCATCTGCTGAATAAGGGCCAAAAGCTAATACACCGTTTTGCTTGGCTTGCTGAATTGCTGGTGTAATGATTTGTTGTTCTTCTTCACCAATTTTACCGTTTTCACCCGCATGAGGGTTCAGGCCAAAAACAGCAATTCTTGGTTTCACGATTCCAAAATCTTTTTTGAGACTTTGTTCAAATGCTTCAATTTTTTGAACGATGAGCTCTTTATTTAGATTTTCAGAAATAGACTTGACAGGAATATGTGTAGTGACCAATGCTACTCTTAGGTTTCCAGAAACTAAAATCATGAGCGCTTCTTTAGCCCCCGACATTTCAGCTAAATATTCGGTGTGCCCGGGAAAGGTGAAGCCCGCTTTTGCCACATTTTCTTTTGAAAAAGGTGCAGTTACGATGACGTCAATTTTTCCGCTGGCGAGATCTTTAGTTGCGGCTTCTAATGAAAGCAGGGCATATTTTCCGCCATTTGCATTGGATTGCCCAGGTTCAATTTCGATTTCGTCTTGCCAAACATTGACAATATTGATTTTCTTGGACACAACTTCGTCAGCAGACTTACAACTTTGATAGTTGAAGTCTTGTAGGTTCATTTGCTTTTTATAGAACGACACAAGTTTCGTTGAGCCATATATTACAGGAACGATGTCGGCCAATATGCGATTGTCTTTTAGCGCTTTAATGACGATTTCTGGGCCAATGCCATTGATGTCGCCAACAGTGAGGCCAACTTTGATCAATGGCTTCTGACTGACTTCTTTTTCTTTGGCTTGGTTTTGTGGGTCCTTGTCCATTATTTGTATTGGCTTTTTAAGAAATGATAAAGTAAACGCACGCCGGCTCCGGTACCACCATCTCCTTTGTAGTTTTCAGGAGCGTCTAACCAAGCTGGTCCCGCAATATCCATATGAACATAAGGAGCCTTTACAAAATGCTCTAAAAATTTTCCGGCTGAAATCATGCCTGCATTGGGGCCGCCAATGTTTTTCATGTCGGCAATTTTCGATTTCATGTGTTTTTTGTAATCGTCCCAGAATGGGAAGCGCACCACGCGTTCGTGCACCTCGAATCCACTTTTTTCGAGCTGATTAAAAACAGCATCTGAGGCATTGCCCATGATAATGCTCGCTTCAGTTCCGATTGCTCTTAGTGCAGCTCCGGTAAGTGTGGCTGCGTCGATTACAAGTTCGGGTTCGTATTTATTAGAGTATGCCAGCGCATCGGCTAAAATCATGCGGCCTTCTGCATCTGTATTTAATACTTCGATGGTTGTTCCGTCAAACATAGTGATGACATCACCTGGTGTGTAGGCGTTTCCGCCCGGGCGGTTGTCGGTTGCTGGCAAAAGTGCGATTAGGTGTACGGGTAGTTTTTCAAGCGCAGCTAAATAAACAACAGATGCCATTGTTGCGGCACCTGCCATATCGCCTTTCATGGTGTCCATGCTTCCTGGTGTAGGCTTCAGACTCAAGCCACCGGTGTCGTAAACCACGCCTTTACCAACTAAAACTATTGGCTTTTTATTTTTGGCATTTTTAGGTTTGTATTCGGCAACGGTAAAGGTAGGTGGGTCGATAGAGCCTTTGTTAACGGCAAGTAGCCCTCCCATTTTGAGCGTTTCAATTTGGGTTTCTTCAAGCACTTGCACTTGAAAATTTGCTTCTGCACCTAAATCTACAACCGCTTGCGCCAACTGCTCTGCATTGAGGTGAGAAACAGGAGTGTTAACGAGGTCTCTTGTTTTGTAAACCGCTTTCGCAATGTGTGTCAGCTCTTGTATGCTTGCTGCAGGAAAATCTTTGGGCACCAAGACTTCGTTAAAAGCGCACGTTTTTGGCTTGCTAAAATGTTGGTTAAACCGATAATTCGACAACAACAATCCTTCTAAAAAAGCATAGATTTCTTCTTGGCTGCCATTTTCAATTTGCAGACAAACAGCATCGTCGTGCAAGAACTTTTCTACTTTATCAGCGAGTATGCGAATGGCTTCTGGCTCTTGACCAGCTTTAATTTCAAACGCGTATTGATTTTTATTTTTCGAGTAATCAAAATCTTTTTTTGCAGTTTTTTCAGCTACAAAGCGCACCACTGAGGGTTGCTTTTCTTTGGATTGATGAGTGAGTTGAAGCATTTGATGTTTTTTACAAAGTTAACAAGAAACTGATGCCTAATGAGGTAATTCTTCTCGATGCTGTTCAAGAAATTTATCGATCAATCGAGGAAGAGGCAGCCCTTGAATTTCGTTGAGGTGATGATATTCGATATTTGGTGTTTCGCCTTCTATTTTCGCCAAAATAAAATAGGCTTCAATTTTCTGATGGGTCAGCACGTGTTTGAAAAGCGAAGAGCGCCATTGTTTATCGAATAATGACAGGTAGTCGAGCTGTTCTTGCTGACTTGAAAATTCTTTCAATGGAAACTGATAAAGACCTTCCCAGATATCACCAGGCCCTCTTTTTTCAAAACCGAGCTGCTGTTTGGCATCGTTGTCGACATGGAACACAAAATACCGGTGCCTTACCTTTACTTTTTTCTCTTTAAGCGGAAGCGCAGCAACTTTGTTTTCGATCCTTGCTACACAACTTATTTGCAGTGGACAAACCGAACAATCTGGAGAAACGGGCTTGCATTGAAGCGCACCAAATTCCATTATTGCCTGATTATGCAGCGCGGGTTGCTGCTCATTGAGTAAGTCTTGGGCTAAACTTTCAAAAATCTTTTTTCCTTGACTTGAATTAATTGCCAACTCGATCCCAAAATAACGGCTCAAAACCCGAAATACATTACCGTCTACAACCGCATGAGGCAAATCAAAAGCAAAGGAGGATATGGCTGCAGCAGTGTAGGGGCCGATGCCTTTTAATTTGAGAAGTCCGGTATAACTATTTGGAAATATGCCTTGGTGTTCAGAAGCTAGCAATTTGGCGGTGGCGTGTAGATTTCTGCCGCGGCTATAGTAGCCTAAGCCTTGCCAAAGCGCCAGCACCTCCTGTTCTGTTGCGCCAGCAAGCCCTTGGACCGTTGGAAATGCGGCAATAAATTTTTCATAGTAGGGCAAGCCTTGAGCCACTCGAGTTTGCTGTAAAATGATCTCGCTAAGCCAGATGTGGTAAGGGTTTTTTGTATGCCTCCAAGGCAAATCCCTCTTGTAATTTTTATACCATTTGAGTAGTTCCTGTCGGAGCTCTTGCATATTATTTCTAAAAATTTCGTGGAAAATTACGCATATAATGTTTCTGTGAAGTATTTTTGCGGCGCATTTAATCACCTAATCAATTAACCAAAAGACATGACAAAAGCGGATATCGTAGCAAATATTGCAGAGGAAACCGGATTGGAAAGAGCAGAAGCACTTCGTGCAGTAGAGGCTTTTATGAACAACATTAAAGCTTCTATGGCTGACGGAAAAAATGTTTACTTACGTGGATTTGGTAGTTTTGTGGTAAAGGAGCGCGCTCAAAAAACAGGACGCAATATCTCTAAAAACACTACAATCATCATCCCGGCTCACAACATTCCATCATTCAAGCCATCGAAAACCTTTGTTGATGAGGTGAAGAACAAGGTTAAGGTGAAATAAGATTTCTTTTTTACTGAAATTTGTATTACCTTTGCACTCCCTTAACGGGGGTGCATTTTTTTTGTAACAAAGTACTAAACATATAATACACTCATTATGCCAAGCGGTAAAAAAAGAAAAAGACACAAGATGGCGACGCACAAGCGTAAAAAAAGACTTAGAAAAAATCGCCACAAGAAGAAAAAATAATTTCTTCCTTCATATGTAAACGCATAGAGAGCTCATTGATTTTTCTTTGAGCTTTCATTGTTTCATTTTGTAATATATTTCAAGTGAATTTAGAACTCGTTGTAGACGCTCGTTCAAACGGCGTCTGGATAGCATTGCTGCGCGACGGGAAGTTAATTGAGTTGCACGAAGATCGTGGCAACACTGACTTCTCTGTAGGCGACATCTATTTAGGACGGGTACGACGCGTAGCAAACGGACTCAACGCTGCATTTGTCGATGTCGGTTATGAAAAAGATGCTTTTTTGCATTATCATGACCTCGGCCCTCAATACGTTTCCTTTTCAAAATATGTAAAAGATAGCGTTAGCGGAAAACAAAATGTAGCTGATCTTCAATATTTTAAGCTAGAGAAAGAAATCGCTAAAGAAGGAAAGGTTTCCAATACCTTGTCTTCATCTCAGGCCATCCTTGTTCAGGTTGCCAAAGAACCGATTTCACAAAAAGGACCTCGCTTAAGTTCTGAAGTCACATTGGCCGGACGCTATTTAGTCCTCGTACCTTTCTCAGAAAAAATTTCCGTGAGTCAAAAAATCAAAGATCCTTCAGAAAAGGAGCGTTTGAAAGAACTCATGGACCGCATCAAACCCAAAAATTTTGGTGTCATCATTCGAACAGTTGCAGAAAATAAATCTACTGCAGATCTAGAAGCAGATCTTGCCAACTTGCTCGAAAAATGGCGCACACTCCACGCCAACCTCAAAGGAGCTCAACCTCCTAGACGCGTGCTCGGAGAACTCAACACTACAAATTCCATTTTGCGTGATTTGCTCAATGGAGATTTCACAAATATTCATGTGAACGATGAAGCAATGGCAATCCAAATGAGAGATTACATTGCCGAAATTGCACCAGGAAGAGAAAAGATCGTCAGAAACTACGACAACCGTGTCGCAATTTTTGAACGCTTCGGAATCAACAAGCAAATCAAAACACTTTTTGGCAAAAAAGTTCCTTTGGCTAGCGGTGGTTACCTCATTATAGAACACACCGAAGCCATGCACGTTATTGACGTAAATAGCGGCAATCGCAAAGGAGCCGACGGCCAAGAGTCCAATGCTTTAGCCACCAACATTGAGGCGGCAGAAGAAGTAGCACGTGTGCTTCAACTTCGCGACATGGGAGGCATCATTTGTGTCGACTTCATCGACATGCATGACCGCGAAAACAACAAAATTCTTTACGATAAAATGAAAGAATTTATGAAGTCGGATCGTGCTAAACACAACATGATTCCGCCTTCTAAGTTTGGCATTATCGAAATTACTCGTCAGCGCGTAAGACCTGAAACCGACATCCAAACCGCAGAAACATGCCCAACATGTAACGGAAGCGGCGAAGTTCAGGCCAGTATCTTATTTGCTGAAGAAATTGAAAACAATCTTGATTACCTGATCAACGATCGCAGTATGTCTGGGGTTACCTTATTGGTTCATCCTTATTTGGAGGCTTTCTTCAAAAAAGGTCTCATGAGCCGTCAGTGGCGTTGGTTCTTCAAATACAAAAAATGGATTCCTGTGCGTGGGGTTACTGCTCACCACTTGCTCCAATATACTTTTGTAGACAAAGAAAACAACGAAATCCCATTATAATATGAGTGCGCCTCGCGCCTACGATTTTGCACAAATGCTTCAGAAATCTGAAGCATTTTGTGCTTATCAGGAACGCTCAAGTTTTGAAGTTCTTGAAAAACTCAAACGCATGGGCGCAGCGCCTGGTGAAGCGATACTCATCCTCGATAAACTCATCGAAAACAAATTTCTAGACGACGCCCGTTTTGCCACTGCTTATGCAGTCGGGAAATTGCGCATCAAACATTGGGGCGTCAATAAAATCAAGCAGGGCTTACAACTCAAGCATATTGATCGAAACCTCATCCAGGATGCAATTGGGCAGATGTATGAGCAAGAAGATTATTTTGGAATTTTGAAGCAAAGTGCTGAGCGCAAATGGCAAGAACTCAATAAAGAAAAAGACCCCTGGATACGCAAGCAAAAGCTGTTTCGTTTCTTGGCATCCAGGGGTTTTAATTACGACGAATTTTCAGATTTGAAATTCGAATAAAGTCAAATATCCAATTGGTTAATTGGGATGAATGAGGGTGTTTGCACCGTTGATCCAGTTGTTTGGCCCTCCAGCTTCATAACCTTTAGAGCCCATTGGAGCAAGGTTTACTTTTCCGTCAGACATTTTTTCTGGTTTCACGAACCAACAAGTTGGATAACCGCGCACACCAAATTGTTGTTGAAGGTTGCGGTTTTGTGTTTTGATAGCTTCTGTTTGTGGTACCGAACGCGGGAAGTCGAGTTCAACTAGAACTACATTTTCTTTAGCCCATTTTTCGAATTCTGGGGTCTTGAAAACTTCGTTTTGTAAGCGATGACACCAACCACACCAGTCTGACCCTGTAAAAAACAACATCATGGGTTTGTTTTCTTTTTTAGAAATGGCGGTTGCCTCGTTAATGTCTGTATACCAAGTAAGTGCAGCTTTCTGAGCAAAGCTAACTTGACCCAAAACCAACAGTGTAAAAAGTGCGATTGTTTTCATTTAATTTTTTTCTAAAGTTAATGATAAACTCCACATTGACAAAAACCATGCTAAACTTCGATTAGTAGCTGGTTTTGAAAAAAATTCTATATTCGTTTCAAATTAAACCTATGAAACTACAATTACTACTCACATTTTTATTGGTCAATTTGCTGGCTTTTGCACAGCTGCCCACTCAAACCGTTAGAGGAACTGTCTTTGACAGCGAAACTAATTATCCATTAAGTGGCGCTAAGCTCATGGTTGAAGTGGATGGCCAAAAATTCATAGCGGCGGCAGGTACTGACGGCACCTTTCGAATGGCTAAAGTTCCAGTAGGAAAGCATGAATTGGTAGCAAGTGCGGCTTTTTATGATACCCGAACCATGACCATCGAGGTTACTTCAGGTAGAGAGTTGATTCTTCAAATTCCATTACAAGAAAAAATCTCAGAGCAAAAAGACATTCGTGTTGTTGGTAAGAAACAAGGCGAGGTGCTCAATGAGATGGCAGTTCTTTCTGCGCAACAATTCAGTGTAGCAGAAACCAATCGCTATCCAGGTTCAAGAATGGATCCGGCGCGTATGGCATCCAATTTTGCAGGTGTAAATGGAGCAGACGACTCTAGAAATGATATCGTGGTAAGAGGAAATTCACCACTCGGTGTCATTTATCGTGTGGAAGGAATAGATATTCCGAACCCGAATCACTTTGCTATCTCAGGTACTTCTGGTGGTCCGGTTTCTATCTTGAACAATAAAATATTAGGTAATTCAGACTTTTTCATGAGTGCCTTCCCAGCTGAATATGGAAACAGCTTGTCTGGGGTATTCGATTTGAAATTGCGCAGTGGTAATAATAACCAACGCGAATATACTGGGCAATTGGGGCTTCTTGGAACTGAATTTTTGGCCGAAGGGCCAATGGGTAAAAATAGCAACTCTAGTTATTTGGTAATGGGTAGATATTCCACCTTGAGTATTTTTCAAGCATTAAATATCAACCTAGGTACTGATGCGATTCCAAAGTATTTCGATGGCGCTTTTAAATTTAACTGGGTGCTTAAAAACGGAGGGCAATTGGCCTTTTTCGGATTGGGCGGAAAGTCCAACATTGCCATTAAAATTTCCGACTACAAAGTCTACACAGAAGATTTATATGGCGAAGGTGATAGAGACCAGTATTTTGGAACCAGTATGATCACTACTGGATTAAACTATAAAAAGAGCTTAAATGAAAAAACATTTGTTTCTGCAACACTAGCTTATAGTCAAGAAATCCAACACACCAATCACGATTACTTGAAAAATCGCCGCATCATTGATGGTACCGACACCATTACCTATGATGCAAAATACCACATGATGGGTTACAACTTCAACACCCAAAAAATCAGTGGCTACACCGCAGTAAATCACAAATTTAATAAGCAACATTTATTGAAAGTGGGCTTGAGTTTCGATGTGGTTTCAATGAACTACAAAGATTCATGTTTATATAATCTTGATAGCTTGGCTCTCGGTTTTGAAACGCGTTGGAATTACCAAGGAATGGCGTTAGTTGTTCAGCCTTTTGCTCAGTGGAAGTGGAAAATTTCCGACAAAATGGATTTCACAGCAGGTGTCCATGCGCAATACTTTACGCTTACCAACAGCATCAGTCCGTTCGAACCACGTTTGGGTTGGAAATACCGTATGGCAAATGGCCAAGCAATTTTTGCAGGTGGTGGTATGCATAGCATGATTCAGCCTTATTACACTTATTCTTATCATTATTTGAATGGCAACCAAGGCAATATGAATATGGACTTCACACGAAGTGTACATTCTGGCTTGGGTTATGAAAAATCATTCAATAAAGGCTTTAATATCAAAACAGAGGCCTACTACCAATACCTCTATAATATTCCGGTTTCTGTAATCCCTTCTGCATTTTCAATGATCAACGTTGGATCTGGCTTCTCAAGACTCTTCCAAAACGGATTAGTCAATAACGGAACCGGATATAATTACGGTTTGGAATTAACGGTTCAGAAGTATTTTGACAAATCATTCTTCTTCCTTTTTTCAGGGACAGTTTATGACTCTAAATATTACGGAAGCGATGGTATTTTGCGCAACACCTCATATAACGGCAGATATGTTGTGAATTTATTAGGTGGCAAAGAATTTAAAATTGGAGAGCGCAACACCATCGGAATCGGAGGAAAGGTAACCCGTGCAGGCGGAAAGCGCTACGGAATCGTTGATCTAGCAGCAACAAATGCGGCCAAAGAAATCATCTTCCAAGACCAAGGGTTCAATGAATCTTCATTTGCAGATTATTTCCGCCTAGACTTCAAAATCTCTTGGCGCAAGAATGCAGACCGCGTAACGCATGAGTTTGGTCTAGATTTAGTCAATGTATTAGGAACCAAAAACCTACTTACTTTGGCTTATCGTCCACCGTTAACTGGCCAAGACTTTATTGACCAACAAAATGGAACTTTCTTGCCCTATTCTCAGAAAACTCAACTCGGATTTTTCCCGATTTTCTATTACAAAATAGACTTTAAAGGAAGGAAGAAATAAGAACCACTTTTTAATTCCTGTTAACTTTGTGTTCTAAAATTGTGTGCAATGAAAGGAATCTTAAGTTATCAGTTAGTTGACCCACTTCTTCCCAATTCTGAGGAGGGCTGGTTTATAGAAAATGCTCAAGGTACTTTTAAAGTACATGATTTATCTATCAAAAAAATTGTAAGTGGTCGTTATGCAGTAAGTGAAGGATCGGAAGTTGCTTTTGAATTAGAGCCAAATTGCAAGGTCAGTGATCAAACAACGGTCAAGCATGCTGTAGTGGCCAAGTTGCACCTAGAAGAAGAAAACCCGACTAAAATCTTTTTAATTGACATTGACGGCACCATCTGTGACGACATCAAAAACGAAGAAAGTCATTTGTATCCTGGAGCCAAAGTATTTCCAAATTCAAGGGAAGTCATTAACAAATGGTATGACGAAGGCAATGTCGTGACTTTCTTTACAGCCCGAGAAGAAAAAGACCGAGAAGTCACGGAACTTTGGTTGAAAGAAAATGGTTTTAAATATCACGGGTTAGTGATGGATAAACCAAGAATAAAAGATGGCCAAGAATATGTCTGGATAGACAACAGAAAAGTAAGAGCGGTAACTTACATGGGCACATGGTCTGAGCTAACTGAGGTTGATGCCAAAATCAAAGTATTTGCCTAAGTATTTCTTCATTTGAAAGCCAAAGAACTGGGATTATTAATAGACAAAAGGGCGTACTCTGAAAGCAGCAGTATCTTGCACTTTTATACCCAAGAAAAAGGTTACCAAAGTTTTATTTTTAAAGGAGGCTTAAAAAAAGGAAAAGCACTTAATCAACTTGGGCTGTATGAACTTACTTATTTCAAACGGCCCGAGTCTGATCTTGGGATCATCAATCAGTTAGATTTTGCTTGGTCTACTTTTCAGATTTACGAAAAGCCTCAGAAAGTTTTACTCGTTTTTTTCTTAGCTGACATCCTGAAGCAAACGCTCAGGCATCAAGGCCCAGATCCAGATTTATTTGAATTTCTACAAGCTCAAATTATTCAGTTAGAAACCCAAACACAAGACCGCAACTTTCCTTGTACGTTTCTGGCACAGTACCTCATGCTGCTCGGTTATGCACCACTTATTGAAGGAGAATCCGTTCGTTGTTTTGACTTGAAAAAAGGAGTTTTCAGCGAAGTGCATACACTCACAAGTGATGCGATTGAAGACCTCGAAATGGTCGTCTTTTTAAAAGAGCAATTTTGGCCTACCCAAGATTTTAATTGGCCTAATTCGGTGCAAAAAAATGGCTTGCAGCATTTAGTGCGTTATGCCAGTTACCACATGTCGGGTTTCAATTTAGATAAAACGCTTTCTATTTTGCATGAAACCCTTTATGACTAACGCTTTTTTGCAAAAAAATCTTTGAGTAATTGGCTGCATTCTGTTTCCATGATGCCGTTTTCTACAAGTGTAGCCGGGTGGTATAAGTTGGCCCCGCAAGCACTTGCTCCTCGTTTTGGATCGCGCGCCGCAAATACAATTTTGTCAATTTGAGACCAATAGAGTGCTCCTGCACACATCGTGCAAGGTTCTAATGTTACATAAAGCGTGCATTCTTTGAGGTATTTAGCACCTAAATATTGAGCGGCAGCCGTAATCGCTTGAATTTCGGCATGCGCAGTAACATCTGTTAGTTGTTCCGTTAAATTATGCCCTCGAGCAATAATTTGATTTTTACAAACAATAACAGCGCCAACTGGAACTTCATCGGCTTCAAAAGCTTTTTGAGCCTCCAAATAGGCCTGTTTCATAAAATATTCATCATTGAACGGACTGAGCATGGCACAAGATTACAAACTTTCTACTAATTTTCCGACATGAATTTACTAGACCTCTTTTTATTTGCACCGCTGGTCTATGGAGCCTACAAAGGTTACAAGCGCGGACTGATCATGTCGTTGTTCTTGTTGTTGGCAATTGTAGTGGGTCTATATGCAGCATTTCACCTCAACGATGTGTTGGTAGATTTCGGCGTAGAAAAACTCCATTGGGAAAAAACCACCCTTGTTCCGGTTTGCTTTGTCATTCTCTTTTTAGGGATAGGTGCTGCTGTGTATTTTGGAGGAAAACTACTCGAAACCGCACTTAAAGTAGTGAAGTTATCTATTCTGAACAACCTGGCGGGGGCCCTTCTCGGCATGTTGCAATGGGTCTTTTTAATGGCTACGCTTTTGGTTTTTGTGCTCTCTCTAGACAAACAGCAGACCATCATTAATGCGCAAAAAAGAAAGGAATCTTTGGCCATTCCTTTTTACACGCAATTTTTAAAATTAGGGTTGCCAAGAGCATCTGAGGCTTATTTATTTAAATCTTATTTGGATCAAGTTCCTGCTTTCACTGGTTCAGATTCCACGTCAACAATTGAACATGAAACGCGTTAGTACTCTTCTTTTTTTAGTTTGCTTTCATTTGGCAAATGCCCAAACCAATTGGCTAAATGCGTCTGATAAGAATGCTTATGACGTTAACTTAGATCGAAACGAGAAAACGATCAAGTCAGGAAAGTACTTTGGCTTACAAAGTGGTCGATTTTATGTGATCGAATATGGCTGGGAGCGTCAGCGCAAAGAAAAAATGGGTTTTCTCAATAACAACACAACCGCTTTGCATCATGGTTTTAATGTCACTTATGATTTCAATAGACTCAATCCGGTTTTGGGTTATGACCTAGGTTTTTGGCACCGCACAGGCAATTTTGACCTCACCTACGGGCTCAATGCAGCGGTTAGAACAGACCTCAGAAGCCTGAGATTTGGTGTTTGCCCAACAATTGGCATCAAAGTATGGCAATTACATGTGCAAACTGGTATGTATTTATTGGCGCCTTTTTATGCCTTTAATGACAAAACTTTTAACAGCAATACCTTTTTTATTTCGGCTCGCTTTCTTTTAGTGCAGAATAAAAAGGAAAGACCAGCCAGCGCGCCCAAACGCACCTGATTTTTTTAAATGGTGGGTTTTCAGTAAATTTCGTTGAATTTTATTGATATGAAGCCACTCTTTTTACTCCTATTTTCAGTAGTTTTTTGCCTTTCTGGTTGGGCGCAAGCCCCGGTGGTCAGCATTTCTTCAAGTAACACGCAAATCTGTCAAGGAAATAGTGTATTACTCACTGCAAATTCGAATCTAACCGGTTCTACTTATTTATGGTCAACGGGTGCAACCACGAATTCTATTTTGGTTAATCCTACTACAAATACGACCTACACTTGTGCGGTCACTGCAAACAGCCAAACAACTAGCGCTAGTCAGGCAATCACTGTTTTGGCCAATCCTGTCGCTAATGCTGGAGCAGATGTGCTAAAAACTTGTGCGGTAAACGCTAATGGAGCCTATATTGGTATGACTGCCCAACCCGGAGTAACCTACAATTGGAGCCCCGCTACCGGTCTAAATGGTTCGACTTTAGCAAATCCATTAGCAAATCCAACGTCAACCACTACCTATACAATCACCGCGACCCAAACTTTAACGGGTTGTTCAGCTACAGACGTCGTTTTGGTAACAGTCAATCAACAAGCACCCATTGCCGATGCAGGCCCCGATGTCGAAAAGACATGTGTGTTAAATAGCACTGGCGCACAAATCGGAGGGCTGGCACAAACAGGTCAAACATATAGTTGGTCGCCAAGTTCAGGCCTTAGTGCCACGGGTGTTGCCAATCCAATTGCCAACCCGAGTATGAGTACTAATTATTTACTCACAGTAACCAATGTGGCAACCGGATGCACCGCAACTGACCAAGTGCTTGTCAGTGTGAACACTTCGCTTCCTATAGCCAATGCAGGGCTTGACTTTACAAAAACTTGTTTGACAAATTTGAATGGCTCCATGATCGGACAAACTGCTGTGAGTGGTGTCACCTATAGTTGGTCGCCTTCCTCAGGACTCAGTTCGGCAATAGTGGCAAACCCAACTGCTAATCCAATTAATACGACTACCTATACACTCACTGCCACCCAAACAAGTAGTGGCTGTGTTGCTTCAGACCAAGTTGTGGTAAGCGTAAACCAGCAATATCCTACTGCAAATGCGGGCCTTGACTTATTAAAAACATGTACACAAAACAATGCTGGTGCTACGCTCGGAAGTGCAACCATTTCAGGTTATACCTATAGTTGGAGCCCGAGTACAGGCCTTACTAATTCTGCAAGTAGCACCCCTTTTGCCAATCCGTTGCAAACAACTACCTACACGGTGACCGTTACTCAAAGTAGTTCGGGCTGCACTGCAACGGATCAAATGCTTTTTGATGTCAATTTGTCAACCCCAACTGCAAATGCTGGCGCCGATTTTGTCAAAACATGTGTACAAAATACAAGTGGTTTACAGATTGGAAGTTCAGCAGTTAGTGGCTATTCTTATTCTTGGTTTCCATCATTAGGACTCTCCGTTTCAACTATTGCCAATCCAATCGCAAACCCCACCCAAAGCACCTCTTATTTGCTTACGGTTACGGATCCTATTTCAGGGTGTACGGCAACAGATCAGGTGGCGGTAACTGTAAACAACACCCCGCCAACTGCAAATGCGGGGCTTGATTTCACAAAAACTTGTGTGAGTAATATTAACGGCCTTACCATTGGTTCTGGGGCAACAGCGGGCAACACCTACAGTTGGTCTCCTTCTACTGGTTTATCTTCTGCAAGTATTGCAGGGCCAATTGCAAACCCGAGCGTTACAACAACTTATACCGTAACTGTAAATAACACGAGTAATGGCTGCACTGCCTCTGATCAAGTGCTGGTAACCGTCAACCAAACCATACCGGTAGCGGCTGCTGGGCCAGATTTTCTTAAAAATTGCCTTCAAAACCTTACAGGAAGCACAATCGGTATGACACCAGTTACTGGAAATACTTATCAATGGAGTCCGGTGAACGGTTTGAATTATCCGAGCGCTGCAAATCCTGTAGCCAATCCGGCTGTAACCACCACCTATACGCTAACGGTAAGCAATGTTGCCAATGGTTGCACTGCTACTGATCAGATCATTGTTACTGTTGATGTGAGCACTCCAAGTGCCAATGCGGGCAATGATTTTTCTATTAGTTGTTTTGGAAATGCAGCAGGGGCTTCAATTGGCATGACACCCGCACCAAACATTACCTACACCTGGACCCCAACAACGGGATTATCTAGTCCAAATGCAGCTAATACTTGGGCTAATCCAAGTCAAACTACAACGTATACGCTCACCGCTTTGAATCCAACAAATGGTTGTTCTAGCACAGACCAATTGTTGGTCTCTGTGAATTTAACAGCACCACTTGCAAATGCAGGCCCAGATAAACTCAAGAATTGTGCGATCAATTCAAGTGGTGCTCAGATAGGAACACTTGCTCAACCACAAACGAATTATAGTTGGTCACCAACAACGGCACTTTCTACTCCAAATGCCGCACAAACTTGGGCCAATCCAACTCAATCCATGTGGTATGTGCTTACCTCGACCAATTGGGTGAGTGGGTGTATAGATATAGATTCGGTTTATTTTGAGGTCAATATGGTCAATCCAACCATTGAGGCAGGACTCAATCAAACGATATGTATAGGAGACTCAGTTGTGCTTTCTGCAACTTATCCTACAGGAACTCAAATGAGTTGGAATAATGGCGTTCAGAACAACCAATATTTCTTGCCTATAGTGTCACAGTATTATACGCTTTCGGTAATTGCGACCAATGGTTGTCAGAGTCAAGACTCTTTATTTGTTCAGGTCAATCAGCTTCCTGCAATTTATGCGGGTCCTGATATCGAAATTTGTTCGGGTCAAGCAGTGAGCCTAGCAGGTAGTTTTGGAACAATTTATTACTGGACTGGCGGTATACAAAATGCGGTTCCGTTTATTCCAACTTCAACTGGAGCTTATACGGTAACAGGTGTGGATGTCAATGGATGCCAGAATAGCGACCTCGTCATGGTGACGGTCCATCCAAATCCAACGGTAAATGCAGGAACTGACCCAAGTATTTGTTTAGGAGATTCAGTGCTACTCGCTGCCTCTGGAGCGCTCACTTATTCGTGGTCTAACGGAATGTCAAATGGTAGTTATGTAACGCCAAATTTCAATACCCTATTAGAAGTTACCGGAACGAATCAATTTGGTTGTTCTGGATCAGATTTATTCGACATTTCAGTTAATCAACCATCAAATTCTACTATAAATGTTGTGTTTCAAGGGCCATATACATTGAATGGTGTTACCTATAATGTGAGTGGGACCTATACCCAGATTATTCCGAATGCCGCAGGTTGTGACAGCACCATTACACTCAATTATGAATTAATTGATGTAGGTGTCGAAGAATTAACACTAGAAAATATAGAGGTGTATCCTAATCCTTTTAGTGATCAACTTTGGATCAGTTTTGACCCAGCATTAGTTGGTGAACCACTATTTATTTCAGATTTAAGTGGAAGAGTACTTGAGCGTCTAGAAATGAGCTCAGACTTAAAAATGAAACTCGAACTCGGCGTGTTTCCGGTGGGCACTTATTTGCTAAGTACCCCGAAAACACTACCGATAAGAGTTGTTAAATTATAAATCGAACTTGATACCTTGCGCTAAAGGCAAAGAGTCAGAGTAATTGATGGTATTGGTCTGACGACGCATGTAAACTTTCCATGCATCTGAACCAGACTCGCGGCCACCACCTGTTTCTTTTTCACCACCAAAAGCACCACCAATTTCGGCACCTGATGTTCCGATATTGACATTGGCAATTCCGCAGTCAGAACCTGCTGCAGATAAGAATGCTTCTGATTCTTTGAGGTCATTGGTCATGATCGCCGAAGACAAACCTTGTGGAACACCATTTTGTAGCGCAATGGCATTTTCTACACCACCGCTGTATTTCATGATGTATAAAATAGGGGCAAAGGTTTCGTGCTGAACAATTGCAAAATGATTTTGAGCTTCGATGATGCATGGTTTGACATAACAACCAGATTCATAACCTTCGCCAGAAAGCACTCCGCCTTCAACGATGACTTTTCCACCTTCTTTTTGGGCAGCTTCAATAGCAGCAAGGTAATTATTTACTGCATCTTGGTCAATCAGCGGACCCACGTGATTATTTTGATCGAGCGGGTTGCCAATGCGCAATTGCTTATAAGCAGCCGAAAGGGCGTCGCGTACTTTATCAAAAACACTTTCGTGGATGATCAAACGGCGAGTTGAAGTACAGCGTTGCCCTGCTGTTCCAACAGCACCGAATACGGCACCTGGCACCACCATTTTGAGGTCAGCAGTTGGGGTAATGATAATGGCGTTGTTGCCTCCTAATTCTAATAAAGAGCGACCTAAACGCTGACCAACAGCTGCACCAACAGATTTCCCCATGCGGGTAGAGCCTGTCGCAGAAACCAAAGGAACGCGTGGGTCATTGGCCATGAGTTTACCGATTTCGCCGTCGCCGATTACTAGGCCAGACACTCCTTCAGGGACGTCATTGGCAGCAAAAACTTCTTGTGCAATGCGCTGACAAGCAATAGCGGTAAGTGGTGTTTTTTCGGATGGTTTCCAAACACAAACATCACCACAAACCCATGCTAGAGCTGTATTCCAGTTCCAAACAGCAACTGGGAAGTTAAATGCAGAAATGATACCCACAATCCCGAGCGGATGGTATTGCTCGTACATGCGGTGATTTGGGCGCTCAGAGTGCATGGTTAAACCATACAATTGGCGAGAAAGACCTACTGCAAAATCACAGATGTCAATCATTTCTTGAACTTCGCCAAGACCTTCTTGTAAGGATTTCCCCATTTCATAAGAAACGAGTTTGCCTAGTGGTTCTTTATAAAAACGAATGCGCTCAGCAAGTTGTCTGACAACTTCACCGCGTTTTGGCGCAGGTACTTTTCTCCATTCTACAAATGCAGCTTGTGCTTTTTCAATCACCTGATTGTATTGATCAGGTGTAGCCATTGTTACATGTGCAATTACTTGCGCATCTACTGGTGAAACAGAAGCAATTTGAGCACCTGTTGAAGTGAGCCAATTGGCACCTGTAGAAGCACCTTGGTTATTTTCTTGGATCCCTAATTGACCCAGAATTTCTTTAATTTCAGCTTGAAGAGACATATTTGGTTGATTTGCAGACAAAGGTAGGGAATTTTTATTGTGTAACTTTGTAACATGAATGACCTTTCTACCGATCCAATTTGTGCCTTAGCCACCGCTAGTGGAATGGGGGCAATCGCCGTCATTCGCGTATCAGGAAAGGGTTCAAAAGAATTGGTATCTAAAGCCTTTTCAAAAGACCTCACCGCGCTTCCTTCTCATACCGTTCATTTGGGTTGGATGCTTGGCGCCAACGGCGATCGTCTGGACGAAGTGTTGGCCACGCTCTTTGACCACGGTAAAAGTTTTACCGGAGAAGAAAGCGTAGAATTGGCTTGTCATGGCTCTACATTTATTCAACAATTATTACTCCAACGACTTGCCGAATTGGGCTGTCGCCTTGCCGAACCCGGCGAATTCACAAAGCGCGCTTTTCTCAATGGCCGTCTGGACCTTTCTCAGGCAGAAGCCGTTGCCGATTTAATTGTAGCGCAATCTAAGCAAGCACATCAAGTGGCCTTGCAACAACTGCGTGGTCGTTTTTCTTCTGAGCTACAACAACTCCGCGAACAGCTTATTCAGTTTGCAGCTCTTATTGAACTTGAACTCGATTTTGGCGAAGAAGATGTAGAATTTGCAGACCGAACTGCACTCAATAATTTAGTGGCCGCTGTTTTAACTATGGTGCGTCGATTGGCTGCATCTTTTGAACTCGGTAATGCCATTAAAAATGGAGTGCCAGTTGCCATTGTAGGCGCTCCAAACACCGGAAAAAGCACTTTGCTCAATCAATTACTCGGCGAAGACCGCGCCATTGTGTCTGATATTGCTGGCACTACCCGAGACGTCATTGAAGAAGTCCTCACCATTGAAGGCATCCACTTCAGACTCATCGATACGGCGGGTATCCGAGAAACTTCAGAAACCATTGAAGCACTCGGCATTGAACGCTCTCAGCAAAAAATAGAACAAGCAAAAATTGTCTTGTGCCTCACCGACGCCAGCGATACTGTAAATTACACCCAGACCGCAACTTGGGTAGCCTCTTTGAAATCTTTGCATCCCGACAAGCATATACTTTTGGTACAAAACAAAGCAGATTTAAATACTACTTCTCTCAATGATGAACCGTTTGCTTTTGATTTACAAATGAGCGCCCTCACAGGCAATGGAGTTTCTGAACTCAAAGCCAAGCTTGTTGCTCTAGTACTCGGAGACTTTAGCATCCAAGATGAAACCATTGTTTCCAACGCCCGCCACCACGCAGCGCTCCTTCAAACAGCTGCAGCTCTTGAACGCGCCCAAGCAGGTCTGCAAGGCCACACCACCGCCGACTTCATCGCCATGGACATCCGCGAAGCCATGCGTCAACTCGGCAACATCACCGGTCAAATAGATATCGACACCGATATTTTAGGAACCATCTTCAGCAAGTTCTGTATCGGCAAATAATTCCCTAACTTCGTAGCCTAATTTTAAGGTTATGAAACTGCGTTTACTCGTCTTATTTTGTGTAGCTATTTTGGGTCTGAAGCCTTTGTTGGCTGAAGAAGGAATGCTTATTCCATCGTTAATTGCTGCTTTTGAAAACGACATGAAAGCCAAAGGCATGAAACTGAGTGCTGCCGATATTTACAGTGTCAACAGCACTAGCTTGAAAGATGCTATTTTTCAGTTTGGTGGGGGGTGTACGGCAGAATTGGTTTCTGATAAAGGTTTACTATTGACCAACCACCATTGTGGTTATGGCCAAATTCAGGCGCATAGTTCTTTGGAACACGATTATTTGAAAAATGGTTTTTGGGCTAAAAATTTAGCGGAAGAATTGCCTAATCCGGGCTTAACGGCAACGCGTATTGTCCGCATTGAAGATGTGACTGCAGCTGTTTTGGCGGGCGCCAATTCAAAAGCAGATCAAGCTACAATAGCAGCAAATATCAAGAAATTGGTGGCAGCTGCAATTGCAGGCACTCATTTTGAGGCAGAAATCAAGGCGTTTAATTACGGCAACGACTATTATATGATGGTCAA
>JBDLPT010000006.1:0-2921 GCA_039800945.1 Bacteroidota bacterium | reverse complement strand
GTCATCGGGCCTCGGCAATCTGGGAAGACCACCCTAACCAAACTGTTGTTCCCAGAAAAAGCGTATGTCAATTTTGAAAATCCGGATACGCGCTTGTTTGCCACTGAAGATCCGAGGGGATTTTTGTCTAATTATCCAAACGGCGCCATTTTTGACGAAGCGCAACGGGTGCCCGAACTGTTTTCTTATCTGCAACAAATTTTAGATGAGTCGACTGAAAATGGTTTGTTTATCATTACAGGGTCCAATAATTTTTTACTACAGCAAAGCATTTCACAATCTTTGGCTGGACGTGTTGCCTACCTCACTTTGCTTCCTTTGAGTCTTGATGAAATTGGTGCGCCTACAATGAGCTGTAGTGAGTTGCTTTTTAAGGGGTCTTACCCGAGTTTGTATCAGCAAGAAAAAGACATCAGTAATTGGTACGCGAATTACATTAGAACCTACGTAGAACGAGATGTTCGGCTGATCAAGAATATCACCAATTTAGCCACATTTGAACGATTCATTCGTTTGTGTGCTGGTAGAATAGGACAGTTATTGAACGTAAATAGTCTTGCACTTGAAGTCGGTGTAGACAACAAAACAATCAATGCTTGGATCGGTGTCTTGGAAAGCACATTTGTCGCCTTTCGCTTACAACCCTATCACCAAAATTTTAACAAGCGGATTGTCAAAATGTCAAAATTTTATTTTTACGATACTGGTTTGGCAGCTCATTTGTTAGGTATAGACAGCAGTGAACAGCTAGACCTTCATGTTTCCAAAGGCGCCTTGTTTGAAAATTTAATCATTGTGGATCTCATCAAGAGGAGATTCAATGAAGCGAAGCGCAATAATTTGTTTTTCTGGCGCGACAGCGCGGGCAACGAATTAGATGTGCTTATAGAGCAGGCTTCAGGGTTGATTCCTATCGAAATCAAATCTGGGCAGACCATTACGAATCAGTATTTTAAAGGCCTCAATTATTGGCAAAAAATCACAGGGTCCGAAGGAGGCTATGTCGTCTATGCGGGCAAAACGATAGAAAAAAGAAGTAAGCAACAAATGGTGCTTCCATTTACAGCATTAGAAAATATAAAAGATCAATTCTTCAAGCCATGAAAACACCACAACAACTCCTCGAAAACTTCACCGTCATTGCCTCAGACTTAACGCGCCCGTGGGGGGCTTTTTACGTCATTGACGAAACACAAGCCCAGGCTTTCTCTGATGCCTTTTTTGAGGGCCTCGACGTCAATACCCTTACCATTGGCGGCAAACTCAGCCCCAAATTATTGGTGGTGGCAGCCGGCCAACGCCTTTCTTGGCAGTACCACAACCGTCGCGCCGAGATTTGGAAAGTAGTGCAAGGCACCGTGGGTATTGTGCGTTCTGACGACGACACCGAAGGCGAAGTCGTGCACTACACCGAAGGCCAAACCATCAAACTCGCACAAGGTGAGCGCCACCGCTTGGTGGGCCTCGACGCCGACGCCATTATCGCCGAAATTTGGCAACACACCGACGCCAGCAACCCTTCGAATGAAGACGATATTGTGCGCGTGCAAGATGATTTTGGGAGGTAAAGCGAACTGCTTACAATAGGTAGAGTAAATAGTTTATAATGCACTGCTGTAGTGCAAAAAATACTAAAAAACGCACTATAATAGTGCAAAATGACTAAATTTGTACTTGAAGTACAAACCATGGAACAATTATTCCAATATTCTAAAAGATTAATAGCGCAAGTTGATGTCAGCTTCAAGCGCTATGTATATGCCAATATCAATTGGAAAAATAGGCTTATTGGCCTCACGGGGCCTCGTGGTGTGGGTAAAACGACATTGGTCTTGCAATACATCAAAACAGAGCTCGACCCACAAAAGTCTTTGTATGTCACGGCCGAAGATTTTTATTTTGCCAGTACACGCCTTACCGAACTCGCCGCACAATTTGTGCAGTTTGGAGGGGTTCATCTCATTATAGATGAAATTCATAAGTATCCTCAATGGGCTACGGAACTCAAACTCATACATGACTATCACCCACAATTACAGGTGGTCTTTACGGGTTCTTCCATATTAGACTTGAAAAAAGGGAGCTCAGACCTGAGCCGCAGAGCCGTTTTGTATGCCATGCAAGGTTTGTCGTTTAGAGAGTATTTGTATATGTTTAAAGGCATTGATTTTCCGGTTTATACGCTCGAGCAGCTTTTGGTGCACCAAACAGATTTCAGCAAACTACAATTACCTTTGGTAGCTTTTGAGCAATACCTGAAGCAAGGTTATTACCCTTTTGCTTTAGAACAAGATTTTGAGCAGAAACTGCGGCAGGTAGTGAGCCAAACCCTTGAGGTTGATATTCCGAGTTATGCCCAAATGAACGTAGCTACCGGACGCAAACTCAAGCAACTTTTGGCCATTGTGGCGCAAAGTGTTCCATTTAAACCCAACATGAGTAAAATTGCCGATCTGCTCTCTGTGAGTCGCAATCATATCGCTGATTATTTACTTTATATTGAAGAAGCCGGCATGATTGCGCAATTGCGGAGTCAGACTGGGGGTATCCGGGGGCTCGCCAAAATTGATAAAGTTTTTCTAGACAATACCAACCTGAGCTATGCGCTTTCGAGCGAACAACCCAACTTGGGTTCTATCCGCGAGACCTTTTTTTTGAACCAAACGTGCGTTACCCACGATGTGCGCAGCTCCGAATTTGCCGATTTCAAAATTGGGCCATCTGATTTTGAAGTAGGCGGCAAGAAGAAAGGGCTCAAACAAATTCAACAAGCACCACAGGGCTATGTGGTCAAAGACAATATCGAACAAGGCTACCTGAATGTTGTTCCGCTGTGGCATTTTGGGTTTTTATATTAATATCAATTATACATGTCTCTACCCACCATCAACCCCACCCAAACTGCCGCTTGGCAAAAGCTA
>JBDLPT010000005.1:0-189062 GCA_039800945.1 Bacteroidota bacterium | reverse complement strand
TCGATCCTTCGTTCGAAGTTTGATTCGAAGATTGATTTGTAGAACTCTTTTCGTTTGACGCTTGATTCGAAGATCTCGTTTCGTTCGTTGAACCATTCGAAATTTCATTCGATTCTTCATTCGCTCGCGCTAGATTTTCTTCATTCGATCCTTTGTTCGAAGTTTGATTTTCTTCATTCGATCCTTCGTTCGAAGTTTGATTTGAAGATCTCGTTTCGTTCGTTGAACCATTCGAAACTTCACTCGATCCTCCATTCGCTCGCGCGCGATTTTCTTCATTCGATCCTTTGTTCGAAGATTGATTCGAAGATCTCGCTTCGTTGGTTGATCCATTCGGAATTCCATTCGATCCTTCATTCGCTCGCGTTAGATTTTCTTCATTCGATCCTTCGTTCGAAGTTTGATTCGAAGATTGATTTGTAGAACTCTTTTCGTTTGACGCTTGATTCGAAGATCTCGTTTCGTTCGTTGAACCATTCGAAATTTCATTCGACCCTTGGTTCGAAGATTGAATGAACCCTTGAACTTCGGAGACTAATATTTGCTGCTGCTCATATTGGGCCAACATTTCGGTAAGCGTTTCTGAAATTTCGAGTTCAGGAAGGGATTGATTTTCGGAGCGGCTAATAAACTCTTCTATGAGCTCCGGTTGGTCAAAAATAGCCAATTGCTTCACTTGTAAGTCTCGATGTTGTTCGAGAACAGTTAGCTCACTATTGATTTTGGCAATTTGACTTTTTAGCTCATCAATTCTTGCTTGAGTAAGCGCTTGTTCCTTTTTGGATTGTAGGGAAAGATTTTTTTCGAGCTGTTGTAATTGTTTTTGATATTCAGATTTGTCCGATTTAAGTGCGAGCAGTTGTTGAGAAGTCGCTTGCAAAGTCAATTGCAGATCTTGTTGGGCAAGTTGCAGCGCTTGCTGGCCATCGTAGGCAGCAATTTGCAGAAATTGTGCTAACTCAAGTTGAGCTGCTTCCCAAGATTTCAATAACTCAATTTGCTGCTGATTATGCAAATACGCTGCAGCTTTCTCATTAACGGCTTGAATTTTAGCAAGCAATTCCATATTCGGAATATTTGCTGCTTGATTGACTTCCAACCACTCTTTGATGAGCGCCAATTCTTTGTTCAGTTGATCCAATTCTTTTGATGGACCTTTGGAAAGGAGTTTTTCTCGTTGGGCTAATTTGAGCTCAAAAGCATTTCTTAATACTTCGGAAAGACGCACTTGATTTTCTAGACTTACCTCAGCTGCCAATAACGAATCTGTTATTTGGGTCACAAACTCCAAAGTATCTGTCTGAGCCCAAGTAAATTGACTAAACAATGGACTACGTGAACTGGCTGCAGAAGCAGTATATTTTGCCGGCTGCATGGCTTTCAAGGTCTGAGCTTTTAACTGAACTTGAGCCTGTGCCAACAGGTCAACTTGCTTTTCGGCATCTTTTGGTAAAATTCGATTAATGACCACATATTGTTCTTTACCAAATTCGTTTAATTGATAGGTAATTTGCTGATTTAGTAGTTGTTCTGAAGTCAGATTTGGTATTGTAAAGTGCGTGCGGTACGCTGTTGCGGCTCCCTCTTGACGAACAACAAGCGTATAATTTTCTTTGGGTGGTAAGGCAATCAGGTATGCTCCGTCTGCCTGACTCACAAAAGGCCCATATTCAATTTGAGAGGTCAGCGATACAAATGAGATACTGGCAACGGCCTGATTTGGATTCGCTATATTTTTAAAGTTACCCGCAAAAATAAATGGCGCTGAAATTTCTTTGCCTAATTCCAAAGTATAGATTTCAGCAGATCCGACTGCATTGTTGCGGTTGCTCGTAAAGAAAATTTTATTTTGCTCGCGGTCAATGACGTAAAATAAATCGTCATCGGGGCTTGCATAGGGATACTTTAATTTTTCTAGATCAGTACTTTGCCCAGTTTGCAGGTTAAATTTGGCCTGAAAAATATCGTAACCGCCAATGCTGTTGGCTTCGGAACTAAAATATAGGGTTTGTGAAGGCTCGTCGTAAAATGCATATGCCTCGTTCATTGCTGAATTGACCTCCCCGCTTATTTTTTGTATGACTCCCCAATTATTATTGGCATCTTTTTTTTGAATAAAAAGTTCGAGTTGGTTCGGGCTGTCATCATGCGCGGCAACAATGCGATATTTCATGCCCCGTTTATAGCAATAGATAGGAATAAACCCTTTCTTAGCGTTGTATTTAGGCAAGAAGTCGGGCGCTTCATAAATGCTATAACCCTCTTCTGAAAAAGAATAATGCTGATAAAATTTGGCAAGCTTTACCTCTTTTTGATCCAAAACAGGTAGCGTTTGAAAAGCTTGCACCTCCTCTACTCCTCTTTTACATTGATTCAATAACTCTGTGGTAGGCAGGGCGTTTTTATCCTGAATGGTCAGCTTTTGGTATTGTTCGTAGCAAGATTTTGCCTTTGAAAAAAAATATTGATGCTGGTAAATTCTTGCTCTGAAATAATACAGCAAAGGATCAGCTTGTAGCGATCTTGATATCAGTAAGTCAAAGTATTTAGCCGCTTCGTCTTTATTTTCGATTTCATATAGACAATGCCCATATCGAAAATTGAATTCAGGGTTGAGTTGGTCTTTAGCGAGTAGTTGTCTGTAGGCAGGAAGCGCCGCAGCGTAGTCTTTATGGAGGTAATAGGTATTCGCTTCTTTTTGGAGTACGGCCTGATTTTGCGCATAAAGCAAGTAGCCCTTCGAAAAGAGCAAAAATAAAGTCGCTAAAAGTAGTTTACGAAGCAAGTTAAGTAAGCTAAACGCTTTACTTACGATTTTTTACCAAAAAGGTTCATTCGATTTTCGGTTCCATTGAGCAAGCGCTCAATATTCTTGCGGTGAGCCCAAATAACGGATACGGCTAAAACAATGGTAAAAACAATCATGATGCGTGTGTCGTCGTGGATGAAATAATACGAAACCAACGGAAAACACAACGAAGCTGAAATGGATCCTAAAGACACATAGCCGCTGCTGATAAATACGATTAAGAAAATGGCCACACAAACAGCAGCTGCAGGTGGATTGATTCCGATGATGACACCAAGGGAAGTAGCGACCCCCTTGCCTCCCCTAAATTGTGCAAAAACCGGAAAAACGTGGCCAAGTACTGCAAAAATAGCCGCAAGCAATTGCAAGATGAGTTGTTCGTCTTTGTAGCCGGCAAACCAAGTTTCGGCAAAGAAATAGGGCAGGCAGGTTGCCACTGTTCCTTTCACAACATCGACAAGTAAAACTATCCAACCATAGCGCTTTCCTAATACACGAAAAGTATTGGTAGCGCCTGCATTCTTACTTCCGTATTCGCGGATATCTATGCCTTTGAAGTATTTCCCGACCCAAACAGCACTTGGTATAGAACCAAGTAAGTAGGCCAAAATGACGACAATGAGTAGTAGTTGCATGTTATTTATTCAATAAATAGGAGCGTAATTTAGTCAAAATTGCCGAAGCAGCAGTCTCATCAATTGGCACATACTTAAAGTTTTTAATTTGTCGTTTCTCGGCTTTGATACTTTCAATGGAACTCAAGACTTCTTTATTAGCGCTATAAATTGATAAGGTGCCGTCTTTTCGATCTTGTTCGTGAAAGAAAGTATAACGGGTGCCATCAAAGGTTTGCATATCCCAAATGAGACTTGGCGTACACTGATCTGAAAAACACTGCACATAGGCTTGGCTCAATTCAACGGGCTGATTTATTGCCGTTCCATTGATGCTGATGAGCCCTACTTGTTGGGCGGTTCCCAACAAGCCTTTGTCATTCTTTTTGGCACTTGGTGTATTGGAGCCAAAACTTTCGAGCACCAAACCACTCAGAATGAAAGTTTGTTGCAAACCATTTGGCATCTTCTTGAGTTTCTCTTCGTCAAAATCTTTATACACTTCTTGCGCTTCTTTAGGGTTAGACCAATAGCTCAACGAATTGCGCAGGCCATAAATTGGCTTTTTAAGTGGCCACTCTGGTGTGGTGGTATTTGATTTTAACTGGGCACTCATGGCATTGAGTACGCTGTGGTCAATTGGGAGCTGAACTTTTGCATTAGCTACAATTCTGGTTTTTTTCTGCTCCTTTTCATAGCTGATTTTTCCGTACAAATCAATTTGGAAATCTCCGGTCGAAATACCGAGTTGAATGGCACCGTATCCACTCAATTCGCAAGACTCAGCATCTAGCACCAATAGGTTAGAAAGAGAATCGATGCGGTCTAGTCTGGCTTTAGAGGCGAGTTCGAATTGCTTTTTCTCTGTATTGTATTGCAAGTAACCAGAAGCATTGAAAACAAAAGGATCTTGATTTCCTTCTTTAACTGATAAAAAAGCAGGATAAATGCGCAAGCTGTCTTTTCTTTCGGTTTCGCGCCATAAGAAGCCCACTGCTAGTGCAGCGCCTTTTGCATCTTTTGGATTAGCCGTAATTGGAATTTGAATTTGTTTGGCTACAATGGTATCTTGGAAAGCCATCCAAGATTTATTGTATTGGCAATCGTGTGCCACTTTGGTCGAACCATTGAGCAGCAGACCTGGATGACTCGCCTCTATGCGCAGGTCGCCAAAATAGGCAAACTCAGGGCTCAATTTGAAATTAGCTTTTTCAGAAACAAGACCCTCTGCTACCGTTTTGGTTTGTTCGTAGCTAATTTTTTTCATGCTGAGCAAAGTACGCGTGGAGTCGCGGTCATAGTACGGATACATACCAGAACCATTATAAGCAAAACGACCAGCAATTTTAATGTTGGCTTGTTCAAAACGGTGGTATTTCGTGATATAGTTGGCCAAAACACTGGCATTTTTTAGCGTATCCATTGCCGCAGCTTTTCTGATGCGAACCCTAGACGAATCAGGAAAAATTCTGGCGTCACCAACCTGGATAAAATCTACGGCATCACAAACGATCAATTGCGTTTTGAGGTCGTATTTTGCACTCAACGATTTAAATTGCAGTGAATCTTGTTTTGCAGCAGTTGAATAGAAGTTATTGGCAGTAAGGTCTGCCCCACTTTCAAAGGTGGTTTCGCCGCCTTTGTTCTTTTTGAAATCGAGAGATTCTCCGTCGATGAACCAACTAAATTTATCCATTTGGCAATAATATTCATTGGCTGGGAACATAATACGCTTGGTGCCGTTGGACGTAAATTCGCCCATGCGGGTTGTGAAGCTGATGTGCGCTTTCATTTCATCTGACTGAATCGCCAGTGGATTTTCACCATAGCTCGAGAATTTATTTCGAAGCGCAAATGCCGCGTTATCGGAGAAGATATCTACATCGGTAAATTTAAAATCTTGTGCACTTAGTTGGGCATCTTTATAAAACAAGGCACCTTTGGCTGTCATGGCTTGCTGATCAATTCTGATTTCACCGCTAAAAGCAGCATTTTCTGCAAATAAACTGAGCATTTCATCGCCATAACTGGCAATTTTCATGGTGGTTTTCTTGGGCTGGTAGCTCATGTAAGCTTTTTCAGCGGAGGCCAATGGGTAACGTGCACCTGTTTTTCTTTCAGGGGCTGAAAATTTGACTAAACCAATCGCTGAATCTGGCAAAAAGGTCAATTTCTTTGAAATGGCTGTGGTATGCAAAAACTCAATAGTTCCGGCGCCTTGCAAACCGTTATGCGACAAGTAAATCTGATTTTTATAGCGCGAACTGGTTTCATAGAAAGCCAAGCCTTCTGCCGGCGCGGAGGTCATGAAGCCAAACGAGTAGTCGTTCATGATCCGCAAAGGTTCTGAGAGTTTAGGGAAAATGCCCGCAGAATTGAGCTGACCTTTGAGTTGCAAAGTAGCTTCGACAAAATTATCTAAACTATCGAGTTCAAAATTTGCAACCTCATAATAAAATCGAGTACTGTCATAAGCTCCTTTTACAATATCTTTATCGCTGTAATACACATAAGATGGCGCTGCTGTTGACAAATAAGGAAACTGGGCATTAGCCACCATTTTTCCGGCTTTATTGGAGGGTAAATCAATGTAAAGAATTCCTCTCACGCCTTTTAAACTGCTCTGCATTTCAATGGCATCGGTTCCGTCTTCTTTGCGCAACGGGCGTACCCTAAACTTGGTATTTTGGGTGGTGTACAAATTGACTAAGAAATTTTCGTAGTCGAATTTGGCTTGTTTGGTGCTGAATTCTAGCTTGCCTGCTTGCAAGATCCCTGAAAATACGATGTCGCGGTTCTGATACATGGTGATGAGTGTTGTATCGGGTAACATGCGTACTTTTTGACTTGCAGATAAAACCAATTGCTGCACCTCTCTGATTTGCAAAACTTGTTGATCAAGCTGGATATGCGCGTAGGCATTTTCTTTCGACTTTCTTAAATCGCTTTCGATGCGCAAATTATCAAAATCGTTGGTGCCTTGACTCGCGGCAGCGTAAGCCAAAAGCTTAGGGCTCACCAACCATTTTTTTTGTTTTGGATCTGATAATAAGAAACCAGCAGCAGCAAGGTCTACAAACAGAGGCTTGACTTGATCAATGGTCTTTTTCATAGCATTGGCCAACTCGCCGTCTGTAAAGGCTGTTTTTCCTTGTGCCTCAACCAAATTTGAAATTTGCACAAAAGGATGGGTACCGCCGACCCCTGCAAATTTTCCGTAAAGTGCGGCATCAAAGTAATCCATGGACTCAAATTTGGCCGTTTTGCGCTCTTGGGCGGTACCGACATCAAAAGTGTAGTATGGATCAGGGCTTCCTTTTTTCCAGGTTAAAATTGGGGCGTAGCAATAAACCTTGAAGTAACTGTCGATAAATGGAAAATATTCATTACCGCGCTGTCCCGCTGACAAGCGTAGCATTTGCTGATTTTCATCAAAAGTGAAGAAACACTCTTGAATACTGACAGAGTCTCCATTTTTGTAACGCAAGACCACTTTTGCATCGCGTGCTAATATTTGCTTAGGACTCATTTCAAAATCGTTGGCGCTGATCTCAAAAACGGGCTTACTTTGGCGCTTAAAAATCAATCTGGCTGGAAAGTTCCCGGTTCCCTTTCCTAAAAAATCGGCTCCATTCAATGTAAAGCTACCCTCGTAATCCATTTGCTCGCGGAGGTTATTGATTTGCAAGCGCTGTTCATAAGAAGCAAATTTGGGTGCCGACTCTTTTTCTCCTAAATCGAGGTAAGTGAGGTCATTGAGCCGCCCTACAATGGGTTTTGGAAAGTAAGGCGTGGTGAGCAAAACGGTGTCTGCCTTTAGTTTGGCTGTATTGAAATCACATTTGTAGTTTTTCAGTACTGCAAAAGTTTCGTTTTTAGGCAAGCCTACTTTTTCCCAGGTGATGGTGCCTGATGTACCGACCCATTTTCTGGACTGAATGTCAAAGGTTCCGGATGTTTTGTAAACGACGATAGAGTCTTGATTGCTTTGCTTGCTGAAATAATAACATTTTAAATCTGCATCTTGCACCTTGATTTGCAAGGTTTTGACATTGACCCACTCTATGGTGCCGCCAGCAACAGTCCAGCGATAATTGGCTTCTTTATAAAGCGATAAATCTTTAAAGAAATCTAGAGAGAATACTAAAAAATTAGTGAGTTTTTCGTCCGGACTTGCGGCGTAATCCATTACGAATTTCAACCAAGGTGAGGCCAACTCCGGATTTGATTTTTTCTCGACCATGACCACACTCGTTTGCATAAACAAAAAGAGGTCTGGATAAAGCGGGACACTTTTGGCACTGAGCTGATTGCAGTTATCGACTAACTTTTTAAACTGAGTTTCGTTGAGTAAGGACCCCTTGATTTGCTGTGCAAAATCTCCTTTTAAATAGCCCTGAGCTTCTTCGTTGGTCACTAATTGCTGCCAAGTCTTGACAAATTTATCGCGCTCGTTTGGAAACGATTGCGCAAACAAATTTTGCCCACCCATGAAGAGCAAAACACAGATTAAGAAGATGTGTTTCATATTTTTTTAAATTGAAGCACCGCCCAATTTTCGCGGTCTAACGTTTGTTGATGTTGTAATTGCTTTGCGGCTGCAGCTGCAATCAGATCTGGAGCATCGGTTACAAAAAAACCTGATAACAACAGCAGACCACCAGGCTTGAGCACCTCGGCATATTGCGAAATTTGTGCCAACAATACATTTTTATTGATATTGGCCAAAATGATGTCAAAGGGCTCTGCACCAATGGCCTCTATGCCGCCGTGAATAGCGGCAATAGCGCTAGACTGATTCAGTGCCATGTTTTCAGTAATGTTCTCTGCAGACCAAGCCTCGATTTCAACTGCCCGAATGTGTTTGGCCCCTAATTTTTCAGCCAAAATGGCCAACACGCCTGTCCCCGACCCCATGTCTAGCACAACTTTGTCTTTAAAATCAAGATCAAACATTGTCTGACAAATGAGGTGTGTGGTTTGGTGATGCCCGGTACCAAAACTCATTTTAGGTAAAATAGTGATCTCCATGCCTGAAAATGACTCGAGCTCATGAAATGGTGCCACAATGCGCAATTGCTCCCCTACATATACAGGCTCAAACTGAGCCTCCCAAGTGGCATTCCAATTTTGTTGCGCGAGAAGCTTGATATCAAAACCTTTTATGCAATTGCCTTCTTGCTGAATCTGACCAAGCAAGTCTTGGAGTGCAGCACCATCATACATGTCTTCCGGAATATAAGCGAGCAAGAACGGATTCTCTTCTACAAAACTCTCAAACTGTTGTTCTGCTAAATAGGCAATCAGGATGTCAGACCAATGCTCAAAATCATTGAGTTCGGTGCGTAATTCGTAATAGTTCATTTTAGAGATTTTCCCAGAGTTGATAAAAAATAGCCGGATCCAAAGAGGCACCACCTACGAGCGCTCCGCCTACTTCCGGACAAGCAAAGACTTCTTGGGCGTTGGCCGCGTTGACGCTTCCGCCATAAAGGATCGGAATGTCTTGCCCTGCATTGCCAAAAAGTTCGAGTAATAAACTTCTGATGGCAGCATGCATTTCGGTAATCTGAACCGCATTGGCATTCAAACCCGTACCAATTGCCCAGATGGGCTCATATGCAATAGTAAGGAAAGGTGTTTGCTCTGAGGCAATTCCAGCAAGAGCTGAACTCAATTGCTCTTGAACAAATGAGATATGACCAGCGGTTTCACGCACAGAAAGCGCTTCACCACAGCACAAGATCACAGGCATTTGCTGTTGCAAAGCGGCCTGCATCTTTTCGGCAATAATTGCATCGTTTTCTTGAAAAATGGACCTGCGTTCTGAATGACCGATAAGTACAGAATGTACCCCAATGCTTTGAAGCTGCAAAAGGGAAACTTCACCGGTAAAGGCGCCCGAAGGTGCAGCGTGAAAATTCTGGGCTCCGACACCCGGCATGGATGAAGCCAAGCTAGCTAAATAAATAGCACTCGGATAAACGCGCACTTCTTTGGTGTCGCTGCTCCAATTAAGGTTTTCAAATTGCTGAGCCCAAAGCTGAACTTCAGGTTGCGTCAAATTCATTTTCCAATTTGCCGCAAGTATTTTTTTTCGCATAAACGAAAATAAGACTTTTATCAGCGCAACTTTTGCTTTTGAAGTTGGGTTTTCAAGTCTTCTTTGTTGAAAGCTTGTGGGCCCTCTGGGCTATGATAGAATTTCACCACATTACCATTCCAGATATATGCCACACCTGGCACATCGCGGTTACCTCCTAAAACTCCCCAGAAGTCAATGATATCCAATATTTTATAATTAAAAGAGCCGCCAGCAAATTTAAAGAAATCAGGGATTTCTTCTGCCGCTTCGTCCATGAATAAAATTTGTAATTCAGGAAAATCGGGGGTGCTATTTTTCATGGCTACCAATTGTTTGGCAGTTGCGCGGCAGTGATCACAACTTGGTGCAAAAAAGCCAATGAGTTTTTTGCCTTCGTTGATGTTGGCAAAATATTTTTCATAACCAGACTTTTTAGGTTTGGGCCCTAAATCTTTTGGCTTTTTTGTTTTACCCGTAGTGTCGGCCTGAGCCAGCGGAGCCTGAGTCCCTTGTTTTGGGTCTTGACCTTGTTCTAAATTAGTTCCTGTTGGATTCGAAATAGGAGCTGTGTTAGCGCTTGGCATTGGGGCGTCTACAATAGTAGTTGCTTTTGTTGTCGGGATAAACATAAACATGAGCAACATGCATGCGCTTAAAATCGTTGTTAAAAACCATGGGCTAGATTTTTCAGGCAACTTGCTTTCATATCGCTTCCATAAAATGAGCAATAAACCAATAGAAAGAATATTCTTCATGATGGCTTCTAATGGAGTCATGGGAAGTAAAGCCCCAAAACAACCGCAATTTCCTTGGTTACCTGAAGTGAGCATTTGGATGCTCAGATGCACCACAAATACGCCCAACATTAAAATCACCGAAGGAATGACCCATTTTTTGAGGTCGAACGGAAAAACGAGCAACAAGCCCAAACCAAATTCAATTCCAATTAAAGAACGCGAAAACAACTTGGCGAGTTCAGGAGAAAACCCGAGTGGATAGAGTTGCTTTACTTCAAAAGTTGAAATGGTGGCGTAGGCCGAAGGATCTGGATAAATTTTACCGTAGGCAGAAATTAAAAATAAACCCGCAATGAGTATTCTAATTGACCAAGGTAAATAACGTTCGATGTTTTCCATATTGAATTTATTTGTAGGTCGAAAATAAATGGATTCATGCTGCATGTCAAAGCTTTAACAGCGTCTTAACAATTCCCGAGGTGGATGAGCGCAAAAACACTATAGTTGAGCATGTCAAAATAATTGCCTTCTACCCCTTCCGAAACGAGTGTCTGACCCGCGTTGTCTTCAATTTGCTTGATGCGCATGATCTTACTGAGGATGAGGTCAGTGAGCGAACTCACACGCATGTCGCGCCAAGCCTCGCCGTAGTCGTGGTTTTTTCTTTCCATGAGCGCTTTGGCTTCTGCGGCAATATGATCGTAATGCTGAATAGCTTCAGTAGGTGTCATGGTGTCTTGTAAACCTGCTGGAATACGCACCTGAATAATGGCCATAATGCAGTAATTGACAATCGCTTGAAAAGCGTCGTCAAATGATTCGTCTACCTTGCTGGCTCCGGTTTCTTGCACGGTTCTGATGCGTTGCGCCTTAATGAAAAGTTGATCAGTGAGTGAACTCGGACGCAAGATGCGCCAAGACAAGCCGTAGTCATGAGATTTTTTTTCGAAAATCTCTCGACAAATAGTCATTACATTTGTGTATTCTAATTGTGTTTGTGTCATGAATCAAGCTATGGATCTAGGTGCTCAATTTCAAAGCAGTCGTTATGTACAAATTAACGGCCGGCTTCACGATTTTGCACAACCAAAGATAATGGGAATTTTAAACATGACACCCGATTCTTTCTACAAAGAAAGCAGGGTGCCTCAGCAAGATTCCATATTAGCCGCCGCACAAACCATGATTGAACAAGGTTGTCATATTTTAGATATCGGTGCACAATCTACGAGACCTGGCGCCGAGCTTGTTTCTGCCCAAGAAGAAATCAACAGAATTGGTTCCATTATTTCAATTTTAAAAAAACAATTTCCTACTGCCTTACTATCCATTGACACTTTTTATGCAGAGGTGGCTCAGTTTGCCGCAGCACAGGGCTGTGATATAATTAACGACATATCAGCGGGACAACAAGACCCTAAAATTTGGGAGGTGGCCGCAAGCACCAAGCTGCCCTATGTCTTGACCTACAATAGAAATACTACAGATAATCTATCGGAAAGCAAAACCCAATTTAACAGTATCCTTTCTGATGCGTTGTCTTTTCTATCTGAAAAAATTGCCGCCCTCAAAGAAATGGGTGTCGTAGATATTCTAATAGACCCTGGTTTTGGTTTTGGCAAAACGCTAGAAGAAAACCACCAACTTTTGCAACAACTCGAGCATTTACATATTTTGGGCTATCCTTTATTAATTGGTGTCTCGCGCAAATCGATGATTACTAAAAAATTAGGCATCGATGCTACCGATGCTTTGAACGGCACTACAGCGCTACAAACCTTAGCCTATACAAAGGGTGCAAGAATTTTCAGGGTACACGATGTAGCCGCCGCACAACAAATGATTCAACTCCTTGAAAAGGAATAATCAAGTGAATTGAAACTTTTTTGCGTACTTTCGTATTATTGTACAACTTTAATAAGCGTATGAAAGCTTTATCACTACTTTTATTCAGTTGCCTTGCCGTGCTTAGCTATGCACAAGCGCCAAGTGCCAACTTTACCATCTCCGATGCCGACAACAATCTTTGTCAGGGCGATTGCATCTATTTAGTTAACAATTCTACCGGTGACGGCCTCCTCTACACTTGGACCTTCAACGGCGGAACCCCATCGACCTACATTGGTCAAAATCCGGGGCAAGTTTGTTTCAATACGGCAAGCACTACTGCCCCTTTTCAAATTACGCTTACTGCAACCAATGCACAAGGCGCCGTGAGTACGATTTCTCAGTTTGTAACGGTATTACCTATGCCAACCCTTACCAGTACCATTTCTGATACACTAGCTGGTGCCTATGTAGTGATTCCAGACACCACAATTGACATATTCCAAGAAGCCTATTTATATGCAGAAGGTGCGCCAATTGGCGGAAACCTCACTTGGTACCCAAGCGGTGTAGCGGCAGACAGCATCCCTGGCTGCATCACCTGCATGGCTGGAGATTCACTCACCGTTACTCCTTTTTACACTACAAACTATGTCATCCAATACGGCCTCAATGGTTGTTATGCTTATGATACCGTATTGGTTACTGTAAATTTTGCCAACTTGGTTAAAATTGAACTTCCAAATTCTTTCTCCCCTAACGGAGACGGAGAAAACGACTACTTCAGAGTACTCACCAACGTTGACGAAGACGGCAACTTTGGAAACGGCTTCGAAGAAGGTGGTGCGCTCGCTGAAATCGATTTGCGCGTATTTAATCGTTACGGTCAACAAGTTTTCAGAACTACTGACGTACACGAAGGCTGGGATGGAACCCTTAAAGGGAAGCCAATGAATCCTGCAACTTACACTTATATTTTAAATTTCCGAACAATCGACGGCCGCTCAGGTTCGCGTAAAGGAAATGTGACACTTTTCAGATAAACACATGAAACGTAAACTCATCTTATCTTTTAGCGCCCTATTTGCACTCAGTGCAAACGCTCAACACGACCGACTCATTTCCAACTGGAACCAGTCTGCTGTCATCTATAACCCAGCAGCGGTTGCTCTTGGCCAAAACGACATGAGCTTTTTTGTCAATCACCGCTCACAATGGCTTACTGTTCCAGACATGGGAGTTGGCATGCGCACCAATTATTTAAATGGTGAATTCAAAGTAAAAGAAAGCGGAAGCCTTGGTAGCACCAATAGCTTCGGAATGGGCTTCAATGTGCTTTCAGACCAAACCGGTTCAGCCAACCTCACCACCCTTAGCGTTTCGATTCCGATCAACTACACAATTGGTCTTGATCGCCACAATCGCTTAAGTATTGGTATGTCGCCAGGTTTTATTCAGCAGTCTTCTGACCGCAGCTCACAAACCTGGGAAAACCAATGGAACGGAACCACTTTTGATCCTGCCACTACCGGCGTTGAAAACAGCATCAACGGAAGCTACGCAACCATGGATTTAGGTGCAGGGGTTCATTTCCAACACCAATTGCAAGGCAAATCAAGCATCTATGTAGGTTATGCCGTTAACCACCTTGTGAAACCTAAAATGGCGTGGTCATTTACCGGAGACAAAATGTATATGCAAATGGTACTTCAAGGAGGCGCAGATCTTGCTACTCGAAACAAAGACCTTCGCATTCAACCAAACATTTTATTCTTCAAAACAGGTAAAACCAATTCGCTTACTGCAGGTGTTACTTTTGAAAGCACATTCAAAGAAGGATCAAAAATTACCGGAATCAATAAGTCTAGCTGTGTAAATTACGGCGTCTATTACCGCCATAAAGATGCAGTAGTTGCAACCTTCGGTATGAAGGTGGATCGTTTCCGTTTTGGTATTTCATTCGATGCCAATACCTCAAGACTCAACCAAGCCACCAGCGGAATTGGAGCTGCAGAACTTTACTTCAAAGTCTTAATGAACTACAAAAAATACAACTCCAGATCTAAGATCAAATAAAGAGTTGAACTCAATGTGGATCCCGTTTCAATAGAAGCGGGATTTTTTTTACCCTATTGCAATTGATGAAAATAAATTGCACAAAAGCACTCATAACTCTCTTGGGTAAATGCGGCGCAGGAAAATTGCCTTCTAGTGCGCTTTGTTGCGCCTTGACAACCTGAACCTTTCCGCAGAAATTTTCAGAGGTAATTGGTTCATCGCGTCGCAAATTGGCGTCTCCCCTTGTATAGATTGCATAAGAACCATTGAATTGAATTTCTTCAATCCGATGCACTACAAAATGCTCAGCTCTTGTAAAAGCAATCAAATCTCCTGGTCGAAGTGCTGAGATGTCCACCTTTGAAATGGTCAAGGAAGTACCCGGCTTGATCGTTGGCCACATACTCCAACCTTTGGCCACAATTTCTACTGCTTTCCCTTCTTGAAGAGAACTCAGAATCCATTGATACCAGAAGCTAGGGTCTTGTTTTGCCATTGTACGCATGTAAACTTACAAAAGAATGCTTAATTTTACATATGCAATTCAGTGATTCACTCTCCGCAATCAAAGGCCTTTCTGAACAATTTGTTTGCAAGCGCATTGGCGCTGAACTTCTTTTGGTTCCGCTCCGAGACAACGTTGCCGATTTCAATCAGTATTTCAGCTTCAACGAACTCGGGAGTTTCATCTATGATCGCATTGTTATGGGTCAAAATTTCTCCGAAATCCTCTCGGCAATTTTAGCTCAATATGAAGTAACTGAAGCACAAGCGCAATCTGATCTCCAAGACTTCATTAAAAATTTACATCACTACATCACCAATGCCTAAGATTCAACTTGCAGTTGGGGCATTTGTATTTGAATTGCAAGCCAATTGTGCTTTGCAAATAGAAGACTCTTACCTACCCTTTTTGGTAGAAAACAAAACACCCGATATATTCATCAGATGTCATGCCGGTTTTCCTACAGATTTCATTCAGCCTGAAATCCACTACCAAGCCAAAACCCCAGAAGGCACTCTCTGGGAATTACATCAAAACGACCAGCACACTTGTGTTTTGGTCTATAACCCAGAAGCACTCTCAGAACTCCAACAAATAGCCTATTGGTCAGAAACTGAGCGCACTTGGGACATCTATGCCACAGTTTGTGCTCAAAACGCAATTAACCCACTTGCTTATCCGCTCGGGCCACTGCTTTGGTATTACCTCAGCACCATCGAAGAAGTCTTACTGATTCATGGTTCTGCAGTGGTTTACGAAGGGCAAACACGCGTTTTTTCAGGTTTTAGCGGAGTGGGCAAAAGCACTATGGCAAAAATTTGGGAGACCCACCTGAATGCCACGGTCATCAACGACGACCGCTTATTGCTCAGAAAACATGCTGATGGCTGGAAGGTTTACAACACGCCTATGTTTTATGTAGCTGAGCCAAAAGTTGGCCCTTTGCACACTGTGTTTTTCCCTTATCATGCGCCCGCCAACCAAATAGAACCTATTCAAGGCGTCAAGGCGCTTAGTAAATTATTGGCCCACACCATCCATCATGGACACAACAAATCGCACCTCGCTCACCTCATGGAAGTGGCCACTTCGGTAGTTGAAACACACCCTTGTCATTTATTAGGCGTGGTCCCTACGCCCGAAGTCACTGCATACATTTTAGCACATGAAAGCAAGTGCTAGTAAATACCCATTTTCTTTAAGTAAAGAAGCCCTGCAGCTTTTTCAGTTAGCCATTCACCAAAATGACAACACAAGTAGTCAGCAAATAATTGTTGACAAACGTTTTTTTCAGCTAGCACAACTGAGCCATTTATCTGGTTTCGCTTATCGAAATCTAAAGTTAGCGGCCTTCGAACCTACCGAGATGCTATCTTGGAGAGCGCTAGAAATGCAATACCTGAAAATAGATGCATCTAATCATGCGTTTATCGAACTGCTCACCAAGCTACAACCCGTCCTTGAGAAAGCTCATATCCCATATGCTGTTTTAAAAGGAATGGATTTACTGTTTCGGACCTATCAAGAAACGGGCATCCGCCACATCTCAGACATCGATCTACTGATCAGACCTCAAGACCTCGACAAACTGCAAACCATTTTGTCTCGGCTCGGGTTCAGTTGTAAACCAAGCATTGACAAATCGGCATTTCACGAAAAACACTTTCAATTGCATGCCCCTTTGCAAGCTAGCTTTAATGGGCTCAATATCGATGTGCACATTTTACTTTTTGATACCTTTCTGGAACTCAATTTTTCTACTGAAAAACTACTCTGGAATCGTACTAAAGTCTCCTGGCAAGATCAATATACTTGGGTCTTGAATGCCAAAGATGCAGCACTTTTCAATCTATTACACTTGTGGGTGCACCTCGACAAAGGAAATCACTTTAAAATGAGCTCTTTCATCGATGTTTACCACACGCTAAAAGAACTCGACTACCCAAGTCAAAAAAATACTTTCAGCAAAAGTGTTCAGCGTAAAATCGAAGAAGTCATTGATTGCATGATTTGGCTAGGCCTTCTTGAAGACAACTACCTACCCAATCGAAAAGCAGCGCCAAGCCGCTATTTCTTCTACCTGAAATTCTTTTTACAAGAACTCAAGCCCACCTTAGGCCAACAATTGCGCTATAAGTTCTTGCCACGCCTGTTTTTGTATTCGTTTTCTTGGAAGACCCTACCGCTCCTGTTCTTCGAAGCGTTTCCGTCTAAGCGCTACCTCAACTACACTTCTCCAAACCGCTCCTATCTTACAGCTTGGCTCTTGCGCCTTGGTCATTTTACAAGAAAAAAATAAAGCCCCCATTGCTGGAGGCTTTTTGAATTTAATGATCAGAATGAAACTCACTATAGAGCTTTTAGAGAGCTTAGTTTATCTGAACAACCTAAACCCTTTCAAAGACATCAGTGGATCTTGTTGTGGCATTTCTGTCGGCGGCAAAGACATCATGACCATTGAGATTTCGTGGTCGAGTTGAATTTGCTCCACTTTTGGAGTTAAATAAGTCTTCTTAACGAATTTCGACTTGTTTGTTGTATACTGTAGATTTTTCATCTTTTAATTCTTTAAATGAAGTCCAATTATTTATTGTTGAATAAATACTTTTTTCACTTCAACGCCTGTGGCTGAATTCAAGGTCACGTAATAGATGCCGTTTGCTTCAGCTAACTGAACGCTGGTTTCTAAGTTATTCATTGAACCTGTATAAACTAATTTACCCGCTGCATCTCTGATCTGAATGTCAGTAACACCTTCTGTTGATGCTGGCAATTTAATCACCACCACACCTGCTGCCTCAGCATGCACATTTGCACCTTTGCCATTGAAAGTTGCGTATGCTCCTACTTCATTGTGCGCATTAGTTGGTGTTGCGCCATCTAGTAGTTGGAAATGCAATACAAAACGATCTGCAATAATACCTGAGTTTGAATAGAACTCATAAATGGTTCCTGGCTCGAGTGCTTGAATGATTTCTTCTTGTTTGTCTTCTAGCCAAACCAAGCCATTACTGATTTCTAGGTCTTCAATTTCAAATGAGTGCACCCCAGTTGAAACCAATTCCATCGTAATAGGCAATGCTTGTTGTTTTTTGGCATTATTCAAACCGTTGATCACAATCTTCTTATCACCCGCTTTGGTATAGAACTGCGGATAACCGGCCTGCATCATTTTCTCACCGTCGAGCTGATCAAACGTATTGCTTGCTTGGTCATTGACATAAACAATCAACTGATCTTTCTTATTGGAGTTATGCAAATTCATGCGCAGGAATAAATCTTTTTCAGCACCAGTAGACTTCAACCCCGCAACACTTCCACTCACTGAAGTAAAGTGTGAACGCATCGTGTTGTCCAGCGTAAGCCCGCCTGTGGTGCTTCCTGAAGAAACTCTTACCCAGAAAGATTGCATCGGTGGAATAAAATTGCTTACCGTAGTACCATTCAAATTCGTGCCAACACCTCCCGAACCAGCAACATAGGTATCAAATACCATTGCTGCACCATCGTGCGTGCGGTACCAAATGGTTCCATCCACATTGGTACGGGTTACGTTATCCCAATTCAAGTAAGACGGATAAGGATTAGAAACCAAATTGAATCCTTCATAGCCCTGACCGGCTGTTCTGGTAAGGCCACTTACCGAAATAGAGCCATTATTAAGTAAACCACCTGTAAAGTTAATCGTCGAAGTAGACGGGATGGCTTGCGTATAATATCCCTGACCAACTACCAAGTTTTCAGGAGTTCCACTTGAAAGCGCCGTCCAGGCATTATTCACCTCATCGCGCTTCTTCACCACATTCGAAGCATTCGAAGCAAAATAAACCGAAGAACTCGCCAATGAAACCGGACTACCTAGATACCAGAAACGACCAGAAGGCGTCGTTGAACCCGCACCAGTAATCGTTTGCTTCACGTTGTACGTACCCGAACCAGCCAAAGTAGAACCAGAACCTTGAACCAAAGTAGCCCCACTTTCTAAAGTAAGTGTTCCGTTGTTGGTAAGGGTACCTGAGATGGTGAGTTGGGCACCGGATTGGAGGGTGTAGGTTGTTCCTGGATCGATAGTTAGGGTAGTATAACTAGGATAATTAGCACTTCCACTTTGAATAATCACGTTCGAACAAGTACTCGGTAAAATTCCGCCTGCCCAATTTGCAGTGTTTGTAACCACATTTGATGTACCACCGGTCCATGTCACATTCGCTCCAGAAAAAGTAAACTCATCTGCACCAATATCAGGTGTCGAATTACTTCTTGATGCCCCATCTATATCAGTGGTTACAGCCGCAATATAAGTTCCTTTATTATCTAAAGAACAGTTAGCCGCTGGGTTGAGATGTAGATCTGTGGTGGAGGTAAATGTTGGTAACGCTTCAAGTGAATTGGGATCAAGTGAAGTGGAGTAAGCTTTCCATAGTGTGAAGCTTGCTTTATCACCACCTGCAATTGCTCCAAATACAGCACCTAGACCACTTGCTTGGTAAATATTATAGTCACATGTTCCAGCTACACCGCTTGAAGGAAAATACACTGCATAATTTTTAGGCCCTCCTGATGCTGAGGCATTTGATCGAACATTTACAAAAATATTGTTTTTCACATTTCGAGAAGCTGTCGCAGCATAGCAATAGAAAGCTGATGTAGAAGGAATTGTTGTATTACTTGTTACATTAGTTCCTAGAATATTTACTGTATTATGATAAAAATTATTTGTTCCTGCCAACTCATAAAATCCATAAATTGAAACAGGTAATGTAATATCTGCTCCGGATTCATCAAGACCAAGACTTATCATATTATTCTGAACATTCGAATTACCTGCGACAGCATAAATACCTTGAATTTTTCCAGAAGTTGACGACATATTGCCTAGGTTATAAATAACATTCTTGTCAATAATATTTGACCCTGTCGAGGCTGCAGAATACGCTATACCAGTCACACTAATTGTTGTTCCCGATGCACAGCTACTCTTTAATGCATAAATAGTATTTTGTGAAATTGACGAACCCGCATTCATTGTGGCTGAAATTCCAATTACTGAAGATTTTAACCCAGTATTTGTAGAATTTGCTGCGGCTATAAGATTTCTAATAGTGTTATTTGAAATCGTTGTTGTTCCTGCACTTGACGAAATTCCACATACAATTGAATTTAAACTAGATTGAAATGACGATGGCACAAAGGCGTTATTCAAATTTGAAATTGTGTTGTTGGTAATAACTAAAGAGTTTGAATTTCCCGTATTATATATTCCATTCAGGTAAGGTAATGTACCCGTTGTATTTGTACAAGCGTTTGAAATATTAATACTATTTAATGATGTATTGCTTCCAATTAAATTATTTGAAATCGAAACCGACCCAGTAGCAGCCGTATTAATCCCATTAAATCCATGAGCAATACTTACGGAAGTGCCCGTTATAGTAATAGACCCAATAATATTATTAGAAACGTTAAAATCACTTGCAATTGCGGCGATAAAAATGCCAGAACTAATTCCACCTGAATTAGTCGCTAAATTCAAGATTATTGAATTTACTCCGGTTGAAGAACCAATTATATTTCCATTAATATTTCCAATATTTACCTTTCCAGCAGAAACTAAAATTCCGCACCAAGGCCCACCTGAAGATGTTGATCCAGAAGTTGTTGAAAAATTAAAATTAGAGATTGTGTTTCCTTGAATGCTTGAAGTAGCAGTAGTAGAAGCTGTTATACTTATTCCCACAAATCTATTTGCAACAGAACCATTAATTGTCCAAGCACTACCGCCTGCACTAGAATTTCCACCACCTATTATATTATTTGTGATTATTGCACCATTATGTGTATTATGTGCAATTGAAATAGCCGTATGGGTAGCTGCAGTAGTAAAAGTCCTGCTCGCAGTTTGATAAAAACTATTCCCTGTTATTGTCCAATCAGTGTTTCCATTTTCTAATAAAATTCCATTTGTGGCTACACTATTTGAAAACTGATCTCTTATTAAGGAATTTGAAATCATGTTATTGCTATTTGCAGTTGCAGTTGCTCCTGTTCCAGTTCCATTAGAATATATAATATTAGACGCAGTTGCATTACCATTAATATCACAGTAATTAATTAGATTATTATCATTTCCGTTTATACCATTTGTTCCAGCAAAAAATATAACTCCAGAGGTAGTGCTCGTAACATTTGAACTTACATTAACAAATTTGATTGTATTATTTGAAGCTTCGTTTCTAAACTTTATTGCAGATCCATTTCCACTATTTGAAATCAAGAGGTCACGAGTACCACTTCCTCCCGGCCTTCCATCAATTACCCAAAATTGACCTCCATTTACGTCAATTGCAGGGGATGTACTGGATGTTGAAAGTGACAATCCCGTAACCCCTGCTGCTTCTCTAATAGTTATTGTATTTATAGAGCTCATTCCGTTTATCAAAGAAAGTGTAATTGGAAATGTCTCTGTCAGCGTTGACGAAGGATAACCACTTGAAAGTTCAAGAATTGTTGGTTGATTTATACCGCAATATTGAAGGTCTGCTATTGCAGCAGTTAAGGTTGGATAAGACGTTCCTGGTACAGCCGTTGCTCCGTTAATTGCTATTGTCGACGAAAAAGATGGACAAGTCTGTGTACTTTGTGAAAAGGAGTACGCTGTAGTACTATAAACCGGCCCACCGCTACAAGTGGTATTATTATAAGAAAAAATATAATAGTAATAAGTAGTAGAATTGGTCAATCCGCTTGAAGTCCAAGTCCCTGCTGAAGTACCAATATAATCTACATTAGTACCCGATATAGAATTCCAAGTGCTTCCCAATGTTGGAAGTGTTGTGGCCGCAGCCAAAGTGCTAGGCGCCGTTGCACTTGTAGATCTAACCACTATATAACCCGTAGGTGGGTTTGAACTAGCTGCCGTGAACGATCCAGAGATAGTAGTAAATGTTTGTGCTGAGGAAGTTGCTGACGCTGCTAAAGAAAGAGGAGCCTCACAACCAGAATTAAAAGTTACGGCAGAAGTCCAATTACTATTAAACCCACTATAACATACCGTTCTAACGAATATTGTATAGGTCGTTGCTGGGCTTAATCCTGTAATATTTGCCGATACAACTGGTGCTGTGGTTGTGTTCGTTGCAAACAATCCAGAAGCACCCGACCCCGCAATACCCGAAGTCCTAACTTCATATTCGTATCCAGCTGGAGTACCTGAAGCTGCAGCCGTCCAAGAAATTGTTGCACTTGAAGTCGTAATAGAACTAGCAGCAACTAATGTTGGTAAACTTGCGCATGATAAAGTAGTAAAAGTAGAACTTACCCAAAACGAGAAATCTCCACTTCCACAACTAGAACGAACATAATAGGTATAAGTTGTACCACCATTCAAGCCTGTAATATTTGCTGAATTTGTGGAAACCGTACCGGATGATACCAAACCGGTCACACCGGAACCAGCAGCACCTGAAGTTCGGATTTCGTACTCATAATTACTTGGTGCTGTTCCACTTGTAGGAGCTGCCCAACCAATATTTGCTGTTTGATAAGAAATTGAACTGGATGTCAGCGCCGTTGGGGCCATGCAGGTTGGTTGGGCGATGACAGAAAAAGTATAGTCCTCCACTTCACCAGAAATACCAGATGGACATGAAACCGGTGTTGATGAATTATAATCATTTACTACTCTCATTCTATAATTGCCTAATGGAGTTCCTGCTGGCACTGAAAAGCTTGAAGTCCATGGGTTTAAAGATGTATAAGCTGTTGTTCCAACGACCTTCTCTCCGGCATCATTAAAGGAAAAATTATTATTCCAATCTATGTAAACAGATAAACCTGTACCTGAGCCCACGTAACTCCCAATTGAAATATTTACAATTCCTGTTGCATACTGAGAACAAGAATAATTTGTAGAATTGTTTATATAACCACCAGCTGCTCCGCTAGATGAGAGATTAATATTTGATGCACCACCCGAAGTAGTGAAATTTGATATGTAATAGGTTGATGATGTTGCAGTTGGGGTACAATAGGCCAAATTTACCTGTAGTGGATTAGACGTTGTTGTTGTACCAGAACAAGTAACATCACAAACATAGTAAGTTGGAGCTGTTGGTATTACAGAGTAAGTTGCACTATTAGCTCCACTAATTGTGTTAAATGTAATATTATCAGTAGAAGACTTCCACTGATAGGTTACACCTGATCCAGAAGTGGTATTTTGTAAAGTTAATACTGTAGCGGAACCTCCTGAAACAGGATTCACACTTGCTAAAGTGTTACCCGGAGCAGGTGTGCCCGAGCAAGGAGCTAACAATATTGAAAATCTAATTTGAGGTTTTGTTGTATTAATGGAACTTGTATTTACGGCGCATTGAGAAGTACCCGAATCCGACCTTACACATCTTGAACCATTGGCTGTACTACTTGAAACTGTCCTAACGCTGCCATATGGCGAAGTATAGGGATTCGGACCATCAGAACAAATATCAATGAGAATATTTGAAGTCCCATTCCACGTAAAATTTGAAGTAAAATTTATCATATCAAAGGCGCCCGCAGTTGTTACTGTTGGGTTATAACTAAAGGAACTCTTTACTTCCGTCAATGTTGATGTATTGTTGACAGAAGAATTCACCTCTGATGTATGTGCCATTCTAATTTTATAACCTAGAAAATTTCCACCGCCATAATCACCAGAAACTGAGAAACCCAATCCCGATATAACAGCATTTGCTGTCATTCCAGCTGCTGTTAATTCGGTAGCAGTATAAATGACCTGATAATGAAATGATTTATAGTACCCATCTATTGGACCACTATAAGTTGAACCCGTCTCTGTTGTTCCCGATCCAATTGTAACAGTCTGCCCCCAACCCTTTCCAATAAAAGAAAGAATTACAGAAATAAAGAAAAAGCTCTTGAAAATAAAATTTCGAGCATAGTCCAGATTATAGGTCTGAGTAATCATAGCAGTGTAGTTTTATAGCAAGGGCTAATCTACGATTCAAAAAAGATTTTGTGAAAATTCCATTTCTACAGGACTACTACAAACCTCAAAATAATGATACTACGCAACTACTACATTTAGAAAATCCATATATTTGGCGCTATGCTATTTGCACATCTTAGTACATTTTTGGTTTTTATTGCAACGGTTTTATTCGTTTTAAGAATAAAAAATCAAAATCCCGCTGAACGCTTGTTGAGTTTATTTTCAGTAATCTATTTAATCAGTACTTCATGTTTTTTAGCGTACCAGTATTACGACTTCAACTTCAAGCAAATTTTGGATTTAATGGGGGTTATTTCCGAATTGTTCACCCTAACCATTCCAGTCTTGTATTTATTTTTTACAGGAAATTTACGTCTACGAAAAAGCTTTAACAACAATTTTGTAACTGGAATTTTGCTTTTAATCGTAGCAGCGCTTACAACGATTCATTTTGTAATTTCTGATCAATCAGGATTTTTGTTTTATGCAAGCAATAAGAATTCAACTATTAATTTACTTTTTCAAATTATTATTGATGCTGTTCTTTTCCTTTCATTTGTTTACCTGTATTTAACTTATCGTAAGGAGAATCAGGAGTTGTTTGATGGTCAATTCAAAAAAAGTTTTGGACTCCTTTTTACGATTTACTACATAATGGACATCTCAATACTTATTGTATTTGCTTATTACAGTCATCTCACTAATTTTAGCCAAGCCATTTTTGAATTAGGAAATATCATGAATGTTATTGTGGCACTATTACTTATCCATATCTCAATTCATATTGGTTGGCTTGCTGAATGGAGCTTAGTGAAATTTAATTCATTACAAAAAAATAGCTCATCCGTACATAAAATAAGTATTTCCAAGCAGATCCAAATTGAAGATTTAAAAAAATTAGATCTAGTTGATTATAAAAGTGTAAAAGTTCATTTTTCAAAAGAGTTTGAGTCTCTTTTCAATGAAATAGACGCGCTTGTGGATTACTCAAAAACAGAAAAACTCTATTATTTTTTGGATAAAATGGACTTCTCCCATAAAGAGCTTTCAGACATTTTAAATGTTTCAGTAAGAACAGTTGAAACCAATTTTTATCGCTTAAGAAAGAAAATACAAAAGCAGCCCTTTTGAGGCTGCTTTAAATTTACATCCATTGACAATCTCAATTACCTGAACAACTTAAATCCTTTCAAAGACATCAATGGATCTTGTTGAGGGAGTTCGGTTGGTGGTGTAGACATCATCACCATTGAGATTTCGTGGTCGAGTTGAATCTTGTCAACTTGCGGACTGCTGTATTTCTTTTTATTTTTCATTTGGAGAGATATGGGTCAGTGGGTTAGTTACGTGTTTCTAATCTTGTACTAGAAGTTTGTATACCTTTTGTTGATTGCCAAGGTTGAGCTTTACGAGATAAATTGCATTTGAATTTGGAACGGTGTAAATACTATTTCCATTTGAAAATTTACCTTCGTAAACAACTCTACCTGTTAGGTCAATGATTTGAATGGCTTTATTTATGTTCAACTCTTCTTCAGTAAGGCTTGCTGAAAGTTCAATTTGCTTATTACCAATCGAATTGATGTTCACATCAGCCCAATGAATTGGGTTTTCGAAATTGTCTACTTGGCCATTTGAAACTTCAGTGCTTCCAAATATTTGTGTTGGGTACCCGAAGTGCAATACAAAGCGAGCCATATCTTGGCCTGCTTGGGTTTCGAAAGGATAAGTATCGTTTAGCAATAAGTTTTGGAATACCCCTGTTTGCTTATCTTCCAACCAAATGCTACCAAAGGTGCTGTTGAAATCTCCGAGTTTGAGCTCAAAATTACCTGCAGTAGGAATGTTCATATAGAGCGGTGTATCTTCATTGCGTTGCATGAATAGTTTGGCATTGATCACCGCTTTTTTGTCCCCAATTTTTGAATAAATCTGAGGCATTCCTGCTTGAAGCATTTTTTCAGAATCAAATGCATCCATAGCATCTGCAGCCTCATAACTATTGTAAACAATTACTTGATCTTTTAGGGTGTCATTTTGCAAGCTCAAGTTGGCAAACATTAATTTGGTGTCCATGCTGTACATCCCTTGGTTCCCACTCAAGTGATGGCTTCTATCAAGGTTATCCATTGCAATACTTCCAGAAGCACTGCCTTCAACCTTCACCCAAAAAGCTTGCATTGGCGGAATGTACTGGCTTACAGCTGCATTACCATTATTGCTAGTGCCGACATTTCCATTGCTATTGTAAGTATCGAATACCATTGTATTTGGACCATTTGAAGTTCTATACCATACAGTAGAACCAACATTGGTCTTAGTTACGTCGTCCCATTTCAAATATGAAGCATACGGATTACTCACTAAGTTAAAGCCGTTAAAACTTGAACCGTTAGCAGTCACATTGAACGTATAGGCTCCATTATTGAGCAACCCACCAGTAAAGACCAAGTCTTGATTTCCTTGCGTATAAGACCTCAAATAATGTCCTTTACCTACCATCAAAGCTGTTGTGTTATCTGTAATTTCTACCCAAGCAGCACTTGGCTCATCCCAATATTTAACCACATTATTTCCTGCGGCATCAAGAATAGAACTCAGACCACCCGCAACCGGACTTCCCAAATACCAAAATCTTCCATTAGCTGAACTCCCGTTATTCCCCCCTGTAATGGCCTGCTTTACTTGAACCGTTCCAGAACCAGCATATGTCGAAGAAGCTCCTTGAACAATGGTGGCTTTGTTTTCCAATATGATTTGACCATTATTTGTGATATTTCCATTCACTGTCACCTCAGCATTTGTAGGCAAAATGAGTGTCCCGTCTACAGTTAGGTTATTCAAAACTATTTCATTGCTACCATCCATGGTAACCGTTGTATTCACCGGAATAGAAAGACTAGACCCCGAAGCCGGCACCCCACCACACCAGTTACTTGCAGTGTTGAAATTACCAGTGGCCCCACCGATCCAGGTTCCTGATGAACAAGTGACAGCATTTCCTGATGAAGGAGTCGTGATGTTAACATTCGTTGCACCAGTACTTGATAACACGATATTTTGACTATTGTATGTTCCCACAGGTGCTGATGCAGAGAGCCGAATATACAACGTACCACTTGCGCTTCCGCTTGATTGAGTGAAAGCAGCTGTTGATCCATATGTTGTTCCATCTGAAGAAACTTCAAAACCAGTTGGAGCGGTAGCATTTACACTTGCCGTAAGATTAGATCCAGAAACACTAAAAGTTTGTGCTGTTGATGCAGTTCCAAATGTGCTAGTGAAAGGTGCTGTTGTAGCAGCGCCTGTAATTGTAGGGGAAGTAACAGGTGCAGCGTAAGTTATCGAATAAGAATTTATGTATAAACTATTTACAGTTGCAGAAATGGTTATGACAACATTTTCACCACTTCCAACTGTATAAGCAGTTGGTGTTTTAGTAATATTCACAAAAGATGCAGACCAAGCGCCATACCAAGAAGATGTGTTAAAATTTGGACCACCAGTAATTGACAATATCGTATTAGAACCTGCAACAACACTTAAATTACCAGCACCTGCTGAATTGTTAGACTTCATATTTAGGACAATGCTAGAAATAACTTTCCCACTGTAACCAGACAATGTTAAAGTTGTAGATTTACCACTTGTCATTTGTCCAGCTGTTGTGTAGGTTTGAGAAAAAGTTGCAGATGAACCAGATGGTGTTATACCCGAAGTTGTTACGGATGATACTGATGCCACAGTATATGTCGCGGTCTGCCCCTCAACTCTCCCTCCAACCAAAAAGGAAGAAACAAGCATCAAGATGGAGAAAATATTCTTCTTAAAATTCAAAGATTGCATATAGTAGTTTTTTAGCAAAGTTCGTTTTGTTTTGTGAGTGCTAATTTACAGCAGTGTTATGGTTTTGTCAACTAAAAGTAAAATCTGATTTTCACAAAATGATTCGAGTTTTAAACAATTCCACCAGTATGAACAAATAAGATTTCGATTGGTTTTGGGCTGTTGGATATTTTTTCTTGATTTTCAATTAAATAGGCTTTGAGGGCAAAGAGGGCTTTGGCGGTGTATACTGGTTCGATGGGGAATTGGTTGGTGGCGTTGAATTGTTTGGTGAATTGGAGGAGTTCGGGGGTGGTTTTGGCGTAGCCGCCGTGGTGGAATTCGGAGAGGACTTCTACTTGGTGGAAGGGGAATTCAAAGCGATTGGTGTAAGGGTTTTGCTTGGCAATTTGGGCGAGTTTTTGCATTTCTGCTAAAGAATCGAAGCCTTTGAGTACGGGCACTACTAGTAATTTGGTGGTGGGTTTCAAGATGGAAAGAATACCTAAACTAGTTGTGGTGGTGCCTTGCGCGATGCAGACCAAATCGAAATCTTTGTAGTGATGTTGTAAAAACGATTCGTTGTAGATTTCTCGACAGCCTAAAAGGGAATGGGCATTGGCACCTCCTTCCGGAATATACCAGGTTTTGAAGCCATTTTGGTTGTCATAGCCATTTGTATGTTTTTGTTTTTGATATTCGGTTCTGCTGACAAATTGCAATTGCATGCCGAGTGCCTCACATTTTGCTAAAACCGGATTACTCTGAGCGCTTAACTCCTCCCCCCTTACTACGCCAATGATGGACAATTGTAGTTCATGAGCGGCTGCAGCGCTTGCGAGTAAATGATTTGAGTAGGCGCCTCCAAAAGTGACGATCTGATGGACTTTGGCGGAAGTTCGGGCTGCCAATAAATTGCCTTTTAACTTGCGGAGTTTGTTGCCTGAAATTTCCGGATGAATCAAATCGTCGCGTTTGACGAACAAATTTAGATTAGGGATGTTAAGGTCAGGGAAGCGAAAAGGTTCTAGATAAGAATGACTTTGTAACTTTGCAAACCAATTAGCTAAAAGCAGATCCATGAGTGAAGATTTTTCTGGTTTTTCAAAACGCGGAAACCTCAGCGAGGAAGATTATTACTTGAGCGAGGAAGGCTATATTGTTTTTACCGAAGCTTATCATTTGAAACGCGGCTATTGCTGTAAAAGTGGTTGCAAGCATTGCCCCTATGGCTACGACGCTAAAACACACAGCGTTAAAACCAAAAAAGAGCATTAAAGAATTCCTTTTTCTGGATATTTTCCTTTGTAATCTCTCAAGATGTCTTTTATTTTTTGGATGTCTGCATCTGCATCGCCAGTGGGCCAAACCAAACTATGGAAACCGCCTGTTTTGGTTGCAAAATCGATGTAAGCCACATAAATAGGCACCTTTGCTTTTTGTGCTACATAATAAAATCCTTTTTTCCAGTCCGGATTATAGCTGCGCGTACCTTCCGGCGAAAACACCATGTACATCGTTTCATTTTCTTCAAAATATTTGACCGCTGTATCCGTGAGGTTATTTTTCTTTTTGCGATCAACGGGAATGCCGCCAATGGCTTTTAAAAACCAACCAAGCGGGCCAATGAATAGTTCTTTTTTCATAAGGTAGCGGCCCTTTACACCATATTGATAAAAAGCCAAGCGACCCAAAATAAAATCCCAGTTAGACGTATGAGGCCCTACCGCCACCACACATTTCTGGATGCCTTCTGGCGATGTCGGATCTACCTTCCAACCGATTAACCAGAAAATAAATTTTGCTACGAACTTCATACTTCAAAGGTAAGCAATTCAACTTTCATCTATCTTTACATCATGAAGTTCTTCAAAGAAGTTATTTCAATGGCTGTTATTTTGCTGCTGCTAGGTGCATTTGCTTGGCTTAGCCCCTATTTGGTATTACCCAAAAGCCGAATGGCCAAAGCACCTACTTTTCAAGAGCAAGACTTCAGTTTTGAACTCATTCCACTACAAGTGGTTCAAACCTGGATTTTAGAACAGCAATCGGTTTCTAAAGATATTGAGGTGCAAGAAACCTTAAAGAAATTTGCCAAGCAAGTTCAAGTCAAGAAGAACCCCATTCTCGAAGGCTTCACTTATAATCCATTTGGTGCAGTTGGGCTTTATGTTCTGAGCGCCGATAACCAGCGCTACACTTGCTACTTCTTTGCCGGAAAAAACCAAACAACCGGATGGCTTTCAAATAAATATTATGCCCACAAAAACGGCTTGTTTTTATTTACCAACAGCCTTGATAAAAATTTGCAACAGCATTTCGAGGCCGCACTTCAAAAAGCTACTTGGCCTAAAAGAAAATTTGAAGCTAGAAAATTGCGTTTTGAGCTTTCGCACCAACCCTATTTGCTAGAATGGCACAAACACGGCTTTGCCTTGCACATGCCAAAAGAAAAACAAAACAACTCCCCTATGTTGGTTCCGAGCGGCTTTCATGTAAGTTGCCCATTAGCCTTGCAAAATTTATTTGGGCAAACCGTTCCGCTCAATGGCCTCACTGCACTTTCTATGAATTACCATGGTGCCAAACTCAATAACCAACAAGGTTTAGAATTAGAATTCGAAGGCTTGCTATCTTTTCAAAATCAGACCAAAAGAAAAGCTTTTTTAAGCGCAATTCAACATCTTGAAAACGATTGGGAGTGGCATCCAAATTATGTAAGGGTCAACGATGCAAATTACGGCTTCAAAGAAAGCGGAAAGCAACTCTATATTTGCAGTCAGCCACAAAGAAATCTGGCCAATGGCGTCTATAAACAAACCCAAAAATTACAGCCGCTCTATTGCTCTGGAGACCCACTGCTACTCACCAAGCTTGAGAACGCAGGCTGGGCCGCAGCGGTGCTCGAGCTCTTCCCGATTTACAGAGCCCTTCACGACCTTTCTGAGCGCACCCAAAGTGTCCGTACCGAAGATCAAAAAATTACTTGGCAATTGTATCCAAGATTTTATGCCGCCGGCGAATTTCTGAAGTTATTCGGAACAGCGGTTGAATAAAAAAAGCCCCAACCGAAGCTGGGGCCTTTCACTCTATTACAAACAAATTGTTTAGCGGATAAAGAGCAATTCTCTGAATTTAGGCAATGGCCATAATTCGTCTTCTACTAAAAGCTCTAGTTTATCTGCATGATATCTGATTTCATCAAAATGTACTTTCACGTTGTCGCAGTAGGCAATGGCTTTGTCTTCTGCGCTTTCGATTTTGTTGGCGATTTTACGTTGCGCCAACATGGTGTCTGATGCTTCTTTCATTTTATTGATGTGCATAGACACTTTTTCGAGTAATTCGATTTGTGCTTTACCTGCAGCTTTACCCGCTTTCTCACCAAGAACCGCCATTAGGCCTTGTACGTTCTGAATGAGTTTATTTTGGTATTCTACCGCAGCTGGAATGAAGTTATTTTGAACGAGGTCACCCATTAAGCGAGATTCGATTTGAATTTTGAGAATGTAATTTTCAAATTCGATTTCAGCACGTGCTTCGAGTTCGCGTGGTGTCAAGACTTCCATTTCTTCGAAAAGCTTGCTTACCTTTTTATCGTGCCAAACTTTAAGGGCGCGTGGCGTATCTTTTAAGTTAGCCAAGCCTCTTTTTTCAGCTTCTTTAACCCATTCGTCACCGTAACCATTTCCTTCGAAACGAATTTTCTTAGACGCCTTGATCATGGCTTGCAATTCCTTAAGGATCGCTTCGTCTTTGGTTTCACCTTTGTCTATGCGTTTGTCTACAGCGATTTTGAATAAACGCAATTGTTTGGCCATAATAGTGTTCAAGACAATCATGGCTGAACCACAATTGGCAGAAGAACCAACCGCACGGAACTCAAATTTATTACCTGTGAAGGCAAAAGGTGAGGTACGGTTGCGGTCTGTGTTGTCTAGTAAGATTTGTGGAATCTTGCCAATATTGAGTTTTAATTCTGTTTTGTCTTGAGGCGTCATTTTACCCGCCTTGATGTTTTTTTCTAGGTCGTCAAGCAATTGAGACAATTGCGAACCGATAAACGCTGAAATGATGGCTGGCGGCGCTTCGTTGGCTCCTAAGCGGTGGTCGTTTCCGGCAGAAGCAATGGCTGCACGCAATAAATCTGCGTTGTCATGGATGGCCATGATCGTATTGACAAAGAAAGTCAAGAACTGAAGATTAGACTTCGGATTTTTTCCTGGCGCTAAAAGATTCACACCTGTATTGGTGCTCAAAGACCAGTTGTTGTGCTTACCTGATCCGTTGACACCTGCAAATGGCTTCTCGTGTAATAACACACGGAAGTTGTGCTTGCGTGCAATTTTCTCCATGAGGTCCATCAACAACAAGTTGTGGTCATTGGCTAAATTACATTCTTCAAAAATTGGCGCACATTCAAACTGATTGGGTGCTACCTCATTATGACGAGTGGTTACCGGAATACCCAACAACAAAGATTCTACCTCGAACTCACGCATGAAGGCATTGACACGCTCAGGAATAGAACCAAAGTAGTGGTCTTCTAGTTGCTGACCTTTAGCCGGCGCATGACCAAACAAAGCACGACCCGTTAACATTAAATCTGGGCGCGCATTGAATAAGGCGGAGTCAATCAAGAAATATTCTTGTTCCCAACCTAAAGTAGCATTTACTTTATTGACGTTTTTATCAAAATACTGACACACTTCTACTGCAGCTTGATCAACCGCATGCAAAGCTTTTAATAAAGGCATTTTGTAGTCTAGCGATTCTCCTGTGTAAGAAATAAAGATGGTCGGAATACAAAGTGTTTTACCGATAATAAAAGCGGGCGAAGATGGGTCCCAAGCCGTATAACCTCTGGCTTCAAAAGTATTGCGGATACCGCCATTTGGAAACGAAGATGCATCTGGTTCTTGTTGCACCAACATGTCGCCATCAAAACGCTCAATGGCTTTACCCGGGCCAATTGGCTTTAAGAAGGCGTCGTGTTTTTCTGCGGTTGTTCCAGTCAAAGGCTGAAACCAGTGTGTGTAGTGTGTGGCTCCTTTAGAAATCGACCAATCTTTCATGGCGCTAGCCACTTGATCTGCGTATTTGCGATCCAAACGCGCACCTGTATGAATAGCTTCTAACATAAACTTATAAGTATCTGCCGGAAGGTATTCACGCATGACATCTTGGTGAAATACGTTTTGACCAAAAAGGTCTGATAATTTACCGTTGTAATCAATGTGTTTGGGTTCGCGATGCAATACATCTTGATACGCACGAAGTCTTTTAGTAGCCATTTTTCGTTTTTTTTGACAAAGTTATCTAATTTTCAGGGGTTGTTTTTATTTTTTATTCAATTTTTTCAACATCACCCCTATTTTTTAGGGGGTATTTTGTTTTTTTATTGAAAAATGAAAGTTTTTAAACTTATTCCGACCTTTGCCTTATGAAGCTTGATCAACTCATTTCTTCACTGCAAGCTGATCTTCCAGGCGAAAAAGCACACGCTCCTTATTTAAGGTATAGAGCCGCCTTTGAAAATAAGTTGCGAGCAAGCGCGAGGAGCGCTGCGGTGGGTATTCATATTTTCCAACTAGACCAACAACTCTATTTTTATCTGATTGAACGCAGCACCTATGATGGGCAACACAGCGGTCAAATGGCTTTTCCGGGCGGCAAGCAAGACCTTTCCGATCCACATTTAGAATTTACCGCCAGACGCGAAAGCGAAGAAGAGCTAGGAATTCACCGCCAAAGCGGACAACTCATCAAGCAACTCACAGATGTATGGATTCCGGTTTCGGGTTTTCTAGTAAGCCCGTTTGTTTTTCTACATGAAAAGCAACCAATTTTAACCATTAACGAAAGAGAGGTTGCCAGCGTAGAAGAAATTGCACTTTCGGAGTTATTGGCAGATGCTAGCCTTACCTTTAAGGATATTGAAATTCCAAAACAAGGAAAACTCAAAGACCACCCTTGCTTCATTTTAAACAATCGAATTGTCTGGGGCGCTACCGCGTTAATGTTGAATGAGCTGAGGATGATGTTGAAGTCTACATGAAGCGAATAGAAATCCCCACAAAACAAAAAGAGGAACAAACTGTATTTGTTCCTCTTTCTGCTAAACCATGCTAAAACTATAAAACTAAAACTACAACTATGAACTGTAATTCTGTTGCAAATTTACAGACACTTTTTGCATCTGCAAGCATTTCAATGTAAATTTTTTGTTAAATTTTTATGGCTCGCGTCATTTCTCGCTTTCCGGGAGGTCCAGGAATGGCTTGCACACTAAAGCCCAGACTTTTTAAATCGCGCTTGAACTGCCCCATGGCGCAATAGGTTACCAATATTCCGCCTGGTTTTAGGGCGTTGTAAAGTTTCTCAAAAATGCTGATTTCCCACATTTCGGTCTGAGCCCGCGGGCCAAAGGCGTCAAAGTAAACGAGGTCAAGTTGGTTTTTAAGATCAATTGACTGTATGGGTGCCTGAATTTTTTCAAGGTCAAAATTGGGGGCAATGGATGTTTTTTTACCGTAGGGCGCCTCCATTATTTTTTGATAGACCTGATTTTCAGACGGAGAAGCAGCATAATTGAGCTGCTCCCAAATTTCTTGCGCTACCGGATGGGTTTCGTAACCGATATAATTCAAGTGAAGTTTGGGTTGCTCGCTCATTTCCTGAAAAGTAAGAAAAGCGTTTAACCCCGTACCAAAACCAACTTCTAAAAGTTGAATATCTAGCGCCTCGGGCTGCACTTCTCTAAAATACTGTAAGCCATGCTGAATGAACACATGCAAGGCCTCTTGCCTACTTCCGTGCCGGGAATGATACGTTTCATCCAACTCAGGCAAATAGAGTGTATTGGAGCCGTCTGCAGTTTGAAGAATTTCAATTTTCATAGAAGTTGATTCGTAGAAAGTTTAGAGGAGGATATATGATAAAGGTTATTTTTTTCTTCAACTAAATGGTATATTATAATTTCCTTATTAAATACAATCCATCTCTTATTGGTAACAAAACCTTTTCTACGCGCACATCTTGACTGATCTTCAAATTAAGCGCACGCAGCAAAACGGTGTCTTTATCTTGGTGTTTGTCGTCAAATACTTTTCCCGACCACAGCACGTTGTCAATCAAAATAAAACCACCTGGCTTGAGGATTTGCAAGGCTTGTTCATAATATAAAGGATATTGCTGTTTGTCTGCATCGATAAAAATAAGGTCGAAATCGAGATTTAGTTGCATCATGAGCTCAGCTGCATTACCAATGCGGTAATCGATTTGTTGGGCAAAGTCAGATTCCTGAAAATAAGACCTCACTCTGGCCTCTAATTCTTCATTGATGTCGATCGTAATGAGCTTTCCATTTGAAGGCAATCCTTCAGCCAAACACAGCGCAGAGTAGCCAGTGTAGGTACCAATTTCAAGTATAGTACTAGGCTTGAGTAAATGACTGAGCATACTCAAAACCCTGCCCTGAAAATGCCCGCTTAGCATGCGCGACTGCAAGACTTCGAGGTGGGTTTCGCGGTCAACTTTTGCCAATAGATCTGATACGTTGGAGCTATGTTGGGTGACATAGTTTTGTAATTCGGAAGAAATGAAGTCCATGAGTGCTACTTGATTTGCACAAAGATACAAGAAGCTCGCTGCAATTTCCTAAATTTGTGACCTCAGTAAATACACATGACCGTTTCAGAAATCAGACAACAGTTTTTCAAATTCTTTGAAAGCAAAGGACACCAAATTGTAGCATCGGCACCAATGGTAGTTAAAAATGACCCTACCCTAATGTTCACCAACGCCGGCATGAACCAGTTCAAAGACTTTTTCTTGGGCTACCAAACACCGCAAGAACGTCGTGTAGCCAATTCGCAAAAATGTTTGCGCGTTTCGGGTAAACACAACGACCTCGAAGAAGTGGGTGTAGACACCTACCACCATACCATGTTCGAAATGTTGGGCAATTGGTCTTTTGGCGACTACTTCAAAGAAGAAGCCATTTCTTGGGCTTGGGAATTACTTACTGACGTTTATAAAATTCCTACAGATCGTCTTTACGTTACTGTTTTTGAAGGCGATCAAAAAGACGGCGTACCGCAAGATTCCGAAAGTTTCAAAATCTGGGAACAACGCATCGCAAAAGACCGCATCATCTTAGCTTCTAAAAAAGACAATTTCTGGGAAATGGGCGACACCGGACCTTGTGGCCCTTGTACAGAAATCCATGTAGACCTCCGCTCAGACGCAGACCGAAATGCTACTCCCGGCAAAGACCTTGTCAATCAAGACCATCCGCAAGTAATTGAAATCTGGAACAACGTGTTCATGGAATTCAATCGCAAAGCAGACGGCTCACTTGAGCCCCTTCCTGCCAAACATGTCGATACCGGCATGGGCCTCGAAAGATTGGCCATGGCCCTACAAGGCAAACAAAGTAACTACGACACCGATTTATTTCAGGCCCTGATTCAAGCGGTTGTCAAAACATCGGGCATCCCTTACGGAAAAAGCGAAGCTACCGATATCGCATTGCGCGTCATCGCTGACCACATCAGAGCTATCGCCTTCTCAATTGCCGACGGACAACTGCCTTCCAACAACGGTGCGGGTTATGTCATTCGCAGAATTTTAAGAAGAGCGGTGCGTTATGGCTACCAAACTTTAGGCTTGAAAGAACCTTTCTTGTGTGAACTTTCAGTGGTTTTAGGAGCGCAAATGGGCTCGCCCTACACAGAATTAATCAATCAAAAAGAACTCATTTACAAAGTAATCAAAGAAGAAGAAATGAGTTTCTTTCGCACCCTCGAATTGGGGATCAAACGCATCGAAGACCTCATTGTACAGGTAAAAGCCACTCAGCAAACTCAAATTACTGGGGCTGCCGCTTTTGAACTTTACGATACCTACGGCTTTCCACTCGACCTCACTTCATTAATTGCCCGTGAAAACGATCTTTCTATCGATGAAGACGGCTTTTTAAAAGAGCTTGAGATTCAAAAAGACCGCTCTAGAGCCGCTACCTCCATCGAAACCGACGACTGGATGCAAGTGCACACAGATGTAAGCACCACATTTTTAGGCTACGACCAACAAAATGCTGCGGTTCAGATCATCAAGTATCGTCGTGTCAGTCAGAAAGGTAAAGCGTTTTTCCAACTCGTGCTCGACCAAACACCATTCTACGCAGAGGGTGGCGGACAAGTTGGCGACAGCGGTATTCTTGCCAATGACCATGAGCGCATCCGAATTTTTGACACCAAAAAAGAAAACAACCTAATCGTTCATTTGGCCAGCGAATTGCCCAAAGATCCAAAAGCTGCTTTTACTGCCCAAATAGACACTCAGCGCCAAAACGACACCGCTAAAAACCATAGTGCCACCCACTTACTGCATCATGCCTTGCGCACTGTTTTAGGTACACATGTCGAGCAAAAAGGCTCTTTAGTCAATGAAAAAGGCTTGCGTTTCGATTTCTCGCACTTCTCAAAAGTCACTGACGAAGAATTGACTCAAATTGAACAAATGGTCAACGAATCCATTGCGGCCAACATTGCACTTCATGAACACCGCGCACTTGAAATCGAGGCGGCGAAAGCCAAAGGAGCCATGGCTCTTTTCGGAGAAAAATACGGCGACAAAGTAAGGGTCATTGAATTTGGTGCTTCGGTTGAACTTTGTGGTGGTATACACGTGAGCAACACCGCTCAAATTTCTGTTTTCAAAATTGTTGCAGAAAGTGCAGTTGCTGCAGGTATTCGTCGCATTGAAGCCATCACTGGCCCAGGCGCCATGAGCTATTTCAAAGACAAAGCCAACCAACTCGAACAAATCGATGCCTTGCTCAAAAAACCAAAAGACTTAGTAAAGGCCGTAGAAGAATTGCAAAACAAAAACATCCTTTTGCAAAAAGAGCTGGAGCGTTTTGCCAAAATGCAAGCCCAACAACTCAAACAACAACTCAAAGCAGAAGTACAACAAAAACCAGGTTTCAATGTGCTCTTCAAAACACTAGACACCGATGCTGCTACTTCAAAAGATATTCTTTTCCAACTCAGACAAGATTTCGAAAATTTTGTCGGAGTCATCGGACACAAAGAAGCGGACAAATGTGGCATCACCATCATCCTTTCAGAAAGTTTGGTTACTGAGCACAATTGGCAAGCCAACCAATGGATCAAAGAAATCTCTGGTTTTATTCAAGGTGGAGGTGGCGGCCAAGCCGCTTTTGCAACTGCAGGTGGCAAAAACCCCGCTGGCCTCCAACAAGCGCTGCAACATATAGAAGCTAAACTTGGCTAAACGTAAAAAAATACTGATCCTCACTTACTACTGGCCGCCTAGTGGTGGAACTGGTGTACAACGCTGGCTCCATTTTACACGCTACCTTAAAGAACTCGGTTGGGATCCTATAATTTTTACACCATCTAACCCAGAAGCTCCGGTCCAAGACCCCAGCTTGCTAGACTACGTCCCGAAAGACATCCATATTATCCAGCAAGAAATTTGGGAACCCACGCAATTATACCTCAAATTTACTGGCAACAAAGGCAAACAACTTCACACCGGTTTTTTACAAGAAAAAAATGGTAAAAAAGCAGGACTAAGTAAAAAGATATCACTTTGGTTAAGAGCCAACCTTTTTATTCCGGATGCCAAAATGGCCTGGATCAAACCAGCCACCAAATACCTAAGTGCCTTTTTAGAAGAACAAGATGTGGCGGCCATCATTTCTACAGGGCCACCCCACTCTTTGCACCTCATTGCCAGAAATCTCAAGCGCAAAACTCAACTTCCCTGGATTGCCGATTTCCGCGACCCCTGGACACAAATCGACTGGTTCGAACAACTGCCACTTACCACTTGGGCACTCAGACAACACCAGAAACTAGAAAAAAGTGTTTTTGACGAAGCCGATGAGCTCGTGGTCGTGAGCCAAGACATGCAAAACCAAATGGAGTTTTTGGCCAAACGTCGCCCAGTGCTCATCTCCAATGGATTTGCACCAGAAGATTTTCATGGCTTTGAAAAACAAGCTGATCCGCATTTTACCATTTTACACACAGGCTCCATTAATAAAGACCGCAACCCAAGTGCGCTTTGGCAGAGCCTCGGTGCTTACACCATAGCCAACCCTGATTTCGCTGCCAAATTGCGCATCAGACTCATTGGTGCCGTAGATGCGTGTGTTCATAAAGACATTCAGCACTTCGGCCTTCAAGACCATACCTATTTTGAAAGCTTTGTACCACACGAGCAAGTCATTCAAGAACTTTCTAGTTGCTCCCTTCTCCTTTTACCACTCAATAATGTCAAGAGCCAAAAAGGCATTGTAACAGGAAAAGTATTCGAATACCTCGCAAGCCAGCAAGCCATTCTAGCCATTGGCCCCGCAGACGGTGATGCCGCAGCCATTCTGAATTCGCAACAAGGAACTTTTCGGGTAGATTTCGGCGCAGCAGTACCTTGGGCAGAAGTATTGCAAATGTGCCAACATGCTATCGTCAGAAAAGAAAGCCTGCTTCCCTACTCTAGGCAAGAACTGGCAAAAGAAATGCATGGATTGTTATTGAAAGTGTCTCAAGATGAAAAAGATTAGCGTCATCCTGAGTACATACAATTCTGAAAAAGTCATTGCGGAAACGCTGAAATGTATTTTTAATCAGGAAGGCCTCAATGACTTATTTACAATGGAGGTGATCATCGCCGACGACTGCTCCACCGACCATACTCGAGCAATTTGCGAAAAATTTCCTGTAGTATTTCTTACAAACGACATCAATTCAGGAGGGCCCAACAAAGGCCGCAACAAAGGTTTAAACTATGCCTCCGGCGACTTCATTTGCCTTTGTGACCACGACGACCATTGGAGCCCCAATAAATTAAAAGTTCAACTTGCTGTAAGTGAGTTCGCGCCAATCATTAGTGGAGGCTACAAAATTATCGATCTAATTTCAGGCAAAGAAATCATCAGAACGCAACAAATTGCTAGCCCTTACCTTTATAAAGAAAACCAAACCTTTTTAAAACTCCTCAGTCGTTCTTCAGCAGGGCAGATTGTTTACCTTTCGGGCCTGATGTTTGCTGCAGAATTGAAAACCATTCTCTTTGAAGAAGAATTTGGTTTTTTGGATTACAATTGGTTTGTTAGCCTCTTTGAAAATCAAAAAAGTATACAAGTCCCCGACATTTTATTTACTCGATTTGTCGCCGACAACAACCTTTCTCTCAACGAAAAATATCGTTTAAAAGACCACGAAGTTGCACTTAAACTTTTGAACCAATACAAAGAAATATACCCAACTGAAAGTGCGCTTGGTATTTCAAAATTCAACGGAACACTTGCCCGGTATTACTATTTAAGTGGCGACATGAAAAAGGCCAGAAAATTGTTTTTTACAGCAGGCTTCAGCCTCAAGCATTTCTTCTTTTATTTTACCTCTTTTTTCGGGCATCGATTGGTCATTAGATTCTTTCATTTTTTTGGATAAGCATGAAAAAAATCATCATTCATTTTTTGTCTCTCTATCGTTCGAGCAAGCATAAGTTCAATATGTTTCGTCAGAACAATTGGCGACGCATCGAACACCTTAGCGCCAAAACAAAAATTTCAAAAGAATGGAATGGCACCTCTTACGGTGGTTTTTATGTGCACCCCGATCTATTGCAACCTTCCAATCTTGTGGTTTCTATTGGCATCGGAAAAGACATCAGTTTTGACCTCAGCCTGATCTCCAAATATCAATCTCAGGTCTTTGCGTTTGACCCCACTCCAAAATCACTCGAGTGGCTTGCAACACAAGCCTTGCCTGACGCTTTCAAGTATTTCGGCTATGGCATCGATGCCTCTATTAATGGCCACGTGACGTTTTATTTACCACGCGATAAAAATGCGGTTTCAGCAAGTACCCAATTGTCAGATGTGATGAATGAGCAAGACCAAATAAGCGTTGAAATGAGGACATTTAACGAGCTTGTGAAATTATTGCCCCACAAACGCATATCAGTATTAAAAATGGATATTGAAGGCGCAGAATACGATGTATTGCCTTCTCTTTTCGACGACCCTACAGTACAAATTGATCAATTATTGGTTGAATTTCACGACCGTATGTTTCCGCACGAACAAACGCCAAAATCAATAGAAGCAGTCAATTTTTTAAAAGAAAAAGGCTATGTCATTTTTGGGTGTAGCATCTCGTCTGAGGAAATCTCATTTATTCATCAGTCTTGTTTAGCAGCTCATGTATAACGCGCTTGAAAGCTTTTTAATTGACCTAGGCTTTTCTTGGACCTGGGCTAAACTGAGCCCTTATTTAGGCACTTTGCTTATTGGGTATTGGGTATTCAATCGTTTGGAGCGCTTGGTTATCAAAAACTGGCTCAAATATACGGTAATGGGCATCGGTTTTTGCCTGCCTTTTTTGACCTACTTTGCCTTTTACCCGATTTATGCGGCTGACTTGGTTTCGGAAAGTTTTGAAACAAAGACTACAGTTGACCATTTACCCAAGCAGAAAACGCTTGCCATTGTCATTTTACCGGGTTGCCCCTATTGCATTGAAACAATTGAGCTCAGTAAAAAAATGCTGCGCAATAATGCAAAAATCAAGATTCAGTATTTGCTTGCTTCAGAAGATCAAGAAGGCTATTTATTTTTTCGAAAAAAACTACCAAAAGCCATTGAAGTGAAAATCCCTAAGAACCCACTATTGTGCATGGTGATGGCTCAGGGAGAATTTCCGAGTTACTTTTTAATAGCGCAACAAAAAGTAGTCAAGGCTTGGCACAACACACATTTTGGAACCAAAGCCCTCGACGAAATCAATTCGTTTTTCTAAGATTCCAGTATAAGCTAAACACAAATCCCAATAGCAAGAGGCCTGAACCAATCATGGCCATTTGGTTGGATCTACTGACGGTCATTGGTTCAAATTTCCATTCGATTTTATGAGACCCTGCCGGCACCACAACCCCTCTTAAAATGTAGTTAGCACGAAGCGACTCAGTAGCCTTACCGTCTATATAACAGTTCCAACCTGCTGGATAGTAAATTTCACTGAAGACCGCCATTTGCTTGGTTTTTGATACCGATTTGTACTGCATGTTGGATGGATTATAGGCCATCAGGATAATTTGAGCAGTACTGTCTTTTGCCAAACCATTGAGCTGACTTCTGAATTCAGTATGCACCACCGCATTGGTCTTGCTTGAGCCTAATTTTTCGCCATTGCTCAATAACATTTCTTGATTGGCGTCAGCGGCAATTTTCACATTGCTTACAAACCAGGCTGGGCCATTTGCACTTGTATTGCGCACTGCAGTTTGATTCGGATTCAAAATGACATATTTTGTGTTGAGCATATTGAGATACTCAGCAGCTCCTGTTAAGTCAATTTCTTTTACGCTGAGCGTGTCGAAAATTTTCTGCGCTTGCTCTTGGCTGATGTCGGCAGGTAAGGCAAGTGTTCTGAACTTCGCGTTTTTAGCGGTATTGATAGCTGCGTTCATTTGCCCTACTGCAGCTGGGAAATGAAAATCGACAAATTCTTGGTAGCGCTTGAGTTTGGCGCCATGATAGCCACCTAGACTCTTGTGGAAGAAGCTGGTATTGGTTTCAGCCATTGTACCGTTGACATTTAAAACGCGGTAGTCAGTAAATAAATTAAGTGCACCAAAACGCGCGTATAAATCGAGCATTTGGGCATCTGTAAGGTTTTTGTAATACTCGAAGTCTTTATAGCTTTCTTTGAGTTGATTGACTAATGCGACCGGTGTTTTTTCTTGGTTGAGAATACTGATGTCGGCCATTGAAGCTTGGTAAGGCACACTGGCTTCATCGATTGTTTGATAAGAGGCGTAGGAACCAGTGGAGTCGTCATTATTGAGGTAGCGCTTGGCCACACTTATTTGGTCCGCTAAGACAATGATGCCGGCAAGGGCAATCAGTAAGAAGCGGTTGAGCTGTGTTCTGATCAAAACAAAAATGAGTCCTAAGGCAAGTAAAACTAGAAAGAATGAACGCTGCATATCGGCTTTATAAATACCAATACGGGTATCAATGAGTGCTTGACGCAAACCTTGATAGTACGCTGTTTGCGACGCATCTTTGGCTTGTTTGCTGGCTTCGGCAAACTGTTTGACTTCTTGCTGACTTAGGAAATCACCAGAAATGGATGGTGCATTCATCAAAATAAAAGCAAATAATGCCACTACTCCCATTCCAATAAACCAATGTTTCTTTTGTCCGCTTACCCCTTCATTTTTAATCATGCGATCCAGATAGAGCAAACCAAAAGCGGGGATCATGATTTGCAAGAGCACCAACATCATTTTGGAATCCCTAAACTTGTTGTACATCGGGAAATGATTGATAAAGAAATCATTAAAAGCATTCATTTGATTAGAAGCCAAATAAAGCACGAGAATAGATAGTGCCAAGAAAGGCCATTTGAGCGCATCTTTGAGAAAAATCAACCCGAGCACAAAAAGCACAAGCATGAATACACCAAAATAAAAGGCGCCTCCACTCATGCGTTGGCCTCCCCAATATTGATCCATCTGACCAACTTGCTCTGCGTAGTTATAATCTGTATTGGCTAATGCATCTGGATTATTCGCGATATAATCGTTTTTCCCTCCTTTTGCATTCGGGGCATAAATAGAGAGCAATTCATTTTTACCGTAGTTATATTCTAAGATATAGGAAGAAGCGAGACCTTCTTTTTCCATACTTTGACTCGGTGTTTTGGGTTTGATCGTAAGGTCTGAGGTGCCGCGTGTGGTGTACTTACTATATTCTAAGGTTGGAAGCAACAGACTGGCATTAGCTAATAAAGCTAGAACACTGGCAAGCGCCAAGGCTGGAACTGACTTACTTAAAGAACTCCAATCTTTGGCAAGCCCTAAGCGAATGACTTCAGTAAGGGCCACAGCCGCTAAAATGAAAGCCAAATAATAGGTCATTTGGAGGTGATTTGCACTGATATTGAGCCCCATGAATAAAGCAAAAATGCCTGCACCTAGTAGCCAACGCCCCCTAAATGCAAGAATGAGCCCACCTAATGCAGGTGCCATATAGGCAATTGCATTGACTTTTGACATATGGCCCGCACCCAAATAAAGTATATTAATAGTTGAAAAACCATAGGCTACTGCACCTATCATAGCAAGCCATGGGTTGATGCGCAAACAAAGCCCTAGTATATAAAAACCCAACATGCTGATGAATAGAATCCCGACTGGTCTTGGCAAGCCCAATTTGATGGCTTGATCTAGCGTAGTGAGCAGATTGCTATCTTGGGTAACCGAAATTTGATAGCTAGGCATTCCGCCAAACATGGAGTTTGTCCAGAGAGTTTGTTCTCCGTTGTGCGTGAGTTTGTAATCAAAAATTTCTTTTGACATCCCTTGAAACTGTCTGATATCACTTTGTTTCAGGCTGTATCCTTGATACAAAGGAGAGAAGTAAATGGAGGGCAAAATAATAAACAACAACAGCGCAATACTGTGTGGTAAAATACTTTTGATAGAGAAATTCATAGCTTAGTTTTGTGTGAAATTAACAAATTAATGACTCGGATTCGCATAACGCTGAACGTCAGGGGCTGTAATCTGTACGTCGCAGAGAATAACTAATCTTTCTACAACATTGCGCAACTCACGGATATTGCCTGTCCAGTTGATCGATTTTAACGCTTCGAGGGCGCCGTGATCAAAAGTTTTGACCGGAATGCCGTGGTCTTGACAGATGAGTTCGATGAAATGATTGGCAAGTACCGGAATGTCGTCTCGGCGCTCGTTGAGGGCTGGAACGTGTATCAGGATCACGGCCAAACGATGAAAAAGATCTTCGCGAAAACGCCCTTCTTGAATTTCGAAACGCAAATCTTTGTTAGTAGCAGCTACTATGCGGCAATCTATTTTGATGTCTTTTTCGGCGCCAACTCTTTGGATAACATTTTCTTGTAGTGCCCTAAGTACTTTAGCTTGTGCCGGAAGTGTCATGTCTCCAATTTCGTCAAGAAAGAGTGTGCCACCTGAGGCCAATTCAAATTTTCCTTTGCGGTCTTTTACGGCAGAGGTAAAGGCGCCTTTTTCATGACCAAATAGTTCACTTTCAATTAGTTCTGCCGGAATAGCCGCGCAATTGACTTCAATAAATGGGGCTTTATTGCGCAAAGAGAGGTCATGCAAAGATCTCGCAACCAATTCTTTACCAGTACCATTACCTCCAGTAACTAACACTCTTGCATCTGAAGGTGCTACTTTTTCTATCATGGCTTTAATTTCCATGATTTCTGGGGTTTGACCAATGATTTTACTGCCTTTGATTTTCTTGACCACTTGCTTGAGCTGCTTGGTCTCTTGGACCAAATGATTGCGGTCTTTGACTTGTCTGAGCAGCACTAAAATTCGGTTGAGGTCTAGTGGCTTTTCAATGAAATCAAATGCACCTTTTTTGATGGCACCCACGGCAGTTTCAACATTACCGTGACCAGAAATCATGACCACAGGCGTTTCAATTTCAAGCTGCTTGATCTGATCCAAAAGCTCAATACCATCCATTTGTGGCATTTTGATATCTGAAAAAATGAGGTCAAAAGATTTTTGACCTAAAAGAGTCAGGGCTTGCATGCCACTTTCGGCTTCTTCGACCTGACAATTTTCAAATTCTAGGATCTCTTTGAGCGCTCTTCGAATGGCTCTTTCGTCGTCTATGAGTAGGATGTGCATGGTTATTTGACAGTGCGTTCTAACATGGGTACAAATTTAAAGGTACCAAATTCTGTAATTTGAAGTGTTTCGTCTGGGGCTTTGACGATTTTGAGCATTTTTTGCTCCACACCTTCCCCTACCGGTATGATCATGATGCCACCTGGCTTGAGCTGCAGCAATAATTCTTGGGGAATATCGGGCGCACCGCAAGTCACTAAAATGCGGTCATAGGGTGCGTAAACTTTATTGCCTTTGTAGCCATCGCCAAAAAACAAACTGGCGTTGTACCTGAAAAAATCGAGCATTTGGCGCGCTGCTCTGTGCAATGGCTGATGTCTTTCGATCGAATAAACCCTAGCGCCCAATTGACACAAAATACAGGTCTGAAAACCTGAGCCAGTGCCAATTTCCAGGACCTTCATGCTTTTTTCTAATTCGAGCAATTGGGTCTGAAAAGCTACTGTGTAGGGATGCGAAATGGTTTGCCCTGAGCCAATTTGAAATGCCATATTGGTATAGGCTTGTTCATCAAAGGCGTTATCTAGGAAGAAGTGGCGGGGCACGGCGTTAAAGGCATCGAGGATGCGTTGATCGGTGATGCCCATAGCCGCTAATTCTTCGACCAATTGACGTCGACGGCCTTTGTGTTTAAAAGTATCTTTTAGGTGCTCCATGAATTGAATTTAGAGCTCCACACCCACCGGGCAATGATCAGAACCGAAAACATCGTTGAGGATAAACGCCTCTTTGACCGCACCTAAAAATGCTGAGCTGCTTAAAAAATAATCGATGCGCCAGCCCACATTTTTTTCTCGGGCACCTGCGCGATAGCTCCACCAAGAATATTTGGTAGTTTCGGGATGCAAGGCTCTAAACGTATCGATTAAGCCCGCATTTGCATAAGCGTTCATGCCGTCAATTTCTTCTTGCATGTAGCCCGCTGCTTTGTTGTAGTTTTCTTTGGGGCGCGCTAAATCAATGGCCTGATGGGCTACATTGAAATCTCCACAAACCAATACAGGTTTAGATTTTTCTAAATATTTGAGATAGTTTAAAAATGCGGCATCCCAAGTTTGGCGATAAGCCAACCTGAGTAATTCACTCCCTGAATTCGGAACATAGACCGTAATGAGAAAAAAATCAGGATACTCAGCACAAATGACCCTTCCTTCGGTGTCGTGTTCGGGAATGCCAATTCCGTAGCTGACATTGAGTGGCATTTCTTTACTTAAAATGGCGGTGCCAGAATAACCTTTGCGCTCGGCACTTGATGCAAAAACATGGTAGCCATTGAGCGCAGCAACTGCATCTTGAACTTGTTCTGGAGTAGCTTTGGTTTCTTGCAAACAAATGACATCAGGGTTAAGCGCCTGCATGTCAGGAATAAAGTTTTTACCGACAACAGCTCGGATGCCATTGACATTAAAAGAAATGATTTTCATGCGCTGAGTTTAGCCTCAAATTTACTAAAATTTAAGCCTCAAAAAGCTATACAAAACAGGTATTTGCTGCCCTGATCCAGCAAAATACCTGAGTTCCTGACCCAACTGCAGCACCGGTGCAAATTCTTTTAGATAACCTACTGAAAATGAACCAAAACCACCTTGATCAAAAGTACTTAGCACTTGCTGAGGGTCATAAAAATATTCGAAGCGACTAGACACCGAAAAATGTTTGTCAAATTCTTTCTGTAGCTGCACATTTACCTGACCCCATAAGTAATTTTGCTGAAGATGGCGCTGCAAACCCAAATAGGCACAGGCCTGAAACGCTAAGTTCCCTACTTTTTTGTTCGCGTTGATTTCTTGAAAAAAGCGCCAACGATTTTGAGCCAAGACCGGAGGCAGTTTGCCAATTGGGGCGAGGTCTCCATAAAAATGACTCCAATTGAGGTTCCATGTGTCAAACTTCCATTGCAGCAAGGCTCCTAAACTAGGTCTGACCCCACTCAAACTAAGGCGCTGCCAACTATTCGTAATAAAAAACTGCGTACTGAATTGAGAAGACCAATCTTGAGACCAACGCAAGCCAGCCACATAATAAGGCACATATTCTGCCGCTAAACTTCGAGAATAACTGAGTTGATCAACTCCTCGAGGAGTTTCTTGCGTATAAGGAGAACTGAAACTACCCAGCGCGATTTTGGATTTCTTCCATTTGGCCTCTAGATATCCTTCGTAAATATTGCGGCGCCAAGGCAACTCTGTACTGTAATTTTTACGCATATATGAACCCACGGCAGGTGCTAAATGCGCTGTGAGCAACTTGGTTTCATACCTAAATTCTAACTCGAGTAGATTCAGATCCATCTGGTTTATGGCCGCGCTCGAAACCATAAAAGGCAAACTGTCTTTTGCATTCCGACTCGAGGCTAAATACGCATCATAGGTGCCATGAATACTAAATTGTGCTAGAGATAAAAAAGTACTTAGAAAGAAAATGGCCGTAGTGAAAAACAACCGTATGCTAGAATTGATGCATTTACTCATAAACGATCACTTTACCGGAATTATATTCCATTTTTAACAATTCGAAAGGCTGACCTTCTAGTATCAAATTGCCGATACTGTGTAACTGCGCTTTTACTTTGATTCCTCCACTTCGAATGCTTGATGTCTTGGGCGATGCACCCAGAAAATGCAAAGAATCTAACAGATTTAGGTTCCCTGCTTCAATTGTTGCGGAGCCGTCCATATCGGCATACAACCAGCTCAATTCACCCTTAAGATTTAAATTTTGCCAACCATACAAATTGCGAACAAATAATTTTTGTCCGGCTAAGTTGAGCTGTATCGGACCCGCACCTTCTTTTAAAATGAGTTCGGTTTGATCAAAATGCCAAATGCCTTTCATTAACACAGTATCACTATTTTCAAAATTGATTTGATCAAGCTGCGTAAAATGAACTATTGCTTTTACACTTTCATGCTTGTAGCGCAGAAAATGACATCTGTTATTATTGCGCAGCACCAGCGTATCATGATCTATGTTGGCTTGTAGGAAAGATTTTAAATTGGAAGCGGTTTGCCATTCTACATAATTCAAAGAATCTTGTATTAGGTCCACCTTCATATAGGCATGAATGTGTAAATACTTGAAATCGGTGAATGATTGCTGATAAGTAAGGGGTTCTCCTACGCCTTTCCAACACCGTCTTTCACTCTCTTTCTGACAAGAGAGTAGAAAAAACAACAATAAAAACACGCCTCCTATTTTCATTTATGAAACTTATAAGACAATCCTAATTCAATGTAATCCGCTTTGGCGTAGTGCGTTTTCAATGTAAAATGTCCTTCAATATTGGAGGTAAAAGCGTATCTACTTCCTAGCCTGATATAAAAAGGATTGTCGGGCTTCAGGATATCTCGAACATAATATCCGGCACCGTAAATAAAATGCAAGCGGTCAAAAGGCTGCACATAGCCTACAAACAAACCAATCTGCAAAGGATCTAAAGCAGCCGGATTCGGATAACTCGGGTGGTGCAACAAACCCATTTTGTAAATAAAATCCATAGAAACCTCGAGCCCTGCCTTTTGGCCAAAATACTTTCTGGCAAAAACATTTGCAGCATAGACCGGATACTTTCCTACACCAATAGGTCTCATTTCTTTTTGGCTATACAAAACGGTAGCGCCAAAATTGAGATTGGGAGATTTCTCATTCATTCTTTCCTTGTTGATTTCAGGATGTTTGTCTTCAAAGAATTTCTGAACACCTAAAGAAAGATAGGGCAAATTGATGCCGAGATTGGGCATTTTGTAACTCGCGTTGGAAAAATGGGTCATGTCAAGGCCGAAGGTCAGACCATAACTTCCTAAGCGCAAGCTTTGCTTTAGTGCAAAACACATCATGAGGTTGAGGTGCGAACCAATAGCAACATTCTCAGGATTTGTCAGAGGGTCAAACGGTTTATTGGTATAGCCCAAGCCTGGAGAAAATTTGAAGTCTAGGCGGTATTTTTTGTATTTGATGATGGGCAACTCTACAAATCCATAGAGCCCTGTAAATCTTCCGAGTATGGTATTGTTTCCGACAGAACCATAAAAAAGTGTGGCGCCAATTAAGGGACTTCTGTAAGCTTTGTGCCAAGCTTTGCGATCTTGCGCGCGATAAATGTAAGAAAACTCTGAAGCAACTGCCGGAGCCTCAGGTAAGTGCGCCATCAGACTGCGGTGCGCTATCAAAAACCCTACTTTCTGACGATACTCAAACCCTTCTTGAGAGAAGCCAAAAAAAGATACAACGCAAAAAAGAATACTGACTAAAAAATAACGCATGACCAAATTTAAACAAAAGCCCGATTCTAGTGCTAACTTTGTCCTATGGATGAAAGATTAATCGCATTTGAACGCTTGTTAAACATCATGGATGAACTCCGTGAAAAATGCCCTTGGGATCAAAAACAAACTTTTGAGACCCTTCGAAACCTGACCATTGAAGAAACCTACGAAATGGCCGACGCCATCACAGATAAAGACTACACTGGCCTCAAAGGCGAGCTCGGCGACCTCTTTTTACACCTTGTTTTTTACAGCAAAATGGGGCAAGAACAAGGCTTGTTTGACGTCACTTCTGTTCTGAACCAAATTTGTGACAAACTCATTTACCGTCATCCTCATATTTATGGAGATACAGTAGTTAAGGATGAAGAAGAAGTCAAGGCCAATTGGGAAAAACTCAAACTTAAAGAAGGAAAAAAATCTGTTTTGGAAGGTGTTCCAAAGTCCTTGCCCGCTTTGGTAAAAGCTACCCGAATTCAAGAAAAAGTCAAAGGCATTGGCTTCGAATTCGAAGATGCCGAAGCAGCTTGGGCAAAAGTTCAAGAAGAATTAAACGAGCTGCAAGCCGAGGTAAAACAACAATCAGACCAACAAGAACAAGAGTTCGGCGACGTGCTTTTCTCTTTGGTCAACTACGCGCGTTTTCTAAATATTTCACCTGAAAATGCTCTTGCCCTCACCAATCAGAAGTTTATTGCAAGGTTCCAAAAAATGGAAGACCTTCTGCTCAAAGAAAATTTAGATATCAAAGCTTTGGACTTACAAACGATGGATTTATATTGGGATAAAGTAAAAGCTCATGAAAAGGAAAAGAAACAATAAACCATTTTTATTTCATTGATTTTCCTTCAAATCATTTTCCTTCAAATTCTAACTATTTAAAAATTATGGATTTCTTTTATTTAGCAGCAATTAAAACACTTATTTTACTCGCTACCACCTTGATTTTTAGAATTATCGCTGGAAAAGCAGTTAGTAAATTCTTAGCTAAATTCGACGGAGATGTCAAAAGAAAACGCATCTCGAACCGCATAATTAATTTGTTTCTAGCTATTTTCTTTCTTTTGGTGTTGGCGGCTATTTGGAATATTGAATCCAAAGACCTCATGGTGTTTTTCACTTCCACCATTACGGTAATTGGCATCGCATTTTTTGCCAATTGGTCCATATTATCCAATATTACGGCCAGTTTGATTTTGTATTTCAATCATCCCTTAAACATCGGGGAAACACTCCGCATCTATGACAAAGAATTTGACATCGAGGGCGAACTCATCGACCTCAGTTTCTTTTTTATGTATATCAAAACTCCGGATGCTTCCTTGATCACTATTCCGACCTCTGCAGTCTTGAATAAAACCGTGATCATCAAGAACAAACTTGGCAGATAACTTATCTTGGAAAGCACAAAAAGTACTTTTCTACAGGTGTAGAAAGCGCCGAAATATTGAGATTGTCAGAAGCTTCAGCAAGCTCGACAGTTGTGCCGTTTTTCAGCAATAAATTGATGTTGTGTTTTTGCTCGTTATAGGCTCTATTTGACAATACATCTGAATAGATAAAATAATTCAGTTGCTCAGTGCTCAACTGATGCTCTTGTCGAATTCTTTCTTGCTCGGCGGCTATTCTATCGGCACTAAAAGGCGTTTTAGAAATTTCAATTTTGAAAAGTTGGCGGTTGACTAAGCCCGTACAAAGGGTTGCCAAAATATAATCGGGTGCAAATTGCCAAACTTTTATAGCGCCCCAAATGTCGTAGTCGTCTAGTTGCGCAAAATGCGTGAGCACCATTGGATCTTGTTCAAAATGCTGTGCGCTAATATCTTGCGCCAAGAAAAATTTCAAAGCTGGGCTGGCAAAAAGATCCTGACCTTCTTTGACCAATTCTTTGGCGCGTCTGAGTGCGTGGATGAGCATAAACTCTGCCGCCACCACTGTTTTATGAAGGTAAACTTGCCAATACATGAGTCTGCGTGCCACAATGAATTTTTCTACTGAATAAATTCCTTTTTGCTCCAAGACCAAATGACCATTATGTACATTGAGCATTTCAATGAGGCGTTCGGATCCAATGACGCCCTCAGAAACACCCGAATAAAAACTATCGCGGTTGAGGTAATCGAGTCGATCCATGTCTAGCTGAGAACTCACAAGCTCATGCAAAAAAGGCTTGGCATAAGAATTATTGAAAATTTGCAAAGCGATTTCAAGATCGTGGCCGTATTCAACAGAAAGTTCGGCAATGAAAAATCCAGAAATTTGCTCATGACTCACGCCACAAACAATATCGTATTCGAGCGCATGGCTAAAAGGCCCATGGCCGATGTCGTGCAATAAAATAGCCAAGCACACGCCGCGCTCTTCCTCTGGTGTGATTTCATGTCCTTTTCTTCTTATACTCGTAACGGCTTGGGTCATGAGGTGCATGGCTCCTAAGACATGATGAAAACGGGTGTGATTTGCCCCTGGGTAAACCAAGTGGCTCAGACCCAATTGCTGAATGCGGCGCAAGCGCTGTAGGTAAGGATGCTCCAGAATATCGAAAATAATTTCATGAGGCAGGGAAATAAAACCATAAACTGGGTCGTTAATGATTTTCTTCTTGTTATTTCTAATTTGATTCACCGACAAGTTGCTATCTTTAAATTTCAATCAAAACTATTAAAAAATAAGACACATGCAGGGTAAAATTCTTTGGACCGACGACGAAATTGAACTTCTTAAACCACATATTCTTTTTCTAGAGTCAAAGGATTATCAGGTAGACACCGCCACAAATGGCCAAGATGCGATTGAAAAAGCACAGCAAAATCATTACGACATCATCTTTTTAGATGAAAATATGCCCGGCCTTAGCGGACTCGAAACGCTTGCGCAAATCAAAGAACACAACGCTTTGGTTCCGGTAGTGATGATTACTAAAAGTGAAGAAGAGCACATCATGGAAGAAGCCATTGGCTCTAAAATCGCCGACTACCTCATCAAGCCTGTCAACCCCAATCAGATCTTACTGAGCATCAAGAAAAATCTAGACCACAGCAAGCTTGTGAGTCAAAAAACCAATGCCAGCTATCAGCAAGAATTTAGACAGCTTGGCATGCAACTTTCTAGCAGACTCGATGCCCAAGAATGGAAAGAACTTTATAGTAAATTGGTTTTTTGGGAACTCCAACTAGACAACATCGAAGATTCTGGAATGCGCGAGATTTTCGAGATGCAAAAAAAAGAAGCCAACAAGCTTTTCTGTGACTTCATCGAAGACAACTACCTCGATTGGGTCAGTGGAGACCCCGATGCTCCTTCGATGATCCATACACTCATTAAAGAACGCATTGCACCACAAATTGGCAAAGAAAAATTAGCTGTATTAGTCATCGATAATTTGCGCTTTGACCAATGGAAAACCATAGAAGGCATATTGGCGCGCTACTTTCAAAAAGAAGAAGAGGACATCGTTTACTCCATATTACCCACCGCTACTCACTATGCCCGCAACGCCTTTTTCGCAGGGCTTTTACCAGCTGAAATCGAAAGACGTTTCCCGACACTCTGGAAAAATGAAGAAGACGAGGGCGGAAAAAACATGCACGAAAAAGAATTTCTCGAAGCACAACTCAAGCGTTTGGGCAAAAACGTAAAATGGTCCTACAACAAAATTACCAACGTTGAAGCCGGTAAAAAACTCGCCGATCAATTTCATCAATGGAAAGACAACGACGTCAATTTCATTGTGTACAATTTCGTAGACATGCTTTCGCATGCACGCACCGAAATGGAAGTCATCCGAGAATTAGCAGACAACGAATCGGCGTATCGCTCCATCACTAGCAGTTGGCTAGAGCATTCTCCCCTACTTGATATCCTGAAAAAAATAGCCGACGCAGGGCTGCGCCTGATCATCACCACCGACCACGGCACTATTAAAGTAAACAAACCCGTCAAAATCGTTGGCGAGCGCAACACCAACACCAATTTGCGTTACAAAGCTGGCCGCGGCCTCAGCTACGACCAAAAAGAAGTATTCGTAGTTAAAAACCCGCAAGATGCGCAACTGCCAAAACTCAAACTATCAGCTGAATTTGTTTTTGCCAAAGAACAAGATTTCTTTGTATACCCGAATAATTACAATCATTTTGTCAATTATTACGGACAAACTTTTCAGCACGGAGGCATCTCTTTAGAAGAAATTTTGATTCCTTATGTGGTGCTGAAAGCCAAATAGGACTTCAAAAATGTTGGTTTACTAATTTGGAATCGTTACTACTGATAAAAAAAGCAAATCTTTTGCTTCTTTAGAACCATTCAAAATAACCAAAAAGCGTACCTTTGTGAAAAATTCTATATGGGTGCTTCTCCTTTCTCTGTACAAGCGATCCGCGACCAATTTCCGGCGCTGCGTCAACAAGTTTACGGCAAGCAACTCATTTATTTTGACAACGGCGCCACTTCTCAAAAGCCTCAAATTGTCCTCGACACCCTTCAGAAATACTACGCATTAGAAAATGCCAATATCCACCGTGGGGTACACTACTTAAGTCAGCAAGCAACCAGCGCATACGAACTTGCGCGCAAGCGCATTCAAAATTATATTGGTGCCAAAAGCCCCGATGAAATCATTTTTACCAAAGGAACCACAGACGCCATTAATCTTGTCGCATTTTCTTTTGGCGAATTACTCAAAGCCGGCGATGAAATTTTAATCACCGCCATGGAGCACCACTCCAACATTGTTCCTTGGCAATTGCTCTGCGAGCGCAAAGGCTGTATATTAAAAGTCGTTCCGATCCTCAAAAAAGGTGAACTCGACCTCGTGGCTTTTGAGCAAATGCTCACCGAGAAAACCAAGTTGTTGGCGCTTTCCCATATTTCCAATACGCTCGGCACCATTAACCCCGTTGAAGACCTCATTGCCAAAGCACACAAAGTCGGAGCCAAAGTTTTACTTGATGGCGCACAAAGTATACAGCACCTTCAAATCGATGTCAAGGCACTTAACTGTGATTTCTATTGTTTTTCGGGGCACAAAGTTTTTGGCCCTACAGGCATCGGAATTTTATACGGCAAAGAAGAACTGCTAGAAAAAATGCCTCCATACCAAGGTGGTGGCGACATGATTGCTAAAGTCACCTTTGAAAGGACGACCTATAATGCACTCCCCTTTAAATTTGAAGCCGGCACCCCGCATATTGCTGGCGCCATTGGCTTAGGCAGCGCCATCGAATTTTTAGAAAGTATGGACCTCACCGCAGCAGCTGCCCATGAACTCGAACTCACCAAATATGCACAAGGCATATTAGATACTTTCGAAGGGTTGCACATCATCGGCGAAGCCAAGAACAAAACCAGCGTGGTTTCGTTTAGCATAGACCAGATGCACCCATTTGATATTGGCACCCTTCTGGACAAACAAGGCATTGCAGTGCGCACGGGCCATCACTGTACACAGCCCCTCATGGATTTTTACAAAATCCCGGGCACAGTAAGGGCTTCGTTTGCGTTCTACAACACCAAAGAAGAAATTGACATTTTTGTTGCTGCACTCGAACGCAGCATGCAAATTTTAGGCGCATGACCATTCAAGAAAAACAACAAAACCTCATTGACGAATTTGACATCTACGATGACTGGATGGATAAATACGAATACATCATTGAATTAGGAAAGAGCTTAAGCGCCATGCCAGAAGCCCTTAAAACACAAGACCGCATCATCGAAGGCTGCCAGTCCAATGTGTGGCTTACCCATGAGCTCAAAGACGGAAAATTGTTTTTTCAGGCGGATGCCGACGCCATCATTACTAAAGGCATCATCGGGATGTTACTGCAGGTTTACAACGGCGAAAGCCCACAAACCATCCTGACAACCGAGCCCGATTTCATTCATCAAATTGGCCTCACCGAACACCTTTCCCCTACCAGAGCCAATGGGCTACTGAGCATGATCAAAAGAATTAAAAAAGAAGCGTTGCAATCATTATAACCATGAACGACCTCGAAGACCGCATCGTCGAGATGCTCAAAACCATTTATGACCCCGAAATTCCGGTCGATATCTTTGAACTCGGCCTGATCTATGAGGTAAAAGTTGAAGCCGATAATCATGTGTTTATCGACATGACCCTGACTTCGCCAAATTGCCCCGTTGCCGAATCTTTGCCTAAGGAAGTGGAAGACAAAGTTGCTTCGGTAGAAGGCGTTAATTCAGCAAAAGTCAATATTGTTTTTGATCCACCCTGGGACAAAGACATGATGAGCGAAGAAGCAAAGCTAGAGTTGGGCTTTCTTTAAGCCTATTGTGCTTTCTGACAAGTATAGCGTTTGAGCCTATAGGCCAGTTGGTCATAATACTCAAAAGTAAGGCTCCGATTCGTGAGCATTAATATCCTACAGGTGAGGGTGTCTGTATCCCGAACCAAAAAAAATCGCTCTGAATCTTCAGTAAAAAAAGTTGGTGCATCATTGAATACTACTGTATCATGCATCACATTTTGACCAAAATAGTTGTATTGATACGCAAAACCTGCTGAACAAAGACCTTTTGTAAATTCGATGCTTCCAGTTGCCAAACTATCATAGAAAGTAAAGCCATCGCCGTCTTCGATTCTGACTATTCGAAGCACCCATGAACCTTCAAGTTTATTTTGAGCGCGCTCAACTTTGTCGCAAGAAAGCGCAGTTACGATAACCGTAAAGAAAAAAAGCCATTTCATGACAACGCAATTTGTACCATACATTTGACGCCAGTAAGCAACGCACTTTCGTCGATATCGAAGCGCGGGTGATGCACCGCATGGGTAATTCCTGCTGCTTCGTTGCCCACCCCTAATCTGAAAAAACAAACCGGTTTTTGTTGGCTATAAAAAGCGAAGTCTTCAGCGGTCATGCGCAAGCCCAGCGGCTTTACATTTTGCTCACCTAGAGTATTTTTAAGGATTTGTGTGACCTGTTCGGTGAGAACTGGGTCATTCTTTAAAAAAGGGTAACCTTTGGCAATTTGTAGTTTTAACTGAGTACCTGAACTTTCTGAAATTTCTTGAGCCGCGGTGTATAAAAGCTCATGCGCGTTGGCTCTCCAGGTTTCATCCATGGTTCTGAGCGTGCCTTTGATTTGGGCCTCCCCGACAACTACATTGGTGGTTCCGAGTGCCTCAAAGCGGCCGAAGGTCAAAACTTGCGGGATGTCTGCCGGGCAATTTTCTGCCAGTAATGATTTGACTTTTTGTATCCAATCTATTCCCGCATCGATGGGGTTGTTGAAACGCTCTGGCAATGCGCCGTGCCCACCCACTCCTTCAATGGTGAGGTGTATTTCGTCCGAAGACGCCATATATAAACCTGAGCGAATTCCTACCTCTCCAGCAGGCATTTCGGGGTAAACGTGCAAGGCTACCAATGCGTCCACTTCCGGATTTTCGAGCACACCGGCTTCGATCATGAGGCTGGCACCGCCTGGGCTTTGCTCCTCACCGGGCTGAAAAATGAGTTTGATTGGCTTTGTTAGACTTTCTTTATTTTGATTTAAAACAATGGCTGTTCCTAGTAAAATTGCAGTATGTACGTCGTGCCCGCAGGCATGCATCCAACCTTCATTTTGGCTTTTATAACTGACTTCATTGAGTTCATGAATGGGCAGCGCATCGAGATCGGCACGAAGTGCCAAACAGCTCGCATTTGCCGCATGATGACTTGCAGCGATAAGTGCAACAACACCCGTTTGAGCAACCCCTCTTTGAAATTGAATTTGATTTTTGGACAAGACAGTACAAACGAAATCCATGGTTTTGAATTCGGCAAATGAGGGCTCGGGGTGCATGTGCAGGTGCCTGCGCCATAGACTCAGGTCTGCTGCCAGTGCTTCTATTTGTTGAATAAGATTAGTCTGCATCTTGTTGAATACCGTTAAAACCTGCCATAATTAGCTGAATCGAGACATAAGCCATGAACAAACCAAAGAATAGCTTCACCCAATGGGCTGGCAATTTCAAAGTCAGTTTCGATCCTAAAAATGCACCAATTATAAAACTCGAGGCAATGACCAAACCAAAACGCCAATTGACATTTCCAGAGCGCCAATAGTTCCAGACGGCAAGTAATAATACCGGCATGGACAATATAAAAAGAGAAGTGCCTTGCGCCTGATGTTGAGACAAGCCCATTAAAAAAACCAGTGCGGGTACAATTACTACTCCGCCTCCAATACCAACCATTCCACTAAGCATACCGGCAGCGAGGCCTATGATCACGAGAATAAGTATGGTTTGTACAGACATAGTTCAAATTTATAAAGATTTCGAAGGTGTTGATCGAATTATAAAAAATGCAAGAATAAATAATTGAATTTGAAAGGTAATTTTTAGAAGAAAGTAAGGAAGAAGTAGAACCTCTACTCTACGAGTAAATTACAACCTCTAATATCCGAAGCTTCAATTCGACCTTCTACAGAGAAACGCCCAGAAATCAATCTGCCCAGATCATCGGTTTGGATAAAACTACAAGACCACTGATTGGCTAAATCGATGAAATTAATGCCGCCTTTTTGCCCATTAGGAACCTGAACAAAGGGGTCGTAAACATCTCTAATTTGAACCTGACACCAAGGAGGTAAATCGAAAAGCAAGTCTTGGCCCTTACAATAGGCCTGCGAAAGCAATTCAGTCATGCCATACTCTGAATAAATGTGCGCCACGCCAAATCCTTGGCAAAGTTGCGCATGCAAAGCTTCTTTGGTCAATTCTACTCTGCGACCTTTCATACCACCTGTTTCTAAAATAATGGCGTCAGATAAATCAAGACCCAATTCAGCTAAATCTAATAATGCGTAGGATACACCAAAAACAAATGGCTGCTTACCTGCTTGTAGCGCTTCTTGGTAAACTTCAGCTACCTGATTGAGTTCTGCGAGGTAATAACCAGAAAGTGCTTGCTTGCTTGCTTTGATGAGGCCATCTACCATATAGACCAAACTTGAATCACCATTTTCTAAATAGGAAGGCAACAATGCAATGAATACAAATTGTTCAGGTGGCCCAAAAGCATTTTGAAAACCTTGTAAGTAGGAAGCATCATACCAAGAAAGGTCTTGCAAAAAGTGCTGACTTCTGGTTTGTAGGGTGGTTCCGCTAGATTTAAATATTTTCTGAACCTCTTTTTGGCTAGTAAGTACTTGCTGAGTTTTAAAAAACGAAATCGGCAAAAAAGGGATTTCATGAATCGATTGTGGGCTTGCTTTTCCGATCAAGTCTACATATTGCTTATATACCTCTACTTGTTGGTATTGGCGTTCGAAAGTTTCTAAAGCAACTTGTTCGAAATTATGCGGACCAATGGATTGTAAAAAAGAGCGGGCTTCCATAGAACAAAGTTAGCCTTTAACCTTTAGCAAATCCTAATAAAAGCAGTAATTTTGAACATTGCAAGCTCCAATTTGTTGGACAAACATCATCTATGAAAAAAACTGGCGTACTTCTTATACAACTGGGCACCCCAGACTCACCAAGTGTGAGTGCGGTGCGCAGCTATTTATCAGAGTTTCTCAATGACCCAAGAGTTATTGACATCCCTTACTTACTGCGTAAAATTCTTGTCAACGGCATTATTGTTCCGTTTAGAGCACCAAAATCTGCCAAGATTTACAAAGAATTATGGGCGCTAGGCAACGGTGAATCTCCACTCTTGACTCACACCTTGGCGCTGCAAAAATTACTACAAACTGAGCTCTCGAACCAAAATGTCACGGTAGAACTCGCCATGCGCTATAAAAACCCTTCACTTGACTCCGTGCTAGAAAGAATGCAAAAAGCGCACTATGACCGCATTATCATATTACCTCTCTTTCCGCAATATGCTTCAGCCTCAACAGGTTCGGCCATTGAAAAAGCAATGGACATCATACGCAAGTGGTGGGTAATCCCTGAAATTAAAATCATCAGTCAGTTCTATGATAATCAAGGATACATAGATTCTATTGTTGAGCAAGCCAAACAATTTGATATCCCAAGCTATGACCACATATTGTTTTCATACCACGGCTTACCAGAAAGACAAGTAGACAAAGTCTATGACGGCCAAGACCTCTGCGCTGACCAACCCTGCGAAACCGAATTGAATGCGCACAATCAATTTTGCTATAAAGCAACGTGTTATGCCACTACCCGACTCATCGCACAAGCCCTTGGTCTTGATCAAAAAGATTACACTGTATGTTTTCAGTCTAGGCTCGATAAAAAATGGCTCACCCCATTTTCCGACAAAGTAGTTGAAGAATATGGAAAAAAAGGTGCTCAAAAACTTTTGGTGTTCAGCCCCGCTTTTGTTGCCGACTGTTTAGAAACACTCATTGAAATTGGAGAAGAATACCAAGAAATTTTTGAAGCCCATGGCGGAAAAAAAGTACAATTGGTGCCAAGCTCCAATACACACCCTGCTTTTGTTGATGGCATGACCAAACTTATTCAAAGTCAGCTCTAGTTGGATTGTTTAAAAAAGGACTTAACTTTGCAACGCATTATTAAAATCGCAAATCAAACACATGAATTATAAAGTAAAAGACATCAGCCTCGCAGATTGGGGGCGCAAAGAAATCAAATTGGCTGAAGCCGAAATGCCTGGTCTAATGGCACTTCGTTCTGAATACGGAGCAAGCAAACCATTAGCAGGTTCTCGCATTGCAGGTTGCCTTCACATGACCATTCAAACCGCTGTACTCATCGAAACACTCGTTGAACTTGGTGCAGAGGTTACTTGGTCATCTTGTAATATTTTTTCTACTCAAGACCACGCTGCTGCTGCTATTGCTGCTGCTGGCATTCCGGTTTTTGCTTGGAAAGGCATGAACGAAGAAGAATTTGATTGGTGTATTGAACAAACGCTTTTTGCTTTTGAAGGTGGAAAGCCACTCAACATGATTCTTGATGACGGCGGAGACCTCACCAACATGGTATTCGATCGTTTCCCTGAACTTACCAAAGACATCAAAGGTCTTTCTGAAGAAACTACTACCGGTGTTCACAGACTTTACGAGCGCAAAAAGAACGGTACACTCGTGATGCCTGCCATTAACGTCAATGACTCCGTTACCAAATCAAAATTCGACAACAAATATGGTTGTAAAGAATCTTTGGTTGACGCCATTCGCCGCGCAACTGATGTCATGATGGCTGGTAAAGTTGCAATTGTTTGTGGCTACGGAGATGTTGGAAAAGGTTCAGCTGCTTCCCTTCAAGGTGCAGGAGCTAGAGTTATCGTTACCGAAATCGATCCAATTTGTGCGCTTCAAGCAGCAATGGATGGTTTTGAAGTAAAACCACTTGACAAAGTCATTCAATTGGCAGACATCATCGTAACTGCTACCGGTAATAAAAATATCGTAGTGGGTCGTCATTTCGAAGCCATGAAAGACAAAACTATCGTTTGTAACATTGGCCACTTCGATAACGAAATCGACATGGCATGGCTCAACGCCAATTACGGTCAGACAAAAATGGAAATCAAACCACAAGTGGATCTTTACGACGTAAAAGGAAAAGACATTATTGTTTTGGCTGAAGGTCGTTTGGTCAACCTTGGTTGTGCTACTGGGCACCCATCTTTTGTGATGTCAAATTCATTCACCAACCAAACTTTGGCTCAGATCGAACTTTGGAACAATTCTGACAAATACGAAAACGATGTCTACACACTTCCTAAACACCTCGACGAAAAAGTAGCGCGTTTGCACCTTTCTAAAATTGGTGTAGAACTCGAAATCTTGTCTGAAGAACAAGCTGCGTATATCGGCGTAACGGTTCAAGGACCCTTCAAAGCAGAACATTACCGTTATTAATAGCGGATTGAACTCTATAAAAAAAGCCCTCAGGAATCTGAGGGCTTTTTTTGTTGTATGATTGTCTAGTCCTGAAATAGCGATACACAAATTTTATCGTTATGGAAAAATGAGCGAAAGTTAAACTTTAAATACAAAGCTTTACTAAAGCATTTCTTTTTACCGATTGCAATTATCAAAAACGGTAACAAAGCCCTCCTTGAAAGATAGGACCTCCAAGACCAAGTTCTCCGGACAAGGCTAAGTTGTAATTCAAGAAATAACGAAAACCGTAGCAAACTCTTGCTGAAACTGGCACCACAAAATCAAGTGCGTTAGGCTGTGTGCTTACTAAAATATTGTTTTGCCAGATTTCGCGTGTGCGCAAATTGCCCCCAATGGCTAAGCCGATGTAATGATCAAAATTGGCACCCGTAGAACCCAAGTGCAAATCAAAACGAAATTGAGGTCTGAATCGGCTCTTTTTGGTAAGGTACGAATTGGTAACATAATTCCATTCGTTGTTAAAGAAGGAAGAATCTAGGGTGGTGTAGCGCGCACTTGATTGTGTATACATGAGGTCTACGCCAATACTGAAGTCGTCGCTAACCATATACATAAAGCGCAAACCTGATGGCGCAATGCCGGTGTAGTGCACATCTGCATTTGTAGGGACACCTTCGTTGATTTGCATACCAGCACGCAATAAGTTCGGATAACCAAAATAGGCTGTGGCTAACATGTTCCTCTTAAACAAAGCTTGAGCCTGAATCCCAAAGGAAAACAGGCTCAAAAAAGCGATTGAAAGAAATAGTTTCATCTTAGGCTTCCATCATTTTGATGAGATTCAAGGCAGAACCCGCTTTGAACCACTCAATTTGTGAGGCATTGTAGGTGTGTTGCACTTGAATTTGATCAGTTGATCCATTGCTGTGCTTAATCAAAAGCGTAAGCGCTTGATCTGGTGCAAATGCGTTTAGATCTACAAAATCAAATGTGTCGTCTTCTTGAATTTTATCGTAATCGGCTTCGTTGACAAAAGTTAAAGCCAACATCCCTTGTTTTTTAAGGTTGGTTTCGTGGATACGCGCAAAAGATTTTACGAGAACAGCACGAACTCCGAGATGACGCGGCTCCATGGCAGCATGCTCTCTTGAAGAACCTTCACCGTAGTTGTGGTCTCCGACAACAATTGACGGAACACCTGCCGCTTTGTAGGCACGTTGAACCGCTGGTACTTCTGCGTAGTCACCGGTAAGTTGATTTTTAACTTTATTGGCTTCCCCGTTGAATGCGTTTTCTGCACCAATCAACATGTTGTTTGAAATGTTGTCGAGGTGACCGCGGTAACGCAACCATGGCCCAGCCATAGAGATGTGGTCAGTGGTACACTTACCTTTTGCTTTGATCAACAAACGGGCGCCCGTAATATTTTGACCGTCCCATGCTGGGAAGTTTTCTAGTAATTGTAAACGCTCTGAATCTGGAGCAACTGCAATTTCTACAGCGCTTCCGTCTTCTGCTGGCGCTTGGTATCCGTTGTCTTCTACGGCAAACCCTTTGGTTGGCAACTCATCGCCAACTGGCGCTTGCAATTTGACTTGCTCGCCTTTGTCGTTGGTAAGGGTATCGGTGAGCGGATTGAAACCGAGGTCTCCGGCGATTGCTAATGCAGCTACCATTTCAGGGCTGGTAACAAAAGCGTGCGTGTTTGGGTTACCGTCGGCACGTTTAGAGAAGTTTCTGTTGAAAGAGTGAACGATGGTATTTTTCTCTTGTTTTTCGGCGCCTTCTCTGGCCCACTGACCAATACATGGCCCACAAGCATTGGTAAATACTTTGGTGCCCATTTTTTCAAATTCGGCTAGAATGCCGTCGCGGTCTGCGGTGTAACGCACTTGCTCTGAACCAGGGTTGATTCCGAATTCTGCTTTTGGTGTAATGCCTAGTGCAACTGCTTGTTTTACGATAGAGGCTGCACGCGCAAGGTCTTCATAAGAAGAGTTGGTACAAGAACCAATCAGACCCCACTCTACTTGTAAAGGCCAGCCATTTGCAGTGGCTTCAGCACGCATTTTAGAAACTGGCGTTCCGCGGTCTGGCGTAAATGGACCATTTACATGTGGTTCGAGTTCACTTAGATTGATTTCGATGAGTTGATCGAAGTATTTTTCTGGTTCGTCGTAAACTTCAGCATCTCCAGTAAGGTGTTCGGCAATGGCGTCAGCAGCTTTAACTACTTCTTCGCGGCCCGTTGCAATTAAGTAACGACGCATAGATTCGTCGTAACCAAAAGTCGAAGTGGTTGCACCAATTTCAGCACCCATATTACAGATGGTTCCTTTACCAGTACAAGAAAGAGAAATAGCTCCGTCGCCAAAATATTCAACAATAGCACCTGTTCCACCTTTAACGGTAAGGATATCGGCTACTTTGAGGATGACATCTTTTGCAGAGGTCCAGCCGTTGAGTTTGCCTGTTAATTTAACGCCGATTAATTTCGGGAATTTCAATTCCCAAGCCATTCCGGCCATAACGTCTACTGCATCGGCACCACCAACACCAATAGCCACCATTCCGAGGCCACCCGCATTTACGGTGTGAGAATCGGTACCGATCATCATACCCCCAGGGAAAGCATAGTTTTCTAGCACTACTTGGTGAATGATCCCGGCTCCTGGTTTCCAGAAACCAATGCCGTATTTATTTGAAATCGAAGACAAGAAGTTAAATACTTCGTTGTTTTGATTCAAAGAATCTTGTAAATCCTTACTAGCTCCTACTCTTGCTTGGATCAGGTGGTCAGCATGAACTGTTGAAGGAACTGCAACTCTTTTTTTACCTGCTTGCATGAATTGCAAAAGCGCCATTTGGGCAGTAGCATCTTGCATGGCTACTCTGTCTGGGGCGAAATCGACATAAGACTTTCCACGTTCGTATGCAGCATTTGCATCTCCGTCCCATAAGTGAGCGTAGAGGATTTTTTCAGAAAGCGTCAAAGGCTTTCCTACTACTTTTCTTGCTGCAGCAATGCGCGAAGGGTAGCGTTCGTAAACGCGTTGAATCATGTCGAGGTCAAATACTTTCATAATTGTGTATTGTAAGGATATTTTGCGCAACAAATTTAAGGATTTAAAATGATTTCTATTCGCTCAATTTGGTAAAAAATATAGTTCGTTCTCGCTTAAAAACTGTTCGGGTTGGTCATGGCCAAAAAAATCATTTTGAATTGGCTATTTTTGTAAACGCTACTTGAAATTTACCAATTAAGTTGTGGCACTTAATCTTTGCAAATGAACGCTCAAAAACCCTTTTCTAAGCTAAAAGTACTAGATCTTTCTACGGTTCTAGCTGGGCCCTCTGTAGGTACTTTTTTTGCTGAACTGGGCGCTAAGGTTATTAAGATAGAGCATCCAATAAATGGCGATGTCACGCAAACTTGGCGCTTGCCAAACGAAGCACCAGCACCCGCTCAGAGTGCTTACTATTCGAGTGTCAATTACAACAAAGAAAAGCGCTATCTAGACTTTAAAAATCCGGAACACTACGCGCGTTTACTCGAAGAGTTAGTCAACACCGACATCGTTCTGATGAATTTTAAAAAGGGTGACGACCTCAAATTTGGCCTTGACCACAATAGCCTCTGGAAACATAAACCCGATTTAATCATCGGAAAAATCAGTGGCTTCGGGGCAGACCAAGACCGAGTTGCTTACGACTTAATCCTTCAGGCAGAAACTGGTTTTATGTCCATGAATGGTACGCCGGAAAGCGGCCCTGTAAAGATGCCTGTAGCTCTCATAGATGTGTTGGCTGCGCACCAACTCAAGGAAGGCCTTTTGCTTGCGCTGTTAAATAGAAAAACTGAAGGACAGGTGGTAAGTGTTTCACTCTATGACGCAGCAGTTTGCAGCCTAGCCAACCAAGCCGCCAATTTTTTAATGGCTCAGCAGGTTGCACAGCGCATTGGAAGCCTACACCCAAACATTGCACCCTATGGCGAAATTTTCACCACAAAAGATGCCAAAAACATCACCTTCGCAATTGGCTCTCAAACCCATTTTGAAAAACTTTGTCGGACCTTAAATCTCGACTCGCTCATCGCTAATCCTGCCTTTCAAAACAATGTCAATCGCGTGCAAAACAGAACAGAATTGGCCACTTTGCTTTCCAAAGCTGTGCAAACACATGATGCTACCGAGCTTTGTCAGCAACTCATTGAACTTGGCGTGCCTGTTGCCGAAATTAAGTCATTAGACCAAGTATTTGAAAACCCCGCCGCGCAAGCATTGATCTTAACAGAAGAAGTCAACGGTCAAAATACCCAGCGAGTGCAACAAGTTGCATTTAAAATTACAAGATGATCCGAACGCCAGAAACCGAACAAGAATGGCATACCTATTACCAATTGCGCTTTGACGTTTTAAGAGCGCCTTGGGGGCAAGAGCCGGGTTCAGAAAAAACAATTGATGAAGCCGCCCATCGGCACTTTGCGTATTTCAATACTGCAAATGAAATTCTTGGCGTTGGACGTCTAGACCTATTGGATCGAACCAAGGCTCAAATACGTTTCATGGCAGTAACGGCCCAAGTTCAGAAAACAGGCGTAGGGCGTCAACTGATGCAACAGATGGAGAAAGTTGCAAAAGCTGAAGGAATTCAATTCATTGAACTACATGCACGAGAACAAGCCTTGGACTTCTATAAAAAAATAGGCTATCAGCACATCGAAAAATCTCATTTGCTTTTCGGTGAAATCCAACATTATTTAATGTCAAAACAATTGTAAGCGATGACTCAAAACGAATACGTACTTCAAGAGTTTTATAAAATTATTACGCCCAACAAGGTCGGTTTGTTTGATCATATTGCTGCGCTGCGCTCCAGACAACTCGTCATTGCACTTGAAAACATCCAGCAAGACCACAATGCATCGGCCATCATGCGCACGATGGATTGCTTAGGCTTTCAGGAACTGCACCTCATCGAAAAAAACAATAGTTATCAATTCCAAAGAGACATCGCATTAGGCGCCTCGCGTTGGCTTGACGTCATTCAGCACCAACAAGAGCCCGAACCAGTGCTTGATGCCATAAAACAGCTTCGAGAAAAAGGATATCGCATCGTTGCCACTTCTCCTCATGAGGGCGCCTACACGCCTACCACCCTACCGCTAGATCAACCAATCGCCTTATTTTTTGGCGCCGAAAAACACGGTATTTCAGAAGAACTTAAGGAAAACGCCGATGCATTTATCAAAATCCCGATGCAGGGCTTCACAGAAAGTTTTAATGTTTCTGTTGCTGCAGCCATATTAATGAGTGCAATAAGAACGCGTTACGAACAAGAAAAAGTAAATTTTTTAATCAGCGACGAAAATCAAATTGCACTAAAAATTGAGTGGTGTGAACGCATCCTAAACGGTGGCCCTGAACTTGCTCAAAAATATCGACACGACTTTCAAAAAGTTTATTAACTTTGAGTGTATACTGATCATAAACAAGAACTTATGGGAAAAGGAGATAAAAAAACCACGAAAGGTAAGCGCGCAATGGGCTCATACGGAATCACCAGAAAGCGCAAAGAGGCTACTGTTATTCCAGCAGCTAAACCAAAAAAAGAAAAAGTAGCAAAAGCAACCAAGGAGGTCAAACCAAAGGCTGCTGCTAAAAAACCTGCCGCTAAAAAAGCGAGCACAAAAACAGAAAAATAATACAAAGAGCTGCTTCTGCAGCTCTTTTTTTTTCACCTTTGTATCCTAAAAAAACAGATCAAATCAATCAACCATGAAACACAATTTTGGCGCGGGCCCTTGTATTTTGCCCCAAGATGTCTTTAAAGACGCAGCAGCAGCAGTGCTCGATTTTAATGGGCTTTCTATTCTAGAAGTATCTCACCGTCACAAAGACTTTGTTGCCGTCATGGACGAAGCGCTTGACCTTGTCAAGAAAGCACTAAATGTGCCTGCAGGCTATTCTGTAGCCTACCTTCAAGGCGGAGCTACTCTTGGCTTCACAATTGCGGCACTCACCATGCAGCGTCAAAATAAAAAAGCTGGCTACATCAATACCGGAACTTGGGCAAGTGGAGCCATTAAAGAAGCTAAAAAAGTGGGGTTAGACGTCAATGTCTTTGCCTCTTCAGAAGACAAAAATTTTAGCTACATCCCAAAGAATTACAACATTCCCGAAGACTTAGACTACGTGCATTTCACGAGCAACAACACGATCTACGGTACACAATTCAAAGAATTTCCTCAAACCACTCACCCTTTGGTTTGCGACATGTCTTCAGATATTTTTTCGCAAGAAATCAATGTCGCTGACTTCGACCTTATTTATGCAGGTGCTCAGAAAAACTTAGGTCCGGCAGGCGCAACTCTTTACATCGTTAAAGATGACGCGCTCGGCAAAAGTAGCGCGCAGTTCATGCCTACTTATCTAGACCTCAAGCAACATATTGAAAAAGAATCGATGCTCAATACACCACCTGTTTTTAGCGTTTATGTCGCGATGCTCAACCTAAGAAACCTCATGGCTAATGGTGGAGTGGCTGCGCAAGCACAAAAAAACCAAGCCAAGGCTAATTTGCTGTATTCGGCAATCGACAACCTAGATGCTTTCAAAGGCAACGTAGCAACCGAAGACCGCTCTTTAATGAACGTAACCTTCGCTTTAACCGACGAAAGTCGTGGTGCAGATTTCGATGCACTTTGGAAAGGTGCCGGAATTGTTGGTCTGCCTGGTCACCGCTCAGTAGGTGGTTACCGTGCCTCTATGTATAACGCATTACCGCTAGAAAGCGTACAAGTTTTGGTGGATGTAATGACTGAATTCAACCGCAAAGGATAAAAAATGAAAATATTAGCAAACGACGGCATCTCAGACTTAGGTAAAAGACTCCTCGAAGAAGCCGGACACATCGTAAGCACTGACAAAGTAGCCCAAGAAGAATTGGCCAATGCCGTGAATACGCAAAATTTCGATGCGGTATTAGTAAGAAGTGCCACAACCGTAAGAAAAGAAGTCATTGACGCTTGCCCAAACCTGAAGTTGATTGGCCGGGGTGGCGTCGGCATGGACAACATCGACGTAGCCTATGCCCGTGAAAAAGGCCTTACGGTTATTAACACACCTGCCTCTTCTTCTCAATCCGTAGCAGAACTCGTGATGGGGCAATTGTTTTCGATTTCGCGTTTTTTAAATAATTCTTTTAAAGACATCGAAACCGGAGATTTTTCTACCCTCAAAAAAGCATATGCCAAAGGTGTAGAGCTGCGAGGTAAAACGATCGGAATCATTGGTTTTGGCCGCATCGGACAATGCTTAGCCTCTTATGCACTTGGTGCAGGAATGAAAGTGATTGCCATTGAAAGAAAAGCGCGCATTCAGCCTATCACTTTAAAAATTGGTGGGCAAACCATCGAAATTCCTGTAAAGGTTGTCGATTCTTTACAAGAAACTTTGCCACAACTCGACTACATCTCTATTCATGTACCAAAGCAAGCCGATGGAGCAGCCGTAATAGGAGAAGCTGAGTTTGCCTGCATGAAAAAAGGAGTACGTTTGGTCAATACAGCTAGAGGCGGAGTCATTGATGAGCAAGCGTTGCTCAATGCACTTGAAAACGGAACAGTAGCCGCTACTGCTCTCGATGTTTATGAAAACGAACCCAATCCGCTACCTGCACTTTTGGCGCACCCGAAAATTGCTTGCACACCACACATTGGAGCTGCAACCCTAGAAGCACAAGATCGCATCGGCGAAGAACTCGCAGATCTCATTATTGAATTTGCCAAAAGTTTATAAGCATTTAAACACATAAAAAAAGGAGCGAAAAATTTTCGCTCCTTTTTTTTTTATTCAATTTTCTGAATTTATTCAGCGATAATTTGAATTTCATCGATGCTGTCGCCTTGGCGAATATCATCTAGCACATCTAGGCCTTCGGTTACTTTACCAAATACGGTGTGTTGTCTGTCTAGGTGTGCAGTGTTTTGTCTGGAATGACAAACAAAAAACTGTGAACCTCCGGTGTTTCTTCCGGCATGAGCCATAGATAAAACACCGCGATCGTGGAATTGGTTTTCACCGTTCAATTCACAATCAATTTGATAACCTGGACCACCCGTTCCTGGCATACCACTTGCACCCTCGCGTGAGTTCGGGCAACCCCCTTGAATTACAAAATCAGGAATGACACGGTGCCATTTCAAGCCATTGTAAAATCCATCATTGGCCAGTTTGACAAAATTAGCCACTGTGTTTGGCGCATCTTTTTCAAATAGCTCGGCGTGCATCTCGCCTTTATTGGTTTTAATTATTGCTTTCATTTTTATTTTTTTTGCAAAGTTAAGATGAATTTTGTGCATTCTTGTTGAAAACTCAGTTGATAAAGCACATTTTAGGTACGTATTTAGCGCTACCCTGAATATTATTTTTGTAAGTAAGCAAACCTCAACCAAAATGTTCAGTTCCTTCACCAAGAAAAAACTAACCGACAATCAAGTAGCAAATGTCTTTATCAACGGCATCTACGACAGCGTTGACAAAGGTTTTGCTGAGGTTGCAGCCATGATCAACGAAGACAGCGCATTTGTGAGTTCTCCTCAAATATCACCTGCAGACAGCGGCCACTTTGGACTAATTGTAGTGGTAGGTAATTTGTCTTTTCTAGAAAGTACATTTGAACCTGATCAAGCGGCAAGAGTTGAGCAACTTATTTTTGAAAAATTGGCACGCATCTATGAAATGGATCTCTATTCATTCCAACAAATGATTCGAGATTACCAAAACTTCATCATGCGTGTGAATCATCCTTCCAAAAATTGGATCTACGGGATGTCAAAAGCCATTTTTCACAAATACGAACTCTACGAACACCAAGACGAATACTTTAAAAAAATGCAGGCACCCAATCCTTTGTTTTTAAAACGAATGGATGAAGTGGTTTCAAACTTCGTCTGGGACTGGGATGCCTTTTTCAAAAAATTCAGACTCTAAGCGCTGTATACTCAGACAGGCAACTCCTCACTTTCGTGGATCGGTTTTCTGAAAACGATTTTGCCGTCAAACATATCCATGACCACATTTTTTGTCTTATCGATGTTTTGCGCCAACAATGCTTTGGAAAGCTCATTGAGCACTTGTTTCTGAATCACTCTCTTCACTGGCCTTGCGCCAAAGAAAGGATCATAACCCAATTCTAAAATATGTTCAAATGCATCTGGCGTCAGGACCAAATTTACCCCCATATCTTTGAGCTTCAGCTTTAATGCATTCAATTGCATTTGAACAATTTCGGCCACATTGCTGCGCGTCAAAGGCAAGAATAAAATTTGCTCGTCAATGCGATTCAGAAACTCTGGTCGGATATTTTGCTTTAGTAAATCCATAACCTCGAGCTTGGTTCTTTCTGCAATTTCAGGAAAATCTTGCTCTTTGGTTTTTTCAAAACGCTCATGAATCAGGCTTGAACCCAAATTGGAAGTCATAATGATGAGGGTGTTTTTAAAATTCACCAAGCGCCCTTTATTGTCTGTAAGCCTTCCATCATCGAGCACTTGCAGCAAGATATTAAACACATCCGGATGCGCTTTTTCGATTTCATCTAACAACACGATTGAATAGGGTTTTCTTCTGACTGCTTCAGTCAATTGCCCACCTTCGTCATACCCCACGTATCCGGGAGGCGCGCCAACTAAGCGGCTTACCGTATGTTTTTCTTGGTACTCACTCATATCAATACGGGTAAGGGCGTTTTCGTCATTGAATAAATATGCGGCCAACGCTTTTGCCAACTCTGTTTTTCCTACTCCGGTTGTGCCTAAGAAAATAAATGAACCAATGGGTCTTTTGGCATCTTGTAAACCTGCCCTACTTCTGCGGATGGCGTCAGATAATGCAATAATCGCTTCTTCTTGACCCACCACGCGTTGGTGGAGTTCGTCTTCGAGCCTCAATAATTTATTGAGTTCACTTTCCAACATTTTACTTACCGGTATTCCTGTCCATTTGGCCACTACATCTGCAATTTCCTCGACGTCTACCTCTTCTTTGATCATGCGGTGCTCCCCTTCCATGGCCACCTGAGCCACTTTCATTTCTTCTAGCTTGCGTTCCTCTTCTTTGATCTTGCCGTAGCGCAGCTCAGCCACTTTGCCGTAGTCGCCATTGCGTTCTGCGGCATCAGCTTCAAATTTCAACGCCTCGATCAATTCCTTGGTTTTTTGTACACCGTCAATGATGTCGCGTTCAGCTTGCCAACGTGTTTGCAAGGTTAATTTTTGCGCATTGAGCTCTGCCAATTCTTTCTCGACAGTAGCCAATCGAACCGCATCGTTCTCTCTGAGTATAGCCGCTTTTTCAATTTCAAACTGCATGATTTTTCTTTCGACTTCGTCGAGTTCTTCAGGTTTAGAATTGATTTCCATTCTCAATTTAGAAGCTGCCTCATCAATTAAGTCAATGGCTTTGTCTGGCAAGTGTCTTTCGGTGATATAGCGCTGAGACAATTCAACCGCTGCAATGATTGCGGCATCTTTGATCAGCACTTTATGGTGGTTTTCATATTTTTCTTTGATCCCACGCAAAATTGAAATGGCATCTTCGGTGCTGGGTTCATCTACCAAAACCGTTTGAAAACGACGCACCAAAGCTTTGTCTTTTTCGAAATATTTTTGATATTCGTTAAGGGTTGTTGCCCCAACTGCTCTGAGCTCTCCGCGCGCCAAAGCGGGTTTAAGAATATTGGCGGCATCCATTGCACCTTCACCTCCGCCGGCTCCAACCAATGTATGAATTTCATCTATAAATAAAATGATTTCTCCTTCGGCATCAATCACTTCTTTAACCACTGCTTTTAGTCTTTCTTCAAATTCGCCTTTGTATTTTGCGCCTGCAACCAAAGCACCCATATCCAAGGAATAAACCGTTTTGTCTTTTAGATTTTCTGGGACATCGCCGTTGATAATGCGGTGCGCTAATCCTTCTGCAATAGCTGTTTTCCCGACTCCGGGCTCCCCGATTAATATCGGATTATTTTTGGTTCTGCGCGTTAAAATTTGAAGTACTCTTCTGATTTCGTCGTCACGGCCAATTACAGGGTCAAGTTTACCTGCTTCTGCTAAAGCGTTGAGGTTTTTTGCAAATTTCTCTAATGATTGATAATTGGCATCTTGATTGGGTGCCGATACATTTGCTCCATTTCTAAGTTCCATAATTTGTTTTTTTAATGTGTTTGTTTTGAGTTGTTGATCTTTGAGCAAACGTGCCACTTGATCTTTCCCTTCAAGTAAGGCAAGGAAAAGAACTTCTACGGCAACGTACTGATCCTTGAAATCTTTGCTCAGCTCAAAAGCTTTTTGCAATACATATTGCAATTCATTGCCTAAATACAATTGCTGAGTGCCACTCACTTTTGGATAAGTTGCAACAATTTGCTGAACAGTTTGAAGCAGAGCGCTGGCTTTGAGGCCGTTTTGTTTGAGCAAATATGGGATCACATCTTGGTCCTGCTCTAACATTGCCTGCAATAAATGACCCGTTTCAACAGCCTGCTGTTGGCCAGATTGCGCCAAAATTTGCGCTGAGGCCAAAATTTCTTGTGCTTTATGTGTGAATTTTTCAGTTTCCATTTGCTGTGTGTTTGGTACGATTGCTCAAAGCTCAAACCATTTCAAAAAAAGCGTCAAAATTTCCGTTTTTTAAGAAGTTTAATGTCAATTTTTCCGATTATCTGCTGTTTTTTGAAAAAGTAGGCTGACAATGTAACCATTTATCAAAGCCAAGCGTTAGAGGTTCTTATGAAAACTTTTGTTTTGGTATTTTATTTCACCTTCGCCATGAGCTTGCAAGCCAATGCTTTGATCTTGCCGAAGAAACCAATCCAAAAAGTTCAAGTAAAAGAAGGTCAGACCGTTTATAGCATCGCTAAAGAACACGGGCTTACCCTCAGACAAATACATCAATACAATCAACTTGATTCTCAGGCAGATTATTTAGCAACCGGAAGCTGGATCTATCTGCAAAAACACAGCGCCCACGTCGGTGCTTCTCCGGACAAACAACCAAAAAAAGGAGAGTAAAATATTCCTGTTTTAAGCCGCATGGGGCTTACAGGGATTGTTTGTTGTTTGTTTGAAAGTCCCGCTTCGGCGGGACTTTTATTTTCAGGAAATTTGATCCGCTTTTTGTATTTTCGTAACATGTTTCAAAAAGTAGTCTTGTTTTGTTTCCTGTTGGCGTTCGGCAATCGAGCTCAAGCACACGAATTCTACTTTGCCTACGCAGAAATAGCCTACAACGAACTTTCTAACCGATTTGAAGGCACCCTCATCTTTACTACCCATGACCTCGAAAGAGCGCTTGAACCCAACGGTAGCCTCATTGGTAAACTAGAAAGCAGTGACGAAGGCTCTCCGATTCGATCGCAATTAGAAAAATATATTAATCAACACCTCAATATTTCTTACGGCTGTGCCCTTGACTCAAATGCATTTGATGCCTTTTGTCAGACCGATTTTGTACTAGAAGGCATTTCACCTCAACTCAACGGCACCATTGAATGTTTCGTTTCTGCACCGGCTCGTTTGGTTTTCCTACCTACTCAATTTGGCTTGCCTTACCTGACCAACTTGCAAATTCAGTTCGATGCGCTCTTTGAAGCTTTTGCCGGACAACAAAATAAACTCACCTTACTGTTCAGAAATCAAAAAGAAACCTTGAATTACATTCCAGGAAAAAGTATACAATCCTTACCCTTAAAACCATGAAGCACCTTTTACTCTCTTGCTCTTTATTGCTGAGTTCAATGGCTTTTTCTCAAGCCAAATTTGCCCAGCTCGATCAAGAATTGCCAACAGCGAACTCCTACCGAACCGCATCAGGTGCTCCGGGGCATGCCTATTATCAGCAAAAGGCAGACTACAAAATGAATTTAGTGCTAGACGACGCCAAACAACGTCTAGATGGCTTTGAGACCATCACCTACACTAATAATTCGCCAGATCGCCTCGATTATTTGTGGTTGCAACTCGATCAAAATATCTACGACGAAAACTCAGACACCAAACTGATCGAAGTCGAGAAAATGGAAAACTTCAAAAGTGTCGGTGATTTACGCAAAAGAGATTTCAAATACGACGGCGGCTTTAAAATCGAACAAATCACCAGTACCAGTGGTCAGAAACTCAATTATTTCATCAACAAAACTATGTTGCGCATTGACCTCGCTAAGCCCTTACTTCCGGGTCAAAGTATTTCGTTTCAAGTAAAATGGTGGTACAACATCAATGATCGCATGCAAGTAGGTGGGCGCTCGGGCTACGAATATTTTGAAACGGACCAAAACTATCTTTACACCATTGCACAGTTTTTCCCAAGAATGTGTGTTTATAACGATGTAACAGGTTGGCAAAACAAACAATTCTTGGGCCGTGGCGAATTCACCCTGCCATTCGGCGACTACGAGGTTTCTTTGACAGTGCCTGCCGATCATATTGTGGCAGCCACAGGCGAATGCCAAAATTACGCGAGTATTTTGACTGCCGAGCAACGCAAGCGCTATGAACTCGCTAAAAAATCTAATACTCCAGTAGTTATTGTAACCCAAGCCGAAGCTGAGGCCGCGGAGAAAAACAAAAGCAACACCACAAAAACATGGGTTTACAAAGCTCAAAATGTGCGTGACTTCGCTTTTGCCACCTCAAGAAAATTCATCTGGGATGCTCAAAACCAAACGGTTGGTTCTAAAAATGTGCTCTGCATGAGCTATTACCCTAAAGAAGGAAATCCGCTTTGGGAGCGTTACTCGACAAAATTAGTAGCACACACCATCAAAACTTACTCAAAATACACCATCGATTATCCCTACCCTGTGGCTATTTCAGTTCATTCTAAATGGATTGGTATGGAATACCCCATGATTTGTTTCAATGGCGGCAGACCAGAGCCAGACGGAACCTATTCCGAAGGAGAAAAATACGGCATGTGGGGCGTCATCATCCACGAAGTGGGTCATAACTTCTTCCCGATGATCATCAACTCTGACGAAAGACAATGGACCTGGATGGATGAAGGTCTCAATACCTTTGTTCAGTACTTAACCGAACAAGAATGGGAACGCGGCTACCCAAGCCGTCGCGGCCCAGCTTACCTTATCGCCGACTATATGCGCGGCGACAAATCAGGTATTTCACCCATCATGACCAACTCAGAATCTATTAAACAGTTTGGCAACAATGCCTATGGCAAACCCGCCACGGCACTAAATATTTTGCGCGAAACCATCATGGGCCGCGAATTATTTGATTACGCTTTTAAAACCTACTGCGAGCGCTGGGCCTTCAAACATCCTACCCCAGCAGATTTCTTCAGAACCATGGAAGATGCTTCAGCTGTCGACCTAGATTGGTTTTGGCGCGCTTGGTTTTATTCTACCGACAACGTTGATATCGCTATTACTGACGTCAAATGGTTTCAGCTCAACACCCAAAACCCTGCTTTAGAAAAAGCATTCTTGCAACAAAAAGAGGCTGCCAAAGATGCATTTATTGGCGATACCCGAAACCAAACCGCCATTCCGAAAACCGTCAATGAAAAAGATGCCAACATAAATGATTTCTATGCCAAAAGAGACTTATTTAAAGTAGATGCACTTGATGAAAAAGCCTACGAAAGTTTTGTAAGCAAAGCGAGTCCTGAAGATTTGGCTTATTTAAATGCAGGCAAACAACTTTATGAATTGAGTTTTGAAAATATGGGTGGTATCGTAATGCCGCTAATCATCGAGGCGACCTTTGCCGACGGTTCTAAAAAAGTAGAAAGAATCCCTGCAGAAATTTGGCGCATTGAAGAGCAAAAAGTGAGCAAAGTGTTTATCTATGACAAACAAGTGGTTTCTTTTAGACTAGACCCATTTTTAGAAACTGCCGACACCGACCTCGATAACAATACATGGCCGCGTCAAATGCAGCCCACACGTTACCAACTTTACAAACAAGAGCCATCGCGCGAGAATCCAATGCAGCGCCAACAGCGTCTTGAACAAATGCAACGCGGCAATTAAGCGCCCCTACAATTTCTGAAAAGCAACAAGCTCTTGTTTTTCAGCAGATTTGAGCAAGTAATAATAACTACCCGCGTTCAATTTTTGTAAATTGAAACTCAGTATTTGCTGCCCGGCATTTAAGTAGGCATCAAAAATTTTAGCTTCTACTTTTCCTTGTTGGTTGACAATAAATATTTCATAGTGTGCTCCGGCACTCCAAAACTGAAGTTGCTGTGCGCCCAAACTAGGATTTGGATAAGCAATAGCTTTGCGCTGCACTCCAACGCCCATTTGATTTTCAACCGCATTTGTACAACCTTGTAGTAGGTCCAAGTATTGAATATTTTGCTCAAATAAACTCTGAATCAAGGTAGGGTCTACTTCAAACCAATCTTTGAGCAAGCTGGCATAGACATCTCTAAAATCAATTTGCATAGGCACGCCCGCCTGGTTATTGACCTGGTTAGGAATTTGAGGATTGGGCCCAACAATACCCGAGCTGATGCAAGATCCAAATAAAAACAATGGAGCCGCATCGCCGTGGTCAGTACCAAAACTTCCGTTGCTGGCAATTTGCCTTCCGAACTCCGAAAAAGTCATGCCGGCCACACGTTGTTCTAGGCCTAATAATTGCAAATCTTGTTGGAAGGCATTTATGGCATCCGAAACGCGTTTTAATAAATCCGGATGTGTCCCTTCTGTCAGGTTGGTTTGATCCACTTGGGCATCGTGTGTGTCGAACCCGCCAACATTTAAGATGTATACCTTGGTTTTGAGGCCGCCAGAAATCATCTGAGCCACGTATTTCAACTGAACGGCAAGCGGATTAAGTGGGTCATAAAGATTAGACAGTGAATTGCCTGCAACTGCGGCGCTATTGATTTGTTGCCCATACTCATTTGTCTGATTAATCAAGGTAGAAATATATTCTATCTGAGAACCGTAGTAGGTTCCATCATTGACCACAGGAGTGAGGGGCAATACAGAACTGCTAAACGGATCATTGACCGCATGGCTAAAATTTCCTACTAAACCTTGGCAAGTTGCCGAAACTTCAGAGCCAATAGAAATGGCAAAAGGATCCGGATAATCGACATTTGGATACGCATCAGGGAAATTTGGATGGTTCGCATCGAAATAACGCCCCAGCCAACCACTCGTTTGATTCACATCCAAAGAACCGGTTGTCCAGATATCCATTGATCTAAAATGGGACCTATTGGGTTCAGGGTAGCCCACATTTTGTAGCACTGACAACTTTCCTTGATTATATAAATTTTGTAAACCCGTCATTTTCGGATGTAGCCCTACTTCAGGTGTCAGCGCCAAAATGGAACTTTCCGGAACCAAAATATTGGCACGCTGCACCAAGAGCTCAGCATATTGATCTCTAGGGAAAACCATATTTAAGCCATCATTCCCCCCATTCATTCTGATCAAAACCAATACTTTATCTTCAGCACTCTTAGGTACTGAAAAAAGTTCTTTGGCAACAGCTTGCATGGAAAAACCGTTTTGAACAAAAGGCAAAGACAAACTTGCCCATGCACTTTTCTTAAGGAAAGATCTTCTTTTCATTAGCAAACGTGGTATTGTGGCATTCTAAACAAGGTATTGAGCACCGCCTTTACCTTAGAAACAACCGGGTTATAAAATACAGGATTAGTCGGGTCTGCCAAGTATTCGTTATACTGTAGCGTCCATTCAAAATCAGGAAGCCCTCCGGTAAGCAGATTTTTCAGATATAATTTATCAGCCGGATCGATGTCTTTTGGAAAATAAACCAAACTGATATCGTCTATAACTTGTGGTGCCGATTCAGGATTCGACAAACCATTTAAAAAACCTAAGAAGTTCAACGAAAAATTTTGTGCATTGATTGTTAGTCCATTGGTGGTCATGAGCAGAGCCATGTCAAAACGCTTTTTTAAGTAAGTTGAATTGATCCAAAGTTTATAATAAGCAGGTGCTTGATAATATGCCGTCCAGCCTGCTACACTTGGTGGCGCTCCGTATTCTTGACCCATTTGATCGGCAAAGCTGTACATATACAAATACATTTGTGCCGTCGTTTGCAAATCAAAATTGACCACCGAAGAGGAACAATTTAACATATTAAATATGGTTTCTAATGGTGTTTTAATGATGGCTCCGCGCACACTGATGTCGTAAAAATGTTCACTGCCAAATAATTCCTGAAGCACCGGTAATATTTCAAAATTATTAACCAGAAGTGTTTGAGCCATATCTTGAATAATTGTAGACTCTACAACCGGTGTGATGTCATAATTCACAAAATATCGATACAATTTTCGACACAAGTATTTTGCTGTTTCAGGCTGATTAAAAATGACATTTATAAAATCTAAATGCTCTTGCGCACCATTTGCTGCAATTGTCTGATTATTGAAATGATAAGACAGCGATTTTGAAGTGTTGTCGTGTAAGTTGGGCATGAACTGACTCGTCATTTGAGTTGCCGTTGCACTTCTGAATCCAAACACTTTAAAACCTGTAAAAACTTTTGCTGCAGCGGCGACATCTTGCTCGGTGTAATTCGAATAATCTCCGACACTTAATTGAGGACCTTTTCCTATCGTAAAAAGTTCGAGCAATTCTCGGCCAAAATTTTCATTGGGAGAATAAACCGTGTTGGTTGAACCATTTAGAAACATCAACATACAAGGATCTGTTGCAACCATTTGGATCATGGTTTTCATATTTCCCAATGCATTTTGTTGTAACAAGTGTATAAATTGATACATCGCCCTTGAATCGCCAGAAGGGCTGAGTCCAAAATGGTTTTGCCAAAAAAAGATCATTTTCTGAGAAATATTGAGTTGTTCTGCATTAATATTTTGCAGCAACCAAGCACCCAAAGATTTTTTTCTAGCAGCCTCGGTCAGTTGATTGTCATTTACATTTGACGGATACACCGCATTTACCCAAGATTGCCCCATGCTTACAATTTGCTCACCCGGGTCATGTGCAAGTGGCTCAGCAGGAATATTTGTAGTTAATAATTGACTCAGCGTAGCCGACAAACCTATATTAACTGAATTTTGAATGGCTGCAAAGCTTGCGCCGTAGGTGGTTCTTCTCAATAAATGCGCTGCGGTGGCAGCTGTCCATGGACCAGAATATGGGTTCATAAATAATTGTTTGATAGAAAATTAACGTTTTCTAACGTAAAAAGCAACCCTCTCGGGAGTTTTGCGTTCTGATATCACAAGAATTTAACTTAAATTTGTGTACCTACATTTTAACCTAACTACCATGATTAAGAAGATTATCTTCTCCTTTTTATCAGTTATTACCCTTTTCACTGGGTTCGCTCAACAATCTGTTACTTTCAACTATACTGGTGCAATCCAAACCTGGACTGTTCCTGCTTGTGTGTACTCCATTCAAGTAGATGTTCGTGGAGCTAAAGGAGGTGGTGTTTTAGGCACACCCTTCGTAAGTTCTCTAGGTCAAGGTGGCAATGGCGCACGCGTGCAGCACCCAAGTATTGCCGTTACGCCAGGCCAAGTTTTAGAAATTAGAGTTGGAGGTTGCCCAACTGGCCCAACCGGTGGTTGGAATGGCGGTGGCAACGGTCAAGCAAGTATTTCAAACCCACAATACGAATCTAAAGGAGGTGGTGGCGCCTCTGATATTCGCGTCACACCTTATGCCATGAACAACCGCATTGTTGTAGCTGGTGGTGGTGGAGGCCGCGCTGGCGGCTCTCAGCAAGCCAACTATCAAGCATCAGGAGGTGCAGGTGGTTGTACAACAGGCCAAGCAGGTTTGGGCTCAGGTTTTACCTCTGTAGGAGGTGGTGGCGGAACCCAAACTGCAGGTGGTAATGGAGGCCCACCATGGGGTGGAGGCCAATTAGGTTCTGCTGGAACTATCGGAACAGGTGGCAACGGCGGATTCTACACTACTGCATCTGGCGGCGGTGGCGGCGGTGGCTATTTTGGCGGCGGCGGCGGCGGTAGCGACAACTGTTGTGCTGGTGCCAATGGCGGCGGCGGCGGCGGCGGTGGCTCTAGCTTCTACCCTGCTGGCGGAACTTGTACGCAAGGCTTTCAAACAGGTCATGGCCAAGTAGTGATTACTTTTACTGCAGGCTCTACATCTATTACTGTTTCCAATACGGGCCCATATTGTGTGGGGGATCAAATCAACCTTACCGCAACTACCGGAGCTCCTGCCTATTCTTGGGCTGGCCCTAACGGTTTTGCCTCAACACTTCAAAACCCTAGTATCCCAAGTGCAACTGCTGCAATGGCAGGTACCTATACGCTTACTTATGACGCCGGTGGCTGCATTTCAACCGCTACAACTAATGTGGTCGTGAACACACCTGTGCTTCCTACCTTCAATCAAATTGCTCCAATTTGTGAAGATGCCGCAGCACCTGTCTTTGTAAACAATTCTACAAATGCTCCTTCAATTGCCGGTACTTGGAACCCTGCTGTAATCAACACGGCCAATTCAGGTACTTTCACTTATACATTTACTCCTAATGCAGGTATTTGTGCAACTACAAATACCATGAACATTCAAATTTTACCTAATCAGCAAGCTACTTTCAATCAGATTCCTGATTTGTGTATCAACAGTGTGGCACCTGCTTTACCAGCTACCTCTACTAACACGATTCCTTACACCGGAGTTTGGAGCCCCGCAACCATTTCTACTGCGGTGGCAGGAACGGCAACATACACCTTTACCCCTACTGCTGGGCAATGTGCTTTTCCGGCAACTATGGATATCGTTACCCATGCCTTGACTACTCCACAGTTCAACCCAATGGGGCAAATATGTCAGTACATGACCAATGTGGTTATCCCAACTACCGCTATCAACACAACCAGCTACTTAAATGGTCCGCTCATTACCGGAACATGGAATAGCCCTACGGTGATCACCAGTTCTTTTGGTACGGCCAATTACACTTTTACACCAGACCCAAATCAATGTGCATCGACACTTACTATCCCTATTACAGTTGACCCATTGATTGTTCCACAATTTACTCAAATTCCACAATTGTGTCAGGACGACGCCAACCCGATTTTCCCGACAACGTCTAACAATGTCCCAGGAATCACCGGTGCTTGGACGCCTCCAAATATAGACACTTCAATTCCTGGAATCTTCACACATACTTTTATGCCAGATCCCGGACAATGTGGTGATACTATTGACATGATTGTCACTATCGTACCTGCGGTTCCGCCTGTATTCATGGCAGATACGCTTTCTGGTTGTAACCCACTTATGGTTACCCTCAGCACGCTGGGCGCCGTGCAAGGAGCGCAGTACACTTGGTACTGGAACGGAACTACAATTGGAACCGGAACCACGTTGTCTTATAATTTTGATGCCAGCGGTTACCACGACATCACACTAGAATATAATTTGTTAGGCTGTGTTGAAACTACTACCTACAACGATTACATCTATATGGAAAGCTACCCTGAAGCATCATTCTCTTGCGTGCCAGGATCTTTAACTGAAACCACTATGCCGGTTCAGTTCCTCAATAATTCTGTGGGGGCTATCAACTACTTCTGGGATTTCGATGACCTCAGCACAAGCACCGAGGAAAATCCAAACCATAACTACGTTGATGTCACAGAAGATTTATTGGTAAACCTTACCGTAAGTACTTCTTTAGGTTGTTCTGACGATTACCAATTGAATATTCCGGTAATTGCAGAACCTATCTATTACCTACCAAACACATTTACGCCCGACGAAGATGAGCACAACCAAACTTGGCAAGCCATCTTCACAACAGGTTTTGACCCTCATGCCTTCCATTTGGCGGTGTTTAACCGTTGGGGTGAACTCATTTGGGAAACACATGATGCTACTCAAGCCTGGGACGGAACCTACGGCCCAGATGGCATCAAAGCTCCAACAGGCATTTACACTTGGAAGCTTCAGTTTGAGCCAAAAGAAAATGACTACCGAAAAATTGTTTCGGGTCATTTGAACCTTATTCGCTAAGTATCTTAGCGCTTATCAAGCAATAAAAAAGGCGACCAAACGGTCGCCTTTTTTATTGCTTGAATATTTCTGAATACTACTTGTGCTACCTCTTACTTCTTGCGGAAGAAGATTTTTACCGGAACTCCTTCAAAATTGAAGTGTTCTCTGAGTCTGTTTTCTAAAAAGCGCTTGTAGGCATCTGTAAGGTACTGTGGCAAATTACAGAAGAATGCAAATGATGGCGCATGGGTTGGCAATTGCTGTACAAATTTGATACGAATGTATTTACCTTTCATGGCAGGTGGAGGCGTTTGTGCAATAACGTCTAGCATGACCTCATTGAGTTCATGGGTAGGGATCTTGCGGGTACGGTTTTCATAAACCTGCATGGCAGCCTCTAAAGCTTTGTGAATTCTTTGTTTGTTAAGTGCTGATGTAAAAATAATGGGCACATCGTTAAATGGTGCCAATTGTTCGCGCAGTTGAGCTTCAAACTTCACCATTGTATTTTGATCTTTTTCGACAAGGTCCCATTTGTTGACCAATACGACTACTCCTTTGGAGTTTTTCTCAGTCATGTAGTAGATGCTGAGATCTTGCTTTTGAATGCCCTCTGACGCATCTACCATAAACAAACAGACATCGGCATTTTCAATCGTTCTAACTGAGCGCAAAACTGAATAATATTCAATGTCTTCAGTGACTTTTGCTTTTTTACGGATTCCAGCTGTATCGATCAAAAGAAAGTCAAAACCAAAAGCTTTATAGCGTGTATGAATAGCATCTCGGGTGGTTCCTGAAATATCGGTAACGATATTGCGTTCTTGACCCGTTAGGGCATTGACCATTGAAGATTTTCCAACATTTGGTCTACCTACAATTGCGATTCTTGGTAGGTGGTCTTCTTCTCTTACCGATTCATCTTCTTTATTGAAGTATTTCACCAATTCGTCAAGAATTTCTCCGGTACCGCTCCCGTTTGTAGCACTGAGGTCATAAACCTCACCTAAACCAAAGGCATAAAATTCTGAAGAAAGCCCAACCCGATCGGTGTTGTCTACTTTGTTAGCTGCAATAAGAACTGGCTTTTTACTCTTGCGAAGCAGTTGGGCCACTATTTCATCCATCTCGACAATCCCTGTCATGACATCTACCATAAAGACAATTACGGTTGCTTCTTCGATGGCGATTTCAACTTGTTTTCTAATTTCGCCTTCAAAAATATCTTCTTTGGTTTTGGCATAACCACCGGTGTCGATAACCGAAAACTGATAGCCATTCCATTCACCTTTGCCATAAAGGCGATCGCGGGTTACCCCACTCACTTCTTTTACAATGGCATCGCGCGATTCTGTTAAGCGATTAAAAAGCGTAGATTTTCCAACATTCGGACGACCGACTATGGCAACTATATTACTCATGATGTTTTACTTAATATCCGTATTTCTTGAGTTTGACATCTGAATGACGCCAATCTTTGTCGACTTTGACATAATTTTCAAGGAACACTTTCGTTTCTAGGAATTTTTCCATGTCGATGCGTGCCTCTCTTCCGATGCGCTTGAGCATTTCACCACCTCTTCCGATGATGATGCCGCGTTGAGAATCGCGTTCGACAATAATGTTGGCCCTGATTCTGGTTAAACCGGGCTCTTCTTTGTATTCTTCTACCTCAACTTGTGTGCTGTAAGGTATTTCTTTTTGACAATGGATAAAGATCTTTTCTCGGATAATTTCTGAGATGAAAAAACGCATTGGGCGATCCGAAAGCTCTTCTTTGTCATAGTAGGGAGGGCTTTCTGGAATGAGGTCAAGAATCTCTTGCCAAACCGCATCTATATTGAATTGATGCAAGGCTGAAATGGCAAAAATCTTGGCCTTTGGCAACTTCTCTTGCCAATATTGCACGCGTTCCATGACCTTTGCTTGGTCAGATTTATCGATTTTATTAATGACACAAAAAACCGGAACCTCCAGACGCTGAATGCGTTCAAGCGTTTCTTTGTGGTTCATTTCGTTTTCTTGGGTATCGGTCATGAAAATCAAGACATCGGCATCTTGAATCGATGAATTGACATATTCCATCATGTTTTCGTGCAACTTGTAGGCTGCATTGACAACTCCTGGGGTGTCAGAAAAAACAATTTGGTAATCTTCGTCATTGACGATTCCTAAAATGCGATGACGAGTAGTTTGTGCTTTTGAACTCACGATAGAGAGCTTTTCTCCGACGAGTTGATTCATGAGCGTCGACTTCCCGACATTTGGAGAACCTACAATATTGACAAAGCCTGATTTATGTGCCATAATGGAATTTAGCTGCAAAGGTACAACATATTCGTGGGATGCTCAGCAAACAATAGCGCATTGTCAATTCAGAGTTTTTTTTACCTTCGTGATATGGAACAAATCGAACAACAAATCGCAGACCTAAAAGCACAACTTACCGGTGATCTTTTCTCTGATATCGAAACGCAGCAAAAGATTTACGAACTTAAAAAACAGCTCAATCCTGCCATTGAGGCCAATCCAGAACAAGACGACGACGAAGGATGCTTGTACTGCGGAAGTTAATTTTAATAAAGCTTTTGGCGCTTCAATAAATAATTGAGCAGAACCTGATCGTAGCCTTGCTCAATGGGGGCTGTAACCAAATCGATTCCGTTATTGAGGCAGCGCAGTTCAATATCTTTAAAGTAGTGACTCAATGACTGTTTGTATTTATCCCTAATTTCTGACGGGCGCAAACGAAGGGTTTCCCCTGTTTCCATATCAATTAACTGGTAAGGTCGGTCTTCGAGCTCAAAATTTTGTTCGTAGCCTTCGTGAATAACATGAAATAAAATGACTTCGTGTTTGTTGTGCTTCAGGTGTAAAAGCGCATCGAACCATTCTTCTAATTTTTCGGGGTCGTCTAGTAAATCTGAAAAAATGAGTACCAAACTTCTTTGGTGAGCCAATTCGGCGACTTCGTGTAGAGCCGCTACCGCATTGGTTTGTTTTTTATGACTCGGCTCATAATTCAATAACCGATTTTCCAATTCGCTATATAAATAGCGATGATGCGTTAGTGAAGATTTTGCGGGCGTGTGCAAATTGAGTTGCTCATCAAAAATACTGAGGCCTACTGCGTCTCGCTGTCTTTTGAGCAGTTCGATCAGACTAGCTGCCGCATAAACCGAATATTCAAATTTGTTGAGCCCTTCTTTGGGGAAATACATAGAACTAGAAGAATCGAGTACAATTTGACAGCGCAGGTTGGTTTCTTCTTCGTATTTTTTTGAAAACAGCTTATCAGTGCGGCCAAACAAGCGCCAATCGATATTCTTGGTTGATTCACCTCTGTTATAGAGCCTATGTTCGGCAAACTCCACAGAAAAACCATGAAACGGGCTTTTGTGCATGCCGGTAATAAAGCCTTCTACCACTTGCTTAGCGAGTAGTTCGAGATTACCAAACTGGGTAAGGCGCAAACGATCAATAGTATTCATGAGCAACAAAGGTAACAAACAAACTCAGAAGCTCAAGCAACCATTATAAGCACTGGCCGTCTTTGACTTAAATCCTTCATCATGAAACAGCTATACCTACTCCTTTCAACATTTGCATTCATTGCATTTAGCACTTTACACAACGCACAAGTCACCGGATTTGCGCTCAATGGACTTACCTTACCAAGCAATGTGAATACCGCTAGTTGTGATTCCATTGTCAGTATCGGATTTTCTGCTGTAAGCCAAAGTACGGCAAGCACAGGGGCTTATGATCTCCCGTATGTTATCCAGGGAAATAATTTCAATGGATTTCAATTTCAATCTCAGATCAATTGGGGAGATGGAACCACCAGTAATAGTGGTGGCGGCACTTCAACGATCGGAACCAACATTCCGATGAACCCACCATTATCACATGCCTACAACGCACCCGGAACCTACCTAATTACCACTGTTGTATACAATCCAGCCAATCAAACCTATGCATATGACAGTGTCAATTATACGGTTGGTGTTTGCAATGTATATTTATATGCCTATGTTGGCCTCGACTGCGACAACAATGGTACCGTTGAGCAAGCATTAGCAAATGTTCCTTTTCAGCTAGTAGGAAACAATGGCCAACAATATTCTGGCTCACCAAATAGCAATACATTTATGCAATTCAATAATATTGCAGCCGGCACCTATACCCTTCAAATAAGCCCACAATGGCTGCTAGCTAATGGCTATCAAGTTCAAACTTCCACACCTTCTACTACCCTAAATCTACCCAACTCAGGCGTGTCTACTTTTGCCTTTACCTTGATTTGTAATCAAGGAGTGCAGTCATTTTGCGCAACTGGCCAAGTGTATTGTGACGCCAATGACAACGGAGTTTTTGACAGTGGGGAAACCGCACTTTCTAATGCACCTATCCAAGTAAACGGCACCACTACCTATACAAATGGCAACGGAATTTACAACTTAAATTACACAGGCTTACCCAATACAAACTATACGCTTTCATTGAATTCGAATTGGTTGACACAAAATGGCTATGTAGTTTTGAACAATAACGGAAGCAACCTCAACACAATTATTGGCACTCCTTGCAACAGTGGACTACCTATTACCACAATAAATTTCCCACTTAGCTGCGGAGGAAGTTCTAGCCCTACCCTTTGTTATGGTGGTTATGTTTTTTGCGATGCTAATGCAAATGGAGTAATGAATGCGGGTGAGTTGCCAATTATAGGTGCGCCTGTGCAACTTTTTGTGAGCCCGAATTCAACAACATCTGTTACGGTTTACACCAATGCAAATGGTTATTTTCAATATTGTGGGAGCTTTCCAACCACTGCCATCCTGAGTCAAATTAATCCGCAGTGGCTGATTTACAATGGCTACGGTGCCCCAACAACTTACATTACGCTTGTTGGTAGCACAACCGGACAAGTTCAAGCAGGAAACATTCCATTAAACTGTGGTGGCAGCGCCAATATTTGTGCAGATCTCTGGACAAGTGTTACCCCATGGATTGGTTATTACCAAAATAGTACTGCTTATATTAAATTAAACTGGGGAAGTTATGGGCCAACCGCAGTCGGGACCTATACCCTAAGCCTTAGTTATCCGGCAGGTGTTAGCCCTGTGCTTTCTTCTATCCAGAATGCTGGCTATACCATTTCGGGCAATACAATTACTTGGAATTTATCCAGCGCTAGCCCTAATTTCACCAATTATGACGTCATTCAATTTACTGTTCCAGGTGGTTTGGTCAATGGGGCGCAACATTTTTACAATTCTACCATTGCGCCTACCGGAATTGTCAATGATTGTGGAAGCTATAATAACAACGGCTCGCTCTTGCAAATTTTAGGAAATAGTTATGATCCAAATGTCAAAAGCGGAAGCACTGCTTATCAGAATGACAATTTCCCAATTGGTTATCTTGATGCTTTTGCCGATGACCAAATTACCTATACCATTTGTTTCCAAAACACCGGAACGGCTCCTGCTCAAAATATCTATATCATTGATACCCTTGATACAGACGTTGACCCAGCTAGTTTCTCGTTAATTGAAGCTACGCACCCCGTTCAGGTGGTTTATTTAGGCAATGGCATTTACCGATTTGAATTCAATCAGATCTGGTTGGCTGATTCTACGACCAATGAACCTGAAAGTCATGGTCATCTGAGCTACAGAATCTTGGAAAATGCCAATAACCCAATCAGTTCAGTGATAGAAAACACTGCTTACATCTATTTTGATTGGAATGCGCCAATTGTGACCAACACCACCCAACACATCAATATGTGGCTAGATGGCATTTCAGAGCTCGAGCACAATTTAGAAGTTTATCCAAACCCAGGACAAGATTTTATCAAAATTGGAATCGCACAACCTGCAACAGTGAAAATTTCTTCGCTCAGTGGGCAAATACTTTTGCAACAATTAATTAATCCTGATGAAGCCTTATCTATCAAGGATTTCAAAGCTGGCATCTACTTAATTGAAGCGGATGGAAAAACAACAAAATGGATTAAAAATTAATTTTTTTCATTTTTCAACTACCCCTTTTAGACTTTGGCATCGTATTTGTAAAGTACAGAATGTAGTAGTTTATAGTTAGGTTATGGTTCTAATGGCCCACCCCATTAGAATCGGAAAAAGCGGCTCAATGAGCCGCTTTTTTTTATTTTTGTTCATGCAATCATTGATCAGCCAAGCCAAACGCACTGCACTCTTTAGCATCTTGACTAATGTGCTACTTGCCACAGCAAAAGGTTTTGGCGGAATCTTAGGACATTCAGACGCTCTCATCGCCGATGCCATTGAGTCTTGCGCAGATATTTTCTCCAGTTTTTTAGTGCTCTTTGGCTTGCAATATGCGCTCAAACCAGCAGACGACGACCACCCCTATGGACATGGAAAAGCAGAGCCCCTTGTAACTTTTGCGGTTGTGGGGTTTCTTCTGATTTCCGCAACCATTATTGCCGTTGAAAGCATCAGACACCTCAGCGAACCCCAAGAACAACCTGAATTTTACACCCTCTATATTTTAGCCGCAATTATTGTCATCAAAGAATTGAGTTTTCAATATGTGCACCGCAAAGGAGTGTTGACCAATTCGAGTAGCCTCAAGGCAGATGCTTGGCACCACCGCTCCGATGCCATCTCTTCGTTAATTGCTTTGCTCGGGATATCCTGTACTTTTCTTTTCGGAAAAGGCTTTGAAAAAGCAGATGACTGGGCCGCATTAATTGCCGCTGTTTTCATCGTTTATAATGCTTATCGGATCTTCAGACCCGCCCTCGGTGAAATCATGGACGAACATACCCACCATGAACTCATTGATGAAATCAGAATTGCTTCTAAACAAGTAAAAGGCGTGGTGGATATTGAGAAATGTTGGGCACGCAAACACGGCATGACCTATGTGGTAGATCTACACTTAGAAGTGGATGGAAAATTGTCTGTAGCACAAGGCCATGCAATTTCTCATGAACTAAAAGATCATTTATTGGCAGAGTTTCAGTTCATCACGGATATCTTTATTCATATTGAACCCGCCCCATAAAGCAAAAATATTATCCTTTTTGCTTGGTTTGCGAGTAACCTTCTTTGAGTAAGAGTTCGTATATTTTTTGCTTGAAATTTCCTTGTATCAGGATCTCGTTGTCTTTGACACTTCCTCCAACTCCACATTTACTCTTCAGTATTTTCCCGAGGTCTTTCAAATCTTCTTCGGCACCTACAAAGCCCTCTATAAGAGTGACTTCTTTACCCGCTCTTTGCTTGCGATCTAGGCTTACGTAAAGTCGTTGTTGTTGGACCGGAAGCGTTGGCTGGTCTTCATCTTGCTCGTGTTCGTAAGCAAAATTAGGATTGGTGCTATACACCACATTTTGAAGGGTTTTGAATTTCTTGGCCATACTACAAAGATAAAAAGATGCGGGTTCTAAAATAAATCAGGCGAAGAATAGGAATTAAAAATGTGCGTTTGCCAATCATGAACAAGCAAAAAAATGTGCAGCAGCTGAATGATTTGGAACTTTTTCAGTTGGTCTGCGGCTCGCCCGCTTTTGGCATGAAAAACGATGCGGTATTGGAACGAACCTGGCGCTGGCACCAAAAGAATTGGAGGGCATTGGCAAAATGCACCGAATGGGACTTACTCGAAATTTACGGGCTAGATCCACTTACCGCAAAAAAAATAGTGGGGGTTTTTGAACTCAGCAAACGCTACCAAGCTGCTCAGATCAAGCAAAGAAAAGTCATTAAAAATTCTTCTGATGTATATCAATTACTTCAACTCCAATTGAGCGACCTCGATCACGAGCAGTTTTTTGTGCTCTACCTCAGTTTCTCTAATGAAATCATTGAAGTTTGCCAACTGAGTGTGGGTGGTAGAAATAGCACCATTGCCGACGCCAAACGGATTTTTCAATATGCCTTGCGCTGTGCGGCTTCGGGTATCATTTTGTGTCATAATCATCCGAGCGGCAATAAACAACCTAGTACCCACGACGAAGAACTCACAAATAGCATCAAAGATTTTGCAAAACTCATTGACATGAAGCTGTTAGATCACCTTGTTTTCACAGATAATGGCTATTTTAGCTTCGCCGACGAAGGCCTCTTGTAATATGTCTAAAAAGAAAATACTCACCATTATTGGTGCGCGCCCACAAATCATTAAAGCTGCTGCCTTGAGTAGAGCCATTCAAACTAAGTATGCAAAAGAATTACAAGAAATCTTGGTGCATACCGGGCAACACTATGACGAAAATATGTCGGCCGTATTTTTTAACGAACTAGGCATCCCAAAGCCCGATTACAATTTAGCCGTTGGTAGCGGCCCACACGGGCAAATGACCGCAGCCATGCTCAGCGGAATCGAAGCCTTACTCCAAAAAGAAAATCCCGATGCAGTATTGGTTTACGGCGATACGAATTCGACCATCGCAGGCGCACTAGCAGCGGCAAAAATTCATATTCCGGTCGTGCACGTTGAAGCAGGCTTAAGAAGTTTCAATAAGGCCATGCCTGAAGAAATCAACAGAATCAGCTGTGACCACATGAGTACTTTGCTTTTTGTACCTACGCAAGCTGGTATTCAAAACCTACAAAAAGAAGGATTTTCAACACAAAACGTAGCGAAAGCCAGCATTGACAACCCACATGTATATTATTGTGGAGATGTCATGTATGACAACAGTCTTTATTTTTCAAGCCTAAGCGATGAAAAATCAAGAATTTTGAAGCAACTTTCCATTGAGAAGGATGCTTATGTACTATGCACGGTTCACCGAGACACCAACACCGATGATGCCGCAGCATTGAACCAAATCTTTGAAGCCTTACTTGCACTCATTCTTCAAACGTCTTTGCAAGTCGTTTTGCCAATACACCCTCGAACCAAGCATAAAATGCAAGCCTTACTCAGTGGTGAAGTGCTTGCCAGTATTGAAGCGGAATCTCGTTTAATCTTAACAGAACCTGCTGGTTTCTTAGATATAATTGCTCTCGAAAAAAATGCAAAACTCATCATTACCGACAGCGGAGGCTTGCAAAAGGAGGCCTATTTCTTTGAAAAGCCATGTATTATTCTGCGCGAACAAACCGAATGGGTAGAAATCATCGAAGCCGGCACCGCAATACTAACCGGTGCTCATAAAGCACGCATCCTTGACGCCTTCGAACAATTAGGTAGCAAAGATTCCTTTACATACCCACCTATTTTCGGCAACGGGAAAGCGGCTGAATTTATTTGTGAACAATTAATCGCGCAACTCTAGTGCTGATCTACGTTGATTATATTACCGAGCGTCTGCTCTATACACTAGATTTTATTTTCCAGGAAAGAAAAATCGCGTATGAAATCACCAACGATGGCATTTATTTTATGGCTTCAAAGGAGCCGAAATTAGCTTATTCTGAACGCGAATTCGACAATTGCTGTTGGCTAAAGCCTGCCTCCATATTATTTGATGAAGACCTATTCAAAGGAAAAATTAGCCACTCGTTATTTCATCAAAAGGAGTGCCTGAGTTTTGACGAACAAACTGACCCGCTGGCCTCTATTTTCTATACACTGAGCAGAATGGAAGAATATGGCAGTGTACAAACTGATCCATTGCTGCGTTTTGAAGCAAAGGCTTCAGTTTTATCAAAGTTCAAATGGCTACAAACCCCAATTTGTGATATTTGGGCCCTCGATTTCATTGCTTTTCTAGAATCCCAGCTTCAGATCACACTACACCCCAAGCAACCGCGCTTTTACTTTCAGCCTACTTTTGACATCGACAACACCTTTGCCTACGCGCACAAAAATACCTTACGCACAGCCCTTGCACATGCCAAAGACCTAGTGTATAGAAGACACACTCGCTTAACCGATCGGCAAAAAGTGCGCAAAGGATTGCAACCAGACCCCTACGACACCTTCGATTGGATTGAGCAAATTGCGCAGTTTTATCCAGAGACCAAAGTGTTTTGGTTGCTCGGAAATTATACCAAACTCGATAAAAACATATCACACCTAAATGTGGCCCAACAAGCCAAGATCAAGCAAATCTCAAAAGTGGCAGAAATTGGTATGCACGGAAGCTCGCTCACGCAAAACAGCGCCATTCAGTTGCAAACTGAAATAGATAGATTGGCACAAATTACTGGGTATCGCCCCATGAGTAACCGTCAACATTTCTTACTCATGAGTTTGCCAAGAACATATCAAATGCTTGTTCAGAATGGCATTTCCCATGACTACACAATGGGCTATGCCGAAAACACAGGTTTCAGGGCTGGAACGGCAAGAAGTTTCAAGTGGTTCGATTTATCTAAAAATGAAATCACAACTTTGCAAATACATCCGTTTGCATACATGGACGGCACTTTAAAAGAATATTTAGGTCTGAGTCCGGAAGCGGCAAATCAGCAAATCAAATGCTTGTTTGAACAAGTTCGACTTTTTGGCGGAACATTTAGCTTTTTATGGCACAATGAAACCATCTCAGGCTACCAGCAATGGGCCGATTATCTGAATGTGTTCAAAGCCTGTTTGCGCTTGGGCGAAGAAGAATAAATCGCTTACTGAGCGTTTCCACCCAATTTCTGATAAGAACTACAGGTCTTCAACTCTGCGATCATTTCTTCTTTTTGTTGGGGTGTTTTTTTGGCATCCATGTCTCTGCATTTAGCCATCGATTGCTCGTATTTCTTTAATATCGGTTCGATATTTTTCTTTTCGGCATCTGCCTTTTTAAGGGCCTGAGTCATGTCATACCAATCGTCGGCACACTTACAGACTTCTGATTGACAAGAAAATAACAACAAAGAAACGAATGCGATTAGCGGTAAAAATTTCATGAGCTTCAAGTAAAAATTAATAAAAACAACCTCCGCCTTTACCAAGTCGGAAAGTTAAGGTTGCCCCGGCATAAACATACCAATCTTTGGTACTGCTGGTTCCACGTTTACCGTAAGGATTGCCATCGAGACTAAGGTTTGAAACCGCTGCAGAAAGATCAGAAACCTCATCTTCTAAAATTTGAGGATCCACATAAGCATCGGAACCTACATCGTCTAGATAATCGGTAAAGGTTTTGCGAATAGAAATGTCGATGTTGAGTGTGGCCATTTTACCTAAACTTGCCTTGACCCCCATGCCGAGTGGTAGGCAGGGTTGGTATAAAGAATAGGGTTTCCTTGTGCCAATTGAGGTGCCTTGCCCTTCTGTGGCTAAGGTTTGTAGTGCAATCCATTCTCCGTTGTAATACATTTTCGGATTCATATGAAAGACACCTATTTGGGCCAAGAGATAAGCAGTTGCTGGATATCGACTGCTGCCAAATTGAAATGGAATAAAATGAAATTCTAAGCCCGCAGCCACTTCGTGAAGGCTAGACTCAAAACTCAGGTTTCGATTGACTAAGAGTGGATACGGTGAAGTGGAGTCTGCGGCCGCTACCTTGCCATACAAATAATTGGTTCTGAAATTCAGGCGATTATTAATGTTGTAACGGTAAATAAGGCCTCCGGCCAAATGGGCTTGATTGAATTGTTGGTAGGGATTGAGGTCACCGAGGTAATAGGTTTGGCCAACGCTAAAACCAATTTCTGAACGAGACAAAAAAGTTCGCTTTTGGCCAAAAACCAAAAGCGAACTAATTATATGAATGAATAAAAATGCCTTTTTCATCGTTATGCGAACGTAAAAATGGCAAAAATATTACGCTTTACCTGAACGTTTGCGATCTGTTTCTTTCAAAAGAATTTTACGGATGCGCAAATTTTTCGGAGTAACTTCTACGTATTCATCTGATTGAATGTACTCTAAACACTCTTCAAGGCTGAATACTTTTGGTGGAGCCAAACGCACTTTGTCGTCTGAACCAGAAGCACGCATATTGGTGAGCTTTTTGGTTTTGGTCACATTTACACAGAGGTCACCTGCTCTTGAGTTTTCACCGATTACCTGCCCCTCATAGATATCTTCGTTTGGCGCAACGAAAAATTTACCGCGCTCTTGAAGGTTATTTAATGAGAAAGGAATCGAGGTTCCTTGCTCGAGTGAAATAAGGGAACCGTTTTGACGTCCTGGAATTTCACCTTTGTAGGGTTGGTATTCTAAGAAGCGGTGATTCATGATGGCCTCACCAGCAGTTTGGGTAAGTAAGTAGTTTCTTAAACCAATAATACCGCGTGAAGGGATCTGGAAGGTAACGATCATGCGGTCTCCTTTTGGCACCATATTGGTCATTTCACCACGGCGACGAGTTACGGCCTCAACGGCTGTTCCGCTGTGTTCTTCAGGAAGGTCAATGGTTAATTCTTCGACTGGTTCACACTTGACACCATCGATTTCTTTGATGATAACTTGTGGTTGCCCTACTTGCAATTCATAACCTTCACGGCGCATGGTCTCGATAAGTACCGATAAGTGCAATACACCACGACCAAACACCATCCATTTGTCTGCTTTGTCGGTGTCTTGAACGCGCAAGGCAAGATTTTTCTCGAGTTCTTTGGTAAGGCGGTCAGAGATGTGACGTGAAGTCACAAATTTCCCTTCTTTTCCGAAGAATGGAGAGTCGTTGATAGAGAAAAGCATACTCATGGTAGGCTCATCTAGTTTGATCGTTGGAAGTGGTTCTGGATTATCAAAATCACAGATGGAGTCACCGATTTCAAAACCTTCAATTCCGGTAACAGCACAAAGGTCACCTGCTTGTACAGACGCTACTTTAACGCGCTCAATGCCTTCGAAAACGAAAACTTCTTTGATGCGGTGTTTTTCTTGACTGCCGTCTGATTTAGACAAAACAATCGGCTGGTTTTCTTTGAGTTCACCTCGAGTCAATCTTCCGATGGCAATACGACCAACATAAGAAGAGAAATCTAGGGAAGTGATGAGCATTTGGGTATTTCCTTCTTCAATTACCTTAGGTGGGAAATAGGCCAAAATTTGATCGAGCAAAGGAGTGATGCTATCGGTTGGTTGTTTCCAATCGGTAGACATCCAGCCATTTTTAGCAGAACCATAAATGGTTGGAAAGTCAAGTTGTTGCTCATTGGCATCGAGCTCGAACATGAGGTCAAAAACTTTTTCGTGTACTTCTTCTGGTGTACAGTTTTCTTTGTCAACCTTGTTGATCACTAATAGTGGCTTCAAGCCCATTGATAGTGCTTTTCCGAGTACAAAGCGCGTTTGTGGCATCGGACCTTCAAAAGCATCGACCAACAAACAAACACCATCAGCCATGTTGAGTACGCGCTCAACTTCTCCTCCGAAGTCGGCGTGTCCTGGGGTGTCGATGATGTTAATTTTGGTTCCTTTGTAAGATACTGAAACGTTTTTAGAGACAATAGTGATTCCTCTTTCGCGTTCGAGGTCATTGTTGTCCATGATGAGTTCGCCGGTCATGCGGTCGCGTTCGTTGATGACCTGACCCGCTTCAATCATTTTATCGACTAAGGTAGTTTTACCGTGGTCAACGTGGGCAATGATGGCTATATTTCTGATTTCCATATGATGTGCTGTATGCGTATTGTTTAATATTTACTTCTTTTTGAGCCAAAACCGCGGTCTGAACGATCTGAACCGCCTGAACGTTTTTTGTCAAAACCACCTTTTCTTTCAAAACCTGGTTTTTTAGCTCCTCCGAATGAACCCGGTCCTCTTTTTGAACCTGATCCTTTAGAGAATTTGCGGTCTCCACCACGATCGCGGCCTCCACCATCACCTTGGCCTGGTGCGGTTACTTCGATGTTCACTTTGTGTCCTTCGAATTCAGTACCATCGACTAACTTCAAGATTTTTTGGGTATGCTCTTCATCAGCCTCGATAAATGAGAACGAGGTCATGATGTCTATTCTACCTAATGATTTTGATTTCAAGCCTGTGGCGTCACAGATAATGCGTACCATGGCTCCAGGATTGAGACCATCGCGGCGACCCAGATTGACAAAGAATCTGGTTTTGCCTTCTTCACGAGCTCTGTTTTCTCGGCTTGGCTTGCGCTCTGAACGTTCGCGGTCTTCTTTGCTTGCAGATGCATTTAAATCGCCAGCGCGTTCGTAATATTCAATAAAACGGTTGAATTCAGCAGAAACAAATCTTTTGATCACCTCTTCTTTAGACAAATCGTTGAACGACTCTAGAATTTGCTCCATGAAAGGTGCGATGTCTGCTTCTTTTACTTCAGTGGCAATGGTGTTGTCAATGAGTTTTTTGAGCTGGATTTCGCAAATTTCTGCCGGATTAGGGATCTGACCTTGCGTGAAGGTCATGCGCATTTGTCTTTCGATCGCTTTGATCTTGACAAACTCACGCGTATTGACCAATACTAAAGATTGCCCTTTTTTACCTGCGCGCGCTGTACGGCCACTTCGGTGGGTGTAGTTTTCGATGTCATCTGGCAAGTTGTAGTTAATGACATGGGTAATGTTGTTGATGTCAAGACCACGTGCAGCTACATCGGTAGCAACCAAAATCTGAAGTTCTTTAGAACGAAAACGCTCCATAACGCGGTCACGCATGGCTTGTGTGAGGTCACCGTGGAGTGGCTCAGCGTTGTAGCCGTCGCGCGCCAATTTCATGGCAACGGTTGCGGTTTCGTTTTTGGTTCTACAGAAAATGAGCCCGTAAATGGTCGGGTTGAAATCGATGAGTCTTTTGACTGCGTCGTAGCGATCGCGCTCTTTTACAGTGAAGTAAATGTGCTCGATGTTTTCGTTACTTTGGTTTTTGTGACCGATAGAAACTTCTAGTGGGTCAGTCATGTAGGTGCGGGCAATGCGCGCAACCTCATTTGGCATGGTTGCAGAGAACAACCAAACATTTTTATCAATTGGAGTTTGCTCGAGGATCATGTCGATGTCCTCTTTGAAACCCATATTGAGCATTTCGTCAGCTTCGTCTAGGATGACGTATTTAACTTGCCCTAATTGAACTACCTTGCGGTTGATGAGGTCGACCAAACGACCTGGTGTTGCCACAATGATAGATGTTCCTTTCTTAACGTTGGAAATTTGCGTACGGATATCGGTTCCGCCGTACACTGCTGTGATATTGCCGTCGAGATACTTCGCAAAAACATTTAAGTCTTTGGTAATCTGAAGACAGAGCTCGCGGGTAGGGCAAATAATGACCCCTTGTGGCAGGCGTGCTGCGTTATCAATGTTATTAATTAACGGCAAACCGAATGCGGCCGTTTTTCCTGTACCGGTCTGCGCCAGACCGACAAAATCGCAATCTTCTCCTAATAGATAGGGTATTGCTTGTTCCTGGATCGGGGTCGGTGCTTCAAAACCCAATTCTGTCAACGACTTCAGCACCTCTCGCCTTAATCCCAGTTCTTCAAATGTCATGTATTCTTTTTAAAATGAGCGGCAAAGGTACGTATATTATAAGGAATAATTGTTAATAAGTTGATTTGTAGTGTTAAAAAATTCAAAACACAGCTATAAAGTTTACTTGCAAAGTCATTGACTTGCTGAATATTTGCTAATTTCAAGCAGTGAAAAAATATGCGCTACCCTTATTGCTCTTCTTCCTTTTGACGCTCTGCAAGCAAGCAGTGTTTGCTCAGCGCGTGCAAGCCCTGCAGCCTGACATCGAGGTAGATTCCATTCTTTGGACCAAGCCATGGGCCTCAAAACTGAGCTTCGATCCTATCTCTAAGCATCTGTTTTACACAACTGCCGACGGCAATATTTACGAAGTTTTTGAAGACCTCCAGACCGATTCTTTGCGTTTCAATATTCTTAATCACGGCATTCAAAAAGTACAAGGCCTCTGCTTTCAAGATAGCACACTCTTTCTCTGTGGCAATATTTGGTACACTACCACCGGAATTGGTTTAGTCATGAAAGGCGTTTTGCAACCCAACGGCTCTAGAATCTGGAAAACAGTGCTTACTACCGAGGCCTACCCTACTTCAAGCTCTACCGGAGACCACGGATTTAGTGCCATCAATATTGACCCCGATGGGCAATATTTATATTTTTCTAGCGGTACAAGAACTTCTTTTGGGGAGGTGGAAACCAACAATGGTCAGTATCCGGGCTTGCGCGAACAAGCCTTAACCAGCAAGATTTTCAGAATCCCTATTTCGGCTGAATATATTTATTTATACAATGACTCTTTGTTTTTAGCATCCAGCGGCTATGTGTTTGCCGAAGGAACCCGAAACGCCTATGACATGGCTTGGAATCAAGAAAAACATCTTTTTTCGATAGATAACGCCGGTGACCGCGATGACCCTGAAGAACTCAACTGGCTGCAAGCCGGTCAGCACTATGGTTTTCCTTGGCGAATTGGCGGAAATACAAACCCACTCACTAACCCTTCCTACGACGCTAGCCAAGACCCCTTAGTGAATCAGGCAAGTGGCGCCTATTTGTCAGGGCATTTTGCTGCCGACCCTAATTTTCCAATTGCACCAGCCATAACTTTCACCGAACCTCTAAGAAATTTGGGATCCGCAGCTGATTATTACAAAGAGGAAGGAACGGGGCAAATCAAAAAAGCCAGCGAAAGTGGCGTTCCGGTAAGAACTTTTACCGCTCATCGTTCTCCGTTAGGCTTGGTGATCGATGCAAAGAAACAATTTGGCAAAGCGTATTCAGGCAAGGGTTTTATTTTGAGTTTTATGCCAGGCGGTGACAGCACGGGTTACACCCCTTTGTCTCCTTGGGGATCTCCCTGCCCGTTTGTGGATCCATCCAGAGAACTCGTCATGATGGACTTATTTTTCGATTCAACTCTCCAAGATTACGCCATAAAAACCAGTAATGTGGTTACCGGTTTCTACCTCCCTGTCGATGCAGAACAAGTAGGAAATCAGCTTTACATCATCGAAAACAATGGAGCGCTCTGGAAACTAAGCTTCCCCTTACCTGACCAAATTCCTGCTGGCGCCGAAAGCGGAATATTTGCTTACCCGAATCCTATTGAAGGGCAAATTCAAATCTACTACCCGAACCCTAGTCTGGAAAGCCGTTATCTAGAATTAAATGACCTCGACGGAAAACTCATTTGGCGCAGCAATTCTTTTCAAAATGAATTCCTGACCCTTCCCGCTCCGTTCATTACAAACGGCGCCTATTATTTAGAAATCAAGACAGCCAACAAATGCCTGGCAAAGCAAAAAGTGCTTTTTGTGCAGTAGCCGCGTTCTGAATTCTTTATTTTTCTATTTTTGGAAACTTTTATAAACAGAAAATCAACTATGCAACTCAACGGAATCATTGCTATTTCAGGAAGACCCGGTCTTTTTAAAGTAATCGCTCAAGGCAAAAACAGCGTCATCGTAGAATCTATGCTCGACAAAAAACGCTTTCCTGCCTATGCTACTGAAAGAATCTCAACCCTAGACGACATCAGTGTATTTACTTACGAAGAAGACGTCAAACTCACAGATATCTTTGCAAAAATGCTTGCATTGTATCCTACAGAAGGTCCTTCTCATAAGGCAGACATGAAAGAACTTGAGGCTGCATTGGCTCAATTTTTACCTAACTGGGACAAAGACAGAGTGTACCCTTCTGATGTGCGCAAATTGTTTCAATGGTATAACTTACTGTTAAAAGCAGGATCTTTTGCTGCTGCTGAAGCGGAAGCCAACGCTGAAACCAAAGAAGTAAAAGCACCAAAAGCAGATGCCCCTAAGAAAAAAGCACCTGCAGCAAGTACAGCGGCTAAAGCTGCCAAACCAGCAGCACCTAAAAAACCAACCGCTGTTAAAACAGGTTCTTCTAGAGGAAAATAACATGAATATTCAAAAACAAGCGCGCCAATTTCTTCCTGAAAACTTGGTCATTACTGGTTTTGAGGTAATCGAACCCTATTTTCAAGACCTGCTCAATCGAAACATCAGCACGCAAGAAGATTTCCAAGACTGGCTCCGCGATCGCTCTGAATTAGATGCCGTTTTGGAAGAAGACGCCGCTTGGCGCTATATCCGCATGAGCATCGACACCCAAGACGACGCGCTCAGGGCTGCCTATACGCAGTTTGTCACTGAGATTCAACCTCAATTAGCACCGCTAGACGACCAACTCAATCAAAAGTTAGTAGCGCAACCTTTCATGGATGCACTCAACGATACTGCGCATCAAATTTATTTCAGATCTGTCAAAAGTGCCTTGGCCCTATTCAAGGAAGAAAATATTAGCATTGAGGCAGCGCTCAATGAAGAAGCCCAACAATTTGGTGCAATTAGTGCCGCTCAGAGCATTCTTCACGACGGTAAAGAACTCACCATGCAACAAGCCAGTCAGTTGCTCAAAGAGCAAGATCCTGCACTGCGCCAAGAAGTATTCGAGAAAATAGTCGAGCGCCGCCGACAAGACCGCCAGGCCCTTGACACACTCTATTCGTCTTTGATTCAGAAAAGACAGCAACTTGCCCAAAACGCAGGTTTTGAAAACTTTAGAGATTATAAGTTTGAAGCCATGGGCCGCTTCGATTACACCAAAGAAGATTGCTTTGCGTTTCACAACGCGATTCAAAAACATATTGTGCCATTGGTCAAAGAAATTCAGCAGGAAAAACTCACCAAACTTGGCCAAGACAAATTCAAACCCTGGGACCTCGAAGTAGACCCTGACGGAAAGGCTGCGCTCAAACCTTTTCAAAACGGAGCCGAAATGCTTCAAGGCACTATTGAGCTTTTTGATCAAATTGATCCCTATTTCGGAGACTGCCTGCGCACCATGGATCAACTTGGGCACCTAGACCTCGATTCTAAACCCGGAAAAGCTCCTGGCGGCTACAACTACCCGCTCTATGAGATCGGCGTGCCCTTCATTTTCATGAATGCTGTTGGCGCACAACGAGACCTCGAAACCATGGTACACGAAGGCGGACACGCCATCCACTCTTTTCTGAGTCGAGATTTAGCCCTTACCGCCTTTAAAAATTTACCATCTGAAGTAGCAGAATTGGCCTCGATGTCAATGGAATTACTCAGTATGCCAAATTGGGCTGTTTTCTACCCGAACCCTACTGACCACAAAAGAGCCATGCGCGAGCAACTCGAAGGCACCCTTAAAGTATTGCCATGGATTGCACAAATCGATGCGTTTCAGCATTGGGTATATGAAAACCCAAATCATAGTTTGGAAGAAAGAAGCCAACAATGGCTTAAATTATCCAGAGATTTTGGTACAGGCCTAACGGACTGGAGTGGCTACGAAGACCAAACTGAAAGTGCTTGGCAAAAACAATTGCATTTATTCGAAGTTCCTTTTTATTATATCGAATACGGCATTGCACAGTTAGGCGCCCTTGGCGTCTGGAAAAATAGCCTTGAAAATTATCCTTTAGCCATAGAAAATTATAAGAATGCACTTTCTTTAGGCTACACTAAATCATTGCCTGAAATATACCAAACCGCAGGTGTTCCCTTTGATTTTTCTGAGAACCGTCTTCAAGAATTGGCTCAATTTATCCAAATTGAATTGAAAAAATTGCATTAAGTCGCATTTACTCTTCCGGAAAATCAAAATTTGAATTATATTTGCACCCGCATATGGCGAGATAGCTCAGTTGGTTAGAGCGTAGGATTCATAACCCTAAGGTCCCGAGTTCAACTCTCGGTCTCGCTACTCAAAGCCCAGTCTAAACTGGGCTTTTTTATTTCCCTCTACTTTTCATTCAAGATCTTTTTTACACTTGCATTTTTCGCAACTTTGAATACTTACATTGCTGAATTCGATTTGTATTTTCGTGGTGCCTTGTAGAATTTTGTCAAATAAATTTTAAATACTCACGCTTCTTTTTCTTTTGTATCTTGAACCATGCAATTTAAATGGCTTCTTTTTCTTCTCATTTCAATTCGTCATTTTTCGAATGCTTACGCTGCTCAACAAGCTTATTCTCTTTACTTATTTGTTTACAACAGCGAACAAACGCAATCAGGAGCTGGGCATATCAGCATGGCTTTTGGCATAGATTCTACACACCTCACCTATTATACCAAGTATCGGAAAGTTGATGGTGGAGGTTTCAAAGTTCAAAACATTAGCTATCATAATGCTTTTGAGTACGACCATTTAGTACTCAAACACCAAGCGCAAACGCCAAGTTTGGTATTGAAATTAAGCACGTCCGAGCCTTCCATTGACAAAATGGAAGCACTCAGTGATCACTGGAATATTGAAAAACCTTGGAGTTTGTTTGTCAATAATTGCACTGATGCCGTGAAAAAATCGTTGCGTGTTTCGAAAGTGAATCCGGGTTTGGCTTTTATGATCAGCACCCCCAACGAATTGATCGAAGATTTATATGCGCATCATTTAAAAGACTTCAAGACCAACGACATTCAAGTGGTTTTTGGCAACCTTGACGCTTACCTTTATGATGAGCCCAATGCAGTTTCTCAAACTTTGTTTGGGAAGCGTAAAAAACAGCATCGTCAGAAGGAAGCAATTTTGATTCTCACGGGTTTTGGCTCTAAATACCACAGCTTAAAAAATCTCCGCAAGTTTTTTTCCGACAAGGGTTACGACGTCTATATCCCCAATTATATTTCGAGACATTCCTTAGAAAAAACCACCCAAAACCTCGATAAATTCTGGAGAACACGAAATCTTGCCTCTTATGAGCAAGTGCACGTGTTTGCTTACATTGTTGGCGCCTGGAGTGTCAATATGTGGTTGCAACAAGGTCCTCACTCAAACATCAAACACATTGTCTATGATCGAAGTGCACTGCAAGAAAGAGCGCCTTTCATCCTGATCAACGATTTAAAACTCCCGAATTACTTTGTGTTTGGGCCCGTAATGCGAGACCTGCACCAAACACCATACCCTCCATTGGCAGATTCCAGTATCCAAACAGGGCTTTTGCTCGAAATTTACGCAACCGGAATTGTGAGGTCTCACCAAGCAACAGCGGCTAAAATGGGCCCCTATTGTTGGGAAGCTTCTTGTTTTAAACAGCCCTACCAAGACTACAAATATGTACCACTGAATCACGACCACATGTACTCACACCCCGAAATTTTTGGAGACGCCGTTTTGCATTTCTTCAAATACGGAACTTTCGGTAACTCACTAGATGCTTTACAACCTGTTGAGAACCCATTCATTAAACACAAACCATGATTTCTGTTTATCAACTCAAGCCTAAATTTCAGGCGCTCTTGCAACCCGTGTTGCTGCGCTTCAAAAAATGGGGATTCACACCAAACGGGCTCACCATTTTAGCGCTACTGCTCTCCATTGCAACTGGTTTATTCTGCCATTATGGACCAAGTGATATTGCATTACTTGTACTTCCCTTTTTTTTACTGTTCAGAATGGCACTCAATGCACTAGACGGCATGATGGCGCGTCAATTCAATTTACAAAGCAAAACAGGGGCGGTTTTAAATGAAATTGGCGACGTTTTGTCCGATTTAGCTTTGTATTATCCACTTATCATCCTTTTTAATATTGCTGACCACGAGTGGATTTGGTGCTTTTTATTGCTAAGTGTTGTCAATGAGTTTGCAGGCCTACTCGGGCAAGCGCTAGGTGGAATGCGCAGATATGACGGCCCAATGGGCAAATCAGATAGAGCGCTAGTAGTTGGGATACTTTGTTTATTGAGCTGGTTTGGTTTTTCCTTGCAACCTTATTTTTCTTGGATTTTCCTATGCATTTATTCCTTACTCCTGCTCAGCACTTTCAAACGTTTAAAAAATGCTGCACTTTCAAATGAATGAAATTCAAAAGATGCTTGCCGTTATTGGCGGTGTTTTGGTTTTTGCCACTCTCCTCTTTTGGATTTGGGCTAAACTGAAGCCCAGCAATTTAGTAACAGAAATGATGTTGCGTACCAAATCTTGGTGGGTAATGGCCAGTTTTTTTGTGACCGCCGCATTGGTGCACCCACTCATCTCTTTTGCCGCCTTTGCTTTTCTGAGCTTTTTGGCTTTAAGAGAATTGTCCAGCATCAGTAAAAATGCCAGAACCGAAGACAGAAGTATTGTTTTTGTGGCCTATTTAGCCATCCCCATTCAGTATTTTTTGGCCTACATGGCTTGGCACAACGCTTTTTTGATGTTCATTCCGGTTTTCATGTTTGCCCTAATCCCGTTCTTATTAGTACTCAGAGGGCAAACGCAAGATATTGCCAGATCCATGAGTGTCATCCCGACGCACCTCATGCTGACCGTCTTTTCAATTAGTCATTTGGCTTATTTGCTTTCATTTCCTGACCTCAAAGGCTTTGAAGTCGGCGGACGCGGCCTCTTGCTTTATGTTGTTTTCCTGACTGAAATGAACGATGTGTTTCAATTTACCTGGGGCAAACTTTTAGGCAAGCGCAAAATCATCGAAAAGATCAGCCCCAACAAAACTTGGGAAGGGTTTATTGGTGGCTTGCTCAGCACCATTGCAGCCGCGTATTTCTTAAGATTTTTAACGCCCTTCTCCGATGGCGTTGCACTATTATGCGGACTTTTGATTGCCTGCACAGGCTTTGTTGGAGACACCATTGTTTCTGCCATCAAACGCGACTTCGGCCTAAAAGACACCGGAACGCTCATCAAAGGCCATGGCGGCATTTTGGACAGAATTGATTCTCTAGTGATCAGTGCGCCTTTCTTCTTCTACTTTGTTTATCTTTTGTATTACTAGTTTGAAGTTTCTCGTTCTTTTCCTGATTTATAAGATTCTATTTCCAATTCCTTTAAGGATTTTAGGCATCAAAATCTATGGTCGTAAACACCTCAGCACTCAAAAACAATTCATTCTGGTAGCCAACCACAACAGCCATCTAGACACCATGTCTTTGCTTTCAAGTATCCCCTTGGACCTACTCGCTAAAACTCACCCGGTAGCTACTTCGCAGTATTTTGGAAGAAAGAAATTTTTAGTGTTGCTCTCCAATTTTTTAGTAAATACAGTCCTGATCCAAAGAAAAGAGGATGAACAACCCACACCTGAGGGGCAAACTGAAAAATCAAACGCGCTCGAACTTCTAGAAAAAAAATTAGCTCAAGGTCATTCCCTGATCCTTTTCCCGGAAGGCACGCGCGGCCAACCCGAACAAATGCAAGATTTCAGAAAAGGCATAGGCGTACTCTTACAAAAATTTCCTAACATCCCTTATATCCCAGTTTACATCCAAGGAATGGGTAAAATATTACCTAAAGACTCACTGCTCCCCGTCCCGTTTGACGCCAGCGTGAGTATCGGCACAGCCAAATTTGCTCAAAATGAAAACATTGTAGAAATTGTGGAGGAAGTGAGAAGGGAGATTTTGAACCTCAAAGACTAATACTCTTTAATTCATCACCCAAACGGTGAAGGGCTTTTTCTATTTTTTGAAGTTGGGCTTTTCTAGGTTTTTTGAGCCCGTTGGCATAATGGCTCATTTGCATTTGATTGATGCCAGAAATTCTTTCAAAAGCAGCATTGGTCAAGATTCCTTTGAAATAATTCAAAAGACTCATCACGTCAAATTGGTACTCGAGCTCAATTTCTCCAACGCTTAAGTTTCCTAATTCTTGCTGTATGCTCAGCCCTTCTAACATCGATTGTTTAGCCTCTTGAACGGTTTCTCCAACGCCACTTACCCCCTCTAGTTCAGGAATATATGCCCAATAGGGGTCTTTGCTTCTTTCAATGATTGCTTTGTATATTGATTTCTTCATGACTTCAGATTCATTTCTTATATAAGGTATTACTTTTAATACTTTTAAGCAAGAGAAATGGTCCATATTTTTTTAATCAAAGAACCTTATTATTTCCCTACTTTTATTCCATGATTTTACGGACATCCTTATTGATTCTTTGTTTTTCATTCATCCAAACAGTTTCTGCGCAAAGCTTTGGCATTACTTTTAAGCAAAAGGATCAAATCATACGACCTGATTCATTGGGAAGGGTTTATTTGAAGAAAGACACTTTTGTGATTGTTACGGCCTTGGATAAGCTCGATGGCGTATTTGTAAATAGCTCCTATGATTCTATTGTTTATCAGGGTGCTTTGCAGAGAAAGATAACTGATTTTCAAACAATAGGTTGGAAGGTGAGTGTGGAAACTGAGTTCAATAAGGACCAAGAATTATTCCTTCAAGATCAAGAAAGCTATTGCTATTGGTTTTATGACCCAAAAGAATACGACTGGCACCGCTTTGATTCGGTGATTGTCAGAAAGGGAAGCACCATCATCGGGACGAAAACCATTCGACAATTGTATGCTCTTGAAAATAAGCAAAACATATCCATCAAAGACCTACCGAAAAAGCCTATTTATCTGAGTTTCTTTTCGACTAGCGGATCTTTTGCCAAAGAAAATGCAAAGCTTGAGCAGGTGCAGTGTTTCATACTTTATTTCGAAGACTAGGATAATCTTCTTGTATGCAACGCGCTACAATTTTTGCGCTATTAATGGCCAACGGAATGCCGCCTCCCGGATGAACGGTAACGCCCGCAAAATACAATCCTTTGATTTGTTTTGAAAAGTTCGGGTGTCTAAGAAAAGCAGAAAACGCGTTATTAGACGCGTTGCCATAAATTGAACCTTGTTTGCCAGAGTAGACCGCTTCGATTTTTCGGGGCTCGTTGATTTGCTCGACTTCAATCAAAGGTTTAATGTCTTCACCAAGCGCTTTGCCGATTTTTACCAAGATGCGTTGTCTTAATTGCTGAATTTCGGCATCCCATTCTTGCCCCACATTGATAGGTGCATTAACCATCACAAACCAGTTTTCCTTGCCTTCAGGCGCATCGGAAGTTTCCACCTTAGAAGAAATATGAATGTACACAGTTGGGTCGAAATAAAGCGTTTTGGTTTCAAAGATGGCCTTGAATTCTTCTTGGTAATTGTCGGCAAAAAGTATGTTGTGTACACCCAATTGAGCAAAAGACTTGCTGATCCCCCAATAAAAAACAACCGCTGAACTAGATTTTTCTTGTTTGAGTAAAAATTGGGGCGCTTTAATGGTGGGCAACAATTGCTCATAGGTAAAATGAATATCCATGTTGGAGACCACTAAGTCAAAATCATAGCTTGCTTTTTCGGTGCGAAGCCCTACCACTTTTTGATGAGCATGGTTGATTTCAAGTACGCGTTCATTTGTGTGAAATGCTACGCCATGTTTCAAAGCGAGCTCATGACAACGCTGGGTAATTTGAACCATGCCACCAATGGGCATGGCTGGCCCCTCATTCAGTTCGAGCTGTGCGATAATATTGAGCATGGCTGGCGCTAAATAAGGCGAACTGCCATTGTAAGTAGCCAAGCGGTCAAAAATTTGAATCGTTTTAGGATTCTTGAAGCTAGCCTTATTTTGTTGGTGCATTGTTTGATGCAAGCCATATTTAAACAAGCGGGCAAGCGCCTTAAGAATGGGTTTTCTGAAAAGTTGCCCAAAGCGATGCAGTGAAATCTGAATAAACACCGGGTAAATAGCGCGGTAATTGTCTTCCATTCTATTTAAAAAGCGCAACGAACTAGCTTTTGATTCGCCTAGCTCCGAAGCCAATGTGCGAGCAACCGCTTCCTTGTGTATAGGTAAAACGACTTGTTGCCCATCTGAATAAAAGTAGCGGCAAGACTCTTGCAATTGATGGTACGGAAAATCTGCTGTGGAATCAAGTCCTTTTAATAAGTCTTGCATGAGTGCAGGCTCAGTAAAAACAGATGGCCCCATATCGAAGCGATACGCTCCTAGCTGCTGCTCGACAATTTTACCTCCAATTTGGGCATTAGATTCAAAAACAACGACGTCTAAACCCAAACGCTTGAGCTCAATAGCGCTGGCGAGGGCCCCAATACCTGATCCAATGATTCCGACTTTCATATATTGAAGACAAAATTCAGCTAAAAAAGTTCTCAAACCTGAGTATACACGGGCTTTTTCACTGGGTTTATCAACAAAAAAGGCATTTTTTCAACATTTTGACACTTTTTTTTATCTGAATCCTTTGTTGGCATTGATATTCAGATATATTTGTTCTGATAATTAATTTATAACAATTAAAACTAACTTATTATGAACAAGGCTGAATTAATCGACGCAATCGCAGCGTCTGCAGGATTGTCAAAAGCTGATGCAAAACGTGCATTAGACGGATTCGTAAGCGCTACTACAGGTGCTTTGGCTAAAGGTGACTCTATCTCTTTAGTAGGTTTCGGATCTTTCGGTATTTCTAAAAGAAATGCTCGCAATGGTCGTAACCCTAAAACAGGTGCGGTTATCAAAATTGCTGCTAAAAACACAGTTCGCTTCAAAGCAGGTGCAGACCTTTCTAAAAGCGTAAACTAATCGAGTTTTACTCGTATAAAAAAGGGCTGCCTCATTGAGACAGCCCTTTTTTCATGCCTTATTTTTTTACGTGGCACTCTGACCTGGAATAATTTTCCAAAATAAACGCGGAAAGAAGCGTTTCAAATAAACCGCAATTAATTCTTTGCGACCAATCAGTACTTCTCTTTTTTGCTGAGCCAATGCTTTGAGCATTTGGCGAACACATGCTTCTACAGGCATGCCTCCAGCCTGGTTATCATCCATTTGACCATGTGCAGCGCCATTTGCAGTAAGCGCACTTTTTGAAATTGGAGTTTGAATTTTCCCTGGAAAAGCCAGCGTTACCTTGATTCCATAACTTGCTTCCTCCATTGCTAAACTTTCGTAGTAACCCACTAAAGCCGCTTTTGACGCACTATAAATAGATCTTAAATGGAAACCGAATTTACCCGCAATACTACTCACAACTAAATACTGTCCACTGTCCTGACTTCTAAAAACGGGCAATACAGCTTTTGCTAATGCAATATTTCCGAAAAAATTAACCTCCATGAGTTGTCTATTGACTTCCATTGAGGTCTCCATAGCTGAAGCTCGTTGGGAAACGCCGCCATTGTTGATCAGAATATCAATTCTGCCAAATTTTGCCATAATTTGCTCAACGTAAGTGCCTTCATTTTCAATCGAACCTAAGTCGAGTGGTAAAACAAAGTGCTGCTGATGATTTTCTAAAGTTTCAGCCAAGGTTTTGAGTTTGTTTTCATCGCGAGAAGACAAAACCAAAAGCGCCCCATTACGGGCCAATTGCCTGGCTAATTCTGCGCCAATACCTGAAGAGGCACCTGTGATCCAGATGACTTTATGCGCATAGTAATTTGCTGTATTCATGAACCAAAGATAAAAGAAACCATGCGCCCATGTGTGCATATTGCTTACTTTTGAAAAAAAAAAGCAATGGATCAGCAACTCATTTGGAAACAATTTCAAGAAGCGCAAGAAGTACTTGCCGCGTTTCAAACGCCTGAAAATATGTCAAAAATTGAGACTGCCGTTGGCCTGATGTCAGCAGCGCTGCAAGCGGGTAACAAAATTCTGAGCTGTGGAAATGGCGGTTCTATGTGTGATGCCATGCATTTTGCAGAAGAATTAAGCGGCAGGTTCAGGGCCAACAGACCAGCGCTAGCCGCACTTTCCATCTCCGACCCCTCACACCTTTCTTGTGTAGCCAATGACTACGGTTATGACTACGTTTTTTCAAGATACATAGAGGCAGTGGGCCAAAAAGGAGATGTTTTGCTCGGTATTTCCACTTCAGGAAATTCAAAAAATGTGATTTTGGCTGTCGAAGCAGCAAAGGCGAAGGGCATGCATGTGGTGGTGCTCACCGGCAAAGATGGTGGTGCACTTGCACAACTAGCCGACCTTGAAATTAGAGCGCCACAAAGTGAATTTGCAGACCGCGCTCAAGAAATTCATATTAAGGTGATTCACTCTTTGATTTTAGGCATCGAGCAGCATCTTGGACTTTAATGCGCCTGATTCAATTTTGAATTTTTACGGCTGTATCCAAAGTAAATAAAAAGTCCAACCACTAACCAGATTCCAAAATAAATCCAATTTTGGAGTGGTATCTCACTCATCATGTATAGGCAAGATAACAAACCTAAGGAAGGAATTAATGACAATTTCTTCGGGATGCTAATGATGGTTAGAAAAATAGCAAATGCCCAGAAAATAAGAGACGGAATTTTAGTTCCAAAATCAGCCATGCTTTTGAAATTCAGGAAATTATATACCAGATTAGAAAAATAATGATCTGAGCCAAGCACTGGAGTGGCATCTAAAATGATGTAGATGAGCAAGCCAATCAAAAGAATTGGCAAGACATACCCTGCATTGACATAGGGTGTCTTGAAAGATCCTCGTGGTACATCTGGTTTGTTTTGCAAGACCAATACACCTCCACAAACGAGCACAAATGCAAACAAGGTACCTATTGAGCACAAATCAGTTACCATCGTAAGATTCATAAAGAGCGCTGGAATAGCCACCACAAAACCTACTATAATTGTAGCAAAGGAAGGTGTTTTGTATTTCGGATGAATTTTTGAAAAACGCTTTGGCAATAATCCATCACGGCTCATACTGAGCCAAATTCTAGGTTGCCCCATCTGAAAGACTAATAATACCGATGCCATTGCAATTACTGCAGAAATCGAAATAATGAAGGTCATTTTAGGCATATTGATTTGCTCAAAAACAAAAGCCAAAGGCTCTCCAACCGCCAATTGCTGATAAGGAACAATGCCCGTAAGGACCAACGCAATTAATATGTACAGAATGGTGCAAATGATAATAGCCCACATCATGCCTCGAGGTAAATCGCGCTGTGGGTTTTCACATTCTTCGGCTGTAGTAGAGATGGCATCAAAACCAATATAGGCAAAGAAAACGGCCGATACTCCTTTGAGCACACCACCCATTCCTTCTGGCGCAAATGGCGACCAATTATTCATATCGATGTAAAAACCACCCACAGCTATTACCAACAAGATGACCGCCAACTTGATGATGACCATGGCATTGGAAGCATTTCTACTTTCTTTTATGCCACGATAAACCAACGCGGTAATCACGATAATGATGAATAATGCCGGTATATCGAGCACGAGGTGTAAAGAACCCAAGCTCGGCGCGCTTGTCCAGGCCTGATATGCGGCTTGAAGATTAGCATCAAGAGCGTCCATTTTCGTCCCCTGCAGAAGCTGATTTTTTGCTTCTTGAAATCCATTTGAGGCACTGAGGTAATCCATTTGCATCCATGCAGGAAAATGAATTCCGTTAATTCCAAGTGCTTCAATATGAATCTGTTTGAGCATTGTAGTTAAATAATCACTCCAAGAAATGGCTACCGTAATATTGCCAATGGCGTATTCCATAATGAGTGCCCAACCAATGATCCAAGCTATAAGCTCACCGAAGGCAACATAAGAATAAGTATAGGCAGAACCTGCAACGGGCACCATTGACGCAAACTCTGCATAAGCAAAAGCCGCAAAACCACTGGCAATAGCGGTAAACAGAAAAAGAAAAATAACCGCGGGCCCACCCTGAGAACTGGCCTCTCCAATGGTAGAGAAAATCCCGGCACCAATAATTGCCGCAATTCCAAACGCCACTAAATCCTTAATTCTTAAGTGTTTATTAAGCGTGTGCAGGTCGTCATTTGCAGTAGCATTTTGAGCCTGCGCAAGTATTTGCTGCACACTTTTCTTTCTGAACAAGGAACTATTTGACATTCTATTAGTTTTAAAGGACTAAAAGTAAAGAAATTTTACTTTTGCATATGGAAAAATTCATCGCTGTTAAAGGTGCGCGCGTCCACAACCTCAAAAGTCTGAGTGTGGAAATCCCTCATGGTCAACTCACCGTGATTACAGGTGTATCTGGTTCCGGTAAATCGAGCCTAGCCTTTGACACGATTTATGCCGAAGGTCAGCGCCGCTTCATCGAAAGCATGTCGGCCTACGCGCGTCAGTTCTTGGGTAAACTAGACAAACCTGCGGTTGACGACATCAAAGGCCTAGCGCCAGCCATTGCCATCCAACAAAAAGTAAGCTCGAGTAATCCGCGTTCTACTATTGGCACCAGCACAGAAATATACGATTACCTGAAATTGCTCTTCGCCAGAATTGGAAAGACCTATTCACCTGTTTCTGGTCAAGAAGTTAAAAAACAACAAACAGCGGATGTCCTGAAATTTCTTGAAAAAAACTGGAAAAACGACGCATTTGCTATATTCTACAAACTTCAATTTACTTCTATTGAAGAATTATATAAAAAGATTCAATTACTTAACAAACAAGGTTTTACAAGAATATTTTTCAATGAAGAATTTCAGTTAATTGAAGACTTAACTATTGAACAATTAAACGCCACAGATTTTTATTTATCAGTAGACCGACTCACCAATACTGAACTAGACAGCGCCCAACTCGGCCGACTCACAGAAGCCATTGAATTAGCTTTTGAAGAAGGAAATGGGATCATGACCTTATATCATGCCAAATCAAAGGTATTTCAGACTTTTAGCAAGCGCTTTGAACTCAACAACTTAAGCTTTCAGGAGCCTAACGTCCATTTCTTCGCCTTCAATAATCCATTTGGCGCATGTAAAAATTGCGAAGGCTACGGCCTGACACTTGGCATTGACGAAGAACTCGTTTTTCCAGATCGCAAAAAGAGCGTTTTCGAGGGTGCAATTGCGCCTTGGAAAGGTGAAAACATGCAAGAATACCTGGATCAACTGCTTTATAACGCGCAGAAATTTGACTTTCCCATACATCGCCCGATTCAAGAACTCAGCCCCGCACAATACCAACTTCTTTGGGAAGGAAACAGTTATTTTATTGGTTTAAATAAGTTCTTTAAATTCATTGAAAGTCAGACTTATAAAATTCAATATAGAGTTTTACTTTCTCGCTACAGAGGTAAAACAATTTGCCAGGAATGCCAAGGGACTCGCCTCAGAAAAGATGCCGGATATGTCAAGATTCAAGGTAAAAACATTCAAGACATTGTCCTGATGTCACTCAAAGAAGCCAACGCATTTTTTAACGAGCTTCAGCTTTCCGAATACGACCAACAACTCACCAAACACATTCTACCTGAAATTCAGTCCAGACTCAGCTACCTCGAAAAAGTAGGACTAGATTATCTGACCCTCAACCGCACCTCCAACACACTTTCTGGCGGAGAAGCCCAACGCATTCAGCTAGCCACCTCTATTGGTTCAAGCTTAGTGGGTTCGCTCTATATTCTCGATGAGCCTTCTATCGGGCTACACCCCAAGGACACCGCAAAACTCATTAGCGTGCTTACTGCATTAAGAGACCAAGGAAATACAGTTATTGTTGTTGAGCACGAAGAAGAAGTGATGCGCGCTGCTGACCAAATCATTGACATTGGCCCATTAGCGGGGTCTCAGGGCGGAGAATTGGTTTTTCAAGGAGATTTTAAGAAACTCGCTAAAAGCAGCTCACTTACAGCAGATTACCTCAATGGCAAGCGTCAAATCCCGCTGCCGTCTAGAACACGCAAAAGCATTGGTAAACTTACCGTACATGGCGCCCGTCAAAACAATTTAAAAAACCTCACCATTGCTTTTCCACTCGGGCAATTAGTGGGTGTTTCAGGAGTGTCTGGCTCTGGTAAATCTACATTAATAAAAAGACTACTTTATCCTTTAGTCCGCAAAGAATTGGGCCTAAGCAGCGACCTCATTGGCAAATGTGACGGACTCAGTGGAGACATTAATGCACTTGGCCACGTAGAATTCATTGACCAAAATCCGATCGGAAAATCGTCTAGAAGCAATCCGATTACTTACGTCAAAGCATTTGACGACATCCGCGAACTCTTCGCAAGACAACCGCTAGCCAAACTTAGAGGGTTTAAACCTGGTTTTTTCTCCTTTAATGTAGAAGGTGGCCGTTGTGAGGTTTGCGAAGGAGAAGGCTCCATTGCAGTGAGCATGCAATTTATGGCGGATGTCTCTTTGCCTTGCAACCAATGCAAAGGGAAGCGCTACAAAACCGAGACACTCGACATATTATATCGAGAAAAAAATATTGCCGACATCCTTGAAATGACACTCGCAGAAGCGCTCGACTTTTTCAAGTCAGGCATAGATAAACTAGAGCAAAAAGTAGCTGAAAAAATTCAGCCATTAGTCGATGTAGGGCTTGGGTATTTAAATGTAGGGCAATCTTCGAGTACGATGTCTGGAGGCGAGGCACAACGCATCAAACTGGCTTCATTCTTGAGCAAAGGAACACAAAGCACACCTACCCTTTTCATTTTTGACGAACCCACTACCGGCTTGCATTTTTACGATATTGAAAAACTATTAATTGCCTTCCAAGCTCTACTTGATAAGGGGCATTCATTGGTAGTTATCGAGCACAATATCGAAGTGCTCAAATGTGCAGACCACCTCATTGAATTAGGCCCTGAAGGCGGCAACAATGGCGGGCAACTCCTATTTGAAGGCCACCCAAAAGAACTGATCCATTTCACTAAAAGTGAGACTGCTAAATTCTTAATTTCCAGATTAAACCAATAAGCGAAACCCCATTATTGTTCAATCCCATGTTAATAACTAAGGACTTAGCATGGTTTTTCCTTTTTATATTCAATTAACTTTGCAGAAAAAAATAAAGCATGGCAGCAGATATATTTGAAAAAATTATGGCAAACCGTGGTCCACTCGGAATGCACGCTAAAGAATCGCATGGCTATTTTACTTTCCCAAAACTAGAAGGTGAAATTGGTCCTCACATGAATTTTAGAGGAAAAGAAAAACTCAACTGGTCTCTAAATAACTACTTAGGCTTGGCCAATCACCCTGACGTAAGAAAAGCCGATGCTGAAGCAGCTGCAGGTTTTGGTTATGGCTCTCCAATGGGAGCGCGCATGATGTCTGGTAACTCTAACTACCACGAACAACTCGAAAACGAACTTTCTGCCTTTGTAGGCAAACAAGATACTATTCTTGCCAATTTTGGCTACCAAGCTGTGGTTTCAGCAATTGACTGCTTAGTAGATCGCCACGACGTCATTGTTTATGACGCAGAATCTCACGCTTGTATCCTCGATGGTGTTCGCCTTCATATGGGCAAGCGCTATGTTTTCAAACACAACGACATCGAAGATTGCGAAAAACAATTGCAACGCGCTACTAAACTAGCTGAAGAGACAGGTGGGGCAATCTTAGTGATCACCGAAGGTGTATTCGGAATGCGCGGTGACCAAGGTAAACTCAAAGAAATCGTTGACCTCAAAGCAAAATACAACTTCCGCCTTTTTGTTGACGACGCACACGGAATCGGAGTGCTTGGCGCAACAGGTGCTGGTACTGGCGAAGAGCAAGGTTGTCAAGACGGCATCGATATTTACTTCGGTACATTCGCAAAATCATTTGCCCTTATCGGCGGCTTTATTTCAAGTGACGAACAAGTAGTTGAGTATCTCCGCTACAACATGCGCTCACAAATATTTGCTAAAGCGATGCCAGTTGCGCTTGTCATTGGTTTATTGAAGCGTCTTGAGCTCATGCGCAACCTTCCTGAACTTAAAAATAAACTTTGGGAAAACACCAACGCACTTCAAGACGGCCTAAAAGCAGCAGGTTTTGAAATCGGCCCAACCAACAGCTGTGTAACACCAGTTTACTTAAGCGGTTCTATTCCTGAAGCTACAAACCTCATCTTTGACCTCCGCGAAAACTACAATGTTTTCTGTTCAATGGTAGTATATCCAGTGGTTCCAAAAGGAATGATCATTCTCAGACTCATCCCTACTGCCGCTCACACCCTAGAAGATGTGAAATACACCATTGACTGCTTCTCTAAAATTGTAGGCAAACTCAAAGCCGGAGAATACATGTCAGATAAAATTGCAGCTATCTAATCTTAGTTTCAAAAATAAAAGTCAAAAAAAATACGGGTTACTGAACCCGTATTTTTTTTGCAATTAACTTTTCTATATTCCTAAAGTATTTGGCGTCGTCTGGCTCGCAAAAGATAACAGACCGTCCCTCTTTACCTGCTCTTCCTGTCCGACCAATGCGGTGCACATAAGTTTCAGCAACAGTTGGTACATCTGTATTGATGACTAAATCTAGGCCCGACACATCGATGCCGCGCGCAGCAATATCTGTAGCAACTAAAATCCTGATTTTTCCATCTTTGAAATGACTCAGGGCCATTTGTCTGGCATTTTGAGATTTATTGCCGTGAATGGCCATGGCTTGCAATTTATTTTTGGCCAAAATGCGCACCAATTTATCCGCGCCGTGCTTGGTCTTTGAAAAAACCAATACACTTTTTGCCCCATCGTTCTGAAGCAAATGAACCAATTGCTGCTCTTTTTCTTTGCGATCCGCTACATTGATAGCCAACTGTTCAATTCTTTCAGCGGTAGATGATACAGGAGTAACCGCTACCTCAATGGGGTTGATCAGTAAGCTTTGTGCCAAATCTTTTACTTCGTTGGGCATGGTTGCGGAAAACAAAAGGGTTTGTCTTTGCTTTGGCAACAACCTGACAATCTTCTTGACGTCGTGTATAAAGCCCATGTCTAGCATGCGATCTGCTTCGTCTAGCACAAAGATTTCAAGTTGTTTCAGATTGATAAAGCCTTGTTGTTGTAAATCGAGCAGACGACCAGGTGTAGCAATAAGAATGGCTGGTTTTTGCTTTAAAGTTTGAATTTGCGCATGTGGTTTCACACCTCCAAAAATTACCAAGTTCCTGATTTTCAATTTCTTGCTGTAGGCTTTGAAATTATCGGCAATCTGAATAGCTAATTCTCTGGTTGGGGTAACCACTAAGGCTTGAATGGCACCATTGGCACTTGGATTTTTTGCCAAATTTTCTAAAATTGGAATGGCAAAAGCCGCTGTTTTTCCGGTACCCGTTTGGGCTAAACCGATTAAATCATGCTGCGCTAAAATGGGTGGAATGGCCTGTTCTTGAATAGGAGTTGCGTTTGTATAGCCTTTTTCAGCAATGGCTTCGAGGATTTCTTTCCTCAGGGGTAATTCATTAAATAACATGTAAAAAAATCACTCTAAATAGTGAAAAAACGTATTTGCACTAGAAAAGCTTGACCACAAAGTTAAGGATAATTAATGGCTCAATCTATTTTGCAGCAAGGATGCGCTGGAGTTTTTGTTCGCTGATTTTTAAGATAGTTTCAGAAAAAGCAGAATCTTCGTCGAGTAAAACCTTTTGCGTTGCAGAAAAATGAATGGCTGCCAAACCTGGAATGCTAGCAATTTTATGTATGTTCCCGGCATGCACACCACCCCCTGCCATGATTTCAATGCGGCTCTTGACGTAGGAAGTCATTTGTTCTAAGTTGGACATGCCGTGTTCTACACTTTTGGCAAAACCAGAAGTGAGCACGCGTTTGAAACCGAGATCTATAAGTACATCTAAAGATCTTTTCCAGTCGATGCTTTCGTCAAAGGCTCGGTGAAAAGTCCAGTCAAGACCTGGAAATTTTGAGGTAAGTCTTTGCAATTGAGCTTTGTCGATATCGAAATTTTCTTGGAGCAAACCAACAACCACACCCTGAACTCCTAATTGGGCGCAAAATTCAATGTCTTTCTCAATTTGCAGTAACTCTCTTTCATTGTAATAAAAGCCGCCCGCTCGAGGTCGGATCAAGACATGTGTGCTTACACCTGCATCTTGTGCCATCTGAATGAGGCCTGCTGACGGGGTAAGCCCACCCTGCTCTAGATTCTGACAGAGTTCAATGCGGTTGAATTGGTATTTTTTAGCTAGGTCAATCGCCTCGATTGATGCTGCGCAAAGTTCAATTTGGATTGGATTCATCGTTGTCAAAATTGCAAATTCTCAGGCAAAAATCAGACCCTTTTTACGTATATTTGTAAGCAATCAACTCAAAATGGCTAAAGACAAAGCAAGCACTACTCAAGATCAACTCGATTTCAACAGTTTCAAACAACAAGTTATCAATGACTTCCGTTTGGTCTGCACCTCCCGTGAAACCTCACTTCTTGGAAGAAAAGAAGTGCTCACCGGGAAAGCCAAATTCGGTATTTTCGGCGACGGAAAAGAACTTGCACAAATTGCATTAGCCAAACAATTTCAAAACGGAGATTTCCGTTCAGGCTATTACCGCGACCAAACCCTCATGATGGCGCTCGGCGAACTGACTGTCGAGCAATATTTTGCCGGTCTTTATGCCCACACTGACGTCAATCAAGAACCACAATCAGCGGGCCGTCAGATGGGAGGGCACTACTCTACCCGAAATCTAGATGCCAACGGCAACTGGAAAAACCTCATGGAACAAAAAAACAGTTCCGCAGACATCTCTCCTACGGCTGGTCAAATGCCAAGACTACTTGGTTTGGCCCAAGCCTCTAAAGTTTACCGCGAACATCCTACCTTAAAAGAATTAGAAGCATTCCAAAAATTTACCAACGGCGGCAATGAAGTCGCTTTCGGGACCATCGGCGATGCCTCTACTTCAGAAGGTCCTTTCTGGGAAACCATGAATGCAGCTGGTGTTTTGCAAGTACCAATGGTGATGTCTGTTTGGGATGACGGTTACGGAATTTCTGTCCCAAGAGAATTGCAAACTACCAAAGGAAGCATTTCCGAAGCCTTAGCTGGTTTTCAAAGAAATGCCGACAAAACAGGTTTTGAAATCCTTGTTACCAAAGGCTGGGACTACGCACACCTCTGTGAGACCTACGAAAAAGCTGTTCAAATTGCCAGAACCGAACACGTTCCGGTTTTGGTTCACGTCAAAGAAGTCAATCAACCTCAAGGCCACTCTACCTCTGGTTCACATGAGCGCTACAAATCCGAAGACCGTCTCCAATGGGAAACCGACTTCGATTGTATTGCAAAATTCAAAGAATGGATTCTTTCTTTTGCTCAAAAAGGCCTGGTATTAGCTACTGAAGAAGAATTGAACGCCATTGAAAAGGAAGCCAAAGAGCAAGTAAGAAACGCAAAAAACAATGCTTGGTCTGCGTTTACTATAGACATTCAACAAGATAAAAATGCTTTACTTGAGATCCTGAATCAATTCTCAGAAGCAAACCCCTTATATGCAGACGCAAAGGCGGCTGCTGAGCAATTAGCCAAAGAAAAAGACAGCATACGCCGAGACCTCATGCAAACGGCCAGAACTTTGTTGCGCAACAGTCTTGGTGAAGCCAGTTCTGAAAGAGCAGCACTTGCAGCCTGGGTAAATCAGATTCAACATTCTGCGCAAGATCGCTACAGCTCGCATTTGCATTCTGCATCTGTCCAAAGCGCCTTAAACATCGCAACCATACCTGTTCAATACAGTTCTGATAACCAACTCGAAGATGGCAGAATTATTTTGCGTGAAAACTACCGCAAAATTCTTGAAAGCCGCCCCGAAGTATTGGTTTTCGGAGAAGATGCGGGTAAAATTGGTGGCGTAAACCAAAGTTTAGAAGGCTTACAAGATCAATTTGGTGCGCTCCGTGTTTCAGACACCGGAATTCGCGAATGCACCATCATCGGACAAGGAATTGGAATGGCCATGCGCGGCCTCAGACCCATCGCCGAAATCCAATACCTTGACTACTTGCTTTACGCTATTCAAATCATGTCTGACGATTTGGCAACGGTTCAATACCGCACCAAAGGAGGTCAGAAAGCGCCACTCATTGTTTCTACCCGCGGACATCGCTTAGAAGGAATTTGGCACAGTGGCTCCCCTATGGGCATGATCATCAATTCTTTGCGTGGCATGCATGTTTGTGTGCCTAGAAACATGACCAAAGCAGCTGCTTTCTACAACACTTTATTACAAGCCGACGAACCCGCTTTAGTGATTGAACCACTCAACGGCTACCGCACCAAAGAGCGGATGCCTCTTAATTTTGGTGAATTTACCGAAGCGCTTGGTGTTCCTGAAATTGTTCAGTCCGGAACCGATCTTACGCTAGTTTCTTACGGCTCTACGTTTAATATATGTGAACAAGCCGCGAAGCAGTTGGCCGACTTTGGTATTTCTGTTGAGCTCATCGATGCACAGACTTTATTGCCTTTTGATATTCATCACCTCATCGGTAAGTCTATCGAAAAAACCAACGCCTTACTAATTGTAGATGAAGATGTAAGCAGCGGAGCAAGTGCATTTATGCTCGATCAAATTTTAGTGAAGCAAGGCGCTTACAAGCATCTAGATTTAGCACCAGAAACCTTAAGCTCCAAAGACCATCGCCCAGCCTATGGTTCAGACGGCGACTACTTCAGTAAACCAAACCTAGACGACATCATCGAGAAAGTCCTCGACATGATGCACGACCTTGACCCAGTTAGCTTTCCGAAATTGTTTTAACATCGTCTAGATGGAACATTTTGAAAATAAAGAAGTATTAAATTTGCATCAATGATATTTCGCCGTATTGTAAGTGTATTTTTTATTGCTCTTTTACTGAGTAAATTAGTCTATACGCTTTTTTGGCAAGTCAAATTTCATTTGAATCAAACCTTTATTATAAATCAATATTGCATCAATAAGAACCGACCTGAGATGCATTGCAATGGTCAGTGTTATTTAGCCAAACAATTTCAAAAAGCCGATGCTCAGCTTCAAAGCAAAGAACATGAGCAACAACAACACTTAAACCTTGGCGCAAAAATCCTAAATCAAGATTTTTTCATCGAATTCAATAGCCATTCTAATTCTATAAATAGCCTAATAAATAGAACGTCGCAAAAAATAGTGAGCCCAAGTTCTATCTATTCCCTAATATTTTCCAATCCTATTTTTCATCCACCTTGTATGATTTGATAAAATAAACATCTATTTATCAAATTAATACAAAATAATATGAAGACACTTAGTTTAGTGTTGCTTTTGCTTTTTAGCAAAGGCGCATTGGCTTGTGATATTTGTGGCGGTGTTGGGCCCAATGCATCCATTGGCGTTCTAGCGAATTCTCAATTTCACACAGTTGGCATCAACAATACCTTTCGGCAATTTAATAATAGTTTGAATGGCATCGTACATACACAAACTACTGTTTGTCAGCACGATCTGGCATTCAGATGGCAAGTAAATCCTCGTATTCAATTTCATTGCATGGCGCCGTATACATTTATTCAGCGCAAAGATGTGTTCTCGTCAAATTTGAATCAAGGAATCGGAGATGTGCAACTATTACTCAACGGTACCCTACTCAAGCAACATGACACCACGGGTTCAACCACCAATTTCATCAGTATTGGAGCTGGTTTGAAACTTCCTACAGGAGCTTATAACAAAGGTATTTTGATGTATCAAAATTTATATCCCGGAACTGGTTCCGTAGATGCACTGCTAATAATCAATGGTTTTAGAAAAATCAATAAGGTTTTTGGGCTTCAAATGGAAGGGAGCTATTGTAGAAAAGGGAGTAATCAGGCTAGCTATAAATATGGCAATAGCCAACAACTAAGTATTTCTGCAATTGCCAATAAAAAACTTTCCACCTATAGATTCCTGGCCAACTTTGGTATAAATTATGACCACTTTGGTGCAAGCATTGTGAAAAATGAAGCTTTAGCAGTTGGGCAAAATAATGCAGGATATCAAGTTCAAGCAAAACTTGGATTCTACTTGCTTACTCACAGGTTTATGTGGTCAATGATTGCCTACCAACCTTTGACTCAAAATCTAAATAATGGGCAAACCACAACAAGAAATACAATTCAATTTAATATTCAATATTTTATAAAAAACAAATCATGAAAAAAACATTCATCCTAATTATCGGTTTGGTACTCTTCAATGCGTGCCATAAAAATGATCCTGCAACAGCTGCAAGCATCGAATTTGAAGAACCAATTCTAAATGACACTATCCACTATATGGATAGTTTACATGCTGAAGGCAGCATCGTTGGAAATGGGAAAATGCAAGGTTTTAGCCTATATTTTATCGATGCAGCAAGTGGTACAATTTTAGAAAGTGAAAACAGTTCAGCTGTTGAAAGTGAATACGCCTTTCATAGTCATTGGCATAATGTCGTAATGGACACAACCGTTGTTACCGTAAAAGTCACGGTTAATTTGGATAAGAATGGTGCAAAAAGCACCGCAGAGCGACAAGTTGTTTGTCTGCCGCAATAAAAAAAGGGGGCGCTCATTAGCGCCCCTTTTTTATATCAATACATTCTGATTTCAAACGGCAAGCGCATTTGGATGCCGCTCATGTGTTTGATTTGCTCGTACTTTTGGTAATAACGCAACAACTCAGATGGCATACTAACCTTGACCTTAGTTTGCTCAGAATCAAATTCTTCGTCTACTAAATCAATGAGCTGATCAAAAGCGCTTTGTTCTTTTTTAGGATAGAAAACCACAGAACTACAATGGGCTGCATTTTTCGCACTGGACATGGCCGCATAAAGCCCCCCAAAATCGTCGATGAGACCAATTTGCTTGGCGCTGAAGCCAGTCCAGACCCTACCCCGAGCAATTTGATGCACTTGCACCTTAGAAAGCTTTCTGCCACTTGAAACTCGTTCTAAAAAGAGGTCGTAGACTTCGTCGATTTCAATTTGCATGAAATTGTATTCTTCAGGGCTTAAAGGTCTTACAATCGAAAGACCTCCGTGCTGATGCGTTCGAACTTCGTCTGTGGTGATGCCCAATTTATTTTCAAGGAATTTACCTGCATTGGGGATCATGCCAAAAACGCCAATTGAACCAGTAATGGTGGCTGGTTGGGCAAAAATTCTTTTGGCTGGGCAGGCAATATAGTAGCCTCCAGACGCTGCTAGATCGCCCATAGAAACATAGAGGGGTTTCGCTGCTGCAGTGAGTTGTACTTCTTTCCAGATAGCTTCACTGGCTAGGGCCGACCCCCCAGGGCTATTGATTCTGAGAACAATTGCTTTTACATTTTTATCAGCTCTTACGCCGCGCAGTAGTTTTCCTAAGGTTGCCGCACTGACACCTTCGCCTTCTGAAACCACATCTCCTTCAGCCAAGATAACTGCCACGTGTTTTTCTTGCTTGGCTAGCAATTGATCTTTGTAAAAAGTATCGCGCATGTATTTGCCAAATGCTTGTAGCCTGAGCGCTGCAGTTTGCTCGAGCCCCACTTTCTTCTTTAGCAAAGAAAGCACTTCATTGCGGTAAAGGACGTCGTCAATCAAATGAAAATCTTTGGCGTGCTTGAGCCTTCTGATTGCCAACTGGTTGGCTAAGGTGTCAAGTTCAAGGGTGTCTAATTTCCTTGTACTTGCGATTTCATTGCGTGTAACCTTCCAAATGTCGGTGAGCAAAGTAGTCATTTGCCGGCGGCTAGAGTCTGACATGTTGCTGCGGTAAAAAGGTTCCACTGCACTTTTGAATTCGTTGTCTTTTCCGCGTATGACCATGACTCCTATTTGGAGTTCATCGAGTAAGTTTTTCAAAAAGAAACTCTCGGCATGCAAGCCTGACCATAAAAAAGTTGAACCCGCTGCGCCATATATTTCAGTAGCTACACTACTCAGGTAGTAATCTGTATAGGCAATTTGTTCGCCAGAAAGATAAGCCACAATAAACTTACCTGATTTCTTGAAGCGCTCAAGTGCCTGACGCAGCTCTTGCGCGCTTGCCATACCCAGCTCAGGATTATTCATTTCTAAGAACACCCCTTTGATCTTGCTGTCTTTGGAAGCTTCTTCTAAGCCCACAATCATTTCTGGCAAGCCCGCTGTTCGGGTTACCTCCATGGCAGTAGCATCGATGCTTTGCGAGCTTTTATCGGCAATTGTGCCCTCCAATTTAAGGTGTAAAACCGTTTTATCTTGGAGTGCTAAAGGTTCGGGGTCGAAATCGCCAAAGGAACCGATGATGCCACCAAGCACCAGGAAGAAGAACACCATTCCGACTAAACCTGCAACAAAAACAGCGAGGAAACTTGGCCAGAATAATTTGGAGAAAGAAATCCGATTTTCAGACATATTTAGGAATTAAGTAAGGTGTGTAAGCTGAGTCTGTTGACAATATTGATGCGCAAGCTGAAACGAATTTGTTGTGCATAATTGCTAAATACGTTGCTAAAGTGTCCGTTGTAGCCGTAAGTCATAGGGAAATAAATACCGAGTACTTTTCCGAAGCGCAAAGCTAAACCAGCGTTAATGTAGGTATCTGTAGTTTGAAACACACCTTTGGTAAAGCCAAGGTCAGCAAAAACTCCAAAAACATTGGGTTTAATTGGCAGCTGCGCGTAAAGCGTGGCGGTACTCATCCATTTGCTATTGCTACCCGCACTATTTGCTGTATGGAATTGCCCATGGCGATCCATGCGTTGCTGAGACCAAAAACCAGTGGTGGCTGAGCGCCCAAAATTGTAATCTTCTAAGAATAAGTCTTGATTGCCTTGTAAGCCATTGATAGACCAAAACATTCGATCTAATTGTTGATTTAAACCAAACGGATTAAAATTCTGATAATTGAGTGTGTAGCCACCGAAAACATTCAGTTCTAACTTGCGGTCCATCTTCCCGATGGAGTAAGAAAATGTCTGGTTCAGGTTTGTCCAGATTCTTGAAATTTGTTCGGTACGGTTGAACTCGCCAAAGATGACTTTGCTATTGTAGTATTCATAACGACTTGTCCAGTTCAATAAATAAGCTGGTTTTTTGTAGTTCATTGTGTATTGGGCAAAGAATCCGAGATCTTTTGAATTTGAATTGGCGAAAGTACCTGAATTCGAAATTCCTTGCACTAAAACTTCTTGGTGCAATGGTTTTCTTACGGTTCTTGAGCCTAGGTTAAAATGCAGGTAAGGTGAGACAGCGAAATACTGAGCGTTATGAATATCTTTATCTAAGCCAAAAGATTTTACCGAAGTTCCGATGCGAATCAGTTCAAAAACCTTAGTTGGGAGAATTTGATAAGAAAACTCAGCCATCCCGACAGGACGCAATCTTGAGGTGCTCAACATCGGGCTTACTAAATAGGTGAACTTTTTAGGAGCTAAACCAATATTGTGAAGGGTTAACCCTGCCATAAAGCCATCATACGCATTGGCGCCAATCATGGGGGTCCAGAAAATTGCGGTTTGATCTTTTTGGTGGTCTCCGGTTAAAAATTCAAACTTGATGGGCTCAATTTTATGAAACAGTTGGTCTTTGACCCAAAGATTGTTCTGGCGGTTGAGCTCAGGGATATCGTTATTGCGGTCGATTTCAACTTTTGTAATTTCTGAATAAGGTGTTTGAATAAAAAGTTGTTTTGCTCCTGGCTCTGCCCAGTGTGTTTCAATCAAGCCTTTTTCTCCGTATACATTGACTTCGATTGGGCCATTTACCTGGCCTTTGTTTTTAAGCTTAACTGTACCCCCAGTTTTAAAATTCGGTTTGACACTGGCAATTTTGTAATCGATATGACGTGTGGTCTGAATGAGGTCTACAAAAACCCAAGAGAGGTCTTTACCGGTTTGTGCCTCTAAGGTACGGCGCAGATCTGCTGGTTGCGGATGCTTGAATTTCCATTGTTGGTAGTAGGCTGACATCGCAGCATCAAATTTTTCAGCTCCGAGGTAATCCATAAGATAATAGAAAACCACGCCTGTTTTTTGATACATGATGGCGCCATAATTAAAGCTAGAGAAATCGTCTGAATGAATTTCTAGTGGTTGGTCAAGGCCAAAACTTGCTAAAGATCGGTACATGATGTCACCTGAATCATGGTGATCGAGGTCATTGAAATGAAAACGGCCACCTAATACCATATCTGAAAAGCGGGTATTTTCAGGGTATTTGGTTTGCACATAACGCATTTCGTTGAGCGTATTGAGGCCTTCGTCCATCCAGCCGTGTTGGCGTTCGTTGGAGCCTAAAATACCATAAAACCAGTTATGGCCCACTTCGTGTACAATTACCACTTCAAGTTCTTCTTTGCTGCTGGCATTGCCAATTACAGTAATCATTGGATATTCCATACCGCCACCTGCACTGATGGTGCCGTCAATAGCTGTAACGTGCTTGTATGGATAATCACCGTTCCACAAAGAATAATAGTAAGTTCCGTCTTGAATGTATTCGAGTGAATTTGCCCAAAGTTTGGCATTTTGAGGCGTAAACATGGCCCAGGTAGTGACCGTTTCTTTGGAATGCGGCAAAACCACAGAACCTTTGAGTACTAAAAAGCGTTTGTCGGCAAACCAAGCAAAATCATGCACGCGATCTTGGGTATAACGAATCGTTTTCCAGGTAGTAGCTGACTCAGGAAAATTACCAGCCTTTTTGCCATCTTCTTGTGCCAATAAATTTTCTAGTTTTTTGGCACTTTGCTTTACTTTTTCGTCAAGAAATGCAATTTCTGCTTCGGTTTGCAATTCACCAGTAGCACCTACAACATAGTTTGAAGGCACGGTAATTTCGACGTCGAAACTTCCGTATTCAGAATAAAATTCTCCTTGATTGAGATAAGGCATTTGATTCCAGCCGTTTTGATCATAGACCGCAGGTTTTGGATACCATTGGGTAATTTGATAAGATTGGCCGATATGCCCTAGTCTGGAAATAGAGCCCGAAGGGATTTTAACCTCAAATGGCGTAGTGAGGTTTAAACTTTGACCTGGTGCCAAACCAAATGGCAGTTGGATCAGGACGATATCTTGATTCTCTTTGGTGAATTCCCATTTTACAGCTTGCCCATTTATTTTGAAGTCAAGGCCAGACATATTGCCTAAATCTTGAGGTTCTGCCTTGCCAATTTTGTCGTCGCCGATGCGTTTCAATTGTTTTGCTAAAGCAGAGTGCTCGTCTTTGTAGGCATTTGGCCAGACGTGCATATACAGGCTATTGAGCGTCTGCGTCGAATTATTCTTGTAAACTAATGTTTCAAAACCTGCGAGTTCGTGTTTTTTGTCATCGAGTTTAACTGAGATTTTATAAGAAACATCTTGTTGGAAGTATTGCCCAAAAGCACCAAAAGGCAAAAGAAGAAAAAGGAGTTTTTTCATAAAATAAAACTTTAGCTAAAATTACGAAGAATGGAGAACAAAAAAGCCACCCGAAGGTGGCTTTTGAAAATAACGATTGAATAAATTCAAAAAATTATTGTTTCACGATTCTGTGCGTTGTTTGATAAGCAGCGCCTACAACATTCACAAAATAAGTACCTGGCATGAGTTGAGTTAGGTCTAAATTGATGGTTTGAGCATTGCTAGACACACGTGTTTGAACTTTTCCGTTCAAATCGAGCACAATTACGTCAACAGATATTGCCGCACTCAATTGCACTTGGAATTTACCTGTGCTTGGGTTTGGCGAAACCGAACTTTCAATGACAGAAACAATGATGCCTAAAACACCGTCTACTCCATCACAGTTTTCGTCGATGCCATTTCCTTCGGCGTCTGCAGCGCCCGGATTCACGGTGTTGTCGCTGTCGTCGCAGTCACCAGTAAGGGTTGCGTAACCGGTAATAGGCGTACAAGAAACCGTTGGGTTTCCGATACCGTAACCATCGTTGTCACCATCGAAATAGTAATTCAAGAAAGTAAGACCTTCGTCGGTTTGACCATCACAGTTGTTGTCGATGCCGTCGCAAACCTCAGTAGCACCTGGGTGGATTGCGTTGTTGTTGTCATCGCAATCGCCTCCAACAGGAATAAGGTTTACTGGCGCTTGGCAGAATAAAGTACCTGAGGCGTCATCTCCATAACCGTCGTTATCGTTGTCTGTGTAATACATGGTTGGTGCCGTGATGTTTGCATCGTTGTCATTGCAATCGCCGTCGGAAAGCACATAACCAGCAGGTTGTGTACAAGCCGTAATGGAAACAGCTGTGTTACCAATTTGGTCGTTATCTAAATCTTGGTACCAAACGGTATTTGGGTTTACTAATGCGTCTGCATCGTTACAATCAGTGTTGTTGGCAACATAACCCGCAGGAGCTGAACAAACCAATGTATCCATAGCTGCATTTCCAAATCCGTCGCCATCTTGATCTGCATAGAACAATTGTGGTGTGATCGAAATTTCATTACCCCAAACAGAAACGTTATCCATTCTTAAGGTTGAAGTTGAAGTGGCTTGGTTGATGACATAAAAACGGAAAGTTACCGTTGAAATGTTGTTAAATGCAGCGGGAAGAACAATAGTATCTGCGTAGTAGATATTTCCATTCCAACCAGAAACCAATGTATCTAGGTTGGTTGCATAGTTATCTAAACTTGAGCGCACAAAAATAGATGGGTTCCCACCTGTTGTACTGGTGCGTTGATTTAAAGCCAATTTAGACAAATTGAGGTTGGTACAGTTGATGCCTGAAACCGTAAATTGATTGTATTGGTTGGCGTCAAATACAGCTGTTGTATTCCAACCGCTACGGTTAAATACACCTCCACCCGTTGCACAAGTTGTTCCTTGCGCTTCGAAAGCAGAGAAACTAATATTTACTGGTGCGTTTGTAGCGGCAACATCTTGTGTTGCGCAATCTAAGGTTCCTGCAAATTGGTAGATACCTAATTGAAGCGGCGCATCAAAACCATTACAATCTTCATCGATTCCGTTGCCAGCTACATCTACTGCTCCTGGATGAATTTGGTTATTGTTATCATTACAATCGGATGAATTGGTTACATAACCTGCCACAGGCGTACAACCTGAAATGCTAACCGCTGGGTTTCCGTAACCGTCGTTATCTAAATCTTGATAAAATGTGAGTGAGCCTACGAGCGATAAATTGAGCGTTAGGGTACTATCACAACCGTGCATATTTTGCAATGTTTGGGTGTAAGTACCTGAAGTAGTATAGGTTTGACCATTCAGAGTGTAAGGACCACAATAAGTAACGTTCTGAGTAGAAGCGCTAGAGTTGTGGATCATGAGGTTCAAGTTGATCACGGAGTCACAACCGGCAGTGTTTGCATTTGGCAAAGTCTGAATGTAAGTTCCCGATGTAGTGTAAGTTTGGTTATTAAGGGTATAGCTATTACAAGCCATTGCTGAAATCGTATTGTAGGTAACACAAGAAGATGCAGCACCTGGCGTAACCGAAGCCCAAGTTTCTCCGGCACGAATTTCATCGATTTCATAATTACCGGTTCCGGCAGCTTGACGCAAGATAACGGATTGAATTCCGTTTGCAGGCCAAGTACTGGTTCCTCCTGCATTTGTTGCAGCTGCAGCTGGTTCAGCAGCTCCTGGAAGTGGGTTTACCCAAAGTGATGAAGTAATTACACCCGCAGCAGCAGGAGCCGATGCTTTGGCTACTACAAAATGAGTAGTGCCAATGGCAAGGTCAGTTGTAAAATAAGTAGGTGTTGCAGCTGCTCCGCCTGAAGTATTGAGAATTCCTAATTGAAAAGTATTAGCAGCCGTACCTAACTTGATGTATAAACGTGGGAAATATACGGTTACTGTAGCACCTGCAGTCCCTCCAAAACCAATGAAATAAGCACCTGCAGCAGTAAGCCCTGTGGTGTTGGTTACATTAATTAAGAATGAAAAATAACCTGCCGTACCTGTTGTGGTGAAAGCCTTATTTATATCTTCAGTACCGGTATTTGCCAAAGCGATACGGTTACCAGCTGAAGCTTGCAAACCTGCGTAACTCAAGCTGTTTCCTGATTGAGATGGGGTTGTAAGCGTAACAATTTCTGCAGCGGTTCCACTTTGAGTGGTCCAGCCATTTGCGTTTGCGGCGCCCATAAAGTTAAATGGCTCAAAGGTTTGAGCAAACATGCTGATATTCAGCATTGTAATTAGAATAAGTAATACTTTCTTCATAAAATAAATTTTGTGCGGTAAAATTACGGCATTCAGCGCAAATTGTCTTTAAGATTGCGTGAATAAAACAAAAAAGGCGAGGAAATCCTCGCCTTTTCTTTATTTCAGATGAAATTATTCTGCAGCAGTTGGTTCTGTTGCTGGGCGCTCAGGACGCGGCAACAAAACTTTGCGAGACAATTTCCATTTTTTAGTTTTTGGATCTTTTCCAATTACTTTGAAAGTCAACATTTCACCTTCTTTGACTACATCTTCCATTTTTGCTGTTTTTTCCCAAGCAAATTCAGAGATGTGGATGAGTCCGTCGGTTCCTGGAACGATTTCTACGAAACAACCGAAGTCTTTCACAGATTTCACTTTTCCTTCATAGGTTGCGCCGTCTTCAACTTGAGGAGGGAATGCAATCTGACGGATCAAGCGAATGGCTTCTGCCATGTCGTTACCGTTGTTAGAAAGGATTTGAACACGCCCCTCACCTGTTGGTAATTCTTCAATGGTGATGGTGGTTTTGGTTTCTTTCTGAAGACCCTGGATGATTTTTCCTCCAGGCCCGATGATCGCACCGATCATTTCGTTAGGAACATTAAATGCTTCCAAACGAGGTGTTTGTGGTTTCATTTCAGCATTTGGAGCAGCAATGGTTTCGGTAATTTTACCCAAGATGTGTAAACGACCAGCGCGCGCTTGCTCTAGTGCTTGCATTAGGATTTCGTATGGCAAACCATCTACTTTGATATCCATCTGACAAGCAGTGATTCCGTTTGCTGTACCGGTAATTTTGAAGTCCATGTCACCTAAGTGATCTTCATCACCTAAGATATCAGACAATACAGCAAATTTACCTTCGTCGGCAACAAGACCCATTGCGATACCTGAAACCGGAGCTTTGATTGGAACACCACCATCCATAAGGGCAAGTGTACCTGCACAAACCGTTGCCATTGAAGACGAACCGTTTGACTCAAGGATATCAGAAACCAAACGAACTGCGTAAGCGTAGTCATCTGGCATTACCGGTTTAAGGGCACGAAGTGCTAAGTTACCATGACCAATTTCACGACGTGAAGTTCCACGAAGTGGTCTTGCTTCACCTGTTGAGAATGGCGGGAAGTTATAGTGCAATAAGAATTTTTCAGTTCCTTGAAAAGTTGCACCGTCGATAAGTTGCTCGTCCATTTTACCACCCAAAGTAAGGGTTGTTATAGATTGAGTTTCCCCTCTGGTGAATACAGCAGAACCATGAACCATTGGAAGGTAGTCTACCTCAGCCCAAATCGGACGGATTTCGTCAAAATTACGACCATCCAAACGCTTGCGCTCATTGAGCATCACCCAACGGACCGCTTTTTTCTTTACTTCTGAAAAATAAGGTGAGATAAATTTACCTGCAGTCTCTAATTCTTCTTCGGTGAAGGCAGCTTTAACTTCTGCTTTAATGGCGTCAAATAATTCGGTGCGCTTCGCTTTGTTAGCCAAGCCCATGCGTGCAACTTCTTTACATTTGTCCATTGCCAATTCATAAACGCGTGCTCTTACCGCTTCGTCATGTGTTTCGTGGCAATATTCTCTTTTCGGATTAGCAGTTGGAATTTCAGCTGCAAGTTCCAATTGGAAGTTACATTGTTCGATGATTGCTGCGTGAGCAAGTTTAATTACTTCAACCATGTCAGCTTCTGAAACTTCTTTCATTTCACCTTCTACCATGTTGACGTCTTTTGCTGTACCCGCAACCATAACGTCGATATCGGCAAGCGCGATTTCAGCCATTGTTGGGTTGATGATGTACTCGCCGTTTACTCTACAAACTCTTACTTCTGACATCGGGCCATTGAATGGAATGTCAGAAACAGCGATGGCTGCAGAAGCAGCTAAACCACATAAAGCATCTGGGTTATTGACACCGTCGTAAGACAACAATTGAATCATCAATTGTACTTCTGCATGGTAATCGTCTGGAAAAAGTGGACGCAATGCGCGGTCTACCAAACGCATCACGAGGATTTCTGTTTCTGAAGGGCGTGCTTCACGACGGAAGAACCCACCCGGGAAACGACCCGCAGCTGCGTATTTTTCACGGTAATCTACCGTAAGCGGAAGAAAATCTACTCCTTCTTTTGCTTCTTTTGCCGCAACAACAGTTGCCAGCAACATGGTGTCGCCCATGCGAACCACCACAGACCCATCGGCCTGTTTTGCCAACTTACCCGTTTCGACAAGGATCTCCTTGCCGCCGGTCATAATTGACTTTCTTGTACCTATATTCATCTTTCTTTATTTACAAATTTTAAACAAAGAGGGGGCTTTCGATGTAATCGAAGCCCCCTCTCCCATAAATTAACTGTGCGTGATAAAAGATTAGCGACGAAGCCCTAATTCTTTAATCAATGCACGATATTTTTCAATATCATTTGCCTTTAAGTAATCTAAAAGGCTACGACGCTTACCAACCATAAGTTGAAGTGCGCGTTGTGTTCCGTAGTCTTTACGGTTTTTCTTAAGGTGCTCAGTAAGGTGGCTGATGCGGTAAGAAAATAAAGCTACTTGACCTTCTGTTGAACCAGTGTTGGTTTCAGAACCGCCGTGTTTTGCGAAGATTTCTTTCTTCTTTGCTGAATCTAAATACATGCTAATATTTGTGTAAATGATTATTATGTAGACTGACCACTTTGGTCAATACGAGTGCAAAGATAGCAACTCTTTTTGAATTGGCAAAAAGCGAATCATTCAGAGCACTATTAACTTTTTAATTGAAGAGCTCAAATTTAATTATCTTTGCCGTGTTCTTTGGTGTTTGCTTGTCAAACTTAATAAGGAATCCGGTGTAAACCCGGAGCTGTATCTGCAGCTGTAAGTGTTTAAAAAGTGTTTCAGTGTGCCACTGTCTAACCACGGGAAGGCGAAACACCCATTACACGAGCCAGAAGACTTGCCTTTGAACAGCGTGAAGACTTCAGATTAAAGTCGGTATCGCTAGGGTTGTTCACACCCTTGCTGCACCACTTTTTTCCATGTCATTGTTTTATTTAATTCATTAACAAACATGAAAAAAGGATTACTATTATTGGGTTTATTAACCAGCGCTCAGCTTTTTGCCCAAAGCTATTTACATCAAGTACTTATTGTGAATGAAGGTTATTTTGATTACCAAACCAATCAAATTATCACCCCTGTAACTATTGGTGCCTACAACCCAAGCACTACACAATACACTGTTGTAGACACTTTAGAAAACATGCGTTTTGCTTCAGACCTCATCATCGATGGCGATTTTTATTATGTTGCAGCAGATAGCAAAATCTTCAAATTCAACAAAGACACACACCAAGAGGTCGCGGCGGTTAATTGTCCAGGGGTGCGCAACTTAGCAATTTCAAACAATCAATTAATTGCAACAAGAGGAGAATACTTGCAAACGTTTGATTCTTATTTGCACATCTACGACAAAAACAACCTCAGCCTTACCCTCGCGCTCGACACAATTGCTGGGCCAAAATGGGCAAGTCAGAATTTAGTAATCAGTGGCAACACTGCCTATATTGCCGTAAACAACGCTTACGAATGGGGGAATGAAAAAGGGTTAATCGGGCAACTCGATCTCAATACGCTGCAATACGGAAATGAAATCGATCTTGGCCCCGAAGGAAAAAACCCTGACAACATGTTTTTATTTAACAACGAATTGATCACTGTCAATAACAAAGATTGGTCTGGTGCTTCGGTTTCTAAAATCTCATTGAACGGAAATGTCAATACACAAAGCCTCGCCAATGCAGTAACTGGCTGTGGCACTTCGGCACTCCGCGACGACAAATTGGTGTATCAAATTTCTTTAGAAAACACCCTCAATGACTACAACCTTTTGTCAATGGCCTACGAAGGTCCAGTAAATGGCATCAACAACAACTTTTATGAGTTGGCGCAAGATCCAATTTCTGGAAATCTATACGCTTCAAGTACGGACTTTTTCTCTACCGGAACTATCTCTATTTTCTCTCCAAACAATACAGAACTCAATCAATTTAGCGCAGGTGTTTCTCCTGGCACAATCGGTTTTGACGTAAGGTCATCAGCCAACGTTACTGAGTTAAATAACCAAGTGAGTGTTTACCCTAACCCTTGCACCGATCAAATTCATATCAATGGCTTGGCTTCAAATGCAAACTTCATCCTTACAGATGCTGCCGGCACCACTATTTTGAGTGGCGCGAGCACCACTGTTTCATTGGCTAATTTTGCAACAGGCATCTATTTCTTAAATGTAAACGGAAGCCTTACAAAAATCGTTAAACAATAAGAACTTGTTCTGATTCGAAAAAAAGGCCGCTCTTGGAGCGGCCTTTTTTGTATATGTTTATCTTTGTTCTATGCAACAGATTCTTGACCACCAACAAATTCAGCAAAAAATCATCCGCTTGGGGCATCAACTCCTAGAAACCACCTTTGACCAGCAAGAGATTTTTATAGGTGGCATTACCGGCAACGGTTTTTTACTCGCCCAACAACTCACCCAAATCCTCCAAGACAATAGTCAGATGCAAGTGCATTGTTTTGAAATTCAACTCAACAAAGACGAACCCTGGAGTGAGCCGATTGCGCTCAATATCGATCAAAAACAATTGAAAAACGCCTACATTATTTTAGTAGACGACGTCATCAATAGTGGCAAAACCATGCAATATGCCCTAACTAAATTTTTAGAGCACGCCACCAAATCTATTAAAACCGTAGTACTCATCGATCGTCAGCATCGCCGCTACCCAATTAAAACTGATTTTGCCGGGCTCAGTTTATCGACTACCCTCAAAAACCACGTAGACGTTCAATTTAGCTCTACTGCTGCTAAAGTATTTTTATACTAATGGAAAAAATTACAGAATCTAGCTCTCAATATGAGCGCCTAGACCAGATGACAACTGCTGAGTTGCTCAGCAATATGAATGAGCAAGATCAATTGGTTCCGCTCGCAGTAGCCCAAATTATCCCAAATATCCAACAATTTGTCGATGCCTGTTTTGAACGCATGCAACAAGGTGGGCGTTTGTTTTATATTGGCGCAGGCACAAGCGGACGTTTAGGAATTGTAGATGCAAGCGAATGCCCTCCTACTTTCGGGGTAGCACCCGGACGCGTCATTGGCCTCATTGCCGGTGGCGACCAAGCCATTCGAAAAGCGGTAGAATTTGCAGAAGATGACACCAACCAAGGCTGGCAAGATATTTTGCAACACCAACCTACCGAATTAGATACAATAGTAGGGATTGCCGCCTCTGGCTCTACGCCTTATGTACTCGGCGCTTTGAAACAAGCTATTGCAAACAACTTACTCACCGCTGGTATTACTTGCAACCCTGGCTCGCCCCTCACCCAACTTGCTCAGCATCCACTTGTACCGGTAGTGGGGCCTGAATTTGTTACAGGTAGTACGCGCATGAAATCAGGTACCGCTCAAAAATTGGTCCTCAACATGATATCTACTAGTCTCATGATTAAATTGGGGCATGTCAAAGGAAATCGTATGGTTGACATGCAACTGAGCAATGATAAATTAGTGGACCGTGGCGCCAGAATGGTGGCCCAAGAATTACAAATTGATTTACCCGCAGCACAAACCTTATTAATACAACACGGCTCGGTCAGAAAAGCCGTAGACGCATACAATTCAAAATAAACCATGACAACATTTGATCCAAATGGCGTTGGAATCGCCAACGGAAATATTTTTGGTTTTCCCTATACAGAAAACGAAGCCGACCTCGTTCTTATTCCGGTTCCATGGGATGCCACCGCATCTTACGGAAAAGGCGCAAGCAAAGGCCCACAGGCTATTCTAGATGCTTCAACCCAGCTCGATTTTTACCATCCAGAGCTAGAAAGCGCCTACGACACCAAAATCTTTATGTCTCCTGTATCAGCCGAATGGCTCGAAATCAATGACCATTTGTGTGCGCAAGGAATGGAATACATTGAGTTTCTTGAACAACACGGAGAAGAAGCTGCCCAAAAACAGTTTGGACACGTGCTTGAAGCAATTAATGACGCCCACGAAGCTTTGCGCCAAAACTTATTGGAGCGTTGCCAGGGCCTATTGCAGCAAGGAAAAATTCCTTGTGTGGTTGGTGGTGAACATTCTGCCCCTCTTGGTTTATTACAAGCGCTAGATTCCAAGTATTCTGATTTTGGGATTTTACAAATTGATGCACATGCCGACTTGCGTGATGCCTATGAAGGCTTTCAGCAATCACATGCCAGCATAATGTTTAACGCCGTTCACCAACTCAAGAACCTCACGCAACTTACCCAAGTAGGCATTAGAGATGTTTCTGAAAAAGAAGTGCAACTTTCAGCCGCTCACCCAAAACTCACTACTTTTTACGATTGGGTGCTCAAAAACGAACAATATCAAGGCATTAGCTGGGCCAAACAATGTGAAAAAATCGTAGCTACCCTTCCGCAAAACGTCTATATTTCTTTTGACATCGACGGCCTCAAACCAGAACTTTGCCCACATACGGGCACACCGGTTGCTGGGGGTTTTGAATTGCAAGAAATTGCTTTTTTATTTTTTGAAGTAGTAAAAAGTGGTCGAAAAATCATTGGCTTTGACCTCAACGAAGTGGCTCCGGGGCCAGAAGGTGATTGGGATGCAAATGTGGGCGCAAGAGCTTTGTGGCACTTAGTTTGTGCAACCGAAAAAAGCAGAAGAACGCATAATGAAAAATAAAAGCCCACAATTTTTTGGAGCAATTGCATTAGTGAGTGCATCGATTTCTCTTTTTAGCATCTGGAATGTTTTCAACTGGGAATTTCTTGAATGGGGCACCCAACTCTTTCTATTCCCTTTCATTTGCACCCTGAGTGTGATGGGCTATTTTTCAAAGGCCGACCCGAAATGGAGTCAAGCGAGCATTTTAATTTTAATGGTTGCTCATGTTGGGCTATATTTTCTTGTGTTTAAATTTCAAGACCCATATGCTCCTCAGTTATTGCTATTATTGATCCCAACCCTATTAGCTGTTCAAGTATTGCTCAGTGGAAAATACTGGCGCAAATACAAAGCCAAAGGCTTCCTAGAAAACAAATGGTTTATTGCGTTTTGCCTGCTTTCTTGCTTTGCTTTTGGTCTAGAATTAAAGGCTGCACTTCATTCTGAACTCGAATTGCTTTATTTTGGCATGAGCCTACAAGTCATTAGTGTTTTGTGGTTTTTTGCCTTGCGTATTTTCAAAAAGGCCTAGCTACTTTTTTTCTGTAATCATACGGCCATAGCCCACCACTCTGGTACTCCAGTATGTGGAGTTGGCTACATCGGTAATCGAGATGCCTTTACTTGAACTTGCATGAATCATTTGGGTCGGAGCCCCTTTTTCATTGATCAATATACCCACGTGGTTCACTTCTCCACCATTCGAAAAGAAAACTAAATCCCCGGCTTGGGCTTCATTTGCTTCGATAATGACAACAGTTTTGTATTGATCTGCCGCTCTTCTAGGTAAGTTGAACCCTTGTTTGGCAAACACATATTGGGTAAAGCCACTGCAATCAAAACCATTTGGGTCTGAACCTGCACTTAAATAGGCAACCCCTAAATGTTTTTCGGCTTCTGAAATGAGTGCTTTTTGCTCTGCCGAACCTACCATTTGACGACTCAGTTGCGGCCCTTCGGTTTCATTGGGAAGCAAAGGGAAATCAGCAAAAAAGTCAGCGACAAAACGATGCCATTCTTCTTTTTGCTGAGCCTCCTTAGGAGTGTCTAATGTGGAAATATGATGGGCTAAATCTTCGTAAAGCGCACTGAGTTCGAGCTGATGTGCTTGAAGGATTTTTTGACCTTTTTGTTGCGTTTTGAGCTCGAGTAAATAGGAGCTTGCCCAAGCCAACTCAGTGGGGTGCTTTTTTTGCCATTTTTTTTGCTGTGCGAGTTCAAGCGTGGTAATGGCTTTGTAATATTTGGGGAGCAAAGAGTAATCAAATTGAGGGTCATTGAGCAAGCGCTCGGCTTTGCGGTGCACTAATTCAAAATATCCTTGATCGAAAAGCTGTTCGAGTTTGTCTAGTTTGATGTGCTGCGCCCTCGCTTGCAGACTTACAAAAGCAAGGCAAATCAATAAGAGCGACTTTATCTTATTAATTGGCATAAAGTTTACCATTCATAAAGACCACCGAGCTTTGGTTGGGTAATTTGACCAAAATTTTATTGCCGAAAATATCGAAATCGGCATGTTGAATAGTGGTAATGTCTTGTAATTTACCGTCTACTAATGCTGATATTCCGCCGATGATATTGCGATATACTAACACATTGTTTTTGAGCTGATAAGCTTGTGGTTTGTAGGAGGCCACTTGTATGCGTTGCCCACCTGAATAAGCAAAAAGGTAAGAGTTTTCCATCCAGACACAGATGTCATCTTTGACATCCCAAAAGTCAGAAGAAAAATTAGAAAGTGAAGTTTTTTGCCCTCCTTGATAATGCCAAAGATTGCCGTTCATGTCTTCGTAGACCACAAAACCTCTACCTGCTTTGTATTGTTTAATTGGAAAAGATTCTACTTCTTGAAAGTTGCCGTTTTCAAAAACATAAAACGATTGCGTGTAGGGGTCCTTGAAACACATTACATCAGTGCCTAATTGGAAATTAAGTACTTCCTCGTTGTAGGTGCCAATTTCAAATTTTTGGCCACGCCAATAGACAAAATAGGTATTGCTGTTGTCTTTGTAAACCACAATATTTTCACCAATTGTTGCATTCATATGAAGCCCATTGGTAATGGTCACCAAACTCTCTAATTTTTGATTCCAGTATACGTTGATCGATTGGTAACGGGTGTCTTCATAAACGATGATGCTGTCTTTGACAATGAAATCTCTAGCAAAATTAGTGAGGGGAGTAAATTTACCGGCATCCCACATGCGCAAGCCATTGGCAATTTTGTAAGCCACTAAATGATCCGATACTTGATAATCAACATTTAGCGTAGTGACATCGATGCGCTCTTTTCCATCATAAATTTTGAGATTGCCACGCGTATCGATGTAGGCAACCACTTCATCTCCTGCCTTATAACTCACGATAGGCTGAATTTCAATAGGCCTAAAGTAGCCATCTTGAAAAGAGACAAAATAATTATTGAAGTCTTTGGTCGGAACAATGCCTTGCCCGAAGAGTGAACTATTTGACAACCAAAAACTCAGACAGAGAAAAAATGTTAGTAAACGCATCATTCAAAGTTATCACTTTTAAGCCAATAAGCGTATCTTCGCAAGGCTTATCATTTATCCTATGAAAAAATTTGTTTTAATGGGGCTAGTTTTGAGTGCTGTACAAGGTTTTGCGCAGCAGAAAATAAACTATGTCTCTTATGACCTTCCAAATGGTCTACACGTTATTTTACATGAAGAACACGCTACCCCAATTGTTGCGGTATCTGTTTTGTATCATGTGGGTTCTAAAAACGAAAACCCTGACCGCACCGGGTTTGCGCACTTCTTTGAACACCTACTTTTTGAAGGGTCTGCTAATATTGGTCGCGGAGAATATTCTGAATTAGTCGAGAAAAATGGCGGAACACTTAATGCCAACACTTCACAAGACCGCACTTACTATTACGAAATTCTACCTTCTAATCAATTAGAGTTAGGCATCTGGCTCGAAAGCGAGCGCATGCTCCATGCCAAAGTTGACATCAAAGGCATTGAAACGCAACGAAGTGTAGTCAAAGAAGAGAAAAGACAACGCGTAGACAACCAACCTTATGGTTCTTTCTTTACTGAAATGTTCAAGCGAGTCTTTACCGCTCACCCTTACAATTGGGCACCTATCGGAAGCATGGAGCACCTAGATGCTGCACAAGAAGAAGATTACATCAATTTCTATAAAACATTCTACGTGCCTTCAAACGCAACACTTTCTATTGCAGGAGATATCGATATCAACCAAACTAAAAAATGGATTGACCAATACTTTGCCTCTATCCCTAAAGGACAAGCCATCAACTTATACCGCGATTTCATTAGCCTAGACGACGCCGCATTCAAAGCGCGTTATCAGGTGGATAAAAGTTCTTTTGATGCTAAAAACTTCATGAGCAGCAACCAACCAGAGGCTAAAAAGCTCATCAATAGCTACCTGGCTAAACCATGTGTCATCAACCGCACCAACAAAGACAATACATTGCTTGTGAAGGAAGTCCGAGACACCATTTACGACAACATCCAACTTCCGGCAATTTTCATTGGTTACAAAATGCCAGCCCAAACGCATCCAGACACCTACGCACTCGAATTTTTAAACGAAGTATTGTCTGGCGGAAGTTCGGCACGCATCAACAAAGAAATCGTTGAAAAACGCGAACTCGCACAATATGCGTTTTCTTTCAATTACGGCCTTGAAGATGCCGGCATCGGAATTTTTGCTGCCATTATTCCTCAAGAAGTAGCGCTAGATACCGTCTTGCAAGCTTTTGATCAACAAATTCAACGCATGAAAACAGAACTCATCAGTGAAGAAGAGTTTCAAAAAGTACGCAACAAGTTTGAAAACGACATCGCTTCATCGAATGCAAGCATTGCAGGTATCGCCGAAAACTTAGCCGACAACCACGTTTATTACGGGGATGCAAATCGCGTCAATACTTTACTCAACAACTACCTCAAAGTGACCCGTGAAGACATCCTGCGCGTGGCTCAAATTTACCTGCGTCAAGACGCAAGAGTTGTCCTATACTATTTACCTAAAGAAAAATAAGCCCAATGAAAACCATCATACTGACCCTTGCATTGGCCAGTGCGGCACTTGCAAATGCACAAATTGATCGTTCTAAGCGCCCTGAAGCTGCTGCGGCACCTAAAATTAATATTCCGGCCTCACAAGTTTTCACAACCGCAAACGGCATCACCGTTGTGTTATCTGAAAACCACAAAATTCCTAAAGTTTCGATTGAGTTCACCACGGGTTCTTCCGCAAGACTCAATGAAAATAAAGCCGGGATTTCAGATTTTACTGGTGAGTTGCTTTTATCAGGTACTACTTCTAGAACCAAAGACCAACTCGACCGCGAAATCGACTTTATCGGCGCAAATTTAAATGCCGGAGGAGAAGCAATTAGCCTGAGCTGTTTAACCAAGCACCTCGATAAAGGCATGGACCTCATGACCGACGTCATGTTCAACGCAAGTTTTCCTGAAAGTGAAGTAGAACGTTTGCGCAAGCAAAATTTGTCTGGCCTACAATCTACGAAAGCAGATGCGGCTCAGATGGCTAGAAATGCCACCAAAAAAGTTAACTTTCCGAACCACCCAATCGGCGAAGTCATGACCGAAGAAAGCTTAAAAGCCATTACTCGTGAAGACATTATTGCTTACTATAAAGCCAATTACTCTCCATCTGGGGCTTATTTGGTTGTAGTTGGCGATATCAACCGTGCTCAAACTGAAGCATTAGTTAACCGTTATTTTGCCGCTTGGCAAGGTGCACCTGCCTACAAATCTACCTTAGGCAAAGGTCAATTTGACAAAGGTAATCGCGTGATTTTCGTGAAAAAACCAGGTGCAGTGCAATCTGTAGTTTATGTAACCTTCCCGATAGATATTAGAACCGGAGCTCAAAATCAATTGCCGCTAACTGTGCTCAACGGCATCCTTGGCGGTGGTGGTTTTGGCACGCGCCTCATGCAAAACTTGCGCGAAGACAAAGCCTTTACTTACGGATGTTATTCTTCATTGTCCATTACTGAAAATGGTTCTTGGATGTCTGCTGGCGGTAATTTCAAAAATGCAGTTACCGATTCAGCCATTACAGAAATCCTAAAGGAATTTGCAAATATCATTGCTGCACCAGTTTCTGACGAAGAATTGTCTTTGACCAAAAACAATATGGCTGGTGGTTTTGCGCGTTCTTTAGAAAGCCCTCAAACCATAGCTCGTTTTGCTTTAAACACCATAAAGTACAAATTGGCCCCTGACTACTACCAGAATTACCTTCAGCGCTTATCTTCCGTCACAAAAGAAGACATCCAGCGCATGGCCCAACAATACTTCACTGCTACCAATTGCCATATTATTGTGGTGGGTAATGAAGAAATCTTACCAAAACTACTTCCTTTTGATGCTGATGGCCGCATCGAAAAACTAGATGCATTTGGCAATGAGATCAAGGAAATCAAAGCGGCTGACATCGATGCACCTACATTGATCAATCGCTATGCCATGGCGCTTACCGGCACCAAAAGCCCAAAAGAACTCAACAAAAAAATAAAAGGACTCAAAAGCTATGTGCGTGTTTCTGAACTGAGCAGCGGCCAAATGCCCTTTGCCCTCACCAGCACCGATTATTTTTGGGCGCCGTCTAATGAAGCGAGCAAAATGGAAATGCCCGGAATGGTCTTGCAAAAGTCTTACTACGACGTCAAAAGCGGCTATACTTTTAGCATGCAAGGCGGCCGCGAAGACCTCACCGCTGAACAATTAGCAGCCAAACAAAAAGCAAGTGGCTTTATTCCTGAATTGGCATATGCGGCTAATGGCATGAAATATGAAATCAAAGGAATCGAAACTATTGACAATAAAGATTGCTATGTGCTATACACCAATGACGGCACAGCGGAAAGCTACGATTACTATGAAGTAGGCACTTACTTGAAATACAAATCTGTGAGCATTCGCAAACAAGGAGAAGAAACCGTAGAAACTGCCATCACTTACGATGACTACAAAATGGTCGACGGTTTTCTTTTTGCCCACGAATTCACTATGAATATAGGTAAAATGACCCTCAATGGTGTGGTCAAAAGCATTCTTGTAAATCCAAAAGAAGTGCTACCAAAAGATTTCTAGACATTTGCCCGATTTGAAAATATAAAGAGCCGCGTTGAGTGGCTCTTTTTTTTTTACTTTTAAGGCATGAGATGCTTCCTCTTATTTGTCATTATTCTTCTTTCATTTAGCCTAGAATTCAAAGCCCAAAACCAATTGGTCTCGAGTGGTCAATTCTTTGAAGGAGAACCGTATTTAGCTATAGACCCGCAGAATCCACAGCATTTAGTTGCGGCCTGGATGGGTTTTCAGTTCAATGAAAAAATTGTCATCAAAACCAGTGTGTCTAGCAATGGTGGCACAACATGGTCAACGCCTACTGCACTGCCGCATCAGCAAATGGGTAACAGCAGTGCAGATGTCTCCTTGGCCTATGATCTGCAGGGCAACCTCTACATAGCCTATATCGATTACGACAATGTTGGTTTCACGAACGGCGCCATCATTTGCCGAAAATCTGTCAATAGTGGCTTAAATTGGGGCGCTGCAGTGGTGGTAAGACCCATCAGTTCTTGCCCAAATAAACTCTGCATCGATCGCCCTTGGATAGCTGTTGACCCGCTTACCGGATCTATTGTTGTCACGAGCGTCAACGCCAATCAACCTGCACTCGTTCAAGCTCCTTATCATCCTTATATGGCCATTTCTTCGGATCAGGGTCAGAGTTTTTCGCTGAGCGAACTCGATGCAGCTCCTTATTTATCGGGCAGTGCCCTGAGTCAGCCATTGGCCTCCCCTGCTTTTTCCAATGACGGAACTTTTAGTGCTTTGTATTTAAGCTACGAGCCCACTCAAAGCATTTTACCTAGGGTCATTGAGGTTTCTAAAACAGCGCCAGCTTCGTTTTACAGTTATTCAGTGGCTTTTCAAGGCCTTGGGCTCGGTAGTCAGAATGACAGCCTTAAAAAAGGACCTCATCTTAGTGTTTCCCCAAACAACTCAACTAAAGCCTATACTTTCATCACTGAAGTTTTCGGAGATCCAGACATCGCAATCATCGAAAAAATAAATGGTAGTTGGTCTGCACCCCAACGCATTAACAATGACGCACAAGGAAATGGCGCGCTACAAGACTTAGCTTGGTCAGATTATGACACCGATGGCGATTTAGCAGTTTGCTGGCGAGACCGTCGAAACGGAACCGCAAATACTTATGAAAGCCCTACTGAAATTGCATGCAGAATCAAGACAGGCAACACTTGGCAAGATGAAATTTTTATGAGCCCACAAGTGGCGCACGACAGCATATTACTCGAAAATGGAAATGACTTTTTAAATGTTCAGTTTGAAAACAACCTATTGTATACCATTTGGGGCGATGTACGTTCGGGAAGCCTCAAGATTTATATCAATAAGTACGATCAGCAAGACAGCACAAATCAAGTAAGTCTAATTGCCAATGAATCGGTGCTTTACCCCAACCCGTGCCTAAACTACCTTAATGTACCGAGTAACTTTTCTAATCAGCAATTTGAAATCTATAATTTGGAAGGAAAAACAATGCTAACCGGACAAATAGATCCTCAAGGACAAATCGACTTGACTCCACTAGAAAAAGGCAGCTATTTGATAAAAATTGGCGCCTTGAAAGAAGTCTTTATCAAAAATTAAAGTAACTTTGAGTCATGAGCGATTTTGTTGTTTCTGCGCGTAAATATCGTCCGCAAACCTTTGATACGGTTGTCGGGCAACACGCCATTACCAATACACTCAAAAACGCCATCAAAAACGAACACCTTGCCCAAGCTTTTTTGTTTTGTGGCTCAAGAGGGGTTGGTAAAACCACTACCGCTAGAATCTTAGCCAAAACCATCAACTGTTTCAACCGCACCGCAGAAACAGAAGCGTGTGACAACTGTGATTCTTGCCAATCATTCAATACTGGCACCTCACTCAATGTCTTCGAACTAGATGCCGCCTCCAATAACTCCGTTGACGACATCCGCAACCTCATTGACCAAGTGCGCATTGCACCGCAATTAGGTAGCCATAAAATCTATATCATCGATGAGGTCCATATGTTGTCTGCTTCGGCCTTCAATGCATTTCTTAAAACATTAGAAGAACCGCCAAAGCACGCCATTTTCATTTTGGCCACCACCGAAAAACACAAAATCATCCCGACCATCTTGTCTAGATGTCAGATTTTTGATTTTCAAAGAATTCGCGTCAAAGACATCGCCGATCACCTGACCCAAATTGCTACCAAAGAGGGCGTTTCTGCAGACCCAGAAGCACTGCATCAAATTGCACTTAAAGCAGATGGCGCACTCCGCGATGCGCTTTCCATATTTGATCAAATTGTCACATTTGCGGGTTCTACCCTCACCTACCAAAACGTCTTAGACAACCTGCACATCCTCGACTACGAATACTACTTCAAAGTCATCGATGCCGCCGAAAAAGAAGACATTCCTGCTGCGCTTTTGATCCTCAACGACATCTTTGAAAAAGGTTTTGACGGTCATCATTTTGTGGTGGGCTTGGCCGAACACTTGCGCAATCTATTGGTCTGCAAAGACCCCAAAACAGCCACATTACTCGAGGCTCCAGACAGCGTCAAACAACGCTTCATCAGCCAAGCCAGTGAAATCGAAAGTCAACGCTTGCTCAGAGGCCTCCAGGTATTATCCAAAACAGATGTCACCTACAAAGCATCTAAGAACCAGCGCTTACTCATAGAGGTAGCCCTCATGCAGCTCTGCTCACTCAAGCAAGAGCAAGAAAAAAAAAAGGCCTAACGGATCTCATTGACATTCTGCCTTTTCCGAAACAAAGTCTGCGCAAAGCTACTAAGTCAGGAGTTCCGGCAAACGCTGCAACAACACCAAGTTCCCAAAGCAATTCCGCTGCACCAACACCGCAAGCTCCTCCTACTTTAAGCAAGCCTCAAGGTCAGGTACAAAGCAATATTATCTCTATTCGCGCAACCCTAGAGAAAGAAAAAGAAACCAACAATCCAATCAAGCTCGAAGACCAACCTCGAGAATCCTTCCATCTTGACCACGTCAAAATGTACTGGAAACAATATGCCTTTCAGCTCAAAGAAAACGGCATGGAGACTTTTTACAACGCGCTCATCAAAAGAGATCCAATTCTCAAAACTGACGAAACCTTAGAATTAGTAGTTGACAACCTTGTGCAACAAAACTATATTCAAACGCATCTTTTAGGTTTTAAAGACTTCATGCGCAAACAACTTAAAAATTATTACCTAGACATCGTCATTACCCTTGCTGAAAGCACCGATGAAGAAGTAAAATTTTTAACCGGAAAAGATAAATTTGCGGCGCTTGCCAGAAAGAATCCAAATCTGCATACGCTCAAAAATCGTTTTAATCTCGATATCGAATATTGATACCCGCAAAATGGCATTTGTGTTCTGATTCTAGTCAATTGCAAGCGCAAATTGACACTTTTTTGGCTGCCTGGAATCAAGATAAACCTTTTGTTTTTCATAGCTCAGGATCAACAGGCATCCCTAAAACCCACACCTTTAGCAAAGCACAACTTTGTGTTTCTGCACAGGCCAGCATTGCAGCGCTGCAGCTCAATTCTGCAACCAAAGCACTGGTTTGTTTGCCTTTAATCAGCGTTGGTGGCCTCATGCAACTCACGCGCGCTTTGCTTGCGGATTTCGAACTTTGGATAACAGAACCCAGCTCCAGACCCCTAGAAAACTTTGAGCTTCCCCTCAACTTTATTTCGATGGTCCCGACCCAGTTACAGCAGAGCATTGCGTTAGACCTGCCAAAGCTCAAAAGCATCGAGCAGATATTAATTGGTGGCGCCCCCCTGAGCCAGCCACTCATTGAACAATGTGCTGAAAATCAAATTGAATTGATCCAAAGCTACGGCATGACCGAAACGCTGTCTCATGTGGCGCTGAGAACGGTTTCTGACGGCAAGTCAGGACCTTTTGAAGCCCTCGACGGCGTGCAGTTCTCCACAAAAGAAGACCAACTGGTCATCGAGTACCCGGCGCTGCTCAATGAACCCTTGTGCACAACTGACTTGGTAGAACTTATTGATGCACAACATTTCAACTGGCTTGGCAGGGCCGATTTCGCAATCAATACCGGCGGAAAAAAGATCTTACCCGAACAACTCGAAAAAAAGTTAAGTAGCTCATTGACACAAGCCTACTTTGTTTGCAGCTTACCCGATGACAAATGGGGTGAAATCGTGGCTTTAGTTGTAGAAGGAGCTGCATTTGACGCCTCGGATATTTTAAAAAACCAGAATTTACTCCCCGAAGAGTTGCCTCGAAAAATTGCTTTTGTCACTACATTTGTGAGAACCGAAACCCTCAAGATCAACCGAGGGCAAACACTCAGCTCAATTCGTCATGCAGACTGGAGAAGCCTATAACACCCTTGGTCTGAAAACCAATGCTAGCCCTGATGAAATCAGAAGGGCGTACCGCGCTTTGGTTAAAAAATACCACCCGGACAAAAACCAAAGCCCCGAAGCAAAAGACTACTTTTTACTGATTCAGGAGGCCTATGACCTGTTGTGCAATCCAAGCGCTGAAAAAATCAATACGCATTCGCAAAAAGACAAAGAAACAGCCTCGGCATATGCACAAGACAGAGCCAGTTACGAGCAATACCGCGAACAAGCCAGAGCGCAAAGAGCCAAGAAAAAAGCGGCAGAAGAAGCCTACAAAATTGAGTTTCTTAGAAATTTAAAAACATCCTGGAAAGGATGGTGGCATCGCAGTGCCGCCTTTGTGGGGCTACTTTTATTTGTCGTTTTGTGGCTTGACTTTTTTCTTCCTGAAAAAACACAGCAAATTTTCCCAGAAAAATATGCCAACAAAACGTATCAAAGTACGGATGGCCATGCCATTCAGCTTTTCTTCAGCACCGACGGCAGACATTATTGGATTTCAGATTATTTTAGTCAAGAACTCGGCACCGCCCTTAGCTTACATTCAAAGGAAACCCATTGGTTGAGACAAGTAAAAAACATTGAAATTCAGGAAGGACACTATCTTCGAACGGTTCCGGTTCATTTTACTTTTTATTGGGCTCAGATTTGGGTTAGTCTATTGTTTTTGGTGCCCTTTATCTCTTGGTTTTGGGCCAGTGCCGACATCATGTTTGTAGCCGGATCATATTTTTCAAGATTATTAGTGAGCCCCATTATACTTTATTTCTTGTGTACTGAAAACCGCTGGTTACACCTATTAAGTTTCGGAACCCTATGACCAAAAAAGAAAAAGCAAAATTTGTAGTCGAAACCCTCGAGCACTTGTTTCCTACTACCCCAATTCCACTCGACCACAAAGACCCCTACACCCTTCTTGTTGCCGTTTTGCTCTCAGCTCAATGTACAGACGAACGCGTCAATCAGGTGACACCCGCTTTGTTTGCCTTGGCAGACAACCCAGCAGACATGGCCAAAGTTCCTGTAGAAAAAATACAAGCCATTATCAGGCCCTGCGGACTCTCTCCAAAAAAATCCGCCGCCATTTCAGCACTTTCTAAAATTCTTGTAAACAACTACAACGGTGTGGTACCCGAAAGCTTTGATGCTTTAGAAGCACTCCCTGGCGTTGGGCACAAAACTGCTTCTGTGGTGATGTCTCAGGCTTATGGCCACCCGGCATTTCCTGTAGATACCCACATCCATCGTTTAATGACACGCTGGGGGCTGAGCTCCGGAAAAAATGTAGTTCAGACGGAGAAAGATGCCAAAGCGCTATTTGATAAAGCTTTATGGAATAAATTGCACTTGCAAATTATTTTCTATGGAAGAGCATATTCACCAGCACGTTCTCCTAAACTAGAAAAAGACCTCATCACCAGAACAATAGGCACCGCCAAAGCCCTCAAAGAACTTTGTTGATATCAACAATTGTTCAAAACCTGCCTTTACAACTTTTTTATAACTCCTAAGTTGCAAATTATATTATCCAAGTGCCTTTGCCTATATTTGTTTTATGGAGAATGCCGATAACCCAAGAAAGCCAATAACGCGTGTAAAAAACAGTGCTCAAGCCCTATCTGAGCTAGGAAGAATCCCGCCTCAAGCTACCGATATCGAGCAAGTGGTTTTAGGTGCCATGATGCTAGAAAGCCGTGCCATCAACGACACTATTGACATTCTCTCTGAAAAGACATTTTACGATGTCAGACATCAGCATATTTTTAAAGCCATTCGTGCGCTTTTTGCCGCTACAAACCCCATCGATTTAGTCACCGTAACCACTCAACTCCAAAAATCCGGAGAATTAGAATTGGCCGGAGGTACTCCATACGTTGCCTCGCTCACAAATCGTGTCGCGAGCGCAGCCCACGTGCAGCACCATGCCAGAATTCTTGCTGAAAAATTCATCAAAAGAGAACTCATTAGCGTCAGTTCAAAAATCATCCGCGATGCCTATGACGACACCCGAGATGTTTTTGATTTACTCAACGACGCCGAATCAGACCTATTCAGCATAGCAGAAAACAACATGTCTAAGCAAGTAGGCTCGATGTCTCATATTGTGCAAGAAGCCATTCAGGAAATTGAGTTGGCTTCTAAAAATGCAGATGGCGTTTCGGGTATCCCAACTGGTTTCCACGACCTCGACAAAGTTACGGCTGGGTGGCAGCGCTCAGACATGATTGTATTGGCTGCGCGTCCTGGTATGGGTAAAACCGCATTTGTCTTGTCAATGGCAAGAAATACTGCCGTTGACTACGGAAAAGGTGTAGCCATATTTTCACTCGAGATGTCTTCAGTGCAGCTCGTCAAAAGGCTTATTGCCTCAGAGTCTAGACTCCCCGCTGAAAAACTCAGAAAAGGAGACCTCAAGGAACACGAATTTCAGCAATTGCATACACGCATTGGTAAATTAGCCGAAGCACCTATTTTTATCGATGACACCCCCGGTATCAACATTTTTGACTTCCGCGCTAAATGTCGTCGCTTAAAAGCCCAATACAACATCGATTTAGTCATCATCGATTACTTGCAGCTCATGAGTGCTAAAGATTCTAAAAGCGGCGGAAACCGCGAACAAGAAATCTCTACTATCTCGCGTTCGATCAAAGAAATTGCAAAAGAACTCAATGTGCCAATTATTGCCCTGAGTCAGTTGAGCCGCTCTGTAGAAACCCGAGGCGGCGATAAACGCCCTATGCTTTCTGACCTTCGTGAATCTGGAGCAATTGAGCAAGATGCCGATATCGTTTCGTTTATTTACAGACCAGAATACTATGACATCACTGCAGATGCCGACGGTAACTCCACTTTAGGCACGGGTGAAATCATCATTGCCAAACACCGTAATGGCGCCCTCAAAAATGTGCGTTTGCGCTTTGTACCTGAATTTGCGCGTTTCGAAAACCTTGAAGAAGTTGAAGGCCTTGACATCCCTGGCCCGACCAACAATAGCCTTAACCAATTCAATCAAGAGTTTTCGACCTACACCATGAAAAGCAAAATGAACGACAACGAAGAAGATATCTTTAGCAAAGATCAAAGCGATGAAGATCCTTTTTAGAATCACCTTATTTTTCTTTGTCCTGCTGAGCGCGAAGCAACTCTCTGCTTCTCAGATTTTGGTGCCCATGGACGACACCCAAAAAAATCACCTAAAGGCCTACGGAATTGCCTACTGGACGCTCGAAAACCAAATTGTCATTGAATGGTTGCTCAATTACCGAGGTGGATCGTTTCTGTTGCCTCATCTCAAGAGTATCGAAGAAGAATTGTTGGTACGCAACGTCAGTTATCAAGTTTTAGCCGACGGGCAAGTCAATCAAATCAAAAGCCAAATCAATGACCCAGAGGTCAATATGGAGGTGGTTCAGCTCGAAAAAGCACCTAAAATTGCTGTCTATACGCCACCCAACAAACTCCCCTGGGACGACGCCGTTACACTCGTTTTAGAATACGCCGAAATCCACTATGACAAGATCTATGATTCGGCAATTGTCAATGGCGTACTACCCAAATACGATTGGCTGCACTTACACCACGAAGACTTCACGGGCCAATACGGTAAGTTTTATGGCTCTGCCAGAATGCAAAGCTGGTATCAGCAAGAGGTTGCCAGAACTGAGGCTTCGGCCGCAAAGTTAGGTTACAAAAACACTGCAGCCTTAAAACGCGCAGTGGCACTCAACATCAGAAACTTTGTCATTGGCGGAGGTTTTTTATTTACTATGTGTTCGGGCACCGATTCGTTTGATATTGCCCTAGCTGCAGAAAATGTAGACATTCAAGAAAGTGTTTTTGACGGCACGCCCTCTGACCCACGAGCCCAAGAAAAACTCAATTTTGATGGCACTTTTGCTTTTCAGAATTTTCACATCATCAAAGACCCTATGGTCTATGAATATTCAGACATCGACGGCACTGACCTCAGAAACCAGCGCATCATTTCTGAAAAAAACGACCAATTTACCCTTTTCGATTTTTCGGCTAAATGGGATGTCGTACCCACCATGCTTACGCAATGCCACGTAGACGTCATCAACGGTTTCATGGGTCAAACCACTGATTTTCACAGAGAATTCATCAAGCCAAATGTACTCATCCTCGGTGAAAACAAAGCGGCAAACACTGCCCGATACGTACACGGTGAATTTGGCCAAGGCACCTGGACTTTTTATGGTGGCCACGACCCAGAAGACTATCAGCACCTTGTCGGAGACCCCCCAACCGACCTCAATTTGCATCCGAATTCTCCGGGCTATCGTTTGATCTTAAATAACATTCTCTTTCCGGCAGCAAAAAAACAAAAACGAAAAACATAGAATTATCTTGTTTCGTGTAGTTACTATTAGTTTTTTGCTTAAACTTGCAACGGATTTCTAAGCACCCAATTCTGGGCCTTCTCCAAAATTCAGCATTTAACTTACCATTGATGGATCTAAAAACCTTAGAGAGTAAAAAAATCTCAGACCTTCGCGTCATTGCACAAAGTCTTGGCCTAGACGCTGGCTCACTCAAAAAAAACGAACTCATTGCTGCCATCATGGGCGGAGCTCAGCCAGAATCCGCTAAAATTAATACAGCTGCAAAAACAACCGAGACAACTACTAGTCCTACTGAGTCAATTGAAATTGAATCCAAAAACAGCACGCGTCAAAAACGAGCTAGAAAACCGGTTTCTACAAATGAATCTCAAGAGCCACAAAGCAATGAAATTACAGAGGTTGTAGAAACTCCTTCAGAAGAGAAATCGCAAGCGACTGAAAAAAGAGATCATCAAAATAGAAATAACAAACAACACCAAAGAAATAAACAAGGTCAGCAACAAAACGGAAATCCAAATCAAGGTCAGCCAAACAACGGAAATCAAAATCAGCAAAAAGACCAAGACGCCAACGGCCAATCAACCCCTGAACCTATTAAAGAAGAATACTACGACCTCGTGGGCATTGTCACTGCCGAAGGTGTTTTAGAAGTGATTCAAGATGGCTACGGTTTCTTGCGTTCTTCAGACTATAACTACTTGCCGTCACCTGACGACATCTATGTTTCTCAAAATCAAATCAAATTATTTGGTCTCAAAACCGGTGACACCGTTAAAGGCACCATCAGACCACCCCGCGAAGGCGAAAAATTCTTTCCTTTAGTAAAGGTTGAATCTATCAACGGCCGCGATCCATCGTATATCCGAGATCGCGTCCCGTTCCAATACTTAACACCGCTTTTCCCTTCAGAAAAATTCAAGTTAACAGGACACTCACAAGAAACACTTTCTACACGTGTCATGGATCTTTTTGCTCCTATCGGGAAAGGACAACGCGGTATGATTGTGGCGCAACCAAAAACAGGTAAAACCATGTTGCTTAAGGATGTTGCCAATGCTATTGCCGCCAACCACCCTGAAACTTATCTAATTGTTTTACTCATTGACGAACGCCCTGAAGAGGTTACCGATATGGCGCGTTCAGTTAAAGCTGAAGTCATTGCTTCTACCTTTGATGAGCCAGCAGAAAGACACGTAAAGGTGGCCAACATGGTCCTAGAAAAAGCCAAAAGAATGGTAGAATGCGGCCACGACGTCTGTATATTACTCGATTCTATTACGCGCTTAGCCAGAGCCTACAACACGGTTTCTCCTGCATCCGGAAAAGTTTTGTCTGGAGGTGTGGACGCCAATGCACTACACAAACCAAAAAGATTCTTCGGTTCTGCTCGTAAAATTGAAAACGGAGGTTCGCTTTCCATTTTGGCAACAGCACTTACTGAAACTGGTTCTAAAATGGACGAAGTCATCTTTGAAGAATTCAAAGGAACGGGTAACATGGAACTTCAGCTCGATCGTAAGATTTCTAACCGCCGTATCTACCCTGCTATTGACATCACTGCGTCGGGCACACGCCGCGAAGACCTCCTTGTAGGGAAAGATGTACTACAGCGTGTATGGTTACTGCGCAAGTTTATCGCCGACATGAATCCTGTAGAAGCAATGGAATTCATGAAATCTCACATGGAAAACACACTTTCCAACGAAGAGTTTTTGGTTTCAATGAATAGCTAATGAGAAGCCCTTGGTTATACGCGCTTGGTTTTGGGTTTTCATGGATTACCCTCAAACTGCTCGCTTTCTTTTTTCAAGGAGCATCTGCCTATATTCAGCCTTTTGTCTTACTCAACATGGCTTTCTTGACCGCTGGCATCTCGCTTTTTCTGTATCAAAAGAAAAGACACGAAACCGAAAGTAATTTATTGTCTGATATCAAAAATGGACTTTCTGTAGGCTTGCCATATACCTTACTCGTGAGCTTTTTCTTGTTTTTCTATTACCGCGACATCGATCCAACCTTCAATCAAAAGAAGCTCGATCAAATAGAACAGCAAATGGATAGCAAAGCAGAAATTGCTCAGATCAGAAAAAGCAATACGGCGCTAGAAAACAAAACAGATGCTGAAATCAGAGCAATGGCCAAGCAAAACACTGCCCTGATGTATAATCCGCAATTTACTTTAAGCGTGAGTCTTTTAGCCTTGCTGGTTTATAGCACGCTTAATAGTTTGCTCATTGCAGTTATATACCGACGCGTGATTTTCAGAGCCTAACTAAAGGCTTTAAGTTCAATAAAATACTCCTGAAACGCTTATAATGTAGCAATGAGTTCTTGCCCCATGGCATCGTAGTCAATGCCGTCAAAATTTCCGCTAGACATCATGAGCAACACTTTATTGTGCCAGTCTTGGGCCGCTATAAAATCTTGGACCTCCTTTGTCGTTTGACAAATCAATACCTCACCGCCAAAGCCTGCGGCAACCTCAGACGTAGACAACGCTGGCAACTTTTTATGCGCCACTACTTCTGGGCTGAAGTAGACAAGGGCTTTGGTTGCTGCAACCATGGCCCCCTCATATTGAGGTAAAAATGTTTTTTGCAGTGAACTAAACGTGTGTAACTCCATACAGGCAATAACTTCTCGGTCTGGGTATTGTTGCGCCACAGCTGCGGTAGTTGCCTTAAGTTTAGACGGCGAATGGGCAAAATCTTTGTACATCACAAAGCTTGGGTGCTCCACAACTTTTTGCAAGCGTTTTCCGGCGCCAGTAAAATCGGTCATGACGCTTAAGAAGTCATGGGGGTTTACACCAATTTGGGTAGCTACATACATGGCTCCCATAAGATTTTGCAAATTATGTGCGCCAAAAACTTTAAGGGCGTAAGTCTTGCCTTCAAAGTGGAGATCTGTACCATGAGCAGTAGGCTCAAACGAAGGTGTTTGGTACGGAAGCAGCTTACAATTTTTGGTTTTTGCAGCTAAATCTTGTAAAACGGGATCTTCTTGATTGTAAACCAGGGTTCCGTTGGGTTCAATGAGTTCAATGAACTGAGCAAACTGCGCTACATAATTCTCGAAAGTTGGAAACACATTGATGTGGTCCCAGGCAACGCCAGAAAGCAAAGCCACGTTTGGTTTGTAGAGATGAAACTTGGGTCTGCGGTCTATTGGAGAACTCAGGTATTCATCGCCTTCAAGAATCATAATGGGTGCGCTCTCAGTGAGTTTTACCATGCAATCATAGCCCTCTAGTTGTGCACCAACCATGTAGTCGACATCGAGACCCAGTTGTGCAACCGCGTGCAACAACATCGAAGTAATGGTGGTTTTGCCATGGCTTCCGCCAATGACCACACGGATTTTCTCCTTACTTTGTTCGTAGAGATATTCTGGGTAACTATAAATTGCCAAGCCAAGTTCTTTGGCTTTGAGTAATTCTGGGTTGTCTTCGCGGGCATGCATCCCGAGAATGACGGCGTCTAAGCCTTCGTGAATGCGTTGTGCATCCCAGCCTAAATTTGTCGGAAGTATGCCTTGTTTGTCTAATCTAGAACGAGAAGGCTCAAAAATTTCGTCGTCTGAACCCGTTACCACTGCACCTTTTCTAGAAAGTGCAATAGCCAAATTGTGCATGGCACTACCACCAATAGCAATAAAATGTACTTGCATGAAAGCTAATTATTTTTGAAGAACGCTGGCACCCGTAGACTCATTGAACCAAATGTACTCAGTACATACTTGGCCATCTCGGGTAAAATAAGTTTTGCCATTTTCGTCAGTGGTTTGTTCGAAAACAACTCCGTGACCATTTGGATCCACCACTACCCTTCTGACAACTACTTTGGTGACATAGCCCTCTTTGTTTTTGATCTGATAGGTTTTCTCGGTGAGTGAATTGGTCGGGAACAAGACTCCGTTTTCGTCGCGAAGATAGTTTGGCGTGGTTTTCAGAACAACTTTGGAAGCGGCCTGGCGTTCGATACCTGAAAGCTGACCCTCGCTATTTTGAGCTGCTTGCTCAGTTTGCACTTGTTTGGTGTATTCGATATTTTGAACCTGCTGATTCATGTCTTTGAGCTTCGTTTGGCCTTCTTGCGCTAATGCATTTTCTTGCAGTTCTTTTACATTTTTGGTCTGCTGCATTTGATTGAGCCCTGCTTGTTCGTTGAGTTGTTGCTCTTTTAAACTTTGTTGGGTTTGATAGTCTTTGGCATCTTTCCAAGCCTGGATCTGCTGTGCATTTTCTGCTTGTTGCTGATCGGCTACTTTGTTGCGCTCGGTAATGGCAAACTCGGTTTCTTGATTGGCTTTTACCTTTTGATCTTGCAAAGTATTTTGGACTTGTTCGGTTTGCTGAACTTGCAAAGTTCTTTGGTCTCTTGTTTGGTTGAGTTGGGCAGTGGTTTCAGCGCTCCCTAACTCAGCAGATTCTTGCTGAAAATAGTTTTTGTAGTCAATATTGGTTTTGATTTCTTGCTGTTGTCTGTAAGGGTTCTCTTGGGCAGACATACGCGTTTGATACAAATCGCTGAAAGCTTGAGTGCTTTCTGTGACGCTTTCGCCTGGGGCGGATAAAGTGATTCCTTGTGGTGTGGTTTTTACTTCAGAATCTTTTAATACGGGTGCTGAAGGGCTCAAGATTTGCTTTAAAGAGTCTATTGACTTTTGCAATTTAGGCAGGTCTGAAGTTTTTAAGAAAGCTACTTGCTTTTGACCAAAAGACTGCGCGTCTTCAAGAGCTTTTAATCCTGTTGTTTTGTCTTTTCCTTCGTTTAGGGTGCGATAAGCGCCTTCTCTTTTGGCCAAGAACTGCTCTTTGAATTCAATTTTCTTTTTGAGCTCGATGACTTCGGGCTCATTCTGACGACTCTCCATAGCCGGAGCGCTCAGGACCTTTCTGGCCATTGGCAACTGATCGTTTTCAAAATGTTCGTTGGCTTTGGCTAACTGACTCTGGTAAACCGTAGATAAATTGTCTAGCTTGTCGGTCACGAGCTTCATGCCTGTTTGCAATTGCTTTGAATATTGATCGATAAGTACTTGTTTATGAAAAAGTGCAATGAGTTTGTCGGCTTGCTTGTACTTCTCCAAAATAGCCATGAGTTGTTTTTCGGTGACATTCCCCTTTAGACCTTTGTATTGCAGGTCTGCATCGGCCAATATTTTTTTAAGCTTCAGCTCGGTATCTTTGTCCTGAACTACATTTTTTATTTTTTGTAGTTCTTGCTCCACCCTTGGTTTTTCTTCTGGCTGAATTTTTTGAGCTTCATTCAAATATTGGGTAGCCAAAGTTGTATTGCCCTTGTTGAGCGCATCTTGGGCGCTATTCCAAGCTTTTTGAAAGGCGTTTTTATTGGCTTCTTTTTGCTTGGCTTCATTTTTCAGGTTGGCAATGGCTTGCTTTTCAGCTTGAATCATTGGATTACCGGGTAAAATGAGATCGGCACTATTTAGTTTTTGTTCTGCCAATGTGTAGTCAGCGGCGGCTTTGGCGGCTTTTGCCTCGGCAAGTAAATTGTTTTGTGCTGCTTTTTTGGCTGCAAGTTCTTTTTCCTCTTGAAGGGTTTTAAGAATGAAGGTCTTCCTGTCTTTTGCTTTGGTGAAATTGGGGTCGACAACTAAAACAGAATCATAATAGGGCAAAGCTTTTTCAAAAGATCCGGGTTGATCAAGTGGCTCAGCTTTCGCTAAAAAAGCATTTATTTTTTGTTGATCAATAGCATATTGATAAGCCGCTATTGCTTTTTCATCGGCCTCTTTTTGTTTGGTCGGATCTTGAGAAAGTATTTTGTTGCTCGCAGACCAAGTGTAAAGATCAGTGGGCTTATTGGTGGCAAATTGGAGGTCAACGTTTGGTTTAAGTTTGTATAAATTGAAGGTGGCATTGGTTAAAAGTTCATAGCCATAAGGCGCTGGCTGAATTCCTGACATCGAGGAGAGGTCAACGGCGATGAACTTAACTAGATAACCTCCTTTGGTCATTCTGAGCTGAAGTGTTGTCCCTTGCTGAATTCTTGCCGATGCGTAAAATTTACCGCGCTCGTCTGTCAAGACTTTGGTCAAGACCGCATCTTGCTGCATGACATCTAGGGTAACCCCCATCAACGCTTGTTGGTCTAAAAGATCTTTGATTTGACCCTTGAAAACAACTAGAAAATCTCTTTGCGAAAACACTTGAAGTGAAATCAATAAAAAGAGTACGGAAACAATTCTATTCATAGATATGCTGACTTAAGCGAAATGACCATTCAAACGTAAATTGGTACATTTGTTTCAAACACAAATTTGCACAAAATCAGCGAGTAAAAAAAATGCTAGACTTCAATCAATTTAGTCTTTGGGAACGCCGCCAATACTTGGAAAACAATACGTTTGTAATTGTTGGTGCCGGAATTGTAGGTTTGTCTACCGCGCTTTCGTTAAAAGCACGCTTTCCGAAAGAAAAAATACTGATTATAGAAAGAGGCTACTTGCCTACTGGCGCGAGTTCAAAAAATGCCGGTTTTGCTTGCTTTGGGAGCCCTACAGAACTTCACGACGATCTCCAACACATGCCTAAAAAACAGGTTTGGGAAACGGTTGCGCTCAGGTTAGAAGGCTTGCAAATTTTAAAATCTAGGCTTTCTGAAAAACAAATGGCCTGGAGAGCCTGCGGTTCATACGATCTTTTACTGAACCATCAGCAAAAACTTGAGCCCGACTTTTTACAAGCACTCAATCAACAGTTTGAAGCCTATTTTGGGCTATCAGAGGTGTACAAAGAAGATGCGTCTGCTCTCCAACAATTTGGTTTTCAAGGCTATCAAACCAGTTATTTCAATCGTTTTGAAGCCAGCATTGAAACTGACCAAATGCTCAACTCACTGTTTCAATTGTGTGTAGCTCAAAACATTCAATTCTTATATGGCACGGCACTTCAAGCATTTGAAGCTGCCAATGACCAAGTATTGATAAACACTTCTAAAGGCGACCTCACCGCAAATGCACTTTTTCTATGTACCAACGGGTTTAGTCAGTCTTATTTTCCGAATGAACTTAGGCCAGCACGCGCACAAGTTTGCCTTACCCAACCTCTGCAACACGGCATCAAAGGAACTTTTCATAGTGATTCTGGCTACTATTATTTCAGAGATGTTGGCGATCGGATCTTATTTGGAGGGGGGAGAAATCTTGATTTTGAAGGCGAAACTAGCACGGATTTTGATTTGAACCCCAGCATTCAAAATGCCTTATTTCAAAAACTGCAGAACGAAATATTACCCGGTAAAAAAGTTGAAATCGATCTACAATGGACCGGTATTATGTGTGTAGGCAATGAGAAAAAACCAATTATTCGGGCACTGAACAAAAACGTGTTTGCAGGTGTTCGAATGGGAGGAATGGGCATCGCAATTGGTACTGCCGTTGGTGAGTCCTTGAGTAAACTGGTATAAAAATGGAAAAAAAAGCCCAAGCTGACCCTGACTTTGTCAACCCGATTGACCCTGATAAAATTGCCGAAAACCCGCATTTGCTGCCCTATGCGCATCAGGTCGGGAGTGCCGTTATCAAGCCCGAAGACCAGGGGAAATTGAAAGGGCGCGCCTTAAGCGCCATGAGCCAACAGACCGACATGCAACTGAGTCAGATCTATGAGCAAATGCAACTACTCGCAACTCAGGCTAAAAAATTACAAGACCGAAAAGAGATTTCCGCTTTCATCTACAAGGCCGAAATGCGTTTTGAACCGCTCATCAATCATGTTTACCACCTCTATTTAAAAGAGGAACAAAAATATATGCTTTCCTTGATTGCACCTGAGTCTTGGGGGCGCTCGGGAGCCCACCTCACATTTGTGGCGACCGTACAACTTTTAGCAGACCATACTTGGGATATCCTCAAGCAAAATTCAGAGCTAGATTGGTCCACACTTTCTTGAATTTATTTCGTTTTCCGAATAAAAAAATACACTTGTTCAGTAGAATGTGCTTTTGAAAATTGATAGCCCTCTAAATTGAAGGTTTGGATATTTTTTATGTCCGTGAGCTGGTTTTCAGCACACCATTTTGCCATGAGCCCTCGGGCTTGTTTTGAAAAGACTGAAATGCGTTGAAGTTGCTCTTCTTTTTGCTGACAAAACACGGGCTGTATCATGCGCGCTGTAAGCTCGGGCGCCTGAATCAAGTCACTGTATTCATCACTTGCCAAATTGAGAATTGGTTCATCTTCAAGAAGATTTACATTCAAATAATTTTCAACTAACGGACGCCAAAATGCATACAACGATTTGTGTTTTTTGCTAATGCTCATTTTCTGTTGCATTTCTAAGCGATACGGAACAATGCCGTCAGAAGCTTTCAGAATCCCATAATATCCAGAAAGAATAAAAAGATTTTGATGGAGATATTTTATTTCAATTTGAGTTAGTGCTTCAGCGCTGAGTGCTTTAAAAGCCTCACCAATATATGCCAAGACTGCTGGCGTAAGCTCCTGATTAAAATCGGCAAGGTCTTGTTGAAAAAGGGCTTTGGTTTCTTTGGCTTTTTCAGCCGAAAGTTTCATGTTATTTTCGAAATCTTTAAGCTTCCATTTGGTCAAAACTTTTTGCAGCTGATTCTTTTGTTCCAGAAAAGGAGGTGTCGTCAGGTTTGATGACGGAATTTGACGCATTAGTTTTGCTGGAGACAACAGGATTTTCATAGGTGCAAAATTAAAATTTTCGTAATTTAACAGCCCTAACTATTGACTGCAAACTATGAAATCTTTTTACCTCTTCCTTTTCGGATGCGCATCTTTTATTTCTTTTGCGCAAAATGCTGAATTCTACGGTTACTCAAGCCCAACTGAGGCGAGGCTAGTGCCCGCTCCCGCTCAAGAAAATTCGAAAAAAGAGCTGATCGTGCCAAATTTCAAAGGGCGTGAATTAATTGCCAATCCTGTTATCAATAATCACCAACCAGATTGGGTTTGGCAACAGCATCAAAACACAGAAAAAACTGCGAGTGCTACACTCCTTTGGCAAGTGCAAGGCATCGGAAACGGGATTTCACCACCAGACCCTACCGGAGAAGCTGACTCTACTGTTTATATCCAAGGTACCAACGCAAATAGCGGTGGTTCGTATAAAATCTTCAATAAATTTACGGGTGCTGCCGTGAGCGGCACACTTGTAATGGCGAGCTTAGGCACCCCATCGGTAACTGGCCTCGGAGACCCTATCGTACTCTACCACAAAAGTGCAAAACGATGGATTATTACCCAATTTTCAACTACCGCTCAAAAGAAACTTTTGGTTTATGTCTCACAAACCAGTAATCCACAAGGAGCCTATTATTTCTATCAATTTACTTGCCCCAATTTTCCTGACTATCCAAAATGGAGTATCTGCGAAAGTTCCGATGCTTTATTAGCAACCACTAATGAGGGTGGCCCTCCAAGAGTGTACGCCATGAAATTGAGCGCCTTGATCAATGGTACTACGTCTCCATTCTTTGGTGTCCCGGTTGGCTATACACTCAATGGCTTTGGATTTCAATCCATTACACCTGTTGACCTCGAAGGTGACCTCGCTGCACCAGCTGGGCAAAAACCACTCTTTGTGCGCCACCGCGATGACGAATCTCATAGCAACGGCTCACCAGATAGCCCCACCAATGACTGGATCGAAATTTGGGAAATGACCATCAACTGGACCAACAATTCAGCGACAGTTACCAAGCTTCAAGATATTGCAATAGCTGAAATTGATTCAGATTTATGTGGATTAACCAGTTTTTCTTGCATTTCCCAACCGGGTTCTACCGTCAAACTAGATCCACTCCGAGAATGTGTCATGTACAAAGCCCCAATGCGGGTTTTCAACGACCATCAAGCCATGGTGTTGTGTCTTTCTACTGATGTCGACGGCAATAACCGCGCAGGCGTGCGTTGGCTAGAATTGCGCAGACCCAGCGGCAGCACCGGAACCTGGAGTCTTTATCAAGAAGGTACTTATGCACCCGGAACCACGCTCAATCGCTGGATGCCTGCTATCAACATCGATAAATACGGCAACATCATGATGGCCTATTCCACGTCAGGAAGCACAACTCCAAATTATCCATCTATTCAAATGACGGGCCGCAAAGCTTGCGATCCGTTAGGTCAAATGACGGTTGCTGAAACAGTAATCAAACAAGGTTTGTCTGCCAGAACCGCCAATACCCGCTGGGGAGACTACCATCACCTATGTATCGATGATTTTGATGGCAAAACCTTTTACTATACCGGTGTTGTAATGGCGGCTAACAACTCGATCGTTACCAATGTTTCTGCTTTTACAATGAACCCTGACACCCTAGATTTAGCCATCATCAATGCATTCAGCGTTCAAAATGGTGGAATATGTGGTTCGAGCACGCAATTTGGTGTGGTACTCGAAAACCAAGGTTCAAACGTTGTGAGCAGCGGGCAATTCACCTATCAAGTAGGAAGTAGCGCTGCGCAAACCATCAGTTTTAACTCAAGTCAGCTGAACTCGAGTAATTCGCTCGACACCATTTTCTTTACGCTGCAAGGACTTTCCAACGGAAATAATACCATTGCGTTTAATTTGATTGGCGTGAACACAGTTTCACAAGACGACAACACCTGCAATGATCAATTCCAAACCTCTGTAGCAGTCAATGGCAGCTCTAGTATTGCTTTATCCGCAATTACAATCAATCAATTGGCGAGTTGTAACCAAAGCAATGGCTCCGTGAGCATTAATGCAACGGGTGGCATCGGTACGCTTACCTACTCCATTAACAATGGAACTGCGCAAAACAGCAATACGTTCACTGGACTAAGCGCGGGTCAATACACTTATCAGGTTAATGATGGATCAGGTTGTTCAGTAATCGGAAACTTTGAGTTATTAGCCTCTAGTGTCATCACGGCTAGCGTGCAACAAACTGTTCTAAATGCTTGTGCAGGAGACCAAAATGCAACGCTTGTTGTGACGCCAAGCGGAGGTACTGCCCCATTTAGCTACACCATTAATAATGGAGCCGATCAAGCCAACAACACTTTTGTAAACCTTGGCGCAGGCACCTACACGATCGGAATTATCGATGCAAATGGTTGCTCTACATCCTTAAGCTATGTAGTTACTGCACCTGCGCCGATCAATATCCAAATGGTCCCGACCATGATCAGTTGTAATGGTGCTGCAAATGGAAGTTTGCAAACACAAGTAAGTGGCGGAACTACGCCATACACCTACTCCTTGAATGGTACCCAACAAAATGGATCTGGCCCTTATACCAATTTATCCAGCGGTAGCTATACACTAGATGTTTACGATGCAAATGGTTGTCAGCAAGCTTTTACAAGCACAATTACTGAACCCAATGCGCTTTTACTTACCGCAACCACAACGGTTTCTAATGGAAACGATGGCACTATTGCATTGAATGGCAGCGGAGGCGTATCACCTTACACCTTCTCTATCAATGGCACCAATTATTTCAGTGGTTCATTCTTTTCTAATTTAACCGCAGGCTCCTATACTTGCTATGTAAAAGACATCAACGGCTGTATAACAAGTATTGAGGTTGTGGTGAATACTTCTTCCATTACAGAACTCACCTTTGAACTCACCGAATTGTTCCCGAACCCAAACTCAGGTAGCTTTGAGATTGTTGTTCAGGGCGTTCAGGGAAGCACAGCGCAGGCACAACTTTACAATGTTCAAGGACAATTGGTCTCTAGTTTCGAATTAAAGGCAAATAACGGACAAGTCAAACAAAATCTAGAAATGAGCCACAAATTGGCTGCCGGAACCTATTATTTGGGCATCTACGATCAGCAACACGCTGCAGTATTGCAATTTATTAAACAATAACTAATCGAATTCAAAAGTTGCGAGGTCAATTTCTTCATCTACTTTTTGTAGGCGTCGAGTGACCTCTCTTTTGACCTCATAAGGTGTGCCATAGTGCAAATAAAACTGCACCGTAAGTTGGGCTTTCCCGTTTAAAGACGGTCGATGATTTCCATAATAATGGGCCTGAATGAAATAGGTTCCGGAAGGCGCTTTCTTAATCAAGTACTCTTCAGGACCAAAACCTTGTGTAAAATCATTCGAAATTCGACCACCATTTTCAGTGCGTTGGTAAGAATACATGCATTTTTCACTCCCGGGTTCAGTTACCCATAAATCTACATCGGTATCATCGGCGTCCCAATTGAGCACCACGCGCACATCAAAAGGCAGTTTTCTAATAAAAATTGGATCAATAAACTTAGTTTTGAGACCATTTGAATGGCGATGAATGATGTGATTGATTTCATTGAGTGCAATCATATGAATACCTTCAAACCTCGGGTCGTAGGGATTCCTCACTACTTTATAAAGCTGTTCAATGGCACCTTGGTAATGCCCAGAAGCTTCAAGTGCCAATCCTAAATCTCGGTAAGACTGCGGTTCTTCTGGTCTAAGATCTATAATTTGTTCAAAAAGCTCGAGCGCTAATTTAGTCTCCTTCATTTGCAAAAGACGCTGGGCCAATAGCCTTAATAAAGCTGGATCTTGAATTTGCATTTCGGCCAAATTACTCAAGACCCGCACTGCATTTTGATACTGCTTTTTCTTCATCATGAAGTCACATACATCAATAAAAAACGAAGGTTGATCTTGGTAGATTGGTCTAAGAGACAAATAAACTTGATAAAGTTGTGCAACTGGCACCGCTTTTAATTGCTTTATGTAGGGTGTTTTAGGGTCCCAAGCCGCCACCCGAAGCGCTACTTGTTGGCCTGCTTGAGCAGTACCTGCTGTATTACAGCCGTTTACAGTACTTAAACTGCTCGCATAGCCCGAAACAGCGCCAATTGAAAAATTAGCTGAAGTAGTACTATAAACTCCTGTAGATGTTCCAGAAGTTGAAGACCAACTCAAGCTGTTTGGATTGGTCCAGGTAAATGTCTGCGCTCCATTGGCATTTAAGTCTTGCCCACTTTGCACATTTACCGGCTCATTTCTAGGTGCTTCCCCAGACTCCTCTAACACTGCAGGCGGCACCATAAGTGCCGTTTCTGCGTCTCCGAACTCTTCCTGAACCCCAATTACTACGCCATCGTCCAATGGATAAGTAGAACGCTTGATTTCATAACGAGGGTTGGCATACCACTTCAAGTATTCTTTCCAATCTTTCTTCAAAACTTTCCAATGCGCTGCTTTTTCGTTCTTTTTCTCTTGAAGATACTTAGCGCGCAGGATTTTATACTTTTTCTGCAAAGATAATGGTGGCATGATGCCGTGCTCCACATAATCTTCAATGGCGTCTAAAACTAATAAGGAAGTTTGGTTTGTGAGTAAGCGATACTTCAAGCCCAGTTTTAGAATCTTTGTTTGATTCAATTGGGGCAGTGCTTCGAGCTGGTCGAGGTAAGTAATGGCCCACATTTTTTCATTGATGTTTCTTTTTGAAACTTGTAATTGAATGGGCAGGCGTTCTTGATGCATGACGGTTGATCCAATACCAAATTGAGCGGTTAAATGGTGGCTGGCGCCTTTCAATTGACCCAATACTTGAAGCAGTCCGAAAGTTTGAGAAGTGTAGTTGGTACACTGATTTTTAATTTGATTTTTCTCTTTAAATCCAAGGAACCGCAATGACTGGGTTCGGAGACTGAAAAATGCTTGATCAAGACTTTGTCTGGTTAAAGAAATAAGTGCGCCTTGATTTTCTTGACAAAGTGCACTCAACAGAGCTTCATCTGCACTTGCTGAACTCTGAATCACATATAAAGGTTTGTTGCACTGCAAGCGTTTTTGTTTACCCAACGTTTGCAAACCATCTGAAAATAACAATACTTCGTCTCCTTTCATTTGCTGCAATGGCAGAGAATTGAGCACAGTTGCCCCATCATACGCTTGTTGGTCGAGGAAGTTGAATAGCTCATTAGCTTGACCTTTAGAAAGGCCAAATGTTTTCTTGTACAGCACTTTATTGGCAAAGCCTATTAATTCAATCTTTCCTTCTCTGAGATAAGCTAAATATCGCTTGAGTAGCTTTTTCTCTTTGTCCAATTGAGCCACGTTTCTAGACAAAGAGTGATCCCAACAGATACTAATACTTTTCGGTTTTTCCTTGAGTGCATAGCGCAAAGGCACTTGTAAATCTGCCTTAAAGTAACTTTGCTCATTTGCGCTATTTGCTACAATGATTGAGCGGTTAACGCTGGGTATTTCTAGCAAGAATTGATGCTTCGGTTGGAAATTATTAAGGTGAATTCTGTACGTAAAATGCTTCTTAGCTACTTGAGTGCATTCTTTTAGGTGAGAAAAAGCGTGCAGGAGTTTTGGGGCTCGATTGATACCATAGGCATTCAAACGGAAGTGAAATTCTGTTAACTTTTGGTCAAATTGAAGAGGTAAATGATAGAAAGCATGTTGTGCATCAGACAACAATAATTCTTGAGTTTCAATAATTACCCGCTTTGTACCCGCTGCAGGAACTGGAAAAATGCGCAGGCGAAACAAATTACCTTGAATTTTTTCAATGAGTCCGGGGTCAACCCCTTTTCTGACGGTTGCTTCGTATGCTACCCTTGCTTTAGTGCGCTCAACGGCAACACCAGGGCGCAATTCGCCATTTACTTCTAGTGCAAAGTATGAAATAGTCTGACCTGTTTTCAAAGGAAACAGTAGTTCCCCTTCAAGATCTCGATCATGAGGATTGGCAAAAACCATTTCGTAGCGCGTTCGGGCAATTTTATTTTCTATAAAGACCGCCACTTTTAAGGTTTTCATCGGCACCGACTTTTCTCTATCGTTTTTGATGGCGAGTTTTGGAGCCGGACCACTTGACGAAAAAACAGCTTGATTCAGCTTGGGTTGTAGCGCAAATGGATAGAGCGATTTATACGGGTCAATGGGGGGAGTTTCTTCTTTTTGAAAGAAAAAAAAGAAGCTAATTCCGAAAAGAATGAACAAGCCCAGTAAACCAATTTTTTGCTTCATGTTTAGGTTTTTATCGTTAGACGCATAGCAAACGTATAAATAACAAAAAAGCCGCTCTTAGAAGCGGCTTTTTTTTGAAATATTTGGTTTCTATATTATGCTTTTAAGCGCTTAGAGAAATCAATAAGGATTGGTGTTGCCACACAAAGCGATGAGTAAGTTCCGATTACCACCCCTACAAGAAGTGCAAATAAGAACCCTTTGATCGCAGGGCCACCAAATAAGAACATGATCAATACTACTACAAACAAGATCATTGAGGTGTTGAAGGTTCTTGAAAGCGTTCTGTTCAATGAAGTGTTGATGATGTCTCCGTGGTTATCTTCTGGCTTGCTATGGCGAAGGTTTTCACGGATACGGTCAAATACAATCACGGTGTCATTCATGGAGTAACCGATAACGGTAAGGATGGCTGCGATGAACGCTTGGTTTACATCAAGCGTAAATGGCAGGTAACCATGAAGTAATGAGAAAATAGAAATCACGAAGAACGCATCGTGAGCCAAACCTACGATAGCACCCAAAGAGTATTGCCAGTGACCAAAACGAATGAGGATGTAGGCAAAGATGGCGATAAGAGCAAGGGTAATTGCGATAGACGACGAAGTCCAGAGTTCACTAGAAATGGAAGCTGAAATAGCGCGTGTTTCCAAAATTTTGTATGAACCCATTTTGTCTTTACAAGCGTCAAGACCCGCAGTAAGTTGTGCATTTACTTTGTCTGTTGCACCATCGTTATTGAGTAAATAGTTGGTAACGATTTCTACGTTGTAGTCGTTGGTTTTGGTTTTGAGGTCGATTGAAGCGGTTTCGCCTTTTTCTACAAACACTTTAGAAAGTTCTTTGCGGATTTTCTCGATGTCTGCTTTTTTCTCAAATTTCACGGCGAAAGTTCTACCTCCTGTAAATTCAACACTTTGTTTCAAACCACGTGTAGAAAGTGCTACTATACCAATAATGGTAACAGTAATTGAGAACGCGTAGAAATATTTACGCTTACCCATCCAGTCAAAATGGAAATTCTGGAATAAACCTTTAGAATACTTGGTGTTGAAGCCTACTTCTTTTCCTTTTGCCAACCAAGAGTGAATCGCAAGTTCAGCGATAACCATTGCAGTAAAGAGTGAAGTAAAGATACCGATGATGAGGGTTGTTGCGAAAGATTCGATTTCGCCTGTTCCGAATACTTTAAGGATAATAGCCACCAACAAGTGGGTTACGTTGGCATCGATGATCGAAGGCAAGGCCTTACGGAAACCTGTATTAATCGCTGTTTCTGTTGCTGCACCGATTGCGATTTCTTCTCGAACGCGCTCGAAGATCAGGATGTTGGCATCGACCGCAGTACCGATAGTGAGTACGATACCTGCAATACCCGCTAGGGTTAGTACCGCTCCGAAAGAAGCTAAGGAACCAAAAATGAATACGACATTGGCAATGAGTGCGATATTTGCAGCCATACCAGCCTTTCCATAGTAGAACATCATGTAAAGTAGTACAGCAAGGAAGGCTACGCCAAAAGAAATAAGACCAGCTTGTGAGTTTTGAGCACCAATGGTTGGCCCAACTTTTTGTAAGTCTTTGATCACACAAGGTACAGGAAGCGCACCACCATTGAGTAGACCCGCGAGGTCTTCTGCTTCTTGGAAAGTAAAGCTTCCGGAAATTTGAGTATTGCCGTTCAAGATTGGGTTAATTACGCGTGGCGCACTGTAAACAACGCTATCCATGGTAATTGCAATAATGCGGTCTTTGTTTTCAGTTGTCATGCGACCCCATTCATCAGCACCTTCATTGGTCATGCCTAGGCTAACGATGATGCTTCCGTCTGTTTGATCGTAGTCAACTTTTGCAGAACTGACGTGCTCACCTCTTACGCGTGCTTTACCCGTATCTGGAATGCGACAAGCGTAAAGGAAATAAGCTGTTTTTTTAGATTTGTTGTCTACGCTTTCTGGCTTTGCAGACCACATGAATTGGATGTCTTGTGGAAATACAGATTTGACGTCTTTGCGACGAAGAATTGCGTCTACATTTGCTTTTTCGTTGGCGTTCACATAACCAATGGCATAACCACCTACCGGAACTACTAATTCAGCCAAGCTTTTTTTAGAGGCCATAGCACCTTTAGTGGTAGTAGAATTGGTTGTAGTGGTAGTGGTCGCTGTTGCAGAATCTGGTTGAACCGCTGTGGTGTCTGCTGTTGTGTCAGTAACGGCAGCTAATTCATCGATGCTTACTTCGTTGAGTTTGCTCAAACGAGTAGCTTCTTGCCATTGCATTTGAATTTGCTCCGGCATGTAGGTTTCGAAAAACTCTAGGTTTGCTGTTGAACGAATTTTGCGAGAAACGGTTTCTTCATCTTGTACACCTGGTAGTTCGATGAATAAACGGTTGGTTGCGAGGTCGCGTTGAATGTTTGGTTGCGCAACACCAAATTGGTTGATACGACGACCGATGATGTCTTCGATACCTTTCATTGAAGAAGCTACCAACTCGCGGAGGTAGTTTTCAACTTGTGCATCTGAAGTTTTGATACCGATACCTTCGCCTTTCATGATGTAACTCAAAGGCAAAGAACCATTGGCTTTTTTGTAAGCGGTAATGAATGTACCGATGAAGTCACCACCGTTTTGATTGTAAGTGGCTACAGCGCGGTCAAAAGGTTTGGTAAATTTTGGATCTGTGATGCTTTTTACATGGCCTTTAATGAGGTCTGGGTAAGAAATTTCTACAGTCACACTCATCCCGCCAACGAGGTCAAGACCAAAGGCAAGAGACATTTTCTTCACTTCTCCGAAGGTTGAACCAAGAACAGGATAAACTGGTTTTTCACCTTTTTCACGAAGAATTTCGTTGATGAAAGCAGCGCGAGCTAATTCAACCGCTTCTGGGTTATTGAAATCAACGGTAGTGTTGTTGGGTAACAAGGCTACACCGCCATTTGCTTTCGCTTCTTCGCGAAGTAATTTAACTTTGAGGTCAGCCTCTTTTGCTGCTTTAGATTCTACGTTGCTAGCAACCCAAGTGAATGAAAGTTGATAAACGCACACCGCAGTGAGAAGAATGGACAAGAACCAAAAAAATCCTTTTAAACGCATTTCTTGAATATTTGAATTTGAATTAAGGTTGCAAATATAGGATTTAGGATCCTGAAATTCAAATAAAAAATCTAGAGCGAGTTACTGAATTTTTGGAGTTCCGCTGCAAAGTCGATCCAAGCTTGATCTGAAGTAGTGTTTTTTTGCGCTAAACAAGAATTAACACGCTGTATTTCAGTGTCTTCAAATAAAGTATGAATTCTATTAGCAAAAGGTTGTGCCGTTGTATTTTCTAAGATAAAACCCTCTTGATTTTCTTCAAGCCCTTCAGCTAAGCCGCCAACCGTGGTGCACAAGACCGCTTTTTGATAAGAAAAAGCCAGTGCCCTGACCCCAGATTGTGTAGCACTCAGATAAGGAAGCACCACTAAATCAGCCGCCTGAAAATAAAAAGGGAGTTCCTCATCGGAAATAAACGCATTGACAAACTTCCAATTTTTATGCTCGGATTTTGCCAGGGCTTGTTCGTAAATTGCCGCCGAACCATACACCTCACCCGCAATGCAAAGTTGATAGCTGTCATCGAGTAAAGAAAAAGCTGCAATGAGTTCACTCAGACCTTTATAGCTTCGGATCAGGCCAAAAAATAAAAGCGTTTTTTTATTTGGGTCTAGCCCTAATTTGACCCTGCACGCTTGTGTGTCGAGTTGGGTTTTGTTTGCGGCATAAGGCGGGTGCGCAATGCAACGCACTTTTGCGCTTGGCTGCACTTTCAAAACTTCATTTTTGACGGCCTCTGAAAGCACCACAAATCCATCATAAGTATGTAGAAAAAGTCGATTAAAGAAGGAGTCGAACCAGCGCTTTTCGTGCGGATTTAAGTTGTGAATGATGGCTATTTTCTTGGTTTTTTTCGGTAAAAAATAGGCCCAAAATGCCATCATGGGTGCAAAAAAGCTCATCCAATAGCTCGTTACAAAGACAGTTGGCTTCTCTTTTCTGATTTGAAGCAAGGCACCCAAGTAAGTCCATGGAGCAAAGGTAGATACGATGCGTGCAAAAGGGCTTTTGCCAACATAGGCAGGATCGTATTGAGAGCTGCCCGGAAACAAGAAATTTGGGTATTGTTTTTTAAACGTGAACCCGGTGATAGCAACTACTTTTTGAAGTGCGACAAACGTAGCCATGCTGAATTGGGCAATGCCACCTCGAAAAGGAGGCAGCGCGGAAAAAAATACCCAATGTTGCCGTTTTTCAGAACTCATTGAAAGGGTTGCTTGTTTTTCACTTTGCACTGCTCGAGGTAAGCAGAAGTTTGTTTTTGAGTCAGTTCGACACCATTGAGGTAGGCAGTTTTTTGCAGAGGTTGCCCTAGTTTGTCATAGGTTTGCACCCAACCATGGAGTTGACCTAGCTTGTAATGAGATCTTACTAAAAGTAAACCACTTGGTGTATACTCTATCCATTCGCCAGTTTTATTACCATTCAAATACTGCCCTTCTGACTTCAGTTTCCCGTTGTAAAAATAGCTTTGGTATTTACCGTTCAATATCCCATTTTGATAAGTGGCGCGGTGTTCAATCTGGAGTTTGTGTTCGTAGATTTGGCCTTCTTTGTAGTAATAAGTGGACTTTCCCTGAAGTTGGTCATTTTTATAGTTCTCAGCACTCATTAACTCCCCTTCAGCAGCATAATTATACCATAAAGAATCCTTTTTTTCTGCGCGATAAAAACCATCAGACAACAATTGCCCATTTTCGAAATAGAGCAATACAGAAGAAACCCCACCCGGCAAACCATGCGTGATGACCGCTTTTTTTTCTCCGGTTGGGAAGTAATATTCAAAAGTCCCGACCGGTTTATCGTCTTTAAAAGTTCCTTTGTATAGCAGTGCTGAATTATTCGGATATGTTTTTTGCCATGTACCTTGTTTGCGACCTTTTGCATCGGTTTGATTCAATTGAGCAAGTAGCGGAAAACAAGCTAATGATAGCCATAAAAGAAGCGTAGTTTTCATTGGATTAAGTTAATTATTTCAGCCAAATGATCGATGTAGAAATCAGGAATTTGGGTTGTTTTTTCCTGAGATCGAACCAAAATTGTCAGCATGCCAAGGGCTTTGCCAAAGGCGATATCTGCATCGGTATCGCCAACCATAATTGATTTTTGAAAGTCAACTGCTGGAAATAGCGCCTTGATTTCTAGTGCCATAGTTGTGTTGGGTTTGCGTCGAAAAGGCGCCTCCCCTTTCTTTTCTGTAGCGGCTACAAGGTGTTGGATTTGCAAACCGTGCAGCGCCAGTTCTTGAATCATTTGCGTGTGCAAAGCAGCTAAATCTTCAGACGAAATGAGTTCTTTGGCAACACATTGTTGGTTGGTCACGACAAAAACATGACCAAACAAAGCGTTGATAGCACCGGCATTTTCAAGAAGCCCTGGTGTAAATTGAAAATCTGACCACTTGAGGATATAGCCGTTGAAATCTCTTTGGTTGATGACGCCGTCGCGGTCCAGAAAAAGAGACCAACTAGGATCTAGTGGTGGCAAATATTTCATAGTCCGAGGCGGCTCGAAACGAGGTAATGATTTCGGGTACTGGAGTTGCGGCCAATGAGTTCGGCTACAAAACCTGTCATGAAAAACTGAACGCCTATGATCATGGATACGAGCGCTACATAGAATTCAGAACGCGCAGACAACCTTTCTGCGGTTTGATGAATGAGTAATTTATCAATGCCCATGTAAAGGAACAAACCAAAACCTAACAAACTCATGAGCACGCCAAGAGCGCCAAAAAAATGCATCGGTTTTTTGCCAAATTTCCCCATGAATGCAACGGTCATGAGGTCGAGCGGACCATTAAGAAATCGGTTGAGGCCAAATTTGGTTACGCCATATTTTCTGGCCTGATGCACGACTACTTTTTCACCAATTTTTTGGAAACCCGCATATTTGGCCAAAGCTGGAATATAGCGGTGCATGTCGCCATAGAGTTCAATGCTCTTGACAACGGCTAATTTATAGGCTTTTAACCCACAATTGAAGTCGTGGAGATGAATGCCGGTAATGCGCCGCGCTGCCCAATTATAAAGTTTGGTCGGGATGGTTTTCGAAAGGGGGTCATGGCGCACCTTTTTCCAGCCAGATACTACATCGAGATCTTGCTCGGTGATGAGGCGATACAGTTCTGGGATTTCGTCAGGGGAATCTTGCATGTCGGCATCCATGGTAATGACTACCTGACCAAGCGCCGCTTCAAAACCAACATGCAGCGCCGCAGACTTTCCGTAGTTCTTTTGAAAACGGATGCCTTTGACATTGGCATCTTGCTTGGCTAAATTTTCTATAACAGACCAAGATTGGTCTTTGCTTCCGTCGTCAATGAGAACGATTTCATAGCTAAATTGTTGGGCGTGCATCACGCGCTGTATCCATTGATGGAGCTCTGGTAAAGACTCCTCTTCATTGAATAAGGGAATCACGACTGAAATTTGAATCGGCTTCATGTGTAGTTCAAAGATAATCCTTTTTTTATTCTGCTGACTTCACCCATTTGTGCATTTGACTTCCAATTTGCACCCAGTAAAAACCTGGCGCCAGCTGCTGAGTATCAATGTTTGGCTGGGCTAGATCGTGCAATTGCTGATAAACACATTTAGATTCAGTGGAAAAAATGGAAATGCTTGTAGGCTCCACGAGACCTTGGATGGTGAATAAATCTTTACCCGGGTTAGGATATAGAACGAAAAATGAGGGTTTGACATTTGAGTCAAAACCCAAAATAGATTCATTACTGATGCTAAAATGATCGAAAGCAGCTTCTGTGATATTCGGGTTGCCAGCGTAGTCGGCCGTGCGCACAAATAATTGCAAGTTACCGCTCAAATCGAGTAAACCATTCAACGGAAAACTTTTGTATGCCCACTGCATAGGCTGACCTTGAGGGCCAATAATTTGTTCTAGGACCACTTCTTGCAAACCATTACTTAAAGTGACTAAAAGTGTATCGCTAAATGTTCCGGGGCCATGGTAACAGAAAAAAGACCGGGCATAATTTAAATGAGGTGTGCTCAAACCCAGCGTATTGAAATTAGGAGAAATCAATTGCGTGAATCCGTTGTCGACATCGGCTGCATCAGGATGTGGCGTGGTGCCGATACCGGTATACATGCCTAAATCAAGACAATCTAAATCGGTATCTGAAGCCATGACCACTTGAGGGGTTGCAATGCATTTTCCACGCTCCCACATTCCTGTCTGCGCATCGCCAATGACGGACCAACCGTAGTCAAAACTGAAATCGTCATAGAAGCCTTTTTTCAGATAAAAAACTAAATTTTGGGTACTTGCATTAATGGTTAGCGTAGCACAACGAGTTTGATACGACCATTTTCCGATGACCACTTCGTAGGTATCTTGGTAGAACAAAGTGAGTTCTTCTAGCCCCAAACCATTGGTAAGGCCTTGTTGTGTAATTTGCGGGTGCTTGAGCAAGATTTGCGCGTTGCTGATGGGCAAATTGGTGCCTTCTTCTAGCACCTGCACACTCAACTGAAAAGGTGGAATGGGCAATAAACTGACATTTTGAGTAAGACTCTGACCCGCCACCAAATTTACTACTAAGGTTTGCGGATAAAAGCCAGCTTTATTAAACGTAACTGCATAGGTGCCGCTTTGTGCAATGCCGGTTTTATATGCCCCTGAGCTATTGGTGTTTTCAGTCATGGCTGCTCCCTGTAAACTCACATTTACTTGCTCGAGCACTTGACCTGTAATCAGGTTTTTCACGACACCAGTTAGACTTGCGGCAGGTGCATAATGCACTTGAAATACAAAAAGACCTAGCGTGATGTCTGCAGCCACCGCTTTGTTGGACGGAAAAAATGGATACACACCCCAACATCCATCAAAACCAGGTGTCTGCCCTGGGTAGGTATCAAAAGCGCCAAGCTTGATCAGGTTTTCAGGGTCATGGGCATCATGAAAAACGACGCCATCGCTGTAATAGCTCGTAATGAGATAGTCTCCTTTGACGTGTACATTGTGCGGAATTACCGAAGTGCCCTGCTGACTCTGAACCCGATCTAGTTGTGCAATTTGCTGCGGATTGCTAATGTCATAGGCGGCTACATAGGCACCCGAAATTTCGTCGGTAGTGTAGACCACTTGGCCATTGGCGCTGGGCCAAATGTTGTGGGTAAAATTATTGGGCGTACTTTGGGTGGCGATTAATATTGGATTGGCTTTATCCGCAACATTGACCAAACTAAAAAATCCATCGTAGATGTGTGCAATATAGAGCGTGTCATTGCGCTCGTATCCGTCGTGTACATAAAACGGATCATAGGTACCGACTTCTATAGGCGCCATCGGATTGACATTTAAATCGAGGATAATTACGCCACCATTACCTCTATTGGCGCCAAAAATATAGGCGTAACCATCGGGGCTAGTGAAACATGTGTGGGCACTTTGCCACTGTGCATTTGCTGGGCCTGTATAAAGTGTTGATGCAAGGTTGGTAGATTGCGGCAAGGGGCTCAGGTCAATGATGAGCAATCCATCTTCGGCTTCTGTGGTGACATAGGCGTGATCGCCAAAAACACACGGATCTCGCCAGATGGAGGTGGTGCCCGGTAACCAAAAAACTTCTTGAACTCCATTGGTAATATCTACAATAGAAGTGCCTTTTGAGGTGCCGACAATTGCATATTCATTACCCAATTCATCGACATACCCCCACACATCGTTGAGATTGGCGCCGTGCAGCGCTTGATAATCGATATGTGCTAAGGAATCAATGGAGAATTGACCAAAAGAAACGACACTAGTTAGGGCCATCCAAAAAGACAAAAGCAAACTTTTATGCATTGCAAACAATTTGTATAAAATTAAACAATATCAATAAGGATTTCGCTGTACTTTTATTCTAAACTAATTTTTACTCTCATGAGCTCCTCATTCATCAGTGCACTCAGTGGCGAAACCTACTCTTCTTCTCAACATGTAGATGCCATCTCCATTCCTAAAAACATCCTTGACCTCATCCATGAGGCATACCCTAACTATGACGGAAAGGGCCCTATTTCACTTACAGAACTCAATTCATTTAGAGATAAATACATTTCTGAAACACTAAAGAAACAAGTCGGCGAACTCAATAATTTAGAAAAAACGGTCATTGATACCCTAAGCAAAGGCAGGCAACTGACTCAAAAACAGCTGACATCCAATGAAACCCAACTCACATTCGGCCAAAAGCTTGCCGATAGTGTCGCCTCATTTGGCGGTTCTTGGACATTTATCATCATTTTTGGATCCTTCTTGTTTGTTTGGATATTACTCAACGTTTTCTTCTTGACCAAAGGCCCCTTTGACCCTTACCCTTTTATTTTATTGAATCTGATCTTATCGTGTATTGCCGCCTTGCAAGCACCTATTATCATGATGAGCCAAAACCGCCAAGAGGAGAAAGACCGCGAACGCGCCAAACAAGATTACATGATCAACCTAAAATCAGAATTAGAAATCAGAACCCTACACGAAAAACTAGATCATTTAGTCATCAGACAACAAAGTGACCTCTTTGATATTCAGCAAGTACAAATTCAGATGCTCCGCGATATTTTAAATAGCTTGCCTACAAACAACAACAATTAAGGTGCTTATTGCTTGATTAATTTTTGCGCATAGCGACGTCCATTTGCCTGAATTTCTACTAAGTAGGTGCCGGGCGCAAAACCACTGACATCCACAAAACTTTCGGCAAAATTGGCGTTGGCATTCATCGCTGATTGCTGCACTACCCTACCACTTAAATCCAAAATGCTAAGTTGGGCGCTTCCATTAATTTCTCCGGTGAGCTCAATTGTAGTTTGCCCCTTACTCGGATTCGGGAAAATGGAAATTTCCGGATTGAATGCAAGTTCTGGAACTTCTAAAGTTAGGCCCACTGTGAAGTCATAACGGTGATAACGGCCAAAATCTCCAGGGAAAAATTCGATATAACTTCCGCCTACTTTGCGCAAGCGCATCTGACCAGAGGTTTCTCCTTCGACCTGGGCAGAGTACCAAAATGCCAAACCGTCATGATCGGTGTCTTCGATGATAATTGAATAACAACCTGGTGCTAAATCAAAAGTGTCTTTGTACTGAGTGGTATTTTGCAAATTGGCGCGTTCAAACAGCACATTTCCGGCATGATCTTGCAGGCGGTAACTGTTTTCAGCAGCTTTATTATTGGTGGTGAGCCAAATAAAGAAGGGGCCATCGATGCGCTCTGGGGCATCGTATTTAACCGTTTTCTGACTATTCAAAGTGTAAAGGTCCGGGCCTTGATGTCCGTTGACATCAATGACCTGCGCAGTAAACGTAAACGAACTGTCTTGTTCGTACCACCAATTGAGGTCATTTACTGGTATTTCTACAATGGTTTGCTCCAAGAAAGCCAGATTTCCAGACCAATTATAGGTTAGGTTGGCACCTTGGTCTAGCCAACAAACAATCTGACAAGAAGTAAGTGCTTCAGCACCCGTATTCTTTAAAATGATTCTTGGGTTCTGACAAGTAGGGTTCCATTTTGCATAATATTCGTAATTATTCGGATTGAGGACATCAATAATTGCTGCATCATAAGCAAAATTTGGTGCGCCGTAGGAAATGAGGTCGTAGGCCGCAATATAGTTGCCCCCAGCTTGGCCAGGATCTATGGCTGGCACATCGTTAATTACGTAATCCAAAGCAACGGTATCGCCAGGCTGCACAAAAGGGGTGAGTTCAAATTCGAATTCTTTGACTAAATCTCCGGGGCACCAACCTTCGCGCGCATAGGGCCAAGTCCCACCCTGACTCACATTAGGGTTGTCTCCACAAACCATGGCATCCCAAATGCTCCAATTGAAACGCGGCACGCCGTCTACCTTGATTTGATGTGCATTGTTGACCCACTCACAACAAGCGGCGTCACCAACTTGCCCATGCCCAGACATGCGGGTCTTGATTTTGAACATCGAAGCGGTGTCATTGAGCACAACTTGTTTTTCTGGCAAGACTACATCTGCAGCCATTTGACCATAATTATAAGACTTGAAGTCTGACCAAATGGGTGCTCTGGAAATGAGGTCACGCGGGGGGATTCCTTTGACAAAAGCAAATTTAAGGTCGAGGAGCTCTTGGGTATTATGGGCTGCTAAATCAACCAAACCATGTAAGTACTGCTGGTAATCTGTTACGTCGTAAATCCAGGTGAAACCTTGTGGGCCTAAATCGAACTGAATTCCGTAGGGCGTGATGTAACGCGCTATTTCGACGTCATGGATAATTTCAAATGGCGGATTATACACTACAATGGCCTGATTTTGCAAAGTCTGGGTAGTTTGAATGGGGGTTGAGGAAAGCACTTGTCCGCTTTGATCAAATTGTTGCTGAGTACCCGCAGGCACACCTACCCAAGTTTGGGTGAGCTCTAAGTGTCGGTGCAAAGGCTCTTGCTTGAAAATAACTACCGGTTCTTTGAGTTTTGCCTGATTGTGCCAAAAAACTTGTGTGGCGCTGCAGCTTCCTTGCCCGAATTGCATTACCGGACGCAAATTAGCATTTTGCACACCCGCCACAACAGTTGAACTGGCTTGAATCATACCTGTAGTAGATGGATTCAGCATTTCATTATTGGTTGTTTCATCTTTTGCAAAGGCTAAATTGTCAAAACGATGGTAGCACAATAAATCAGGCCAATTTGGATGCGTTGACCCAATGCTATTTTGATAATTGGCTGCAATGGTGCCTGCCGAAAGCGCCGCTTTATAAATACGCAGCTCATCAACATTCCCTTTCCAACCTAAATTTTGATTGGCACTAAAACCCATGCGCAAACGATGGATATAACCCATTTCTCGGGTTTTGTTGGTGCCAGAATGCCAGAGCTGTCCGTTTTTATAGATAAACATCTGACCCGAAGCTTGGTCCTTGACAAAAGCCCAATGGTTCCAAGAGTCGTCTAGCTCTGCGGGGGTAGCTGCTAGGTTGATGCGGTCATAGCCCGTTTCGTCGCCGGCATCAAAATAAATGTTGTTATTGCTCCAAGGCAAATGGATATTGAGTATTCGGTGATTCGCCGTATCGAGTGCCTCAATAAACGTCGAGTTTTGACCTGCATTGCCATTTCCTTTTGCCCAAAACTCGATGGTGAACTGCCCACCCACTTCGAGGTCTGCAACTGAAGACAAAGTGTAATTGCTGCCATCAAAAGCCAAATTCCCATTGCGGCCAGCATAGTAAAGTGCCGGATTCGAATTAGTGTTTTCAACTGTAAACTGAAGATTTTGGGCTGTAGGAAAATCCTGACTAAACGAGAAGTCTACAATTAAATTGCTGCTGCCATCCCAGTCAAAATCTTGAAAAAACACGAAGTCATTCCAGCCGGTTTGCAAGGCAGTGGCTCCGATTCTAGACTGCTCGTAAACGGTGGTGAAAGAACCATCGTAAAGGGCAGACAACGTACTTAAGGAAGTGGAAGCCAAACTGATTCGAGGTTGCCAAAGTTCACCAGCATTGGCCAAGTGCAAGCGCAAAGCACTCAAAAGGCCGGCTTGGATGCCAGCCGCTTGTAATTCAGAGGCTTGGATAATAAACTGAAACCTACCTCCTTTTGCGGTGGTAGAAAAAGGAAGTGCAGACGTTGTGTTGCCTGAATTTAAAGCATTATACACTAAATTAAGTGCAGTTCTGCTCGATTCTGAAACCGCATAAGTGTCGGCTTCGGCATACGGAAATGGTTTGAATTGAATGGAATTCGGGCTGACCATATTGGCTAAAAACATTTGCCCGTTGATGGCAGTTGAATCGAGTTGGCCAGTGTGGTCAAAAACACGCGTATAGGTAAGGTAGTCCCATTCGCCGCAGTTATATTGATCCCAGGTGGTGAGTGGCGAACATTTGAGTTTGTAGTACATCAGTACTTTCTCAAAGCGCTCCGTATCGAGGCTAGCCGGAAATTGAAAATTGGCTCTTCGGGTAGTTATTGAGTCAAAAGTAAAGGTTTGTACCCAAGCAGTATCTTGGGCCCAAGCCTGTAATAAACTCAAAGAAAATAGGCAAAAAAGTAGGTATTTCATAGTAGAGGACTAGGCCTCTAAAATACGAACTATTTCAGACTAACTAAAAAATAGTTGCAATGACAAACCGAGTGTTTCTCGGATTTGGGTGCGTTCGATGATGTAATCTAGGAAACCGTGCTCGAGTAAGAATTCACTGGTTTGGAAACCTTCAGGGAGGTCGCGGCCAATGGTTTCTTTGACAACGCGCGGACCTGCAAACGCAATGAGTGCGCCTGGCTCTGCGATGTTGATGTCGCCAAGCATAGCAAAAGATGCAGTTACCCCGCCCGTTGTAGGGTCTGTGAGGTAAGAGATGTAAGGTAATTTAGCTTCTGAAAGCTGGCCTAACTTAGCCGATACTTTGGCCATTTGCATTAGGGAGAAACCCGCTTCCATCATGCGGGCACCACCCGACTTAGAAATGATCATGAAACCAGACTTGGTTTTGATGGCTTCGTCAATGGCTCTGGCAATTTTCTCGCCCATAACTGAACCCAATGAACCTCCGATAAAATTGAAGTCCATGGCGGCAATTACAAAATTGTAACCGTGTAGTTTTCCTTTAGCGGTGCGGATGGCATCTTTTAAGCCTGTAGCTTTTTGAGTAGCTGTTACACGATCGGTGTATTTCTTGGTATCGACAAAAGAAAGTGGGTCACCTGAACTGAGTTTTTCGTTGAGTTCTTTGTATTTGGCGTCGTCAAAAATGAGGTCAAAATACTCGGCTGCACCAATGCGTTCGTGGTGAGAACAGCGGTCACAAACGTAGTTGTTGCGTTGAAGGTCGTCGCTGGTGTAGAGTGTTTTACAATTCGAGCAACGTACCCAAAGCCCTTCCGGAACTTCCATTTTATCACTCGTTGAGGTAGTGATCCCTTCTTTATTTCTTTTAAACCAAGCCATAGTTAGTTCAATGTATTGATGTTATTTAAATCGGCAAAGGAAGCCTCGAGGCGCTTGATGAAAGTCAATTCACCTTCGCGGAGCCATTTGCGCGGATCGTAGTATTTTTTATTCGGAACATCTGCTCCTTCGGGATTCCCGATTTGGGTACGAAGGTAAGCTATTTTTGCGGTAATGTAATCGCGGGTGCCTTCGGTGAAAGCAAACTGAAGATCGGTGTCGATGTTCATTTTGATGACACCATAACCAATGGCTTCTCTGATTTCTTCAACAGAAGAGCCCGAACCGCCATGAAAAACGAAATCTACCGGATTAGGAGCCGTGCCGTATTTTTGAGCGATGAAATCTTGCGAATTTTTTAGGATAATAGGCGTGAGTTGCACGTTTCCTGGCTTGTATACACCGTGTACATTTCCAAAAGAAGCTGCAATAGTGAAACGAGGCGAAATCGCTAAAAGCGCTTCATAAGCCTGCGCCACTTCTTCGGGTTGGGTGTAGAGTTTGGCGTTGTCTACGTCTGTGTTGTCTACGCCATCTTCTTCACCGCCGGTAATGCCGAGTTCTATTTCGAGGGTCATGCCGATAGCAGACATTCTTTTTAAGTACGCTTGGCAAATTTCAAGATTTTCGGCCAAGGGCTCTTCACTGAGGTCAATCATGTGAGAGCTGTAGAGTGGTTTTCCGGTTTCTTTGTAAAATTGCTCACCCGCATCTAACAAACCGTCAATCCAGGGCAATAATTTCTTGGCGCAGTGGTCAGTGTGTAAAATGACAGTAGCACCATAGGCCTCGGCTAAAGCATGTACGTGTTTGGCCCCTGAAATAGCGCCAAGAATAGCTGCTTTTTCATCTTGATTAGAAAGCCCTTTCCCGGCAAAATACTGCGCGCCACCGTTTGAAAATTGAATGATCACCGGCGCATTGAGTTTGGCTGCAGTTTCCATTACGGCATTCACCGTACTACTGCTCGTGACATTAATAGCTGGCAAGGCAAAGCCTTTTTCTTTGGCCAAACGGAAGATTTCTTGAACTGTATCGCCAGTAGCGACTCCGGGTTGGATCATGGGTGTTGATTTTTGTTGATTGATGATGCTACAAAATTAGAAATTATTACCCAAATACAATATCGAAAAGATTTATGCGTTTTGGAAAACAAACGTCAAAATTGCCTATGGTTAAAAACATTTACTCCGAAACTTTACCACAAACCAACCCCTTACTTCCCAACCCAAAAGTGCTCGACTTTTTAAAAATGTACAGCAAAGCGGTAGAAGTTAAAAAAACGAAAGAATTGGTTTTGATACTTGGTAAAAACTAATTAGCGCCTTCGGGCGCTTTTTTTATGCCTTTACTTTTTGAGTAAATACTGAATCATTTGCGCAACTAATTCAAACGGAAGTGGAGCTTGTAATGGAAACTGAACCGCTCCTTTCGAATATTTATAGCCACGCTTTTCAAACTCAGCTACAAATGCAGCTATTCCTTTGGCACCCGGATACAAACCGATGTGTTTAGAATAACCTGCGTAATGAATAAAGTTCTTTCCGTTGCGCTGAAAAGTCGGGATGCCGTAGGCCATTTTCTGGGTCAGGCCCGGAACCTCAGCTTCAATGAACGCATGAAGCGCTTTTAGCTTTTCTTGGATGTGCTCCGGAAACTGCGCAATATGTTTTTGGATATCTGGGTGCATATTAAACCCCTTGCTCGCAATAAGATTTGAACTGATTAAGGATCGCTTGCCAACCTTGTTCTTGGAGTTCCTGGCTGTTTTCGGATTCTGGTTGAAAGCGTTGTTCGAGTAAGGTTTGGTCTCCGTTAGAAACAAATTTTACTTCTACGAGCCTGCCGTCTTCTAGCGCAGAAGAAATAGATTGTAATGGTTCGATGGCCAAAAAGCTCGCTTTTAAGTCGAAACCAAAACTGCCGTCTTTGGCTTCCATGCGGTAATTAGAGCTGCCGCCTTCTTTGAAATCGACGCTTGCACTTGGGCAACACCAAGATTCATGGGCAAAGTTCCAATTGACAACATGTTCGGCTTGGGTCCATTTGTCCCAGACGGTAGCGATGGGTGCGGCAATGAGCGCTTGCACCTTGATAAAAGTAGCTTCTGACATGTCACAAAAATAAGCAATTGGTCTTATTTATTTGGTAATTTTGAAGCATGGAGTTTGAACTGATATCCGAATACCAACCTACCGGTGACCAACCCGAAGCCATTCGACAATTGGTTGGTGGCCTCGAGCAAGGTATTGGGCAGCAAACTCTTTTGGGCGTTACCGGAAGTGGTAAAACTTTTACGGTGGCCAATGTCATCGAAAAAGTGCAGCGCCCTACCCTTATTTTATCGCATAACAAGACCCTTGCCGCACAGCTCTACGGCGAATTCAAGCAGTTTTTCCCAAACAATGCCGTCGAGTATTTTGTGTCGTATTATGACTACTACCAGCCCGAGGCCTTTATTCCGTCCACCGGAACCTACATCGAAAAAGACCTGCAAATCAACGACGAAATCGAGAAATTGCGTTTGGCCGCCACCTCTGCCCTGCTTTCAGGGCGCCGAGACGTCATTGTGGTGGCATCGGTGAGTTGCATTTACGGGATTGGAAACCCCACTGAATTTAAAAACAGCATTTTGCACCTGCACGTAGGCGAAACTATTGTCAGGAATAAATTTCTTTTTAGGCTCGTAGAAAACCTCTACCAACGCTCCGGGCCCAATGAATTTGCGCGTGGGCAATTTCGGGTCAGCGGAGAAACCGTAGACATTTACCTTGCCTACACCGACTACGCCCTGCGCATTGGTTTTTGGGGCGACGAAATTGAACAAATTTGCGCCATAGACCCCGAAAGCGGCCAAGTACTAGAACGCTTCAGCAACATCGATATTTTCCCGGCCAACTTGTTTGTATCTAGCCCAGACAACACGCGCCAAGCCATTTTGCAGATCCAAGACGACCTCGTGGAGCAAGTGGCTAACTTCAAGGCAGAAGGCAAGCTAGAAGAAGCCAAACGCCTAGACGAACGCGTCAACTACGACCTCGAAATGATCCGAGAATTGGGCTATTGCTCTGGCATCGAAAACTACTCTCGCTATTTTGATCGCCGTGAACCCGGCGAGCGCCCGTTCTGTTTGCTCGATTACTTCCCCGACGACTTTCTGATGGTCATTGACGAAAGCCACGTTACCCTACCTCAAGTAAGAGGGATGTATGCCGGGGACCGCGCCAGAAAAATCAATTTGGTGGATTACGGCTTTCGCCTGCAAGCAGCCATAGACAACCGCCCACTCAAGTTCGAAGAATTCGAGGGCTTCTTGAAAAACGTCATTTACGTTTCGGCTACCCCCGCCGACTACGAAATTCAGCAAGCTGAGGGTATTATGGTCGAGCAATTGATCCGCCCAACGGGGCTGCTTGACCCCCTCATTGAGGTGCACCCGACCAAAAACCAAATTGATCACCTCATCGAAGAAATTGAAAAACGCAGACAAGTTCAGGAGCGCGTGTTGGTCACGACCCTCACCAAGCGCATGGCAGAGGAGCTTCAAAAATACCTTGACCGCCTGGGCATACCTTGCCGCTACATCCATTCGGAAATTGACACCATCGAGCGCGTCGAGATTTTAAGGCAACTGCGCCTCGGCGTTTTTGATGTCTTGATCGGCGTCAATTTACTCCGAGAGGGTTTGGACCTTCCAGAAGTATCCTTAGTGGCCATTCTAGACGCCGACAAAGAAGGTTTTTTAAGAAACGAGCGTTCTTTGGTCCAAACCGTTGGTCGCGCGGCCAGAAACATCAACGGAAAGGTGCTCATGTATGCCGACAAAATCACCGACTCTATGCAGCGCACCATTGACGAAACCGCGCGCCGCAGGCTCAAGCAAGAAGCCTACAATTTGGCGCATGGGCAGGTGCCTACCGCGCTCAATAAATCCAAAGACAAAATCTTGGAGTCTACCAAAGTAGCCGATGGCGACCAAACCACGCGCCAACTAAAGCTGAGCCAACAAGATCCAATCAAGCAAGCTCAAGAAATCAAAGAACAGCTCAAGCCCGAAGAGCGCTTGGCTGAAATCAAGGCACTCAAAAAGCAAATGGAGCGCGCCGCCAAAGACCTCGACTTCATTGAAGCAGCCCGCATCCGCGACCTCATCAAGGCACTAGAGAAAAACTAATTTTAAAAGAACGCACATGAACTCACCCGCACCCTTCCAATCTAAAGCATTGTCACAATTCAGAATCATGGCCATCGCCGAAGGCTTTTCTTGGCTCGGCCTTTTGGTTACTATGTATTTGAAATACGGAATGGATATGCCTGAACCCAACAAATGGATAGGCTACATCCATGGCTTTTTGTTTCTGATTTACTGCTTTTACATCGCTTATTTTTGGATGATCGAAAAATGGGCTTTCGTCAAATGCCTCATTCTTTTCCTGACCGCTTTTGTTCCTTTCGGCACGTTTTGGGCAGAGCGCAAGTATCTGAGATAAAAGTTATTTCATTGGATTATTATTGATAATTTCATTCCACTAAACCTTTCTATTATGTTTCGCATTCTCAAAAAAATAGTATTTGGCATTTTGTTGCTCATTGGCGTTTTGTTAATTGTCGCCTTATTTGTCCCGACTGAAACTGAAGTAACCAGAAGCACCACCATTGCCCGAAACCAAACCGATGTATTTGCTTACATCCGACTGCTCGAAAACCAACCCAAATATGGCGTTTGGTGGAAGGCAGACCCCAACATGAAAATCACCCAAACCGGCACTGACGGCCAAGTGGGTTTTATACATGGCTGGAACAGCAAAGACGACAACGTGGGCGAAGGCCAACAAAAGATCCTGAAAATCAGCACCGATTCTTTGCAAAGTAAAATGGACCTCGAGCTCAAATTTATCAGACCTTTCGAAAGCACCAACCCTTCTTACATGCAAACCAAACAGTTGGCAAACAACCAAACCGAAGTGGTTTGGGCCATCACTAGTAAAATGCCTTATCCATTTAATTTAATGGGTGCCCTCATGGACATGGAAAACATGCTCGGCACTGACCTCGAAAAAGGACTAAAAAACTTAAAGGTGTTGCTAGAAAAAGAAGATTATTAACTTTGTTTAAAATTGTAAAACATGTCAACAAATCTACTCAAAGGAAAACGCGGCATTATTTTCGGTGCCCTCAATAACCAAAGTATCGCTTGGAAGGTAGCAGAACGCGCTCATGAAGAAGGAGCTACTTTTGTTTTAACTAACGCTCCAATCGCAATGCGCATGGGAGAAATCAATGAATTGGCGAGCAAAACAGGCAGCCAAGTAATTGCAGCTGACGCAACCAGCCTCGAAGACCTCGAAAACTTAGTCATCAAGGCACAAGAAATTTTAGGTGGTAAAATTGACTTCGTTTTGCACTCTATCGGGATGTCGCCAAACGTCAGAAAAGGCAAGCACTACACTGAAAACGACTACAACTACTATGGTCAAACCATGGATGTTTCAGCGATGTCTTTGCACAAAACTTTAGCTACCCTCTACAAGCACGACGCCATGAACGAATGGGGATCTGTAGTAGCGCTTTCTTACATTGCTGCACAACGCATCTTCCCTGACTACAACGACATGGCAGACGCAAAATCTTTACTCGAGTCTATCGCACGTTCTTTCGGTTACCACTACGGTATCAAGAAAAAAGTGCGCGTCAATACCATTTCGCAGTCACCAACTGTAACCACAGCTGGTCAAGGGATCAAAGGGTTCACAGAGTTCATCAACTTCTCTGAGCAAATGTCGCCACTCGGCAACGCAAGCGCTATTGCCTGCGCAGACTACTGCATCAGCATGTTCTCTGACCTCACCAAATACGTCACGATGCAGAACCTCTTCCACGACGGCGGCTTCTCCAACACAGGCGTCACCCAACAAGTCATCGAACGCTTCGGCGATCAGTAATATTCAAAGTATTTTGATCAAAAAAGGCCGCGAATGCGGCCTTTTTTGGTTTTGAAACTATTCAAAGTCTAGTACTAAAACCTCACACCAACATTGAGTTGGACATTTACAGCTCCGTAATGGAATACTTTTTCATTTACCCCTGATGTATACTCAAAATAACCGCCATTGCCACTAATATTCATGGTGTTATAGGTTTGATAAGTGTAAGTAAGGATATTGCGCGGCATGTATTTCCCGGAAAGTTCCATGTAAAAACGATTAAACAATGTTTTTCTTAGGTTGATACCAAGGTCAAAACCAATCGGGTTTTTTGAGAGCGATGGGACTATTATTTTCGTGTAGTATTCTGCAAAATCGACCTCTCTTGCCAAGGATAAATTGACATCGAACAAATAATCGAGTTGCTGACATTTATTAAAATAAACACCTGCATTCCAAGAAATGACATCCTTTCCACCGTTGAAATAATAAGAATTCTGAATACCTAAAGAAAAAATAGCACTTTTTAATTGGGCACTATTTGCAAAAAGAGTCAGATACGGTGACTGCGGATAATAATAAACATACCTATTATAATTGGTAATCGAATAATTTTCGCGGCCCATTACTACTCCGGCTTTTAGACTCCAGGTACTATCGATTAAATCAAATTCATAATTCAAGCCCTTGAAATAAGATGACGGAGAAATATGAATTTCACCACTCTCCGGAAAATAGCTCAATTCCGTCTGGCTAATTGGAATAAGGTAAGAATTGGAATAAGAAAGATGACTTCTTTGAGCAACAATCATAAGTGGGCTCAGTAAGAAAAATAAGATTGCTTTTTTCATTTGATTGATTTTAATCTATTATTGACTTTTAGTCTAATTCTAAAACACCCGCAAAAAAATACTCCTCAGTCAAAGGATTATATTCAAAAAACTCCCCTTTGATATGCAAAGACTTAATGCTTTCATCAATGATTTTGCCTGAGAATTTTAAATCTTTCAATTTTCCTGGTCTAAAGTCATTCATCATCCCGCTTAGATCCTTGCGATTTGAAATAAAAAGCGTATCCTTGTTTCCGGTTTCATTATTAGACCACACTAGCCAATCTTTATTGCGCTCAATAACTCTGAAATACAAACTTTTGTAGTAAATAATACTCCCGCTTTTATTTGTATATCGCAAGTCATAAGAATGTTGTTGCTGCTTCTTGAAATAACTACAACTTGTCAGCAACAATAAACTAAAAATAAGAAGTGGCTTCATGGGGTGAGGTTTTGTAATTTAATGAATCAAATAACTAAATAGCTCTAAATCAAAACTAAAAAAATAATTTAATAAAGAAGGCCGCTGTCGCGGCCTTTTTTGGTTTTTGGGAATTCAACCCAATTTCACAGCATAAGTATATATCCCTAAATATATAGGGGCAAACCCCTAATTTATAATTTTAAATAACTGATTATCAATGCGTAAAAATCCCACAACTAATACTTTCATCAACATGAAATTAAAGCATTACTAAATTTGAGGAACAAATTCTTAACTTTAAAAAACTAATTATGGCAGGATCAATCATTTCATTAGAAGAAGGCTCAACTATGACCGCAAGTTTCCGTTCAAAATTCCCGGATGAGAAGTTGGCATCATTTTATTCATCCGAAGTATTCTTAGCTCTTTTAGAACAGGAAGGATGTGTAGGTATTCGCATTTATAATGCTGTAGATCAAGATAATAATTTAACTGATGTATTAGTGGGAGTTGATTCAGAGGGCAATGATTTGGTAAATGGTATAGTTTATAATAAAGCAGGACTGTGCCCCCCAGGGTGTGCAATAAATAACCCGCTAAATAGTTAATGTCAATTTATTTAGTTACCATTTACTTTCAATTAGTTGCAGGCTTTTTGCCTATTATTTTTTACTTCCGAAAATTTTCTATTAAATATCTAGAAATTTTTATCCTTTTTATTGCATCATTTATATCCACATTTTTGGTGCTATATACATATTTGAATAAACTCAATAATCATATTGTATTCAATAGTTATGTAATCATAGAATTTATATGCATTACTATTTTTTATTACAGGATATCCAAGCAAAAATATAAACTGCTCTTTCTGATTTTATCATTGGTTTTTATTGCAATTTCAAGTTTTGATTTTTATGTAAACAGTTATTTAGCATTAACATCAAAATACACCTCTTTCATATTTATAATTTACGGCATTTCATATTTATTGCAGGTCATTTTTAATAAATCGAATGAAAGCGATTCTTTATTTCTACAAATTTATAGTGGCGCAAATCTTTTTTATAATGGATCTGCATTTCTATTGATATTTTTCATTTCGGAATTAGTGGAAAATGACCTCTGGTACATCCATAACATCATAGAAGGCTTATCCAAACTAATAATCGCATACGCATTTTGGAAACTACCGAGACAAACGAATTCTTTGGCTTAATCTTTGCCTTTACAGGGGTGCTCGCAATAATGTCAATTGCGTTCTTCCTGCTTTTCCGAGCTTTTAAAAAACGTATAGAGCGTGAACAAGCTTTGTTGCGGTCTGTGGAAATCAATTTTGAAAGAGATATCAATGAAGCATCTTTGCAGGCAGAGCAACGAGAAAGGGTTCAGATTGCGATGGATTTGCACGATGAAATCGGCGCTTTGGTGACTGTTTTAAAAATTAATGTTGTGAATGCTAAGAATAGACTTGGCAAGCC
>JBDLPT010000004.1:0-2571 GCA_039800945.1 Bacteroidota bacterium | reverse complement strand
GCAGTCAACGTAGTCTTACCGTGGTCAACGTGTCCGATGGTACCGATGTTGACGTGTGGTTTGGAACGGTCAAAATTTTCCTTAGCCATTTTTGTATTTGTTACTTAGTTAATAATATACTTATCTATCATAAAGGTCCGAAGCGCAGGGCACAACGGACTTAAATGCAATACTAATTTTGAGCCAATGACGAGATTTGAACTCGTGACCTCTTCCTTACCAAGGAAGCGCTCTACCCCTGAGCTACACCGGCGCTCATTGAAAATTGAGCGGGAGACGAGATTCGAACTCGCGACGTTCAGCTTGGAAGGCTGACGCTCTACCAACTGAGCTACTCCCGCTTTTTTCAAAAAATAGTTTGTGGGGAGAGCAGGATTCGAACCTGCGAAGGTGTACACCAGCAGATTTACAGTCTGCCCTCGTTGGCCGCTTGAGTATCTCCCCAACAATTAGAGCCGATGGAGGGATTCGAACCCCCGACCAGCTGATTACAAATCAGCTGCTCTGGCCAACTGAGCTACATCGGCTTATTGTTTTTGAATGTTGGTAATTCACAAATTGTGAAAGAACTTGTCCCCAATCATTGCGTTTTGGGATTGCAAATGTACGAAACTTTTTTTTATCACAAAGAGTTTTTGAAAAAATTTCTTTGAAGATTGAAAAGTCTTGTTTTCTTTACAGCAGCTAATCCTACGGGATTTGTTTACTTTTGTTTCAATGCCATCTAAAAGAGTTTTTGTTACCGTATCCAGTGACCTCGCAACAGACAATCGGGTCCACCGCAGCTGTGCGCTACTTAAAGATTTGGGATACAGCGTTTTCTTGATAGGAAGAGAGAAGAAAGATAGTCCAGCAATGCCGAAGCGCGACTATCCTTTCAAAAGATTTAAACTACTCTTTGAAAAAGGCGCACTATTTTACGCAACGCTCAATATCCGCTTATTTATTTTTTTACTTCTAAAAAGAATTGATTTTCTTTTTGCGAATGATCTTGATACGCTGCCTGCTGCTTTTTTAATAAGCAAACTTAAAAGGATTCCTATCATCTATGATAGCCATGAATTATTCACAGAGGTGCCAGAGCTTATTGCCAGGCCCAAAATTCAAAGTTTTTGGCTACATATAGAAAAACGCATTCTACCTCATCTAAAGTATGTGCTTACTGTAAATGAGTCAATAGCTGAAATATTTAGAAAGAAATACAACATTCAAGTAGCAGTCGTAAGAAATGTTCCTTTTAGAAATCAGCACATCATTCCGTTGAGCAAAGCCGAACTACAACTGGGAGAAAGCACCAAAATGATCATCATTCAAGGGAGTGGTTTAAATGTCGACCGAGGAATCGAAGAAGCCGTATTAGCCATGAAATCTATTAATAATGCTGTGCTGTTTTTAGTGGGTAGCGGCGATGTCATACCGAAAGTGAAGCAACTTGTTCGAGAAAACGAACTCAACGACAAAGTTCGCTTTATTGGCCGTCTTCCGTATCAGGAAATGCTCCGATACACAGCAGCTGCAGATTTGGGCCTGGCCATGGATAAGCCTTTGAGTCTTAACTACGCTTTGGCTCTTCCCAATAAAGTTTTTGACTACATTCAAGCCAATACGCCTATTCTAACAGGTCCGTTAAAAGAAATTGAACGCATTGTTTTAGCATATAACTGTGGGGAAATCATTCAAAAAATTGATCCGGAAGAAATTGCATCGGCAGTTAACAAACTATTTGAAAACCCCAATTTACTTGACACCTACAAAAAAAATTGCGCTAAAGCAGCTGAAATCGAGCATTGGGAAAAAGATGCTCAAGTTCTCCAACAAGTTATCTTGAATGCTTATCGAGCAAATGGAGTCGAGACAAACGATATAAATCAAAAATAAGCAAAGGGGCTTTTCCGCTAAGCAACCACCCTTTCATTGGTCTTGTGAAAACCGCAAGCAAATTGAGTAGCCAACTCGTGGTGGTTTTTGATGACCACTCGAGGTATTTAGCCAATAACTTATTTACTTCTAATAATTCTTGACTCGGGTGTTGTGCTTGCAACCAAAGCAAATTTTGTAGCGCCTGGTCCGTTTTAAAAAGAAAGGTTTGGTTGTCGTCTAGGTGTAAATTCCAAACCGGATTATCAATGTGTTGCACTCGAATTTTTGCTTGTAAAAGCTGTATACCAAATAGCGTGTCTTCATGGCCATATGTTGTGAGTTGCTCTTCAAATGGTTGCTGAAGCAAAAGATCTCTCTTGATGATAAAATTATTGGTCTTGAAACCCAATGCTGGATTTTTAGATCGCTGTTCAAATGACAAACTTTCTCTTTGCGTAGAATAGCGCCAACGCAAAAGGTAGTTTGGGCTTGGCTTTTTATTTTGATAGACACTGGCTCCTACTAAAACTTCGGGCTCAAATTTTTGTAGAAAAGCCCAATACTTGGCTACGAAATCTGAATGTTCTATCGCGCTGTCGCCATCTATAAATAATAAGTAGTCGGCTTGCGTATAATTCAGAAAGGCATTTCGAATTTTTGCTCTTCCGATATTTTGCGGTAGCGCAATAAATTGCACGGCAGGATGCTTGA
>JBDLPT010000003.1:0-27751 GCA_039800945.1 Bacteroidota bacterium | reverse complement strand
ATGGCCGCTACAAAGGCAAACGCGATGTGCAGCTAGGCCTCTACAACTGGAAGATAGTATACACCGATAATAAATCCGTTACCCGCACTTTAGCTGGGCATGTAAACGTATTGAGATAATGGATATTCCGGTTGTTGAAGTCCGAAATTTAGGGCTTATTGACTACAAAGAAGCATGGGACCTCCAAGAGTCTTTGCTGAAAAAAGCAGTTGATTGTAAAATTGAGAATCGCAAAAATGAAACCGCATTTTTGCCTGAACAACATATTTTGTTTTGTGAGCACCCGCACGTCTACACCCTAGGGAAAAGTGGTGCGCAAGAAAATCTCTTGCTCAATGAAGACCATCTACAACAAATTGATGCACAGTTTTACAAAATCAATAGGGGAGGAGATATCACTTATCATGGCCCGGGCCAGTTGGTGATGTATCCGATATTAGACCTCGAGCAGTTTTTTACAGATATTCATAAGTACATGCGCTTTTTGGAAGAAGCCGTGATCAGAACACTGGCTCATTTCAATATTATAGCAACTCGCTATGAAGGCTTAACAGGTGTTTGGATAGACGCGGAGACGCCAAACGCACGCAAAATTTGCGCGATGGGCGTCAAGTGTTCACGATGGGTTACCATGCACGGAATAGCTTTAAATGTCCAGCCCGATTTAAATTATTTCGGAAACATAGTTCCTTGCGGAATTCAAGACAAAGCGGTTACTTCAATGTCTGAAGAGCTTGGCGGCAGTGTAGATATGGAACAAGTCAGAAGTGTGTTGCTTCAAGAAATGGCAGCAGTATTTAATTTTAGTATTCAAGAAGCATGAGAGAAGAATTATTAGGTCCAAAAGTGGAAGGAGTTTCATTGGCACTAGTAGAATTACCGATAGAAGGAGGAGAGCCAGAATATGTGGTTTTCTTATTGAACAACCGCGATGACATCATGGAAGGGATTATAGTTGCATCTACAGGTTATGGCAAAGACCCTCAAACAGGCGAAGAAAAGAAAACATCTACTTTGCGCAAAGGCATTGAAGTAATGTTGCCACAAGAAGCTGCTCGTATTGAACCTATTATGCCTGACTTATTTGCCCTAAATAATGAATTTTGGGTCAGTTTCTGGGTTCACGAAACGATGTATGACAAGCGTTTTGTGTTTGAAGCAGGCACGATCGAGCCTAAAAAATTCAAAGTAATTCCTCAGCTTAAAGCAAAAGGTATCGTTTTGGAGTAATTCAGCTCAATTAAAATCTTTTTCGATAAAAATCCATATTTAGATAAGGGCTCAATCTACTTTTGCGCCACCAAACACTTACCGTTCATTTCAGAAGGAATTTCTAAGCCCATTCGGCTCAAAATGGTTGGCGCAACATCTGCTAAAATTCCGTTTTCAAGGCCAAGCGTTTGATCTTCGGTAACTAACACTACTGGCACTGGGTTGAGGCTGTGTGCGGTATTTGGACTTCCATCAGGATTAATGGCATAGTCGGCATTTCCATGATCTGCAATGACGATGAATTCATAGCCTAAGGATTGTCCGCATTCTACCACCTTTTTAAGTTGCGCATCGACGGTTTCGACTGCTTTAGTTATCGCCGCATACACACCTGTATGCCCGACCATATCTGGATTTGCAAAATTTAAGCAAATGAAATCAGGCGTTGAGGCCCGCATGAAATCCATAATAGCACTTCCTACTTCAGGGGCACTCATTTCAGGCTGTAAATCATACGTTGCAACTTTTGGAGACGCAATAAGAATGCGTTCTTCCCCTTCAAAATTGGCTTCTCTGCCCCCACTAAAAAAGAAAGTTACGTGTGGGTATTTTTCGGTTTCGGCAATTCTAACTTGCGTTTTACCTGCTTTTGAGATCACCTCACCGAGGGTCATGTTTAGGTTGTCTTTGTCAAAAATGACATGGATATTTCTATAACTTGCGTCGTAATTAGTCATGGTACAAAAATGCAAGTTCATCGGATGCATGTTGTATTCATGATTGGCTTCTTGTGTCAGGACAGTAGTGAGTTCTCTTGGACGATCTGTTCTGAAATTAAAGAAGATAACGGAGTCTCCTTCGGAAATGGTTCCTTGCGCATCTAAAAGTTGCGGCAAGATAAACTCATCTGTAATGCCTTCTGCATAGGCTGTTTCAAGCGCTTTTGTTGCGCTGACGCAATGGTTTCCTTCGGCATTGACCATGAGGTGATACGCCTTAGCAACACGCTCCCATCGTTTGTCGCGGTCCATGGCGTAGTAACGTCCGATGAGCGTGGCAATTTTACCTTTTTTGTTGGCTAAGTGGTCTTCTAGCTTTTTCAAATATCCAAGGCCACTCTTCGGGTCGCAATCTCGGCCGTCAGTAATGGCATGAACAAAATAGTTTTCGAGCCCAAAAGATTCAGCCATATCACAAAGTGTATGTAGATGTGCTTGGCTTGAATGCACGCCACCTTCAGAAACTAGGCCAATGAAATGAACTTTTTTCTGGGTGGATTTAGCTGCTTTAAATGCTGCTAGAATGCTGCTGTTTTGTTGGAACTCTCCGTCTCGGATGCTCTTATTAATGCGGGTTAGTTCTTGATAGACGATTCTTCCGGCTCCAATATTGAGGTGCCCCACTTCGGAGTTACCCATTTGCCCTTCTGGCAGACCAACGTCTTCTCCTGAAGTAAGCAATTTAGCGGTTGGGTAAACCGACATGAGTTGATCCATGAAAGGCGTGTTGGCTGCGTAAATGGCATCTGAAGGCCCTTTATCACCTAAGCCCCAACCGTCAAGAATAATGAGTCCTACTTTTCTATTCATAAGGCAAAATTACCTCAAAAATGCATCCGTGAGGATGATTTTCTTGGCAACGTACTTGTCCTTTATGCAAACGCACAAATTCTGCCACTAAATAAAGACCTAAACCACTGCCAGCGGCTTTTCTAGTTTCTTCATTTCCGACACGATAGAATTTGTCAAAAATGTGAGCCTTTTCTGAATTCGGAATGCCAGGGCCCTGGTCTTTCACCAAGATGGTTAAGAATCGATCAAGCTTGATAAGTTCGACCTGAATTTCTTGCTGAGTACCCCCATATTTTATAGCATTTTCAATCAAATTAACGAGGATCGTCTCCAGCATATTTGGATCGACTTTCAGTTCAATTGGGCTAATAGCATTTAAGAAGAATAAGGGTGCTTTGTATCTACTTTGGTAACGACCAATCAGTTCTTCTAAAAACTGCTTCAAAGCAATGGGCTGTTTATGCAATTCAAATGCGTCGATATCTGCTCTTGAAGTTTGCAAAATATTCTCGATAAGTTGCACGAGCCTTTCATTTTCAGAAAGTGCACCTTCAATGATTTGCTCCTTTTTTTGCTCAGTAAGGTTGTGCTTTTTGAGCGTTTGTAGATATAACTTGAGCGCCGCCAATGGTGTTTTGAGCTCGTGGGTTACGGTCAATAAAAAATTGTTTTGTCTTTGCTGCAGCGCCAATTCTTTCTGGATGCTTTTTCGGATTCTGTAAATTCCAAAAATGAGAATTAACAAGAACACTAGGCCTTCACCGATGACCATCCCAATTCGCTTGGCCAAGCGTGCATCTTGTTGCGGAATGTAAGCACTTAATTGTATCAAATGATAACCCCACCACGCAAACTGCAAAATTACATAAGCGCCTAAAAAATAGAGCCAAAAAGTGGGCCTGAGTTTTTTCAATCGGATAGATTATTTTTTCTTAAAGATATTTCCGACCTCTCTACCAATTTTCTGAATGGTCTCGACACCTGCTGCAAGCGGAGCAGTACTGATGTCGTCGTAGTTAGAATAAGTAGGGTCGCTTGAAATGGTGCCCGGATAGAGTAATAGGTAATCATTTTGTTCGAAGGCGACGTCCATTCCTTGAATGAGGATGTCCATTTGTGAATCATAAGAAACCGAACCTGCTCTACAAGCTGTAAACACGACAAAATCGCTCGTTCGTTTTTGATAACTAGGATAGAATTCTTCTAATGAATTGAGTTCTTTACAAATGAGTTCTACTTCCATCTTATTGGCAGAAGCAACTTTTTCTAGCCGGTCAAAGGTGGTTGCGCTACCAAAATGTAATACAGGAATATTGAGTTCTTTGCCTAAACGAAGAATTCTTTCTGACCATAATATAAAGGTAGGTTCAAGTTCAGATAGCAATGGCGAAACGAGGATAATTCGTTCGTAAGAAACACTCGGTCTATTGAGAGAGCTGAAAAAAACCGTTTTGTCACAAGTAGTGAGTAAATGTGCGCGATCATCGCCTACCAAACGTTTAATAATGTTAATGTCTGGGCTATCGTTGACTAAAACAATATCGGCAACTAATTCCTTAGAAACCCTTGAAATACCTGAAGATAAGTTATGATCAATGGTTGCAATCGTATTGAGTTTTGATTCATGACCAGAGTAGTGCTTGACAATATCTTCTAGGGATTTTCTAGATTTTCGAATCATGCGTTCGGCATTCTCGTTGTCCGGATAAACACTCACAACAGATATTGGATTAATAACTTGTGGGTCAGTAATTAAAAGTGCAAAATCTAATAAGCGTTCATTTCCTTTAAGCTCATTCATGTAGACCATGAGGTGCTTATTGCGCAAGCGCATTTCGTTGTCTTCAAGTTCGCTATTTTCAGATAATTTCTGGAGCAATCTTTTCCCGGCACTTTCTGTTACAAAGGACGAAGTCATACAGGTAAAAAGTATGAGAAGTACGGTTCCGTTGACAATATTGATGCTTAAAATACCGTGCCCGTCGTCATAACCTACCATAATAATAGCAAGTGTAGCTGCGGCGTGTGCGGTACTTAAACCAAAAACAATTTGCCTTTCTAAACCGGTGAGTTTAAAACTAATTTGAGTAGCAAATGCAGCTAACCATTTTGAAAAAATGGCAAATGAAGTCAGTACACCAGCGATGATTAAAGGCCAAGTTCCTTGAAAAAAGACTTTGTAGTCCACAACCATGCCTACAAAAATCAAAAAGAAAGGAATGAATAAGGAATTGCCAATAAAGTCAATTCTATTCATTAAAGCAGAGTTATGTGGTATCAATTTATTGAGCACCAAACCCGCCACAAAAGCCCCAATAATGTGTTCTACACCCGCTACTTCAGCCAAAAATGCGGCAAAGAAAACAACGGAAAGCACAAAAATATATTGGGAGGTTTTCTCACTATCGAGTTTACTAAAAAACCAGCGCGCTACTTTTGGAACAATGAAGAACATGATCAAGGAGAACATGGTCAAAGATGTAATTAAACGAAGCCAAAAGCTCAGGTCTAATTCTCCATGATTTGCACTGGAAATTATGGCAAGAATAATCAGTACGGCAGTGTCTGTCAGGATGGTCCCGCCCACAGTAATGGCAACCGCCCTGTGTTTGGTAAGGCCAAACTTACTTATGATCGGATACGCAACCAAGGTGTGCGTAGAGAACATGCTTGCGGTAAGCAAGGCGGCAAGCGGTTGCAAGTGTAAAACATAGAGACACAGCGGATAACCTAAGGCTAAAGGAAGTATGAAGGTAAAAATACCGAACCCAAGACTTTTTTTGAAATACCTTTTGAACTGACGCAGGTCTAATTCGAGCCCTGCCATGAACATGATATATAGCAAGCCAATGGTGGCAAATAATTTAATGCTCCCTTCGGCTTCCATGGTTCTAGCACCAATTAGACCTAAACCATGTGGTCCGATGAGGACACCAGAAAGTATGAGCCCAATGATCCCAGGAATTTTTAGTTTTCTAAGGACAATCGGTGAAAGAAGAATGATAAATAACAGGATGGAAAAAACCAACACCGGATTTTTCAGCGGTAACTGAAATTCATGAATCAGGTGTTGGAAAAAGTATCTCATCTTGTGCTTACTGCATCATGCCTGCGCCAGGAGCTTGGCCTGCACCAAGTGCATTGAGGTCAATGTTTGCTGCGGGTTCTGAACCTTGTGGACTGCTGCTTGCTATTCTTGGTTTGATGAGCCCGTGGTGTTCGCCAAGTGCACCCATATAGGTTTGAAGGTTTCCTAACATGGTGCCGTAAGGGCCAGCTTCACCATAAGCCCCAGAAATTTCTCCGTTTTCAGCCGCTGCTTGATCTAATGAAGTATAGATTTTTGGCAACACTTGTTTGTAGAGTTTTTGTACGGTTGCATCGAGTGCTTTGGTAAACGCACTTTTTGGCGCATTTTCAGCTTTAATGGTGGAGCGCATTTTCAACAAGGCATCGGCAACTGCAATAAGGTCTTCAGTGTTGTCAGTGTTGCCTGCAAAATCGATATCAGAATGCTCAAAATAAGCGATGATGCTTTTGTAGTTGTCTAGCAATTTCATTCCTAATGCATCGGCTTTTTTATAGGCGCCAAGTGAATAATAGAGCTGAACATATTCATGCAAGATACCAGCGTTTAGTGGTCTAATATTTTGACCTTGGTAGTCGAAGCTATTATTTGCTTTGTTGATATTGAGCGAGTTGAACACATCTACAGGGTTGATGTCGCCGTAGTCCATCACTGTTTCTTCAGGCATGAGTTTCATGGCACGATCGAGTACTTTGAGTGCTTCATTTTTACGGCCTAACATATAGAGTTGCTCGGCAAGCAATAAGAAGTTAGCACGGTATTGAATGGTGTGGCGACGCGCGTAGTAGTCAGTCAAGACGTCAGGGTTATCCATTGCTCCATACATGTAGGTATTGAGCATGTTCTTTTCCATGGCATTGACATCCATAAGCGCAGGTTCTGATTTTACAGGAGTAAGTGCGTAAGCCATCCCTACTTGCTTGATATAACCAGCACTGAGTAAGGCAATTGCAAAAGATGAACCACGGTTGCTTGAGAAATAGATTCCGCGATCCCAGTTGTTATTGGCTACTACATCCATCATCATGACTTCCTCACGTGAAAGTGCTTGGTCGCGCTCTGGGTCAAATTCAAATTCTATTGAAGAACTGATTTTGCTACTGTTTTCTTTGGCGCTTAATACACCTGAAGCAATTGCATTTTGGCGATCCACTTTTAAAGAAAAACGGGTAGAAGGGAAGAAGCTGAATTTATTTTGTTCGTCGATGATCATGTTAGAATCGTCACGAACAAAAGCCATTGCGTCTGTGAAATCAACGGTAGCCCATATTCTTTCGTATTGATCGAGTAATTCTTGAAGAGACTGCCCGCTGTTGTTTTTGAATTCAACCTGACCAGCGCGTGCACCTTCAAATAGTTTGAAAACATTTTGATATTTGGCAATGGTTGCATTGATCATGTCTGTAGAGTCAGTGCTGGCAATTTGCATTTTAAGTGCTTCCATTTCTGGGCTTTTGGCAACCACATCTACAAAAAGTGAGCGTGCTTGTTGATCAAAATAACCTGCTGCCTGACGCGCTTCTTTCGGGTTATGTTTCAAGCGCAAATCAAGTACTTTTCTAATTACTTCTTCAGAAGGATTCTGTGAGAACAATTGTAAAAGTGGCATAAAATAAACTTGGTCAGTATTACCCGCATACATCAGGATCTGATCTTCTCTGAATTTGATCGGCAATGGATCAGATTCATAGGTTTTGAGTTTCATCTGATTGGTGTACCAGTCGGTTCCCATCAAAGACAAATTACATACCCTAACATCGGTGCGTTTTCCTTCAACTTCTTGTAAGTACCAGAGTGGGAAGGTGTCGTTGTCGCCGTTTGTGAAGAGGATACCGTTTTTGCCACAAGACTCAAGGTAGTTGTGAGCGAGGTCACGAGCAGTAGTTTTTCCGCTGCGGTCGTGGTCATCCCAGCCTTGAGCACCCATGATTACTGGCACTACTAAACCTAAGGCCGCTGCAAAAGCTGCACGTGTTTGAGCAGTTGGGATATACTTTTTAAGGAAATCAAAAATGGCAAAAACCCCAATCCCGATCCAAAGTGCAAAGAAATAAAACGAACCAGAGTAAGCGTAGTCGCGCTCGCGCGGTTCGTAAGGTTTTTGATTGAGATAAACCACAATGGCTAAACCTGTGAAAATAAATGCCAGGGTGACAATAAACGCATCTTTAGGCAATTTTCTGTAATGGAATACCAAGCCAATAAGGGCTAAAATAAGCGGTAAAAAGAAAAAGGTGTTGTGTGCGGTGTTTTCTGAAGTGAAGTACGGCACATCGTCTTGACTTCCCAAACGAGCCTCATCGAGTGCAGAAATACCTGAAATCCAGTTTCCGTGGAGGTTGTCACCATGACCTTGGATATCGTTCTGACGCCCTGCAAAGTTCCACATAAAGTAACGGATGTACATCCAATTGACTTGATAACGCATGAAATAAGTGAGGTTCTCGCCAAAAGTAGGTAGGCGTTTACCATCGCGACCAATTTCACTACTTGCGCCATCATTTTCGTTGTAGCCAGACCATTTTGCATAGAGTTGTTTGTGTAAACTTGCAGATGGACCTTCACCATTGTACATACGAGGGAAGAAAGTGGTTTGAGCGTAGGTAGGGACGGCCCCTTCTCTTACGCTAGCATTACTTTCGTAATATTTTTCTTCGATGCTGTATGCGCCTTTATTTTCTTTGATCCAGGCTTCAGCATCTGCTTCTTTGGTAAATGCTTTAACTTCTACATCATTTTCAATGACAACAAAGCGGCGAATGTAATAGGCAGAAAGGTCAGTCCAGGCCGAACGATCTAAAATTTTTGGGCCTTCTTCTGTCATTTCTTCACCATTGCGGAATGAGTTCCAGTATGGCCCAAAAACTATTGGCGACGAACCATATTGCTCACGCTTCAAGTAGGAGTGAAGGGTAACTAGGTTTTCAGGGTCGTTTTCGTCAAGGGGTGTGTTGGCGTTTGAACGAATGACAATGACAGCAAATGAACCATAGCCAATCAGCAACATGACCAAGCCCATTGCGGCGTTGTAAAGGACAGTTTTGCTTGTTTTGTAGGCATAGCGCACCACATAAAGGCAAGCCGCAACCAACAATACAAAGAAGAAAATAGTACCGCTGTAAAAAGGCAAACCTAAACTATTTACAAAGGCAACCTCAAAATTAGATGCCATAGCTATACTTCCAGGAATGACTCCTTCTTGAATAAAACCAAGGGTAATAATAGAGAGCAAACCTGTGATTAAAAGCCCTTTGATACTTACGTTTTCTTGCGTGCGGAAATAGAGCATGTAGCCAATTGCAGGTACAACAAGAATACCGAGAAGGTGGACACCGATTGCTAGCCCGAGCAAGAAGAAAATAAGGAGTATCCAACGATTTGGACGAAGTTCAGTAAGGCGGGCACCATGGCTTGCTTCTTCCATCTCTTCATCCCATTTTAAAATGGCCCAAAAGATAACGGCAGTAAATAAAGACGCCATGGCATAAACTTCCCCTTCAACCGCTGAAAACCAGAAAGAATCAGAAAAAGTATAGGCCAAAGACCCTATTGCCGCAGCAGAAAAGATGGCAAATTGATTACCTCCAGTGAGCTCATCTCCTTGTTTTAAAACAATTTTTTTGATGAGTAAAGTAAGAGACCAAAACATAAAAAGTATGGTCAGGGAGCTAGAAATAGCAGAAAGTGCATTGATATAAACGGCTACATTTTCAGGTGCAGCAAAAAATGAGAACAAACGCCCAAGTACCATAAAGAGGGGTGCACCTGGTGGGTGACCTACCTCAAGTTTGTAGGCTGCTGTAATGTATTCACCACAATCCCAGAGACTTGCGGTTGATTCTATGGTCATGAGGTAAACTGCCGAGGCAATAATAAAGATAAACCAGCCAAGGTAAGTGTTCCATTTTGAGTAAGTCATGAGCTCAGTTTGAAGTGTTTAAGTACTGCGAATTTAACAATAATCGCGCTTGCATACATACGCACGAAAATAGAGTTTGTTGCCTTTTGTTGAACTTAAAATTTATTGAAAATTTAATTTTGGTGATTAGTTTTTGCTGAAATAAAAAAACTTCTTAAATTTGCACTCGCATTAAGCGAAATCTTAATGGCCCATGGTGTAACTGGCAACACGTCTGATTTTGGTTCAGAAGAGTCTAGGTTCGAGCCCTAGTGGGCCAACAAAAAAAAGCCTCCTAATTCAGGAGGCTTTTTTTATGCTTTTGATTTTCTATTATTGTTGCACAAACACTTTGCGTACTTCAACGCCGTTGTTAGAGCTAAGAGTTACATAATAGATGCCGTTAGCATGCGCAAGCTGAACGCTGGTTTGAAGGTTGCTAGTAGAACCGTTGTAAACCAATTTACCAGCAGCATCTCTGATTTGGATATCAGTTGAGCCTTCAGTTGAAGCCGGCAATTTGATGACTACTACACCCGCAGCTTCTGCGTGTACATTAGCACCTTTTCCGTTGAAGTTAGCAGCGCTTCCTACTTCGTTGAAGTTAGGCGCAGAAGGCGTGTTGTTGTCGAGCAAGTTGAAGTGAAGTACAAAACGCTCAGTGTTAATACCTGCCTCAGCATAGAATTGGTAAGTGAAGCCTTCTTCAAGCGTTTGCATGGTTTCTTCTTGCTTGTCTTCTAACCAAACGAGGCCAGATTCTAACTCAAGGTTTTCAATTTCAAAAGTATGCACACCTGTAGAAGGAATCTCCATGGTGATCGGTAAAGACTGTTGTTTCTTAGCGCTATTCAAGCCATTGATCACGATTTTCTTATCTGCAGCCTTAGTATAGAACTGAGGGATACCTGCTTGCATCATTTTCTCACCGTCGAGTGCATCAAAGTTGTTGGTTGCTGCACCGTTCATGTAAACAATCAATTGGTCTTTAGCAGTTCCATTCAATAAGTTCATGCGAAGGAACAAAGCTCTATCATTTGAAGTTGACTTTAGACCAGCTACACTACCATTGATTGATGTAAAGTGCGAGCGCATAGAGTTATCCAAAGTAAGCGACCCTGAAGTCTGCCCTTGATTGACACGCACCCAAAAAGCTTGCATTGGCGGAATGAGGTTACTTACACCTGCACCATTCAAGTTTGTGCCAATTCCACCTGAACCAGCCACATACGTATCAAAGACCATGGAAGCTGGCGTGCTGCCGCTAGCAGTTCTGTACCACATGGTGTTGCCTACATTGGTTTTAGTTACCGCATCCCAATCTAAATAAGAAGGGTAAGGGTTAGAAACAAGATTGAAGCCTTCAAAGTTGATTCCTGAAGTTCTTGAGAGGTTTGTAATGGTCATTGGGCCATTGTTGTAATAGCTGCCCGCAAAAGATAGGGTAGAATTAGCTACAACTTGACAATAGTACCCACGCCCTGGCACAAGTGTTACTCCATCATTGGTGATTTCTACCCATTGGTTATTGGGTTCATCACGGTATTTGAGCACATTTGGCCCACCAGCATTAAATGCAGTTGAAAAAGCATTGCTAATCGGCGACCCAAGATACCAAAAACGCCCTGTTGGAGTGGTGGTTCCCGCTCCGGTTACATATTGTTCCACTACATAACTTCCTGCTCCAGAGAACAAACTAGAATTACCAGTGAGTAGGGTTGAACCTGAACTTAGTTTGAGTGTACCATCGTTTGCACAAGCACCATTGATAGTGAATTGCTTACTCGGCCCGAGGATAAGTGTTTTTCCGGCTGCAACAGTAATATCACCAAAAGTTTTGCTCTCATTGAATTGTAAGATACCACTATTAACGGTGGTGCTTCCTGTGTAGCCGCATGCGGCAGAAAGAATAGCTAAACCATTCCATCCTTTTACAAAATTGACGTTGGCACCGTTAATGGCATTTGGATAGGTAAAATCTACCCATGTATTCATGGTAAGTGTTCTACCGGTAGGCATATTGATAATACCTGCTCCAGCAACGTTCTTTCCTTGAAGTAAAATATCGCCTGTTGAGGTATTAGTTGGATTCAGATTTCCGCCTATAGTCATGACACCACCGTAAACATTAATTGGGCCGTTGGTTGTAACTCCATTACTTAAGGAAATATCGGTTCCGTTACCGCTTTTGCCAAAATTTAATGTGGTGATACCCGTTCCAAAATTCCAGTCGTTGTCAAAGGTTAAGATTCCTGGGCTACTCCCTGCTCTGAGGTAGCTAAATGAAGGAGACACAGGTTGAATGGAAACAGCACCGGTTGTTTTAACAGAAATAGTTCCTGACATTGTACTATTGTATCGTTGTAAAATAGCATCTGCATTAATAGTGATATTTCCGGAGTATGGATTGATGCCGTCATCACCAATGACTATTGCATTTGCGACATCACCAGTATAAATTCTAATTCCATTACAAAATTGCCCTGTGCTTGCTCGAGAATTTGATCCGTTGAGCGTAATACTACCTGTTTGTGATACCACATTTAAGCCAGAAGCATTTGTACTTCCCATAGTTATCCCTTCAGCGTCATTAACTGTCGAGCCACTAAATACAGCAGTACCATTGATCGTAATGTTTCCACTGACAGACTTTATTGAAAGGGCATAAGGAGGTGTATTATTTACTGAATATAATACTAAAGCATGCCTCCATCCAACACCAGTACTACCATTAGAGTCGCCCCCGTATCCTTTGATTAAAATATTCCCACTTGTGGTATTGATGGATATTGGTCCGGAGATTGCATCGATCCTAGTTCCAGCTCCGACATAATAGAGCCCATTTAAATACCCATCAATTTCTATATTTCCGGTTGCTGTGCTAATGTTTGTAAAGTCAATGTAAACGCCGTAATTAATACCATTGGTATTTGCTGAATTCCATGAATAACCAGCAATATACAAGTGACCGCCATTTGTGTTGATTGTGCTACCGGAAATTTCTAAACCTTTAACATCATCCGTCCAGGTTCTGGCGTAATGATCGCCGACCGTTAAACCATTCCATGTAGCATTGTTTGGGCCACCAGCAATCCATAGGTGACCACCGTTTGTGTTAATCGTGGAGTTTAAAATTTGAATTGTACCGTTATCAGGCGAACCAAGCAAGCAAATAGCTCTTAATACAACGTTTAGCGCTGCGTTTGCTGATGTGATATTAGCACCAGAAGAGATGAAAATATGATTGGGGGCATTGAATGTTAAAGTTCTATTTGTATTTCCAGAATAACTAATCGAATTTGAAATGATGATACTCCTGGTGGTCCCGATAATTTTTGGAATAGAGATAGTTAAATCACCAGTATTTAGCAAGTGATTTTCTACAACACTAGGATGAACAGTGGCGCTCCCACTTGCGGCAAGTTGTAAAACATTACCGTTAATACTCCAATTTGTCCCTGATGTCCCTAATTCTCCTGAATTTGAAATTGTTAGGTGCTGGGCATAGCTGCCCAATGCCAACGCAATAAAAACCAATGCTTTTAAAACTTTCATTTTTAAATTTTTAATCGAAGACAAAGATACATTGGCAATATGAAAACAATTCACATGAATTATAGATTTTTTATAGATTCGATGACTGTGTTAATTTTAAATATGCTGCTAGTTAAAAGAAAAAGCAGCCCTTTAGAGGCTGCTTTTTATGATAAGAGAGATCTTCTTACTTAAACAATCTAAATCCTTTCAAAGACATCAAAGGGTCTTGTTTAGGTTGTGCTTCAAAAATTCCGGACATCATCACCATAGAGATTTCGTTGTCTAGTTGTACTTTCTCTACTTGTGGGGTGGAGTATGTACTTTTTACTGTTGGGTTATATTGAGTTGTTTTCATCTTTTGGCAAATGTACAAAACAAAGAAGTTGATGGTCACTAATTGAATATTGATTTCTGTTAATTGAACACTTAAATGATATTGTTAGTGATTAAAGTTCAACAAAAAAAGCAGCCCTTGTGAGGCTGCTTTTTTCTAGATTATTTTTTACTTACTTAAACAACTTAAACCCTTTCAAAGACATCAAAGGGTCTTGAGTAGGCATTCCTTCAATGGGTGGATTGGACATCATCACCATAGAGATTTCGTTGTCTAGTTGTACTTTTTCTATTTGTGGAGTAGAGTAGGTACTTTTTACTGTTGAGTTATGTTGAGTTGTTTTCATCGTGGGTCCTTTACGTTGAATGATACTTATTGTTGCACAAACACTTTGCGTACTTCAACGCCGTTGTTAGAGCTTAGGGTTACATAATAGATGCCGTTAGCTTGTGCAAGCTGAACGCTGGTTTGAAGGTTGCTAGTAGAACCAGTGTAAACCAATTTACCAGCAGCATCTCTGATTTGGATATCCGTTGCTCCTTCAGTAGAAGTTGGCAATTTGATGACTACTACACCTGCAGCTTCTGCGTGTACATTAGCACCTTTTCCGCTAAAGTTAGCTGAGCTGTTTACTTCACCATAGTTTGGTGCAGATGGAGCGCTGTTGTCAAGGATATTGAAATGAAGTACAAAGCGATCAGTGTTGATACCTGCCTCAGCATAGAATTGGTAAGTGAAACCTTCTTCAAGCGTTTGCATGGTTTCTTCTTGCTTATCTTCTAACCAAACGAGGCCAGATTCTAACTCAAGGTTTTCAATTTCAAAAGTATGCACTCCTGTAGAAGGAATCTCCATAGTGATAGGCAATGACTGTTGTTTTTTAGCACTATTCAAGCCATTGATCACGATTTTCTTGCCAGCAGCAGAAGTATAGAACTGAGCAATGCCAGCCTGCATCATTTTCTCCCCGTCGAGCGCATCAAAGTTGTTGGTAGCTGCACCGTTCATGTAAACAATCAACTGGTCTTTTTTGTCTTCTTGAAGCAAGTTCATGCGAAGGAAAGCTTTCAACTCATCGTTAGTTGAGCGCAAACCAGCAGTTGAACCGCTAAATGATGAGAAATGCGAGCGCATAGAGTTATCCAAAGTAAGCGACCCTGTAGTTTGCCCTTGATCAACACGCACCCAGAATGCTTGCATTGGTGGGATGAGTTTGGTGGCTACATTACCACTAAGGTTGGTTCCGATACCACCTGCAGCACCTGCAACATAAGTTTCAAATACCATTGAAGCTGCAGTGTTGCCTGTAGCTGCACGATACCACATGGTGTTGCCTACATTGGTTTTAGTAACCGCATCCCAATCTAGGTAAGAAGGGTAAGGGTTAGAAACAAGATTGAAGCCTTCAAAGTTGATTCCTGAAGTTCTTGAGAGGTTTGAAATGGTAACAGATCCATTATTGATATTACCGCCAGTAAATGTTATTGTCGGTGATGCAGCTATTGCTTGCGTGTAGTATCCTTTACCAACGACAAGGTTTTCAGGAGTTCCACTGGCAAGCGCTACCCAAGCGTTGTTGACTTCGTCACGCTTTTTAACCACGTTAGCTGTGTTTGAAGCAAAAAGCACTGAAGAACTTGAAGTTGCAACCGGGCTACCAAGGTACCAGTAACGACCAGTTGGAGTTGTTGTTCCAGCTCCAGTAATGGCTTGTTTAACATTGTAAACTCCTGAGCCTGCAACTGTAGAGCTCGCTCCTTGAACTAGTGTAGCACCGCTTTCGATAGTCATGGTGCCGTTGTTTGTCAATACGCCTGAAATGTTCAATTTAGTATCAGCTAACAATGTAAGCGTTTTCCCGCTGGCGATAGTTACCGCAGTAACTTCAGGGAAATTGGTGATGCCTACAGATGGAATAGTGACATTTGCAGAGTTAGGAACAATTGCTGGCGACCAGTTTGAAGCGGTTGCCCAATCCGTTGAAGTTGCACCTGTCCAAGTATGATTCAATGAAGGAGATGAGGTTGCAAGTGTAAAAGTACCAACTTGGTTGACTGCTGACAAACCTGCTCTTTGGCCCATTGGATAAGAGCTGCCGGCTGAGGCAGTTCCTACTTGTGCACCGTTTCTTACTATGACTACGTTTGCGGTACTTGTTGGGAAAGCGTCTTGGGCTTGGATACAATAGGTTGCATTACCGGTAATTGTTGCAGTTGTAGTCACTTCCCAAGTAGAGTTTGATTGTTGATCATAGACCACAGTTTCCGTGAAATTTGATGACAGTGGACTTAGACCTTGACCTTCAGTAAATTTCACTGCAACAAGTCCACCAACAGACATCGTTGCGGTACCTCTATGGAAATGACGCACCTTCATGCCTGTAACAGGATTACCTGAAACGAAAGGGTAAGATCCAACCCCTATAGCAGGTATAGCACCTGATGTAATGGTGGTCCCAGTACCCGCGGTGGTATATAAACGAGCATAAGTAGAGCCCGAACCAAAACCGCCGGCAGTATATGCAATAGCATTTGGTTGGGTATGAATTAAAGCATTTGATCCGGTATTTATAACACCATTTCTCAAGGTTAACCAACCAGAAATAGTTCCCAAATATCCGACTTGACTCTTCAAGGTGTTTGCATTTGCAAATGTAATACCTCCGGCTGATATATTATTAAATCCTACACTGTTAAAGTTATGGTTATTGGTAGTGTTCTTAAATAATCCATTTCCAGAAATTGTCTGAGCAATTGTAGCTGGTGTTTCAACACCATTTTCATACTTCGCAAAGTAAAGGGTCCCACCTGTCATAGCAAAAATACCTTCGTTGGCAAGGTCTCCTGAAATATAATGGTCGCAATTATGTCTATATTCACCTGAGGAAATGGTTAAATTTTGTGTTACCATTACGGTAGAACCAGCATTAATGGCAATTCTATTTGTACCTGATAAAATATCAACAATAAAGTTTCCAAATGATAAATAGCCAGTTGATACTTTCGTATTTAACAGGAATCCATTTGTACTTCCGCTTGCCATTGTGGACAATCCGTTTCCTAAAATAAAGGTATGATTTGAATTAAAAACTACATTCACTGCACCTTGATATGCGAACGAGGCTACACCTGCATTTGTAGAGGCAGCAGGGTCCACAATTTGGATAGTCCCTCCTGTACAATTGAATTTAAGGGCATTTGCAGAAGTGCTAATACTAGAAGCCGTGCTTCCAGCTGTATATCCAATTCCAAAAGCAATATTTGCCGAACTCACACCACCAATCGATGTAAGACCTGTACCTGAATTTGGATAAAGTACGATAAGACCACCAGTTTGGGTTAGACCAGAACCATTTGCAAAATAGGCAGCACCGTTCAACACAATTGAACCACCTGAAACTTCTAATGTCCCTCCGTTAGTTACGTTTAATTCTGTATTGTTTTGATTTAGAATTGAAATCGTTAGCGTGTTGCTTGCTACAGTCAATTTACCTGCATTGATTGTTAATGCTCTAACTGTAGCACTTGCACTCAGTATCATTTGTGAATTATTCTGAATGTTGAATGAACCTGTATTGTCAATGGCAGCAGGAGCCGTACCTGTTCCATCAGTATTGATACCCCATGATGCTACATCATTGAAATCTGTTGCGCTTGCTTTAGAATAATAATTGCGGTAAACATGTACTGTTGCAACGCCAGAAAGTGCAGTATTACAACCTGTAGCTTGACAATAATAGAATTTAGTGCCTAATTCTGTACTAGTAGTCGAAGGGGTGTATGTGGCACTTGTGGCACCTGAAATTGCAGTACCTCCAACGGTACTATTAGTTGTGTTGGAATACCATTGATAGGAGAAAACGTAATTTGAAGTGTAAGTTAGTGCAGTGGCGGCCGTACCAACAGCGTAGGTAAATATACCAGGTAAATTAGTACTTGTTACCGTTACATTTCCGTTCATGGTTCCGGTTAGGGCTATGTTGGTTGTCGAAACGGAAGTAGCGGTTAAATTTAAATTATAAGAACCTGCAGTTGCTGATGCTTTTAATCGAACATATATAGTTGTCGCAGAAACACTTCCATTTGTTTGAACCAATGTCAAAGTTGCGCCATATCCTGAATTTTGACTTAGAGATATCTCATAACCATTAGGAGCATTTAATACAATGTCTGTGGTAAGGTTAGAACCTGTAATTGAAGTAGATTGAGAAGTAGATTCAGTGCCTAAACAACTTGAAAAACCTGTTAATGTACTTGGAGTTGCAGAAATTATAGGAACTACAACTGTACCAGTTACTGCATTTATTTGATTACCAGTACAGAGCGAGCTTGTGGTAATATTGCCAGATAAATTCCCGCCAACTAAACCGGTCAAACGCACATAAATAGTAGTTGTTGTTACAACATTGTTAGTTGGTGTAAGAGTTAAATTGCTGGTAAAACCAGTGCCAGAGGTTAAAGATATTTCAAATCCGGAAGGAGCCGTTATTGTCATATTTCCCGTTAGATCTGTTCCTTCTACCGTAATTGACTGCTCTGCAGATGGCGTCCCTAAAGTTGTCGAGAACGCGTTTAAAGCAATTGAAGATACAGTTAAAACTGGTGCAGTTACATTTGATTCATAACTTCCAATATCAGTTTGATTGATTCGAGTTATACCCCGTTGATCAACAGTAGGAATTGACACCCCATTATTTGCTACGGTCGAACCACTATTTTGGCATACACCAGAGGTAGCTAAGGAATAAGTACCGTTTGTATTGGTGGTAACCGTTAATGTTGGATTTATAGAAAGACTACAGTTCTGAGCGGGAGAACTACTATATTTTGTGAAAATTCCATCCGCTGCAGTTGTTGATGCGTATGAATCATAATATGAGGTTGTTTGTGGCGAAGTAATACCTTCATATTGTTTACCAATTACGTTAAACCCGTCATCTGTAGCTGACCCTCCACTATAAGCAATTTCTGATTCTTGAGAACCTAAAGCACTTCCACTTTGCAATCCGTTGGCAAAAATGCTATTCTTGATTCTTACACTACCTTGTCGAACAAGTATTGACGCACCATTACCTGTACCTGTTGTTAATTCATTTGCATGAAAAGTACAGTTGGTAATTATATTTGTTCCGTTAAGTATCCAAATTGCGCCACCACCTACAGTTGCCACAGTTGCAAGCTGTTTATTATAAGCAAATGTACAATTAGTAAGAATAAATTTACCACTTGCATTATTAAACTCATTTGCTAAAGCTCCACCGCAATTAGCTTGATTATTATCAAAGGTACAAGAGTTGATGGTCATAGTGTTGTTTGCCATATGAAGAATAGCTCCACCTGCACCGCCAGAATAACTTCCGCCTGCTAATGCGTAGTTGGCAGAGAATCTACAATAATTTAGTGTCAAAGTACCATTGTTGTATATTGCACCTCCATCAGCAGGATATACCGTATTATCTAGGTTTGCAACTCTACCATTTCGAATAGTCACTTTTTCAATTGCGACAGTAACACCTGAATTAATAGTAAAAATCCTTCTATTTGTAGTATTTGCTGTGGGATGGGCTTGAATAATGGTTTGATTAGAACCTTCACCAATAATTGATACATTTTTTGCTAAAGTATAACCAGAAGTTACTGCATCACCAGCTTCTTCCGAAAGAGTCCAATCAAAAGTTCCAGATAGGTAAATTGTTCCCCCAGCTGTAACCATCTGATAAGCTTTGTGAAAACTTTTGTAGGGATTTCCTTGTGTTCCGTTGCCTGATAGGTCATCCCCGATGAGACTGTTAGTGTATATTGTAGCCGACTGAGAAAACCCGATTAAGGAAACTAATAGGGAAAATAATAAGTATTGAATTTTCATAATTGAGTTTTATTAAAACGTATGCAAAGATAGAGCATTGATATTTATCCATCTATAGCCAAACTATAGATTTTATATAGATTGAGGTTTTTGGAAAATCGTAAGATATAGCATCGCTAGAAACAAAAAAAGCAGCCCTTTCAAGGCTGCTTTTTCTAGATTAATGTTTTCTTATTTAAACAAATTAAACCCTTTCAAAGACATCAATGGGTCTTGAGTAGGCATTCCTTCAATGGGTGGATTGGACATCATCACCATTGAGATTTCGTTGTCTAGTTGTACTTTCTCTACTTGTGGAGTAGAGTAGGTACTTTTTACTGTGGAGTTATGTTGAGTTGTTTTCATCGTGGGTTCTTTACGTTGAATGATACTTATTGTTGCACAAACACTTTGCGTACTTCAACGCCGTTTTTTGAGCTCAGGGTTACATAATAGATGCCGTTAGCTTGTGCAAGCTGAACGTTGGTTTGTAGGTTGCTAGTAGAACCGTTGTAAACCAATTTACCAGCAGCATCTCTGATTTGGATATCTGTAGCACCTTCAGTAGAAGTTAGCAATTTGATGACAACTACACCCGCAGCTTCTGCGTGTACATTAGCACCTTTTCCGTTGAAGTTAGCAGCGCTTCCTACTTCATTGAAGTTAGGCGCTGAAGGCGTGTTGTTGTCTAGCAAGTTGAAATGAAGTACAAAACGCTCTGCATTCATTCCTGAATTGGCAAAGAACTCATAAACCGTTCCTGGCTCAAGTGCCTGGATGATTTCTTCTTGCTTATCTTCTAACCAAACAAGACCATTTGAAATCTCAAGGTCTTCGATGATGAAGCTATGTACACCTGTTGTAGGTAATTCCATGGTGATAGGAAGTGCTTGTTGTTTTTTAGCACTGTTCAAACCATTAATTACAATTTTCTTGTCAGCCGCTTTGGTATAGAACTGCGGATAACCAGCTTGCATCATTTTTTCACCGTCTAAGGCATCAAAACCGTTGGTTGCAGTTTCATTGACATAGACGATTAATTGGTCTTTTTTCCCTGCTTGTAATAAGTTCATGCGAAGGAAAAGAGATGGTTCATCATTTGTAGACTTTAAGCCTGCAGTGCTACCTCCCAAAGAATTAAAGTGCGAACGCATGGCGTTACCAAGTGTTAATGATCCTGAAGTTTGTCCTTGAGAAACACGTACCCAGAAAGACTGCATTGGAGGAATGAATTTGGTTACGCTAGTACCGCCTAAATTGGTTCCAATACCACCAGCAGCATTTGCAACATAGGTGTCAAATACCATGTTTGATCCGTCGTTGGTTCTGTACCACATGGTTCCATCAACATTTGTTCTAGTCACGGCATCCCAGTTTAAGTATGATGGGTAAGGGTTACTTACAAGGTTAAATCCTTCAAAGCTTTGACCAGCAGTTCTTGTTAAACCATTGATGGTGATAGCTCCGTTGTTCACAACACCACCTGTAAATGTAATTGTAGAATTAGCAGTAGCTTGAGTGTAGTATCCTTTACCAACTACTAGGTTCTCTGGCGTGCCGCTCGAAAGTGCCACCCAGCTATTCGTAGATTCGTCACGTTTTTTAACAACATTAGCTGCATTACCAAAATAAACAGAAGAGCTAGATAACGATACAGGGCTACCAAGATACCAAAAACGCCCTGTTGGTGTTGTAGAGCCAGCTCCGGTAATATTCTGCTTAACATTATACGTTCCTGAACCAGCTAAGGTGCTACTTGCTCCTTGAACAAGGGTACCTCCGTTTTCAATTGTGAAAGTACCATTATTGGTTAATGTTCCAGTAACAGTAAGTTGAGCGCCTGCTTGAACTGTGTAAGTTGCTCCAGCATCAATTGTTAAAGTGGTATAAGATGGATAGTTAGTTAATCCGCTTGGAATAGAAACTGTTGCAGAAGCGCACGGCACGCTAGCTGGACTCCAATTAGAAGCAGTCGTTGCTGAAGTGCTTGTTGCACCTGTCCAGGTGTAAGTATCAGCTACTGTAATTGTACCTGTTGCATTTGCCGTTGGACAACCAGATAATAATGGAACTGAATAACTATAAGCTACATTTCCAGATGTGACGGTTGGTAATACGTCATAGCGTGCGATTACCATGTTGGCACATCCTCCGTCATTTTGAGCCATTAGATTCGCTGATGACCCTGAACGGATATACGCGTGGGTTTGAGTTAAACTCCCAACAATTTCGCTGGACGATCGTATTGGATAACCATCTGCAGGGAAAATAGAAGTTGGTAGATTTACTAGAACTTGATAAAGTTCATCTTTACTTGGCACAAACCAATCGCTATAAGTACCATCGGAATATGCATTAACGAACCCAATTGCTTTGCCTGTGTTTGTATGACCAGCGGCTACCAAATTATTCGTATTGTTCATGCCTTCTCCAATAGCAGTTGAAGTAACTGCAGTTGGAGATTCCATATCCCAACGACCTAAACATGCTGTAATAGGGCCAGTTAATTTATAATTGGGATCCACGATAAGTACTTTACCAGGAGCATACCCATTATCTCCTGGTTGGAAAATATATGCGATAACACCACCATTGTAATAATTACCAATAGCATATGTTTTTGAAGGCGAACCTGAGATAGTTATTGTATTACTTGCAAAAGAAACACTTACTCCACCAGGCAAACCTGAAGGAATACCAATACTTGTTGCTCCTGTCGTTGTGTGTGTAACTGCAGTCATTGAGCTTCCATTACAAACCGATGGGGTTGAACTAGCTGTGCCGGCTGTATTTGTATTACTCACTGTAATTGTCCCAGTGGCATTAACAGAACCACAGCCACCTGTTAATGGAATAGAGTAATTAAATGTTCCTGCCGCAGTTGGAGTACCGGAAACAGTTAATGTATTAGCTGACCATGATGCGGTAACACCAGCGGGCAAACTTGTTGGCGTACCAATACCAGTTGCTCCCGTTGTCGTACGTGTAATACTTGTCAATGCTGTATTTATACAACCAGTTGGGTTGGAACTTGCTGTCCCAGCAGTATTAGCTGCATTTACAGATATTGTACCAGTGGCGTTAATAGAACCACAACCGCCAGTTAATGGAATGGAATAATTAAAAACTCCAGAAGCGGTAGGCGTACCAGAAACTGTTAAGGTATTTGCAGACCATGTTGCTGTTACACCTGTAGGTAAATTTGATGCAGTTCCAATACCCGTAGCACCAGTTGTTGTTCTTGTAATTGAAGTTAATGCGGTATTGATACATAGCGTTGGATTAGAACTTGCTGTACCGGCTGTGTTTGTTGCATTAACGGTAAAAAGACCAGTTGCTGTACTGTTTGTACTGCCAAAAGAATTCGTAGCAACACAACGGTAGTATAAAGTAGACGCACTTAGAGTAGAAGGAGTATAGGATGAATTTGTGGCTCCATTAATATTCGTCCAGTTTGAATTGTCTGCTGAACTTTGCCATTGGTAGCTTGTTGCACCACTTGCAGTAATAGTTAAAGCAGTTGGAGTTGAACCTTGGCAATAAGTTAGTGCCGTATTAGCGAGATTTGATGTAATAGTTGGAGGTGAAGGATTTCCTTGAAATATCATTGCGTACATAGTTGTACCATCTTGTTTTAAAAATGCGACATCCAAATAACCATCTCCATTTAAATCAATTAATTGAGATTCTCCAGTATACTGAATAGAACCAGAAAAATCTGAAGACGGGTCATAACTCCCGTTCACATTCTGTGAACCGATTATCCCAAAATAGGAAGACCCAATTAAATCCAAATCACTGTCATTATCAATATCGAATAATTCTGTAAATCTAGATGCATTTGAAGTTGAAGTATAGGTAAATACGCCAGAACCATTATTAGTGTAAAATCTCATATTGCTTTGTCCCGGACAAGCTACATCTAAGTCTCCATCATTGTCAAAATCTACAAAACTAAAATCAGTGTAGCCATACATATCTGTACTACCACTGATATTTGTCATAGAATTGAAGCCGGTAGAAGTTCCAAGTGCTACATTCAATCCTTGAGTACCAGTTCCACTGCCTGCAAGTACGAATACATCTAAATATCCATCGTTATTAACATCAGCTGCACCATTTCGTTTTGTGAACCAATATGAAGCTCCAGCCGGCGCTGAATAGTAATTTGAAAATGAAAACGCCGTAGTACTTGATTGACTAAAAATTTGAAATGCACTGCTTGAATACGTCCCGTAAGAGCTAGCCAAAACATCCACAAAACCGTCATTATTAAAATCCTCAAGGGTAATAGAATTAACATATGCAGAGCTATAAAGATTATTAAATGTTATTACCCCTTGGGAAGCATAAGTTCCATTACCGTTATTTTTAATGATTTCTACATTTCGTCCACTAGTGAATGAAACAGCAAAGTCAATATATCCGTCATTATTGAAGTCAGCAGATTTAATCTCATTTACCGCTAATGCAGAGTTCAATGTGATAGAGGATTGATTAGAGTTTGCCATAGTAAAAGATGATGTTGCACCACCGTTAACTATTATTTGTAACGTACCTGTACTGCCAGCAGTAACAAAGTCCATATCTCCGTCGTTGTCTACATCAACAGGTTCCCATGCATATGTCGTCGCTACAGAAGATAAAGTTACTGTTGTTGGAGTTGAAAAATATTGGGATGACCAGGATAAACTTAAAGAACCTGAAGAAGTATTTTTCAATAAAAACTTCTTAGAATTTGAACGCAATCCATTTTTCATAACAGATACAGTTGATGTAGAAGTAGTTCTAGGCACTAAAACCGTTAACTGGGTCGTTGACGCCGATGTAACGCTGGCCTTAACTCCTCCGAAATAAACTTTATTATTCGAAGCTGTGGCTCCATCAAACCCTGTCCCCGTAATTGTAACAGAAGCACCAACATTTGCGCTGTAGGTACTCAAACTCGTAATCGTCGGTGCCTGCGCAAAAGCGACTACGCTAACGACTACTGTAAAAAGTAAACTTAATAATCTCATATTTTTTTGATTTTGAACTGCAAATTTAAGTTGGATTTTCGGATTCGTCTATAGATGCTGCATAGATTTTTTATAGACATCCTATAGTTGATCGTTCCGTTGAATAAACAATCAAATAGCCTTGAAATCCAATAAATAAAAGGGAATGGTTTAGATTAACTCGTAATAGAGTGTAAAAATTCCAAGAAATTACTTTCGGTTTTGTAGCCTAGTTTTTTGCGCAGTTTGTATTTCTTGCTGATGACGCTTTCGTAAGAGATTTGGATCAGGGAGGCGATCTCTTTGTTGGAGAGGTTAAGGCGAACTAAGGCGCAGAAGTCGGCTTCTTTTTTGGTGAGCGACGGGTGAGCGGCCTGCAGTTTTTGTAGGAAGTCGGGGTGGAGGGCAGTGAACTTGAGTTCGAATTCTTGCCAGTAGTTTTTTTCTTTTACTTGGCGGGCCCATTTTTTGCGAAGACGGTTGATTTCTGGTGTGTGCTCTAGTTTTTCGAGTTGCTTGAGGTCTTCGATGATGGATTCTTGTAGTTCGTAGAATTGAAGGCTGAGGGCGGTGAGTTCGCGCTCTTTCATTGAGGCAATCTCTTGTTCGAGTTCTACGTTGCGTCTTTCGGTGGCGAGCAGTGTTTTGTGTTCTTCGTTTTCTTCCTTGAGTGTATTGAGCTGTACTTCTTGTTTGTTTCGTTTTCTTCTGGACATGACATAAACCAGGCCGGCGATACTGATAGCTAATAGCGAAATCATAAAACCTAACCAGCGCTCAACATCGGCAATTCTTAGCTTTAGTTGAAGGTCATTGGCTCTTAATCTTGCATTTTGAACTTTTTCTTGAGTAATAGCTTTTTCAGTATTGCTGATGAGTTTCTCTTGGTTGATGATGTCGCGGTGCTTAACGGCTCTTCTCCAGTGCTCGTTTTCAGTTTTGTAATCTTTCAAGCGATGATAACCTTCAATTAATGCGCGTTCGTAGGCAAGCGCGTCCGTTGGGTGAAGGTTTTCTACCGGGATGAGTTTCTCGAGTTGCTGAATTCTAAACAGGAAGAATTTTAATTCGAAAGGATTTTTAATGATTTGAATAAGTGCAGTGGCGGTGTTGTAGCAGGTTGCTGATTTTTGCTGTATTTGTTCCTGAAATACTTTGGTGCCATAGCTTTTAGCCAGTTCATCTTGATGGGTTTGGATATAAGCAGCTAATAGTTTCGATTTGGCAAGTAGGTATTTGTTTTGATCGGTATTGGCAAGTAGTTCAATGGCGTTTTTGTATCTGAGAATGGCTTTGTGCCCTTGGTTGGTTTGTGCGAGTGCGTCGCCTAAATTGATACTGACATATGCAAGGTTCATGCGTTCATCGGGCTTTCCAGTATAGTATTGTTCGCAGCTTTTGTAAAGGGGAAGCGCTCGTTGGTGCCAACCTAATGAGAAATACAAATTGGCTAAGCGTTGCTTTTGGATATTTAAAAATTTCTTGTTTTCTGAATTTTCGAGATGTTTGATGACCGTTAAGGTGCGGTGCATTGAACGGCTCCAATTGAGGTTGTAGTAGTCGTTGGCGGCCATTTCACCCAAGACGCTATAATAGAGATCATTCTCTTCGAGGTCTTCATAAATGAGTAAGGCAGACTCGAGTACTTTGTTGGCTTGATCGTATTTGCCGAGTGCTTTATACACATTGGCGATATTTGAATAGGCACCGGCTTTGCTCACGCTACCTTCAGGGGCAATCTCCAATGTTCTTCTGAATGCGGTTAAGGCGCCATTTGTGTTTCCTTGAATAGCATTGAAAATACCCAGATGGTTGAAATATTTTCCTTTGAGGCTATCTGGCAAGCCAACATAACGTTTTTCTATTTGCTTTAAGTATTCAAAAGCCTTGTGTGCATTGGAGAATTGGTACTCATCAACTTTTTTGAAAAGTTCTTGAGTGCTCTGAGCCGATGCTAAATGATTGAAAATGAGCAAAAAAAAGAAAAGACTGAACTTGTTGACCATGTAATAATCCCTTACGTGCAATGTAAATTTAGTAAATTTGCTCAAATCTTTAGCATGTCAGAACAACGCACAGAACTCGAACAACTCGGAGAATTTGGTCTTATCGACTTACTCACCAACGATATTACCACCCAACATCCAGAAACCTTAAAAGGAATAGGGGATGATGCCGCAGTGATCGACATGACTAACGATATGTGTCAGGTTGTAAGCACTGACCTATTGGTGGAAGGGGTGCATTTTGACTTGACCTATATGCCACTGAAGCATTTGGGTTACAAAGCCGTCTCGGTAAATGTCTCGGACATTTGCGCCATGAACGCAACTCCAAAACAAATCACAGTATCCATTGCGGTTTCTAATCGATTTTCGGTAGAAGCGCTTACTGAGTTATATGCAGGTATAAAATTGGCTTGCGCCGACTACAAGGTGGATTTAATAGGTGGAGACACCACCTCTTCTTCAAGTGGCTTGTTTATCAGCATTACTGCTATTGGCACTGCTAAAAAAGATGAGCTTTGTTACCGATCAGGCGCCAAAGAATTTGATTTATTGGTGGTTTCAGGTGATTTAGGTGGTGCCTACATGGGCCTTCAAGTGCTCGAGCGCGAAAAAGAGGTTTTTAAAGCGAATCCGAACATTCAGCCAGATCTAGATGGCCACGACTACATATTACAAAGACAATTAAAACCACAAGCAAGGCTCGACGTCATCGAATACCTTAAAGAACTGGGCGTAAAACCCACATCTATGATCGATGTGTCTGACGGTTTGGCTAGTGAAGTTTTGCATTTGTGTAAAGCAAGTAAGGTCGGTTGCCATGTCTATGATGAAAAAATTCCGATCGATGCAAAAACGTCAATGGTTGCCATCGACTTTGGTCTTGACCCTAGCATGTGTGCGCTCAATGGGGGTGAAGACTACGAATTGTTATTTACCATTGACCAACAAGATTTCGAAACGATTCAGTCCAATCCAAATTTTACCATTATTGGCCATATTGCCAATGAAGCCGACGGCACCTATTATATTGATAGATCTGGCTCCGCAATTACACTTCGAGCCCAGGGCTGGAAGCAATTTTAGTCGATTCTTGGCAAATTGACTTGTTCTTTATGGACAATCGTAAGCGGGTATTTTCCTCTAATTCGATTCACCAAGGCTTCGGCTTCAGCCTGTGTTCTGAAATCACCCACCATTAGATTGAAATTGGGCGCCTCAAAACGCACATAGGTGTCAATTTTTGGGAATTCCTCTACAAAAG
>JBDLPT010000002.1:0-87757 GCA_039800945.1 Bacteroidota bacterium | reverse complement strand
ATTTTCTTAACCCATAGGATCATAACGATTATAAGCGTAGCGATAAATAGGCCGAACATAACCCATTTAAACGGGGAAAAAAACGCTGGAAAAGTACTCCCAATGAATAAATATGCTGCAGCGATGCACACTTTAAATGGAATAAACTCTGCATTGTTCCAGGTCATTTTTTTGGTTAAAAAGCTCATGATTTGAGAATTAAAGGGGTTTAACCAAAGGTAAGGGAGAATGGTTCGCAAATAAATGACATTACTCAGGTTTTAGTCTCGTAGACTAATTAACCTTTTATTTATGGCAAGGGGTCTTTGATGCATCGCACAGAATATCCATTCCCCTTAAGATTAAGCTGGCTGTTTTTAAACTGGGTTTTGCTACTTGCATCGTTAATGAGTCCATCCACATCATATGATAAGCCTATGCGGTTAGCATGATCTCCATATAGGCCATATTGTCCGTGAGAACTGGTCCAGAAGTTAGTATAACGTCCTTTACTTGGTCCTATTTCCCAATTGAATGAAGCCTCTAAATAGGAATAACGACACCCAACAGGCAGGGCATTAAATAAATTGTAAGGGTGCGTGAGGGTAGCTTGGGGGGTTATCCACCCTTCTGTTGACTTAAATATTCTCGCGCATTTTTTGATTCCACCAATGGTATTAATTAAGTTGGTCCATTCATTAATACTCGGAATATGTGTGCCATCTGGCGCTAACCCTCGAGGGTCGTTTACGGCATACCAATTATAAAGAACGGTAGTTTGGTCGATGCCCTGAGCATCTTCATAATAACACCAAGCTGGAGATTTTGTCTTAGTGGCTTTTAACCAATCAGCCGCACCTTGTGCTTGAGGAATAGCTTCTCCGTTGCGAAAATGAGTGACTTTCAGATTTGATGTAGTCCATAAATGCTCTCCCATGGACACAAAAGAATAGGTGTTGTTGTCGATATCCTTTAACACTTGACAATAAAGTGAATTATAGCAATAGATCAAGGCTATGATTAGATTTAATAGGTAATGCTTCATAGGTTTAATATTGCATATAAGTAACCCTTTTTATAGCTGTGGTTACAATAAAAAAGGCCGCATAAGCGGCCTTTACATCGTTCGACTTTAAAATTAATCGCGTTGACGTGCTTCAGAAACATTAATGTTTCTTCCACCCAATTCATAATTCGCAAGGGCTTCCATTGCTGCTTTTGCCTCATCTTGATTCGGCATTTCAACGAAACCAAAACCACGAGAACGGTTAGTTTCACGGTCTTTAATAATTTTTACAGAGGAAACCTCTCCATACTGAGAAAACAATTCTCCCAGTTCTTGCTCACCTAAGCGAAAGCTTAAGTTTGAAACGTACATGTTCATAAATAAAACTTAAATAAATAAAACAATCGCAATGATCTTCAGGGTTAGATTCGTTCCTAAAACTATTGTTTTGAAGAAAAAATACATGACCTGATTGCCATTACAGCACGAAACTACGTTTAAAAATTGGATAAACCATAGGAATATCAATTATTCCTCATCGTTAACCACGTAATTGCCACAAGCTTTCAATAGCGGTCCGAGGTTATAAACCCGTTTATTCAGGTTATTGGAAAGGGCAATAATACAGATTGTATCTTCTCGAAGGGAACAGTATAATCCTGTATTTCCATGCCACCACCCGGTATGAAAAAAGAACGTGTCTTTTCCTTTTTTCTCCTTTAAACGGATGCCCAGGCCATAGTTCCTCGTACCCGGATGTTCATAGCTGTATCCTCTGTACATTTGTTTTCTAAGCGAATCACTTAAGAAATGGTCACTGTATGTAGCCCGATCAAGTTTAACTAAATCAAGCGCGGTTGTATATAAGTTCTTATCGCCATAAACCGCATCCAAATAAGTAAACCCATTCCACATGCCATTTTGTTTATAATTTCTACAAAAGGAATCATATTGTTTTTTAGTGGATGCTACAACCGAAGACTTCATTTCAAGCGGATCAAAAATCAAGGTTTTCATCGCTTTCGGAAAGGAAAGCCCTGTTGCTTTTTCTACAATCAATGCCAGCATGGCATAATTGGTATTGCAATAGGCAAAATGGGTTCCTGGGGTATGGTTTAATTGAATTTTAAACTTAATCATCAAATCAATGATGTCTTGATTGTCAATGGTTGTTTTTCGATCGGTATTGGCATCAGCGAAGTATCCATAAAAAGGCAAGCCACTGCGATGATTCAGAAGCATTTTAACCGTTATGTCCTTGAAAGGAAATGTAGGCAAATAGGTGCAAACTTTTTGATTTAATTTTATTTTTCCTTGGTCCACCAGGCGTAAGACCGCCAAGGCTGTAGCCACTTTGCTTATTGAGGCCACATGAATCGGTGTTTTCAAGGTCATTTTTATTTTTTCCTCGGCATTTGAAAAACCATTGGCGCGCGCATAGATAATGTGCCCGTTTTTAGCCATAAGGTATTGTCCGCTAAAATTTCCTCGACTAATCCACCGCAGATAATACGCTTTGGAGCTATCCAATAGATACTGTTTTCTAGCTTCCGTCGGTTGTGGCATGGCCAAGGATGAGGCGGAAAGATCAGGTTGTTGATTACCGGAATCACCACAAGCAACCAAACTTAATAATCCTATAAAATAAAAGGAGATAAAATAAAATTTCATTGGCAGCAAAATTACTAAATTTGAGTATGGAACCTGAAAGTTATACGCAAGCCTTTGATGAATTGCAACGCATCGTTGCAGAAATGGAGCGTGGGGATATTGGAATCGATGAATTATCCAATAATGTAAAGCGCGCTTCCGAGTTGATACAATACTGTAGGAATAAATTAAAAACAACCGAGTTAGATGTTGCGGAAATCCTCAAGCAACTTGAAGAGGATTCCGACGGGGCAAGCGCTTAATTGCTACCTTTGCAAAAAATCATTATGTCGGACGCTCGTTATCAAGCGCGGGGTGTATCAGCCGGGAAAGAAGATGTACACCAAGCGATTCAAAATATAGATAAAGGATTATTCCCTAACGCATTTTGCAAAATTGTCCCAGACTACTTGACCAACGATGCACAATACTGTGTAGTGATGCACGCCGATGGTGCAGGCACTAAATCTTCATTGGCCTATATGTATTGGAAGGAAACGGGGGATCTTTCTGTTTGGAAAAACATTGCCCAGGATGCCTTAATCATGAATATTGATGATTTACTTTGTGTAGGTGCCACCGGACCAATATTGGTTTCATCTACGATTGGAAGAAACAAACAACTCATTCCCGGTGAAGTCATCAAAGCAATTATTGAAGGTACTGAAGAGGTTTTGAGCATGTTGCGCGCGAACGGAATGGAAATTCACTCTACTGGTGGCGAAACCGCTGATGTAGGCGATTTAGTTCGAACTGTAATCGTTGACTCCACCGTTGTTAGCCGCATGAAACGCGAAGAGGTCATCAGCAATCACCGCATTGCTCCTGGCAATGTGATTGTAGGTTTCGCTTCTTATGGTCAGGCCAGTTATGAGGACGCATACAATGGCGGAATGGGCAGCAACGGCTTGACGGCGGCCAGGCATGATGTTTTTAGTAAGGAATTAGCTCAAAAGTATCCAGAGAGTTACGATCAAGCAATCCCTGAGGCCTTGGTGTACAGTGGTTCGAAACGGCTAACAGATGCCGTTGCAGGCACTCCTGTAGATGCGGGAAAACTCGTATTATCTCCGACGCGTACCTATGCCCCATTGATGATTGAAATACTAAAACAATATCGTAGAAAAATTAATGGCGTGGTTCATTGTTCAGGGGGTGGACAAACCAAGGTGTTGCACTTTGTAGAAAAGGTGCACATCATAAAGGACAAGCTTTTTCCTTGTCCACCACTGTTTCATATGATTCAACAAGAATCGGGTACCTCGTGGCAGGAAATGTACAAGGTATTTAATATGGGCCATCGCTTTGAAATTTACACAGATACAGAAACAGCGAATCACCTAATTTCTTTAGCACAGGCATTCAACATCGATGCTCAAGTAATTGGCCGGGTAACAGAGTCGGAGAAGAAGGAAATAACCATTGAAAGTGAATTTGGAGTATTTCACTACGAATAATGTCTTTTTTTTAAAATTACTTTAAGAAAAGAAATTGATTTCTTACTTTTGCCTCCCGTTAATAACGGTGGGATGGGTGAGAGGCTGAAACCAACAGTTTGCTAAACTGTCGTACGGGTAACCGTACCGCGGGTTCGAATCCCGCTCCCACCGCAACAACGTGAAGGTTGGAAGGGATGAGAAACCGCAGGGTTCGTGCCGTAGCGCAGCAAAGACCTCCGAAGGAAATCCCGCTCCCACCGCAACAACGTGAAGGTTGGAAGGGATGAGAAACCGACAACGGTCGGTTTGATAAAAGAAATTAAGATGATAAGTTCGGGGCGTAGCGTAGTCCGGTCATCGCGCCTGGTTTGGGACCAGGAGGTCGCAGGTTCGAATCCTGCCGCCCCGACGTAGGGGATGAGCAATCATCCCCTTTTTTTTTACCTATAAGCGCTGCACCTTCTTTGGTCCCGTAGCTTCTGCCTTCTTGTTATTCGGCAGACAAGCAGCTGGATAGAAAAATAGGTCCCGTAGCTCAGCTGGATAGAGCAACTGCCTTCTAAGCAGTAGGTCTTTGGTTCGAATCCAAACGGGATCACAAAAAAACCCAGTACACATTGTACTGGGTTTTTTTATGCCCACTTCGCTATAAAAAAGCTAAAATATTAGCTATGTACTCTCTTGTGTTAACGCCAACCCTTGCACAGCAGCAAATCGCTCTGCAAGTCAAAAAGCTCCGCAAACATGCTGGTTATACCCAAGCTGAGCTAGCCAAACGCGCCCAATGCTCATTAGGCAGCTACAAACGCTTCGAAAACACCGGCCTCATCGCCTTTGACGCCCTTTTGCGCATTGCTTTTGTCTTAAAGCGTCTTGACACACTTACATCTGTTTTTGAAAAGACAGAAGAGCCCGATTTCAAGAAATTATTTAAAGATGTCAAGCCTTGAATTTAAAGGTTAGTTTAGATTTAAATTTGGTCTTGAAGACGATTGAGGGGAGTTTGAGAGCTTGATTACTTTACGTGTTTTCGTGGGCTGTAAATTGCAGGTTGCTCACCAAAGGCTTTATAATCGAATGGCGGCTCTAAATCGAAGAATTTTTTGAGGTCTACATCTAGCGCGGCGGCTATTTTTGCATAGGTCAAAACCTGCGGATTAGACTTTCCGGTCTCAATTACCGAAAAATTTGAAGTCTCCATACCAATCCTAAAAGCGACATCTTTTTGGGACAAATTTTTCTCGTTGCGAATTTGCTTAATCCTTTGCCCAATAAGCTTTAGAAGCGCTTCGTCAGTATGTATAGACATACATCTAAATTCCTAAATAAAAATAGGAGAACCCTTATGCAAATACATATTCTCCTATTTTTTTCTTTAAAAAATATGCGAATACATATATTTGGGGGAGAAAAATGTATAAAAAGATAAAAATGAGTCAAACAATTAGCCAATTAAAAACGGAAGGTTTAGAAATTAAACTTACTGATGAAAAGTTATTTATCACTACTACCACTTCAGCCGAGACATTTGCCTTGCGTTCAATCGATGGAATTGGAGTAATCGATTTGGTAGATAAATTAAATGAAGAGATGACTGAATATAAAAAAGCTCGTCTCGGTTTTATTAACCTTTTAGTCGTGGGATCAATTTTCCTAATCGGTGGGTTATATATAATGACAATTGATGTTTCTACGGGCTTTGGAACTCTGCTTTTTGGTGGCGCAATGGGTGGTTTTGGTTTGTATTCAATGAATAATAAACCTAAACCCACTTTGAAATCGGCAGTTCGAATCATGATGACTGGCGGAAATAGAGATTTTACTTTTGATAAGGCACATGCTAATAGCGCTGAAGTTGCAGAATTTGTTGCAAAGGTGGAAGATACACTAACTGCTTTTCACAAAAAGTAATGAGCTTTTGGAACACCTTTGTTAAGGTTTGGCAGGTTCGTAAATCAATCCAAATTCAAGAATCCTTGGAGGGGTGGTTTCATGCACGCCGAAATCAAAAGCACCTTGAAGATAATCTAGAAGAAATTGCAAACGAGGTTGTTCAGAAGAATTTTAAATGGAATGAAGAATTGGAGCGAAAAAGAAAATCATGAAGTCAGCAATTGAATTTTCTTATCAGGCAATATTAGAATCGCTTAGATTGAATCAAGTAATGCATCTCAAAAGTGGTGGTCTTTATTTATTCATTGCTCCTTCGTCAACAAAAATAAATGGAGTTTTATTTGATCAGGCAATTCATTATAGAATCTCTGATTCCAATACAAAACACGTGACTTTTCAATTCATTCGAATGGTTTATAATTTCTATCGAGAGAATAAATCATTTCCATCTAGGTCCTATTTACGTGAGCAACTTCCTCATGAACTTTGTCCCATACCTTGTAATTACTCAGTAGCGATTGCTATTGTAACACGATTTATCCAATAACATTTTAAACTTATGAAACACAAAATCACCCTCCTTTTCCTCCTCCTCACCCTTTTAGCAACAACTTTCGCCCAAATCCCATCTTACGTCCCATCAAATGGCCTCGTCGGTTGGTGGCCTTTCAATGGCAATGCCAATGATGAAAGTGGAAACGGGAATAACGGGACGGTGAATGGTGCGACATTGACAGCGGATCGTTTTGGTGTAGCTAATAAGGCGTATAGTTTTGATGGGGTAAATGATTATATAGAAGTTTTAAATTCTCCCCAACTAAATAGTGTAAATAATTTTACCCTTTCAATTTGGGTTTTTTTTAATGATTGGAATCAATCAAGTTCTGTTTGGTTTGCAACTATTGAAAAGCAAGGTCAATATTCTTTACAACTTATTAGATTGACCTCAAATACAGCGAATTTGTCTGGAATTACTGTTCCGGTGTCCTCTAATTCGTGGAATTGTTATACGTTGTCATTTGAAAATAACATTGTAAAAGTATATGCAAATGGCACCCTTCAGGGTTCAAATAATAATTCTTTTACTAGTACAACAAGTCCTCTGGTTTTTGGTATAGATCCTGGCGGGCAACTAGAATTTTTAAACGGCTCCCTAGACGACATCGGCATCTGGAATAGAGCATTAACCGAATGTGAAATCAAGGATTTGTATTATGCGCAGTTGGGTTATTCGACGGTTGATGCCGGAGCAGATCAGACTATCTGTAGAGGTGATTTGGTGACGCTTCAAGGTGCGGGAGGAAGTTCTTTAGCTTGGGATAATGGTGTTATTGATGGAGTGCCATTTGAGCCAACGCAGAGTGGGGCTTATGTTTTGACTGGTGCGGACTCTTTGGGTTGTATCGGGACAGACACTGTTCAGGTTTCCGTTTTAGAAAATGCTTCAAGTACGATCAATCAGACCGCGATTGATTCTTATACTTTGAATGGCCAGACCTATACCCAGAGTGGAACTTATACGCAAGTAGTTCCTGCTGCAAATGGCTGCGACAGCGTCATTACTCTCAATCTTGAACTAGATTTTACAGGCATCCAATCCCACACCAACACATCCCTCCAACTTTATCCAAATCCAGTAAAGGATGTCATGACCTTGGTTGGTTTGAAAGGGGAGGCGGTTTCTTTTGCAGTTTACAGCGTAGATGGTAAGTTGATCAAGAGTGGTCAGACCACAGGGGAAATTCAGTTGGAAGACCTTAAGAAAGGAAACTACATTCTCAAAATTGACAATGATGCGCTTCCGTTTGTGAAGATGTAATATTAAAAAAGCCCCGAAAGGGGCTTTTTTGTTACGATTCGAATTCCTCGTCTTCAAAGATATCCGGAATTAGCAATTGGTCATCTCCGTTGGCGTGCATTTCAGCGAATGCCTCATCCCAACCTTCTCTCGGGTTATTTTCCATATGTATAAATATAACTCAATTCGTATTACCTCACCACAATCAAAAACAACAATCCTGCAAAAACAAGCCCGACCCCGCGACGGATCCAGAAGATTCGGCGTTGGAGACCACGAACGTTGAAATTTGTGAAATCTTCTTCGTCTTCTTCGTCTTCCATTTCATCGCTTTCATTTGCGAGGGCGGCAGCTTGTTCATCGTAGCTAGGGTTTTTGAGCTCAATTTGAAGGTTGCCGTCTTCCTTGTCGTAGATTTCTAGGGTTGATATTTCGAGTTTATCTTCTATAAAAAGATTTGCCAGACATCCTGGAACGGGAATAACTTTGTAGTTGGAAATGCTGACGAGCGTGAGTTCTGGGCTATTGCATACAAAAGCGGGAAAGCTGTCAAGTTGCGCTTGAATCATCAATTCAAAAAGTTCTGGAGTTTGACTAGCTGAGATGTTGTGTAAGATGGGTGTAGATAAATCGAGCAGGCCTAAATTTGGCATGAGGGCTGGAAATTGAAGGTTTTGCAGGGATTCTGAACGAATACCAAGGATTTCTAATTCAGTAAAATCAGGTAGTACAAGCGTAGAGTCTAGGTAGGTGATACTCAATTCTTCTGCTTTCGGGTTGGCTTTGAAAAGAGAATCGATGTCTTTTTGATGGACGTTTTCTCCGTTATACCAACCGGGGCTCTCCTCTATTATTTGTGCAGATAAATAAGTTAAAGGAAGCAAAAAGAGGAGTAAGATGAGGTTTTTCATGGAAAGAAAGTTAGGAATGAAAGAGTTTATATTTTTTGAAGGGGATGCCTTTTTTGATAAGCCAAGCGTGGTAGGCACTCGGTATGTCACAGCAATGATTCGGCAAAATTAGTGCGATAAAAATACGGTCAATTTGTGATATAAGGCCAATGAGCATAGTGCTGGTCAAGAGGAAGGAATTTTCAAAGCCGAACATCAGGGTAAAATTGATCAGGAGGAAAATTCCAAAAAGTTTAGAGAGGTAGTTGTGCGCGCAACCAAATTTCCTGAAACGAATGAAATAAATGAGGTCCGGTATCCATTCAATCAAGATAAGTGGTAGGGCAAGAACCCAGCGCTCTTCAATTTCGTTTTGAAAACCCACCCACAAACACCAAATTGCAGCTAGCCAAAAAACGAGGTCTACATTGCTGTCCCAGAGGCGTAAAGATGGGGTGGCTACTTTGTAGTGCCTTGCAATGATGCCGTCAAAAATATCAGAAATGAGCGCTAAATAACAACTCACAATGATCCAAATATGATAGGTAGGACCGAGATAAACCAAGTAGATTAATACGGGTGCTAACGCGAGTCTAAATAAGATCAGAAGAAAGGGAAGCTGTTTCATTATCAATAAAGATAACCTTTTCATTTGCAATAGCGTATCGATAACTTGCTAACTTTAAACAAAAACTAACTATGAAAAAACTACTCTTTCCGCTGCTTTTGTTAGGTGCTTTTAACCAAGCAAAAGCACAATTTAGCTTTGATGCACAGCTGAAATACGCCTACAGCACCACTGCTTTGTTCAATAAAAACATCTCTGATTTAGGAGCTTCTCAAGATTACGATTTTGCCTTCAGTTCAAATTATGGCGCCGCACTAAACGTCAATTTCGGAAAAATTGGTTTAGGCGTTGAAGCCCTTGTAGGTAATTTCAAAGGAGCTTATCAAGGAGAGGCTCCATTGATTTGGGGAGGCGGAAATTACATTTCACAAGTGGAACTCAAAACTCTTCAAATTCCGGTTTATTTAAGAGTCGGTGGTCCAAAAGGATCTTTTGGCGAATTTGGTGTGGTTGCAAATAATATCAGTGCGGCTTCTTACTCAGCTTCTAATGCGTTGGTTGATCCTACATTTGATGTGACGGAACAATACCAGAGCTTTTTAGCATACATGGTTGGTGTTGGTGGCCGAATTAGCTTGCCAAAGATTCCAGTGATGCTTTCACTTAGCGCACGTTTTATGTATTCAACGGCTGATGCAAAGGGTGTTGATGCACTAGGTGCCGACCTCGATAATTATCCAAACTATTACAAAACCAATGCGGCTTCTGTTGGAGTGCATGCGGGCTTGGTATATAGTTTCAAATAAGATTGCTTTAGTATAAAAAAAAGGCGCCGAAATTCGGCGCCTTTTTTTGTTTGGAGAATTTGTTTCTAGTTCTTTAATAGGTGAACAAAACCGTGAAGGGTATAAAGTGTCTTTTCTTTATTGTCGTATTCGTATTTCTCGGATTTTGGCGTTGCCATGTAGAAATAAACACCTTCGTCTAGGGTTTTTCCGGTCATGTCGGTACCATTCCAGTCGTTTTGATAGTTGTCATTTTCATAGATGAGGTTACCCCAACGATTGAAAATCTGAATGCTCACTTGGTCGTAGTCTTCCCAGTTTTTAATAATCAGGATGTCGTTGATGTTGTCTTGATTTGAGGTCATGACATTAGGGACCACCAACGGACACTGATTGTAAACCCTAACAATTGGCGACGTAATAGACTTGGCACATTGGTCCATGACATATACTTGGTAGTTGTTTAGGTTTGGTAGTAGTATGGTAGGCGCCACAAATACGGTGTCGTTGTTCGGGAAGCTGCCTGGCCCCCACAAATAGTTGTATGGAGGGATACCGTTATCAACTTTACACCAAATATTGGTGCCTTCACCGAAGTCAGCACATACATTTAATGAGTCTACGGCACTGATGGTCATTGGGACGTAGTCGATGATGTTGAGAGAAATAGAGGTGGTATCTAAGCTGCCGTCACAAGGGCTTGGTACAATTACATTGAAGTTTACGGTTTCTGTTCCTTCGGTAATGTTGTCTAGGATTGCTGCAATACCAATGGTATCTGACGCTACTCCAGCTGGAATGATGAGTGTATCGTTGATGAATGGGTAATCTTCGCCGTTGGTAGCGGTACCGCTTAGGTTGATGAACACCATTAAGTTGGTAGTGAGGTCAGTGCGTTTGATCACAAAACCTGCAAAACCACAATCTTCAATGAGTTGGTTAGGGCCGGTTACATTTACTTCGATTGGAACTTCAATTTGGCAAGCCACAACTCGGTACCCGAAGGTTCGAATTTTAGTATTGATGAGCACGCCATTTCTCCATTCTTTAACGGCTACACCTGCTACGAAATTACCAATCATATTTGGCGTAAAGGTCATAAGGCCAGTTACGGGGTCAATGGTAACGCTAGAACCCGCACCAAACGGCACAAATTCAGAGAAGGTAGGATTCCAGCTCACTGGAGAATACGGAGCTGCAGTTTCAGGGTCAGGAACCACGTTTGAGACGCTACCACCCAAGAAAGGAGACATGAGTTCGTAACTCAGGGAGTCGCCATCTGGGTCAAACGCAGAGTGGTCGAAGTCTAGTGTGTTTTGTGAACAAAGCACAAGTGGTGGGTAGTTGATGAAACGCGCACCTTGATTATGTACGCTTACCAAAGCATTACCCGGAACAAAAGTAGTTAGGGTGATGCCATTTCCGGCTGGGTCCACGATGTTGTCTATGGCGCCTGTCCAGCAGCAACGCTGATAAGAAATGTAGTAGCCGGCCAAAGAAAGTGGCATAGATACGGTATCTACATAGATGGCACGTTCCACACAGATGTCATTGGGCACGGTCACGCAAGGGTCGTCATAGACAACAGGCAAAATATTTTGAGAAAATACGCCAATATAACGTACGGTATAAACACTTCCATCGGCATTAAAAATGGTATAATTCAATGGGTTGTCAAACGCAGTTGCCGAGTTGCAATCGCGGTAGATTTCAATGGTGATTTTGTATTGGTTGTTCCCTAAGGAGTCGTAGTAAATTTCACCCCCGATGATATGACTAGCAAAGGCTGAAATAGAGCTAAACAAAGAGAAAAGCAGGACAAAGTAAAATTTGTTCAAGTTCATGTTTTAGTAATTTGTGTGCGAAGATACAAACTAAGCGCTTGAAAGCCATGTAAGAAGTTTGTATATTCGTTGTTTATGGCCAATATCAGGTATTTATTTGCAATTTTTTTCTTCTTTTTTACATGTTTGCTGCATGCTCAAACAGAAGGTCAGTTGCGCAATATCCTACAAAAAACCAAAGACAAGACGTCACATTTGCAAGCGAGGTTGCATCTACTCGAATATTTAGAAGAAAATAATCGTTCGGAGTGGTTAGCAGAAATCAATTTACTAGAAAAACAGCAAAATGCTTACACCATTCAAAGTGACCAAAAGCTTGTACAATTGATACTTGCAGAAAAAGAGCTTTATTTGGGAGCTATTCAAAAAGGCAAGGCTCTCTTTGATCGTTACCTCCATGATTTTCAATTTCAAAACAAAGAACTCGAGTGGAGAAGAAGGGTATTGGCTTATAGTTTTTCGACAAATTCGGCTGCAACTGAATTTCCAGACTTACTGAGCTACAGTCGCAAGTATTTAAAAAACAAACGCAGTGCCCAACTATATCAGATTCAGGCAGAACGCTTTCTTTTTATTGGCAATATCGATTCTGCCACTTTTTGGAGTGAGCAATCTGTACAAATCGCCAAGCGTTCAGAGGGTAAATGGGTGCTCATTAATGCGCTCGAGTCTCAGGCCGAACTTTTTTGGCAGACCAATCAACTTGAAAAAGCAGTACAGCGCTCCATCTATTCTTTGCAATTAGCCGAAGAAGCCCAATTGCCTTATTTTAAAATTAGGCCTTTATTGCTCATTGCTGCAATTTCATTGGAGGTCGGAAACGAAGAGCAGGCTTTTGTTTATGCAAAGCGTGCCCAACATTTAGCAAATCAATTTTCCGACCCCTATTTTCATGCCTATGCAGGTATAATTCTCAGCGATTACTACTTTAGTCAGCATCAGTTTCAAAAGGCCCAATATTTTATACAGTCTCCGCTTGCGTACTTCCATAAAATCGAAAATGCGTGGGCTTATCATCAGGCTTTGCTTTCTGAGGCAGTCATTTTAGATGCCTTGCAAAAAAATCCGAGTTCCAATTTTGCGTTGCTGACAAATTATTTTTCTAAGCATGAGAAATCCATGCTTTCTGACAAATACCATTATACTTATGGTCTTTTTCTATTGAAACATAAAGATTTTGGTCTGGCAGAAAGTCATTTTAAAATTTTAGTCGAGCAAGTTTCAAAGATTGAAGCACTCCGACCACAGATTGCTGCAGCATATGCACAATTAGCCAAGATCGAAGTTTCCAAGGGCAATTTGAAATTGGCCCTTCAGTATCAGCAAGCCTATTCAGATTGGTTGGCCAAAAGCCCAGTTTGGAAGAGCGCTGCCCGCATCGAAGAAATGACTTCTAGCAACTTGCGCGAAGAACGAGAAAGACTCATTGATTTTCAGCGTGCCTCAATTGAAAAAGCCCAAAAAGAGCGCAAGATCATCGAACTCCAAAAAGACCGACAGCTGTTTATCTCCATCATTTTTATCGTGGCCATCATTTTTGGTGTGGTCATTTTTATTTTAAGAATTCAGCAGGCGCGCATCAAACAAGAACAAAGAGAGGCAGAACTTTCACAAACGCTCTTAAGAACCCAGATGAACCCTCATTTTGTCTTTAATGCGATGTCGGTTATTCAGAGCTATATTTATGAAAATGACCCCGCAAAATCTTCCCAATTCCTAGTGAATTTCTCGAGGCTCATGCGCCTTATTCTCGAAAATTCGCCAAAAGAGTTTATCCAGATTGAACTCGAAATTGAAATTCTAGATAAATATTTGGCTACCCAAAAAATGCGCTTTGAAAATCGCTTTGATTACACCCTAGACATCAGCGATGATTTATTGTTCAATAAAGCCATGGTGCCTCCAATGATTACCCAACCGTTTATTGAAAATTCTATTGAACACGGGCAATTGCACACCGTACCTGAAGGGCATATTATCGTTCAAATGCGTGCCGAAAATGGGGCGCTTTATCTCCGCATCGAAGACAACGGAGTGGGTAGAACCAAATCTCAAAAGACCAAAAAAATCCGAACCCATAAAAGTATGGCCATTGATATTACGCGAGAACGTATCGAGATTATCAATAAAAAGTATAAATTTAATGGTAGTCTTCAGTTTGAAGACCTCAATAAAACGAACCAAACCGGAACGGTTGTAAAGCTAGTTTTGCCACTGCGCTACGACACTTCCATTTAAGCAGCAATTATGAGTACAAAAGTTTTGATCATCGATGACGAAAAGCCAACGCGTACTTTCATTCGCAAAATGCTTGAATCTTTCAATCTTGACCTCAATATTTATATTGATGGAGAGAACGTACAAAGTGGAATAGAAGCCATAGAAGATATTCATCCGGATATCGTCTTGCTAGATATCCAAATGCCAGACGGAAACGGTTTTGATGTCTTAAAAAATGTCAAGTACAAAAATTTCGAAGTGATTTTTGTGACGGCTTTTCAAGAGTTTGCAGTTCAGGCCATTAAATTTTCTGCGCTTGACTACATCTTAAAACCTATCGATGCTGAAGAGTTGCATACTGCTCTTTCAAATGCCATTCAGCACCTAGACCACAAAAAAGAAGAAAGTCAGTTTACTGCGCTCCAACACAATATACAGCCGCAGCACAAACGCAAATTAGTACTCAAGACTCAAGAGAGCATTTTTGTAGTTGAAATCGACGATATTGTGCATTGCGAAGCAGACAAAAATTACACTTTTTTCTATTTGAGCGACGGAAAGAAAATTTTGGTTTCCAAAACACTCAAAGATTATGACACCATGTTGGCGGGCTTCTCGTTTTTCAGGGTGCATCAGTCTCACTTGATCAACCTCAATTTTGTCGAGCGCTATGATAAACACGATGGCGGCTCCGTGATTTTAAAAGACGGCAGTGCCATTCCGCTGTCGCCAGCCAAAAAAGAGCAGTTCTTTAAGAGCTTAGATCAATTATAAGGCAGCTAAAGCTTGGTCGAGGTCAGCAATTAGGTCTTCGGCGTCTTCAATACCGACACTTAATCGAATCAAAGAATCCACTACACCACTTTTCTCTCTGACTTCCTTCGGAATAGAGGCATGCGTCATGGTAGCAGGGTGCCCAATTAACGATTCAACCCCACCTAAAGATTCTGCCAAAGCAAAAATCTCTACATTTTTTACAAAAGAGAGGGCATCCGCTAAGCGGTCACCTTTTATGGTAAAAGAAATCATACCGCCAAAACCACGCATTTGTTTTTTGGCCACCTCATGGTTCGGATGACTTTCAAAACCTGGCCAGTATACTTTAGCTACTTTTGGATGATTTTTTAAGAAATTGGCAATCTGAATACCGTTTTCGCAGTGGCGCTGCATGCGCAAGTGTAGTGTTTTGATCCCTCTGAGTACCAAGAAAGAATCCATTGGTGCCGTAACAGCACCCGATGAGTTCTGAATACGGTACATCTCAGTTGCCAAGGCTTCGTCATTGCAAACGAGTGCACCCATCACTACATCAGAGTGCCCACCTAAATATTTTGTTACGGAATGCATCACGAAGTCAGCACCTAAATCGAGGGGATTTTGTAAATAAGGCGTAGCAAAGGTGTTGTCGACACAAAGCAGGGCGCCAGCTTGCTTGGCAAGTTTAGACATCGCCTCGATATCGATGATATTCATCATTGGGTTGGTTGGGGTTTCGACCCAAATCAGTTTGGTGTTTTCATTAAGCAATGCAGCCACTTTTGCGGGTTCTTGCATGTCTACAAAATGAAAGACAATGCCGTATTTGGCGAAAATAGTGTTGAAAATTCGGTAAGAACCACCATAAAGGTCATTGGTAGAAATGACTTCGTCACCGGGGTTCAACATTTTAATAATGCAATCGATGGCAGCCAAGCCAGAACCAAAACAAGCACCAAATTGACCGTTTTCAATGGCAGCAATATTCTTTTCTAAAGCATGACGCGTAGGGTTCAGGGTTCTTGAGTATTCGTATCCTTTGTGATTTCCAACACCATCTTGCACATAGGTAGAGGTTTGGTAAATAGGAGTCATGATGGCCCCGGTTGCAGGATCTGGATGAACACCAGCGTGGATGGCTTTAGTAGCGAATTTCATTTGTAATATTTTTCGACAAAATTAACAGAATCTTTAAGGCAGGCCTAATTCAATGGAGGGGTCCCAGAAAACTTTTTCAAAATCTTGAATCTGATCGTGCCTTACCCGGATTCCTTCCAAACTTAAGAGCTCCTCCATATGCGACGGATTTTCAAAGTGATTTTTCCCGCTCAACACCCCATTTCTATTCACAACTCGATGCGCCGGGACGTCTGGCATAACATGACTTGCGTTCATCGCCCAACCTACCATCCGAGCACCTTGTTTGGCGCCTAGATAATTTGCAATAGCCCCATAACTCGTTGCGCGCCCATGAGGGATCAGCCGAACAACGTCATATACATCCTGAAAGAAATCTTTATTTTTGGAGTTTAAATTTTGCTGCATAAAACCAAAGATAAGAAGGCAAATCCAAAATACAAGCCAATAAAAAAGCCACCCCGAGAGGTGGCTTTGTATTGAATAGAAGAAGCGCTTACTTTTTATCGCAACAAGCTCCTTTTTTATCTTGTTTTCCAATCCATTTACCGTTGGCATCGTAATGAGCCATACAGATTGCTTTTTCTTCAGAAGAACATCCTTTTTCATCACACATTTTTGCGCATTCTTCTTTGCTCATTTTTGAACATTCAGACATATCGCATTTAGTGTTCATATTTCCTTCATGACATTTTTCAGAAGTACCATGACAAGAAGCTTCTTGACCTGCGCAATGATCATTTGTCATTTCACATTTTGTAGCACAAGCTTCTTTTTTGTCGCCATGACCATCGCCCAAGATCGGTGCGATCACCAAACCTACAAGACAAGTCAATTTGATCAAGATGTTCATTGACGGACCCGAAGTATCTTTGAATGGATCACCAACGGTATCACCAGTTACAGCTGCTTTGTGAGCGTCAGAACCTTTGAAGGTCATTTCTCCGTTGATCACAACACCTGCTTCGAAAGATTTCTTAGCGTTGTCCCAAGCACCACCAGCGTTGTTTTGGAAGATAGCCCAAAGTACACCAGAAACAGCAACACCAGCCATGTAACCACCAAGAACCTCAGCAGCCATTGGCCAATTTCCAGAGATAAAACCAGTACCTAAACCAATTACAAGTGGCGTTAAGATAGTAAGTGCACCTGGCAACATCATTTCGCGAAGTGCAGCTTTAGTAGAGATTTCTACACACTTGCCATATTCAGGAGTTCCTGTCCCTTCCATAATGCCTGGAATTTCACGGAACTGACGACGCACTTCGTTCACCATATCCATTGCAGCACTACCTACAGATTTCATAGCAAGTGCCGAGAAAACTACAGGTATCATACCACCGATGAATAAGGCAGCTAATACTGGCGCTTTGAAGATGTTGATTCCTTCAATACCTGTGAAGGTTACGTAAGCAGCAAACAATGCCAATGCAGTTAATGCAGCAGATGCAATTGCAAAACCTTTACCTACAGCTGCAGTTGTATTACCTACAGAGTCAAGAACGTCTGTTCTTTGACGAACTTCTTTTGGCAATTCACTCATTTCAGCCACACCACCCGCGTTGTCAGCGATAGGACCAAAAGCATCGATTGCTAATTGCATTGCGGTAGTAGCCATCATTGCAGAAGCAGCAATAGCCACACCATAGAAACCTGCAAGTGCATATGAACCCCAAATAGCAGCAGCAAATAAAATTACTGAAGAGAACGTAGAGATCATACCTGTTGCTAAACCAGCGATAATGTTGGTAGCCGCACCTGTAGATGAATTTTGAACAATACCTAAAACTGGTTTTTTACCAAGTGCAGTATAGTACTCCGTAAAGTAAGAAATAAGGTAGCCTACTGATAAACCTACCAAAGTAGCGTAGAATACATGGCGGCTAGGGATTTCAAGTACGCCTTCACCGAAGAAATTCATTTGAATGGTTGCAGGCAACATCCATTTTACTAAGAACCATCCTGCAACTGCAGAAAGAACCATAGAGGTGATATTACCGATGTTAAGTGCTTTTTGCACTTCATTTTCTTTGGCGTCATTTGAAGAAATGCGCACTAAGAAAGTACCGATGATAGAAGCAAGGATACCAACACCCGCGATCATGATCGGTAATAAGATTGGGCCCATGCCTTGGAATGCAGTCAATACTTGACCGTTATCAGCCATGTCTTTGATGATGTAGTTACCAAGAACCATAGAGGCAAGTACAGTAGCCACATAAGAACCGAAAAGGTCAGCACCCATACCCGCTACGTCACCAACGTTGTCACCAACGTTATCAGCGATAGTTGCTGGGTTGCGCGGATCATCTTCAGGAATACCAGCTTCCACTTTACCAACTAGGTCAGCACCTACATCAGCAGCTTTAGTATAAATACCTCCACCTACACGTGCAAACAATGCGATAGATTCAGCACCTAATGAGAAACCTGCTAAGGCCTCGAGTACCATGGTCATTTTATCGTAGTCCCAAGCACCACCTTGAAGAAAGTAGTTCAGGAAACCAAAGAAGAACAAAGACAAACCTAAAACAGCAAGGCCAGCCACACCAAGCCCCATAACCGTACCACCACCAAAAGAAACTTTAAGGGCGTTTGGTAAAGAGGTTTTAGCTGCTTCGGTAGTTCTTACGTTGGCATCTGTAGCCACACGCATCCCGATATTACCAGCAATTGCTGAGAAAATTGCACCCACGATAAAGGCAGGAACGATTAACCAATGTGTTGTTGGAACTACGGTAGAGATTCCGAATAAGGCCGCAGAGGCGATTACAACGAAGATGGCAAGAAGTCGGTATTCAGCAGATAAAAAGGCCATGGCCCCTTCTTTAATGCTTTTAGAGATACCTTGCATTTTTTCATCTCCGGCTGGTTGTTTTTTTACCCATGCCATTTTAATGAGCATGAAAAGCAAACCGACCAAAGACAAGACGATAGGAATGTAAATTGCGTTCATAGATTACTTGTTAAATGTAAAATTCGGGCAAAAGTAGAAGATTCTGCCTAGGAAAGCAAATACGGGAAAAAAAAATAAGGGTTACATTAAAGCACCCTTTTTTATTTGAGAGCAGCAAATATTTTCTAGCCTCCTTATAAAAAGGAACCGATTTTTTGTTTGAGTACATTTAATGGGAAGGCACCACTTTCTCGCCAAAGCATTTTTCCTCCTTTAAATAACATGAAAGTAGGAACACCTCTAATTTTAAACTGATCTGCAATAGCAGGATTTTTGTCCACGTCAATCTTAAGAATGCGCACTTTGTCGCCGTATGCTTTCTTGAAATCTTCTAAAATTGGTGACATCGTTTTACAAGGCCCACACCAGGTAGCATGAAAATCTACTAAGGTTGGTGTTGTGGAGTCAATAATTTCTTTGAACTTTCCCATGATGAAGAAGTAAAATTAAGTTGTTCAAAGGTAGTATGAAAAGAAGGATGAGATTGTAACCAAAGCTACATTAGTTATAAAGGAAACTAATTGAATCGCCAACGGAAAATCCATTTGTAAAGCGCATAAAAAAAGGGCCTCGAAAGACCCTTTAAATAAATCAGAAATAGTTAATTCCTATTGCAAGGTGTAAGTGGCTACACAAGTTCCGCTACCTCCTATAATAGGGGTAGTGTTGTCATAGGTATAAGTAATGGTAATGATATTTGCTTGGTCATTGATGGTTCCTACTCCAGAGAAAGTTACTTGACCAAAAGTGAAATCGATGGTTTGGGATGGAATAGTAATGGTACTTCCGTTTACTGTAGCATTTGCTGTACCCCCAACAATATTGAACATGTTGTCAATGAGGAGGTCATTGGTGCCGGCTGTACCGGTAGCGAATACAGGCGCTGCAGCAAGTGGGAAGGAGTTGCCACAATCACTGGTTACAGCCCAGGTTGCTAGCCAGTTATTCATGCCAATTACGACATTGACCGTTCTTGAAGCGGTAGCGGTTCCGTTGTCATTGGTTGCTGAGTAGGTAATTGTATAAGTACCTTTTGTACTGGCATCTACTGAACCTGAAGATGTGACAGTTGCTGCTGAACCGTCGGTATTGGTGGCAGTAGCACCCGCATCTGTGTAAGCATCGCCAACGTTAATAGTGAGTGGGTTGGTTCCGTTTACGGTAATAGTTGGCGCATACTTACAAGTTCCGTCGTCCTTTTTTGCTTCGGTGTTGTAGTTAACTGCTGAGCTGTCTGTGCAGCCTTTTTTCTTACAGCTTGTGCTGGTTCCGATTATTAGCGCGGAAATAGCAAGTAGAGAGAGCGTTTTATTCATGGTTGATCAATTTTAGTGTGTCTAAATTACAAAAGATTTATAAAGAATGGCTTAACGCAATTTTTAAAAAGAAATTATAAAAAAAGCGGCGCCCTAAAGCGCCGCCTTCCAACCAAACGATAGGCTTTAGTCTTGCAACACCTCTGCTTGACCATTTGGTGCTACAAGCGCTGTTTTTATTTTTGCTTCTAGTTCTTCCATGAGTTCTGGATTATCTAGAATTAAAGATTTAATTGCATCGCGGCCTTGTCCTAGCTTAGTTTCTCCGTAAGAGAACCAAGAACCACTCTTTTTAAGAATATTGAGGTCTACTCCGAGGTCGATGATTTCTCCGACCTTAGAAATGCCTTCGCCATACATGATGTCGAACTCTGCTTTGCGGAAAGGTGGTGCAACTTTGTTTTTAACCACTTTAACTTTTACGCGATTTCCGATGATGTCTTCGCCTTCTTTCAGTTGTGTAGCGCGGCGAATATCAATACGGATTGAAGAGTAAAACTTAAGGGCGTTTCCACCGGTAGTGGTTTCAGGATTGCCAAACATAACTCCAATTTTGTCGCGCAGCTGATTGATGAATATACAGCAGCAACCCGCTTTGTTGATAGAACCCGTGAGTTTGCGCAATGCTTTTGACATAAGGCGTGCCTGCAGACCCATTTGAGAATCTCCCATTTCACCTTCGATTTCTGCTTTTGGGGTAAGGGCAGCAACGGAGTCGATGATGATGAGGTCAATGGCGCCAGAGCGGATGAGGTTGTCTGCGATTTCAAGCGCTTGCTCTCCGTTGTCTGGTTGTGAAATAAGAAGGTTAGCGACGTCTACACCTAATTTTTGAGCATAAAATTGGTCAAAGGCGTGTTCGGCATCGATGAATGCGGCAATTCCACCTTGTTTTTGCACTTCGGCAATTGCGTGGATAGCAAGCGTGGTTTTACCAGAAGATTCAGGGCCATAGATTTCAACTACGCGGCCTTTCGGATAACCGTTGATGCCGAGTGCGAGGTCAAGCGTAAGGGAGCCTGTTGGGATGACATCTACCTTTTCTACAGGGGCATCTCCTAATTTCATTACGGCTCCTTTGCCGAATGTTTTGTCAAGCTTCTCCATGGTCAATTGGAGCGCTTTGAGTTTTTCGAGGTTTTGTTCTTTAGACATATCGTTTGTTGTTTTGAGCGAGGCTCGGTGAATAATTTCTACAAAGTTGAAGGTGGAAGTACGTAAACGATTTACGTTGTTCCGAAAATCAAATTAAAAACAAGCCAAAACTTCGTTGGCCTGATCTTTAGTGTTGGGTTTTTCGATGACTTTAATGAGCGTGTGGGTTTCATCAAAAATGAAGGTCATGCGGTGGATACCGTCGTAGATACGGCCCATGAATTTTTTTTGACCCCAAACACCGAATTGTTGGATGATGGTTTTTTCAGTATCTGAAATAAGTGGAAAATTGAGATTGTATTTATTGACAAACTTGGTGTGCGTCGCAACGCTATCTGCGCTAATGCCAATTACATTGACGCCTGCTGCTACTAATGCTTCTTGGCCATCGCGGATGCTACAAGCTTGGGCGGTGCAACCTGGGGTGTCGTCTTTTGGATAAAAATAAATGACTAGACGCTTGCCTGCATAGGCATCTGAACTAATTGTATTGCCGTTTTGGTCGAGCCCTGTAAAGGATGGAAGCTTGCTTCCTAGACTAAGAGTATTCATAATGATTAAAATATAAACTGTTTAACGATGAAAAACTAATCAAATGTAGAAACTATTCGTCAATAACAAAACATGATCAACAAAAAAGTTTTATTTGATTCAGTATTTTAACAGACGAAAAATCAAGACGCACCAAGAAACGATGCTGATGGATCCTCCCAAAGGCGTGATTGGGCCTAAGATTCCGACACTCGACCCCTGATGTTTCAAAAACACGATGCCATATATGGAAAAACTGAACAGAAACATTCCGATCAGCATGGCGAGCGTAATTTTTTTAGTAGCAAACAGAAATTTGTCGGCATTAAGCGCAAGCATAAACGTTGCCAATGAAAGCAAGCCTTGGTATTTGACGCCAACTTCAAAGGTTTGAAGTAATTCGGGTGAAAGGACTTCTTTTAGCGCATGCGCACCAAAGGCACCAAATACAATTGAGAGCATAAAAAATAGACTCGCTAAAACGGCACTTTGCTTTTCCATAATGCGAAGTTGTAAAAAAAAGTAAAATCAAGACGTATCTTTGTACTATGAATCGACTGTTATTGTTTGTTTTATTCAGCCTTAGCTTGTTTTCCTGTCAAGAAAATAAAGAAAAGCAATTTGATTACATTCAATACGAAGCATTTGATTTAAGACCATTTGATTTGCCTGCAACTATCATGCTCCCAGACGCCTCTGCGGGTATCGGCACTTCGCTCAAACCAAAAGTGGCTTATGAAATTGGCGGATTTAAATGGCGCATCGATGTCGGTCGTAATTTTGCACTTTTGATCGAAGATTATGGAGACAACTCTTTGCGCTTCGAAGAGTTCAAAAGAAAATTATTTAAGCCCAATCGATACTTTGATATTAAGGTGGTTGCACAAAGTAAAAATATTCTTGTTTATAAAAGGGTAGTAAAGGGGGCTTACGTCCAACAACCCAACGAAAAGCACCATATTTATGCGGTTTGTAAAATTGCCGACAACTACTACGAAATCATGAATCGCGAACAAGGAGATTCGAAAAAGGTTGTAGACTTTATGTATCACAGTATTGAATCATTTCAAGCAAAAAAATAATCATGACAAGAGAAACTGTCCTTGACATTTTAGGAAAAATAATAGAACCAGATTTAAAGAATGACCTGGTCAGCCTTAATTTAGTCGAAGCAATACATGTAGGAGGCAACAAGATTGCTCTTGAAGTCAGGATTTCGAATCCGGCTCTTCATGCACGCAAACGCATGCAAGAAGCGATAGAATTTAATTTGAAACGCGTTTTTGGACCAGACATTCAGATTGAATGTAAAATTCAAGGCTTAGATGCCGAAAGCAGAAGTGCCCGAAGAAAAATCTTGCCAGATGTCAAGAAAATTATCGCGGTAGCCTCCGGAAAAGGCGGGGTAGGAAAATCTACCATTACTGCAAATTTAGCGGGCGGCTTAGCCAAGAAAGGATACAAAGTGGGTATTGTCGATGCAGATATTCATGGACCTTCGATGCCTACAATGTTCGATCTTGTGGGTGAACGCCCAAAAATGATTGATGTCGATGGCCAATCTTTGATCAATCCGGTTGATTCTAATGGCATCGGAATTTTATCAATAGGGTTTTTTACCAACCAAGATGATGCCGTAGTTTGGCGCGGTCCAATGGCCGCCAAAGCACTCACACAACTATTTACTGATGCACATTGGGGAGAGCTCGACTTTTTACTCATCGACCTACCTCCAGGCACCAGTGACATTCACTTGTCTTTAATGCAAACGGTTCCGTTAGATGGAGTAGTTATCGTTAGCACCCCTCAAGAAGTTGCGTTGGCAGATGCCCGCCGCGGCATTCAAATGTTCAGACTCGATTCATTTAAAGTGCCAATTATCGGGATAGTAGAGAACATGGCTTACTTTACCCCAGCCGAATTACCTCAAAATAAATACTACATTTTTGGCCGCGATGGCGCTAAAAATTTGGCTGAAGGCATGCGCGTTCCGTTCTTGGGCAGTATTCCATTAGTGCAAGGCGTTTGCGAGGCCGGCGATGCAGGTCGTCCGGCAGTTTTTCAGCAAAACACGCCTATTACTGAAGCTTTTGATGAATTAGTTCATAACTTTGAAATCGAATTACAAAACATTGAGGCTGCTAAAGCCAAAGCTTAATTTCCATGAGTAAAGATCAATTACGCAACAAAGTCCTAGATGCCCTCGATCAATTGCGTCCGTTTATGCACGCCGATGGTGGCGATATGGAATTAGTCGACATCACCGACGACGCCATAGTTCAAGTCAGACTGCTAGGCTCTTGCAGCGATTGTTCGATGTCTCAAATGACCATCAAAGGTGGCTTGGAAGAAGCTTTAAAATTGGCCGCGCCCGAACTCAAAGGAGTAGTAGCAGTTGAATGAAAGTAAAATTCATCGTTATAGGGAAAACGGCGTTTGATGACCTTAAGGTTGGTGAACAACGTTATCAAAACAGGCTCATTCATTATTGTCAGTTTGAACGCTTAGAGCTCAATGATGTCAAAAATCCAAAAGCGCTCAGCAAGACCCAAATCAAAGAAAAAGAAGGTCAACTCTTGCTCGAAAAGTTTCAAGCACAAGATTTTGTCGTACTCCTCGATGAAAACGGCCAGCAATATAGCTCAGAAGAGTTAGCCCACTGGATCGAGAAAAAGCAACACCAACATGTTGGGCAGTTTGTTTTTGTAATCGGTGGTGCCTATGGTTTTAGTGAGGCTGTTTACCAAAGAGCCGACTACAAATTGTCTCTTTCCAAAATGACTTTCTCTCATCAAATGGTGCGCATGATATTTTTGGAACAACTCTACCGCGCTTTCAGCATTCTTAAAGGAGAACCTTATCACCATGCCTGAGCCCTTACAACTACATCAGCTTATTTTTAAAAAACCAGCCGGCACCAGTCGTGGCATCTTACACACCAAACCGTCTTGGATATTTACCTACACAACTCCTGAGGGCAGGATCATCGAAACAGAATTTCCAGTGATTCCTGGTTTGTCTCCTGAATATCAAAATGGAGCACAATACCAAAACGACCTCGAAAAATTCTTAGCGGCAAGTTTAGAGCATATTCACACATGGGCCACTCCTGATTTTATGACGTCCGCGACTTGGTTGGAATTTACCAGGCAATGGCAGGCTTTTCCGTCGTTTATATTTGGCTTAGAAATTTTGATTTTAGGGCTGCAAGCAAAGCGATACCCAGTATTATTTGAAACGCCTTTTACCCAAGCGCAGCAAAGAATCCCTATTAATGGGCTGGTGTGGATGGACACGCAACTAAATATGAGAGCGCAAATCCAAGATAAAATTGCTCAGGGTTTTCGGGTTGTCAAATTAAAAATTGGCGCCATTAGTTGGGATGAAGAGCTCAAACTTATAGAAGAAATTAGAGCCCATTTTTCGGCAGAACAAATCACGATTCGGGTAGATGCGAACGGCGCATTTTCACCTGAACGCGCCCCCGAAATTCTAAAAGCGCTTCAGTATTATCAAGTGCATAGTATTGAGCAACCTATTGCCGCTGGGCAGGGTTCAGAAATGGCTAAATTGTGTCAAATGAATCTGGTCCCTATTGCGCTAGATGAAGAACTTATCGGCATTTCTGGCCAGGAGCAAAAAGAAGCTTTACTCGATCAAATCAAGCCGCAATACATCATACTTAAGCCGAGCCTGCATGGCGGATTTACCGGAACAAAAGAATGGATTTCACTTGCCGAAGAAAGAGGAATAGATTGGTGGCTCACTAGCGCATTAGAAAGTTCAATTGGGCTCCATGCTATTGTGCAATTTGGGGCTAGTTATCCGCTTACTTTGGCCCAAGGCTTTGGTACCGGCGCGCTCTATACTAATAACTTTGAAAATCATTTAGCCATAGAGAAAGGAGAAATCTTTTGGCTTAGCGCCCCAAGCAAGGGCTAATTTCTGTACAGTTTTGATAAACCATGTCGTGCAAAATTAGTTGTGCTGCAAGGGCCAATTGCGTATAGTTTTGGGAGTTATTGCCAAAGCCCGCTGCTGAATTTTGCCACATGGCCTTAATGAGTTCTTGCGAACCTTCTGTAGGTTGTATTTTATTTACCACAGCCGCAACATTCATTGCCCCTGCGTGATATACATGCAATACAAATAGGCGAAACCATAGATCGGTTTCATTATAGGTAATTTGATGGGCATTGAGTATTTTTTTTGCTTCCGGAATACAGACTTTTCTGATGAGTTGAGCTGCTCCATATGCCGAACGATCAAAATTCTTGCGCTCGTCTACTTGATCATTGACAATCAGGCCCTGTGCTCTGGCTACACTTGGCATCAACTGAAATGCGCCATAAGCACCAGTAGAGGATTTTCTCATTTGTGCTGGGCTTTCTATGAGCAAAATAGCCTGAGCATACCAAGGGTCAACACCATGGCGTTCAAATGCGGCAACGCCTTGTGCCAAACTTGGATAAACTTCATTGAATTTATAGAAGTCATTTTTTCCGGTGGTTACGTAAATTCTTTCGGTTGATAGCAAGCCGTATTGCACGCGCAAACTTTGTCTGAGGCTGTCTTTTTGCGCTTCGGTTTGTCGGTTCCAATCTCTAAAGGACATTTTAGCCAAAACTTGGCGAGTTGCCGCTACATTGACCAAGCAAGAGTCTGGAGATAGCAGCATGATTTTTTTCCAAAAGTCGGCTTGTGGCAATTGATCCCAACGATCTTCGAAAAGTTCTTCGGCGTGCATGATGGTGTTTACATCGCGGCCATTTTTGACAATAATTTTGTCTTCTTCCCAATTATTAAGCGGTTGGGCAAAGAGTTGGGTCGTTGAAAAAACGAGAAATAGGCTGGAGAGAAGTGGAGTCAATTTCATTTTCTAAAAATACAAATAACGAAGCTTTTTATTTTTGGTACAGTAACAGAGTTTACACACTGCACTGTTGAAATTGCTTAATTTTACATTATGTCTATGCTGAAAAAAATCCTGAGCTTCCCCCTAATACTCCTGGTTCGTTTGTATCAGTGGCTCATATCTCCTTTATTTCCAGCTACATGTCGTTATACGCCAACTTGTTCGTCATATATGATAGAAGCCATACAAGTTTGGGGACCAATTAAGGGGACTTTTTTAGGCTTGAAACGAATTGCGAGTTGCCATCCTAGAGGAGGTTTTGGTTATGACCCAGTTCCTAAAAGAAAGCAGGAAGGGCAGCATGCTGACTCAGCATCTGATACGCATGCAGGAAACTGTCAAAATCATCAGCACTAGAAAGCCTTTCTTTGGCGTCATAAGCGCTTGATTCAATGGTCGGGTTTTCGATAAAAACAAACCATTTCCAAATCAATTCTACGCTTGGGCTTTTTTTCGTTGGGAAGTCGCAAGCCTTCACCGAACAATAAAAGTGCAACGATTTTTTTGCCCGAGTCAGCAATACATTTAGTCTTTTGTCGCCTTGTGCCTGATTCATTGGACCAAAGCGCATATGAAATTCTCCGGCTTCATTTTTACCAAAACCAAAGCTGATCAATAAATGGTCGCATTCTTCGCCTTGAACTTGTTCTAATGCCGTAAAAAAGACCTGGCGCTGATTGATTTTCTGTTCTAGGAGCGCTTGTGTTTTTGTATCTAATTGATTCCAAATGCATTGAACTTGTTGTTCTGAAAATGCCACCACGCCAATTTTGTCGGTGGTTTGAAGCCATTTTTTAAGATCCTGAGCAAGTGCTTTGGCTTCTTGGTTATTTTCTCGATTTTGATAAATAGCGTTGTCAATGAAGTGTAAATGCAAGGCCTGCTTGCTCGCGATAGTAGAAGGCCAAGTTTTGAGTTGGCTTGCGTAAAAATGCTGATTCGAAAATTCGATGAGGCTCGGATCTTCACTTCTGTAATGAAAGCGCAAGAGCTGTCTTGGCAAATGAAACGCGGCTTGGTGTAATAAATCAATCACGCCATCGGCTTGTCGGTTGAAATAGGAGCTAGGACGCATTTGTTGAGGGTCGCCTGCAATGACTGCAGTTTCGACGCGTTGCAGGGCCCCAATTGAATGACTCAAAGGCAGCTGACTGGCTTCGTCAAATAGGCCGATATGAAATAGATTTCGCTGCAAAGGAAGTAAATTGGCTACACCAGTTGGGTTCATGAGCCAAATGGGATAAATGGCAAATAACCAAGATGCGGCAGGGCCTTCGAGTAAATTTTTCAGCGGAATGTACTGTCGGGTCTTGGCCATTTCTTTTACCAGAAGGGCCTTTCCTTTGCGCAGTTCTTTGCGCAGTTCTTTTTGGTTCTCAGTGAGTTTCGATAAAGGCAGTGTAAGGAGGTTCTCGAGCTTCTTAAATTGTCGAATTTGATTCTGCTTAACGGCTTGCTGAAAGTTTAGAAATTCAGCTTCCTTGGTGGTGCTTGCATTTTGAATAGCGGCTTTCCAGTCGGGCTCTTCCCATTGGTAAAGTAGCGGAAAATTGTAGCGGAGGTCTGCCCAAAAATCTGCTTGAATTGTGGCGGGTACTTTTTCATTAGAAGCAAGTGCAGCCCAGATTTCAAAAGGAATTTTCTGAAGTGAGGGCAGGGAGGAATGCAGTGAATCCCAGCGTTGTGTTAACTGGTTGCAAAGTGCGTTGAGATCAGGTGCTTCGTTACTAAATAATTGTTTGTGTAAGTTTTGAAAACGATAGAGTTGTTGGTGCGCCTCGATATACTTTTGTCGATCTTGAGCAGTTAAATTACGCTCCCAAGTGTAGTTTTCCCAATTAATTGTTTTGAGTAATTGCAATAAAATGCCACTTTCTTGTTCAAGATTTTGAAAACCATAATCGCTAATCTTGTACTGTGCACTAAAATATTGATCCTGTAAACTCCAGAATTTCTTAAGCGATTTTTCAAATGGAATGAGATCAGAGGTGGGCAAACGCAACCATTTTTTTGCTTCCTTTTTCCATTTTATTTGCCCAAAGACACCCGTTTTTTCTGCCTGAATTTTAAGCAAGGGCCATTCTTCTTTGCTCGGAATTTGTTTCCAGGCGCTGAGTTGTTCCAATTGCAGGGCGAGCGCTTCTTTTCGTTGTAAATATTGAGAAATTGTGCGCGCTAATTTTGGCCCATTTTTGTCAATTAAGGCTACGTATTTCTGAAAAACAGCCGATTGAAATTGATAGCAAATCAGACTTTTTTTAACTAAATCGTCGAGCTCAGCAATGGTTTGAAATGAAAAAAATTGCTGTAAATCATTCAATAAAACTTCCCACTGCATTTTCATTTGCGCTAGCTCTTGAAATGGTTTGCTTGCCCAAATTGGGGCAAGAAAGGCAAGAACTGATAGCGTTTCTTTTGGGATTTGCTGCTGTAGGCTACGGGTTTTGATCCAGTTTTTCCAGTGCCCACGCGTCAAAGATGTGGCATTAGTTTTTGGTCCGAAAGCTTTGTGCAATTCCGAAAAAGAAACTTGCGCTTCGGCTTCAAGCTGTTGGCGCTGTTGCCAATAGGAGGCGGCTTTATTATCGGAAGAAGTCACCTGAATTTCTTCAGGTTCAGCATCTTGTAAAAACCTGAAGTCGTCTTGTAATTGCCTGTAGAAAGTCTTTAAATCATGCTTTGAAGGAGCAATTAAACAAAAATTTCCGAGCTGAGCGGCATTTAATTTTTCTTTGACGACTTCTAAAGCTGACCGCTTTTCACTCACGACTAAAGCAGTCTTTTGGCTATGTAGTACTTGAGCTAGTAAATTGCTTATTAAAGAGGATTTCCCGGTGCCGGGAGGTCCGTATACCACACAAGAACCAGCGTTGGCAAGATGTAAGGCTGCTTTTTGATCTTTATCTAGAAAGCTGATTGTATGTTCGGTAGTACTCAGTGAAACGCCCTCATTGTTTTGATCGAAATCACCCAACACCTGCAACAAAGCAGTTGAAAAAAGGGGTTCTGACTTGAGAAGTTCCCACTCTCTTCTGAGTTCATAGCGTTGCGGATGAAAATTCCCGATGAGGGATGCTGCTGAATAAGCTTCGAAGTAGCCTTTTTTGACCAACTCTTCTATCCATTCTGTTGTGTAATTTTCAGGTAATGTTAGAGAGAATTCATTCTGAAGCAGCTGCGCCAAATAAGGATTGAGTTGCCATGTTTCTGCAAATTCAATTTGTTGATTTTCTGTATGGATTTGTTGTAATTCGGCCAGAAAAACTGGCGTTGAAATTGCTTTAGTTGCTTTTTGCCAATGCAATACACCCCTGACCTGAACCAAAGCATCTATTCCTAACTCTCGTTTCAGTTTAAGGTATTCTTTCAGAATAGCATTGCTTTTGGGGCTTTTGTCCCAGAGAAGTTGCGGCTCTTCAAGTACTTTATTGGGGTCAATATTGACCAGAAGGTCGTCTGTTCGAAGCTGTAAAAGCTCTGATTCCCAGGTTTGGTAATAGGTATCAATGACAGAAGACATGATGTAAAGTTAGTGCGTCTAAGTCGAATAAAAAATCTAATTTTATTCGAAATATCAAGATCATGAAGACCCTTATTCTGAGCCTAGTCCTTTTTGTGCCTTTTGCTATGTTTGCGCAAATCGCGGTTACTGTTGCTGATCACGCCAATGCAAACGACACCGTTCGATTTAGTCAGGCTGCACCCTTGCCTATAGATCTTCAAACTACAGGTGCCAACGCCACTTGGGATTTTTCACAGTTAAGCGCTCAAACGCAATCACTAAAAAGTTACGAAGCACTAGATTTCAATTCTTTTCTGATCATTGCTACCTATGGCCCAATTGCTTCATCACCCTACCGTGCAAGTTATTACAATGCATCAACCGCCTTGCCAATCGATCAGTTTTCAGCCTTTTTACCTATCCAACTTTCAAATTTGGCTCAATATTCGAAACGAGCAAACAGCGCCATTACCAGCATCGGTTATTCTATCGATGTGCAAGGACAAGGCCTTCCTTTTATATCAGACACCATCGAAACTAGATACGAATTGCCCTTGAATTTCAACGACACTTATACATCGAGAGGCTTCACCTATGTTGACCTTAATCCGGCTGCAGATATTAAATTTATTCAGCACCGCCAGCGCAATTCAACTGTAGACGGTTGGGGAACCCTCACGACGCCACTAGGTACTTTTCAAGCAATCCGAATTCGTCATGACATCACTGAGTCGGACTCTATTTATCAAACATTTTTTGGTCAAGGTACCTGGATTGCTCCACCTGCTTTTCAAACTACAGAATACGAATGGTGGACCAATGGTAAAAAAGACTATCTACTCAAGGTAATTGAAGGTGGTTTTGGACAACAAGGTGGCATAACATCTATCGAATATCAAGACCAATATCTAGGACTCGATGCCGGAATATCAGAACTCGACGCGCAATTAAAAATCTCTCCTAATCCATGTTCAGACTTATTGTTCTTTGAAACGCCCATCAAGTGTTCTGCGATAGAAGTCTATAATCAAGCCGGAGAATTGGTGCACACCTATAGCAACGAAAGTTTAATTGGCTACCTAGATTGTTCGGCACTTCCAATCGGCACCTATACTTTGAGGTTCGTTACACCCGAAGCTCAATTATTCAAAAAGCTCGTTAAACTTTAATACCTTTGCTACGGCAAATCAGTCTATCGCTTTTCATTAGAAAAGAGGAAAGTCCGGGCAGCACAGAGCATCGTACTTCCTAACAGGAAGGTCCGTAAAAAGAGATTTTTTCGGAACAGAAAGTGCCGCAGAAAGGTAAACTACCTCGGCTTGCCGAGGAAAAGGTGAAAAGGTGGGGTAAGAGCCCACCGCTTGTTTAGTGATAAACAAGGCAGGGTAAACCTTACGAGCTGAAAGACCAAATATACCGGGGCATGCGCAAGCAGAAAGGGCGGCTCGTCCAACTCGGAGGGTAGGTTGATGGACTCCAAGCGCGAGTTTGGAGCTAGATAAATGATAGACACCTGCGCTGCGTGCAGCAATGGGGACAGAACCCGGCTTATGATTTGCCATTTTTTATTTTACACACCATGCATACGCTTGTTCTCGATATTCAAAATTCTTTAGAGCACATCAAAGACCCAAATAGAGTAGGACAGATGGAAGCCTACATGAAAAATCATTTTTCTTTTATCGGGGTCATGTCGGGCCCTAGAAAAGAAATATTTCGCCTCTATAAACCACAAATTCTTCAGCTGAACACAGCAGATTTCTGGGATTTCGTGCATGAATGCTGGGCCAACCCTTACCGAGAAATCCAATATATTGCAGTAGATGCTTTGCTCGCGTCATACAAAAAAATAGCTGAGCCCTCTGATGCCAAGCACCTCACTTTTATCCTTGGTAACCAAACTTGGTGGGACAGCCTCGATTTAATTGCTTCCTATTGCGTTGGAATTTACGCCCAAAAGTTTCCTAAAGAATTCAAGGAATTGGCCCTTGAGTGGCAAGACGGAACCAATTTTTGGTTGCACCGCACCTTAATCATCCATCAGCTTAAGTACAAGCAAAAGACCAATCTAAATCTCCTTCAATATTATATCCATAGCTTCAAAGGCAACAAAGAATTTTTTGTGCAAAAGGCCATCGGATGGTCATTGCGCGAAGTTTCAAAGTGGAACCCCGAATGGGTAAAAACCACAGTCGATTCTGAGCAATTGATTGGACTTGCCAAACGCGAGGCGCTCAAATATGTGCCTTAACTGCTTGGTCAAATCTTTTTCAACTGATATTTTGTATTTTCATGCCCATGAAACTTATTTTTCTCTTTTTGCTTCTTTGCGCTTTTAGCGTAAGATCTTCATTTGGGCAATTTGGCCCTGAAAATGGTCTTAAAGAATCTGAACCGAGCTTTATTTTGTTGCAAAACGCAACGCTCATGATCAAGCCTGGGCAGACCCAAGCGCAAACTGATTTACTGATCCAAGACGGAAAAATCGTCAAGGTGGGCAAAGGTCTCAAGCAAAGTGGTGCGGTGGTTATTGATTACACCGGGAAATATATTTTACCTGCTTTTTTAGAAATGTATTCAGATGTAGGGCTTGAACCTGTCAAATATCAAGGAAATGGTTGGAGACCCCAAATAGAATCGAACAAAGAAGGCGCCTACTATTGGAATGAGGCCATCCATCCTGAGTTAATTGCGGCCAACGACTATCAATATCAGGCAGCTAAAGCGGAGCAGCTTCAGCAATCTGGGTTTGGTTTTGCACTCACACATTATACCGACGGCATCGTAAGAGGAAGTGCAGCATTTGTTTCTTTAGGTGAAAGCCCAGTTCATCAGCAAATCATAAAGCCAAAAGCAGCTCAGTATTTTTCCTTAGAAAAAGGGGGTAGCCAACAAACATACCCCACTTCTCAGATGGGTTCCATTGCTTTATTGCGCCAAGCATTATACGACTTGCGTTATTATAAAGAAAATCAGCAAAACCTACCTTTTTCGGTGTCATTGAATGAGTGGTCGGCTACTAACCAATTGCCCACTATTTTTAAGACCACCGACAAATGGGAAATCTTGCGCGCGCACAAAATTTCACAAGAATTTAAGCAGCCTTTTATTTACTTGGGCTCAGGAAATGAGTACGCCATTGTTTCCGAACTAAAAAAAATCAATGCACAGGTTATTTTGCCGCTGCAATTTCCAGAAGCCTATGACGTAAAAGACCCGTATTTATCCGCTCAAATTCCGCTGAGCGATCTCAAGCATTGGGAGCTTGCGCCAGCAAATACTGCCATCCTGAGTGCCCAACAAATACAAATTGCGTTATCAACTATTGGACTCAAATCGTCTGACCAATTCTGGGCAAATTTGCGCAAGGCTATTGCCAGGGGCTTACTTCCTGATGCAGCATTTGCAGCACTTACTACCACCCCTGCAAAATGGCTTGGCCTAGATGCCCAATTAGCAACCCTAGAAGTAGGAAAAATAGCAAGTTTTTCGATTTACAATGGGAACCCTTTTACGCACGAAGCGCAATTACTCGAGTCCTGGAACCAAGGAAAAAGAAAAATCTGGAAACAACTCAATTCACCTACTATTCTAGGCAATTTCTCATTAGTCATTGCTGCTCAAAATTACGGTTTAAGTCTTGTTGGTTCTCCAGAAAAACCGCAAGGAAAAGTTTGGGTTCTAAAAGGTTCAGACACGCTTACTTCCAAAGCAAATATCATTTTTAACCAGCAAGATATTGCCATCCAATTCCTAACGCCTGGATCTCCAGACAAACAACTCATTCAGTTACATGGAAAGGTGCTTAAAGATGGGGCAATCATGGAAGGGGAAGGGACCAACGAGAAAGGAGAATGGATCCGTTGGTCGGCAATTCAACAAAAAAGAACAGACAGCACACCGCTTAATGCAGTTAAATCGGATTCGATCTACAAAGGAACTGTTTGGTATCCAAACATGGCCTTTGGTGCGCGTGAAATACCGAAAGCGGGTAATGTGCTCATCAAAGATGCGACCGTCTGGACCAACGAAAAAGAAGGCATTTTAGTAGGCGCAGACGTCTTGGTTCAAAACGGAAAAATCACCAAAGTCAGTAGACAAGCAATCAGTGCGCCGGCAGACACACGCATTATCAATGGCAAAGGTCTACACCTGACCAGCGGTATCATCGACGAGCACTCCCACATTGCTATATCAAAAGGAGTCAATGAGGCAGGGAAAGCCATTTCAGCTGAGGTAAGTATAGGAGATGTGGTCAATCCAGATGACATCGATATTTACAGACAATTGGCGGGCGGAGTTACTGCCGCTCAGCTGCTCCATGGTTCTGCAAATCCGATTGGGGGGCAGTCGGCTTTAATCAAATTAAAGTGGGGCCAGACTCCAGAAGATATGCTTATCGATGACGCACCTGAATTCATCAAATTTGCCCTTGGTGAAAACGTCAAACAAGCCAATTGGGGAGACTTCAATACAGTAAGGTTTCCTCAAACCCGAATGGGCGTAGAGCAAGTTTATTACGATGGTTTTTATCGTGCAAAGGCCTACCAAAAAGAGTGGGATGCCTACCGAAGTGGAAAAGTTAAAAATGCGCCAAGAGTTGATCTTGAGTTAGAAGTATTGTCAGAAATCTTGAAATCTGAACGCTTTATAACCTGCCATTCCTATATTCAATCTGAAATTAATATGCTCATGCATGTTGCTGATTCGATGGGTTTTAAAGTAAATACTTTTACGCATATTTTGGAAGGATATAAAGTGGCCGATAAAATGAAAGCACACGGTGTAGCGGGTTCCACTTTTGCCGATTGGTGGGCCTATAAATTTGAGGTCAATGACGCCATTCCTTACAATGCAGCCATCATGCAGCAGCAAGGCGTTTTGGTTTGTCTTAATTCAGACGATGCCGAAATGGGCCGAAGACTCAATCAGGAAGCCGCCAAAACCATTAAATATGGAGGGCTTACCCAAGAAGAAGCATGGAAATTAGTCACACTGAATCCGGCCAAAATCTTACATCTTGATTCCAGAATGGGAAGTGTCAAAGCAGGAAAAGATGCCGACTTAGTCCTCTGGACAGCAAACCCACTCAGTATTGAAGCTAGGGTTTCATTGACCATGGTGGAAGGTGTTATTTATTATGAAGAGGCCAAACAAGAAGCGCAGCAAGCTGTAAATCAGCAAGAAAGAAATAGAATTTTAAAACTCATGTTGGCTGCCAATGAACTTGGCGAAGCGACAAAAGTGCCACAGAAAAAAACAAAGAAGCATTTTCATTGTGACACCATAGGCGAAGAAGCGACTGAATCTGAAAACACGCATTAATATGAAAACACTGCTTTTATCTCTTTTGCTTTTTACTTGTTTGCAGGCAAACGCTCAACGCATTTTATTAATGAATGGCACGGCGCATATTGGCGATGGAAGAGTGCAAGAAAGTGCTGCCATCGGAATCCAAAACGACCGCATCCTTTTCGTGAAAAATTCCCTCACCACCTCATTTGACGCTAAAGACTGGGATACCGTCATTGTGTTAAATGGGCAACATATTTACCCGAGTTTTGTGGCGGCAAACAACATCCTTGGCCTTACGGAAATTGATGCGATCCGAGCTACCCGAGATTTCAACGATGTAGGGGCTTGGAATCCACATGTGCGCACACAAATTGCCTTTAATGTCGAATCAAAAGTGGTAGAAACTGTGCGCACCAATGGTGTTTTGCTTTGTCAGGCAACACCGCGCGGGGCTTATATTTCGGGCACTTCGTCTATCATGAAATTATTTGGTTGGAATTGGGAAGACGCGACCGTTTTGGCTGACGACGGCATCCACCTCAATTGGCCTTCGAGTAAAGAATTGTATGCCCAAGAAAAACAGCAGATTTATCAGTTTTTTGAAATGTCAAAGGCAGCTGCTTTTGATAAAAGAGAAAAGGTCTATGAGCTTAGATTTGAAGCAATGAAAGCTTGTTTTACAGGCACAAAAAGAGTCTACATACATGCCGAATCGATTCAGCAAATTGTAGATGTCATTGAATTTGCGCAATATTTTGCCTTGCCTTTCCCTGTGATTGTCGGTGGCGACGAAGCACATTTAGTTGGGCCAAAATTGAAAGATGCAAAAATACCGGTCATGCTCAATCGCATTCATAGTTTGCCTAAACACGAAGACGACCTCACTTATCAGCCTTTCTTATTGCCCTTATTACTGAAAGCACAAGGCATATTATTCTGTCTTCAAAATGAAGGAGACATGCAGCCCATGAATACGCGAAATCTTCCGTTTCAGGCGGGCACAACAATGGCTTATGGTCTAACTGAAGAAGAAGCACTGCAAACGATCTCACTTAACGTTTGTAAAATTGTCGGTATCGATAAAGATTATGGCACACTAGAAGCGGGTAAAAAAGCCACTTTTTTTGTTTCTAAAGGTCCGGCGCTCGACATGAAAACCAACCAGGTGAGCCTCATCTTGGTAGACGGAAAATTCTGTTCTACCACTAATTTTCAACAAGGACTCAACCAGAAATACCAAAATAAATACAAACCTTAATTGGCGTTGTAACTTATTAAAGGTGTCTGCGTCGTAGGGAAGTCGACTATGACTGTTCAAGAATATAATGCATGCGTCAGAGAATTTTCCGACAGGCTTTATCGCTTTGCGTTAAAGAATGTCGGCGACCCCGATCTTGCCCAAGATTTTGTTCAAGACGCGTTTGAAAGACTTTGGCTCAAAGTAGATTCCGTAGACTATCTGCGCGTGAAATCCTATCTTTTCAGAACCGTCGTCAACTTGCAAATAGACAAAAGTCGCCGCAACAACTTACAGAAACAACACCTCAATTCCTTGCCTGACCCTGTTCAAGATTCAGGAATTGCCCACGACGTACAAAAACTCATAGACGACGGCGTAGCCAAACTAAATGAGATTCAACGAACGGTGCTCACCCTCCGCGATTACGAAGGCTACAGCTATCAAGAAATTGCAGATATCACCAACCTAAGTGTAGATCAAGTCAAGGTTTATATTTTTAGGGCGCGTCGATTTTTAAAACAATACATCGGTAAAATGGAGGTACTCATATGAAACTAACAGAAGCCCAAATCGCAGAACTAGTTTTGGCTTACCAAGATGGTCAACTTTCTGAAGCGCAGCAAGCACTTTTGAATAACTATTTATTGGAGAATCCTGAATTAAAAGCTGAATTAGAAGAGTTCATTACCTTAATCCCTGATGTGCAAAAATATGCAGGGCCTTCGCTCTTGAGAACTGCTGCAGAAAAAATCACCAGTTATGCTACTGAAGAAGGACATCCCTATGAAAAATTAGCGATCGGAAATTTAGAAGGTGTTTTATCTAAGCCTGAGCAAGATCTTTTGAAGCAGCTCCAACAAGATCAAAATTTCCTTTTAGTTGAAAAACAAATCGCACAGACCCAACTGAAGCCCAATACTCAAATACTTTACCCTTATACCAATGCGCTTTTAAAAGAAGCGCCAATCCGAAGTTTCAACCTTAAAACATTAGCAGCCACCATCGGTGCCTCTGCAGCGGCAATTTTCTTAACCATTTTTTTAATTGGACAAGAAGCCAGCCAAGACCCTACCGGAAAAACAAACCCTCAGCAGCATGCTCATGTGGTTAAAACCAAGGCACAAGCCATTTTAGAAAAAAACACTCATCAGAGTCCAAGCCCATCTTTTACAAGTCAAAAATTGCAACACTACCAAGTAGCCGTGCACCCACATTACGTAGCGCCGCCACCCAAAGATTGCATAGTTCCCGTTATTTTTGACGAAGTGCAACCAGAGCCTGCATTAGCACAAAATAATGCACTTGTTCAAGGTTCCGGTGAAGGGCAAATTTCTTTTGCCAGTGCCGTCGGCTCTAATCAAAACAAAGCGCAAACCGCAACTTTTCCGAATGCGGCTACCCAAAGCAAAAGTGCTTTATCTAAAGAACCGGTTACAGTGAAATCTTTCTTGCTTCAGAAAACCAACGAGCGTTTATTTGGGGTTGCAAATCCTAGTACAAATGTGCGCTATGAATCTTTAGCACGCTATGCCAATGAATCAATGGGGCTTCCAGTTCGTTATCAGGTAGAAGAAGCACCACAACGCGAAAGAGTCACCTTTCAAATTGGGCCTATAAGCGTAGAAAGAAGTCGAATTAGAAAATAATTGTAACAAAAAAATACCACTTACGTCTCAGGTTTAAAATCAATAAAAATGAAAATTAAATTACTCCTCTCATTTCTTATCGTTGGCTTCTTTTCAAATGCACAACACAACGAAACCAAAAAAATCGTCACCATCAAAGGCAATGACACCACCGTTATTGTGATCAATGATCGCCTCGAAAAAATGGATTCAGTACTCAATGCCGAGATGAAGAATATTTACATCAATGACTCTGCAATTGTACGTGTCGACGTTTTTATGGACACAACCATTTTACGCTCTTCAACTGACGGTTCTTCTGATTCTACGCAAATTAAAATTGGCAACATGAAAATTGTCATTCTTGAAGGGAAAGACCTTAAGAACGCAACCGGTAACGCATCTAAAGGTGAGCGCAAAATCATCATCGACGAAAAAGTAATCATCGAAAATGACGAAAACCAATACGCAGAAGAATGGAATTCCAAAGATGATTGCGACGACTGCGAGACTACCGGTGACGGAAATTCGATTTGGTCTGGTCTTGGTATTAATGCAAATGGATTAATGAATGCAAATAAAGAATTAGCAAGCGCTTCAGAACTAGGTTTCTTAGCCTTAGACCCTTCAAAAAGCCTAGGTATTCAATTCAATTTTGCTGAAAAACGCTTTCCTATTGTTAAAGAATACCTCGGAGTAGTTACGGGTTTAGGTATTCAATGGAACCGATATGCTTTGAAAGGCAATTACGACCTTAATGTTGTCAATGACACGCTTGTTGGGATCAATACAGGTGTAAATTATACAAAAAATACACTTTCTTCAGCTTACCTACAAGCACCACTATTATTACAAATTAGCACAAATAAAAACCCAAGCAAAGCCTGGAATATTTCAGCTGGTGTTGTAGGGGGTATCCGTATTGATGCGCGTCAAACGCAAAAATGGGAAGCCGATGACAAAAAAAATAAAGACAAAACCAAAGATGATTTCGGGTTCAACCCATTCCAAGCGAGCCTTATGGCAACGGTCGGTTACGGAGACTGGAGTCTATACATGACATATGGCCTATCGGACGTCTTTAACGAAGGATCCGCTCCGAAGGTGCGTGGTGTAAATGCCGGAATTTTACTCTCGTTTTAAGAACTCCAAACACCACCAAACTAGAAAACGATGCGCTTAACCGTGCATCGTTTCTTTTTTACCGTAACTTTCCATCAGTTCGGCTTCAAAAGACAAGAAATCTTTCCAGGCCTTTTCTACATCGATGCCTTGACCATATTTTCTTGCAAATCCTAGAAAGGTTGTGTAGTGGCGCGCTTCACTTTCCATAAGGCTTCGGTAAAATTCTCTGAGATCCCCATCGTTTATTTGCTCCGATAAAATTTTAAAACGCTCACAACTTCTCGCTTCTATCATTGCAGCAAAAAGCATTCTATTAACAAAAACGCCTGCGGGTGTACTATTTGTTTTGCCGTGTTTCAAATAGAGTGAAAGGTCATTTACATAAGGATCTTTGCGTTCAAAACCGAGTTGCAAGCCCCTTTCTTGTAATTTTTGGTGAACCATTTCAAAGTGCTCCATTTCTTCTCTGCAAATTGCTGTCATGGCCTCCACTAAATCAGGATATTGTGGATATTGCACAATCAAAGAGATCGCATTACTAGCTGCTTTTTGCTCGCAATAGGCATGATCCACTAAAATTTCTTCAATATTCTTTTCGACAATTTTCACCCAGCGAGGGTCTGTCGCCATTTTTAAACCGAGCATTTTTGTTTTTTTTTGACAAAAATACCAAAGTCTTCAGTAGTTTAAGCAGGCCTTCTTCTCGGTTCATTGTGTATATTTGCTCAACTGAATTCAAAAAATGAGTCAATCAAATCAAAAAGAACTTTCTTGGCGTGCCTTTGAGTTAATGTCTACTGCTAAAACAATGGCAGAGAAATACGAACAAAACAAAGAGGTTACCGCAAAATATGTGCATGCAACTTCCAGAGGTCACGAAGCCATTCAGCTTGCTGTTGGGATGCAACTCAAACCACAAGATTGGGTGTCGCCCTATTACCGCGACGACAGCTTACTGCTCGGAATCGGCATGAATCCCGAAGAGCTCATGTTGCAAGTTTTTGCCAAGAAAAACGATCCTTTTTCAGGTGGAAGAACCTATTATTCTCACCCTTCATTGAATCGCCCCGATCTACCCAAAATACCACATCAGTCTTCTGCAACGGGTATGCAGGCTATTCCTACAACTGGTGTAGCAATGGGCTTGCAATACCAAGAGAAAACTGGGTTGGTCAATTGGACTGATGCCGATGCACCCGTAGTAGTTTGTTCTTTAGGCGATGCTTCCTGTACAGAAGGAGAGGTTTCAGAAGCATTTCAAATGGCAGCCCTGAAACAATTCCCAATCATTTATTTAGTTCAAGATAACGGTTGGGATATCTCAGCAAATGCCAAAGAAACACGTGCTCAAGATATTTCAGAATACATCAAAGGTTTTCACGGCATTGAGTCTAGAACCATTGATGGCACCGATTTTTGGTCATGTTACCAAACAGTTGAAGAGGTTATTGCAACGGTCAGAAAAGAAAGAAGACCATTCTTAATACACGCCAAAGTTCCCTTACTAGGTCATCACACATCTGGTGTTAGAAAAGAATGGTATCGAGACGATTTAGAAGAAGCGGCCAAACAAGATCCGTATCCAAAATTAAAGTTGAGTTTAGAAACACTTGGTGTTCGTTTGGCTGAATTCATCAACCTAGAGGCGCAGGTGCGCAAAGATATCGATGCAGCCTATGATGCCGCTCTCAATTCGCCAGATCCTGATCCAAATTCTATCCAGGATCATATTTTTGCCCCAACCCCAATAACGGAAGAAAAAGGAGAACGCGCTCCTTCTGGCAAAAAGAAAACAGTCATGGTAGATTCAGCACTTTTTGCCATGCGTGAAATCATGGAGTCACATCCTGAAGCCCTTTTATATGGTCAAGATGTGGGCGGTCGCCTTGGAGGTGTTTTTCGCGAGGCAGCTACCCTTGCACAAACTTTCGGAGACAACCGTGTATTTAATACCCCAATACAAGAGGCTTTTATCATTGGTTCGACCGTCGGTATGTCTGCAGTTGGCCTCAAACCAATTGTAGAAGTACAATTTGCAGATTATATTTGGCCGGGGCTCAATCAGCTTTTTACAGAAGTTTCTCGTTCTAATTACCTTTCCAACGGTAAATGGCCCGTGAGTTGTGTCATTAGGGTGCCAATCGGAGCCTATGGTTCAGGTGGTCCGTACCACTCATCGAGTGTCGAATCTGTTTTGGCTAATATACGTGGCATTAAAGTCGTTTATCCGTCCACTGGCGCAGATCTCAAAGGCTTACTTAAAGCAGCATATTACGATCCAAATCCGGTGGTTATTCTGGAGCACAAAGGCTTATATTGGTCAAAAATCCCAGGTACTGAAGGCGCCATGAGTACCGAACCAAGTGCCGATTATGTTGTGCCAATTGGCAAAGCAAGAGTGGTGCAGGCAGCTCAAGATTCCTTTGTAAGTGAAGGAGCATCAATTGGGGTCATCACCTACGGAAGAGGAGTATACTGGAGCCAAGAAGCCGCGAGTCATTTCGATGGAAGAGTAGAGATTTTAGATCTGCGCAGTATCAATCCGCTAGATATGGATGCAATGGAAGCCCTTTGCAAACGACATGGAAAAGTCCTGTTGGTCACTGAAGAATCAATAGAAAACACCTTCACTCTTGGGCTTGCAGGCCGCCTTCAAAAATCTTGTTTTTCATACCTAGATGCGCCAATTGACATTGTGGCATCAGTAGATGCTCCTGCTATACCTTTAAATGGGGGGCTTGAAGCCGCTATGTTGCCCAATGCCGACAAAGTTTTAGCTGCAATCAAAGAACTACTTAATTACTAAATCATGGATTTCAAAAACATCATAGCTGCCGTAGCTAATTTTCACGAGGCCTTTGGCATAGAAAACAACCAAAAACCCACTTCTGCGCTTTCTGAAGCTGACGTACAGCTCCGATTTAACCTCATGAAAGAAGAAAATGAGGAGTATTTAGAAGCGGCACTAAACGGAGATTTAGTAGAAATTGCTGATGCCCTCGGAGACCAACTCTATATACTTTGCGGCACCATCCTCAGACACGGCCTTCAGCATAAAATAGAAGAAGTCTTTGCTGAAATTCAACGATCAAACATGAGTAAGCTCGACGCCAACGGCAAGCCAATCTACAGAGAAGATGGCAAGGTTTTGAAGTCAGAATTATATTTCAAACCTGACATCGCTAAAATTTTAGGCTAATGAAAGACCTTTCAATTTATTTTCAACCCCTTACCGCATCGGTTGAATACAACCCAAATCAGCTAGGGTCTACCATTGAAGCATATACCCACAATTTTCCAGAACTTACAGGAGCGGGTTGCGCCATTTTTGAAGTACCCGAATACAGAGGTGCAAAACATCAAGTGCCTCAACAAGATCAAACATTTAGAACCCATCTTTATCAGCTTTATCCTGAGGTCAGCTGGGAACAAAAAATTTATGATCTTGGCACAATCTTACCTGGGGCAAGTATTCAAGATACCTATTTTGCTGTAGCCAGTGTGGTAGCCGAACTTGTCAAACACCAAATTATTCCAATTGTAATTGGTGGAAGTCAAGATTTAACGGCTGCCTTATATCAAGGATATGAGCAACTAGAACAATTAGTAAATACTTGTTCAATAGATCGTGGTTTAGACATTGGTGAACCAGAGGAGGAACTTCATTCGGAAAACTACCTAAGCCATATCATTACTCAAAGGCCTTGTTTTCTTTTTAATCATGCAGCCATTGGTTTTCAGCAGCCTTTTGCAGCAGCACCCGCACATGAACTATTTGAAAAACTTTTCTTTGATATTTGTCGACTCGGTGAATTCAATCAAGATTTCCGCAAGGCAGAACCACATCTTAGAAACGCCGATATCATCAGTGTAGATTTACAATCCATAAAAGCAACAGATCTAGGAAGCAATATGGGTGCGCCAAATGGTTTCACCGCAGCGCAATTGTGTCAGATCACCAAATATGCGGGCATCTCAGATAAAGTGAGTTGTATTGGCTTTTTCAATGAGCAAAAATTAACGCAAATTGGCGCTGACTTGTTGGCAGAAGCAATTTGGTATTTCCTTCAAGGTTATTTTGGACGAGTAGGGGACTTCCCTTTTGGATCAAAAGCAGACTACACTAAATTTAGTGTCTTCCTTGAAGAGGTAAATCGCACCTTAATTTTTTATAAAAGCAATAAGTCTGCTCGCTGGTGGCTTGAAGTACCTTATCCGCCACAAAGTGGTTCAAAATATGAAAGACATCACATGATTCCTTGTGACAAAGAAGACTATGATGCGGCCATGAAAAATGAATTACCGGATCTTTGGTGGAAAACCTATCAGAAGTTAGGATGACACTTTTTACCGAAAAAAGCTTTTTATTTTCCGTAAGAATTCCTTACTTTAGCACCTTAAACTGACGTATTCTATGAAAATGCGTGGGTTATTTACATGCTAAACCAAGCTTATGCTATTGAATAACAGATTATTAACTGCTGCTTTCTCTATTTTGCTGTTTGCGTCCTACGCACAGCAAGATAAGCTTGTCACACACTTCATGTTTGACAAAATGAGCATCAACCCTGGAAAAACCGGCATCGACATGTATAACGGTTTTTGCGCCACTTCAATTTATCGCAATCAATGGGATAAAGTTAATGGAGCCCCTAATTCAGCTATTCTCAATGTAGAAGGTAACCTAACTCGATTCTTCCCCGGTGGAATCGGCGTAAACTTTTACCATGATGCCATTGGTTTTGCGCGTCAAAACACAATGCTCGTTAATTATTCTTATCCAGTACAAATCGGAAGAGTTGGAGTTTTAGGTGTCGGATTAGGCATAGGTTTTATGAACTACGGTATGGATCCAACATGGGTTCCACCAACTGGTGCGTTAGACCCATCTTTACCAACAGGTTTCTCAGCAACTTCTGTAGATGCTAATTTTGGTCTTTACTTCCAGGCTAAAAATTATTATGCTGGTTTTTCTTCAACGCACTTATCTGAGTCTGACCTTTCAGCTGACCCAACAAACCTTGCAAAGTCTTTCCAAACAGCACGCCACTATTACCTAATGGGTGGTTATATTGTTAGAGATGCTTTTGGCACCGGTAACAACATCGATATCCAAAGTTTAGTTCGAACAGATTTCATCAAGTACTCAATGGATATCAATGCGCGTTACATGATGGAGCTTGGTGGCAATCCGGCATACGGAGGTCTAACTTTTAGAACTTCAGATGCAATTGCAATTATGGCGGGTTATTCGCCAATGCCAAACTTCAATGTAGGTTATTCTTATGATATCAACATTAATAAACTCGCAAGCATTTCAAGAGGATCTCACGAAATGTTTGTAAAATATTGTTATTTCTTGCCGCCGCCACCAAAAACGAAAGCAAGACACCCTCGTTGGTTATAGGAGGAAAAAAGTGTAACCATTTTTATTGTTCTTACGTTATACCCGAAATTAAGCCTGTAGCAAGTTAAATTGGGATTAGGTTAGAACCAAAAACAAACGAATGAAAAAGTATATTAGTTTTCTATTTGTTCTTAGCTTCTTGTACGCTTGTAGCGACATTGAAGGTAATTTAGTAGGTGTGAGTGGTAGAGACACCTGGTATCCAGATGTATTAGGCCCTGGTAAAATGCCAATTGGCATGGTATACGTTCCATCCGGAGCATACCAATCAGGTGAAGACGACGAAGACATCATGGGCTTTCACACAGCGCGCAAGCGTACGGTGTCTGTTCCGGCGTTTTACATGGATGCTACTGAAATTTCGAACAACGAATACCGTCAATTTGTACACTGGGTTCGCGACTCAATTGCCCGCGAGAAATTGTACCGCCGTAGTGCTGGTGATGAAGCAGAGCGTTGGGTAAATGTTCCTGACAATTTCTTCCGTGAGCCATACCGCACACTAGTCAACGCTGGTTCTGATGTTCAAGGTGGTAACACTCCCTTCCAATTATTCATGGATTCTGCCAACAACGCAAATGTTGACCTCACAATTCTCTCTTTAATGGGTGAAATGGATGGTACCAAAGGAAACGCTAAAGCAAAAGTGAAGCCAAAAGAATTGGTAAACGGAATGTCTTTTGACTTTAAAGCTAGAAATGCAGACACTGAAAAAGGAGTAGTCATCACAGACGACGAACTCGCAGGTATTTTTGCTATGTATGCTTTCAAAGGCGACAAGAAAAAAGGTGGTGAAGCGGATAAAAAAGACGAAAAAGCTTCCGCTAACAGTAAAACTAAATATAATCAAGGCGGTCGTATTGACAACAGAAAATACTTCACACTCAACTGGTTAGAAGAAATCGACTACGAAGATCCTGAGGTTGCATTCATGCTAACTGATATGTACCTTGGCGAAGCAGAGCGTTTTTATAACCGCAGAGAAATTGATACACGTTTGCTTTATTTCGATTACTACTGGATCGATTACAAGGAAGCAGCGCGTCGTGGAAAAATTAATCCAGTGCCAGAATCAAGAAGAGCTGGTGTGGCATACGATGTCGATGGAGATCCTGACAAAGCTAAGCGCAGCCCAAGAGAGCCTGTTGGTAAAGACCTCAAAACCATTGATAACCACCGCGCAACCCTCATGACTATGGACCAAAACACTAGTAAAGTTTGGGTCGATGAGACTACAGGTAAAGTGGTTCCTGAAGATGAAAATGGTCAACCAGTAGTTGATGAAAATGGCAAAGTAGAAAATACAAGTCTAAACAACATCAATAGCTACGAAGGAACTATTCTTCAAAACCCAGGTCAAGATTTAGATATGGGTTATGCAAACAGCAAAGGTTCACACAATGCCATTCGTGGGCATTCTGACCGTTCGCGTTTCATTATCAAAGAAAGAATCCACGTTTACCCTGATACATTATGTTGGGTTCGTGACTTTACTTATTCAAATAACTCTCCAATGGCCCAAAACTATTTCTGGAATACGGCCTATGACAACTATCCGGTTGTCGGAGTTACCTGGACACAAGCAAAAGCATTCTCTGTTTGGAGAACACAAATTTTCCATTCTTGGTTGCAATCAAACGGAGATCTTTTCGTAAACGACTTCCGTTTACCTACAGAATCTGAATGGGAGCGTGGTGCACGTGGAGATCTAGACATGGCTCAATACCCTTGGGGTGGTCCATACATCAGAAACGAAAACGGTTGTTTCTTGGCAAACTTTAAACCAATGAGAGGACGTTATTTCGAAGATGGTGGGTTCTACACTGTAAAAGTTTACTCATACAACCCTAACGGATTTGGTTTATTCTGTATGGCCGGAAACGTTGCAGAGTGGTGTTCAACTGCTTATGACGAATCTACCTATGAGTTTGCCCATGATCTATCTCAAGATTACGAATACGATGCTAAAGATGGCGACGCGCCAGCTAAAAAGCGCAAAGTAATTCGTGGTGGGTCTTGGAAAGATATCGGCTACTACCTAATGAACGCTACAAGAACTTATGAATTCCAAGATACAGCGAAAAGCTATATCGGGTTCCGCAATACGATGACTCACCTAGGTAGAGGTGGTAAAGACATCGAGCAAGAGAACGGAGAAGAAATTCAGACTGATATTATCCTAAACTAAACAACTATAAACAACTAACAATTTAATTTCTAATTCTAAAAAACAAAAATTATGAGTGGTAATGGTGGATTTTTTGCATCGCGCAAGTACAAATTAATTACAAAGTACGTAACAGGTTACGGAGCATCTGTAGTAATCTTGGGTGCATTATTTAAAATCATGCACTGGCCAGGTGCTGACCAAATGCTTATCGTTGGTCTAATCACAGAGGCAGCTATCTTTGCCTTTATTGCAATGGAACCTTTACATGAAGAGGTTGATTGGACACGCGTATTCCCTGAATTAGGAGTTGACGAAAACAATGACGAAAATCGTCTTTTACCACTTTTGAAAAAAGGTGGAATGGGTGGCGGTGGCGCTGCTGATCAATTAGCTGGTGCTCTTGATAAAGCCGGTATTGACCAAGCGTTACTCACTAAATTGAAAGACGGTATGTCAAATCTTGCTGACAACGCAAAATCTTTAGGTGCAGTATCAACTGCAGCCGGAGCAACAGATTCATATGTTAAGAGCTTAGAGACTGCTTCTGAAGGTCTAAGCAAATTAACAGAACAATACGCTGCATCTGCAAGTGCTATCGCTGGTATCGCTGGTGACGGTCAAGGAAACTTCGGTGCTGAAATGCAAAAATTAGGTCAAAACCTTGGTGCATTGAATAATGTTTACGAATTACAATTGAAGTCTTCTCAAGATTACCTAGAAAGCATGACACAAATGAGCGGTCTTCAAGAGAACATCAAAAACATCATGGCTGACCTTTCAGCTTCTGCAAAAGATACAGCTTCTTACCGTGAAAACATGGCTATGTTGTCTCAAAACTTGACTGATTTGAACAACGTATATGGTAACATGTTACGCGCGATGAGAGGTTAATCCCTTTCTTTAATGATTTTATTTATTAATTACACATTTTAAAAGTTAAAGAAAATGGCAGGTGGTAAGGAAACCCCAAGACAGAAGATGATCGGTCTCATGTACTTGGTATTGACTGCGCTTCTTGCGTTGAACGTATCAAAACAGATCCTCGATGCATTCGTAGCGATCGAAGATAACATTCAACGAGGAAGTATTACACAATACGACCGTGGTGAGACCGCAAAAGGTTCGTTAATTGAAGAACTTTCTTCAGTAACTAAAGATGAAGCTGGTAAAGCAAAAGCGGCAAAAATCAAGAAGTATCTTGGTATGATCGAAAAAATCGATAAAAATGTTGCTGAATTCATCAAATACGTAGATGATCTTAAACTTGAGTTAATCGAAAAAGTTGAAGGTCCAGAAAGCGTTAAGACTGCAAAACCTAATGATAAAGAAAGCATCCTTTGGAAAAAATACGATCCAAGTTCACCTTTGCTTCCAACTCGTTTGTATTTGCAAGCTATTCAACAAAAAGACAACTTTGATGTACCAATGCACGAAATCGTGGGTTCTGAAATCTCTAAAGTTGACCCAACCAAAAAAGGTCAAAAACTTTGGGATCTCTACAAAGGTTTAAGAAAGTCTATTGTTGAAATCGCAGGTACTTACAAAGAAGGCGAGAAAAACGCTTGGAAAGTTAAAGTAAAAGACATCAACGATTACAAAGATTTCCAAGATCTTGCAAAGCAAATTGATAAAATGTTCAAATCTTCTGGCAACAAAGTGAATCCAGATGATATCGAAGCACTTCTTTCAATTTACCAAGAATTGACAAAACAAGAATTTGCTGATCACCACGAAGCAAAAAATATTCACTGGTTAGGTAGAACTTTTGACCACGCTCCGTTAGTTGGTGCATTGGCTTCTTTGAGTTCACTTCAAAATGAAATTTTAAGTGCACGCGCTAAAGCAGTAAACTTGCTTAAGTCTAAAGTAACTACTGGTGAGTTCTCTTTCAACAAAATTCAACAATTGGTAAGCGGCCCTGGTGTTGCTACATCTGGTGAAGAAGTTGAATTACTTGTAACGATGGCTGCCTATGACTCTGACAAAAATCCAGTTGTTACAGCAAATACTGGTTCTGTTGAGGTGAAAGATGGTATTGGTCGCATTAAATTAAAAGCCGGTGCTACAGACATGACTGTTAATGGTTCTGTTACAATTACCAACAAATCAGGAGTTCCTTACAGTAGACCATGGGAATGGAAAGTTGCGGTTGTAAAAGCACAAGGTTCTATTTCACTTCCTGAAATGGCTGTTCTTTACAGAGGTTATGACAACAAAGTAGTTCCAGTTGTTGCTGGCGCGGTTTCTTCTTCTATTTCTGTAGCTGGTGGTTCTTCAAGAGCTGCTTCATGGAGCGAGGACGGAATGACCTACAAAGGATACATTGTTACTCCAGGTGCTGCAAACTCTGTGTCTATTACACTTTCTGGTAAAGATAAAGATGGTAAATCTAAATCTTACGGAACGTTTAAATACAAAGTAAAATCATTCCCTAAACCAGAAATTCTTGACCCAACAATCAAGAAAAGTTCAGGAGCACGTGTAACACTTATCTTAAAGGATAGTCCTTTGAAAGCAAGCTTTAACGTACTCGGTGGTGAAATTACTATTGGAAATGATGCCCCTATTTCTTTCTCAGGAGGTGTTATTCCGGCAAGTGCAGTAGCGAAAGCTAAGGCAGGAACAAAGGTAGCAGCTGTAATTCGCTACAACGGTACTGGTGGTGCAAACACCATGCTTACTGTACTTACAGTGAAGCCATAAAGTAAAATGACGAATATGAAATATATTGTAATTTTAATCGCAGCAGCCCTTGCTTCTTCAAGCTTGGCTCAAGATCGACCTCAACGTGGACCTTACAATACCCGCCCAGGTGGTGTAATTGATGGTGTTGCCATTCAAGACGAAGTACCTGTGCGTTCAAAGGTTGAGTACGAGTATGTTCGCGCGAGTGATGTCGCTTGGCAAAAGCGCGTTTTCTCTCGTATCGACGCCCGTGAGAAAATGAATCACGATATATTTCTTCCTTATGACTGGTTTGATTATTCAGAATTAGAGGGTTCAACTTACAAGCCTAAAAATGCTTCTGAAATTGATGACCAAACTTGGTTGAAAGACGACAAACGTTGGTCTCTTTGGACGGTTATTCAAAGACACATCATGCTAGGTGACCTCACGGTTTATCGTGTAAACAGCCCAGATTTCAAAACTGGTGATGAAGATGGTTATTCTTTGAAATACCCAATTACACGAAATGGTCAAAATGATTACTTTGAATCAAAGACCTACAAAGACCAAGTAAATTCAGTAATGACTTGCCAAGGTAACGGTGAAATCGTAACTATTGCGCGTCCAATTTCTGAAGATACTTGGATGGTTGAAAGAACAAAGCAAACACTAGATCAATTCCTTGATTCATTAGATGCAAGAAACCCAAGTTCAGATTACGAAGAACTAGGTCGTCGTGATTACAATGAATTAAAGCGTCTTTGGGACCAAACCGAAGTAGGTGCTATGGTTAGAAATGACCGTATTACAATGTACCTCAATTCAAGTAACATTGTTGCATACCACATCAAAGAAGATTGGTATTTTGACAAAGAGCGTTCAGTTCTTGACAAAAGAATCATCGCAATTGCACCTGTAGCGCGTTATTCTGAATCAGTTGCTCCAGGACCTGGAGAACTCAGTACACGTGGAGAGCTTTTATTCTTTAATGAAAAAGGCACACCTTTACTTTTAGGTAATGGCGGTTTTCAACCTTACGAAAAGAATGTCGTAGAAAAAGAAATGTTCTGGCTCTATTTTGATGAGCTTCGCAATGTTCTTGTAAACTATTATGTGTACAATGACAAAAACGATGCACAATGGATGTCTTTCGATGATTTGTTTTGGAAACGCAAGTTCTCTTCAACAATCTATAAAGTATCTGATAAATTTGACCGCGAAATCGAAGACTACAAATTTGGTGTAGAAGCTTTATATGAGTCTGAGAAGGTAAAAGAAAGCATCAGAAATTGGGAACACGATCTTTGGAACTACTAAGATGTTCAAAAGAAGACACGATTTTCAAAAGCCTCGCTGCAAAGCGGGGCTTTTTTCATTTACATTTGTATTGTGAAATGGATTGGAAAACGCATTAGTTTTTTAGATCAAAAAGACAAAACTACAGTTGTCATTGATCCGTCGAGTAATACCTGGATTTCGGCCATCATGGGCGCATGGTTAGGCATGTGGTATGCCATAGGCGGCACTGTTATTTGGGCTTTAAACGTCATGAAACTCAAACAGCAAGAGCAGCTTATTCTTTGGATATTCTTGGTGTTTTGGCTTTATTATGCTTGGCGCGTAACCATGAGTTTCTTTTGGAATTTACGCGGTCAAGAATACATCAAAATTGATGCAGAAGCATTTCATCTTAAAAAGTCTTTGCGTCATTTTGGTAAGACCCAGATATTTTATTTTGAAAACATTAAAAACTTTAAATACGATATTCCAAAACAAGGAGGCTTACAAGATATCTGGGAGAGTTCGCCTTGGATAAACGGTGGAGAACGCTTTGAATTTGACTATTTCAATCAAAAAATACGATTTGGCAAAAAGCTCACTGAAAGTGAAGCTAAGTTGCTATTTCAATTACTAAATAAGAAAATCAAATCCTAATGTACGGTTCAATCAAGAAACATTTAGCTGAAGAATTGGCTCAAATTGAGCAAAATGGGTTGCTTAAAAAAGAGCGCATCATTACCACACCTCAAGGTGCTAACGTGCATGTAAGCACTGGAGAAGACGTTGTCATTATGTGTGCCAACAATTATCTTGGCCTTTCTTCACACCCGGCTGTAGTTGAGTCGGCAAAATCTACCCTTGACACACATGGTTATGGGATGTCATCGGTTCGTTTTATTTGTGGTACACAGGATATTCACAAGGAGCTCGAAAGAAAAATCGCAGAATTTTATGGTACTGAAGATACCATTTTATACGCGGCAGCTTTCGATGCCAATGGTGGTGTTTTTGAACCGCTTTTTTCTGAAGAGGATGCCATCATCTCTGATGAATTGAATCATGCTTCTATTATCGATGGCGTGCGTTTGTGTAAGGCGGTGCGTTACCGTTACAAGCATTCAGATATGTCTGATTTAGAGGCTCAATTGAAAGCAGCACAAGCACAAAGATTTAGAATCATCGTTACAGACGGCGTATTTTCAATGGATGGTGATTTAGCCAGAATGGATGAAATTTGTGCCTTGGCAAAGAAATATGACGCTTTAGTCATGACAGACGAGTGTCACTCTGCTGGTTTTATCGGTAAAACAGGTCGAGGAGTTCCTGAACATTTTGGCGTGATGGATCAGGTAGACATTATTACAGGCACACTCGGTAAAGCTTTAGGTGGCGCAATGGGTGGCTACACTACTGGTAAGAAAGAAATCATTGAAATGCTCAGACAGCGTTCTAGACCATATTTATTTTCAAATTCATTAGCACCTGCAATAGTAGGGGCGTCAATAAAAGTTTTTGATTTACTCAGTTCAACAACTGAGCTCAGAGATAAACTAGAAGACAACACGCGTTATTTCAAGGAACGCATTAAAGCAGCTGGTTTTGACATCAAGCCCGGAGACTCTCCAATTGTTCCTATTATGCTTTATGACGCCGCACTTTCACAAGAATTTGCAAATCGTTTGCTCAAAGAAGGCGTTTATGCAATTGGGTTCTTTTATCCGGTAGTAGCCAAAGGTCAGGCCAGAATCCGAACACAAATTTCAGCTGCTCATTCTATTGCCGATCTAGATAAAGCCATAGCTGCGTTTATCAAGGTTGGTAAGGAGCTAGGCGTGATTCAATAACGTACTATCGAACTCAGATATAAACTTTCCTTATATTTGTCATATGGCAAAATTAGGAAGGTGGCTGTTTTTTGTTTTACTGCAACTTTTTGTAGTGAAATCGGCACTTTCCTATACCCAATTTTACCCAAACGATACGCAAGTCACCTCTTTGTTGGAAGATGAATCGGAAGACAATGAAGGCGAGCCATGTTCAAGCATTGATACCGAATTTCAGGATGAATTCTTTGAGGATTTTCAAAGCTTCTCTACACAATTATCTGAAATCGGTGCTCAAAAGAGTTCCAAAATCCCTTTTTTGGAGCAAACACATTTTCAAGAAATCTATCTAAGTTCATTTAGACCGCCCTGTAAAAAATTATAAAGTCGTTTAGTTACTTATATAATTTTTTACTATGAACTTTTTTAAATTTTGGAAGCAAGATCTTCCAGCAGCACTTGTTGTTTTTTTAGTTGCTCTCCCACTCTGTCTGGGAATCGGATTAGCATCCACTTCAATTGAAGGCATGAATGGCATGCCAAATGTAATGACCGGTATGCTTGCCGGAATCATAGGCGGTATTGTCGTAGGTTTTTTTTCAAACTCGCGTCTTGGTGTGAGCGGCCCTGCAGCTGGGCTCATTACCATCGTATTAGTTGCCATACAAGAACTGGGAAGTTTTGAAGCGTTTTTACTCGCGCTTGTCTTGGCAGGATGCATTCAATTTTGTCTAGGCCTAGTAAACTTTGGTATTGTTGCTCAATATGTTCCTGGGGCTGTAATTAAAGGAATGTTGGCAGCTATTGGTATTACACTCATTCTCAAAGAAATTCCTCACCTTGTAGGTTATGACAATGATTTCTTTGGTGATGAATCTTTTTGGCAAAGCGATGGGCACAATACTTTTTCAGAATTATTTTATGCGCTCAATGCTTTTGAAATGGGTGCAATCGTAATTGGTGCACTTTCTCTATTGACCCTCATCTTTTTTGATTCAGAGAAAGTAAAATCTAAAGGATGGTCTAATTATATTCCTGGTGCTCTCGTTGTGGTGATTTTGGGTGTATTACTCAATCAGCTCTTCAATAGTGAAATGAAACTAATGGGGCAGCATTTGGTTCAGTTGCCTCAAATTAAATCACTGGATCAATTCACAGCAATCTTTCATAAACCAGATTTTTCAGCTATTTATTCTTTTAAAATTTGGACAGTAGCGTTCACTATTGCATTGGTGGGGAGTCTAGAGACGCTTTTGAGTTTAGAGGCCACAGATGAATTGGACCCAAAAGAGCATAAAACTAATCCTAATCTGGAGTTGCGTGCACAAGGAATCGGCAATTTACTTAGTGGATTGATTGGAGGCTTGCCAATTACACAAGTGATTGTGCGTAGTTCTGCAAATATTGCAGCAGGCGGACAGTCAAAACTTGCTGCAATTTCCCATGGTTTCTTATTACTCATTGCCTTACTATTCTTGGGTCCACTACTAAATTTAGTACCCTTATCAGCACTTGCTGCTGTGTTAATTTTAGTGGGTTACAAATTGGCAAAATGGTCCATCTTCGTGGAAATCTATCGCAAAGGCATGGATCAATTCATCCCTTTTTTAATTACGATTATTAGCATTCTTTTGACCGATCTATTAAAAGGAATCGGTATAGGATTGTTGGCTGCATTCATTTTTACACTTAGAAGAAAAACACAAAACTAGAGACTCAACTTGAGTACAACTATTTCAATTAATATTATGGAAAAATTTTATAATCAATTACTAGAGAATAATAAAAAATGGGTGGCATCTAAACTGGATAAAGACCCTAATTATTTTCAAAAGTTATCTGCCGGACAACAACCTCCGGTACTCTGGATTGGCTGTGCAGATAGCCGAGTTCCAGCCAATGAAATTATCGGTGCAGAGCCGGGTGAGGTTTTTGTGCATAGAAATATTGCCAATATGGTGGTTCATTCAGACATGAATATGTTATCAGTGCTTGACTATGCCGTAAATGTACTTCAGGTGAAACACATCATCGTTTGTGGACATTATGGATGTGGTGGGGTTGAAGCAGCCATGACCAATAGGCACATCGGATTAATTGACAATTGGATTCGCCACATTAAAGATGTGTATCGTTTCCATCACGAAGAGCTAGATGCGATAAGCAATGAAAATGAGCGCTTTGATCGTTTTGTTGAGCTAAATGTGTTTGAACAAGTTTTAGATCTTGGCAAGACTTCTATCGTGCAGTCAGCTTGGGAAAGAGGTCAAGAATTGCATGTACATGGTTGGGTTTATGATATCCATGATGGCATGATTAAGGACCTTGTGGTGACGCTTAAAGATAATGATAGCCTACACGACGTATATAAACTCGATCTTTAAAGTGGTCTCGCCAGGAATCGAACCTGGATCAAACGTTTAGGAAACGCTTATTCTATCCGTTGAACTACGAAACCAATTTTTGCATTTCTTGCCAAATTTCATTTGCGGCAAGATCCCAATTAAAGGCTTTGACTCGTTCAGAGCCTTTTACTTTAAGTTGATTTTGCAAAGCTAGGTCATTTTTTAATTGAAGAAGACCTGCGGCGATATCTTTAATATCAAAAGGATCTACATAAAGCGCAGCGTCTGCAGCAATTTCAGGTAAGCAGCTTCTATTGCCAGCCACAATTGGTGTCTGCGTTGCCATGGCTTCCGCTAGGGGCATACCAAAACCTTCGAAATAAGGGATATAGACAAAAGCGCAAGCGCAAGCCATTGTTTGCGCCAAACGATTGCTTTCTACATGACCTAGAAAATGAATGCGCTTTCTTATTTCGGCATCGATCTCAAACTTTTGTTGATCCCACATGGCTGAACCAACAATTACTAAATGTGTATCATGATTTTGCTCTGAAAAAACATGGAAGGCGGCTAATAAGCGCTGAATATTTTTGCGCGGGTGCAAGGAACCCACAAATAAAAAATAGTTTTGGGGTAGGTTTTTTTTGTCAATAAATATTGCTTTCTCTTGGACTGATAAAGGGGTATAACGCTTGTTCACCCCATTGTAAATAACTTTTATTTTGTTTTCAGCAATGCCATAAGACGCAATGATATCGTTTTTAGTGGTTGCTGATACCGTAATAATCTTTGTTGCTTGTTTTGAGAAACGCGGAAAGAAAAAACGATAGTATTTTGAAACTGCCCAAGGTAAATCTTGAGGAAAATGCTCGAAATTGAGGTCGTGTATGGTGGCTATGGTTGGTATTTTGAGCCCCAGAGGCAGTAAGCCATCTGGCGACCAAAAGAGATCTAAATTGTCCTTTTTAATTTGCTTTTTAAGTGAAAATTGAAACCACCAAATATATAGTAAAGGGTGTCTGGTTGGCGGAAAAACACTTTTGCAAATCACATTAGCCGGAAAATCGAAGCCAGTGGGTGGGGTTCGATCGAAATAGAATACAAATTTGTGTTCGGGGTGTGCAATACTTAGTCTTTGAATGAGTTCAAGCGTGTAGTTTCCAAAACCTTCCATTTTGGTACCTAAAACTGACCTCGTATTGATCCCGATGCGCATGCTTAAAATTGTAGAATGTAATTGTTTTGCTTTTCTTGCTCGATGGTCGTGGAAGGACCGTGGCCACAATAAACAATTGTAGTATCTGGTAGCTTGAACATGATATTAAAAATGCTTTCTTTAATTATTTCAAGGTCTCCTCCAGGAAGATCAACCCTACCAAAACTACCTTTGAACAAAACATCTCCGTTGATGACAAAACCGTCAGCATGATAAAAAACAACATGCCCTGGCGCGTGCCCTGGTGTATGATAAACACTAAATTGGAGGGTGCCAAAATTTAATATTTGCCCGTGTTGTAGCGCATTTTCAGGTAGTTCTGCTGCTTTGTAGCCATGAAAACCATAAACATCGGCATATCTTTCAACGGCTTCCCATGTGTTGACATCGTCAGGATGTAAGTATTGCGGGACTTGAAAGGTTTCCTTACAAAAACTTGCACCAAGAATGTGATCGATATGGGCATGTGTGAATAAGACAGCAAGGATATTGAGATTTTCTTCAGCAATATATTGGGCTAAAGCCAATTCTTCCTCTTTGGAATAACATCCGGGATCAAAAATGACTGCATCTTGGCCATTTGAGACCACATAGGTGTTTTCCTGAAAACCATTGAAACTAAAAGCTTGCACTCGTACTGACATGCTTCAAATTTACTGCATTTATAGTTAGCGCAATAAATTAACGTGCCCAGTTAGCACTTCTCTATTGTTTTTGTAATCGGTATAAATGATTTTCCAGGTGTAGGTGCCATCCTGACAAGGCCTGAATTTATAGGTGCCATCCCAATAATCTTTGAGGTCATTGAAAGCATAAATTAATTCGCCCCAACGATCATAAATGCTCACTTCTACTTCTAAATAATTGCCTCCGATCACCCTAAAATACTGATTAAACATATCGCCGTCTGGGGTAAAAGTATTGGGCACATAAAAGAACGGATCAAAATATATATTAACCTGACTTTGAGCGGTGCAGCCGTTTTGGTCTGTAAAGTAGACGCGATAAATAGCGTTTTGATTAGGAGTAACTTGTGTGGTTAGGCAATTTACACAACTTACTTCGTCATCCGGACTCCAAATAACTGAACCCGGACCAGAAGTATTTGCGCTTAGCTGAATTTGATCACCTTGGACGGCATAGACATCCGGACCAGCATTGACATAGGCAGCCGCAAAAACATTGACTTGAACGTTGGCGCTATCTTGACAACCGTGTGCATCAGTTCCGATGACTAAATAATTGGTATTGGCTGGCGGCAAAACCGTTGCGACAGCCCCATTGTTAAAAGAACCAGTTGCACCGGGATACCATTCGTAATAGAGCGCGCCTGAGGCCCAGAGTTGTGCGCTTTGACCTGGGCAAACAATGGTGTCATTACCTGCCCAAATGTGTGCGGTTAGAATACTTACCCAAACAGAATCTGTCTCGGTTCCACAGCTATTGGTTACATCCACAAAGTAATATTGCGGACTCAGGGGTGAAATTTGGACTGTATTTGTTGTAGAGCCTAAAAGGTTGTTGGTCGGATGCCAAAGGTAAGAAGTTCCGCCACTTGCAGATAGCGGCATGGAAGTGCCATAGCAAAGGGATACGCTATCAATAAGTTGTGGAGTAGGTGGGTTATTAAAAACCACAATAGTCATGGAATCTTGAGCTGTACAGCCGTTTGATAAAGTGGTAGCGGTATAGGTAATCGTATTTTGAGGTGTAGAAATCACATTAGCGCCACTTGTGGTATTTAAAAAAGAACTTGGAGTCCAGCTGATGCTTCCGGCCCCTACGGCAGTAATAGGAACATCGGCACCAATACAGATTGTGGTGTCATTGGGTAAAGTAAGCGTTGGCGTATTTACGTTGAGCGTAAGCTGAAGGGTGTCAGAACCACAAGAATCGGCAATGATGACAGAGAAGGTGGTTGTTGCAAAAATGGTTGCGGTTGGCTGAGCAATGTTTGGATTATCGAGCACGTTGGCTGGGCTCCAGGTGTAGGTGCTTCCTCCAAATGCATCTAGCTGATAAGAATCGCCTTGACAGATGGCTGCGGTTGGTTGCACAACGCCAGCAGTGAATGCACCGATATTTACGGTTACGGTTACGGAGTCAGGGGTAAAACAACCTGTAGAATCGAAAGCAACCAAAAGAACGTTATAGACTCCTGGGGTGGTATAGGCATGAATGGGTTCGTAGGCCGTTGAGGTAGTGCCATCACCAAAATCCCAGAAAAAAGAGTTGGCATTTTGTGAATTGTTGTCAAAGTAAACACTTTGTGGAATGCAAATTAAGGGTGCAGGTTGAGCAGCAATAGCTTCAATGGTGCTGAGTTCGAATTTAAAACAAGCCAGGTTGCAATTAGAGCTTTGGTTGGTTGGAGACCAAACACCTGGCGTACTAGTAAAACCGTAATCATTTCCACCACAAGCCCCACATACGGCATGGTAGATTCTTCCTTGGTTATCAAATCTACTGGTTCCACCATCTACATGGTTGTAACTACTGGTCATGCCACCCATGTAGGTAGCATATTTTAATAAACTCGCATCTTGATCAAGTACGGCAATGTAAAAATTTGAGCCGTTGGTATTGAGCTGATAGGCATCTAAGGTCACGGGGAAATTAGTGGTGGTTGAAAAGGCAGCAGTGCCATAAAGTTGATTGAGTTGCCCGCCCCATCCTGCTAAGTAGATGTCGTAGCAATCGGAGATTAAAAACGCAGTTGGTGAAATTTCTACGTGGCCGGTTCCAGCACCGATCATGGTTGTCCAGCTGATTGTACTGAGGTCAGATGAATATTTTCGAATGAATTGACCCGAATTTGGATTTCCGTAGCAACCCGGGCTGATTCCCCAGGCAGATTCTGATTGACCGTAAACATAAACGCTATTGTTGACATCGGTTCGAACAAAATAAGTTTGATCGTATTCTGCAAGCCCCATGTAGGTGCCTGATTGCAAAGCACCGCTTGAAGAATTTATTTTTAAGGCGAATCCGTCGGCTAATCCACCGTTGTAGGAGAGGTCGTTTCCTCCGGAAATGTTTAATGATGTGGAGGTTGTGCCGCCAGCAATATAGACGCTGCCGTTGCTGCCGGTTGTGATGGAATTACCTGATTCGACGCCACTGCCACCAAAATAACTACTCCATAAAAGCTGAGATAAACCCGAGTTCAATTTAAAAATAACCGCATCTTGGGCGCCATTCAAGTTATTTTGAAAGGCATTAGTAGTAGGGAAATTTGAGGAGGTCGTAGTGCTTGAGATGTATACATTTTGATTGGCGTCAAGTACAATTTCTCCACGGTATTGGTCGCCATAATTGTAGTTGAGCGTACTCAGGTTGATACCGTCTGTGCTGCTTCCACCAATATAAGTTGAGGCCAGCAGAGCAGTGCCGGCTGCGTTAAAGCGAGACACATAGATATCGGTCCCATTAAATTCAAGTGCATCAAAGGTCCAGTAGGGGCCACCGTTGAATGAGTTGTCATAGGCTTGGCCTGCCATTGGGAAATTCGTAGAAGAGGTGACGCCATATACAAAAAGCTCGCCATTTGGTGAACTGACAATACTATGAGGGGTTTCGTTTCCAGAACCACCGAGATAGGTAGAATATAAAAGTGCAGTGCCCGTTGCATTGAATTTTGTAATGCCGACATCCATTGGGAAGGTTCCGGTACCTGAATTGTAGGATGCGTCAAATGCACCAACGCTGGTGGGGTAGCCTGAACCGAATACAATACCTCCGCCAAATAGATTTCCATTGACATCGGGTGTGGCGGTAAAACCCCAGTTATCGGCTTGTGAGCCTGTGAAGGTTGAAAAAGTAAGGCTGGGGTCAATGAAGAGCGCTAAGCTAGGGTTGTAGGAGTCGTCAACTTGAAATGAAATAAGTTTGCCTTCCAATTGAAAATGGATGGGAACCGAAATTCTTTCTCCGTTGGCATCGATGTTCCATGCAAGTGGCGCGCTGTAGCTGATTTCTCCGAAACGATGTTGTAGGTGCAACTGGCCCTTTTGGTCAATAAAAATGGAATCGGCACCCTGAAGCTCAAAAGAAAATTGAGATAGTTCTCCGTTTGGTGCTAATTCTAAGTGAAAAGAAAGTTGGTTGTTTTCAGTATTGTAGATGAGGTTGCCATTTTCAAAATAATCTGTCGCGCTTGTTTTCGCATAACCCCTTACCATTGATTTCCATTTGGATGGATCGTTTCCGATAAAATAATTGTGGTAATGCTTACTGGAGTCTTGCTGCTGAAAATTGGCGGTTTTCGCATTTACAAAAACATGTTTAATACAATGGTATTGTCCTAATTCAGATGCTTCTAAATGTGAACCTGCTTTGCTTTCCTCAGCACCATGGTCATGTGGATGGCTATTTGCATTCGATAAGAAATAAGTAAGGCCTTCTTTTTCGACATAAACCCTTCCTGACGGCAGCGGCATGTTATAAAGAATGCGATCATCCCACTGCCCAATATTGGGGTACAACCAAACATCTTGCCCAAAGAAGGAAGGAATCCAACCAAACAAAAAGATGATTCGTACTAGAAGTCTCATGGTATGAGTAAAATTAATACTTTAAGAAGCAATTTCAAAATACTAAACTCCGTGTATTTGAAAAGGTTGCCCGGCTTTTGAATAAAAAAAAATTATGCAGAAATTATATGTTATTTTGTATGGCGAAAACTAAACTCATGAAAACAATTATTCTCTTCTTTTTCATTTTCATCGGCTTTCAATCAAGCGCCCAAGATTATTCTAGGTTAAAAGTATTTGTCAATGATTTTCAATTGGCTAAACTTGGAAGTTTGGGTGTAGCGGTTGATCACGGCATCCGCAAAGAAGGTCAGTTTTTTATATCTGACTTTTCAGCCGCTGAAAGACACATCATGGATCAACATGACTTTGATTATGAAGTTTTAATTGAAGATGTGCAGGCTTATTATGTCGAGCAATTGAATCAGCCAGCATCTCATCAAGAAGCAGCATTGCGCAATTCGAGTTGTAATTCAACCGGGTCTGGTGGAAATACCGGAATGAATCCGACCACTCCTAGTCATTTCAATCTCGGGACCATGGGGGGTTATTTAAAGTATACTGAAATGTTGGCCGAACTCGACGAAATGGTTGCAACATATCCGAACCTGATTACCGCTAAAGCACCTATTTCTACATTTGTTACCTACGAAAATAGGCCCATTTATTATGTCAGAATTTCTGATAATCCAGGCCAAGACGAAGCAGGTGAACCCAAAATCCTATATTCTGCGATTCACCATGCGCGCGAACCGATGAGTTTAATGGAAACCATCTTTTTCATGTGGTATGTCTTGGAAAATTACGGCACAAATGACGAAGTTACCTACCTCGTTAATAACACTCAGCTCTTTTTTGTTCCTTGTCTAAATCCGGACGGTTATGTCTATAATCAAACCACCAATCCAAATGGTGGTGGGATGTGGCGAAAAAACCGCAGACTCAATTCAGGTGGTTCGTATGGAGTGGATTTAAATAGAAATTACTCTTATGGTTGGGGCACTACCGGTACAACCACTACCCAAACTAATGAAACCTACTGTGGTACGGCACCTTTTTCTGAACCTGAAACCCAAGCCATGCGCTGGTTGGTGCAGCAGAATGATTTTGAAATGGCTTTCAATGCACACACCTATGCACAGGATATTTTGTTCCCAATTGGCACCACTGTAGCCGAATATGCAGATCATCATGCTTGGTTGCAAGCACACACCAACCGAATGGTGGAGCAAAATGGTTATGTTTCGATGAAAAGTTCTGGGCTTTATCCGGCATCCGGAGATTCTGATGACTACATGTACAAAGTAGATGTAGGAGTGGGGCAAAAAGACACCATTTTTTCGCATACTCCGGAAATTGGCACTGCGTTTTGGCAACCTTCTGCTGAAATTATTCCTACCTGTAAAGAAATGGTATTCCCAAATCTTGTATTGGCGCATTTGTCTAGAAATTACACAATCGTCAAGGACACCGACCCTTCAAATGTTTCTACAATTAGTGGAAATTTTACACACAGTGCCTATCGATTAGGTAGAATGTCAGGACCAGTAACGGTATCGATTCAGCCATTACTTAATATTGCATCAGTAGGCGCCCCCGTTGTTTACAACCTTACTCAAATGCAACTGCTTAGCGGTTCTATCTCCTACACTTTGGTTCCAGGAATTCAGACCGGAGCACAAATCAAGTATATTCTTCAGACCGATAACGGTTTGTGGGTAGATAAAGATACGATCATCAAAACCTTTGGGGCCTACACGCTTCAAGCCTCTGAAAATGGCACTGCTGCCACCAACTGGACGGGCAACTGGAGCACAACCACAAGCTCTTTTGTTTCTTCTCCTCGTTCTTTCACGGATACGCCTACCGGAAATTATGTCAATAATGCAAATACAACCTACACCTACACACCTTCAATTGATTTAACTAACGCAAATGCAGCAAAAATCTCTTATTGGGCAAAATGGGACATCGAAACAGATTATGATTTTGCTCAATTCCAAGTTTCTGTAGACAACGGCACAACTTGGATAGGGCAATGTGGTAACTATACGGTTTCAGGCAATAATGCCAATGGGAGTGTGCAGCCACTTAACCAGCCTGTGTACGAAGGCACCATGAGCAATTGGGTACTAGAGGAAATCAATTTGTCTGATTATTTGGGTCAGGTCATAAAAGTGCGCTTTCAATTAAAATCTGATGGAGGCACGCGTCAAGATGGCTTTTATTTCGATGATTTTTCGATTTACTATAATATTGCTGGCCCAGCAGTAATTCCGGTTTCTCAATTTCAAATGAATGGCACAACGTCTTGTGTGGGTAGCACCAACGCATTTTTTGATGTATCTCAAAATGCGCCAACCTCTTGGTTTTGGGATTTTGGAGACGGTTCAACTTCAATAGATCCAGAACCATTTCATACCTACACTAGCGCCGGAAATTTTACGGTCAGCCTTACCGTTACCAATGCTGCGGGTTCAAGTACAAGTTCTCAAACTTTAACGGTTTCTGACTTACCTGTTGTGACACTTCAAATTGCCGATGCAGACCTTGTTGTGTGTCAGCAAGACCAACCAATTACGCTAACAGCAAGCCCACAGGCGGCTATGTTAAGCGGAGTAGGGGTTGTTGGCAGTACTTTTGATCCATCACTTCCAGTTCTGGGCCCTAATGCAATTTATGCAACCTATTACGACTCTGCTACGGGTTGTGTAGGAACAGCCTCTATCACGGTTATTGTAGATAATTGTGCCGGGATTTCAGACCTTTCTATGCTTGACCTACAGCTGTTTCCAAATCCGTCAACAGGCAGCATTTCTATTGCCGGAATCAATAAGGAAACGCAAATCGTGATTTACGACATGAATGGTAAATTACTGCAGCAGCACATTACCCAAACCGACATCCACCTTGATTTACCATATCGCTCAGGGATCTACGTTGTAGAGGTCAAACAAAATGAAAAAATAGCGAGAAGTAAAGTCACGTTGTTGAATTAATTGTACTTTTGTTAACCATTTGGTTAAACCAAAAGTATAAAATGCCTCCAAGCACCGAAGATAAAATCTTAGAAGCCGCCAAAAAAGTCTTTATGGAACAAGGGCTGTATGGCGCGCGCATGCAAGATATCGCCAACAAAGCAGGCATCAATAAAGCATTGCTTCATTATTATTTCAGAAGCAAAGAACGCCTATTTGATGAGGTTTTTGGAGGAGCACTCACCAAATATTTTCAGAATATGGAGGTGCTCAATGATGCCTCTCTTTCAGTCATTGACCGCGTCGTTGTCTTTTCTGAAAAGTTCATTGATTTTTTATCCGAATATCCTCAAATGTCTTTGTTTTTACTCAAAGAAATGAGCGCCAATGAAGCGCTTTTCAGAGAAAAAGTGAAAGGCTTAAAAAGTCAAAATCAACAAGGGATAATTCAGATTCTTTCAGAGGCTCAGCTCTCTTCCAAGGTTGATCCTATATTATTTATGATGCAATTGCACTCCATGTGCGCTTATCCATTTTTGGCTGCACCTGTATTTAAAGTGATTATCGAAAAGAGTGGGCAAGAATGGTCAGACCCTCAATTTCTCAAATTAAAATCCGCAGTTAAACAATTTATAATTCAACAACTCTCATGAAAAAACACTTTTATTTCTGGCTCATTGGCTTGGTGGTTTTCCAAGCACATGCTCAGGAAAAGTCTGTCACTATAGACTCTTGTTTGCGCTGGGCCAAAACAAACTTTCCTTTGCTGAAGCAATCTGAACTTGCTCGAGCAAATTCTCAACTCAATCTCAATGCCATCCATGAGGCATGGTTGCCAAAAGTTAATTTTCTTGCGCAAGCAACTTATAATTCTGAAGTCGTTTCGTTTAATTTACCAGGCAATAATTTGGTCTTCCCTCATGACTCATACCTTGGGGCTTTGGGTCTAGAGCAGCTTTTATTCGATGGGGGTCAGGCAGCTAAGCTCGCACAAATCGAGGGCACATCTGGGCAAATTGAAGTAAAAAAGAACGAAATTGAACTCTACAAACTTGCGGATCGTGTCAACCAACTTTATGGTTCAATTTTACTTGCCAGAGCAAATGTCAGTATGTTGGCGATCTATATGGAGAATTTGCGTTCTCGTCAAAATAATATTACTCCGGCAGTTGCAAACGGCATCGCATTATCAAGCAGTTTAGATGAACTCGATGCCGAACTTTTAAAATCTGAGCAACAACTCTTAGAAGCAAATGCGAACCTACAAGGATTGTATAGCGCATTAAGTCTATTAACCAAACATCAAATTGGTGCCCAAACAGAATTGATTTTAGCGCCCCTAGGTGGAAAATCTCGTTTACAGACCATTGCGCGTCCAGAACTCGATTTGTTAAGCTTACAAAACCAAGCTTTAGACCAGAAATTTCAGTTGGCCTACAGAAGTGCGCTGCCAAGAGTTACGTTGGGTTTAAATGGAAATTATGGACGCCCAGGGCCAAACTTTATCAATCAAGATCTACGCGCTTTTGGTTCAGCAAACCTCACATTGCGCTGGAATGCTTCCACGCTATACGGGCTAAACCGCGAAAAGAATCGCTACAACCTTCAGAAAGATCTCATCGAAGTGCAAAGAGCGAATCTCTTGTTGGCCGTTGAAACGCAACGCACCCAATTGGAAAGTCAAATTACTGCAGCCTCTGAATTGCTTGTCAAAGACAAAGAAATTATCGAAAAAAGAGCGCGTATTGCAGCGGTATATGCCAACCAGCTAGAAAATGGCAAAATCACGGTATCCACCTACCTCATTCAACTCAATGAAGAGATGGCTGCAAAACTCAACCAACAAATCCATGAAATTAAACTCATGAATGCATTGTCTTCATACAATGCAAACATGGGGATCTCTAACTTCTAAATATTATAAAAATGTCAAGCGATAAAAAATCAAGCAAAAAACCTTTCATTTTCATAGCAATTGCAGCTACTATTGCTACAGTTGGCGGAATTTACTTTTACGTGAATTCAGGATTCGAAACCACAGATAATGCACAAATAGATGCCGACATCGTACCGATTCGAACAAGTGTTTCGGCCTACGTACAAGAAGTTCGATTTAGTGACAACGAGTTTGTTCACAGAGGTGATACACTTGTAATCATGAACGATGTAGAGTTCAGAGCAAAACTTCAACAAGCACAAGCTGCCCTTGAAAATGCACAAGCCAATTTGGTTGCAGTGCAAAATAATGCAAGCGCAAGTGTATTAAATGTAGACGCTGCAGTAATGAGCAGTGAAAGTGCCGCTCAAAGTATTGAAATTGCCAGAGCCAGATTGACAAAAGTGCAAGAGGATTACAACCGCATCAAAAACATGTTTGCAGCAAAAGCGGCAACCAAAGCCGAGATGGATGCCATCGAAGCAGAACTTGCAGTTGCCAAAGCACAATTTGCGGCGTCTAGTAATCAATTCAAGGCATCTAATGCCCAAAGTAAAGGGGTTCGTTCTCAATCAGAAGGACAAAAAGCAATGGTAAACTTAGCGCAAGCATTAGTGCGTCAGCGCGAAGCTGAATTGCATTTGGCCGAGACCATGCTGTCTTACACAACAATCTTAGCTCCTTGTGACGGAGTGGTGGCAAAGCGCAGCATTGAAGTTGGGCAATATGTTGCTATGGGTTCTCCAATTTGCACAGTAGTAGACAACACCAATCTTTGGATCAGCGCCAATTTCAAAGAGACACAAATGGAAGCAATCCATGTTGGGCAAACCGTTCAAGTAAAAGTTGACGCCTATCCACATCTGAAATTAACAGGTAAGGTCGAAGCATTTGTTGGTGCTACCGGCGCGAAATTTTCTTTGTTGCCTCCAGACAACGCAACGGGAAATTTTGTAAAAATTGTGCAGCGTGTTCCGGTCAGAATCAAACTTCAAGAATTAAATGCGGAGCAGCGCAATTTATTGCTACCAGGCCTAAGTACTTTTGTTTCAGTGAATGTTCGATAAACAATGACGCAAGCAGCAGTTGCCCCAAGTTATCCGGTTGGTGCGGCCAAATGGATACTCATTCTTACGGCCATTTCCTGTGCTTTACTCGAGCTCATCGATGCCACTATTGTCAATGTTTCATTGCGTGAAATCAGCGGGAGTATCGGAGCAACCACAACAGAAATTGCATGGGTTGTAACTTCCTATGCTGTGTCCAATGTGATCATCATTCCCCTAACAAGTATGCTTTCTGATCTCTTTGGTCGCAAAGTTTATTTTACAGCTTCCGTCATTATTTTCACCTTTTCATCTTTGATGTGTGGTTTTTCCGGGAGTCTTTGGACACTTGTGTTTTGGCGCTTTGTACAAGGTTTAGGTGGAGGCGGATTATTGTCAACGGCACAAACCATTATTATTTCCTCATTTCCACCAGAAAAAATAGGAACTGCAAATGCAATTTTTGGGATGGGGATCATTCTTGGGCCAACCTTTGGGCCAACCCTTGGTGGGCTCATTACCGACAACTTATCATGGAACTGGATTTTCTTCGTAAATATCCCAATTGGAATAGTAGCAGCTATACTTTCTTGGAATTTTGTCACGGATCGTTTTGGAGCTGAAAAACCCAAGAAAATAGATTATTGGGGAATTATTTTCTTAGTGATTTCTGTGGGGTCTTTGCAATTCGTTTTAGAAGAGGGCACGTCTAAAGACTGGTTTGAGAGTTATGAGATTGTTTTCTTTAGCATTCTTGCCATTCTTGGAATCATTGCATTTATCATCCGAGAAACCTCCATTGATTATCCGGCCGTTAATATCTCGTTATACAAAAGTTTCAATCTTGCCTTAGGCAGTATTTTGAATTTTCTGTTGGGCCTCATGCTTTTTGGTTCCGTCTTTATTTTCCCATTATTTGTTCAGATATCCTTAGGTTGGACCGCAACGCAAACCGGTCTATTCATGATTCCAGGAGCATTATTTACGGCATTTACAATGCCAATAGTGGGTAAACTATTGGGTAAAGGGCTCAATCCTAAAGCCATCATCATCTTTGGTGCTTGTTTGACTTTTGTTTTCTTGTATTTACTTTCTTTTGCCTCCCCAGATTCCAGTGAAAAGAATTTTTATTTTCCTTTCATTTTGCGCGGAATCGGAATGGCTTGTATGATGGCTCCAATTATCAGTTTGGCAATTGTGGGTTTAAAAGGAAAGGACATGACCCAAGCGGTTGGTCTTTCCAATATGATCAGACAGTTAGGTGGTTCTTTCGGTATTGCGCTTATCAATGTTTATCTGACTCGAGACAACGCTTTAATGCGAGGAAGTTTATTGCCTTATATTTCTGAGCAATCTCAAGTTGCATCTGATAGAATAATGGCTTTGAAGCAAAATTTCTTGTCAAAGGGATATTCTCTTCAAGAGGCAGAGGCTTTGGCTGTAAAAATGCTCGATGGAGCGGTTCAGCGTCAGCAAGCTTTGCTCAGTTATGTACATGGTTTTTATGTGGTGGCATTTTTGATTTTGCTGATCATACCAGTTGTTTTATTGGTGCGCTATCAAAAGCCAAAAAAAGAAGAGCTCCCAGACCAAGATGCGCTTTCAGCGCACTAATTACAGGGCAATAAAAGCCGCAATCTTTTCCAGATAATTTTGATACCCGGCCACAAAAGGAGTGGTTTCATGTTCGCCCCCAGGAACTAAATAAGCTTCTTTGTAGCCACTTGTTTTGTGGTCAAAAACGGGCTGCCCATGACTCTTTACCGTCAAGAAAGAATCGGCTTCACCATGTATCCAGAGCAAGGGGATACTGACTTTTTTAATTTCAGTAGCGTTGTCAATTTGAAGGTCTACTAAAAAAGAACCGGGCATCGAAAGCAAGGCAGCGTCTTGAATCATTACTTCAGCAGATGCAAATGGTGCTTCAAGAATAAGTTTAGCTGGAGCCAAAGGATATTCTGTTGGGTGAGCTGCTACTTCACATGCTGCTGCAGAACCCAAAGAAAATCCAAAAATGACAAAGCGCTCACTACTTAAACCCATGTCTTTGAGCCATTGGATAGCGGCTTCAGTTGTTTTGTACATATTGGCTTCAGAGGCTTTCCCTTCGGATAAACCAAAACTTGGGTAATCAAACATGAGTACACCATATCTGCCTAAACCACCGGCATTGGCGTATAATTTTTGACGCGGCCAATAAAAATCCATGTGGTCCTTATTGCCATGACAATATAAAATAACGGTATCCGTCTGTATATGATTTAAATTACCAACGTAAATTGCGCTCATTTTTGCAGCACCCTCTTCGAGCGTTACATCGAGTTGAAACTGATGGATCATTGAATCTGGGATATTAAATTGCCCAGCCAAATCTAAAGTGAGTTCTCCGTTGTAGGCGTCGAGTTGATAGCTTTCAATTGTGCTCGGATTGAATAAAAAACTGTCAAGACGTTTTCTGCAGGCTATTAGCGTTGTGCCAATGATAAGGAGGAGGATCAGTTTTTTCATCTTAAAGTCGATAAGTAATGCCAAAATAAAGACCAAGAGCACCCTGGTTCTGTAATAAGCTTGGATAAGGAACTACAATATTTTCATTGGATTCTAGGGGCGCTAAAATTTTCATTTCGGCTTGGTAGGTCCAATGGGGTCTGATCCACTGATGCCCAATTTGCAAATTTGGAATCCAGAGTTGTTCGTTGGGTCTGCCTTGAGATTCAACTTTATAGAAATCAAACCAATTGCTTACGCCGGCATAGAAAAAATTGTAATTTCTTTCTTGATGCGCACACATGCGGTCTAACTTTACAGGTTTCCAATCACGGCCATATTTGAAATAATAATTGGCATCAATTTGTGGCCATAATCGATTTGCCCCCGTATAAAAATCGAGTAAAAAATTAGCGTTGAATTGCCCGGAAACTCCCATTCGGTCATTGTTCCAAAGTTTCTGAGAAGCGCCTAATTCAAATTGACCTACACCAAAAGCCAAAGAAGTGGTATGGATAGCACCCATCACTGTGGTCTGATTGCTTAAACCCCGACCATATCCAATTGAAGTAAAAGGAATGGGAATGTTTCCGATACCGGGAACTTTTGCAATTGGCCCTCCAAAATGGGCAGTAAGCACCTGCTCTCCTTTTTGGAGTGGTTCAACAAAGCGTGCAGGTGCACAAGAACTGACAAACCATACTGCCACCGCGTAAAAAATCCATTTTTGCATGGTTCAAATATAAAAAGATTAACCATCCAAATTCCTTACCTTTGTAGTATGTCAGGTTCAAGCTTTGGTCAAATCTTTCAGCTCACCACCTTCGGTGAGTCTCATGGTGTTGCTATTGGCGGCATCATTGACGGCTTTCCGGCAAATTTTGAGCTCGATTTAGAAGCGGTTCAGGCCGCACTCAACAAAAGAAGACCAGGACAATCTGCAATGGTTTCGCCAAGAGATGAAGCCGACCAAGTAGAATTTCTTTCTGGTATTCTTGAAGGAAAAACACTCGGAAGCCCAATTGCTTTTCAGATTCGAAATCAAGACCAGCGCTCCAAAGATTATTCTAATTTGCAAGATTCTTTTAGGCCTTCTCATGCCGATTTCACTTACCAAAAGAAATACGGCATCCGCGATTACCGTGGTGGCGGTCGTAGTAGTGCAAGAGAAACAGCATGTCGGGTAGTTGCCGGAGCAATAGCCAATCAATTGCTCCAACAATTAGGCATTCAAACTTCTTGTTATGTTGACCAAATTGGACCTTTTCAAATGGAGTCTGCAAATTGGCAAGAGACAAAAGAAATCGAAGCTTCAGCTTTGCGTTGTCCGGACCCAGTCTTAGCTGCTCAAATGGAAGCTTACTTGAAAACCCTTCAAGCCGAAGGTGACTCCACGGGAGGAGCCATTCGTTGTCTTTTAAAAGGGGTGCCTGCCGGTTGGGGAGAGCCCGTTTTTAACAAACTACATGCCGAACTCGGAAAAGCCATGTTGTCAATCAATGCGGTTAAAGGTTTTGAAATTGGAAGTGGCTTTGCTGCTGTATCTATGAAAGGATCGGAGCACAACGATCAATTTTCACCTAACGGCGGAACACTCACTAACTTTTCAGGGGGCATTCAAGGAGGCATTTCAAATGGCATGCCGATCAGTTTTCGTGTAGCGTTTAAGCCAGTTGCCAGCATCCAAAAACCTCAAGAGGTGCTAAACGCCGATGGCAGTATTTCCACAAAGACCATTGAAGGCAGACACGATGCTTGTGTGGTTCCGAGAGCTGTGCCTATTGTAGAAGCAATGGCTCATATTGTATTATTAGATTTTTACCTGAGGCAACAACGCAACACACTTTTTAGTTAATCTCTTTCAATCCAATTCTATAAAAAGTAAAACAACATGATTCAACGCATTCAATCTCTGTATTTTATTCTTGTTATGGTTATCCTTTCGGCTTTGCTTTCAGGCATCGAAATTTTTGGATTTACAACTTCAAAAAGATACCTATCCTATTCGGTTTATGGTACCCAAAGTTTCAAATCTGCGGCAAATGCTCCGTTCGGAAAGTCAGAGCACATAGATAATTCTCTATTGTTCTACTTTGTCATTGCCTTTGTTCTTTTCATTTATTACGCCATGATGAATTATAAAAATTTAAAAAAGCAGTTTAAATTGGCGCGTCTTGTTGCACTCATTTATTTGATTTCATTGGTGGCATTATTGGTTGTAGGTTCTCTTGGCCTAATTGTGAAGGGTGCAGTAGGCATTGAACTCGGCCTCGGATACTATTTATGTGTGGTGGGTCTGCCCTTCACTTATTTTGCCTTCAAAGGCGTTAAAAAAGACAAAGAACTCTTAGAGTCGCTAGACCGACTTCGTTAATCTTATGAATTTTCTTTCCGTTGAACAACTCACCAAATCTTATGGTGAAAGACTTTTATTTGCCGACCTCACCTTTGGAATAGAGCAAGGCCAGAAAGCAGCTATTGTTGCTAAAAATGGTTCGGGCAAAACAACACTTTTGCGCTGTTTGCTCGGCAAAGAACCCGCAGACTCTGGGTCAATAACTTTCAGAAAAGAGCTGCGCATTGCTTTTATGGAGCAAACTGAGGATCTCAATCCAGAGCTCAGTATTCTCGATGCCGTTTTGGCTCATGACCTTCCTGAAATCAAACTTATCAAGTCTTACAACGACGCACTTGCTGCTAATGACGAAGCTCAGTTGGGCTTGTTGTATCAGGCTCTCACCGAACACCAAGCTTGGGACCTCGAAGTAAAAGTGCAACAAATTCTTTCTGTACTCAAACTCAATGACCTCAAACAAAAGGTGGGTGATTTATCTGGTGGTCAAAAAAAGAGAGTAGCCCTAGCCAAAGTATTATTGTCAGAAGCAGAATTTTTAATTCTCGATGAGCCAACTAACCACCTCGATCTAGACATGATCGAATGGTTAGAAAATTATTTATCCGCCTCTCAAATGACCATTTTAATGGTGACCCACGACCGTTATTTTCTTGAAGTTGTTTGCGATACCATTTTTGAACTTGCCGACCAGACTTTGTATCGTTACAAAGGTAATTTTTCATATTACTTAGAAAAAAAGGCAGAACGCGAAGACCAACAACAATCGACAATTGAAAAGGCGAAAAATACATTCAGAAAAGAACTAGACTGGATCCGAAGGCAACCAAAAGCGCGCGGTACCAAACAAAAAGCCAGAGTCGATGCTTTTTCGGATCTTAAAAAAGTAGCCAGCCAACGCCTAGATGAAGATGAACTTGAGCTACCCATTAAAATGGAAAGGCTCGGGACTAAAATTGTCGAATTTCATAAAGTATCAAAAGCCTTCCAAGATCTAGTTGTACTCGATGACTTCAGTTATCATTTCCAAAGAAATGAGCGCTTAGGTATTGTCGGTAACAATGGTACCGGGAAAACCAGTTTTCTAAAAATGCTTACCGGTGCTTTAGAGCCCGATAAAGGGAAAATTGTCATCGGAGAAACGGTTGTTTTTGGTTATTATGCTCAAGACTTACTCGAAGTAGATTCCGACATGAAAGTCATTGATGTGGTTAGAGAGGTTGCAGAATTTATTCCATTAGAAAAAGGGCGTCAACTCAGTGCCGCACAACTCCTCGAAAGATTTTTATTTCCGCGCGACATGCATTATCAGTTTGTGCACAAACTGAGCGGCGGTGAAAAACGCAGGCTTAAATTGTTGCGCGTCTTGATGCTCAATCCAAATTTCTTGATTCTCGATGAGCCCACTAATGACCTCGATATTTTTGCCATGTCAGTCCTGGAAGAATACCTCAGACAATTCCAAGGAAGCTTGATCGTGGTTTCTCATGACCGTTATTTCATGGATAAAATGGTCGATCATCTATTTGTTTTTCAAGGAAAGGGCAAGATCAAAGACCTCGTGGGTAACTACCATGTGTATCGAAATAATTTACAAGATTCTCAAAGACAACAGAAGCAAGAAACCAAACAAACTGCTCCTTCTGCTCCAATAGCAGCTACTGAGAAGAAACGTAAAATGAGTTTCAAAGAAAAGCAAGAGTTCGAGCAGATCGAAAAGATGCTTCCTCAATTAGAAGTTGAAAAAGAAAAGCTATCTGAAGAATTATCTAGCGGCGTCTTGAGTAATGAGGAGCTACAACAAAAAGGCGAAAGATTGGGTCAGATTGTAGATCAAATCGACGAGTTCACCATGCGTTGGCTAGAGCTTTCTGAATTTTCTTAACTTAGTCAAGATGAGAATCTTGATTTTTATATTGCTTGGCTGTTTAGCATTTCATTCGAAAGGGCAAACTTTGGTTTTTGCCCAATTAAATGGAAGTCCAGCAATGTCTACTACTGGCTGGAATTTAGCAGGGGCTGCGGCAACCGGCGATACGCCAGGTGATGCCAATGTGGATCCTGACGAACTGATTCTGACACAAAATGTTGGCAATTCCAGTGGTGCAATTTTTTATAATCAACCGATCGATTTAAGTACCTGCTATCAATGGAATGTACAATTTGATTTTCGAATGTATGATGGTACTGCCGCAGATGGTATAGCCTTTTGTTTCTTAGATGTACCACCAACCGGTTATGTCTCGGGTGGCGGTGTAGGAATCCCTTCAACCGCGAACGGTATCAAAGTGGTGTTTGACACTTATAATAATTGTGGTGGCGCGAATCCAGAAATCCAGATCTACAACGGGCCCGGTTATAACGAGTGTATTTCAGGGATCACTACACTCAATAACATAGGTGGAAATTTAAGTTTCTTGCGATCATACAACTATAATACAGCAACCATTAGTTATAATTACGGAGTCGTGACGGTTTCGATCAACGGCACCCAATATTTAACAGGAAATTACAACCTTAATTTCTTAGGTTATCTTGGTTTTACAGCAAGTACAGGAGGATCGAATGATCGCCATTCTATTAAAAATGTACTGGTTTACGCAGATATTGCTACCTCAAATGCTGGCCCAGATGTCAGTATTTGTAGTGGACAAGTTGCTCAGATTGGGAGTGCCAATAATCCCAATTACAGCTATTCCTGGACAGCCGCGCCGGGCCTTAGTTCGACCACCATTTCAAATCCGAGTGTTTCATTAACCAATACAGGTGCCAGCCCTTTAACCCAACAATACTTAGTCACCACCAACTTGGTATCCAATCCGAGTTCTTGCCCCTCACATGACAGCGTTTTAGTAACAGTATATCCGCTTTATAGCGACACTCTTGATGTAACGATTTGTCCGGGTTCAACATACACTTTTGGATCTCAAGTTCTTAGTACATCAGGTACTTATTCCGAAGTATTGACTTCAAGTTCAGGTTGTGATTCAACGATTTACTTAACCTTAGTGGTTGATCAACCCATAATAACTGACCTACAGCAAGCCATTTGTCAGGGATCGAGTTTTCAATTTAATGGCCAAACACTCTCTAGTTCAGGATCCTATATTGCCAATTTGCAAACGGTTACAGGTTGTGATTCTGTCGTGAATTTACAGCTGACAGTCAATCCTGTTTTGGCATCTAGCAGTAGTTTGAATATTTGTCAAGGTGAAAGCATTGACTTTTATGGTCAGCTTTTAACAAATTCCGGAAATTATGCTCACACCTTGCAAACAATAAATGGTTGTGATTCTGTGGTAAGCTTGCAATTGACGGTATATCCAATTCCGACGTTACCAATTTTAGAAAGTAATAGCCCTGTTTCTTGTCCGAATGATCTACTTACGGTTCACATTTCAAATACAGAATTGAATACATCGTATTCTTGGACAGGCCCGAATAACTTTAACCTCATAGGCGCTGATTTTCACATAGCTTTGGGTTTTGCACAAGTTGGTACCTATACGGTTATAGCCAGTGCAAATGGTTGTAGTTCAGCACCTGTTTCGCTCACTCCGAGCATTGCCAATATCCATTCATTTGAAGATTTCGAGTTTCCGAATGTCCTTACCGCAGACCAAGATGGAATCAATGATAAACTAGACCTTTCCACCTATTTTCAGCATTGTCTGTCTTATGAACTCGTGATCCTGAATCGATGGGGCCAGCTTGTCTACGAAGGAAATGAATCGAGCCCAGCATTTGAAGGTTTAGACAAAGGTGGGAGTGCGCTAGAAGAAGGAATCTTTTTCTATAAATTAAGCACAGAAGGGCTTGAAAAAAGTGGATTTTTCCACCTACTGCGTTAACTTAAAATATTGCTTTCCTTTCCGAATTGTCGGTATGAAAGTAATACTGCGAGGCCCGCAATCAGCAACATTACACTGAATACGCTTAGGAAATAACCGATGCTTAGGGTTCCGGCAATGAGTTCTTTGGTCGCTAACACGACATTGATTACCGGAATAAAGGCAGTACTTAGATCGAGTTCAATACCCGGAAAAAAACCAATCATGGCTGGCAAGACCATCACAATATTTAATGGCGTAATGATGCTTTGAGCTTCCTTGAAACTTTTGGCATAAATTGCAATGGGGATCATTACACCTGCAAAGAAGATGACTAAAGGAAATAATAAAGCGAGCATTGACAAAATAAATGGCAGGCTCAGCATGCCGTGAATGACCTCCATGATTTCTTTTTCGGCACCAAGATCTAAATATTCAATAGAGATGAATAAGCCAATTAAAGAACAACTTGCAGCAAGCATACCTGAACTTACGACCACCAACATTTTGCCCATAAGAATTTTCCAACGCGCCACTGGAGTGGTAAGTAGCGTTTCAATAGTTCCTCTTTCTTTTTCACCGGTAAATAAATCAATGGCAGGATACATGCATCCAATAAAGCCAAATGCAATAAAGATGTAGGGAAGGAAACCACCGGCCATTTTACCGATCATTTTTTCATCGGAGGCGCAGTTGTTATAGTTGGCTTTTACAGGTTCAATTTCTTGAATTTGAATACCAAGCTCTTTTAATCTTTTTTGTTGCTCTATGGCTTCAATGGCCTTGTTAAATGCTTCGGCTCTTTCTGGTCTACCAATTTCTGTTGCATCATACTGCCAATCAAGAATGAGTGTTTTATGATCTACAGAATAATGGTGGTAGAGTCCGAGATCTATTTTTTGTGCTTTAACTGCTTCATCTAATTGAATAGAGTCTGGGTAAATGAGCACTTTCTTTTTACCAATTTGCTCTGGTAGTTGTTGTAGTTGTTGTTTGAGTTGTTGGCTGTGGGTGCCGAATACACCAACTTTGAGTTCTTTTTTTTGCTCATCGTCTTCGAATGATTTTGAAATTTCAACAAATACATTGAGTACAATCGGGAAAATTAGTGTTGGAATCACCAACATGGTCATGAGGGTTCTGCGATCACGGAGCGTATCTAGGAGCTCTTTTCTAAAAATGCGATAAATCATTGTGCGTTTGTTTCAGATTGAACAATTCGGATAAATTCTTCAGTGAGGTTTTTGGTTTGCATTTGTGCTTTGAATGCATCCATGGTACCTTGATATTTGAGTTTCCCTTTATGGATAATGGCGAGGTCATCGCAGAGTAAATCCACTTCACTCATGATATGGCTCGAAAAAATAACGGTTTTACCTTGGTCTTTACAAGACCTGATGAGTTTAATAATGTTTTCAGCTGTTATAACATCTAGGCCACTTGTAGGTTCGTCAAAGATGACAACTGCTGGATCATGAATCATGGTGCGGCAAATGGAAACTTTTTGCTTCATACCGGTGCTGAGTTTGCCGATTCTTTGGTGCAGAAAATCGTGCATATTGAGCAATTCAAAAAGTTCAGCTTTGCGTTTTTCGCGATCAGCTAAAGCAACGCCATAAAGATCTGCATAGTAGTCAATGAGTTCAATAGGGGTAAGCCTGGCATAAAGACCTGTAGAACCTGTTAAAAAACCAATTTGTTGTCTGGCTGCTGTTGGGTCTTGTTGGGTGTTTATACCATTGATTTCAATTTGACCTGAACTGGGTTGCACGAGTGTGGCTAACATGCGCAATGTGGTGGTTTTACCAGCTCCGTTTGGACCAAGTAAAGAAAAGACCCTACCAGGTTGACATTCAAAACTGATGTTGTCAACAGCCACGGCAATGGTGTTAGAGGTGTTCAGTTCTTTGCGTTGTTGTTTGCTCAGTTGAAATTCTTTGCGAAGTTGAGAGACCTTAATCATAGATAAAAAATGTAGAATCAGGACGAAGTAACTTGTATAAAGTTACTTTAATGCACGCTCGGTTGGTGCAATGGCTTTGTTTTTGTTGGCGAGTTGCCCACAAGCTGCATCGATATCTTTACCTCGGCTTCTGCGTACATTGACAATAAGGTTGAGCGATTCTAGGAATTCAGCAAAAGCTTCTACTTTTCTGGCATCAGCTTGTTGATACTTTCCGTCGTCAATGGGGTTGTATTCGATGATATTGATTTTGCAAGGTACACACTTTGCAAAGTTGGCAAGTTCGCGTGCATCGCTGAGGTCGTCGTTGAAGTCTTTGAAAATGATGTATTCAAAAGTTACTCTCGACCCTGTTTTTTCATGAAAATATTGCAGTGCCTCCGTTAATGTTTCGAGGTTATTACTTTCATTGATTTCCATGATTTCGTTGCGCTTGGCATCGTTGGCTGCATGCAACGAAAGTGCTAAATTAAACTTGACTTCGTCATCGCCTAATTTTTTTATCATTTTAGCGATACCCGCTGTAGAAACGGTAATGCGTTTTGGTGAAATGCCTAGGCCGTCTTCTGAACATAAGCGGTCAATTGAACGCAGCACGTTTTTATAATTGAGAAGGGGTTCACCCATTCCCATATAGACAATATTGCTAAGGTTTTGTTGGTAGTGTTGTTGGGCTTGTTGTTGTAGATAAACCACTTGATCAACAATTTCGCCTGCGCTGAGGTTGCGCATGAGCTTGAGGCGCCCCGTTGCACAAAATTGACAAGACAAACTGCAACCCACTTGAGATGAAATGCAGGCTGTCATGCGTGAGCTTGTTGGAATCAGGACTCCTTCAATTACTTTTCCTTCTTCAATTTGAAAAGCACTTTTAATGGTTTTGTCTTTGCTGATTTGTTGATCTTGAAGTGTGATGTGATCAATGAAAAAAGACTCGGACAGCAGGGTTCTAAGCCCTACACTGAGGTTGCTCATTTGTTCAAAGCTATGGGCATTTTTTTTCCATAACCATTCCCAAACTTGCTTGGCTCTAAAAGATTTTTCACCGAGTTCGGTAAAACTTTTTTGAAGTTCTTCTAAGGAAAGCTCTCGGATATTTTGAAGCTCCGTAGCCATAAATTAGCGATTCAGCATCACGGGCATCACTAACATCAGGATGTCTTCATGTGCGTTTTCTTGTGAAGCAGGAGTTAATAAACCAGCTCGGCTAGGCTCACTCATTGAAAGTTTGATTTCGTCAGCATCGATATTGCCTAACATTTCTAGAAGAAAACGAGAGTTGAAACCGATTTCGAGGTCGTCACCGTCGTAGTTACAAGTGAGTCTTTCTGTTGCTTCGTTTGCGAAGTCAATGTCTTCGGCAAATAGGGATAATTCAGAACCGGTTAATTTGAGTCTGATTTGATGCGTGGTTTTATTTGAGAAAATAGAAACGCGTTTGATCGAAGACAAGAATTGTGCGCGATCAATGGTGAGTACGTTAGGATTTTCTTTAGGAATTACGGCTTCATAGTTAGGATATTTTCCATCGATGAGGCGACACACCAATACTAAATCGTTAAAAGTGAAAACAGCATTGGATTCATTGTATTCCATGGTGATTTCTTCGTCTCCGCGCAAATTTGATTTGAGGAGGTTGAGTGGTTTTTTAGGCAAGATAAATGCTGAGCTGCCGCTTGCCTCTGCGTCGGTTCTTTTGTAACGAACCAATTTGTGAGCGTCTGTGGCTACAAAAGTGATGTCTGAGCCTGAGAACTGACAAAATACCCCGCTCATTACAGGGCGAAGGTCGTCGTTGCCGGTTGCAAAAAGTGTTTTGTTAATAGCTTTTGATAGAACTGAACCAGAAAGTTTGATCGCTGATTTGTTGGCGAGTTCGGGAACTTTTGGAAATTCGTCGCCATTGAAGCCTACCATTCTAGACTTACCGTTGTCATAGGCGATTTCAATTTGGAAATTTGCTGGATTCACTTTGAATGTACAAGGTTGGTCTGGCAAGTTTTTGAGAACGTCTAGGAGTAATTTAGCAGGAATAGCAATTTTGCCATTTTCCTCTGATTGTACTTCTAGTTTGGTCATCATGGTGGTTTCTAGGTCTGAAATAGAGGCGGTAAGCATACCGTCTTGAATTTCAAATAAGAAATTATCGAGGATAGGCAAAGTATTACTAGTGTTGAGTACTCCAGAAATGCTTTGAAGATGACGTAAAAGAGTTGTACTTGAGGCAATGAAATTCATGGCAAAAAATTTAGTTACAAAGTTAACATTTCCGCTGAATAAGAACCTGATTTTAGGCAGACTTATGCAAACTTCCTACGTAAAAATACTTTTAGCGCTTCGCGATGTAAGATGACCTCCGCTAATTTTTGATGATAACTCTGCCCTGAGTTGAGATCCCAATCGATTTCGGGCACGTCGATAAGATATAGAAGCTGCTGAAGTTGAATCTGAGGTATATTTTGAATTGACGACTCGATTTGAAACAACAAATCATCAGACACAAAGCGTATATCTATTTGTGCGCGGTCAAAATCTTTTTGAAGTTGAGTCAGGGTCTGGGCAGCAAAATCTGCTTGACTCAGCGCTTCGTGAAGGGTGTGTTTATCTAGCAACTCAATTTGATTTATTAGCTTTGTCTACGAAGATACAATGAAAAGAGCCTTTGATATTCTTGTTTCGCTAATTGTTTTGCTCCTTTTTTTACCAATTGGTTGCTTGCTAGCACTTTGGATTGCCCTAGAATCAAGAGGTGGGATATTTTACCTGCAAGAAAGAGTAGGGCTCTATGGCCGTCGTTTTAAACTCATCAAATTTAGGTCGATGCGCCCAAATGCCGACCAAAGTGGCCAACTAACAGTTGGTGCTAAAGACCCAAGAATAACTGGTGCTGGTTATTTTATTCGAAAATTTAAACTCGATGAATTCCCGCAGTTTATCAATGTCTTGAAAGGAGAAATGAGCATTGTGGGCCCAAGACCTGAGGTTCCTTTTTATGTAGCCTTATATTCTGCCGAAGAAAGGAAAATATTAGCAGTAAAGCCCGGTATAACCGACTACGCAAGTATTGCTTATTTTCATGAAAATGAGCTGCTTGCAAAAGCTGCTGATCCTCAAAAAGCGTATATCGAACAAATCATGCCGGCAAAATTAGCGCTCAATCAAAAGTATATCGAAAAGCCGACCATTGGGCATGATCTGTATATCATGTGGCTTACTTTTTTAAAAGTACTGGGTAAATAAGCAATTAAGAAAATGCTTGCCAAATGGGTAAGTTGGGCAAGGGTGCTTCTACTTTTATCAGCTCTTTTGACGTTGGGTGCTGAAATTCAAGTGTGCGTGCATGAAGGCAAATAGACCCATCTGGGTTTGATCTTTTGTCACCGTATTTGAGGTCTCCTTTGATGATGCACCCCATATTGGCTAACTGACACCTGATCTGATGATGACGCCCTGTTTCTAGCGCAATTTCTAGTAAAAAATAACGCTCAGAACTTCCGATCAATTTATAATGCAAGATGGCTTTTTTAGCGCCAGAAGTTCCTTCTGAAACTACATAACTTTTATTCTGACCTTCGTTCTTTTTTAAGTATTGAACCAGTGTGCCAGCTGGTTTTTCTGGTTTTTGCCCTACAATTGCCCAATAGACTTTATTGGTTTCTTTTTCCCTAAATTGGGCATTGAGTCTTTCGAGAGCTTTGCTAGTTCTGGCAAAAACAAGCGCGCCGCTTGTTGGCCGATCCAAACGGTGAACCACTCCTAAGAAAACATTGCCAGGTTTCTGATACTTTTCTTTGATGTACTCCTTAATGAGGTCGGGCAGTGTTGCGTCGCCGGTTTTGTCACCTTGGGTAAGTTCAGAAGGCAACTTATTGACTACTATAACATGGTTGTCCTCAAATAAAATTCTTGGAGCTAAATTCATGAGTCGAGAAGCGCTGCTTTTTGTTTTTTCTCCATTTGGCGGTTTCTAAAGTATGCTACAGCAGTAAAAACAGCTAAAATTAGAATGAGTAGGGTAAGCCAAGTTGGAAATTTATTGAGTCCTTCACCTTGAGCGTAGCTGTGTAGGCCCACTAACATGAAGTTGACACCAAAGAAGGTAAATAAGATGGCTGAATAGGACCAAAAAGAAAGCACATTGAATAGAAACTTGCCTTGCAAGCCAGGGATGAGTCTGAAATGGAGAACAACGGCGTAAACTAAAACTGAAACTAGCGCCCAAGTTTCTTTAGGGTCCCAACCCCAGTAGCGCCCCCAAGACTCATTGGCCCAAACGCCGCCTAAGAAGGTGCCTATGGTCAGCATGTATAACCCAACAGTCATGGTCATTTCAGATATGGCTGTAATTTCTTGGATATTGATTCGAATGAAAGGAGCTGACTTTTCAGTTTGCAAAATGTAGAGTTTCAGGTTGATGAGCCCCAAAATACAGGCAAGCCCCAAGAAACCGTAACTACCAGTAATGATGGCTACGTGGATCATGAGCCAATAGGATTTTAATACAGGAACCAAAGGTGTAATTTCTGGATCCATGAGATTCATTTCAGTTACAAAAAGCATAAGGGCAGCAAGAATGGCAGCTCCGGCAAGTACCACTTGATTTTTGCGGGAGAAAATAAAGCCCGCGATCATGGTAATCCAGCCAATGAAAACTACCGCTTCGTAGCCGTTACTCCATGGCGCATGTCCGGAAATCATCCAACGCATGGCAACACCTGCGCCGTGATAAACAAAAGTCAAGACCAGCAGGCCAATTAAAATGCGCTTTGGCCATTTGAAACGTTGCAGCTTTTCTTCTGAGCGAAAGAAGATGCCGATAAAGAATAAAATAAGCAAGACCAGGCCTTCTAATAAATACATTTGATAGGATCTTTTGAAGACTTGCATTTTGTTGTAGCTGACCTCTACTTTTACCATTGTTTCAGACGGTGCAACTGCTGCGCCTTCCGTTCTTTGGAAAGCCTTAAAGCTTTTGAGCAGGTCGCTGGCCTCGCCATAAGAGTTCTTTTCTCCTCCGGCATGCACCGCAGCTAAGTAATTTAAAAACGGCTTAGAAGAAAGGGTATCTTTCTGACTGAGCTCCATACTGAGTGGAACATACCAAGTATGGTTTGGGTCATTTTTTACAGGGATGACACGCATAAATTGCCACATAAAAATGTTGTTGGCAACTTCATATTTTTCGTTGAGTTTAATGAGCTTTTTATCAAATTCATTGCGTTTAGACTCCAATTTTTGATGCGCTTCTTTATAGGCGGCCATCCATTTAAATTCGCCATTTTGAGTAAGTGCCATCATACTGGTATATGCTGGCAAATGCAAAGTTTCGCGCAGGGCTGTTGGTACCTGAATAAAATTTTGCTTCACCCAATAGGACGGGTACATGTGCAAGCTCAATACAAATTGTACGGCATTTAAATCCTTGTATTTGTTGTCATGAGTTAGTTTTCTGGTGAGCTGATCAGCCAAGGTATGGAAAGGAACAATTCGGCCTTCGTAGTCTTGGATGAGTAAGGTAGCAAGTTCTTCTGAGTGCTCAGTGCTCACTTCGTGATGAACCGGTTTCTGGTGTTGATGCTGGGCAAAAAGCGAAGTGCTTCCTAAAAGGAAAATTAAACTTAGGCTTGCCTTTTTGGCTTTGAGTTTTTCGAGTTGTTGACCTAGATAATAAAAACGACCCGCAGGCGCAAACAACGAAAGTATCATGGCTAGGGCCATTAGTAAATAACCAATGTAGGTTATGGTAGTTCCCCAGAAGTCATGGTTAACACTTAATTTGGTTCCTTCTTCATTTTCTGGTGTAGCGGGGTCGTCGAGTTCGTAAGCGGACTGAAAGAAACGATAGCCGTCGTAGTCAATTACGTTGTTCATGAAAACGCGTTTGTTAAGATTTTTATGGGTTCTTGGGTCTTCGATGGTGAGTTCGGATGCAAAAGAAGAAGGTGAATTTGAGCCTGGATATTTATCGAGTTGGAAGTCTCGGCAACGGATTGAAAAAGGAAGGTTTTTTTGAATAGAACCATATTCTAATTGATACACAACTCCGTTCATTGCAAAGCGTTCTGGTTTAGGAAATTGATCTTTTCCGCCTTCAAGTTGAATAACTTTAGTGGCTTTTCCATCGTTGAGTTCTACGGTGAGGTAATCCTTACCGGTATTTTTTCTTGGCGCTTTTAAGAGCGCTTTTTTAGCGTGTGGAATGAGTCTTTTGAATACAACCTGCTGCCCGTTAACTAGGTACAAGGTCAGTGGGTTGAAATCTGACCATTGGTTTTGCGCAAATTCTTTGTAAAGGCTGTCGGCGGGTGCTTGTCCGGAGGCTCTTACTTTGCGCATTTCACTCATGGGCAACGATTTAAGACCAGTATTGTTAGGGTAAACCATTACTTTTCCATTTTCCACACTGAGGTAAATACCTGGCTCAAGGGGTTTAGCTTTTGTTGTAAAGAAAGGCGTTTGCCCGACCATTAAAAAATCATTTTCGCAGAGGTAGTTGGAGCGCATGCCGTCCGTTACCATTTCGAGTGCACTTTCTTTAATTTTTTGGTTGATAAGTAAGGAGTCTTTTCGGTCTGAGATGAAATCGATGTAGCGAATGCTGATATTTTTGGATCCTAATTGTAGTTTGTGTTCGAAGTCATTTGTGGTAAATTCACTCAAATAGGCTTTCCAGGCTTGCAATGCATTTTTACCTGTTTCGAGTTCTTGTGCATTGACAAGCAAGTGTGGATCAGAGGTATAAATGAAATTTTTACTTGTTCCTTCTTTGATGACCATGAGTCCTTCAAAACTTACAAAGCGTGTAATTGCCGCTCCGAGAAGAATCACGATAAACGAAAGGTGAAAACTGAGCATGGCGATTTTTTCGCGTTTCCACATCTGATAATGAAAAATGTTTGATACGAGCGCCAATGCCAAATAAAGCAAAAGCCCTTCGAACCAAACCGCATTATAAATCAATATTTTTGCGGCTTGGATACCATGAGTAGATTCAATAAAAGTAGCCGCACCAATTGCAACAAGAAATACAATTAAACCTACACTAGCCCAGCGCATCGAAAATAAAGCAGAAAGTAGCTTATTCATTTGAATAATTTTTTTACAAAAATAGCCATTGTGCTCGCAAGATTCACCGAAAGGCCTTAATCTTGTTAAAAAAAGCACATGCGATACCTTACATGTATCTTATTACTTGGATTAACTCCTGTTCTCGCTCAAAAAAACGTTGGATTTCAATGGGATGACGCTCCTTATGCAAGAGAAGTCAAATTAAAAGTTTCGGGTGGTTTTGTCTTTCGTTATGAACTACCTTTTGGAGATACGACAAGAATGGTCGATGTTTTCGTACCAAAAAGCACGAGTAATTCCAGCGGAAAGCTCAAAACGCTTTACATGCATGATGGACAAATGTTATTTGACAGTACAGTTACTTGGAACAAACAAGAATGGTCAGTCGATGAAATGTGTTCAGAAACCCTAGTCAAATATGCACATGAGCCATTTATTGTGGTCGGCATCCATAACGATCCGCCCAACCGTTACGCCGAGTTTTTTCCGCAAAAAGTAGCCGATTACATGCCGCAAAGTTATCGAGACAAATTGTTAGCCGCTCAATGGAATGGACAATTGCGTGCCGATGCCTATCTGAATTGGATTGAAGACACTTTGGTTCCGTTCATTGAATACAATTTTAACACCAGTAAAAAAACGAAAGACCGCATGGTGATGGGCTCTAGCATGGGAGGCCTGATTTCCTTGTACGCGCTCTGTGAAAAACCAAAATTATTTGGCTCAGCCGCTTGTTTGTCCATTCATACACCAATGATCAATTTCGGGATGTTCGATGAAGGAATGGTCGAGGCATTGGTGATTCCTTTTAATATTTACTTAGAAGAAGAGCTTAAAGCAGACAAAAAACATAAGCTATACATTGATCGAGGGACCGAAACGCTTGATGCCTATTATGGCCCGTATCACGATCGGCTGCTGAGCACACTCGCTTTAGTTGGATACGATTCACAAAACCCTAGATTTTTAGAAGCCGTAGTTCAGGGTGCCGGACACGATGAAATTTCTTGGGGAAAACGAATTTATGTGCCGGTTTTATTTATGCTAGACACAGCAAATCCCCGATAGTTTTCTACATTTGTCTCTCTCTCTAAAAGCATGAAAAATATTCTTCTTCTTGGCGCAGGTATGTCTGCCTCGACTTTGATTAAATATCTTCTCGACCACAGTGGCTCCGAAAATTGGCAAATACATGTGGTGGACCAAGATTTAACATTAGTCGAATCCAAGCTTGCGGGTCATCCCAATGGTGTTGCTCATTCCTTTAATGCGCTCGATTCAAAAGCGAGAACCCCTTATATCGAAAAGGCTGATTTAGTCATTTCAATGTTGCCCGCTATTTATCATGTAGGAGTGGCGCAGGACTGCATTGCTTTAAAGAAGCACTTAATTACTCCTTCTTACATTTCTGCAGAAATGCGCGCGCTGGATGCCGCTGCGAAAGAAGCAGGAGTAATTAGTATGAATGAAATCGGGGTTGACCCCGGCATAGACCACATGAGTGCCATGAAAATTATTCATCATATCCAAGCCGAAGGAGGAGAACTCGAGTCGTTTAAATCTTATTGTGGGGGTTTAATTGCCCCGCAGTCTGACACCAACGGATGGCATTATAAATTCACTTGGAATCCACGCAATGTGGTTTTAGCAGGGCAAGGTTCAGCAGCCATTTATAAAGAAGCGGGTGCGCTAAAATACTTACCTTATCATCGGCTTTTTCAGCAAACTGAATTTATTAATGTGCCCAATTACGGTCAGTTTGAAGCTTACGCGAATCGCAACTCGATTTCCTATCTAGAAACATACGGCTTACAAGATTTGCCTACTATTATCCGCGGAACACTTCGAGTACCACCTTATTGTGCCGCTTGGAATGCCTTGATTCAACTAGGGCTCACTGAAGACACCTACACGATTAAAAACGAGGGCACTTTTACACCAAGGATGTTATTAAACACCTTCATTCCGTTTAAGGATCAAAGGAGTGTAGAGCAAAAACTTGCCGCTTTTTTAGGCGAAAACGCTGAATTACTGCCACTTTTTGAAGAAATCGGTTTGTTTGATGCCACCTATATTTTCCAAGCCAAAGAAGCTTCACCTGCACAGTATTTACAAGAGCTTCTAGAAAAAGCATGGAAATTAGCAAATACAGACAACGATATGTTGGTCATGTACCATGAATTCATCTACAAGAAGGCCGGGAAAAATTTCAAAATCGAAAGCTCAATGGTTGCTGTTGGTACTGATCAACGCTTTACGGCAATGTCAGATACCGTTGGCCTTCCAGTCGGAATTGCAGCCAGATTAATACTCAATCAAACCATAACACAGACAGGAGTAACCCTGCCTGTTTATCCAGAAATTTATACGCCAATTCTCTTAGAACTTGAGCAATATGGCATTACCTTTAACGAAACAGAAAAACAACTTTAATATGGAAAATCAAGAAAATCAAATGAATATCGAGCTCACTGAAGATGTAGCTTTAGGAGTTTATTCAAATCTTGCTATCATAACTCACTCGCCAGCTGAAGTGGTTTGTGATTTCATTCAAATCATGCCTGGCATGCCTAAAGGAAAAGTGAGGTCACGCGTATTGATGACGCCGCAAAATGCCAAAAGATTTTTGCAAGCCCTCGCTGACAACATTGAAAAATACGAGCAAAACTTTGGTGTGATCGATGAGCCGCAAGCGGGTTTTCCACCAATGAATTTCGGTACGCCAAACACGATGGCATAATTCCATTTGTCTTTGCTTAGTCTTAGTATCTGCATACCAATTTATCAATCTGATGTTCGTCAGTTAGTATACAAGCTACTCGAACAAATTGAGCGCATTGCAGATGCCCAGATTCATATTGTTTTAATTGACGACGCCTCAGACGAGAACTTTCGCGCGCTGAATCTTATCAAGCATCCTGCCGTGCAATTTATTGCGCTACCGCAAAATATCGGAAGAGCAAAAATTCGAAATGCCTTTCTGAATTATACGCAAGCCGACTACTTATTATTTATAGATGGCGACAGCGC
>JBDLPT010000001.1:0-29470 GCA_039800945.1 Bacteroidota bacterium | reverse complement strand
TCAATGGATCCACCACTTTGATATTTACAGGGCCTGCACCGTAATCATAAGTAGGATTGGCCATGTAACCATCTTGCAAAATCGTTTTCAACGTTTCGTCAGTGAACTCTAAACTGCGGTTACCGTTTCCGTAGCCATCCAAACGCGTAATGCGTGGTGAAGTTCCGTAAGAAACCAACTGTGCAGTACCACCAGCCTCTGGCATTGGGTTGTGCGGGATGACCTCAATTACTTTAACTTCACCAACAGCTGCTTTTCTACTGGCAATGTAGCGTTTCTTTTGACCATCCAATGAAAGCGGGTCATTTGGCGAATAATCTTTGTAATTATTATGGGCATAAGCAACTGCCATAAAATAATAGCGCTTGAAATTGACGAGCTTTTTTGTCCCCTGTGCAAATTGGTCAGTCTCAATCCTAAAACTATGTTGTATGCCTTTGTCTTCGCCATTTACACGGATAACAGGAATAGAAGCATTGAGCTCATCACTGTATTCAAAATTGACGATTTTGCTTACACCGTCTTTGATGTCGCATTGGGCAACCAAGCGCGCTTGATCGGGGTCCATTAGTTCTGAACTTGAAACCTTTGCATTGGCTAACTGAAAAATTTGGTAACCCTGAAAATTATAGGTTTTGTCAGCATTTGGATCAGCTGCCACAATAAAAGGATCGAATTCTTCGTAGGCTTCTTTGTAGTTATTTGAATTGATCGGATTGGACAACATTAAAATCACTTCATTGGCCAACTCTTGTGCTTCGACATCTGGTGCGTGGGGTCCGTCAAGTACTTTAAAGCAGTTTTCAAAGAGTGCTTGAGCTTTGTCGTCGGCTCTGCGAAGGGTCTCTACTGAGGCAAAAGGATCACCCGCACCTGAGCGTGCCCAAACGACACCTACAGTAATATTGTTGATTGCTCCGGGTTTCAGAATAAAGGGTCCTGCAGATTCTACAAAACGACGGTCATTTGGGGTATTGTTGGCTGTTTGTTCGGTCCAGTTGGGTTGCGGATTGCCACCCGTTCCCCAACCAAGCGGGTCAGTGTTGCCTGGAAACATAAAATCACACGGAACATTTGGGTCTGCTTCTGGGTCAGAAATATGGCCGCTTCCACCATAGACAAACTTGGTTCCGTCTTTCCAAAAACCTCTGAGATAATTGTAGTAATCACCTGCATTGACAGGGTCAGTTTGGTTTGGATTAGCGCCGTTGGTTGTGTTGGAATAATACAAAAACCTACGCATGCCAAAGCGTTCGTTATCTACGATGCCATCTCCATAGCCAATGCCATTTAATGCTTCTTTGTCCCAAATTCCAAATGCGTTGTCGATGCCGTCGTTGTCTTGATATGGGCCTTCAAAAAAGTCAACCCCAACAGCTGGTGGAGAGTAGCCGTATCCTTTGAAACCAGAGTTGTCGCCGTCATAATTATCACCGTTGTAATAATAACCAAGACCTCGGTTGACATCACAACCTACGTAGTCGTCATAAGGGTCACCGAGGGCCCCATCGGTAAAGAAGCCAAAATAGGTGTTGTAAAGCGTTTGTGTGCCACGGTTGATCAATTCATAATTATAGAAAGTCATGTTATTGACTTCGTCATTGGAGGCGAAGGCAAAAGCTTGCCCCCTGATTTCCATGCCAATAGGATCCGCACCGGTTTCCGTATGAATGTTTCCTTTGTCATTCATGACCCACCAATAATTGATATCGCCATAAAGCGAAATTTTACGTTCAGTACTGCAATCTTTGGTTTTTTTGATGTCGTACCACGGAAAATCGCCCTCTTCCCAATTGTAGGTGCCGTCGTTATTTCGGTCGTAAAAAGGGGCTAAATAATAATCTTGCCCTTGCGAGACATCACCATGTGCTGGCCATTCTTTGATGATGTCTGGAATTTTATAGTTCGGAAAGAGATCGGCTTGTGTTGTGGTTCCATTTTGTTGGTCTTGAACACCCGCTTCATACCAAGCATTGAATTCTCTGATTTGATCTTGGGTAGAAACAAAATGTTTGTCGTATTTGCTGCAATTGTCATAGGTGGTTTCTGCAAATACTTTTGTGAGTGGTCCGGTCCAGTAGTCTTGACCGTTACGGTAACGCAAAGCAGCAAGTTTGAGTTGGTTATTGACATCGGTGCCACCGAGCCACAGCGCCGCGGTAAACAAGGCCATAATGCCAGAGTTTTTGGGCACTTCATACATGGAGTAGTTCTGATTTGGGATCTGCCAAAGATTTCCGGCAGTGTGTATCATGGCTCTTACGTTATTGAGCTCCAGAAAAGTGGTTTGATTCGGAGGCGCACAATTTGCACCTTTGCTTTGTGCTTGAACAGAAGGTTTCAGATTTCCAGAATAGGCTTGCGATGAAGCACTAAAAGAAACCAAACAAGATACGAAAAAAAAGAAATATACTTTGTACATCAGGTTTCTAAATTACGCAAAAAATCGCTGTAAATTTGAATATGAAAACACTCGAAAACGATCAAGACATTCATCAACTAGTGAGTGTCTTCTACGAAAAGGTACTTCAAGACCCAGAACTTGCACCCTTTTTTAAGCATCTTGATTTTGCTGCACACCTTCCTAAAATGGAGCACTTTTGGCGTTTTGCGCTTCTTTCTGATACAGGCTATACAACCAATGTTACTGAAAAACACCTGCACATGCCGCTCAAGAAACTACATTTTGATCGCTGGCTTGCTTTGTTTACCGAAACCATAGATGCACTTTTTGAAGGAGACTTGGCTCAGCAAGCCAAGCAAAGAGCAGCTGTAATTGGCTGGACAATCAACTCAAAAATGAACCCAGAAGGTTAAATAAACAATTTGATCTTTAAAACTCTATCCAATACAACGCTGAACTTGACTTCTTCCATGTATTTTTGAATCATGGCAAAGAAAGCAGACATCTACAGCAAACGTGGTATTCGTACGGGGTATGTTTCTACCGTTATCGGAATTTCACTGGTCATTTTTATGATCGGATTGGTATTAGGAGGTATTTTCGGCTTAAGAAGTATTGAGAAACAAGCTAAAGAAAATATCCAAGCCGATATTTTTTTCAAGTCTGACCTCAATGATGCCGATATCAAACAAATTGAAGAAGAATTGAAGTCTTGGCCAGAATTTTCCGACGTATTCTTCATTTCACCGGAAAGAGCCATTCAAGAATTTGCCGGAGAAAGCAATGCAGAAAAAGAAGTGCTGGCACTTTTTGACGAAGAAAACCCTTTGCCACCAACCATCGGAATCAAGCCAAAAATGGAATTTGCCAGTCAGAGCGGAATGGCGGGTATAAAAACCAAATTATTACAGCGTTTCAAAGACGAAATAGACGAAGTAAATTATGACAAATCGAGTGTTTCAAATGTCAATTTAGGGTTCAAGCAATTTGCATTACTCTTCTTAGCTGTAGCGCTATTGCTCATCATGATTGCCGTTGCCATGATCAACAATACCATCCGTTTATCGCTTTACTCTAAACGCTTTACCATCAAAACCATGCAATTGGTGGGTGCAACAGCTATGTATATTCGCAAACCTTTCTTGGGGCAGGCTTTATTTCAGGGCCTTATTTCTGCTCTGATTGGACTGGCCATGCTACTCACTGTTTTTTACGGCCTCAACAACTTACTAGATACCATTGAAATTTCTTACAGTTTAGAAAGTTTCATGGTGTTAGTTGGCCTCTTATTTATTATTGGAGTATTTATTACGATGATTTCTACTTGGTTTGCCCTAAACAAGTATCTTCGTATGAAATTAGATGATTTGTATTAAGCTATGAAAGAACCTATCAAACATTTCGGATTTGACCCAGCCAATTACAAATGGCTTTATATTGGTCTTGCTATCAATATCCTTGGTTTTTTACTCATGATAGGAGGTGGCACTGACGATCCAAAAGTTTTCAAAGAAGACGAATTGTTCAGCACGCTCAGAATCACCATTTCTCCGATGCTTATTGTAGCGGGTTATGTCGTTATTTTCTACGCGATCATGAAACGCAACAAAAAAGACAACCAAGAGGCCTAATCCATGACTTTTCTTGAAGCTATTATTCTAGCCATCGTAGAGGGCCTAACAGAGTTTTTGCCCATTTCTTCTACCGGACACATGATCATTGCATCTACCATCATGGGAAATGCAGCCGACGATTTTGTCAAACTATTTACAGTGGCTATTCAGTTCGGCGCCATTCTATCTGTGGTTTTGGTCTATTTTCAGAAATTCATCCAATCCTTCAGATTTTATTTCCTTCTTGCAGCCGCATTTGTGCCAACCGGTATTATTGGTTTATTGGCGAAAAAACATATTGATGCATTATTGGAAAACGTTACCGTTGTAGCCTGGACACTTTTATTAGGTGGAATTATTTTGTTATTCGTTGACAAATTTTTTGCCGACAACGAAACCCAAAAAGAAGAAAAACCAGTTGATTTCAAAACCGCTATCATCATCGGAACCATACAAAGTATTGCCATGATCCCTGGCGTGTCAAGATCGGCAGCAACAATAATTGGAGGCCTGAGCCAGAAACTCACCAGAAAAGCAGCCGCAGAATTTTCTTTCTTCTTGGCCGTACCTACTATGTTTGCAGCCACCCTCAAAAGCATGTACGACGAAAAAGAGTTGTTAATGCAATCAGGCGGCCGAGAGTGGGGGCTTTTATTGGTCGGAAATTTAGTAGCTTTTGTAGTTGCTTATTTAGCCATCAAATCTTTCATTTCCTTCCTTCAAAAGAAAGGCTTCAAGGCATTTGGTTGGTACCGCATCATTTTAGGCGCAGGAATGTTACTACTCATGGCTTTTGGCTATAACCTTCAAATGGCTGGCTAATGCTTGATATCCAAGACGGTCTCACCATCCTCGTAGACAAACCATTCCAATGGACTTCCTTTGATGTTGTCAATAAAATTCGTTGGAATCTCAAGAAAAAATTAGGCGTCAAAAATGTAAAGGTCGGCCATGCTGGAACGCTAGATCCTTTGGCAACAGGGCTTTTGGTACTTTGTTTAGGCAAGCACACCAAATTGATCGAAGGCCTAACCAACGATGTCAAAACCTATACCGGCACATTTTTAATCGGGAAAACCACACCATCTTTTGACTTAGAAACAGAATACAACGAAACTTTCGAAATTGATCATATCAATACAAATATGCTCAACGAAGTTGCGGCTTCATTTTTAGGTCAGCAAATGCAAACGCCACCTATTTATTCGGCAAAGCAAATCGATGGCAAACGCGCATATGATTTTGCGCGTGCTGGTAAAACGGTCGAAATGAAGCAAAGCGCTATTGAAATTTTTGATTTTCAAATAGACGCTGCTCGCTTTCCTGAAGTAGATTTCAAAATTACTTGCAGCAAAGGCACCTACATTAGAAGCATTGCCCATGATTTTGGTCAAAAGCTGAGTTCAGGCGCAACACTAATTGCCTTGCGCCGAACACAATCTGGTCCTTTTCTTATTGAAAATTCGAAAACGGTTGAGCAATGGATTGAGTTGATCAATCAAGAGGAAGTTCATATTCCTTGATCAATTGAGACCCTGCTTCAAGCGCTTATTCTTTAATATGCTTTAACTTTTCTTGAACATCTTTGATAAGACGGTTGTACTTATCGATTTTGTCTTGGTATCCATTTTCCTCTGCCCGATGTAATCTTTTTTGGAGATAGTGCAAGCGACGACCTAATTTGTATTTGTCCCATTTGTATAAGATGCGTTTCATGGTTCAATTATTTAAATGAATACTATTTGAAAAGCCCGTTTGGCTTCCCTTAAATGTAAGAAAATCTATTTTATAATCCAATAAAAAAACTTAGTTACAGTCAGCAATCAAAATTATTTCACCAACACCGATTAATTTGCGAGAAAGTTATTTTGTTTGTATCTTTGTGGCCCTGAAAGTCGAATAGAATGCCTCGGTGGCGGAACTGGTAGACGCGCTGGATTCAAAATCCTGTTCTTTCGGGAGTGCCGGTTCGATCCCGGCCCGAGGTACAAAAGCCCTAGAGTTTTCTAGGGCTTTTTTTGTTTTACTACTCTTCAGTTATTGCCTTTTCGTTCTTTCTCAAAAACCATCCTATGAGAAAGATATTACAACAAGTTTCGCTCACTTTTTTGATTTCTATTTTTTTTAGTAGTCCCTTTTCTTACTCCCAAATAGCAAATCAAATTATATTAGATCACAACAATGTGAGTTGCACGCTAAGTGATGAGGGTGGATTTTTTACCAATAACGCTACAGGACTAGCGGGTTATGAAGTCCCGAAGGGCGACAGCATAAGTAGTATTTTTGCAGGAAGTATTTTCATTGGCGCACAAGACGTACTGGGGCAGCATTTTTTTTCTGGTCGAAAATATAGTTTTGGCGGAAACGAAAGTAGTTTTCATTCGGGCCCAGTTGCCGATGCGTTTTATTATGGTACGTTGGCGTATTTCAATGCGTATCAAAACGCACTTTGGAAGGTAAGTGCTGCACAGATTACAGCTCATCAACAAAACTTTCAAAATCCTGGGTATACCATACCTTATTCTATTTTAAAATGGCCCGGTAACGGAGATGTTTCTATGGGAGTTGCCCAACAATTAGCGCCATATATTGACCTGAATCAGAATGGCATCTATGAGCCAATTTTAGGAGATTATCCGGATATAAGAGGCGATGAAGCAGTTTATATAATCATGAACGATGAATCATATCAGCCGGACGGCAATCAATTAGAAATTGAATTGCACATGATGTTTTATCAATTTAGTTCTGGAAATTATTTAAATAATACGACCTTCCTTAATGTCAAAGTGTTTAACAGAAGCAATATCAATTACGTGAATTTCAATCAGGGAGTTTACATCGATTACGACATTGGATTTTATGCAGATGACCATATCGGTTGTTCTCCAGAAAAAAATATGCTTTTTGCCTACAATGGCGATAATTTTGACGAGAGTGATGCAAATCATATCGGTTATGGATCTAATCCACCATGTCAGGGAATAGTTTGTTTGTCTCACACCTTGAAAACCGGGGTTTCCTTGACAAATAATGATGATTATTTTGCTTATGGCGATACTTCCTTATGGTTATTGATGGACGGCTTTTATTCAGACACAACTCCTTGGGTAAACCCATTAACAAATCAAATCACCAATTTTATTTTTCCTGATAATCCAAACAATCCTAATGGTTGGAGCGAAATAACTCAAAATATGCCTTCAGGGGATAGGCGAGGGCTAATTTCTATTTTTGAACCAACCTTTAGACCAGGTTCTAAAATTTGTTCTGATTACGCATTTATTTATAGCCGAGTTGGGAATAATATGCAAAATGTTCAAAGTGTTTGGAATATCGCTACAAGTATTCAGACATTATACAATTCATCAGAGATGTTTATATGTCATGAAAATCCTACTAGTGGTGTACAAAATTTTCAATCAAATTCCGAGGCATTGAAAATCTTTCCAAATCCTGCGAGGGACAATATCACTATCAAGACAGCAATGCAAGCGCCATATATGCTAGAAATTTTTAACTCAACAGGTCAAAAAGTTTTAGCAAATCAAATGGAGGCTATGGATATTCTTCAAATAGATATTAAAGATTTAGATGCTGGGTTCTATGTTTTAAAACTAAGTACTTCAACTTCCATTTCTACCCAAAGCTTTTCAATTATACCGAATTAATTTATATGGAATTAAATGTTGTAAGTAATACTACTTACTTTCTCATCTGATATTCAACCACAAATTTGCACTTCAAAATACCGGACATTACTTTTAAAATAATTTGATAAAATTCACAAAAAAGTGAATTATGGGTAATTATTTTATACATTTGTAATTATAATTTGATGGAGATTGAATTTGTTAAACCCTATTTATTAGCGTTGTATACACATGGCCGATCTCAAAACAAAAAGCATAGATTTCAACCTGATGTGATATTAAAGTATATCCAAATTGTTGATAGACTTCGATCAATAGGTAGAATGGAAGACTTATATGCTATTAAAAGTCTCAATTTTAAAAAATTGCAAGGTGATAAGTCAGGGCTTTCATCGGTAAGGGTGAATAATCAATATCGAATCGAATTTTATTTATCCCTTCGAAAAGATTCAAATCAAATGATCACTCTTTGCTCAATTATTGAATTAAGCAACCATTACAATTGATGCATGAAAGCAGAAAATATAATACTTCCATTTATTGCGACACATCCAGGTTCATTGATACAGGATGAAATTCTGTTTAGAAAAATGAGTCAAAAAGAGTTAGCATTGCGCATTGGTGTGCAAAAATCATTTCTAAATGAATTGATCAAGGGAAAGCGAGCAATTAATGCAGATATCGCACTTCTTCTGGAACAAATTTTTGAAATTTCTGCAGAGTATTGGATGAACTTGCAATCTCAATTTGAATTAGATCAAGCACGACTTAAGCAGAAAACAAAAGATCGTTTGGCAAATGCTGCTTCTTGGGGCTCAATTCCAGTGGTTAAGTAGGCTCCCTACAACTTCACTCCAATCGTCAAATAAAAGGTTCGGCCGTTTCCTGGTAAAATACCTGGCCCTGGGTAGCCACCAGCGCGGCGTGTAGCATAAACTTCATTGGTGAGGTTATTTACACCTGCGCGCAGTTGATAAATGCCGGCCCATTGATAGGTCATGTTGAGGTCAAGGACATGATAGGCAGGTAGTTGACCGGTCGTTGAGGTGGCGTTTGGAGCAACTGTGTTTGCGGCGTCTGTAAATACAGCAGCGACATAATTGTATTGAAATGTAGATGAAAAACCACGGTACTTCAAGTTAAGCCCTGTTCTAAGGATATGTTTGGGCGCATTTTCAACTTGCTTTCCAACTAATGTTGCAACCGGATCATTCACCAGTGCTGGATTATCCCAGCGGGTATATTTGGCATCGACAAAAGCATAATTCCCAAAGATTGCCGCACTCCAAGTGCTGAAGTTCGGAAGTAATTTGAGTACATCGAGCTCTACATAAGTTTCAACACCTTGGCTCACTGAAGCGCCAATATTGGTTTTATAAGGTGCGTTGTTCAAAGTGATGGTGCCGATGCGGTTGTCATAAAACAAGCGAAATAATCCAATGTCAAATTTCATTGCACTTCTGAAAAGACTCCCTCTGAAACCTAAATCGGCATTATAGCCTTTGGCATCTTTCAAATTTGGATCAATTTGATCCGTTGTTGCAGCAGGGGTAAGTTCTGAAAAAGTTACTGGGCGATAGGCTTGGCTATAATTTGCATAAAGATTAGCAGTTTGAGCAACGGCGTATTCGGCTCCAATACCAAGAAGAATAATTGCTCTGTCTTTTTGTTGTGGTACAATTTGACCAGTACTAGAAGTGTTGATATACCCATTTGTATTTGAGCGCAACCATTCATAGCGAATACCAGGCGTCACACTGAGTTTTTCGGTGAGTTTGAACATATTTTCAGCAAAAGCGGCGAGGTCTTGAGTGCCAAAATTGAGACTCGCTTTGAATTCTTTTCCATCCTGAAGCTCGCTAATAGTTAAATCATAATCGGCGCCTGTTGTACCAATCCCTTTTTGCTGACGGAAGGTGTTGCCTTGATAAGCTCTCAGGCCTGCAGAAATTGCTGATTTTTGACCTAAAAATTTGTATTCGTGAAGTCCTCTCAGTTCTAAACCCATATTTAAGTAATGATCTGTATCCACTTGTCTTGGATTATACGCATTGATGAGGGGGTTAATTGTATCGGCTATATTGATTGCTTTATTGAAGCCAACAGTACTGCGCTGCGCTGCAATTCCGAACATTTTCAGGGTAAATCGCGTCGAACTATTTGGTGTAAAATTGAGATGCATAGAGCCCGTATTCCAAGGGCTACTGAACCAATTGCGTGCTCTTGAAGATTGGCTTGGGTCAATAGTGAAGTCGACATCATTTAAACCACCTGATTGTTGGCTTAAATTATTCATATGTGTATACTCTCCAACAAGCTGCCATTTGGAAGAAAAGTCATAAGTGAGCGAAAGGCTATTGGTTTGTGTGCGGTATTGGCTATTTTCTCTCCAACCTTGTGCACCTCTATGATGCGTATAGGCGTAATAGCTCAGTTTTTTAATTTTTCCACCAATGGCATTAAATGAATTAAATAATCCATAAGAGCCCATGGTTTGAGAAGTTTCTACCGATACAGGTTTGTCGCCCAGATATTTTTTAGTGACATAATTGAGCATGCCGCCAAATTGTGGCCCATATTGCAAAGCCCCTGCACCACGTACAATTTCAATTTTCTCGAGGGCTTCTGTAGCAGGTGTATAATATGCTTCAGGGTAGCCAAAAGCCTCTGAGCTGATGTCACATCCATTTTGCCTTACATTGAATTCCCATGAACGGTTTGGGCTGAGCCCACGTGTAGCAATTCCGGTCTGAATGCCTGAACCATCGCTTTCCCAAATACTGAGTCCTGGTACTTTCCCGAAAAGTTGTCTGGAATTGTTGGTAGATAAATCGGCAGTTGAGGCACCAAGATTGATTACTTCGTTTTTCTTCCCTGAAAAAATATCTGTACCTTGAATACTAGGAAGCCTTGTTACATCAACACTGCGCCCAAGAATATCTCTTACATAAATATCTTGAATAGTTTTCACTCTCGAGGTGTCTTGAGAAAATAAGGAGAAGGGTATTGAAATAATAGTGAAAAACAGATAGGATAGTACTTTGCTCATTTTGTAGAATTTGATACTGCAAAGTAAGCGCGTCAAATCCGTTTCTGAAATACCACAAAAGCGGTATTTAGAATTAATCTAAATAAAAATAGGGGTGATTACCCCCTTTCAATAGCGCTTATTAATTTCCCAATTGATAGTGCAATCCGACTAAAAAATTGATCGAGTTGGTTTGATTCTTTCCGCCATCGACTACTGGTAGCTTACTGATATTTGATATACCTAGATTGTCGCGGCATTCTACGGACAAAACCAGTTCTTCATTCAACGGGATATTCATTCCAATACCTGCAGTTACGCCGGCATCTAGCTGCTTGAAATAGGCTTGATCTGAATAGGAATAATCCTGAAAAAGATCTGATTTTACTTTGTTGTTTTGACGAAATAAATAACCCAAATATGGCCCTGCATTTACAAAAAACTGCTGCTGCTTTCCAAAGTGGTAGCGCAACAGAACAGGCAATACTATATAGTCAAATTGAACATGATTCTTGTAGTCACCAATTGTATTTCCGAGTGTATCTGAGACAAAACCTTTAGACAAGGCGCCTTTTCGATCTACTCCTAATGAGGTTTGCAGTGTAAATTTTTGAGTTAGTCTAAATTCTGCGGTGATACCGGCGCTAAAACCAAGCCCTGTCTGTGTGGCTTGATTCACCATTTCATTGCCATGTAGGCTAATTAAACTTGGGCAAGCTTGTATGCCGAGTTGTAATTTATTGCTTTGGGCGTTGGCTGTGCTTGCCAATAGGAGTGCCATTAGTACAATTGGAAGGACTTTTGTTTTATGCATTTTTAAAAGTTTTCTAGGCCAGTTTTGATCCATGCAAGGCCTTTCTATCAATAAATAAAAAGCCGCACTAACACATAAAATAGCGCCAATTAATATTGCCGTGAAAATAGGAATATTAATAAAGGAAAAATCAGAGAATTGGAATTTCATTAAAGGATTTCCGATGAGTCCGATGATAGGGGAATGCAATAAATAAATTGAATAACACATGCCGCCTATTCCGGTAATCCATTTGAAGGAGAAGAAACGATAAGTTTGGTTGAACAATACGTAATAATAGAAAAAGAAAATGCTTGCAAGTTGTACAATTCTCCAGCCATAGCGCACGGCATAGCCTTCAAAATCTTTGGCATCATAGAGCCAAATGAGCAAGAAAAATATCAAGCCAATAATCTTGTCATATTTAGTTTTCGGAATAAAATAGGTTTTTGAGACATAGAGATCTACCAGCAAAAAACCTAAGATAAAATAGTGCAAACAGTTGATCAAACTGATGAAAGGAAAGGGATTGAAATGAAATTGGTTGAAGCCAAGCGAGCCTAAAATAATTCCGACCAAAATGAGGCGACGCACTTTTACATTCTTGATTGAAAACAAATAGGCCAAAAGCGGAGCCAATAAATAAAACTGAATCTCCACCTCTAAACTCCAGGCTACTCCATTCAGTTTGGGCGACACATTGTAAATGATATTATGCGAATATGTCAAGGAGGCCAAATAACTACCGAGCCCTTCGTCGAGACTAAATTTTTTGTCAATAAAAACAAACCCGAAAAACAACAGGGTCATGACTATAATATAGGGTGGCTCTAGTCTGGTAAGTCTGCGAAAAAAATAGTTCTTGAGTTTTACTGGGCCTTCTTTCAAGAGATGCCAGTTGGCAAAAGGCAAGCCCAAAATAAAACCACTAATGACAAAGAAAAGCGGAACTCCTAATCTTGCATGAGAAAGGTAGTTAAGTAGGATGGAATAATCGAAACGATCTGTGTAAGCATGGTTGTCTTTTACAAGAATAAATCCTCGTAAATGATAGAGCACCACACTTGCAATTGCAATGAACCTAAGCCCATCTAATTCCGGAATAAAGTTCCCGGAGGAGGTAATGCGTTGGAAAGAAAGTTGGCGCTTAAAAAATTTCATTGATTCAATCCGAAGATACAAAAAAAGCCAATCATATCTGACTGGCTTTTCTTAGTAGCGGGGACCGGACTCGAACCGATGGCCTTCGGGTTATGAGCCCGACGAGCTACCAACTGCTCCACCCCGCAATATATCTTGAAACGTGTTGTTTTCCGTATTGGGACTACAAAGATACGAACTTTTTTAAGTTCTGCAAATAGGTAAGCCAAAAATTATTCTTAACTAACCGTTGGGCCAGCACCAAATTCTTTTTCAGAGGCCAAGAAGCTTAGTTTACCTTCCTCGTTTTCAGCCATTAATATCATTCCTTGAGATTCTATCCCGCGGATTTTTCTTGGCTCTAAATTGAGTAAAACAAGAACGGTTTTACCGATGATGTCTTCTGGGGCATAATGTTGGGCAATACCGGATACAATGGTGCGCTGATCAATGCCGGTGTCAACGGTGAGTTGTAGGAGTTTGTCTGCCTTTTCTACTTTTTGAGCGGAAAGGATGGTCCCCATTCTGAGGTCCATTTTGGAGAAATCATCAAATGCAATTGCTTCTTTCATAGGGGGGTATTTGCTCTGAACAGCACTGCTGGCCTTAAGTTTTTCAACCTCAGCTTCTACAAGACTGTCTTCGATTTTTGTAAATAATATTTCAACTTCGCCAATTTGTTGATCTGCTTGAAGAAGATCTATACGGCCCAAATCTGTAAATTGAGACCAACTTGCATTGAGCATTTTGGCAAGCTTTTGGGCTGTTGCAGGCAAGAACAATTGGCAGGCAATTTGAAGGTTTGCGGTAATTTGCAGCGCTAGGTGCATAATGGTTTTTACGCGCTCAGGATCGGTTTTGACTAATTTCCAAGGCTCGTTGTCGGCTAAATATTTGTTGCCAAGACGCGCCAAGTTCATCATTTCAGCTTGTGCTTCGCGCAGTTTGTATGCATAAGCAAGCTTGGAAATTTTAGTTGGTATTTCTTGAATTTGGGCAATGAGTTGTTGGTCTTCGGTGCTGAATTGGCCTGCGCTTGGTACTTTTCCTTCGTAATATTTATTTGTAAGCACTAATGTGCGGTTCACAAAATTCCCCATAATATCTGCCAACTCTGAATTGACTCTGGTTTGAAATTCTTTCCAGGTAAATTCTGCATCTTTGGTTTCAGGGGCGATAGCGGTTAGTACATATTTGAGCTCATCGGTTTTGTCTGGATAAGCGGCTATGTACTCATGAAGCCAAACGGCCCAATTTCTTGAAGTAGAAAATTTATCGCCTTCTAGATTTAAAAATTCATAGGCCGGAACGTTGTCTGGCAAAATGAAGTCGCCATGATTTTTGAGGAGAATAGGGAAGATAATGGCATGGAAAACAATGTTGTCTTTGCCAATGAAATGCACCAACTTGCGATCTTGCGCTTTGGATTTGAGCCAATATTGCTCCCAATCTTTGCCATTGTCTTTTGCCCATTGTTTGGTTGCTGAGATATAACCAATTGGCGCATCTAGCCAAACATAGAGTACTTTGCCATCGGCACCGGGAAGCGGAACCTTGACGCCCCAGTCTAGATCTCGGGTCATGGCGCGTGGCCTTAAACCCCCATTGATCCAAGACATGCACTGCCCAATTACCTGGTTGCGCCATTCTTTGGGTTCGTGTTGTTTTTGTCCGTCGAGCAGACCTTCTTGGATCCAATCTTTGAGCCAAGTTTCGTGCTGATTCATTGGAAGATACCAGTGGGATGTGCTTTTTAAAACAGGTTTACTACCACTTAGCGTTGATGTAGGGTTGATGAGGTCTGTGGGGCTGAGGTCTGAGCCGCATTTTTCGCATTGGTCGCCATATGCACCTGCGTTTTGGCATTTCGGACAAGTACCGGTAATGTAGCGATCTGCTAAAAATTGCTGAAATTGTTCGTCGTAGTATTGTTCAGAAACTTCTTCAGTAAATTGCCCTTGATCATAGAGTTTTTTGAAAAAAGCAGCAGAGGTTTCATGGTGCAATTTTGACGAGGTGCGATGAAAAATATCAAAGCTTATATTGAAGTCTTTGAAAGCATTACGGATAATGCCGTCATATTTGTCTACGATATCTTTTGGGCTTAAGCCTTCTTTCTTGGCGCGCAATGTAATGGCTGCACCGTGTTCGTCTGAGCCGCAAATAAATGCGACATCGTGGCCGTTCATTCTTAAAAATCGGACAAAAATATCAGCAGGTAAATAAACCCCCGCTACATGACCTAAATGTAGAGGGCCATTGGCATAGGGTAGAGCTGCTGTAACTGTATATGAAGCTTTTGACATAGCACAAAGATAGCAAATAAAAAAGGGACGGTTGCCCGTCCCTTTTCGTAATCAAAAGCGTTAAAGCTTATTTTTTCACAACATTGAATTGTGCAGTTTTACCGTTTTCAAGAGTTACGTTGAAAATGTAAAGACCAGCTTGTAAACCGTTAAGGCTTACGTTTGCTTGACCAGTTGTAAGGTTAAGCGCGCTAGCCATAGCTACTTTACCCGCAACATCAGTTACAGTTAATTGAGCAGCACCTTGCGCATTTAATGCAATTGTAATTTCGTCATTTGCAGGGTTTGGATATGCATTAGCAACCAATTCTGCATTTTCTTCAATACCAACGTTATTGATGACTTTCAAGCCAATAGCTGCAGCGTTTGTTCCGCCTGACCATCCAGAATACCATGTAGTATTGTCGATGTTCATTGCCACTACAGGCTGAGAATAAATGCTAACGTTAGCATCGTAGTTTAATGTTTTGTCGAATCCGAATGCGATATCAGGATTTGAAGTAGAAACACACACTAAGTATCTTTGGTTATCTAAAAGTAATACTGGATTAGTGAATGCACTATATACAACTTGTGCATTTTGAGTATTGCTAGTGAAGTCAAAATTGAAACCACCAACTTGGTTTACGTTATCGAAAGTAACCGCTGACCAACCTTGTGAAAGGTCAGTCCAAGCATCGTTCCATTCAAAAACCTCACCTACAACTTCTTCTCCAATTACTGTATCGTTAGGAGCTTGAATTGAGAAGTACAATCCTTCAATTCCTGAGTTTGTAGTAGGATAAACATCTTCTAATTTCATACAAACTTTGTAGAAACTTGTAGCGTTGCTTGGGAAACTGTTAGACGTTAGAGCAGAAGTAGCGTCGTCTTGACTAGCTAAAGAAAGCACGTCTGTAGTAACGTTGAAGTTTGAAGTAAATACATTATCTGTATTTGCAGAATCTGTGAATCCTGGGATGTCAATAGTATAGGTAAGCGTATACTTACCAACTTGCCAAGATGAAAGGGTTACTGGTGGAAAACTGTTTGGATTTCCGTTAAATACAGCAAGTGTATCTGCTGAAATAATTGTAACCGGACCAACTGTGTTGTTGTAAACAACAGATCCGTTAGGAGCAGTTACTGTAGCGTTAACAGTGAAAGCGTGGTCAACTGAACCGAAGTTGTAAACTTGAATTCCTGGATCAAAAGAATAACCATTGTTTGCCATTGTTAATGGAATAGAACCATATCTCGAAATCATGACATCACTAAGTGAAGATCCACCGTCAGTTTCGTAAAGATTTTGCTTGTTCCCCATGAAAACAACTACTGGACCATTGGCCATAGCGCTTACTAGTGCAGCACCATCAGTACTTGATAACATGACAACTGGAATAGTTACATCTACACCAGCGGTACCACCACCCATAGCAATTGCTTCAGGATCGCGGTTGATAATGATTACACCAACAGCACCTGCAGTTTGAGCGTTAAATGCTTTGATACTGAAGTTACAAGTGTTGCGATAAATAACGGCAATTTTACCTGTAAGGTTGTTGATGAGTGGGTTACATCCTTCTTGTGCAATTGGATGCCCCTGTGCATTTGTTCCTGTAGAACCGTCGTCAACCAACATCAAAGTGTCTTGAACAAAGGTGTTAGGAATTAAAAAGTCAGGACAACTCCAATCGCCACCAGCAGGATCTGCCCATGTGTGCGTGTAATTGCCAGCAATGCTTTGAGGAGAAACCCCAGCAACGACAACTTGTGCGTAGGTTGCAACCGAAAGGGCAACTGCACTGAACGAAAGTAAAAGTTTTTTCATAGTTGATTTTTTAGATTTGCGTTAAAGATAACGAAAATTGATTTTTTATCAAAAACAAATGAATATTTACGCAAAAAGGGTGCTTTAGCACCCTTTTTCATCGAATTTTAATGGAATATTATTTAAACCAAATGATCAAATAATAGAATAGCGCAGCTAATGCACCACTTACCGGAATGGTTAAAATCCATGCCCAAAGTAAGTTGATGGTTACGCCCCAGCGCACGGCGCTCAGACGCTTTGTTGCGCCCACCCCGATAATAGACCCTGTGATGGTGTGGGTTGTAGAAACCGGGATTCCAAACTGAGACACGGTAAACAGGGTAAGCGCCCCTGCGGTTTCGGCACAAACACCTTCCAGCGGTGTGACCTTCGTGATCTTAGTTCCCATGGTTTTGACAATTTTCCAACCACCCATCAGTGTTCCTAAACCAATCATTAAGTAGCAACCAAACGATACCCACATTGGCATTGTATCGGAGTGTACTTTAGTTTTGATTTTGTGTCCTTCGCGGAGTTCACCAGTTGATCCATCAACATAGTTTGTGAAAACTCCAGCATATTTATAGTTTTTATTTAAAGCCTTTTCGTTAAAGATGGTGTCATTTGTATTGGCATCGCAAAGCGCATCACCAAACGTGTAAATCTCCACTTTTTCCATTGCTTCATCAATTGCTTTGAAAGCGGGTGCACCTTGAACTTCGGCAAGTTTCTTACCGTCTTCTGCGTATAATGCAGTTCCGGTAGCAGCATCGATTACTTCTTTGTTGTCTATGAAATAAACTTTGCCTTCCACTTCAGCAACTTCTGGCTTAAACTTATGTTTTTTACCGTCAGGCGTGTTGTATTCGATTTGCATTAATTCTGTAATGCGCAAGTCTTTTGGTACGGGTTGGTCAAGTTTACCTTCTCTTCCCAAGTTGCCATATACAAGAAGTGCCGCACAAATGATACCCATCACTTTTTGAGAATCGGCTCCACCGTGTCCTAAAGAGAAGGCAGCAGAAGAAAGCAATTGCAACTTTTTATGCATGTTGGCTTCTTTCAAAGCAGATGGTCTTCTTGAACCATGAACAATTTCAAACCAGATGTAAACCAAAATAAAGATGGCGATCATGCCAATTACGATCCACATCATGATAGGCTTCATGTCGATGAAATCAATCATATATTGCATCACGGCAATAGTAACACCTGAAAGCGCTAGAATCACGAGCATTTTCTTCCAGAATGATCTAGAAATAGTAACTACTGCAATAAGATAAGCAATGAAACCACCGATGATTGGCGCAAGGAAAATGAAAAGAACCACCTTGATGATTTCTCCACTTTCAATTACTCCAAAACCAGCATGGGCCACAGCTGCTCCGGCAAATCCACCAATTAAGGTGTGAGATGAGGAAGAAGGGATTCCCAACCACCAGGTAAGTAGATTCCAAAAAGTAGCTGCTAATAGACCTGCAAGAATAACCCATAAGTCAATGGCGTTGTTGTCAACTGTTTTAGCCACAGTGTTTCCAACGCTCATGTCAAAGACCCAAAAAGCAATAATATTGAACATTGCCGCCCAAAGAACCGCTTGAAACGGGGTAAGAACTTTGGTTGAAACAACGGTTGCAATAGAATTTGCGGCATCGTGAAAACCGTTCACGAGGTCAAAAAGTAGGGCAATACCTATGACAATTAATAAAAGTGTAAACATATCTGTATGTTTTAGTTGTCGAAAGGTAAATTAAGCGTACTTAACAACGATTGATTCGATTACGTTTCCTGCATCTTCACATTTGTCTGTTGCAGTTTCCATAACCATATATAACTCGCGTCTTTTGATCAATTCTTTTGCATCAACGTCTGAGTTAAACAATTGCTCAATGCTCATGTCAAAGATGTTGTCTGCATTGTTCTCAATGCTATTGATTTTGATCACACACTCAATGATTTTTTGTGTGTTTTTCAAGTTGCGAAGCTCCATAACGGCCGCTTTAACAGCAATGACTGCATCGTTAATTGCAGCAGCAGTTTTTTGGATGCCTTGATCAGAAATCGGGTCAATTTTATAGAAGTTGATTTTCTTACCAGAAGCGTAGATATAATCTGCGATATCATCGAGCGCAGAAGCCAACGAGTGAATGTCTTCTCTATCGAAAGGTGTAATGAAGTTTTTGCCTAACTCGATAAAAATCTGGTGTGTAATGTTGTCGTTTTGATGCTCGATATCGCGCATTTCTTCAATAAGTGCGGCTCTTTTGTTGTAGTCAGACTCATGCACTACTTGAAGTAATTTTTGTGCAATTTTTTCTAGGTTGTTACTGGCGTCTTCAAATAATGAATAAAACACCTTGTCTTTCGGTAAAAAGTAACTTAAAATTCCTGCCATAATATTTGTTTTTTGAGCAAATGTAGGTGGTTCACCTGCTACTCCGAAATGAAGACAGGTTTGTTAACGTAAACATAACATTGTTTTTAGCAGATAAATAGGCTTTCTCAGGTCTATTTACGCATTAACACAGCGATCAACCCCCTAATGTTACCAAAATATTACCAAGATTATATAAAAGTTAAATGAAAATAAATCCAATGTTAACTCAATATGAACATTCTACTTTTGTCCTTCAAATTATAACCTATGAAAAAGTACTTCATGTTACTCATTGGTGGAATGTTCTTCAATCAAGGCATTGCACAAACTACTCCTAATGACTCCGTAGCAAAAGCAGTTAAGCAACTTTCTACAGATGTCAATCAACTCAAAAATTTAAAAGTTACTGGCTGGGTGCAAGCTCAATACCAATGGACACAAACGCCTGGGGCAAAAACTTTTGATGGCGGAGACTTCATGACGAATTCTGACAACCGTTTTATGATCAGACGCGGTCGTTTCAAATTGACCTATACAAATGGCCTTGTACAGAGTGTTGTTCAAATCAATGCTTCTGAAAGAGGGGTGAATTTGGTTGAGTATTATGGCAAACTAACCAACCCATGGCAAAAATCACTTTCAGTTACTGTCGGGGTCATGAACAGACCATTTGGTTTTGAAATTCAACAATCTTCTGCCGACAGAGAAACGCCAGAAAGAGCACGATTTACCCAAGTTTTATTGCCAAATGAGCGCGATTTAGGCGCTATGGTGAGTTTCCAACCTGAAAAAGGAAAAAAACTTTATGGCTTAAAAGTAGATGCTGGTATTTATAACGGAACAGGTATTGCTGTACCAGGAACGGGTAGTCTGAACAGTGCTGGTGTGGTAGAATTTGATCAATACAAAGATTTTATTGGACGCGCACATTACAAAAGAACGGTTGCCAAAGATAAAGTAACTTTTGGTGTGGGTACTTCCGGATATTACGGAGGAAATGTTTACCAAAATAACAATGTGTTTACCCTTGACCAAACAGCAACGACAAGTGCTTGGCAGCTTCAAGATACACTTCAAACTACTTACAAAGGCGCACGTTCACCACGCAAATATTTTGGTGCTGACTTTCAAGTTGCAGTCAAATCTAAAATCGGAACCACAACTATTCGTGGAGAATACATTACCGGAACTCAATCTGGCCAGGTAGATGACACACGCAGCCCATTGGCTTTGCCAACAAAGCAAGATACTTATATCAGAAACTTCAACGGAGCTTATGCTTATTTCGTACAACGAATTGGCAAGACCAAAAATGAAATCGCACTTAAATATGAGTGGTATGATCCAAATAGCAAGTTGTCTACTGCCGATTTAAATGCCAATGCGGGCTTTTCAAAAGCAGAATTGAAATACACCATGATTGGTCTTGGTTATAATTACTATTTCAATGACAATTGCAAATTGATGGTCTATTACAATATTGTTCGCAACGAAACTTCAACACAAATCTCTGGTTTTGACCAAGATCTAAAAGACGACGTTTTAACTGTTCGCATGCAGTTTAGATTTTAGTATTACACAAACGATATAAATAAAAAGGGCGGCCCGCAGGGCCGCCCTTTTTGATTTCAACAATGTGAACAGCTTATTTCGCTGCAGCAAATTTTGCCGCAACAACTTCCCAGTTGATTACATTAAAGAAAGAGTTGATGTAATCAGGTCTGCGGTTTTGGTAATTCAAGTAGTATGCGTGTTCCCAAACGTCTAGCGCTAAGATTGGTGTGCCGGTGCAGCCTTCACCCATTAATGGGTTGTCTTGATTTGCTGTAGAGCAAATTTCTAATTTACCATTACTCACACACAACCAAGCCCATCCTGAACCAAAACGAGTTGTTGCTGCTTTAGCAAACTCGTCTTTAAAAGCTTCAAAAGATCCAAAAGCAGCATCGATTGCAGTAGCGAGGTCACCACTTGGTTGGCCACCTGCATTTGGCGCCATAATTTCCCAGAAAAGGTTGTGATTCCAAAAACCACCACCGTTATTTCTAACAGCAGGTTTGTCTTTGCAAACTTTCAAAATTTCTTCAATAGACATATTTTCCATCTCAGTGCCTGCAATAGCATTGTTGAGGTTTGTTGTGTATGCCTGGTGATGTTTGCTGTGGTGGATTTCCATGGTGCGCGCATCGATATGTGGTTCTAATGCGTCGTAAGCATAAGAAAGAGCGGGTAATTCAAAAGCCATTTTTATTTATTTTTAGAGTTAATGAAATTCTAGTCTTACAAAATTACAACAAAATTCAGGACGCATTGTTCTTGGAGTATCTTTGCAGTATGAACGTTGAACGCCCCTTGTCTGATTGGTTGCCCTTATCTTTAAAAGATGCCGAAAAACGCGGCTGGGATGCCTTTGATGTAATCCTTATTTCTGGCGATGCTTACGTGGATCACCCAAGTTTCGGAACTGCAGTAATTGGCCGCATCATTGAGAGCGAAGGGTTTCGTATTGGCATTGTTGCGCAACCAAACTGGCAAGATGACCTCCGTGACTTCAAAAAACTAGGCAAACCCAAGTACTTTTTTGGAGTAACTGCGGGCTGTATGGATTCCATGGTGAACCACTACACCGCTAATAAAAGACTGCGTTCCACAGACGCCTACACACCAGGAGGTCAAGCCGGTTTTAGACCGGATTACGCCAGTATTGTTTATAGTAATATTCTCAAAGAAATTTATCCAGATGTACCCGTTTTACTCGGTGGCATTGAAGCTTCATTGCGCAGGGTGACTCACTACGACTACTGGAAAGATCAACTCATGCCTTCCGTCTTAGTTGATTCCAAGGCAGATTTATTGGTTTACGGGATGGGTGAACAACCCCTTCGCACCTTGCTTCGCTTACTTAAAAGAGGAGTTCCTTTTTCTCAAGCAAAAACAATTAATCAAGTTGCATTTCTACAAGATAGTCAAGAAGATCTGCCTAAAAACAAAAATTGGGAAACCATTTCTCTTGCAAGTCATGAAAAGTGTCTTTCCGACAAATTGGCTTATGCCGCCAACTTTAAAATTGTTGAAGTAGAATCCAATAAATGGGCTGCAAATCGCATTATACAAGAGGTTGGCGCACAAACTTTGGTGATCAATCCGCCATTTAAAACCATGACCGAGAAAGAAATGGACGGTTCTTTTGATTTGCCCTACACCCGTTTGCCGCACCCTCGCTACAAAAAACGCGGCCCCATTCCGGCCTACGACATGATTAAATTTTCGGTCAATACGCACCGCGGTTGTTTTGGTGGGTGTAGTTTTTGTACCATTTCGGCACACCAAGGAAAATTCATTGCCTCCAGAAGTGAGCAATCTATATTAAAAGAGGTTGAGGAACTGACACACCACCCCGAATTCAAAGGGTATCTTTCGGATATCGGCGGCCCATCTGCCAATATGTATAAAATGAAAGGGAAGGACGAAGCCATTTGTGCCAAATGCGTGTCTCCAAGTTGTATTCATCCGGTGATTTGTCATAACCTCGACACCTCTCACAAACAAATGACCGACCTGTATCGAAAAATCGATAAGTTTCCGGGCATAAAGAAAGCATTTGTAGGATCCGGAATTCGCTACGACTTATTAGTCGATGACTTCAATAAGAACAACGAAGACGGCAACCACGACGAATACATCGAACAGGTAATTACAAGGCACGTTTCAGGGCGCCTTAAAGTAGCACCAGAGCATACTTCAGACGCCACCCTAAAAATCATGCGCAAGCCCTCGTTTCAGTATTTCCACAAATTCAAAGAAAAATACGATCGTTTGTCAGCGAAGCACGGTCTCAAACAACAACTCATCCCTTACTTTATATCTTCCCATCCGGGTTGTGAAGAAATGGATATGGCCAATCTTGCTGCTGAAACCAAAGACATGGGCTTTCAATTAGAGCAAGTGCAAGATTTCACCCCCACACCAATGACTGTTGCAGAGGTAATCTACTACACAGGGGTGCATCCTTACACTTTAAAACCCATTCGAACGGTAAAAACCAAAGAAGAGAAACTCAATCAGAATCGCTACTTCTTTTGGTATAAAAAAGAAAATAAAGACTGGATCAGACAGCGTTTGCAAAAGGCAAACCGCACAGATTTATTGGAAAAACTTCTTGACTCACCGCAAAATGACGAGAAAGCGGTGCCTAAATGGTTAGCAGAAAAACGTCGTCGAAAAAGCTGATTCTCAATCTTTCATTGTAAAATCAAACCTTTTTGAAAAAATCTCGTCTTAAAGATGGTTTATTTAACAATTATTTATGAAGACACTTTTCAAATTTTCTCTTCTAGGTTTATTTTTTCCACTTTCTATTTACGCACAAGATTCCACTGAGGTAGTCGCTGAAGAAGAAAGCTACGAAGAGCCCATTTCAACCTTTTCGTCAACAAGAGTCATCAACGGGCATTCTGTCGAGACCCTTTCTAAAGGAACTTATGAGTTCAGGATTGAGCACCGTTTTGGCGACATGGCGGGTGTAAACGGTGGGGTTCAAAACATGTTTGGTTTTGACAATTTATCTGATATGCGCATCGCTTTAGAATACGGTCTCACAGATCAATTAATGGTTGGTTTCGGTAGATCTAAAGGCACCGGGGCCCCTTATCGTTCTTTGGTCGATGGCTTTGTGAAATATAAAGTGATCAGCCAGGAAGAAAACAAATCACCAATTACCATTACCGCAGTTGCCGGTTCAAGCTTTACTTACATGAACGCTTCCCCAGATTTAGGAGAAGTGAGCCATTTCCCTAAAGTTGCACACCGCTTAAGCTATTTTACTCAAGTAAATATCGCACATCATTTTGGCGATCGCGGTGCTTTGCAAATTTCACCTACTTTGGTTCATAGAAACTATGTGGCCAATACAGACATGAACGATTTATTTGCACTCGGAATTTCGGGTCGAATTCGCCTTACTTCTCGTTTTGCACTTGTCGGTGAATACTACCATTGTTTCAATGGTGACACCTTCCGTCAGACTGGCTTTACAAACAGCGGTGCAATTGCACTTGAGTGGTTTACTTTTGGCCACAACTTCACCATCAACATCACCAACTCTGCTGGTATCGGCGAAACCCAATTTATTCCTTACACTACTCAACAGTGGTCTAAAGGGCAATTCCGCTTAGGCTTTACTGTTGGCAGGAAATTTGCGATCGAATAACAAACAAATAAATAATAATACATGAAAACTAGAAACACTCTCCTTGCAGCACTTGCAATTGTTTGCTTAAGTGCTTTTACTTATGTCGCGCTTGATCATTATGTTGTGACCGATGATTTCTCCATTGAATTCAAAAGCAAAGATCCATCCGGTTCATTTAGCAAAATGGAAGGTCAAATTGATTTTGATGATAAAGATCTCTCTAAATGTAATTTTGACCTTAAAATTGATGTAAGATCCATATCTACCGGAAACGGAATGATGACCAAAAAATCTCAAACGCCAGAGTGGTTCGATGCCGCAAAATATCCTTTTGCAAAATTCAAGTCTACTAAAGTGGAAAAAAAGGAAGGCAATCAATACAATATTTTCGGAAACCTAACTATCAAAGGTATTACTAAGTCAGTTACTGTTCCGGCAAGCTATGTAAAAGCAGGAAATAAAATCACTTTAAAAGGGTCTTTCTTTGTAAACCGCATGGACTTCAAAATCGGACACAAAAGCGATGCAGTTCCAGATCAAATGAAAGTAAACTTTGAAATTCCTGCAACTAGCAAATAAATCTTATGAAAACAAAAATTTTCGGAACCACATTAGTTTTTGGTTTTTTTCTGTTGGTTTCATGTAAGAAAGACAAAGTGAGCCCAACCAACGTAAACTGCACAACCACCATATCATTTGCCAATGACATCATGCCAATCATGCAAGACAATTGCATAGGTTGCCATGACCAAGGGAATGCGTCTGGAGGCTATGACTTCAGTTCTTATACTGCGGTTTCTGCCAATGCTGTAGCTGCGCTAGGCTCCATGAAAAGCAATGGGTATCAATTGATGCCACAAGGCGGTCCAGCTTTGCCAGATTCAGTCATTCAAAAAGTAGAATGTTGGATTGAGCAAGGCAAGCAAGATAATTAATGAAAGCCATCTTTTTGTTTTTGTTGGTGTGCCTGAGTCATTTTGGGCACACACAAAAAACCTCTAATAGGGTTTCCCAAAACCCAAAAGCTGATTCATTATATCAGTTAGCAATTGAATTGGGTTATCGCGAGCAATTTAAAATAGCAATTTCTTATTTGGACTCCGCTATTCAATCAGATTCAAATATTGAACATGTCTTTTTTGACCGTGGTGTATTAAAAGAACATATTGGAGATACCACAGGTGCCATTCAAGATTTCACTACCCAGATTCAATTGGATAAGAGAGATGCCGATGCCTACTTTTTGCGGGGCATGCTTTATTTCGGATCAAAAAATTTTACTAAAGCTTATCAAGACTTAAATAAAGCCAATCATCTAGATCCAGGCAATGCCGATGCACATTGTTATTGTGCCGATGCTGCCAAAGCACTAAATAAAAACAGACAATTCCAACGAAAATCAGAACGTTGTCGTCTTCTAAAAGGTTTATTAGAATAATAAATTAGTTATATATTTGACCATCAAATTTTTATCATGAAACAAACTTTACTCTCCTTGGCCTTATTTGCAAGTTCATTTTTATTCGGTCAAACTCAAGGAACATTGACACTCACATTTACTCAAACAGCACACACTGCTTATACAGGAAACAAGAATGTATTAGCTGTTTGGGTGCAAACCAGCACCGGAACATTTGTTAAAACCAGAGCACGATACGCAGGCAATGGCACCAAAGACCACTTACCAACTTGGGCTGTAAATGCCGGAGGAATGTCTAGTAACTGTTTAGGCGGCTCTTGCAACACAATTGGAGCAACTACAGGAGCTACCTTAAATTCATTTGCTACCCGCACCTACACTTGGGACGGAACAGATGTAAACGGTAACCTAGTTGCTGACGGCGCATACAAAATCACAATTGAATCTTGCTGGAATCATGGTAATACTGCTAAAGCAACGCGCTCATTTACTTTCAACAAAGGAGCTGCTGCTGATGTAACGAACCCTGCTGATGACGCAAACTTTACAGGAATTTCAGTTGCTTGGAACCCATCGGGTGCAGGTGTTGAAACAGTTGCAAGCCCCCTTAAACTTACGATCTCTCCGAACCCTAGCACAACAGGAATTTTTGAATTGAATTTTCAAAATGCCAATACGCTAAGTGTTTTCAATATTGCTGGTGAAGAAATCGAGAAGTATTCAGTTGCTAACGAACAAAAGAAAGTAGTAAACCTTAGCGCTCAACCTAATGGTGTTTACTTCATTCAAATTACTGATGGCAAGAATACATTAAAAGAAAAAGTAATCCTTAATAAATAAATAAGGCCAACACAAATAGTAAAGGCCGCGTTAGCGGCCTTTTTTTGTATTCAACAATTTGGCTTGCTATTGATGTTGGGCTATCCAATTCATGATTTCACTCGTCATAAACACCTGATATTTCCCTTGCTCATCTGTGTAAATAAAGAAAACTTGAATTTCAGGGTGTTTTTCTAAAAACAACTTAGCGTTGTCTAAGCCCATGACTAAAAAACCTGTGGCTAATGCGTCTGAATCTAAAGTCTGAGAACAAAATACAGAAGCGCTCAGTAAATTATTTGCGGTAGGATAACCGGTTCTTGGATCGATATGGTGCACAATTTTTTTACCATCTATTTCAGTGAACCGACGATAATTTCCTGAGGTAGCCACGCCTTTATTTTGGAGTTCAACCACAACTTGTGCTGCATTTTTATCTATTTTATTTTCGATGGGTTGTTCGATAGCCACTCTCCATTTTTCATTATTAGCGCCCAAGCCGTGGGCATAAACTTCTCCACCGATTTCAACAATAAAATTTTTAATGCCTTTATTGATGAAAAATTGAGCAAGCACATCGACAGAATATCCTTGCGCAAATGCGTTGAAGTCAAGTTGAACTCTTGGGTCTTTTTTAAGAATCTTCCCTCTGACCAATTGAATTTTATCAAAACCGACAAACTGCAGTAAGCTGTCAATTTTGCTCTGCTCTATTTTGCTTTTCTTTTCTGGCCCGAATCCCCACGCATTTACTAACGGGTAAACAGTTGGGTCAAAGGCCCCGTTGGTCAGGCGCCATAATTCCTTTGCTTTATTGAAGCATGTAATGAAGTAGGCATCGAGTTTTACACCGGAAATATTCTTATTTACTTTGGAAATGATCGAGTTTGGATTGTAGGTTGAGACCGAAAAATCAAACTCATTGAGCAATTGATAAATTTCTTTTTCAAGGTTTCGATTTCTTGGATCCGAATAAGTAATATGAAAAGTAGTGCCTTGGGTTGGGCCACTAATTTGTTGGTAGCTTTGAGCCTTTATAAATGGAATACCTATTAATAAAGTCAGAAATGTGAAGTAGAGATTTTTCATTAGAATGATGTCGAGTGTCTTGACAAATAAGTTGATCAAAAATTCAGATTTTTTGCTCTTTGTGCATAAAAGCCATTAGCTTCTATGATCTCTTTTTTGAGTTCAATAAATTTCTCTTGATTTTTAACTTGTTTGTACACCATTAATAAATACCATTCTGCTTCTTCGTCAAAATTGGAAAATTCGGCGGCTCTTAATTTTATCAATCGGCTTTCGGAAGCTTTGAGTTCATTCAAATTAAATAGACTCAGAGAACTATAGAAAAGCGCATTGGCATCATTTGGATAGGCACTCAAAATTTGTTCTGTTTCGAGCAGACATAATTTAAATTCTCCAGCAGAGAAATGCTCGATAGCTGAACTGATCATATTTATATATGGAATATGAATTTCTTCCTCTTGATTACTTGCGTCTAAAATGGGTCTGCTATTGAAATTTGATTTGCGGTAATAACGGTAATCGATCAGCTTGTAATTTTTGATTAACAGTTCACGTCCTATTTTTTTAGCGAGTCGGGTTTGCGTTGCAGAGGTATGAATCGCTTCTAGCGGAATTTGTTGAATCGGTTCAATTGGACCTTCTTTTACACTTGCCTGCTCTTGCTGTTGGATAAAATCTAGAGCAATCTTTGAACTTTTGATTTGATGTTGTGCGGCAATGGGTTTCATGAGCGCCACTTCTTCTTTGTCAAAAATATTGATGCGAATAGGCTGCTTTATCACTTTTTGATATTTAGCTGTGCGCAGATTGGATTCTTTTTGCTTGGTCGAAGTAGATATTGACAACCAACCCGCTAAACCAATAGCGACGAAAATGAATAGAAAAGTCATAGACCTATACAACCTTCGCTTCATTTTTTTTCGTGCATTTATTTTTTCAAAGTAGGGCCAGGCATCCGGATGTTCGCTGTATCCTTCAATAGCATCCATGACCAGTTCATCAGAAAGGTGTTGCTTTTCAAATGCATGACGCTTTTCAACACCTGGAGTAGTCAAATAGCTTTTCAATTGATCTTTTGTTGCACTCATGATGCTATATTTTGTTCCATCATTATCTTCAAATTCCTTTTGCCATTTTGCAAATGACTTTTTACTTCTTTAAAACTGAGTTGGGTTTTACTCATGACTTCCTCGTAACTCAGTTGCTCAATAAAAAACAGACGAATACATTCTTTTTGCGCTGGTTTCAGTTGCTCCATTACCTTTTCTAGCAAAATCAGTTCTTTTTCTTTGGATAAAGCTTCTTCCTTTTCTTCCTCTTCAGGAAGGTTCCCGCTTAAATGACCAATATTGTTTTCCTCTAAGGATACGCCCGTAAATTTTTTAGATTTTCTTAAAAACTGTAAAGCTTCATTTCTTGAAACTTGATGAAGCCATGCTTTAACCTGTAGAATTTCATGCTTCTTAAGTAGCGCAGGAAGTTTTCCAAATAACTCCATTAACAGATCCGCTGCGTTGTCGTTGTCTTTGACATATTTAATAAAGACCCCAAATAAGAGATGTGCATAACGCTCATAAAGTTCGTCGATGCAGGCGTTCCATTCTTTCTTCTTATATATAAGTAGCAAGTCAGCGTCTGAAAGACCCTTTAAATATTTCCTTTTTCCGATGAGCATCTGTTACAAAGATGCCGAAAAACCTAGGTTTCCACAAAAATTTTTAAAAAAATGAAACTTTGCAAACGCTTGATCGTTAGACTACTTGTGTTTTGAGATTAACTTTTTTTTAAAATTTCTTTCAAAAAATTGTTGCAGAACCAAAAAGAGTACATATCTTTGCACCCCGCAATTGAGACAACGGTCTTACTGAAAAGCGGAAAACGAAAGAAGGGTTAAGGAGAGCGAAA